>CAVWRW010000007.1:0-117847 GCA_963757475.1 Candidatus Dormiibacterota bacterium
GCCGCTCTGCCGGCGCCGTGGCGGCGATCGTGATCCTCAGCAGCCCCGTCGTCATCACCGCCTGGGGTACCGACTTTCCGAACTCAGCCGCAATCTCATACCTCATCGCCGGAACTGCGTGCCTCGTGATGCCGTCGGCACGCCATCGCGTCGCGTGGCTTGCGGTGAGCGCTGTGTGTTTCACGCTCGCCGTCTGGTCGATCGCCACGTCAGCGCCGCTGGTCCTTGCGACGCTCGCTGTGTATGGAGTCATCCGGCTGTGGCGTGAACCCGCGCACATCTACCGCGACGCGCTCGTGATGGTGGTGTCCGCAGTCGCCGTGACGGCTGTGTTCATGGTTGCATCCGGTCTCTTGCTGGGGCAGTTCGACTTCGTCCTTCCGACCATCGAGTTGGTGGTCTACCTGAGCCACAAGTCGAACGAGGCGCAGTTCCACTCGGCGAGCTGGCGGTGGGCACCGTTCGTGGCATATCTCCTTGTCCCACCTGCGATTGTCGCCGTGGGCCTGGTCGCGTTCGGGCGCCGCGTCAAGAGCATTCCGACGCCGCAGCTCGTCGTTGGTCTTGCGTGTGCGACTCAGCTGCTCGTCTGCGTGTTGCTGCAGTTCGTGGGCAGCGTGCAGATCCTCGAAGTCCACTATTTCTCGTCATTGCTGTGGGCTGGACTCAGCCTGCTGCTCGCGATGGCCCTCGTGCAGCTGACCCGTCCCATCCTTGACAGCCCTCCATCGACCTGGGCATTGCCGCTGTTGCTGCTGCTCGTGCCACTCGCCTACGAGATCGACCCGCACGTGCCGTCGTTTGGCTGGCTGCCGTTTGGCGACATGTTCGCGCTCATCGTCGTCGTGCTCGCGGTCGTCGCGAGCCGGTTCAGGAACGCTGTGTCGAGGCCCAGGACACGGCTTGGTTCGTGCGTCTCGCTCGCGCTGCTGTCCGGATCCCTTCTCGTTCTCACCGTGTCGCGGATCCCTTCCCACCTCGTGCTCCCCGGCACCATCTTCGACGCGACCCCCGCCTATGCAACGGCGCTCGGCGGCGACGATTCAAGGGCGGTGGGGCTCTACGTCGTCACCGCCGACCTGCCGAAGTTCGTAGGACCGGCTACGTATTCCGGTGAGCAGTTGCTCATCTGGTGGCCGAGGAACGAGCAACAGCAGATCCTCGGGCCGATCGGCATCTATCACGCGTTCTTCGACTCCATCCCGAGCCCGCTCGGGGTGCTGTCCCCTCCAGGGCGCGAGATGATCGAGCAGCGACAGCCGGCGCAGATACTCCTGCTCAGCTTCACGGGGCAGGACTTCGCCCAATCCGTGACTGCACTCGCGCCATTCCAGCCGGTGCTCGTCCGGACGGGCATTCTTCGGTCGGGCCCGGTCGCTCTCCACGTCGCGCTCATCGATCTCGACATCTACGATCGCCACCCCTAGGACGGCAGGGACAGCCCCCCTTAGGGGGGCGTCACCCGAACAGAGCGGCTGAGATCATTGTCGTTCCACGGTCGCAACTGGAATTCGACAGCGAATACGCAAAGCTCCTGAGGTGCGTTCCGCGGCCATACGCCTTCCACGCTCGACTGTCGTGACTGCCCGGACACCCGGGCGGCCGCCGCGGGCACTCTGGATCGTCTATGGGGTCTTGGGCACCGCGCTCCTGGCGTACGTGGTCGCCCTGATCGTGCGGAGCCCGGACACGTCGTGGCCGTGGATCGACGGCTGGGGCGTGGTGGCGTTCGAGTTCATCGGGGTCGGCCTGCTCTTGATGCGCGGGCTGCAACGAGGCCCTGGGCAGGCGATCGCGCTGGTCCTCGGCTCAGCGGTCTTCGTCTGGGCACTCGGTGACGCGATTCTCACCTGGGAGAAGTGGAACGGTGGCACAGCGCCGACGCCGTCGGTGGCGGACATTCCCTACATCACATTCTTCCCTCTCGCATACATTGCGGTCATCCTCATGCTGCGGAAGGAGATCACGCGGCTCCTGCCCGCCACGTGGCTCGACGGTGCCGTGGCGGGCCTCGGCGCCGCCGCGGTCTGCGCGGCGTTCGTGTTCCATACGGTCGAGGTCTCACTCGGCCCGTCGATCTCGACGCTGGGCATCGCCGTCAACCTCGTCTATCCGATCGGGGATGTGCTCCTCCTGGCCCTGGTGGTGGGCGGTACCGCGGTACTGCCGGGAAGGCGACTCCCGTGGCTCCTCTTCGCAGCCGCCTGCGGCGTCAACTCGATCGGCGACACGTTCAACCTGTTCGGGGCCGCGGGAGCGCCATCCCATCTCGGCGACGTCTTCGACGGGCTCGCGTGGCCGGCCGCAATCCTCCTGATGTCGATGTCGGTCTGGGCACCCGCCGGCCGCCGTGACCTGGTCGAGACCGGCCGGATGCCCGGCTTCGTCCTTCCAGGCGCCGGCGCCGCCGCAGGCCTGGTGATCCTGCTGTTCGGAGCGGTCCAGCATCACGTGACTCCGGTCGCGCTCGGCCTCGCGACGGCGACGCTCGTTGTCGTCGGGATCCGCCTCGCATTCTCAGTGCACGGGCTGCGGGCACTCACCGAGGAGCGTCATCGACAGGCCGTGACCGACGAGCTCACCGGACTCGGCAATCGCCGCCGGTTGATGAGCCTCCTTGATGCCTACTTCGCCGACCATCTCGATCCCCAGACACCACCACGCAACCTCGCGTTCCTCTTCGTCGATCTCGACCGCTTCAAGGAGATCAACAACTCCTTCGGACACTCAGCGGGTGATGAGCTCCTCCGCCAGCTCGGACCGAGGCTCCTCGGTTCGATGCGCTCCAGCGACGTGCTCGTGCGGATCGGCGGCGACGAGCTCGCTGCCGTGCTCATCGACACCGAACCGGAGTACGCGGCCGGTCTTGCGCAGCGCCTTACGGCGCTTCTCGAGCAACCGTTCGACCTCAACGCGGTGAGCGTTCGGGTCAGCGCGAGCATCGGCATTGCGATGGCCCCCAGCGACGCAGTCGACAGTGGCGGGCTCATGCGCTGCGCGGACGTTGCGATGTACCGGGCCAAGCTCGGCCAGCGCGCGTACGAGGTGTATCAACCCGACATCGATGACGGCGGCAACCGCCTCATGCTCGTCGACGAGCTTCGTGCGGCTGTCGAGCAGGAGGAGTTGGTGCTCCATTACCAGCCGCAGGTAGACCTGCGCAGCGGTGAGACGACAGCCGTGGAGGCGCTGCTGCGCTGGCCGCATCCGCGGATCGGCATGGTCCCTCCTCTGGACTTCCTGCCGCTGGCCGAAGGTGCGGGTCTGATGGGTCCCATCACGCGTCTCGTGCTCGAGCACGCGCTGGCGCAATGCGCAGCGTGGCGGGCGGACGGGACCCGGCTTGCGGTCTCGGTGAACATCTCGTCCTCGAACCTGCTCGATCCGGGGTTCATCGATATGGTGCGCAGCGCACTGCGGCGCTTCCGCGTGCCCGCGTCGGCGCTGATCCTCGAGATCACCGAGACCACGATCATTCGTGACTTCGAGGGATGCAGGCAGGTCATCGACGAGCTGCGAACGCTTGGCCTCGGCATCTCCATCGACGACTTCGGATCCGGCTTCACATCCCTCGCCTACCTCGGCGGACTCGCGGTCACCGAGCTCAAGCTCGACCGGTCGTTCATCAACGGACTGATCGCCGACGGCAGGGAGCAGGACGTGAAACTCGTGCGCGCCACCATCGAGCTGGGTCACGCGCTCGGCCTCACCGTTGTCGCCGAGGGGATCGAAACACTCGCGACCCTCGAACTGCTCTCGCTGCTCGGTTGTGATCGTGCGCAGGGATATTTCACGGGGAGGCCGGTGCAGGCTGTGGATCTCGTGATCTCGGGACGGAACGGACTCGAGCGTTCCGCAGCGGTACATCGCCACCGCGGTCTGACGTAGCGCCGTCTCCGACGGGGCGGACGGCTGTGTGGAGTCACAGGCGTCGCTCGTGCGCGCTGTACATACGGCGACGCGTCGATGTGTGCGCCGTGGCTGAAGAACGGGGCATCAGCCGCTGACAGACTTTGCCTGCATAGCGCACCGCGCTTACTTCCCAACCAGAAGCACAGGTGAGGTCTCGCAATGCTCGCAACCCTGAATCCGGATCCAAGCTGGCTGAACTCCGGCGATACCGCGTGGCAACTCACGTCGGCGACGTTGGTCGGGATCATGAGCATCCCCGGGCTGGCGATCCTCTATGCGGGGTTGATGAAGCGCAAGTTCGCGGTCAACTCGGCGCTCATGGTCGTCTACGCATTCGCGATGACACTCGTCATCTGGATGTTCTTCGCATACGACATGAGCTTCGGGCAGCCGCTGCACATCGCCGGGGCGGCAACGACGTTCGTGGGCGTTCCGCATCCCGTCGCCGGCGCGACCGACCTCGAGCAGCAGGCGAGCATCCCATTGCTCACCGGCTTGATCCCGGCGTTGCGATTCCCGATGTCGTCGCTCGTCTACTTCCAGTTCGTCTTCGCGACGATCACCGTGATCATCCTCGGCGGCGCGCTGCTCGGCCGGATCAGCTTCAAGGCGTGGGCGCTGTTCGTCCCGCTCTGGATCACGTTGGTGTACTCGGTCGGCGCATTCAGCCTCTGGGGTGGTGGCTGGCTCGGGGCGCTGGGCGCGGTGGACTACAGCGGTGGCTACGTCATCCACGTCGCGGCCGCGGTGTCAGCCTTCGTGGCGGCAGCGGTGCTCGGCCCGCGGCTCCTCAAGGACCGGCAGAACAACAGGCCCAGCAACATCATGCTGGCCGTCGCGGGCGGCGGCCTGCTCTGGCTCGGCTGGAGCGGCTTCAACGGTGGTGATCCGTACTTCGCCAATGCCGACGCGTCGGCGGCGGTGCTCAACACTCATCTCTGCACCGCGACAGCGCTGCTGACCTGGATGATCATGGACATCTTCTTCCTCAAGAAGCCGACGATCATCGGGATGATCAGCGGGATGATCGCCGGCCTGGTGGCAATCACGCCTGGCGCCGGCTACATCAATGCCTACGCGGCGTTTGCGATCGGCATCGGTGCGGGCGTGCTGCCGTGGCTGTCCATGAACAAGTTCGGCAAGACGCGCATCTTCACGCGCGTCGACGACACCCTCGGCGTCTTCCACACCCACGGCGTGGCGGGTGCATTCGGGGGCCTCATGACCGGCGTGTTCGCGTCACCGAACATGATCGTGTACGTCGGCACGGGAGGCACCGCTTCGGTGGCGGTCACCGGACTCCTCTACGGCAACGCGAAGCAACTGGGATTGCAGGCACTCGCGCTCGGTTTCATCATCGTGTACGACGCAGTCGCGACCTTTGTGGTCATCAAGCTCGTCGGTCTCATCGTGCCGCTGCGCATGACCGATGAAGAGCTCGAGGTGGGCGACCTGGCGCTCCACGGCGAGGTGGCGATCGACATGTCGCCGGACGAGTTGTTCGAGGTCAATGGCCACAAACTCCCGGGAACGGCACCGGTCCCGGTGGGTGCCGGCGAGCTGAACTAACCGCTGCTGTCAGACCCCGAGACCGTCGAGCACCTGCAAGGCGGTCTCGGGGTTGACGAACGTCGCCGTCCCCACCTGGACGGCACGCGCGCCGACGGTGAGAAAGTCCTGTGCTGACGGTGCGTCAACGATGCCACCGACGGCGATGACGGGGATGTGCACCGCGTCGCACACCGCCGCGACAGCCGCGAGCGCGAGCGGCTGAATGGCGGGTCCGCTCAGCCCGCCGGTGCCGAGCGGGAGGACCGAGCGGCCGCTGGCTCGATGAATCTTTCTGCCGATGTAGGTGTTCACCGCGGACACCGCGTCGGCGCCGGCCGTCTTCGACGGCGCGGGCGACTGCCGCGATATCGGTGACGTTCGGGCTCAGCTTCACGATGATGCAGCGCTCGGTCGCCGCGCGCACTGCCGCGACGAGTCTCGCCGCCGCATCCGGATCGCGGCCGAAATCGAGTCCGCCACTGATGTTCGGGCACGAGATGTTCAGCTCGAGACCGGCGACCTCCGCAATATCCTCGAGCACCTGCGTGCAGTGCACGTACTCCTCGACCGAGCCGCCGGCAACGTTGACGATCACCCGAATCGTCCATCCGCGCCAGCGCGGCGCGTACTCGCGGGCAACGACGTCAACACCCGGGTTCTGCAAGCCGATGCTGTTGAGCATCCCGCCGCCGGTTTCCGCGACGCGAGGTGGCGGGTTGCCGTCGCGGGGCGCGGCAGTCGTGCCCTTCGTGTACAGCGCACCAAGGCGGTCGAGGTCGATGAGTTGCGCTAGCTCGAAGCCGTATCCGGCGGTCCCGCTGGCCAGGCCCACCGCATTGGGCAGCACGAGACCGCGGCCGAGGTCGACGCCGACCGCGGTGGCTTCGCTCATGCGACGTCGGCGCCGGGCAGCGCGCTGAGCGCCGGCCAGTCGACGTCGCGCATCGACAGCACCGGGCCATCCGTGCAGCAGAGCTTCCACACACTGCCCCCGTCGCCATCGAGCATCGGCAGCGCGCAGCCGAGACATGTGCCGAAGCCGCATCCCATCGGCGCTTCGAGCGATGCCTCGATGACGGGCGGCAGCTCGGCGCCTGACTCCGTCAGCGCCTCCATCACCGCACCGAGCATCGGATTCGGCCCACAGGCGTAGATCGCCGTTGGCTGCGAGCTCAGCGCGGCGCCGAGCAACTCGGCGACGGATCCGTGGTGGCCGCGAGTGCCATCGTCGGTCGCTTCCGCGACGACGGTGATCGCGGACCGGTCGAACCGCTCGGCGGGGTACAGGCGCGCTGCGGTGCGCGCGCCGTTCAAGACAGCAATGTCAGCAACGCCACGGCGGCGAAGCTCATTGATGAGCAGCGGAAACGGCGCACATCCCAGGCCGCCGGAGACGCAGATCACCGGGCCCTGCTCGACCAGGGTGAAGCCATGGCCGAGCGGACCGAGACTGTCCAACCGGTCGCCCGGCTGCAACTCGGCGAGCAGGCGCGTCCCGGCGCCCACCGCTTCGAACACGAAGCCGCACGTGTCGTCATACGTCCAGGCGACGCTGAACGGCCGGCGCAGCAGCGGCGTCGTCCCGGTGCCGCACCTCAGCTGCGCGAACGATCCGGGCATCGCTGTGGCAGCCAGGTGCGGAAGACGCACCACCAGCTCGAGGATGCCGCCGCCGACACTCTCGACGACGAGCACCTCGCCCGTCTCGAGCGCAGCCTTGCTCAGATCCGCGGTCACGTGACCGCCTGGACAAGGCCTTCCCGATACGCACGGACAGTGGCCACACGGACGCTCTGTCCCGACGTGTGCCGCCCGATCGCATCCACGAGCGCCGCGGCTGTGTCGAGCGAGGTGCAGCACGGGATGCGCCGCTGCTCGGCTGCAAGGCGAATGCGATACCCGTCCTTGACGGTTCGACCGACCGCGGCCGCGCCGCCATCCCCGGCGAAATCGAGCTCATCGGTGTCGAAGTTGGAGACGGTGTTGAGGACGATCGACACCCTCCCGTCCTCGATGACGTCGATGACGTTCGGCCGCCCGTGGCCGATCTTCCCCACCGAGACCGCGGAGATCCCAGCGCTCGCAAGCGCCGCTGCAGTTCCCGCCGTCGCGTAGATGGTGAAGCCGAGCGTGCTCAGCTGCGCGACGATCGGCAGCGCCTCGGCCTTGTCGACGTCGGCGATGCTGCACAGGACACCGCCGCTGGACGGCATCTCGCCGAGCGCCGCGATGAACGCCTTCTCCAGTGCCGCACCGAGATCGGTGTCGATGCCCATGACCTCACCGGTCGACTTCATCTCCGGACCGAGCGCGGTGTCGACATCGATCAGCTTGACGGTGGAGAACACCGGCGCCTTGACGGCAACAAGCGGCCGCGAGGGTACAAGGCCGGTCGTCCAGCCGAGCTCCGCGAGCGTCGCGCCGCGCATGACGCGCGTGGCGAGCTCGACCATGGGCACGCCGGTGATCTTGCTGAGGAAGGGCACGGTTCGGGACGCGCGCGGGTTGACCTCCAGCACGTGCGGGATGCCACGGTGCACGGCGAACTGGATGTTGCACAGACCGCGAACATCGAGCGCTCGCGTGATCCGGACCGTCGCGTCGACGATCAACGCGCGCACGTCGTCGTCGAGCCGGCGCGCGGGATACGCCGCCATCGAGTCCCCGCTGTGGACGCCGGCGCGCTCCACGTGCTCCATGAGACCCGGAATCACCACGGTCTCGCCATCACTGATCGCGTCGACATCCACCTCGGTGCCAAACAGATAGCGGTCGATGAGGACCGTGCCGCGCCGGCGCACCGTGTCCGCGGGGAGCGCGGCCATCGCGGCCTCGAGATACCGCTGCAGCGCACCCCGCGTGTGCACGATTTCCATCGCCCGGCCGCCGAGCACGTACGACGGCCGCACGAGCACCGGGAAGCCGATCTCTTCGGCGATGGCGAGTGCCTCGTCGAGATCGGTGGTCGCCGCGCCGTGCGGCTGCGCGATCGAGAGCGACCGCATCAGGGATTCGAAAGCGCGCCGGTCTTCGGCGAGATCGATGCTCGCGATACTGCTGCCGAGAATTGCGACGCCCGCGCGGTCCAGTGGTTCGGCGAGGTTGATCGCCGTCTGGCCACCGAATTGCACGACGACCCCGGACGCCCGCTCCTCGTCGATGACCGCGGTGACGGCTTCCTCGTCGAGCGGCTCGAAATACAGGCGCGTGCTGCAGTCGAAGTCCGTGCTCACGGTCTCCGGGTTGCTGTTGATCATCACCGCGTCGACGCCCTGCGCGCGCAACGCCGTGGCGGCGTGCACGCTGCAGTAGTCGAACTCGATGCCCTGGCCGATGCGGATCGGTCCACTGCCGAGCACGACGACGGTGTCGGGCGCGAGCGCGGTGGCCGCGGGTCCCTCGTCCTCGATCTCGTAGGTGGAGTAGTAATACGGCGTTGCCGCTTCGAATTCCGCGGCACACGTGTCGACACACTTGAACACCTGGCGCACGCCCGCCGCGTCGCGACGCGCGCGAATCTCCTCCGGCGTCTTCCCCGCACAAGGACGCGATGCGCGAGTCGGTGAGACCGACCATCTTCGCCGCGCGCAACGCGTCATCGTCGAGGCCACCCCAGCGCAGATGTTCCTCGCAGCCGACAATGTTCGCGAGGCGGCGCAGGAACCAGATCGAGATGCCACTCCTGCGCGCAAGGTCCTCGGTCGTCGCGCCGCCGCGCAGCGCCTCGAGCAGCGCATGGGCGCGCCGATCGTTGGCGACGTCGATGAGCACCGGCTCGTGCAGCGCAGCCGGGTCGGGCGCCGGCTGCTCGAGCGAACGCAACGCCTTGCTGAACGCCGCTTCGAACGATCGCTCGATGGCCATCACCTCGCCGGTGGACTTCATCTGCGTCCCGAGGCGACGGTCGGCCTCGGGGAACTTGTCGAACGGCCAGCGCGGGATCTTGACGACGCAGTAGTCGAGCGCCGGCTCGAAAGCCGCGCACGTCTTCCCGGTGACGGCATTCGGGATCTCGTCGAGTCGCTTGCCCGCGGCGATCTTGGCCGCGACGCGCGCGATCGGAAAGCCGGTCGCCTTCGATGCGAGCGCAGACGAACGCGACACGCGCGGGTTGACCTCAATGACGTGGTACTCGTGCGAGTCCGGTGCCAGCGCGAACTGCACGTTGCAGCCGCCCTCGATACCGAGAGCGTTGATGATGCGCAGTGCCGCACTGCGCAACTGCTGATGCTCGCGATCCGTGAGTGTCTGCGAGGGTGCGACAACCATCGAGTCGCCGGTGTGCACGCCCATCGGATCGAGGTTTTCCATGTTGCAGATCGTGATGCACGTTCCCGCAGCGTCACGGACGACCTCGTACTCAATCTCGCGCCATCCCGCGAGCGACCGCTCGACAAGGACCTGACTGATCGGCGATGCGGCGAGGCCGGCGAGAATCGTTTCCGCGTACCGCTCTTCGGTCTCGCAGAGACCGCCACCGGTGCCACCGAGTGTGAACGCGGGCCGCACCACGAGCGGCAGTCCCATACGCTCACGAAGCGCGCGCGCATCAGCAAGCGTCGCCACCGTCGCGGACTCCGGCGTGGGTTCTCCGATGGACGTCAGCAGGGTCTTGAACTTCTCGCGATCCTCGGCCGTGCGAATCGCGCGCAATCCCGTCCCCAGGATCCGGACGTTGTACCGCTCGAGCACCCCCGCGTCGTCCAGCGCAACCGCAAGGTTCAGTCCCGTCTGCCCACCCAACGTCGCGAGCAATCCGTCCGGCCGCTCTGCGGCGATAACGCGCTCGACCACCTCAACCGTGAGCGGCTCGACGTACACCGCATCGGCGGAAGAGTCGTCGGTCATGATCGTCGCCGGATTGCTGTTGACCAGGACGACGCGAATCCCCTCCTCCCGCAGCGCGCGGCACGCCTGCGTCCCCGCGTAGTCAAACTCCGCCGCCTGTCCGATGATCACCGGCCCCGAGCCGATCACGAGCACGCACTTCGGTTTCTCGGCGACCGAGGGCGAACCGCGGAGCGTTGTCTGAGCGACGCGACTCCCCGTCCGCCGATCGCCCGGAGCTGCACAACCGCAGGAACTCGTCGAACACCGCCGCGCGGTCCTGCGGCCCCGGAGCGCCTTCCGGGTGGTACTGCACAGAGAACGCGGGGAGCTCACGATGCCGGAGCCCTTCAACGCTCCCGTCGTTCAGATTTCGCTCGCTCACGTACCAACCCGAGTCCGCAGGCAGCGACTCCGCATCGACCTGGAACTCGTGGTTCTGCGAGGTGACGTACACAGCGCCGCTCTCGGCGTCGCGCACCGGGTGGTTCCCACCGTGATGACCGAAGCGGAGCCGTGACGTCGTCGCACCGGCGGCCTGCCCAAGGATCTGATGGCCGAGGCAGATGCCGAGCAACGGGACGCGTCGCTCGAGAAGATCGCGGCAGAGTTGCACCGCATGCGGCAGACGCGCGGGATCACCCGGTCCATTCGAGAGCACGACGCCGTGCGGCTCGTGACGCAGCACATCCTCGATGCGCGCGTCCTGACGGATGATCACGACCTCTGCACCACGGCTGCACAACGCACGCAGCTGGTTGCGTTTCAGGCCGTAGTCGATGACGGCGACGCGAATGCCCTTCCATGCGTTCTCACCTCCCGACAGCACCACGCCGCGGTGCAGCGTGATGTCGAGCGGTTCCGCGAACGACTGCCAGGGTTCATCGATCGACGCGAGACCGACCAGGTCCTCGTCGCTGACGAACGGAGCGGAGCGCGCGGCGGCAACCTGCTCCTCCGCCGACATCGACGATGACGCGGCGATGACGCCGCGCAGCGTGCCGTGATCCCGGAGGTGGCGCGTCAGCGCGCGTGTGTCCACGCCCCGCAGACCGGGCACACCGTTGCGACGCAACTCCTCTTCGAGGCTGCGCTCGCCACGCGCATGCCCGATGTCGGGCGAGAGCTCACGCACCACAAGGGCGCGGCATTGCACGCTTCCCGACTCCGCGGTGTCGTCGCGACAGCCGTAGTTGCCGATGAGCGGATAGGTCATCACCACCACCTGCCCGGCGTACGACGGGTCGGAGATCACCTCCTGGTACCCGGTCATGCAGGTGTTGAAGACGACCTCGCCACTCTGCGCCTGCGCAATCGGCGCACCGAAGAGGATGCCGTCGAAGGTCGCGCCCGACTCCAGTGCGAGACGTCCGCGCATCTCAGGCACCGGTCACCATCCCCAACTCGATCGGCACGCGCGCCGGGTCCTGATGGATCACGCGCCCGCCGGCCATGGTGAGCAGCACTCGGCCGCGCAGCCGGCTGCCGAGCAGCGGCGTGTTGCGCGACTTGGACTGCCACGCACCCTCGCCGACGGTCCACTCGGCCGCGGGGTCGAAGAGCGTGCAGGTGGCAGCCTCACCGATGCGCAGTCGCGGCTCGGGGACGCCGGAGTTGGGGCCGAGAATGCGATGCGGGCCGACGGTCATGCGCTCGATCAGCGCAGGCAGCCACTCGCCCCCCATGCCACCGATGGTGATGCACGTGGCAAGCGCGGTCTCGAGTCCCACCATGCCTGGCGCCGCATCGTCGTACCCCACCGACTTCTCGGCAGCGCGATGCGGCGCGTGGTCGGTTGCCACCGCTTCGATCACTCCCTCGCGAAGCGCGCGCACGAGGGCAGTCCGATCGCGTTCGGTGCGCAGCGGTGGATTGATCTTGAGCAACGCGGGCGGGTCAGGCTCCTCGGCAACGGGCAGCCACATCGCAAGGTGGTGCGGCGTCACCTCCGCGCTCACCATCAAGCCCTGGTGCCGTGCGCGTTGCAGCGACGCGACCGACGCTTCGCAGGAGAGGTGCTGGAGGTGCAGGTGACCGACACGCGCGTGCGTCAGCGCGCGAATCGCGAGGTTGACCGCGCGGGTCTCGCTGTCCGGCGGTCGCAGCGGGCTCCGGGAGACTGCGCCCTGTGTCGCGTTGGCCTGGGCGATCATCTCCTCGTCCTCGGGATGGACGAACACCGCGCGAAACAGGTGTCCCGCTTCTGCGAGCGCGATCGCGAGCTGACGCGGCGCGATCGCGTTGCGTCCATCGTCGCTGATGGCAATGGCACCGGCCTCGATGCAGCGCTTGATGTCGACGAGCGCCGTCCCTTCCAGATCGCGCGTGAGTGCAGCTGCCTGCAGGATCGACACCGGCAGGTTCGCGGCCATGACGCGAGCTTCGGCAACGCGCTCCGGTGTATCGATCGGCGGTGTCGTGTTCGCCATCGCGACGACATGCGTGTATCCACCGGCGGCCGCTGCGCGCGCGCCGCTCTGCAGCGTCTCTGCTTCCTCGTCGCCCGGCTGGCGCAGATGCGCGTGCAGATCGATGAAACCTGGGCACAGCACACACGGCTCGACGCCCTCGGGCGGGGTCAGATCGACGATCGGCACACCGTCGGCATCGATGTGGTGGTAGATCGCGAGGATCTTGCCGCCGTCGATCCACACGTCCTGACCGGCGGAATCGAGGCGGCCGAGCGGATCGATCACACGGACACCGCGCAGGATCGCGTTCACGGTTGGACGCTCCGGCGCAGCCACGCGCCCTCGACCCCGTCGGTCTCGCGCATGCGCACGACGACACGCTCCCCCGGCGCAGTGGGGACGTTCTTGCCGACATATGTGGCTCGGAGTGGCAGCTCGCGATGTCCGCGATCGATCAACGTCAGCACTTCAATCACTGCCGGGCGGCCGCAGTCGACGAGTGCATCGAGTGCGGCGCGCACCGTCCGTCCGGTGTAAAGGACATCGTCGACGACGATCACCACCGCTCCGTCGATGCGCGGCGCGGGTCCGCCGTCCGCGTCGGAGAGCGCCGGTTGCGGCGCGGTGGGACGAGGTCGATCATCGCGATGCCCGCTCGGGTCGAGGACGAGGACGAGCGGCGCGGTCTGGCCGAGGGACACGAGTTGCTGCGCGACAGCGCGTGCGAGCGGCACGCCGCGCGTCGGAATGCCGACGAGCACGACCGCGTCCAGGTTCGGATGGCGTTCGACGATCTCGTGCGCCAGACGCAGGGTGATCCTGCGCAACGCCGCGGCGTCGAGCAGGCACGGAAAGTCCTCAAACGGTTGAGCGAGGCCGCTCATCGCAAATTCCTCATGCGAGCAGCATCTCGAGGAGCGCCATCCTGATCGCAACGCCGTTGGCGGCCTGGCGGAAGTAGGCGGCACGCGGATCGGCGTCGACCTCCGGGGCGATCTCGTCGACGCGCGGCAGCGGATGCATGACGATCGCAGTTGACGGCAGCTGCTGCATGAGCGCCGCGTCGATGCGGATGGCAGAGCGCGCCAGCTCGTACTCGGCTGGATCGGTGAAGCGCTCCTTCTGCACGCGCGTCTGATAGACGACGTCGATGCCGTCGAGCACGTCGGTCAGCTGATCGGCGAGGCGGCACGTGATGCCGCGCGCCTCGAGCCGGTCGAGGATGTCGCGTCGCACCTGCACCACCTTCGGCGCGACGAACGTCATGCCGACACCGGGGTACAGCGCCATGAGAAGCGCGAGGGAGCGCGCCGTGCGGCCGAAGCGGAGGTCACCGCAGAACGCGATCTGCACACCCTCGACGTGCCCGAGCTCGCGCTCGATCGTGTACAGGTCGAGGAGCGCCTGCGTCGGGTGTTCGCCGGGACCGTCACCGGCGTTGACCACCGGAACCGATGCGACGGCCGCTGCCCGCGCCGCTGCGCCCTCCTGATCGTGGCGCAGCACGATCACGTCGGCGTACGTCGAGACCATACGGATGGTGTCCTCGAGGGTCTCGCCCTTGATGGCGCTCGAGAAGGTGTGCGCCGCCTCAGTCCCGAGCACGGCGCCGCCGAGACGCAGCATCGCGGATTCGAAGCTCAGCCTCGTCCGCGTGCTCGGCTCGTAGAAGAGCGTCGCCATGATGTTGTGCGCGAGACGATCGTCGCGAACGCCGGCGAGCGCGGACGCCCGTTCGAAGATGTGATCGAGGAGCGGACGGTCGAACTGCTCGCTGCTGATGACATTGCCGAGAGCCCGTCTCGGCGCCGTCTCGACCGTCATCGCGTCATGTCCTCCAGCCCGAGCGGCGCAGGCCGGGGCAGCCGCGCGGCGGCGCCGCGATCCCTTGCCGGCCTCTCGGACCTGCTTGAAGTGGATGCGTTCGGCGGACTCTACCTTAGAGTGGTCTCATGGCATTCGGAGACGTCGGAAAGCTCCTTCTGATCGCCGGAGCGGTGATCGCCGTGCTGGGCGGGGTGATCCTGCTCCTGACCCGTGCCGGCGTGACCCAGGTGCCTGGCAGCATCTCGGTCAGCAACGGAAACGTCTCGTTCTTCTTCCCGGTGGCGTTCTGTATCGTCGTGAGCGTGGTGCTCACGGTGGTCATCAACCTGATCCTCCGTCTTCGCTAGGCGGAACCGTTCGTGGCTGACGCGCCCACCAGCGAGATCACGATCGTTCCCGAAGGGCCGTTCTCGCTGGCTGCCGCCACGAATTTCGGGTTCGGACCGAACACGGGACGCCCGAAGCCCGACGGCAACTCGATGTCACTCGCGTTTGTCGCCGACGATCTCCAGCACCATGCGGCTGCGATCGTCACGCAGGAACCCGGTGGCGTCGTGCACGCCCAGGTCTTCGGCAAAGCGGATCCATCCCTGGTGGAAGCGCAGGTTCGGCGCGTGCTGTCGCTCGACCACTCCGGGCTAGCGTGGGCGGAGGTTGGTGCGCGTGACGCGGTGATCGGGCGTCTCCAGGCCGAGCATCCAGGGCTCCGGCCGGTGCTCTTCCACTCTCCGTACGAAGCCGCTGCGTGGTCCGTCCTGAGCCAGCGCCGCCATCGCGTCCAGGCGACGGCGGTTCGCAGGCGTCTCGCCGCCGCGCATGGACACGTTTTCAACCTCGAGACGGGCGATCTCGAGGCGTTTCCACTCCCGGAGGCACTCCTTCGCGTCGATTCGTTTCCCTCGATCGAGCCGCAGCGGATGGAGCGTCTGCACGGCGTTGCCCGCGCCGCGCTGGACGGCGCCCTCGAGGCGTCGCGGCTGCTCGGTATGGCAACCGAGGACGCGCTCGCCGACCTGCAGCGCATGCCCGGGATCGGACCGATGTACGCGGGGCTGATCCTGCTGCGCTCCACCGGCGCGACCGACATCCAGACGCTCAACGAACCGCACCTTCCCGCCTACGTCGCCCACTTCTACGGGCTCCCAGGCCCTGCGAGTCCCCGCCGAGCTGGCACGGATCGCCGACGCCTGGCGGCCGTTCCGGACGTGGACGAGCGTGCTCATCCGGGTCGCCGGCGACCAGGTGGGCATTCCCGGAGGTCGCTAGTGGGTCGCGACATCATCGTCTTCCTGACGGCATTCGCCGGAGCGTCTGTCGAATCCGTCGAGGCCCTGACCGTCGTTCTCGCCGTCGGTCTCACGCGGGGCTGGAGATCCGCGCTCCTCGGCGCCGCCGGCGCGCTTGCCGTCCTCGCTGCCGCTGTCGCCCTCCTCGGCGAAACCGTGCTGACGCACGTTCCACGCCAGCTCTTCGAGCTCGTGATCGGTGTGCTCATCCTCGCGCTCGGCATCAGCTGGCTGCGCAAGGCGGTGCTTCGCGCAGCGGGCCTCAAGGCGATGCACGACGAGGATCGGAAGTTCGCATCGGAGCGCGAGCGGCTCGCCACCGGGAAGCGCGAGGCGCTCGATCGGGTCGGCCTCGCCACGTCGTTCCAAGGGGTACTGCTCGAGGGATTCGAGGTCGGGTTCATCGTGTTCGCCGCCGGCGCCGGTGGGCCGTCGATCGCCCCGGCTGCGATCGGGGCGGCAGTCGCGGTAGTGCTCGTCGCGGCGGCGGGCCTCGTGCTCCGGAGGCCGCTGGCACTCATCCCCGAGAACACGCTCAAGTTCATCGTCGGGATCGCGCTCACCAGCCTCGGGACGTTCTGGGCCGCAGAAGGCGCTGGATTGCACTGGCCCCTCGACATCGGCGCGGTGCTCCCGATCGCCGCGATCTACCTCATCGGGGCGCTCATCGCTGTCGCGACGCTGCGCGCGCGGGCTACGGCTCAGCCCGGCGGCGGCAAGTAGCGCCCGGCGACGATCCTGCCGCCGGCGATCTCGAACGCCCACGTCCCGGCTTTCGCCCACTGCATCCCGCCCTTCATCGGCAGGCGCTGCTCCGTGAGGACGGTGACGATCTCGGCCATGACGTCGCCATGCGTGCAGAGGACTGATCCCGGCACAGCCGCAAGCTCGCCCATCGCCCACTCGGGTCCTGAGCCCTCGGCCAGCCGGCTCTCCTCGACGACCTGTAAACCGAGCGCCGTCGCGAGCGGCATGACCGTCTCCATGCAGCGCAGGTAGGGGCTCGATTTGATGCTCCGAACCCCCGTCCCGATCGACTTGATGAGGGCTGTGGCCTGCAGCTTCCCCGCGTCGGTCAGGGGGCGCTCGCGATCCGGGGCGGTCCAACGCTCCCGCGATCCCGCTTTCGCATGGCGGACCAGGTAGCTCGTCGACTCACTTCCAGGCATCGGTCCAGCCCTTCTCAACGCGCCGCCACACCGCCGGCCATCCGGCGCGCGACTGTTCCGCCGCATCGCGCTGCAGCGCGACCAGCTCGCCGGTGGCGAACAGCGCGTTGTCGTGGATACGCGGCGACTGCAAGCGCGCCCGGAGCCACTCCTCCGCGACGACAGCATCGTGCAGCTCACCGAGCACCTCCTGGAGCGCGGCTACCTCCTTGGCAAACGCCGCCGCCCGCTTTCCGGTCGCGGCCGCAGCAGCCTCGGCTGCGTACCGGCAACGCTTGGCGCGGATGCGAAGGTCGTGCAACTGCTCGTCGGGGACGCCGGGGAGGCAGGCGATCGCGCCGGACCGCAGCGAACGCCAGGGCCTGCGGACAAGGCCCGGAAGGACCTCACGTGCCGGCGCGGCCGCCTGGGCGTTCAGGTCGGGTGCACGGGCGGCAGCAACGAGGTGGTCGATGATCTCGAAGTAGCGGTCGGTATCGATCGAGGTCAGGAGATGCCGCCGTGCCGAGCGCACCTGCGCGACCAGCGGCGCCACCACCGCCGTCGCCGCGCGACGGTCGACAGCCGGGAGGGTCGCCGCCGCAGCGCGAAGACGGTCGCGGAGCACCTCGGCGTCGCGAACGCGCCCGAGCTCGGCCCCGACCCAGCGCAACTCGTCACGAAGCGCGTTGACCCAGTCGCGGTCGAGCAGCGGCTGGAACGTGCGCAAGTCGCTGCGGAGGCGGCGGGTTGCTACACGAGCCTGGTGAACGTCCTCGATGTCGACCCCGAGGCGAACGCCCGGGTCGTGGCGGAGGAGCCGGATCACCGACGTGCTCAGCGCCCGGCGCACGACGTCACCGGCACTCGACGACGAGTTCGAGGGAGACGGGCGCGAGTTCGGGAGGCGGTGCTCCGACCAGACCGAGGGCTCGTGCGACGAGTGCGCGAGGCGCCGCGGGCTGCGCCCCCGCAGACTGGCAGCGTGCCGCGAGGATCTGGAGCAGGATGTCGCTCTGCGCCGACAGATCGATCTCGCGGAAGCGCTGCGTGATCCTCGGACCGGAGTAGACGGACACGGTCGCATCGACGGCGCTGGCGAGCTCGTGTCCATCGGCGTCGAGGAGCACGGTGTCGCTGGTCTGCGTCACGAGCCTTGCGACGAGCTCGATGGGGGCATGGCGGGCGTAGACGCGCACGAGGCTGAGCGCGTCGCTCGGCGGGCTGTCCGGAGGCCCGGCGAACCGCAGCTCGGCGCCGTCGCCTGCGGTCATCCCCTCAGCTGTGGCAGGGAGCCGGAGCACCCAGCCGCTGTCAGCCGCGTGCTCGAGGGCGACCCCCCAGCGGGCGAGCCGGAGGTCGGCAGTATCCCAGTGGGTCGTCCGAGTCCGGCGCGGCGGCTCGGCAACGACGACCGCGGACGGATCCACGTCCTCGAGCGGGGCCTGCGAGAAGGTGATCGGCACTTCGAGCCGGAGCACTCGAGCGCGCGGGGACTCGCCCGCCACGCTCACCTGGTGACGCGCTCGACGGCGAGCCTGTGCAGCTCCGCCTGCGCGTCAAGTCCGCGCACGGTTGGGACCTTGTGCCACGAGCCGTCCGCATGCAGCTCCGAGGCGAGGACGTCGTCGGCCAGCAACACGTCGACGATCTCGGCAAGTCTCGCCTGCAGGCGGGGATCGGTCACCGGGACCACGGTCTCGATGCGTCCGTCGAGGTTCCGGCCCATGAGATCAGCGGATCCGATGTACCAGCGGTCCGGCCCGAAGTGATACAGGCGCGAGTGCTCGAGATAGCGGCCGGCCAGCGAGCGCACCCAGATGTTCTCCGACATCCCGGCGATCCCCGGGCGCACGCCGCAGGAGCTGCGCACGATGAGGTCGATACGAGCTCCGGCTGACGATGCCGCATAGAGCGCCTCGATCACCTCGGGATCGATCAGGTGGTTGCACTTGATGATGACCCGGCCTTCGCTGTGGGTCTGGGTCCGGATCAGCTCGACGATGCCGCTTCGCAGCGTGACCGGGGCCACGAGCAGGCGGCGGTACTGACGCTGACGGCTGTAGCCGGTCAGGTAGTTGAACAGGTCGGTAAGGTCCTCGCCGATCTCGACATTCGCCGTGAGCAGCCCGATGTCCTCGTAGAGCCGTGCAGTCTGCGAGTTGTAGTTCCCAGTACCCATGTGGCAGTAGCGGCGGATGCCGCCGTCGGAGCGACGGACGACAAGCGTCGCCTTCGCGTGTGTCTTGAGCCCGACGACGCCATAGACGACGTGGACGCCGGCCTTCTCGAGCTCCTCGGCCCAGGTGATGTTCTGCTGTTCGTCGAACCGCGCGGTCAGCTCGACCAGCGCAACCACCTGCTTACCGCTCTCGGCAGCCCGGATCAGGGCACGGACGATTGGGCTGTCGGGACCGGACGTCCGGTACAGCGTTTGCTTGATCGCGAGCACGTCAGGGTCGCTGACCGCCTGGTCGATGAAGGCCTCGACGCTGCTGGCGAACGACTCGTAGGGATGCTGGACGAGCACATCGCCCGCATCGATCACTTTGAAGATGTCGACCTCACCTTCTTCACCCGGTGGCAGCGTGAGCGCAAGCGGGATCACCGGCGCGGGGAGGCGTTCCTTCAGATCGGGCCGGTTCAGCTCGTACAGGCCCCAGAGCCCGCTCAGATCGAGCGGTCCGGCGACGATGTAAACGTCCTCCGCGCTGAGCTCGAGCTCGCGCATCAGGAGATGCTGTACCTCCTCGGACATCGAGTCGTCGATCTCCAGACGCACCACCTGTGGTGAGCGCCGGCGGCGGCGCAGATACTCCTGGACCGCGGCGCGGAGATCCTCGGCTTCCTCCTCCTCGAGGGCAGGGTCCGCGTTGCGGGTGACGCGGAAGGGGTACTGGCCGACGACCCGCATGCCCGGGAAGAGGCGATCGAGGTGCGATGCGATGACCTGCTCCACCGGCACGAAACGCTCACCGTCGGGCATGACCACGAACCGCGGCAGCAGCGGCGGCACCTTGACGCGCGCGATCCGTTGCTCGGCGCTGCGCGGCGCCCCGACCACCACGGCGAGGTTCAAGGAAAGATCGCTGATGTACGGGAACGGGTGCGCCGGGTCGACCGCGAGGGGGGTGAGCACCGGGAAGATGCGGTCCTCGAACACCGAGTTCGACGTACTGGCGGTCCTCGGGGTCGAGCGACGCGTAGTTCGAGAAGCGCAGCCCGACGTCGGCAAGCTTCTCGACGATGTCGCGGAAGGCGTGGATCTGCCGCGCCGCGATATCGATGGCGCGGGTGCGGATCTCGCTGAGCTGCTCGTCGACGGTCATCCCGTCGGGGCTCAGCGCCGCGACGCCGGCGCGCCGCTGTTCGATCAGGCCGCCGACTCGGACCTGGAAGAACTCGTCGAGGTTGGTGCTCGAGATGGCGAGGAACTTGGCGCGCTCCAGCAGGACCCGCGACGGGTCCTCGGCAAGCTCGAGCACGCGCGTGTCGTAGTCGAGCCAGCTGAGATGGCGGTTGATATACCGATGGCGTCCGTTGAGCTGCTCGGCGTGAGGGCGACCCGGCGCGGCGGCTTCCGCGCCGTCCTCTGGCGCCGCAACTGCCATCAGCCGAGTTCCTCGATCGCTCCGGAGTCGAGAAAGACCAGGTCCTCGGCGATGTTGGTGACCCGATCGGCGATGCGCTCGAGATGATGCGCGATGAACACGAGGTTGGTGGCCCGGAAGACCGTGGTGTTGTCCTCCGTCATCATCTGGATGAGGTCGTCGAAGAGACGGTGGTAGATGCGGTCGACCCTGTCGTCGCCGGCTGCGATGCGGCGCGCCTGAAGCACATCGCGCGAGACCATCGCCGCGAGGATGCCGCGCACCTGGTCGCTGCAGTAGGCGGCCATCTTGGGCACGTCGACGTAGGTCTCGAGCGGCGGCAGGTCGGCGAGGTTCCGCGCGAGCTTGGCGATGCTGACGCAGTGGTCGCCCATGCGCTCGAGCTCCGAGGACATGTTCAGCAGGCCGATGATCTCGCGCAGGTCGCGGGCCAGAGGGACTCTGATTGACGATGAGCGAGAAGGACAGCTCGCGCAGCTCACGCTGCCGGTCGTTGACGAGCGCGTCATCGGCGATGACCCGCGCGCACATGCTCACATCGCGCTCAGCGAGGCCGCTCGTGGCCAGCGTGATCGCGGCGTCGACGAGCTCGCCCATGTCGGCGACGATGCGCCGAAGATGGCTCAGCTCCTCAACGAGGGTGGCTCGGTGGGGATGCAGGAGGGGCTCATTCATGTTCTCGACGAGTTTAGTGGCCCCATGCGACCACCATCACATCTCCCCCGTCCCATAGCGCTTTCACAATCGCTTTGTCCTCGGGGCCGGCCGCATACTCGAACGCGTGCAGGCACTGGAATCGATGCCCTGGGACCGGACGTCCACGATCGACGGGCTCCGCCGCCAGGTGGCGACGATCGAGGCCCTGCTGTTCGCGTGCGAAGCGCCTCCCATCCTCATCACCCTCGTCGAGGACCTCTACCAGTCAATCGAGCGCCTGGAGCATCCCCACCCCTCGTTCGGTCACCCGCCGTCTCTGCTGGACGCAGGCTGAGGGTCAGGCCCATCCGGGTTCGGAATCGCCTGACGAGGTCGGGCGGCTCCCAGGCGTAGGGAAGGCCGGTGGTGATCACCACGCGGTTGCGTTGCTTGTCGAGACGGGCTGTGGGTGGTCCGCCGCCGTTGCGGCGTCGATCGAGCTCGTCGGCGAGCTCCAGGACGACCGCCAGCCGGTCGATGCGCTTGATGTCGTCTCGCGTGCAGAGGCGCGCGTAGCGAGGCAGGTTGCTCCGGCCCTTGCCGAGCCTGGCGAGCGTCGTGGCCATCAGCGCGACTTCTCGGTGCGTGAAACCCTGCAGGTCGGCCGAGGCGACACGCCGGCAGCGTGGCTCCAACGATCGTAGTAGTTGATGCTCTGCCCGACGTCGAGCAGCGTCGTCGCGTGGTCGAGCATCTCGCGCATCTCTGCCGTCATCGTCGGGTCGGCGACGCCCATGATCGTGCGCACGAGCCCCTGTCGCCGCCGGGACCGTCTTTTCGTCCCACGTTGCGAAGCGCGAAGCCAGCGCCGCCACCGAGCCCCGTCGCACCTCATGGACCTCGGGGAGCTCGAGGCCGAGCTCCGCCAGGGCGATCCCCTCGCGAAGGCCGTGACCCGGAGACCATGAGAGTCCGCGCGCCGAGCACGTCCATCGCCGCGGTTACCACGAGCGCTCCACCGGTGATCGAGTCCGCACGGTCGGTGGAGAGTCCCGGGACCGTGCGCAGCGAGGACAGGTTGCGGTTCACCAGCCGGGACGTCAGGTCGCGCACCTCGCGGCGCTGCAGCACATAGCCGTCCACCCGTGCGATCGGATGTCCGACCGACCGCATGTGGATCTTGGCGAGGTTCCGGACCGTGCCCCCGGTACCGACCATTCCCCCATCCTCGGGAAGCACCGGCACGCCCGCGTCTCGGAGGGTGCGTGCGACGTGGTCGCGGAGGTCGCCAACCTCGGATGCGCGGGGTGGATCGCTGTGCAGGAACTGGTCGGTGGCCACGAGCGCGCCGAGCTCGAATGTCCACCAGCGGAGCGCTCTGCGGCGTTCGAAGTACGCGAGCTCGAAGCTGCCTCCACCGACGTCGATGAGGTAGCCGGTATCGATCGGCAGCCCGTGGACCGCGCCGAGAAACGCATAGCGCGCCTCCTCGTCGCCGTCGATCACCTTGATCGCGAGCCCGGTGTCCGCCTCGAGCCGGGCGAGGACGCTGTCTCGATTGGTCGCGGTCCGGATCGCGGCGGTGGCCACGGCGACAGTCCGCTCCGCGCCCGCGGCTGACGCCACCGCTCGGAAGTCGCGCACGGCTGCCGTCGCAGCAGTGATTGCGCTCGCTTCCAGTCGACCTCGGGCGTCGATGTGACGCGCGAGTTGGAGCGACGTCCGAGCGTCCGCGATGATGTCGAGCTGGCCGGCGCTGTCGAGTCGCAGGACTGCGATTCGGGCGGAGTTCGATCCGATGTCGATGACGGCGATCGTGGATTCTACGGCTGCCATCTCCCTGGAACGACCCCGGGCGGGAGCGGCAAGTATAGGCAGCACGGACTCTTCGGAGTTCAGAGCCTTCCGATCAACGCCACGTCGGTCGGGGCGACTTCGGCCTCCGAGACGATCCGATCCAACCGATAGCCGACGCCGTAGACCGTCGTGATGCGGAAGGGCAGCGCCTCGAAGCGTTCGAACTTCTCACGCAGCCACCGCACGTGCACATCGACCGTCTTGCGCTCCCCAAAGAACTTCGGTCCCCACACGCGGCGGATCAACTGCTCGCGCGAATGGACCCTGCCCGGATGGGCGAGCAGGAAGGACAGCAGGTCGAACTCTTTCGGGGAGAGGCGCAGCTCCTCGTGGCCGACACGCACCGACCTCGCGCCTCGGTCGAAGCGGAGCTCGCCGATCTCCTCGACCTCGACCACGCCGCGCTCTTCGGCCGACGGTTGCGCACGACGGAGCAGCGCCATGACACGCGCGGTGAGCTCGGCGAGCGAGAACGGCTTCGTCATGTAGTCGTCTGCGCCGACGCGCAGACCCACGATCTTGTCGAGCTCACTGTCGCGTGCGCTCAGCACGAGCACGGGCGTCGTGGTCTCCTGGCGCAGGATGCGGCACACCTCGAGACCGCCGAGCTCGGGCAGCATGAGGTCGAGGACGATCAGGTCGGGGCGCAACTCGCGAGCCTTCTCGAGCGCCTCGATCCCATTGCTCGCTTGACTTACCTGGTAGCCCTCGCGCACCAGATTGAAGCGAAGGGTTTCCCGAATCGCCTCCTCGTCTTCGACAACCAGGATGTGCTTGGCTCCCACGATGTGGGACTGAGCCTACGCGGGGCCTTCTTATGGAGGGGTTAAGGAACTCGTGTTAGAAGACGGGCGTCTCGCGATGCGTTCCGAACACCACGCGCAAGGCCTCGATGATCTCGCCTTCGGTCGCGCGAGCTCGGACGCAGTCGATGATCGCGGGCATCATGTTGTCGCTGCCTTTCGCGACTTCCTGCAACGCGTCGAGACGGGTCGCTGACGCTCGTGTTGTCACGGGTCTCGCGCAACACCTTGAGGCGAGCCGCCTGCGCTGTCTCGACATCGGGGTCGATGACGAGCGTCTGCGGCTGCACGCTATCGACGCTCTGGTCGAACACGTTGACGCCAACAATGACCCTTTCTCCGGTCTCGAGCTGGCTCTGATACCGGAATGCAGCGTCGGCGATCTCGCGCTGCGGGAAGCCCTCGTCGACTGCGGCGATCATCCCGCCGCGCTCGTCGATCGCCGCGAAGTAGTCCTCGGCGGCCTGCTCCATGCGATTGGTCAGATCCTCGACAAACCACGATCCGGCAAGGGGATCAACGACGGACGGCACGCCGGTCTCGTACGCGAGGATCTGCTGCGTGCGGAGCGCGATCTGCGCCGCCTTCTCGGTGGGCAGCGCGAGCACCTCGTCCATCGAGTTCGTGTGCAGCGAGTTGGTGCCACCGAGGACTGCCGCGAGCGCCTCGAACGCGGTGCGCGCGACGTTGTTCTCGATCTGCTGCGCGGTGAGCGAACATCCCGCTGTCTGCGTATGGAAGCGCAACTTCAGCGACCGCTCGTCCTTGGCGCCGTATCGATCACGCATGTGACGCGCCCAGATGCGCCGGGCGGCGCGGTATTTCGCGATCTCCTCGAAGAAGTCGATGTGCGCGTTGAAGAAGAACGAGAGCCGCGGCGCGAACTCATCGACATCGAGGCCGCGCGCGATCCCGGCTTCGACGTATGCGAAGCCGTCGGCGAGCGTGAACGCAAGCTCCTGAGCGGCGGTGCTGCCCGCTTCGCGGATGTGATAACCGCTGATCGACACAGGATTCCAGCTGGGCACGTTGCGCGTGCAGAACTCGACGACGTCCGTGACGAGTCGCATCGACGGCCGGATCGGAAAGATGAACTCCTTCTGGGCGATGTACTCCTTGAGGATGTCGTTCTGCAGCGTCCCGCCGAGCTTCCGGTACGGGATGCCGCGCTCGTCCGCGGCAGCGAGGTACATCGCGAAGAGGATCGGCGCCGGGGAGTTGATCGTCATCGACGTGGTCACCGCGCCGACGTCGATGCCGTTGAAGAGCGTGAGCATGTCCTCGACCGAGTCGACGGCAACACCGCAGCGTCCGACCTCACCTTGCGCGTGCGGCGAGTCCGAGTCGATGCCCATGAGCGTGGGCATGTCGAAGGCGACCGACAGACCCGTCTGGCCCTGTGCGAGCAGGAAGCGATAGCGCTCGTTCGTGTCCTCGGCGCTGCCGAAACCGGCGAACTGGCGCATCGTCCAGACCTTGTCGCGATACATCGTCCGGTGCACGCCGCGGGTGAACGGGAAGGAGCCTGGCTCCCCCAGATCGTGCTCGACGTCCAGCGCTGGCTCCGGCGGCCCGTACCAGGGCTCGAGCGGCAGCCCGCCGAGAGTGTCGGGCGGGATCGGCGGAGTGTCCCGCTCGGCGGGAGTGGCGCCGGCGGCGGCGCGGTTGATCGTCTGGGTCATCAGTGCGTCGCTTCCTTGGTGTATCCGTTGAGGATTCGCTCGGCCAGGGCGTATGGGTCCACCTGGCTCAGGTCGCCCGCGAGCTCCTGACTCATTGTCCCCTCATGCAGCGCGCTTCGCGCGCGCTCAGCCGATCGCTCGACGACGATCGCCTCGACCTCGGCCCGCAGCCGGGCGATGCGACGGCGCTCGAGCTCTCCGGAGGCAGCGATCGAGGCAGCATGGACGTCGATGGCGGCGACGAGCTCATCGACCCCTTCACCGGTAGCGGCAGTGGTGGTGATCACGGGTGGCGACCAGTCACCCCGAACCTTGCCGTGGCGGACCAGCTCGCGGAGGTCACGAACCACCTTGGCCGCTCCCGGCAGATCGGCCTTGTTGACCACGAAGATGTCCGCGATCTCGAGGATCCCGGCCTTGATGATCTGGACCGCGTCGCCGCTGGACGGCGTCGTCACGACGATGGTCGTGTCCGCGGTCTCCATGACCTCGAGCTCGGACTGTCCCACCCCGACCGTCTCGAGCAGGCAGCGATCGCGCCCCGAGGCTTCGACGAGCCGGATCGCCTCGCGGGCCGCGGCGGCGAGGCCGCCGAGGTGGCCGCGGGCAGCCATGCTCCGGATGAAGACTCCGGGGTCGAGCGTGTGGCGCACCATCCGCACCCGGTCGCCGAGGATGGCACCCCCGGTGAACGGGCTCGACGGGTCGACGGCGATCACGCCGACGAGGTGTCCCGCAGCTCGCCAGCGCTCGATGATCTGGTCGCAGAGCGTGCTTTTGCCGCTGCCGGGCGGGCCGGTCACCCCGATCACCTGGGCCTTGCCGGTCTGGCCCCGGACCTCGCGAAGCAGGCTCGCGATGCCCGGATCGCGGTCCTCGACCATGCGGATCGCGCGTGCCAGTGCGCGGGTCTCGCCGGCGACCAGACGTTCGGCGAGCGGGGCCTCTGGCATCGAGTCGAGTCTACCGGCGGGTTACCTCCGCGCCGCTGTGCGTAACCCGGCCGTCAGCCGCATTCGTTATAAAGCCTCAGGTGAGACGTCAACGCGCATCCATGCGCCGCCATCACGTTCGGCGCAACCGGGTGTTCCTCGGGTTCTTGATTGCGCTCGGTTTCGTGCTGTCTGGCGCCGTTGGCGCGGTCGCCTATTTCATGCCGGCGATCGTGACCGCGCTCCAGGACACGGGACACTCCATCCTCCGCATCACGCCTTCCGCGACAGCTGCCGCCAGTGCGTCCGCCGGGCCGTCGGCATCGGCAGCCGCCACCCAGCCCCCTGCAGGGGCCGCTGCGCCGGGCGCCCCCTTCACCGTGCTCCTCCTCGGTTCGGACAACGACGCGAAGTTTGGCGGGACCGTGCTGACGCAATCCATGATCCTCGCCCGCGTCAATCCGAGAACCCGCCAGGTGGTCATGGAATCGATCCCGCGCGACCTGTGGGTGCCGCTCGCCACCGGCGGGAGCGCAAAGATCGATGCCGCCTACTTGCACGGTGGTGCAAGCGCTGCGGTGGCGACGGTGGAGGAGGACTTCCGCATCCACATCGACCACTACGCCTGGATCGGGCTGCTCGGGCTCGTCAATCTCATCAACCAGGTTGGCGGCATCGACGTGGTCGCGACCAATCCGGTGATGGACGACTACTATCCGGCCGACCTTTCCGGTAAGGACCCGTACGCCTACGAGCGCGTCGCAGTCCTCCCCGGACCGCAGCAGATGAACGGGATCCAGGCGCTCGAGTACGTCCGCTCGCGGCACGGTGATCTGCGCAGCGACTTCGGGCGCTCGCAGCGCCAGCAGCAGGTGCTCCTCGCGTTGCGTGCCAAGGCGAAGTTGCTCGGCATCGCCGACCTCCCCGACATCGCGACCGCCATGGCCAATGACTTCTCGACCGACATGACGATCAGCCAGATTGCCGCGCTGCTGCCGATTGCAAGCAGCGTGCAACTGCAGAACGTGCAGCAGGTCATTCTCGCGTCCCCGTACACCTCGAACCTCCAGATCGACAATCAGGACGCACTGGCACCGGACTGGAATCTCATCCTGCCCGAGACCCACAAGTACTTCCCCGCGGTATGAGGTCTCACCGGGTGAGGCGGGCGATCACCATTGTCACGCTGCTCGCGCTGATGGCCGGGTTCGGCTTCGGCGTCAACCGGCTCATCGCGTCGCGCAAGACCAAGATCCCCTCCCAGACGAGTTCGTACATGCCGACCTCCACGCGACCGGCCATCGTTCTCCCCGGCACGCTCTACCTTGCGCAGGGCGGACAGCTCTACCGCCTGAGCGACGGTTACTTCACCAGCCTGCATTCATCGACGAGCGCTGGGACGTGGATGCAGCCCGCTTATGTTCCCGGCACGCAGAACATCGTCGCGGTACTGCGGTCCGCCGAATATTCGAACCTGTACCTGCTCAGCAGTCAGGGGACGGTGATTCGCCAGCTCAGCAACAACGCGGTGGTGCCCTCCAAGGTGAACCAGGTGTGGCTCAACCACTGGATGTTCTGGCCGCGTTTCGGTCCAACCGGCACGCTCTACTTCGCGTACGACCAGCCGAAGAACTCGACCACGTACGCCGTCGATTTCTCGATATGGTCGGGTTCGCTCTCCGGGACGCTCGCGCACCAACGGCTGACGACGTCCAATCCGTTCACCGGCGGCGACGTTGATCCAACACCGATGGCGAACGGTGACGTGATCTTCTCGCGGTACGCGATCTCCAATGGAGCTGCGTTCTCATTCATCGCTATCGAAACGAAACCGCTGGTGCAGCCTGCAATCCTCACCACCGCCACTCAGGACTGCGGACAACCTGCACCGTCACCCGACGGCACGATGGTGGCGATGGTCTGCATCGGCGGCACGGGGTTTCAGAGCACACGACTTGAGGTGGCGTCGCTCGTCGGTACGAAGCTGGGGACACCGCGAATCCTCGTCAACAACTGCCTGTGCTCAGCGCCAACGTGGGCCCCGGATGGCAGCGGCCTCGTCTACTACAACGCAACGGACGCCGCGGGACACTTCGAATTGTGGTGGATCAAAGGCGCGCTCACCGCAACGCCGGCGGCGCCGTTGGAGGTGACGACCAGCCTCGACTTCGACGCCACATCCCCGCCCTCGTGGTCGCCGCTGACGAGTATCCCGGTGATGACCCGCTAGTAGAAGACCTGCGCGAGCTCGTACAACTCGCGCGGCACGCGGCGCTGCTCCGCGACGACGTCTGCGATGCGTGCGACATCGACGCTGCCGCCGCACACGACCGGCATCTCACCGAACCTGCCTTCGACGATGAGGTCATACGCCTTCGCGCCGACGCGCGTCGCCCAGATGCGGTCGTAGGCGGTGGGCGATCCACCGCGCTGGACGTGGCCGAGCACGGTCGCGCGCGTCTCGTGTCCGGTGCGCTCTTCGATGATGCGGGCCAGCGTTTCACCAACGCTCCGCCGGCTGAGTTGCACATGACCGAACGCATCGCGAGCACCGTCGGCTTCGTCCTTGGTCTGCAGCCCAGCCATCTCAACACCTTCGGCGATGACGAGGATGCTGAAGTCGCTCCCGGCCTGCTTGCGCACCTCGAGGTGCGAGACCACTTCGTCGACGGTCACCTCGAACTCCGGGATGATGATCATGTCGGCGCCCCCGGCAAGGCCGCCCATCAGTGCGACCCATCCGGTGTCGCGCCCCATGACCTCGCAGACCATGACGCGGTGGTGCGACGTCGCGGTGGTATGCAGACGATCGAGTGCCTCGGTGACGACGCTCACCGCGCTGTCGAAGCCGATGCAGTAGTCGGTGATGCTCAGGTCGTTGTCCATCGTCTTGGGGACACCGACCACGCGAGCCTGTTCGTCGGCGAGACGCGCGGCGACACTCAGCGTGTCGTCACCGCCGATGGCGACGAGCGCGTCGAGCCGCAGGCGCTCCATGTTGCGCATCACGTCCGCGATGCCGCCGTCGACCTTCATCGGGTTGACGCGTGAGCTTCCGAGCATGGTGCCGCCAAGCTGCAGAATGCCGGAGAGTCTCGGGCGCTCCAGTGCGTACACATCACCCTCGCCGAGCAGGCCCGCCCAGCCGTTGCGAATCCCAAAGAGCGTGTCGCCCGCTGTCAGCGCACGGCGGCCGATTGCGCGAATCGCCGCATTGAGGCCTGGTGCGTCACCGCCGCCCGTCAGCACGGCAATTCTCATTCCCACGTTCTCATCCCCACTGCAGTCGCGTCGAACGCTAGCTGCCGATCCCGGGATCACCGAGAAACGCCTGCTCCTCGTTGCTGCCAAGCGCGACGATGACATCGCCCACAATCGGCGCGGGCGTCGCAGTCGGGACGCCAGTCCCGGTCGCAGCCGGAACGGGGGTCGGCGGAGGCTGAGTGATCACGCTGACGCCGAAGTATGCGGCCAGCCAGTCCGCTGCGGCTGTGTCCTTGCCGCCGCTCTGGTCGATCACCTGCGTCACCGCCTGTTTCGTCCCCTTGCCGCCGTTGATCGTGTCGAAGCCGAGCATGCCCATGATCGCGGCCCACCGCCCCGACGCATTGTTGCCGCCGCCGCTCTCGTCGAGGAAGCGCACATGTGCCCCATCGGCAAGGGCCGCCTGAGTCGGGAAGATGTTCTGCACGTAGTGGCTCAGCGTCTTGAAGCTCGAGTCGTGCGCGTAGAGATAGGCCCCGCCGCACTTGGACGGGTAGTTGCAGTCGAACAGGAAGTTCGTGTCATCGATGCTCACGTGCTCGATGCTCGCGGGGTTGACTCCCTGCACGAGCCCGTACAGCGATTCAGCGTCGCTGATCGAGAGGTTCGTGAGCACGTTGTCGCCGAGGGCGTTGATGACATCGGGCAACTTGCCGATGCCACCGATGCTTTCGATCTGCTCTTTCAGCGCGATGATGATCTGCTGCTGGCGGCGGCTGCGCGCGAAGTCCGATCCCTGCCCATTGTTGCCGTGGCGGGACCTGGCGTAGATGAGCGCCGTCGCCCCGTTCATGTGCTGCTCGCCGGCCTTGAACCGCACGGTCTCGTACGCGCAGTTCCCCTCGGCGCATTCGCCGGCCGGGTACTGATTGTCGGTGAACCCCGTCGGCACATCGATGTTGATGCCGCCCACAGCGTCCACCGCCTGCTTGAACGCCTCGAAATTGACCCCGACGAAGTAGTTGACGCCGATGCCGAGCAGGTGCTCGATGAGCGGGTCGGCGACCGCGGCGCCGGCATCGACTGCGCTCGCCGGCTCCGGACCCTCACCGAGCTCGCCGGCCGCATACGCGAAGTTGATCCGCTGGTCCGTCGCGTGGCCATTCTTGAGCGGAATGCGGACGTACCAATCGCGCGGAATCGAGATCTCAGCCACCTGTGGCGGGTGATTGGCAATCGGCTGGATCGACACAACCATGATCGAGTCGGTGAGATCGCCACCGTCGTGCCCATTGCCGCCGTAGCCGTAGAGCACGATGTTGATGCGCTGCAGGCTCCGTCGCTCCTGATCGATCGCGGACCCGCCGCCGCCGCCGAGCGCGTTGAGCGCAGCGCTGATGGGGCTTGTGTGGAATGTCTTGGCGAGTGCGAACGAGAGCCGGACGCCGTATACGACAGCGCTGGCGAGGGCGAGCGAGAACACCAGCGTGACGGAGAGGATCACACGCTTGCGCGTGAGCCATCTCGGGAAAACGTTGTACCGCGACCGACGCTTCCGGCGGGAAGCGGACCTGCTGATGGTTGCCATGGATGTGGTGTTCTCTTGAGATTCCGAACGGTTGTACGGACCGCCGCAAGGCAATCGCGGGGTCGGCGCTGTTCGACGGCTTCCTTGCTGGGAAACGCGTATTGACAGTTACCGGTTACCCGCCGACGACCTAGCGTACCCCACGGTTGGCTCGTCAGGAGCCGACAGTGGCATTATCAGCGGCCTATTCGGGATGGAGGAATCACGGTGCGCGCACAACAGGTTCACGGCCTCGAAGGGCCTTCGGGACTGCGACTTGTCGACGTCGAGGAGCCCGAGGACAGCGATCGGGTCGTCATCGAGGTTGCGGGCGCCGGGGTCAGCTTTCCCGATCTCCTCCTGACCCGCGGCGAGTATCAGATGAAGCCCCCATTGCCGTTTGTCCCAGGGGTCGAAGTTGCCGGGAGCGTTCGCTCGGCGCCGCTGGGCTCGGGATTCCGGGCCGGCGACCGCGTGATGGCGTTCACGATGCTCGGCGGATTCGCCGATGTGGCCGTCGCCGAGCCGGCGTTCACGCTCGCGATCCCGACCGGGCTCAGCCTCGAGGCAGCCTCCGGGTTCGTCATGAACTACCACACCGCGCATTTCGCCCTGGCCCGCAGGGCACGTCTGCGCGCAGGCGAGCGCATCGCCATCCACGGAGCGGCCGGTGGCATCGGCACGGCCGCGATCCAGGTCGCTCGTGGGCTCGGCGCTGAGGTGATCGCGATCGCCGCCGGACCCGACAAGATGCACATCGCTGAGCGTGCCGGCGCGCATCGAGTGCTCGACGCCGAAGGCGACTGGGTGTCGGCGCTCCGGGCGCAGAACGACGGACACGGCGTCAACGCGATCCTCGATCCAGTTGGGGGCGAGCGCTTCGATCTGAGCATCCGCTGCCTCGCGCCGGAGGGCCGCCTCATCGTGGTCGGCTTCACCGACGGCCGGATCCCCTCGGTGCAGGTGAACCGAGTCCTGCTCCGCAACATCGACATCGTCGGCGCTGCGTGGGGCGCATTCCTCGGTGTCGAGCCATCACTGTTCGGCGAAACACAGCGTGCCCTCAACACCATGATCCATGCAGGAACGATTGCCCCGATCGTCGGGAAGACCTATCCACTCGAGGAAGCTGAAGCCGCGCTCACGCTCCTCGGCTCGCGCCAGGCAACGGGAAAGATCGTCCTCCAAATGTAGCGTCGATCTCGGTCAGGACGCCCTGGCCTCACCAAGATTTGTAGGTCGCATACTCGAAGGACCGTGAACCGCAGGCTCGGCTTGGCTTCGGTCGTCGCATGCACGCTCGTGGCATGCGGGTCGACCACGAGCGCTCCCAGCTGGTTCGTGAGCAGCTACTCCGGCGCACCTTCCGGTGTCACGCTCACAGATGGCAGCCCGGTCGCGGTGTGGGCCGCTGCTGATCAGCTGGCGGTCGTCGTGTGGTGGAGTTCCTCATGCCCGAAGCTCCCCATTGCTCGGCGCGCCGGTGGCAACACCCTGACGCTGACGTTGAGCAGCGGCACGGCGCCGAACGGAGAGCCCTGCACAACCGACCTCGCGCCCACGACCACGGTGATTCGCGTTCCCGCGTCCATCGATCAAACCCGGCCGGTGACCGTTTCCTTCGTCAACGACGGTTCCAGTCCACGCACCTTTGTGCTCGCACCCCGGGGATGAACGGGGAACTAGTTGCCGAGCAGATCCCTCGCGATCACCACGCGCTGGATCTGGCTCGTCCCCTCGTAGATCTGGGTAATCTTCGCGTCGCGCATCATGCGTTCCACCGGATATTCGTTCACGTAGCCGTAGCCGCCGAGAATCTGCACCGCGTCGGTGGTCACCTTCATCGCTGTATCGGCGGCGAGCAACTTCGCGATCGCTGCGAAATGGCCGACCTCGGGACTCTTGTCGTCGATGAGCTGTGACGCCCAGTAGACCATCGCCCGTGCGGCCGCGGTCTGCGCCTCCATGTCGGCGACCATGAACTGGATGCCCTGGAACTCGGCGATCGCCTTGCCGAACTGCTTGCGTTCCTTCGCGTAACCGACGGCGTAGTCGAGCGCGCCCTGCGCGATGCCGAGCGCTTGCGACGCAACACCCGGACGCGACCGATCGAGCACCTTCATCGCGATCCGGAAACCGTCACCCTCCTCGCCGATGCGGTTCGCAGCCGGGACGACGACCTCATCGAAGTGCAGTTCGGCAGTGTTGCTGCCGCGGATGCCGAGCTTGCCGTGAATCGTGGTCGCGGTGAAGCCCTTGAGGTGCTGGGCGTCCTCGAGCACGAACGCGCTCACGCCTTTGGAACGCTGTGTCGGGTCCGTCTTGGCAAAGACCGTGATGGTGTCCGCGACGCCTCCGGCCGTAATCCAGATCTTGCTGCCGGTGATGACGTACTCGTCGCCGTGGCGGTCGGCGCGCGTCACCATCCCCGCGGGGTCGCTCCCAGCACCCGGTTCGCTCAGCGCGTACGCGCTGAGCTTGGCGCCGCTCGCGAGGTCGGGCAGCAGACGGGCCTTCTGCTCGTCGCTGCCGGCGATCATCAGCGCATAGCCACCGAGCGCCTGAACGGTGAGGATCAGTGCGCTGGTTGCGCAGACCTTGGCGATCTCCTCGATCGCGACGTTGAGCGTCAGTGCGCTCCCGGAGAGACCGCCGTACTCGGGCGGAAACGGCAGCGCGAACAGGTCGTGCTTGCGATACAGATCGACGATGTCCCATGGGAACTCGCCGGTTCGATCGATGTCGGCGGCGCGCGGTGCGATCTTCTCGCGCGCGATGTCACGCACCGTGTCACGGATCGCGACCTGCTCTTCGTTGAGGCGAACGTCCATGCGTCTGATGCTACCAATCCCGGAATGGGCGGGTCATGGCTTGAGCAACTGACGCGCGATCACGACGCGCTGGATCTGGTTGGTGCCTTCGTAGATCTGACATGCCTTGGCGTCGCGAAATCGCACGGCCGCCGGATGATCATCGACGCCGAACTCCGGGGCGCAGAGATCGACAGCCGCCTGCGCAACCGCAACACATGTGTCGGTCGAGTACAGCTTCGCGATCGAGGCATCCAGGGTGACGCGCTCGCCCGCGTCGACAAGCGATGCTGCATAGCGAGTGAGCTGTCGCGACGCAGCGGTGCGAACCTCCATGTCCGCGAGTGCTGTCGTATCGACGTCCACGCCTGCATCGCGACGGCTGCGCGACGCGGCCACGGCTGCATCGAGCGCACCCTGAGCAATGCCCACCGCCTGCGCGGAGATGCCGACGCGTCCGCTGTCGAGCGCGGACATGGCCACCGTGAAACCGATGCCCTCATCGCCGAGTCGATTGGCAGCTGGAACGCGCACGCCCTGCAGGACAAGCTCTGCGGTCCACGATCCGTGCAAGCCCATCTTCTCGAGCGGGATCCCGGCGCTGACGCCAGGCCAGGCGCCTTCCACGAGAAACGCGCTGACGCCGCGTGAGCCAGTCCCGGTCCGTGCCATCACGATGTACAAGTCGGCGTCGCCCGCACTCGTGATGAACGCCTTGGACCCGTCAAGAACGTAGACATCCCCGTCGCGGACCGCCTGGGTCTGCAGCGCCACAGCGTCACTGCCACCCGAGGGCTCGGTGAGCGCGAACGCGGCGAGCCACTCTCCGGATGCGAGCCTGGGGAGATATCGCGACTTCTGGTCATCGTTGCCAAAAACGATGAGCGGCTCGGTGCCCACCGACAGATGCACGTCGAGCACGACAGCGCTGCTCGCATCGGCCCGTGCGACAGCCTCGATGAACTCGATGAAGTCACGGTGCGTGCCGCCGGATCCGCCATAGCCGGCCGAGGTCAGGATGCCGGCGAGCCCGGCCTCCCCCGCCAACTCGACGAGGCGCTTCGGATGCGGTCCCTGGCCTCGAGCCATCGCCGGCGCGATCGGCGTGACGACGTCCTGTACGAAACCGGCGATGCGCTCGGCGAACGCGGTGGCTTCGATGTTCAGTCAACTCGTACGAAGTCGCCTCGCCCTGGGCGATGCCGCTGCAGATACCGGCGGCTCCATATCCGCCACCACGACGGCGCAGTTCGTAGAGGAGCGTCATGAGGATTCGCGCACCGCTTGCGCCGATGGGATGGCCGATGGCGATCGCACCGCCATTGACGTTCACACGGTCGGGATCCACTTCGAGCATGCGCGTGCTCGTGATCGCGACGGCGGCAAAGGCCTCGTTGATCTCCACGACCTCGAGCTTGCCGGCGTCGACATCACCGTGCGTCCGGCGCATCGCTGCTTCGATCGCCAGAGCCGGCACCGTCGCAAGGTACGGGTGCTCGGCCGCCGAACTCGCCATACGTCAGCCACGTCCCGAGCGGCGTATGTCCCTCGGCGCGCGCCCGCTCCGCACTCATCAGCATGACTGCGGTGGCCCCATCGTTCATCCCGGGTGCGTTGCCCGCAGTAACAGTGGATCCATCGCCAAAAGCACCGCGCAATGCCGACAACTTCTCGAGCGTCGAATCCGAACGCGGTTGCTCGTCGCGCTCGACGCTGCCGCCGTTGGTGGCGACGGGCACGATTTCTTCAGCGAACTTGCCGGCTGCGAGCGCGTCCTGATATCGCATCTGGGAGCGGAGCGCCCACTCGTCCTGCTCGAGCCTGCTCACCCCGAGCTCGGCGGCGACATCGCTGCCGTGCACGCCCATGAGCACGCCGTCGACGGGGCAGCAGAGACCGTCGCGCATCATGCTGTCGACCGCGACACGATCACCGAAGCGGCTGCCGAACCGCTGATCCTCGAGCAGGTACGGAGAGCGCGACATCGAACTCCATGCCGCCCGCGATGACGACATCGGCCTCACCCGCGCGGATCAACAACGCGCCGAGATTCACCGCCTTGAGCGCGCTCGCGCAGACCTTGTTGACGGTGAAGGACGACACGGTTGCCGGGAGCCCGGCGCGCAATCCGGCCTGACGCGACGGCACCTGCCCCTGGCCGGCAGGGAGCACCATTCCCATGATCAATTGATCGACAGCTACGGGGTCGGTGCGAGTGCGGTCAAGCACCTCGCGAATGACGCGCGCGCCGAGGTCGACGGGCGGCACGCCGGCAAGTCCACCGCCGAGCTTCCCGAACGGGGTACGCGCCGCAGCGACGATGACCACCTCAGTGGTCACGGTCGGCCTCGAGCACCTCGAATGGACGGAGCAGGTGGCGGGCGATGAGGATGCGCTGCACCTCGCTCGTGCCCTCGCCGATCTCGTTGATCTTCACGTCGCGATAGAGGCGGGCCACCGGCAACTCCTCCATGAACCCCATGCCGCCATGGATCTGGACCGCCTGGTTCGCGCATGCGGTTGCCACCTCGGACGCGTGCAACTTCGCCATCGACGCATAGGGTGCGGCGCTCTTGCCGGCATCGATCGCGGCCGCGGCGCGCCAGGTCATCAGGCGGGCGAGCTCGATCTGCGTGCCCATGTCGGCCAATTTGAACTGCGTCGCCTGGAACGTCGCGATCGGCACGCCGAACTGATGACGCGCCGACGAGTACGCAAGCGACGCGTCAAGGCACGCCTGAGCGACACCGACCGACAGTGCCGCGATGGCGACACGGCCACCCTCGAGGATCTGGAGGAACTGCGTCAGGCCGGCACCGATCTCGCCAATGAGGTTGCCCGACCGGCACGCGACAGTCCTCGAAGATGAGCTCGCGTGTGTCGGAGGCGTGCCAGCCGAGCTTGCGGTACTTCGGCGCCTGCGTGTATCCGGGCGTTCCGCGCTCCACGGCGATCGTGCTGATTTCCTTACGGCCGTTCTGCGTCGCAGTCACCGCGGTGATCGTCACGCCTGCACTGATGTCGGTCCCGGCATTCGTGATGAACGCCTTGCGGCCGTTGATCACCCACTCGTCGCCGTCGCGGACTGCTCGCGTCTGGGTCCCGGCGGCGTCCGAGCCGGCGTCGGGCTCCGTCAGCCCGAATGCCCAGAGGCGCTCGCCGCTCATGAGCGGTCCGAGCCAGCGCTGCTGCTGCTCGCGCGTCCCGAACTTCGCGATGGGCGAGATGCCGAGCGACACAGCCGCCTCGAGCGTGATCGCGCAGCTCGCGTCGGCTCGGGCGACCTCCTCCATGGCAAGGCAGTACGAGATGAAGTCGCCGCCGGCGCCACCGATGTCTTCCGGAAATGGCAACGAGAACAGTCCCAGCTCGGCCATCCCGGCGACGATGTCGTACGGGAATTCACCGGTCTCGTCGTAGTGAGCCGCCCGCGGCGCGATCTCTGTCTGTGCGAAGTCGCGGACGGCGTCACGGACCTGACGCTGCTCGTCACTGAGATCGAAGTTCACTGCGTCTAACGGTAGCGCGGCGGGATGGGCTCGACATGTAAAGGACGCTTGACAAGTGGCTTGGGTGTCAAGTAAGCTTTCCATCATGCGTAACCGGGTCCGAGAACTTCGGTCAGCGCGTGGCCTGTCGCAGGGTCAACTCGGTGAAGCGCTCGGTGTTTCGCGGCAAACCATCAATGCCATCGAGACCGAGCGATACACGCCGTCACTGCCACTTGCCATCGAACTGGCCCGGTATCTTCGGCAGTCAGGTGGAGGAGATGTTCCATGGCGACAACGGAAGGACAGCGTGACGTGATGCACTCCAAGTGGACGATCCCGGTGTTCAGCCTCGTGCTGGGGCTTGTCCTGCTCGGAGCCAACATCGCCGGCAAGCAACTGGCGCTCGGGCTGTGGAGCCTCGGCGTCATGGTGGTGTTCGGGCTTGTGGTGCTTCTCGGTGGACGGAGCGAAACCATTCGAGGACTACGCGGGGACGGCCGCGACGAGCGGTTCGCGATGCTCGACCTGCAGGCCACCGCAATCGCCGGCCTGGCGTTGATCATCGCCGTCATTGTCGCGTTCATCGTCGAGGTTGCCCGCGGCAACAGCGGCGAACCGTACGACTGGCTCGGCGCTATCGCGGGTCTTGCCTATCTCGGTGCAATCGTGTTCCTTCGCATCCGCAGGTGATGTCGGGGCTAGCTCCCGCTCAGCAACCGCCTCGCTCGACTCCAACACCGCCCGAAGGCGTTCCGCGTCGATCTCCGGATAGTCCTTGGGCACCAACGCCACGAGGCCGGATGGCAACGCGCGCTCCTCGACGTCGCCCTTGATCATCGCGTCGTTGAGTGCATCGCCCGCCACGTGCGGCGCCAGATGCGCATGCATGTGCGGAACGTGGTCGCCGAAGATGTAGACATACACGAGGGCGGCGCCTGCGGCCTCGCGCAATGCGGCCGTGCACCGAGCCAGGACCGGCCCGAATGTCGCCGCCTCCTCACCGTCCATGTCGGCGACGCTGGGGATATGCCGCTTGGGTTCGAGGTAGCTGAACCCCGGGGTCACGTCGCCGGGACCGATACTCGTCGTCAGCCGCCAGAGCGAGTCCGCCCAGATCTGCTCGCGTCCGAGCTCTGCGTCAGCCGCCGTGCCGCGGCAGAGGACGCAGCTCTCAGCCAACCTCTTTCCGAGCCTCGCCGCGGTGAGCAGGACGACATCCTCGATGGTGTCGGCGATGGCAGCGCCGGCCTCGGTCAGCGCATCGATCTTGCTCTGCGCGCTCCCGGTTGTCCCGCTGATGATCGCGCCGGCGTGTCCCATGCGCTTGCCTGGCGGGGCCGTGCGACCGGAGATGAATGCGACCACCGGCTTGTCGAACCCGGTCTCGCGCATCCACGTCGCCGCGGTCTCCTCATCAGAGCCGCCGATCTCTCCGATGATCACCACGGCGCGTGTCTCCGGGTCATCCGCGAACAGTTGCAGCACATCGGGAAAGCTGAGCCCCATCACCGGGATCGCCGCCGATCCCGACCGACGTCGTCTGCCCCATCCCGCCCTGACCGAGACCCTGGATGACCTCGTACGTCAGCGTGCCGCTCCTGCCCGACGATGCCCACCGGTCCCGGGGTGTTGATGTGGTTCGGGATGATCCCGATCTTGCACTGCTCCGGCGTCACGATCCCCGGGCAGTTCGCCCCGAGCAGGTCATGTCCGGTCCGAAGCACGAACTCCCGCGCCCGGATCATGTCCTGCACCGGAATGCCCTCGGTGATGCAGACAGTCAACCGGATCCCGCCGCAGCCGACTCCATGATCGCGTCGGCGGCGAACGGCGGCGGCACGAAGATGCCGGAGACATCCGCACCGGTAGCGGCAACGGCGTCGGCGACGGTGTCAAAGATCGGCACCCCGTCCTGATCACTCACCGCCCTTCCCGGGCGAGACGCCAGCCACGACGTTGGTGCCGAATGCGCGCATCTGCCCGGTGTGAAAGCTGCCTTCACGCCCGGTGATCCCCTGGATGAGCACCCGACTGTTGCGGTCGACAAGCACGCTCACGCGGGGTCTCCGGTGAGAACGTGATGAGCCCGGGTGGGGAGGGCATGAACGGAGGAGGGCCGTCTCGCAGCCGGGGCTACCCCCCCCGGCGAGAGCGAGGGGCGGGACGGCAAAGGCGTTCCGACCCCGTGCCCTCCGCAGTTCATGCCCTCCCCACCGTGTGCGGCGCAGTTCATGCCGAACGATCCGCGCGTCGAGACGCGACGATCGCCGCGGCGGCCTCAGGAGCGCTCTTCCCGGGACGATGCCTGCCTCCTGCAGCAGCTTTCGGCCTTCTTCTTCCATGGTGCCGGTCATGCGCACGACCAACGGCTTGGTGATGTGCAGCTCGTCGCGGGCCGTGATGATTCCGCGAGCCACCTCGTCACCTCGCGTGATGCCGCCGAACACGTTGATGAACACGCCGCGCACTTTCGGGTCGAGCAGCACCATGTCGAGTGCGTTGCGCACGCGCTCTGCGTTGGCGCCGCCGCCGATGTCGAGGAAGCACGCGGGCTCACCACCGTGCTGCTTGACGAGGTCGAGCGTGTTCATCGTCAGCCCGGCACCGTTGCCGATGCAGCCGATGTCGCCGTCGAGATGCACGTACGTGAGTCCGCGTCGCCGCGCCTCGACCTCGAATGGATCGTCGCCGGTGCGACCGTCGTCGCCGGTCTCGTCCTTGGCGAGCTCCTCGGCAACGTCGGTGTGCCGGTAGTGCGCGTTCTCATCGATCTCGAGCTTGCCGTCGGCGGCGACGAGCGAACCCTGTCGGGGTCAGCACCAGCGGGTTGATCTCGCAGGTCAGCGCATCGAGCGACGTCGCCACCTGGTACAGGCGAGTCGGTCAGGTCACCAGCGCGCTGACGAGCTTCGGCGTCCGATCTTGCGAGCTGCGGCGCATGTGCGAGCCCAGCAAACGCGAGCTGCCGGATCTCGTACGGCTGCGGGCCGGCGAACGGATCGGGCCACAGCTTGGCGATCCGTTCGGGCGCCTCGACAGCAACCTGCTCGATCTCCATGCCCCCTGCCGCGGAGAAGATGATCACCAGTCGCCGCCGATCGCGATCGAGCGTGATGCCGAGGTAAAGCTCAGCCTCGATGTCGAGCCCGGTCTCGCACCACACGCTGCGGACCGGATAGCCGCGGATGTCCATCGCGAGAATCCGAGCGGCTTCGCGGCGCGCATCCTCGGGTGTGTCGACGACGGCGATGCCGCCCGCCTTGCCGCGACCCGCCGATCGGCACCTGGGCCTTCACGGCGACGCGACCCAGCTCCTGCGCGGCCGCCGCCGCCTCGTCAGCGAGTGCGCGCGAGACGCCCGGGCGGGACCGGGATTCCCGCAGCGGCGAATTGCTGTTTTGCCTGGTACTCGAGCAGCTTCATCGGCGGCCAAGTCTAGAGAAAGGGTGCTTCGTCATCGGAGGGGCGATCCGGTCCAGCTCCTCGAGATCGGCGGCCGTCGGCCGCCAGCGTCCGGCTCGCGCGTTCGCCTGCACCTGCTCCGGCGACATCGCTCCGGCGATGACGGAGACGACCTGCGGTTGCGCGGCGAGACCGCCGATGGCGACATCGAGCAGGGTGACGTTGCGCTCGTGAGCGAACCGCTCGAGCGCTTCGACGATGTCGAAGTTGCTGATCCGTGAGCCACCGGCCCGCGTTGGCGCCGCGGCGCGGCGCAAGACGCGTGCCGGGCACCGGCGGCTGACCGCGACGATGCTTGCCTGTCAGCAGTCCATTCGCGAGCGGGCTGTACGGAATCATCCCGACGTCGAAGCGCTCGCACGCAGGGATGACCTCGCTCCTCGACCGATGCGATCAAGCAGGCTGTACGCGTTCTGGGCGCTGACGAATCTGGTCAGCCCGCGGCTCCGCGCCACCCAGTCAGCGTCGGCGATCTGCCATCCCGCGAGGTTCGACGATCCCGCGCAGCGGATCTTCCCCTCGCTCACGAGCTCGGTGAGCGTCTCGAGCGTCTCCTCGAAGGGGTCTCCGGGTCCGGCGTGTGCAACTGGTAGAGGTCGATCCAGTCGGTGTCGAGACGCCGCAGGCTGTCCTCGACCGCGATGCGAATCCATTGACGCGACGCGCCGCGGCTCTCAGGGCCGCCGGAGACGTGCCCGAACTTCGTCGCGATGACCGCGTCGTTCGCGGCGCCCTTTGAGCGCTGCGCCGAGCATCTCCTCGCTCTTCCCGTCGCCGTAGATGTCCGCGGTGTCGAAGAAGGTGATGCCCTCGTCGAGCGCTGCATGCACGACGGTCGCCGTCCCCGCTGCGTCGAGCCTACGGCCGAAGTTGTTGCAACCGATGCCGACGACGGTGACCTGCGAGCGCCGCCGCCGAGTGAGCGAGTCTCGCGCTCGCTCATGCCGGACAGGGTACGCAAAGGGTCTCTCTCCACAGCAGCCGGAAGGCTGGTAGGCTGCCGATGGTGGCAAGACGCGACGCTCCGGCGCACTGCAGCAGACGAAGGTCCGGCGCCCGAGCCGGTCGAGCCTCGAGGTGGGGACGAGGCCGACCGCCTCGCGCGTGGAGCCGGCGGATGGCGGCGCGTCGCGATGCGCAATTCGGTCGTCTCCGTTCGAACGCTCGTCACCGCGGCGCTGATCGTGCTCGGCGATCGTCGCCATCGTTGCGTTTCTCGCCAGCATCGTCAGCATCGTCCTGGTCGTGCTCGTCGCGATCGTGTTCGCAGAGGGCATCCGGCCGCTCGTCGCCGACTTGCGCCGCCGGAAGGTTCCCACGCCCGTCGGCATCCTCATCGTGTACATCGCGGCTGCTGGCCTGCATGGCGCTCATGGTGCTGCTGCTGGTGCAGCCGATCGTCAGCGAGGCGTCAGTCACTCGCACGCCAATTTCCCGACGTACCAGAAGGACTTCCTCAACTGGTTCGCCGGGGTCGAGAGGCAGTTTCACTTCAACGTCAACATCGGCAAGCAGGTCGGGCAGTGTCGTCGACGCGACGCAAAAGGTCCTCATCGCCATTGGCGGCACGATATTCAGCCTCATCGTCAACTTCGTGCTCGTGCTGGTCGTCGGGTTCTCTGGCTGGTGAGCAGCGACCGTCTCAAGGCGTTCACCGTCGACCTGTTCCCCGAAGCGCACCACGAGCTGGTCATCGACATCTTTCGCGAGATGGGCTTCCGGATGGGCGGCTTCCTGCGCGCGAGCGCACTCAACAGCGTCGCGGTCGGGCTCGTCGTCGGCGTCGCGTGCGCGCTCCTGCGGCCTTCCCGGACTCCGTGATCCTCGGCATTTTTGCCGGCCTCTGCGCGGCGATTCCGATGGTGGGCGGCATCGTCGGTGTGGTGCCGGCCGTGCTGCTCGGGTTCACCGTCAGCCCGAATATCCGATTCTGGTGCTCGCGGTATTGCTCGTCATCCAGCTCATCGACGCCAACACCGTCGTGCCGATCGTCATGAACCGCGTCGTGTCGTTGCCGGCGCTCGGTGTGGTGCTCGCGCTGCTTGTCGGTGGCGCGCTGCAGGGGCTCATCGGCGCGCTGCTTGCGGTGCCGGTTGCCGCGGCGCTCCAGGTGCTCCTGGTGCGCGCGATGGTGCCCGCAATCCACCACGCGCAGGGCCGCACCGACCGTGCATACGCAAAGGCATACGTGCCGCTGTCCCCGAGCCTCAAGGACTCCGCGCCGCGGATGGGTGGACGGCGCATCAACCCTCGCTGAGCGTTGGCGAACAGCACTCACAGCGGTCGCTCTCGGATTGCACCGCGGCTGTCTGCGACACGCCGATCATGCTCGCCGGCTCGCTGCCGGACAACTGACGAGGCTACAGCGGGATGTTCCCGTGCTTGCGGCGCGGTGTCTCCACGTGCTTGTTCCGCGCCATGCGCAGCGCGCTGATGAGGGCCGCACGCGTCTGGCGGGGCTCGATCACATCGTCGACGTACCCGCGCTCGGCGGCGTAGTACGGGTTGGCGAACTGCTCCCGGTAATCGTCGATCAGCTCCTGCGTGCGCTGCTTCGGGTCGTCGGCCTGCGCGATCTCCCGCTTGAAGATGACGCTGACCGCGCCCTGCGGTCCCATGACCGCGATCTCGGCGGTGGGCCAAGCCACGTTGTAGTCGGCGCGGATGTGCTTCGAGCACATCACGTCGTAGGCACCGCCGTACGCTTTGCGCGTGATGACCGTGAGCTTGGGCACCGTCGCTTCGCAGTACGCATAGAGCAGCTTGGCGCCATGCCGGATGATGCCGCCGTACTCCTGGTCGGTGCCGGGCAGGAACCCGGGCACATCGACGAACGTGACGAGCGGAACGTTGAACGCGTCGCAGAAGCGCACGAAGCGCGCCGCCTTGATCGAGGCGGAGATGTCGAGCGCGCCGGCGAGCACTCGCGGTTGGTTGCCGACGACGCCGACCGGGTGCCCATCGAGCCGGGCGAAGCCGCAGATGATGTTCTCCGCGTGGTACTGCATCACCTCGACGAAACTTCCGTCGTCGACGACGCGCGTCACAACGTCGCGCATGTCGTACGGCTGATTCGGGTTGTCCGGGATGATCGTCTGGAGCTCGGGGTCCTCGCGTAGCGGGTCATCGAGGGTGCGGCCGGTACGGCGGCTGCTCGCGGTTGTTCGGCGGCAGGTACGAGAGCAGCTCGCGCATCTGGGCGAACGCCTCGTCCTCCGTGTCGGCGATGAAGTGGGCGACGCCGCTGCGCTGGTTGTGCACATCCGAGCCGCCGAGCTCCTCGAAGGTCACCTCCTCACCGGTCGTCACCTTGATGACGTCGGGGCCGGTGATGAACATGTAGCCGACCTTGCGCACCATGAAGATGAAGTCGGTCATCGCCGGTGAGTACACCGCACCGCCGGTGCACGGCCCGACGATCAGCGAGAGCTGCGGGATCACCCCGCTCGACTCGACGTTGCGATAGAAGATCTCCGCATAGCCTGCCAGCGAGACGACGCCTTCCTGGATGCGCGCGCCGCCCGAGTCGTTGATGCCGATGCAGGGACATCCGGTCCGCAGTGCGAGATCCATGATCTTCGTGACCTTCTCCGCGAACACCTCGCCGAGCGAACCTCCGAAGACGGACGCGTCGTGGCTGAAGATGAACACCTGCCTGCCTTCGATGGTGCCCCAGCCCGTGACACCCCGTCGCCGGGGATCCGGCGCTCCTCCATGCCGAAGCTCGTCGTGCGATGAACCGCGAACATGTCGATCTCGGTGAACGATCCCGGGATCGAGCAGCTTGTCGATGCGCTCGCGAGCGGTGAGCTTGCCCTTTGCGTGCTGAGATCGCTCGGCCGCACCTGCGCGATGGACCGCGTCGTAGCGCCGCTTGCGCAGCACGTTGATCTTCCGCCCGGTCCGCCGACCCCGCGAGCCGCTCGACGAATCGCCGTCGGGAGGCACGGTGCCGACGTGTCTGCCTGGTCACCGCGTCAGGCTACCAGGGCGGATCGCGAACGCATGACAGCTCACACCGAGACCTGCGGGTGGTAGACCCCGAAGACCTCGCGCAGCGCGCCGCACACCTCGCCGACGGTCGCCTGGACGTCGAGCGCGTCGCGCATCAGCGGGCAGCAGATTGTCGGTGCCTTCGGCGCCGCGCCGCAGCGCGTCGAGTGCGCGACCGACCGACTGCGCCGACCGGTCGGCGCGCACCTTGCGCGAGGCGATCGATCTGCGCCGCTTCGAGCTCGGCGCCGACGCGCAGGATCTCGACCTCGCGCTGCGACGTCTCGGTGAACTTGTTGACGCCGACGATGACACGCTCGCCCGATTCGACGAGACGCTGGTGCCGATAGGCGGACTCCTGGATCTGCTGCTGGTAGAAGCCCGCTTCGATGGCGGCCACCGCACCGCCGAGATCGTCGACACGCGCCATGAGCGCGCGCGACTCGTCGATGAGCGCGTGCGTCAGCGACTCGACGAGGTGGGAGCCACCGAGCGGGTCGGTGACATTGGCTGCGCCCGACTCGAAGCCCAGCACCTGCTGCGTGCGCAATGCGATCTCGGCCGCCTGCTCGGAGGGCAGCGCCAGCGCTTCGTCGTAGCTGTTGGTGTGCAGCGACTGCGTGCCGCCGCAGATGGCGGCGAGCGCCTGGATCGCGACGCGCACCACGTTGTTGAGCGGCTGCTGCGCGGTGAGCGTCGCGCCGCTCGTCTGGGCGTGGAAGCGCAGGTGCAGGCTGCGCTCCTGGCGCGCGCCGAAGCGCTCGCGCATCACCTCCGCCCAGAGCGCGCGGGCGGCGCGAAACTTGGCGACCTCCTCGAAGAAATCGTTGCTCACGTTGAAGAAGAAGCTCAGCCGCGGCGCGAAGTCGTCGACCTGCAGGCCCGCGTCGATCGCGGCCTGCACGTAGGCGATCCCGTTGCTGAGCGTGAACGCGATCTCCTGCGGCGCCGTCGCACCCGGCCTCGCGAATGTGGTATCCGCTGATGCTGATCGTGTTCCAGCGCGGGAGCCGCTCCGCGCAGTACGCGAAGGTGTCGGTGACGAGCCGCATCGACGGTCGCGGCGGGAAGATGTACGTCCCGCGCGCCGCGTACTCCTTGAGGATGTCGTTCTGGATCGTGCCGCCGAGCGTCGTCGGCGGCGATGCCCTTGCGCTCCGCTGCAAGCTCGTACGAGCAGCAGCAGCACCGACGCAGGAGCGTTGATCGTCATCGAGGTCGTGACCTCGTCCTGCGGGATGCCGCGCATGAGCAGCTCCATGTCAGTCGAGGGAGTCGATGGCGACGCCGACCTTGCCCACCTCCCCATGCGCGAGCGGGTCATCGCTGTCGTAGCCCATCTGCGTCGGCAGGTCGAAGGCGACCGAGAGGCCGCTCTGGCCGGCGCGCAAGCAGGTAGTGGAAGCGCTCGTTGGTCTGTTCGGCGCTCCCGAAGCCCGCGTACTGGCGCATCGTCCAGAGCCGCGATCGATAGCCCTCCGGACGAATGCCCGCGCGTGAACGGGAACTCGCCCGGATCGGGCCAGCCATTGTCCTCGTCCACGTAGAAGGGCTCGAGCGGCAGGCCGGACTCCGTCTGCGCCGCCGCGTTCCTCGCTCACCGGTTCGACCCGACGTGCTCCTCGTCGGTCTGGCACAGCTCCGTCAGGACACCGCCCGCGGCCGACGGGTGGAGGAACGCCACGAGCCGGCCCGCCGCCCCCTGTCGCGGGCAGGTGTCGAGCAGCTGCAGGCCCAGCTCCGCAAAGTGATCGAGGCTCGCCTGGACGTCATCGACGCCGTACGCGACGTGGTGCAGCCCACCGCCACGACGGGCCAGAAATCCGGCGATCTTCGAATCGGGACCGGTGCTGCCGAGAAGCTCGATGCGCAACTCGCCCACCTCGAACATGACTGCCTCGATGCCGTCGGACGCGACCGACTGGCGATGCGCGGGTGCTGAGCCCGTCAAACGCTCGTACGCGGCGACCGCGACGTCGAGATCCGCGACCGCAATGCCAACGTGATCGATCCTGGTGAATGCGCTCGCCATCGTCGGCCGAGTATAGGAAGCAATACGGCAACGCCGCGTTCGCATCGGCGGAACGGCTGCTAGCGTCGCAGTCGCCGTGAGAACCCGACGAGCGGTCGCGATTGCGACCGGGGTCGCCGCAGTCCTCCTCGCGTATTACGCGATCAGCTGGGCGCAGGTGACCCCAAGCCGCGAGCGCGGCACCGACTTTTCAGCGTCGTACGTCGCGGCCCTGCTGCTGCGCAGCGGCGACGGGAGCCGAGCTGTACGACCAGCAGCTCGAGCACGCCCGGCACGTCGAGCTGCTCCCGGCGGGGACGATCATCAACCTGCCGTTCATCACGCCGCCGACGACCGCGCTGCTTGCGCTGCCGTTCACGGCGCTGGATCCCGGCACCGCATTTCGCGTCTGGTCGGTGCTCGAGATGCTCCTGCTCGTGCTGGCGGTCTGGATTGCGATCAGAGCCGGACCGCGGCCGGGGCTCGACGCCCGGGGAAGCCGCCTTGCCGTGCCGCTCATGGCGCTTGCCGGCGGTGGCACGTTCGCCTTTCTTCTGCTCGGCCAGATCGACGGCTTCGCCGCGCTCGGACTTGCTGCCGCGCTACGCGTCATGGCGACAGCGGGCGCAATGCTCTCGCCGGGTTCTGGCTCGGACTGGCATTCGCGGCGACGAAGCCGCATCTGGCGATCGGGCTCGGCGTCTGGCTCGTCGCCCGCCGCGACTGGCGCGCGCTCGCTGGTGCGGCCACGGGGTGCGCGCTGGTCGCGGCTGTCTCGCTCGCGCTCGTCGGGCCGGCCGGCATCGGCGAATTCGTCTCGGCGCTCGGCTTCGCATACGGCAACACCCCCGCGTCGAGCACGGTTGGCGTTCCCGGACTGATCGCGTCGTGGTTCGGCACGGAACGGCGCCGGCGGTCATCGGCATCATCGGCGCATTGCTCGCCCTGGCCGGCTGTGCGGCGCTCGGGGCTCGATCGCGGGGACGCATCGGTCACGCTCGAGGTGTCGCTCGCCGGCGCCGCGGCCCTGTCGCTCGTCGCCTCGCCCCACCTGCTCGCGCACGACCTCGTGATCCTCGCCCCGGTGTTCGCCTGGTGTGCGGCTCGCGCTGCTGCAGCCGACGCGGCCCCGTGGCCCGGACAGGGCTGTCGCTGCGCGTGATCGGCGCCTGGGCGATCCTCGGGCTGGCGCCTTTCTCGACACCGGGAATGCCGCGCCGGCGCCGCCCGGACGGCTCGTCCCGCTCGCGCTGCTGGCGATCGGGGCAGCAGCGCTCGTGATCACCGGTGCGCGATCACCGTCCGGTGGACCGGCCCGGGTCGCCCTGGCTCAGTCGGGCAGCGGCAGCGGCGCCGGCGGGTCGACGGCGTAGTCGTAGAAGCCGCGACCGCTCTTGCGGCCGAGGCGACCGGCGGCGACCATCCGCTCGAGGATCGCGACCGTCGCGACGTCGCCCGGTGCGTGGTCGCGCTCCATGCGGTCGCGTCGGATGGTCAGCACGGTGTCGAGACCGGAGAAGTCGGACGAGCTGGAACGGGCCCATCGGCCAGTTGAGCCCCTTGCGCACGGCGATGTCGATGTCCTCGGCAGAGGCGACACCGTCCTGCGAGCAGCGAGAACGCCTCGCGTGACGCGGAGCCGAGGATGCGGTTGACGATGAATCCGTCGATCTCCTTCTCCACGACGATCGGTGTCCTTCCCATGCGCCGCGACCAGGCGACCGCGCGCGAGCGTGGTTTCGTCGGACGTCTGCGGACCGCGCACGACCTCGCAGAGGTCCATCACCAGCACCGGGTGAAAGAAGTGCATGTTGCAGCAAAGCTCCGGACGTGCCGTCGCATCGGCGAGGCGCGACACCACGATGTTGCTCGAGTTGGTCGCGATGCCCGACGTCGCGCGGGAGGTGCGCGTCGAGCGCCGCGAAGATCTCGCGCTTCACCGACGGAATCTCGACGACCGCTTCGATCGCCCACGCAGCATCCGCGGCAGCTGATGCGAGGTCGGTCGTCGCGCGTCGACCCTGCGCGGCGGCTGCGTCTGCGGCCGTCGCGTTCGAGCTTGCCCTTCTCGACCCGGCGGTCCAGCCACTGTCGATTCGACGCCATCGCGCGTTGCAGCACCTCGGCGCTGACGTCGACGAGCGAGACGTCGATGCCGTTGAGCGCAGCCTGCTGCGCGATCTGCGCGCCCATGGTGCCGGCGCCGACGACGAGCAGACGGCCTTCGGCGCCGTCGGTTCGTTGGCATTTGTGTCATGCCTCGTCGGGCCAGCGGACGGGCACCCGCGTCGTGCACTCGGTCAGCTCCTGCGACGCTCTGGTGTAGCGGACGATGGTCGGGAAGTCGCCTTTCAACTTGAGCCTGCCGAGCATGATCCCCTTGGTGGCGTCGAGCTCTTTCTGTGCAACCTGCTTCCACCGCGAGTACGCGCCGGTGATGACGAATTTCGCCTGCTGCGCGTCCTCGCGCGTGCCGACTCGCACATCACGTGCCTCGCCATGCCAGAGGTCGAGGAACACGCCCTTGTCCTCCGGGAAATTCTTGTCGGGTTCGGCAAGGACGACCAGGCCGACCGTTCCCTCCCAGCCCGCGGCAGCCTGCCGGTACTTCGAGGAGTTGTTGATCTCCGCCTTGAAAGCGTCCGCCCACTCCGGGCTGTACGCGTCGACGGCGGAAGGGTCGGTGTCGCTCATGACTGTGTCTCCTTGGTTGCGTTGTCCACCGCCGCGGCAGGCTCCTTGAGCGCACGCGCCACGTACACGGCGACATCATCGACGGCGAGTGTGTCGCCGATCTGCTTGGCGGAGATACCCTCATCGAACATCGCCAGACAGAACGGGCACGCCGTGGCGACCTTTGTCGCATGCGTATCCACGGCCTGATCGACCCTGCGGTGGTTGACGCGCGGGCGGCCTTCCTCCATCCACATTCTGCCGCCGCCCGCGCCGCAGCACATGCCCTCACTCTTGCTGCGTGCCATCTCCACCACCTTGAGCCCGGGGATGCGCTCGAGGATCTCCCGCGGCGGCGCGAAGATGTCGTTCCAGCGTCCGAGATAGCACGAGTCGTGGTACGTGATGGTCTCCTCGGCGACGGATTTGTCCTCGAGGGTGATGCGACCTTCCTTGAGCAGACGATCGATCATCTGCGTGTGGTGGATCACCTCGTAGTCACCGCCGAAGTCCTTGTACTCGTTGGCAAACGTGTTGAAGCAGTGCGGGCACGACGCGATGATCTTGCGCACGCTGTATTTCTTGAGCACCTCGACGTTCTCTTTCGCGCGCTCCTGAAAGAGATATTCGTTGCCGATGCGTCGCGCGGGATCGCCGGTGCACTTCTCCTCGGTGCCGAGGATGGCGAAATCGACGCCGGCAGCCTTGAGAATCTTGGACAGTGCGGCGGCGATAGTGCGCGCCCGCTCGTCGAACGACGCCGCACATCCGACCCAGTACAGATACTCGGCGTCAGGCTTGTCCGCGACGAACGCGATGTCGAGGTCCTTCGCCCAGTCGGCGCGTGATTGGTGCGAGAGGCCATACGGATTGGCGACGTTCTCGATGTTGCGCAATGCCAACTCCGCCTGCTTGGGCATGCGCGAACTCGTCGAGCACCAGGTGGCGGCGCATGTCCATGATCTTCGGCACGTGCTCGATGAGCACAGGGCACTGGTCCATGCACGCGCCGCAGGTGGTGCACGACCAGAGCGTCTCCTCGAGGATGGTGCCACCGATGAGCGATCGCGGACCGGACTCCGGCACTGCCGCAGCGACATCCGTCGGCGAGAGCCATGACGGCTGGAAGTGTCCCGGCAGATCGTGCACCGCGTCCGCATGATGATCGCCGCTCGTCCACATCACGGCGCTGTCCGCGCCGGTTCCAGTCTCGTTGGCCGGGTGCGCATCGTGTTTTGTCGCCGCGTATCCGCCCGCGAGGTTCTCATACGCAAGGTCGCGAAGATCGGTGATGAGCGTCTTCGGTGAGAGCGGCTTGCCCGTGTTGTAGGCGGGGCAATGGGTCTGACAGCGACCGCACTCGGTGCACGTGTAGAGGTCGAGCATGTCCTTCCACGAGAACTGCTCGAGCGAGCCGGCGCCGAAGTGCTGGTCCGCCTCGTTCTCCGCGTTCATCACGGCCTCGATGTCGAGCGTGCGCAACGCGCCTTTCGGCTCCTCGTTCTTGAAGAAGACGTTGGGAACCGACGTGATGATGTGCAGGTGCTTGCTGTACCCGAGGTAGACGAGGAACCCGAAGACGAGCGAGAGGTGCGCCCAGAAAAAGATCCCGTGGAGCACGATGAGCGCCTCGCTCCCTGAGCCGAGCGGGCGGAAGATGCTCGCCAGCGCCGATGCGATCGGTCGCCACTGACCGAGCGCCTCGGGCGCGCCCTCGGCGATGCGCGTGGCGTAGTTGAGCTCCATGCAGACGAGCAGAACGCCGATCCACGCGAGGATGAGAATCGCATCGCCGCGGTGGCTGCCGCGGAAACGTGTCGGGTTGATGACCAGGCGGTTGAACAGCGCCATCACGATGCCGCAGATGACGACGAAGAAGAACAGGTCCTGCAGGAACGCGATCGCTCCACTTCCCGGCAGGAGGTTGAACTGGAATCCCTGCCAGAGCGCTTCGACGATCCCCTGCGCGATCGCGGTGAGGAGCACCACAAATCCCCAGAAGATGAACGCGTGGAGCACGCCGGCAAGCGGCCAGCGGAGCAGCCGTCCCTGCGCAACGACGTAGATGAAGAAAGCGCGAACGCGTGCGGCCGGATGGTCGAGGCGGCGCTCTGGACGCGATGTGCGTCGCATCTCGCCGAGCAACTTCCGCCAGCGCAAACCGGCGGCGACGAGCGACGCTCCCGCGAGGAGGACGAGCGCGATCGGACTGATCACCGCGGTCACGGCCGCGGACATCAGCGCCCCTTCCACTCCGGAGCGCGTTTCTGCAGGAAGGCTGCGATGCCCTCGGCTGCGTCCTCGCTGCCGAACAGGGTCACGAATTCGCGGCGCTCGGTGTCGAGTGCCTCCTCGATGGGGAGCGTCGATCCCGCGTGCATCGCCCGCTTCGTTGCGGCGATCGCGAGCGGGGCCCTCGATGCGAGCAGGTCAGCCCAGCGTTGCGCCGCAGCGGGCAGGTCGTCGGGCTCGACAACCTCCGTGACCAACCCGAGCACCAGGGCTCGTTCGGCGTCGATCGGATCACCCGTGAGCAGCAACTCGGTGGCGCGAGCGGCGCCGATCAACCGTGGCAGGCGCTGCGTGCCGCCCCAGCCGGGGATGATCCCGATCTTGATCTCGGGCTGACCGAAGCGCGCGCTCCGGGATGCGATGCGGATGTCGCACGCGAGGGTCAGCTCGCATCCGCCGCCGAAAGCGATCCCGTTGACGGCGGCGATCACGGGGAGTCGCGATGCCTCGATCGCGAGCGTGAGGTGGGTCGCCTTGCCGACGGCCTCCGCGCCGCCACCGAACTCCTTGATGTCTGCGCCGGCCGAGAAGAATTTCGGGCCGTTGCCGGTGATGATCAGCGCGCGGCACGTGTCGTCGGCCTCCGCGTTCGCGAGCCCTTCGGCCAGGCCGTTGACGACATCGCCGTTGACGGCGTTCGCGGGCGGATGGTCGATGGTGAGTGTGACGACGGCGCCTTCACGGTCGACCCGGATGACGTCATGGAGAACCTGACCCACGAGCTCTGCCTCCCGCGTTGTGATGACGGTTGTGTGCGTCATACAGCAAATGACCGCGCTGACGCCGTGATGCGGACAGGGGGCGCGAGTAGAGTGCCGAGACGTGGAGCTTCCCGTCCTCGCCGACCGCATCGAGCCCGACGCACTGCGCGAACTGAGCGACGACGACCTCGACGCTGTGGGAGTGGCGTTGCAGGCGACCGAACGGGCAACGATCGCCGCCATGGCACCGTACGAGCAGCACCTCCGCGAGATCCGCATGCGCGCAACGGAGCTCGCGACTGAGCGGCGGCGGCGCGAACGCGCGCAGCAGGTCGCGCAGCGTGCCGGCGTGCGCGAGGCAGCCAAGTCAGGCGGGATGCCGAGCCTTGAAGTGGCGCTCGAGAGTCCTGACGAGGCGTTCGACCCCGCAACCGCGTTGGCGATCGTCCCCGCGTTTCTCAGTAGCGGCGGCCAGGTTGGTTTCGGCTTTGCGACACGTCCGGGGACGATGACGTTCACCGACGGGCGGCAGCAGCGTCAGGCGCGCACGTGGGGCGAGGCGAGGGAGTTGCATGCGCTGGGATGGGACCCGGGCGCACCGGGCGTACCGGGCGTGCGCGTCCATCTCGCCGGGAGCCGGGTGGAGCGGGTCGTCAGCGCAGGCGACGTTGTGCTCGACCTCTCCTCGACGGATCCGTCAGCTGCCGCTCGCTGACCTCAGCGGCGGGATGGTCGGAGCGGCGGGAAGCCGCTGCACGATCACTTTCTCGATGTCGCGCGAGACGGTGATCGCCGGCCGGGTGGCGTCGATGCGCAGGAACCGGCGCGGGTGCTGTGCCGCAAGCTGCTCGAACGCGGCTTCGACGGCGGCGTGGAACGTCTCAGGCGCGACCTCGAAGCGATCGAGCGGGAGCTGCTGCGCTCGCTGACGTTGCGCTGCCGCCGCACCGGGGATGGCGAGGTAGAGGGTCAGGTCGGGCCAGACATCGCCACACGCGGCGGCGTGCAGGCGAAGCAGGTCACTCGGCGGGATCCCCCGGCCGCCGCCCTGGTACGCGATCGTGGAGTCCGCATAGCGGTCGGCGATGACCACCGCGCCGCGCCGGAGCGCTGGAAGGATCGTCTCGTGGAGCAACTGCACGCGCTCGGCCGTGAAGAGCAGCGCCTCGGACCACGCTTCGAGCGCGGGTCCGCGCTGGTGCTGGAGGACGAAGCTGTGCAGGATCTCGCCGAGCGGCGTCTCGTCGGGACGGACGGTGACGACCTCGTGACCCTGCTGACGCAGTGATCCCGCCAGCGACGCAACCTGCGTGCTTTTGCCGGCTCCGTCGAGACCCTCGAATGAGATGAAAAAGCCGCGCCAGACGCTCATGTCAATCACTACTCCCCGGCCACCGGGTTCCCCGCCCGGATGGCTCATTCCGCGGGTCGCAGTATGACGAGTCGTCGATTGGGTTCGTCACCGGTGCTGCGAGCAGAAAGCTCATGGCGCTCCACGAGTTGGTGCTGCAACCGGCGCACGTACGAGTTCTGCGGCGTGAGCTCGACATCGTCACCGGTTCGTTGCATCTGCTCGATGCCTTCGATGACGTCCTGCATCGCCGCCTCGGTGTCGTCCGGATCGTCCAGCGGCGCTTCGACGCCGTACACCCGAGCGAGCGCACCTTTGATCTGCGCGACCGTGTTGCTGCGCAGCACATGGATGGGGATGCCCGACAACTCGGCTGCGCGGACCGGGGAGTCGTGGCGCCGGTAATAGTTCTTCAGCGTCAGGACAACGTCGGCATCGTCGATGTGATGCTGGATGCGAACCGGCAGGTGCATCTCGCGGAGTGACTGTTCGAGATAGCTGCGCGAAACGCCATACGGAAAGATGGAGAGTGGTGGGCCGGTGCGGACGGGTTGCGACTGGGGCGGCGCCTGGGCGGGTTGCTCCCAATGCTGCCCGCGTCGCTGCTGCCCGGCGATGTACTCGTCGACGTCGAAACGGCGCTGGCGTTCCCTGCCGCGTCGCGCACTTCGCGCTCCGCTCGAGAACGGCGCGGGCTCGAAGGGTGACGGGCGCAAGGCAACCGCGGACGTGTCGACACGGCTGATGATCTCCCCGTCGTCGCCGCGGAGGCGCAGCTGGGGCGGACGGACCCTGCCGCGCAACGCCTCGTCAACGGTTTCGGCAAGCGGCTGGTGCACGACGACGCGGTCGCGCTCCTGAATCTCGATGAGGACGTCGAACGTCGGCGGCGACTTGCGTTCGAGCACCGACTTCTGCGTCCCGCGCCGGCGCGCCTCCTCATCGGAGAGCGTGACGGTCTGTATGCCGCCGAGCAGGTCGTTCAGCGTCGGGTTGACGAGCAGCGAATCGATGTTCGAGCCGTGTGCGGTGCCCACCAGTTGCACGCCTCGCTCGGCGATGGTGCGCGCGGCGACGGCTTCCAGCTCGGTGCCGATCTCATCGATGACGATGCACTGCGGCATATGGTTTTCGACCGCTTCGATCATGACCGCGTGCTGCAGCGCGGGCGTGCGGACCTGCATCCGCCGCGCGCGGCCGATGCCCGGGTGCGGGATGTCGCCGTCGCCGGCGATCTCGTTCGACGTGTCGACGATGACGACGCGCTTGCCGCACTCATCGCTGAGCACCCGCGCGCACTCACGGAGCATGGTGGTCTTGCCGATGCCGGGCGGCCCGAGCAGGAGGATCGACTGGCCGCTGATCACCATGTCCTTGATGATGTCGATGGTGCCGGTGACCGCACGACCCACTCTGCAGGTCAGCCCGACGATGTCACCCGCACGGTTGCGGATGGCGCTGATGCGATGCAGGGTGCGCTCGATACCGGCTCGGTTGTCATCGCCGAACAGCCCGACGTGCTCGGTGACGTACTCGATCTCCGCATTGCCGACGTTTGCCGAGTCGAGGATCGCCTCGCCGTCGGTAAATCTCGCCTCGGGCTCACGGCCGAGGTCGAGCACCACTTCGAGGAGATCGCCTCGTCCCTGCGAGAGACGTTGCGCGGCGGAGGCGATACGGGGAGGGAGCGCTGCAAAGAGCAGGTTGAGCTCCTCTTCCCACGAGGATCCGTATGGCATCACCTGGGCGACGATCTCTCTCTCCTTGGGACGGTTGTTGACAGGACGCGGAGCGGAACGGATGGCGACGGTGCGGGGATGCTTCGCGCGATCCCCGCATGGACGAGAACGGGTTTCTTGCGCCGCGAGATCGCCTGGATACGCACCTTGGCGCCGAGCTCGCTGATGAGCAGCAACTGGGTGCCGTACACGGCGAACCCACGTTGCTGCAACGCGCGGATGAGCTCGAAGTTGTAGTGGCGCAGGACGCACGTCGCCGGGCCCGACGGCAGCTCGCGCAGGATCGCGTCGATGATCGCGTCGCGCAGGGCCGGGTCATGTCCCTCGACCATCATGCTGAGGCTCGCCGGTTGCGCCGCCGTCGGGGGTCGAATTGCCGCCCAGGCGACAACGCCTGGGCGCTCCACGACGAGATGCTTGACGCTGTCCCGGCCGAGCCCGGCAACGAGTCCCTGCGCGTACGCGCCCTGCCACGTCTTCAGCGACGGACCCTCGACGTCCGCGACGTGCGACGGCGTCGTGCGCAGGTACAGAAGATGGATGGCGCCGATATCGTCACGTCGCGCGCTGCGGACGAGTGTCGACTGCACGGTGGTGTCCGGGTCGACGGCTGCTTCGTCACGGTAGAGGATCTGCTCGGTTGCGAACTGCGTGAATCCGTGCTCGAGAAACACCGGCAGGAGCGGGTGGTCGAGCGGGAGCCGGACGTGCACGCGCTGGACGCCATGCTCGAGCCCGCGATTGCGCACGCCGTCAAGCAACTCGGCACGCGCGAAGTGGCCGTGCGCGGTTGTCGAGGTGCACAGGTTGAGGATCTGCCATGACCGCGGACGCACCGGGAGCGCTTGCACCTGTACGAAGCCGACCACGCCTTCCTTCGGCGTCCTCGGCGACGAGCATCTCCTCCGCGAGATCTGTGATCGGCACCACCGAGGAGAGTGACTTCGTCAGTGCCTGCCAGAGGCGCCGGAGCGTCGCCTGTGGCACCGGGCTGTCCGGAGTCATCTGCGCTCCGTGGCGTTCGTCCTCGGTGGCCTCGCGGTACAGCTGCTCGATGCGCGCGAGATCGCGGAATGACGCGGAGCGGATGATCATGCGGCGCTCTCCTCCAGGACGGCAGCGGTTCGCTCCAGGAAGAGCTGATGGAGGCGTGGATCGTCAGTCATCTCGGGGTGGAAACAGAGCCCGATATGCGGACCCTGTGCCACCGCCACGGCATTTTCGCCAAAGGTGGCGATAACCTCCGCTGCAGGACCGACCTTGACGATGAGGGGAGCGCGAATGAACACGGCTCGGAACGGATCGTCTCCGATCAAGGGGATGGAGAGGTCGGCCTCGAACAACTCGACCTGCCGACCGTACCCATTGCGGCGGACGGTGACGTCGAGGATGCCGAAGTTGATCTGATCGGCACGGCCGTCGAGCACCACGCTGCTGAGCAGAATGAGGCCGGCGCAGGTGGACAGCGTCGGCATCCCTCGCGCAAGCCGATCGCGGAGAGGTGCCTCCAGGCCGAAGACCTGGATGAGCCGGCTCATCGTCGTTGATTCGCCACCGGGCAGCACGAGCGCGTCGACGTGCTCGAGCTCCGCGGAGGTACGCACCGGCGTCGCCTCTGCGCCACAGCCGCGGAGTGCCGTGAGATGTTCGCGGACGTCGCCCTGGAGGGCGAGAACGCCTACCCGCAGGATGGTCGCTCCCTCTTCAGCGGACGCGAGGGCTCCGTCCCTGGCGGGGCAGGCTTCGCGTCATTCGCACACCTTTAGTGTACGCCCCCGGCGCGGCGTGGGCAGTCTCACCAACCCCGGGTGGCGAGCAGTTCGCCGGCCGGCATCGACGCGACATCGAGCCCGGGCATCGCCTTGCCGAGGCCGGCGCTGGCGTCGGCAATCGCCTGGGGATCGTCGAAGTACGTTGTTGCCGCGACGATCGCCTTGGCGTACGCCGGCGGATCGTTGCTCTTGAAGATGCCGCTCCCGACGAAGTTGCCGTCGCAACCGAGTTGCATCATCAGCGCCGCATCGGCGGGAGTTGCGATGCCGCCTGCGGAGAAGTTGACGACCGGCAGCTTCCCGGTGGCGTGAATCTCCTGCACGAGGTCGAACGGCGCACCGAGGTGTTTCGCCTCCGCCATCAGCTCGTCCTCTGACATCGCCGCGATACGGCGGATGCCACCGCGAACGGCGCGCATGTGACGCACGGCCTCAACGACGTTGCCGGTGCCCGCCTCGCCCTTCGTTCGGATCATCGCAGCGCCCTCGCCGATGCGACGCAGCGCCTCGCCGAGGTCGCGCGCGCCGCACACGAACGGGACATTGAACTTCCACTTGTCGATGTGGTTTTCCTCGTCTGCCGGAGTCAGCACCTCGAACTCGTCGATGTAATCGACACCCAGCGCCTGCAGCACCTGCGCCTCGACGAAATGCCCGATGCGCGCCTTGGCCATGACCGGAATCGTCACCGCGGCGATGATCTCCTTGATCAAGCCGACATCGCTCATGCGTGCGACACCACCGTCGCGACGGATGTCGGACGGCACACGCTCGAGGGCCATCACCGCGACCGCACCGGCATCCTCGGCGATCTTCGCCTGGTCGGGCGTGACGACGTCCATGATCACGCCGCCCTTGAGCATCTCTGCGAGGCCGCGTTTGACCCGCACACCGCCGGTGTGTGGATCGTGTCCGTTGGATGCTGTCTTGTCGGTGGTCATGCTCTCGCTCCTCGCCTGGCTTGTTGCACCGGGCACGCAACCATTCTAAGCGATTCCCTAAGGCTTTTTCGCTCGCGTCGCAGGGCTTGCTGCACTCTTTGTTGCAGTCTTTGTGCTGCTTTTCGCAACCGGCTTCGCGGTCTTTGTTGCAGCTTTTGTTGTGCGTGCAGGTGTTGCTTTCGCGGCCGGTCGGGCGGCGTTGAGCTTCTCGGTGTGCAGTTTCAGCGTCTCCACGGAGCGCTGCAGGTTGCCCCGCACGATCGGTTCGGCGGCACGGCCGAGCAGCTTGCCGGCAATACCACCGCCGAACTCGTACTCCATGTCAAACGTCACGCTCGTGGCATTTCCCTTGGGAGCAAAGGCCCATTTGCCGATCTGCTTGAACCCTTCATGCGAATGCCAGGCGATGGTCTTGTTCTCGGTCCACGTCGTGATGTCGACAACGGATGTGAGCGTCGTCGGACCGGCTTTCATACCGACGTCGAACTGCGCGCCCTTCCCATGCGTCACCTTGCCGGTGGGCTGCCACTTCACCAAATCCTTCATGTACTTGGTGGTGTTGCGGTAATCGTCGACGTATGCAAACACCGTTGACACTGGAGCGTTGATGGTCATGTCGATGGTGATATGGCCCATGTGCCTCAACTCCTGGCGCGGCGGCACCGCGCGATGACCTCAGTATGCGACGCCGGGAGGCGCGCCGCAGAACGGCAATCGGGGCCATCAAACGCGGGTGGTATCATCCGGGCCGGCGCCGGGAAGTAGCTCAGCCAGGTTAGAGTGCGCGGTTCGGGACCGCGAGGTCGGGAGTTCGAATCTCCCCTTCCCGACACTCGCGCATCGACGCCGTTCAGGCCCCTCCGGATCCAGTCTCCCTCGAGCGGATCGGGTGCACAGCGAGGCGATAGCATAGCCGCGCGGCCCCGTAGCTCAGTGGATAGAGCAGAGGTTTCCTAAACCTTGTGCGCAGGTTCGATTCCTGCCGGGGCTACGGTCGTAGCTGCGATGATTCGTGTCGACATTTGATGGAGAAGTCATGAGCGAACAGGACGTCTTTGTGCTCGCCGATCGAGCACTCAACCGAGTGGTCGAGCAGATCGCTGACGACCAATGGGACATGAAGGTGCCGGCGAACTTTGCGCGCTCGGGCGATGCCGGCGATATTCCGACGCTGCGCACCATCATCGCGTACCACGCGTTCGACGATGCGTGGGTACCGGACATGCTCACCGGTCGGACGATCGACGAAATCGGGAAGACCAAGTTCGAGGGCGACCTGCTCGGCTCGGACCCCAAGACTGCATTTGCCGCGATCGTTGACAAGGCGTGCGACGCGGCGACGCACTTTGACGATCTGGACCGTACGGTGCACTGCTCGTTCGGGGACTTCTCCGCACGCGAATACTTCTGGCAGACCAACATGTTTCGCGGCCTGCGCGCGTGGGAGATCGCCAAGGTGATCGGTGTCGATCCGACGCTGCCCGATGAGCTCGTGCAGGGGTTGTGGGATGAGTTGAGCCCGGTGGCGGACGCATACCGGCAGTACGGCGTGTTCCCGGCGGCGATCCCCGTGCCGGAAGACGCCCCACTGATGCAGCGGCTGCTCGGACTTACCGGTAGAGACCCGGCATGATCGTCGCCGCTCACGCCACCCTGTACGCCGACGATCCCGAGGCTGCGAGAGCCTTCTTCCGCGACGTGCTCGACATGCCCAACGTCGACGCGCACGGTGGCTGGCTGATCTTCAAGCTCCCGCCTTCGGAGCTGGGGGTCCACCCAGCAGGGGAGGCGTCGCCGAGTGGTCATCACGAACTGTTCCTGCTCTGCGATGACGTCGACCAGACCGTCACCGAGCTGACGGCGAAAGGCGCGGAGTTCACCGGCCCGGTGATGGAAACGCGCTTCGGCCGCCTCGTCCGGCTGCGCGTTCCCGGCGCCGGCGAGGTCGGCCTCTACCAGCCCTCACACGCCACTGCTTTCAACCTCGAAGCCTGAGGTTCAGGGGTCAGTACCATGACCTCATGAATTCCGAACCTCTCCGCCAGATGATCGCGACCGCCGACGGGCGCCTGCTCGAGGTCGTCTCCGCAGGACCGGCGAACGGACGCTGCTTGCTCTGGCACAGCGGCACGCCGTCGGCGGCCGCCATCTTTCCTCCGTCGCTCGCGGCGGCAAGCGAACGAGGCCTGCGTTTCGTGACCTTCTCCCGGGCCGGGTACTCCACCTCAACTCCCAACCCTGGCCGATCGATCGGCGATGTCGCGCACGACGTCACCACCATCCTCGACGAGCTCGGCATCAACTCCTTCTTCTGCGCAGGGCAATCCGGCGGCGGTCCTCACGCGCTGGCGTGCGCGGCGTTGCTTCCCGATCGGGTGCTCGCCACGGCAACCCTCGCGGGCGTCGCGCCGTGGCCCGCCGACGGGTTGGACTGGTTCGCCGGCATGGGACCCGAGAACGTCGTCGAGTTCGAGGCGAGCATGAAGGGGCCGGAAGCGCTCACGCCCCTCCTCGAGCGCGAGGCTGCCGATCTGCGGGTTGTGGAGGCGCCTGCGGTGGCGGCATCGCTCGGTGGCCTCGTCAGCGACGTCGACAAACGGGCCCTCAGCGGTGACTACGCCGAGCACATGGCCGCCAGCTTTCACCGTGCCTTCTCCGTCAGCACCGCCGGGTGGCGCGACGACGACATCGCGTTCGTGCACCCCTGGGGGTTCGACATCGGAGCAATCCGCACCCCGGTTGCCGTCTGGCAGGGGGGCGAAGACCGGATGGTGCCCATGCAGCACGGCGCGTGGCTCGCGGCCCACATCCCCGGGGCGGAGCAGCATCTGCTCCCCGAGGAAGGCCACCTGTCCCTTGCCTTGAACAAGTTCGGTGACGTCCTCGACGGATTGCTGTCGATGGCAGACACTGCACGCAACGCAGCCCCCGCTTCGTGAACGCCGTATAGTCGCCCCCATTCTTCGAGGACGAGGAGAGGAGATCACCCATGCCATCTTCCGATGAGGTCAAGCAGAGCATCACCAACTGGTGCTCTTCCGACGACGACCTGGAAATCACGTCCGATCGCTTCGAGCCGGGCACCGATTTTGCTTTTGGACTGAAGTCGGGGACCCTGAGCAGCTCGCCTGTGGACCTGGTCGTGCTGCAGGACGCCGGTGCCGATCGCGTGACGATCCGCCGCAGCGTGACCCTCAGCGGTGACAACGTCAGCGCCGCCAATCAACTCATCGCGTCGAGGCCCGGCTCAGTGACCGGGGCAGTCGAGCGTTTGGGTGGCGACACCAGCGTCGTCGCGCAGACGTATGTCTACCTCGATGGGCTCAGCAAGCACACCTTCGTGCAGGCTGTCGCAGAGCTCGCGCGCACCAGCACGCTGCTCGACGCGATCAGCACAGAAGTGGCGGCGACCGATGACGACACCGTCCTCGCGGACATGCCGGACGATGGCACCACGACCGACACCGTCTCGGACACCGAGGCAGCCGCCGCCACTGGCGACGGCTCCGCGGCAATCGCCGCGGCAGCTGGATCCGGTTCCATCGCCGAGGACGTGACCGGGAGCCCGACGCCCGCGATGAGCGACTCGACTCCGCAATCGGTTCCGACGCCGACGGCCATCCCCACCCCGGTGCCGCTGCCGCAACCGAGCTTCACCCCGCAGCCGGCGCAGCCCGTGATGGCACAGCCGACATATACCCCGCAACCGGCGCAGCAGCCCTACCAGCCGCAGGCACAGCCTGCGCCGCAGCCGGCCGCCCCGCAGTGGGTACCGAGCCACTCCGTGCCACCGCAAGGTCTTCGTGCCTGGGGCGCGCCTGATCCGGCCGGCCCCGTGGTCGCCAACCTGGCGCCCGGGCTGCCCATCCAGGTGGCGGAGGTGCGCGGCGCATGGGCGCGCGTGATCTGCTCGAACGGTTGGACGGGTTGGATCGACGGGCGGATCATCGGCGTCGCTGCCTGAGCCGAGGCGACACGGCAGCGGCGCGCCTTGCGCGAGCACGGCGTGCCACCGGTGTGAGGAGGGCAACGTGGCAGAAGTGAAGGCCGAACTGGTCGGCAATCTCTGGAAGATCGTCGTCGAGGTGGGCCAGGCCGTCGAGGAAGACGACACGCTGATGATCCTGGAGTCCATGAAGATGGAGATCCCGATCACCACGCCGATCTCCGGAACCGTCACCCAGATCCTCGTCGCCGAAGGCCAGGTGGTCCAGGAGGGTGAGACCGTCGCCGTCGTGGAGTGACCGTCTCGCGACGGTGAGAACAGTCGCTCGCGCGCGTGCGACGATCACTCGGTGACCCAACTCGACACGATCAGCGTCAAGACGTCGGACAACGTCACGCTGGGCTATACGATCGCCGGCGTCGGGAGCCGGATCGTGGCGCAGATCCTCGACAACCTCGTCGCCATCCCGCTGACGATCGTCGCGGTGCTCCTTGCGGGAAGCCTCGCAAGTGTCTTCGTCACCTCGAGCGAGGGAGCGGATTTCGCCAACGGAGCGATCGGGATCTTTGCATTCTTCGTGTACTTCGGCTATTTCCTCATCGCCGAGGCCGTGACATCGGGCAAGACTCCCGGCAAGAGCGCAATGGGTTTGCGGGTGATCCGTGTCGACGGATCGGCCGTTGACTTCGGTGCGGTTGCGGTGCGCAACCTCGTCCGCGTCATCGATTTCTCCGTCGCACTCATGGGACTTGTGGTGATGTTCTTCCAGCCGCAGACACGCCGCCTCGGTGACCTCGCCGCGGGGACCGTTGTGGTGCGGGACCGCACCCTCATCACGCTCGCCGCCGCAACCGCGCCGCCACCGATCATCCTGCGGACGCCGGACGCAGGCCCGGGCATCGACGGCATCGAGCGTCTCGGCAACTTCGAGCGCGACGCGCTGCGCGTGTTCCTGGCGCGTCCGGGATTGAGCCCAGCGCTGCGCGCCAGCCTCTCGGCCGACATCGCCAAGCGCATGATGGAGCGGCTGGCCCTGCCCGCCGACGCGCCGGAGCGGCGCTGGCCGCCGGAGCTGTTCATCGAGCGGGTGTACCTGCAACTCGACCAACGCCTGCAGTGAATCTCGACGCGTTCATCGCCGAGCGCCAGGGGCGGTGGGCAGAGCTGGAAGCAGCGATCAAAACGGCGCGACGCGGACGGCTGCGCACGCAATCAGCGAGCGACATCGAACGCTTCGGGCTGCTGCTGCGTCAGGCGTCGAGCGACCTCGCGATCGCGCGCCGCGACCATCCCGATGCACCGATCACGGAGTACCTGAACACGCTCTGCGCCCGAGCGCATCCGCTCCTGTACCGCGGCACACCGATGCGGGTGGGCTCGATCGGCCGATTCTTTGCAACCGCACTGCCGCGGTCGTTCCGCGCGGCCTGGCCGTACATCACCGCGAGTCTGGTGTTGATGCTGATCGGCTTCGTCGCAGGGTGGATCGCCGTCGACGTCCGTCCTGACCTGCGCTCGTCGCTCGTACCGCCATCGTTGTTCGACGAGATGGCGCGCGGTCAGATCAGTACTGGCGTGCAGGACGCGCCGTTCGCCGCCGCATTCATCATCCAGAACAACATCCGCGTTGCCCTCATCTGCTTTGCGGGCGGCGTGTTTCTCGGTATCCCGACAGCGTTCGTGCTGCTCAGCAACGGGTGGATGCTCGGTACGGTCGCGGCTGCGGTTCGCCTCGGCGGCTACGACTTCCAGTTCTGGTCGCTCATCGTTCCCCACGGCGTGCTCGAGCTCAGCGTCATCGTGATCAGCGGCGGCACGGGGCTCATGCTCGGGAACGCAATCCTGCGACCCGGGCAGTTACGCCGCGGCGAAGCGCTCGCCCGAGTCTCGAGACACGCCGTCATGCTCGTGCTTGGTGCCGCGAGCCTGCTGGTGATCGCCGGCACGCTCGAGGCATTCGTCTCCCCGTCAGGTCTTCCCGACGGCGCAAAGCTCGCGGTCGGTGCGGCGGTCGGGGTGCTGCTCTATTCGTGGCTGCTCCTCGCCGGCCGGACTCCGCACCACCGCCGGTCATTCGCGTTCGACCGTCCCGCGGAAACGCCCGCGTAGACTGGATTCCATGGAGGTCGTACGGATCACCCCGCGGGGGTACTGCCACGGCGTCGTCGAGGCGATTCGGATCGCCAAGCGGGAAGGGGCGGCGCGCTCGGGCACCGAGAAGGTGACGATGCTCGGATACCTCGTCCACAACGAGCACGTCACCCGCGAGCTCGAGGAGTCGGGCGTTGCGCTCGTCGCCGAAAGCGATCGCATGAAGGCGCTCGATCAGGTCGCCGAAGGCACCGTCATCTTCACGGCGCACGGCATCTCGCCGGCGGTCGTGGACGCGGCGCGCGCTCGCGGGCTCAATGTCGTCGACGCAACCTGCAGCGACGTCACGCGCACCCACGACCTCGTCCGCGAGCTGGTGGGCAGCGGGCATCACGTCATCTACATCGGCAAGCGCGGCCATCCCGAGCCCGCCGGCGTGATGGGCATTGCGCCCGAGCACACGACGCTTGTCGAGAGCCTCGAGGAGGCTGACACGGTCAACCCGCCCGACGGACGGCCGCTCGCTGTCACGTGCCAGACGACCCTGAGCATGTGGGACACGCAGGCGATCATCGATCGCCTGGTTGAGCGCTTCCCCACCATCGCCGTCCACAACGAGATCTGCCGCGCGACCCAGGAGCGGCAGGAAGCTGCCGTCATCGCGGCCGACGACGTCGAGTGCGTCGTCGTGGTCGGCAGCGCGCGCAGCAGCAACAGTCAGCGCCTGGTGCAGGTGGTTCGCGAGAAGGGGCACAAGCCGGCATACCTCGTCGACACGGCCGCCGACATCGACCCCAGCTGGTTCAAGGGCATGCACCGCATCGGAGTCACCTCCGGCGCGTCGACTCCGACCCAGATCACCCGGGGGGTCATCGCAGCCTTGGAGGCGATGCCCGCAGCCTGAGTCACGTTTCGGCTGCATGAGTCACAAACGCGGCGTGCCTGCTACCGTCGAGCCGAAGTGGTGCCGTCGAGATGACTTCAGGAGGGCAGCTCCCGCCGCCTGTGCCGCCGGGGCCATGGGCTGGGGGACAGTTCCCGCCGTCACCGTATCTCCCGCCGCCTCCGCCTGCGTATCCCGTCGCGTATTCCGGCGGTCCGCCGCACACGGGGCCTGCTCCCGGGATCGCCTATGCGGGCTTCTGGATACGTTTCGTCGCTGCGGTGATCGACGGCATCATCATCGGCGTCCCAGTCCTGATCGTCTTCTTCGTGACTCGAGGGCTCGACGCTGACGTCCTACACGACATGCCTGAACAACGCAATCGCCACGGGCGTTAGCGCGGGGACCTGCGGCACAACGTTCAGCGGCTCACTCGCCATCTTTGAGCTCGTCGCGTTCGGGATTGAGGGCGTGTACTTCGTCGTCCTCTGGTCACAGCTTGGTGGGACGCTCGGTCAGCGGCTGCTCGGCCTGCATGTCGTCGACGCCGCAACCGGGAAGCACATCGGCGTGGGCCGCGCGATCGGCCGTTTCATCGGCTATCTGATCAGCTCGTTCGTGCTCTCCATCGGCCTCATCTGGGCCGCGTTCGACCCGCGGAAGCAGGGCTGGCACGACAAGATGGCCAGTACGTTCGTGGTCCGCAAAGTCTAGAATCCGGCAACCGTCCTCGCGAGTCGCGACGGCAACCTTGAGGAGGAGAGCAATCGTGGCAGCACTGCCGCCCCAGCCACCTGGTGGCCAGCCCCCGCAGCCCCCGAGCATGCCACCACCCAGCGGCCCGCCGACCGTCGGTCCACCCCAGAACCCCTATCCGGCTGCGACGTACGCTCCGCAACCCTTTGCCCCGCAGCCGTATTCCGCACAGCCAATCGCATCCGCGCCGGTCAAGGTGCACAAGCGCACCTTCTTCCTGACGATCGCGCAGTTCATCATCATCGTGCTCGGTCTGCTGCGCCTGCTCGCCGGCATCGCGTTCATCGGCTTCGGCGTCTACATCCTCACCGCCGGCTCATCGCACCTCGCGACCCTGCCCGGTTATGACCAGTATGTGAAGCAGTTCGGCGATGCGGTGGTCAATCTGGCTGCCTCGCTGTTCTTCATCATCGGCGTGCCATTCTTCGTTGTGGGCGTCGTCGACTTGATCCTCGGCGTCATCGTGGGACGTCCGTCCAACGTTGCGCGCTGGATCATCATCGTTCTCGACGTCCTGAGCATTCTCTATGTCATCGACATCCTTGGACACAACGATCTCGGTGGTCTCAGCACGCTCATCATCGTCGTCTACCTTGCCCTGAAGGTCATCGTTTTCTATGCGATGGCCCTCGATCCGCCGACACGACGGAACTTCGCGGGCAGGGCCCGATAGCGTTGCCGGGCGGGCGCGATCGCCCTACAGTCGCGCTCGCCTCTTGAGGTCAAGATAGCGGTTCACCAACCGCGGTGACAGCGTGCGCGCGTCCGCATCGATCGTCTCGACGCCGGAGCGGCGGAGCACGCGCAAAGTGTCCTCCCGGTCTGCGATCAACCCACCCGCAACCGCGCGCGCATAGGTCTCGTCGCCACTTCTCGGCAGTGCGTTGGCCGCGTCGTCGAGCGCTGGATCGCGCACCGTGACGACGAGTGGGAGGTGGCGTTTGCGCAGCCGCGCGCACTGGCGGATGAGCGCCTTGCCCTGGTCGAGGTCGAGCACGTCGGTGAAGATGACCACGAGCGACCTGCGCGTCTGCCAGCGGCTGAAGTAGTTGAGCGCGTCGTCGTAGTCCGCCTCGGTCTCGCCCGGCCGGATAGGACGGGTGGCGTCGAGAAAGCGCCGCAGTTGCGACGCTCCTGCGCGCGGCGGCAGTGTGTTGGTGACTGTGTCGGAGAACGCGAGCATCCCCGCCCTGTCGCCGCTGCGCAACGCGACGTGCACGAGCAGCAGCGCGGCGTTGATTGCGTGGTCGAGCTTGGTGAGCTCCCCGGCGCCGATCCCCATGAGCCGGCCGTGGTCGAGGCAGATGATCAGCGGTTGCGCGCGCTCGGGGATGAGCTCGGTGGCCATGAGCCGTCCGGTGCGCGCGGTGGCGCGCCAGTTGATCGAGCGTTGCGGGTCGTCGGGAAAGGCTTCGCGCACGCGCTCGAACTCGCTCCCCTCGGTGCGGAGTCGCATGGTGCGTAAGCCGATCTCCGCCAGCTGACCCCGTCGCGCCAGTGCCTCGTACACGTCGATCGCAGTGAGGTTCGGATCGACTCGCACGGAACGCGGTTCGCCGACAGTCGTCTGCCGCCAGCCGAGGCGCCACGGACCGTCGACCCGCACCACCGCAGCGCCGAGGGTGGAGTCACCACGCGCGACGGGCGTGACCGTGTACTCGATGCTTGCGGGCAGATGCACGTTCCAGCGAACACGCGAGGGGTGCAGCGCCGCCGGCGCTCGCTCGTAGACGATCGCTGAAGCGCCCGCCGTGCGACCGGCGACCTCCAGCATGACGCGGTTGGCGACGCCAACCGAGAGCAGGTCGGCGCAGATCCTGTCGACCCGCAGTGCGCCGGCTCCGGGCGCACGACGAAAGTCGAGAACAATCACCGCAACGCTGAGGACGATGAGCGCGACACCGGCGACGAAGAGAGCCGGAAGAGCCGCTCCGAACCCAACCACCACGATCGACGCCAGCAGCAGCCCGGCACCGCGCCACGTCACGTTCTGACGGTCACCTCGGGACCGGAACCCGTCCCACGGCGCGCTGGACTGCGGCGACTTCGGAGACACCCTGAATCTCCGCCTCGGGGCGCCGGATCATGCGATGGCGCAAGGCGGGAATGCACACGTCCTTGACGTCGTCGGGAACGACGTAGTCCCTGCCCTGGATCGCTGCCATCGCCTTGCCGGCAAGCAGCAATGCGATGGAACCGCGCGGGCTGGCGCCGAGTGACAGGTCCGGGCTCGTTCGCGTCGCAGTGACGATCGCCGAGATGTAGCCGAGCACCTCGTCGGAAACGCGGACCGCAGCGACCTCGGCGCGCGCTCTCGCGAGCTTCTCGGAGTCGATGATCGCCGTGACCCCGGCCGCGTCGAGGTCGTGCGCATTGAAGCCACTGTCGACGCGGCGCAGCATCACCATCTCCGTCGCCGGCTCCGGAACGTTCACCTCGAGCTTGAAGAAGAATCGATCGAGCTGCGCCTCCGGCAGCGGGTACGTGCCCTCGTACTCGATGGGGTTCTGCGTGGCCACGACAAGAAAGCGGTCGCCGAGTGGCCGGCTCGTCCCGTCGGACGTCACCTGCCGTTCCTCCATCGCTTCGAGGAGGGCCGACTGCGTTTTCGCCGGCGCGCGGTTGATCTCATCGGCGAGCAGCGTGTCCGTGAAGATCGGCCCTTCGCGGAATTCGAACGTGCCGGTATCCGGCCGGTACACGCTGGTGCCGACGATGTCCGACGGAAGGAGATCGGGCGTGAACTGCACGCGGGTGAAGCGGGCGTCGAGCGCTGCCGCAAGCGTGCGTGCCATCAGCGTTTTCGCCGTCCCGGGCACTCCCTCGAGGAGGACGTGGCCGCCGCTGAGCACCGCGATGTAGAGCCCGTCGATGACCTGCAACTGCCCGACCACCGCTTTGCCCATCGTCTCGTGCAGGGCCGCGCGGAGTGCTGCCGCATTGCTCTCGATTGCCACTGCGGGCATTGTGCCCTGCGCGCTGACGGAATCGATCATTGGACCGGCGCGCTCATCCAGTGGCGCTCGCAGGCGTCGACGTCGCGCGCCAGCCGGAGGAGCTCGCTCTCCTCTGGCCGCCCGGACGCCAGCGCTCGCGCGTGGACGAGTAGCGCGGCGAGCCCGGGGGCGCCCGAGTCGCCGGTGGCGGCGATGGCCGCACAGAACGACTGGTCGTCGAGGTGCCAGTCGACACCGGTCGCACTACCGATACGGCGTTTCAGCTCATCCGCGTATCGCGCTGCGATCGGTCCGCGCTGCCGGCTTCGCGCGAAGAGCTGACCCATCGCCGAGACATATGCGCTAGCGCTGGGGACAGCGGCCGAGCCGCCGTCGGATGCGGGCTTGCCGAGGCGGCGGCCGTTGAGCGCGAGTGCCAGCAACACGACGAGCGCGACGAGCGCCGTCGCAAGCCCAACCGGGCCGTCGAAGATCGCGCCGGCACCGCTCGTGGCGTTTGTCTCGCCGTGGTGATACTCGTCGAAGCTGATCCGTCCGCCGCGCGCGCGTTGCAGGAGGCTCAGCGCCAGAAACGCGGAGTCGTCGTGACGCAGTCCGTCGTTGGACAGCGGCTGCGTGTCACCGAGCACGTATGCGCGACCGCTGCCGATACGGACCATACCCGCGACGACGTCGCCGTTCTCGACGAGCATCGGCACAAGCGGCGCCTGGTCGGTGAACGTGAGCCCCGCACCCACCGGGACGCTGGCGACGCGGTCGGTGCTGTCGAACGGCTGCGCCACCGTCGCATTCCCTGCGCCCACCGAAAGCGCCGGATTGACCCCGATTTCGCCGAGTAGCGGCGCCGCATTGGCCAGGCTGCCGGGCGTGACGGCAAGCACGACATCGCCTCCGGCTCGAAGGAATGACATGAGCGTCTTCACGTCGGACGAGCTCAGCGCATCTGTCGGGTCGTAACAGAAGACGACGTCACTGCTCTGCAGATTGAAGGTTCCGGTGATGCGGTTCACGTTGAGACCGAGTTGCGAGAACCACGTGTACAGCGCAAGCGTTCCCAGCGTTCCGGCGGAGCGCGACGATGGATTGGCCTGATCGCTGGGCGGCACCGCCGCGGCAATCGCGATGATCGCGATGATGCAGATGCCCGCGATGAGCACGAGCGTTGCCGAGAGCGGCGGTCTGCTCATCGTGCCGGAGCGCTCGAGCTGCGCCGCGCGACCTTGCGCACCGCTTCGCAGCGAGCGCGCGCGACGTCCCAGTCCGCTGCGGTCACAGGCACATCCCCATACCACGCCTGGTCGAACGCGGCAGCCGCAGGTGCGACGACGGCCAGCAGATCCGCGTCGGCAGCGATGCGTCGCGAGCATCTCGCGTGTCGTCCATGCGCGATCGATGCGCGCACGCCGGCCGGCAACGTCCAGCAGAGCCGAGCGGAACGCGCGACGGATCGCCTCGCGATAGTCACCACGCTGGGCCGCGGCAAGCGCCAGACCCCACTCGTCGTCCGGGTCGTCCCCGGCGGTCGCGGGCTCCTCGCCTGCTTCGCGCGCCTGCCGCCGGCGACACCGCGCAGGCGATAGATGACGAACGCGGCGATCACGAGCAGCACGAGGACGCCGAGGCCGATGGAACCGCCATTGCCGAGGAGGCCGTAGATGTGGGAGATCACCCAGTTGATCGCAGCGCCGATGCGCGAAATCCACGACGGCGCCGGGTTCTGGTCGAGATCAGCAAAAACATGCGAGGCGTAGACGCGGTGCAGCAGCGTTCTCCGCTGCCTGCGAATCGACATCGCACGCCGAACCGGCGGGGAGCGCTAGCGTCGTGGTGAGGACGTCAAGTCGTTGACGGCTGCCCGCGACGTCGGGCGGCGTCGCTGTCAGGCCGCCGATGATCGGTGCAAGGACAGGCGCGGTGGACGGAGCGAGGTCCTCGGCCTGCGTCAGGGTCGTCAACGCTGCCACCGGTTGCACGGGCACCGCGGCAAGTGCGGAGTCGGCTTGGTCGAGGAGGCCGATGTACGTGGTCGTCAGGCAGTTCGTTGCCGCTGTGGCGTGCGTGGATCCCGACGCGACGGTGGTCATCAGGGCGGCGACGCCGATGGCAGCGACGAGCAGGCGCGTCACAGCGAGCTTGCGAGCATCTCGATGTCGAATCCTTCCTTGCGGATGCGGGCGTCGTAGTACAGGAGGGTCACGCCGATGTAGGTAATCGGGCCGACGAAGATCGCAGCGATGGCGCTCGAGAGCTGGTCGTAGATGAAGCTATTGTTCGGGTCGATCGCGGCACCGGGCACGTCGATGATTGCGGCGACGATCGACGACACGATCCCGGAGATGAGCGCGAGCAACAGGATGCGCCCGAATGTCGGCCAGAAGCGCCCCTTGACGAGGTGCCAGCTGCGCTGCAGGCCGCGCCACCCGGAGACGCGCTCGAGCACGATCGCAGGAGCGGCGATCGCGGTTCGGACAGCCACCAGGATCAAGAGCGGGATGAGCGCAACGACCGCGAGCACGGCGAGCGCCGCGCCGAGGGCACCGATGCCGAGTGCCGCGAAGATGAGCACCACCAGGAAAATCGCCAGGATGCACGACGATGTAGGCGCCGCCGAGGATCAGGCTCATCACGATCAGCGACCCGAGGCGGCTCAGCGCTGCCCGATACGCGGCGCGCAACGACGTGGGGCGGTCGAGATACCGATCGCTCACGGAGCGGGTTGTCGCAGCCTCGCCGAGCGGCAGCACTACAACAGCGGTCACCAGCAGCAGCGCCGCGCTGACGGCGAACACGCCGACGAACGTGTTGAGCAGCGCCTGCTCCTGCGCCGGTGTGATGGTCTGCGGGTTGAAGGACGCGAACGGCGAGCGGACGAACGCGCCGAGCCCGGTGACCTCGTAGAGCAGGAGGGTGAGCAACGCGTACGGGATCTGCACCACGGCGCTGATCGATGCGATGAGGACGAAATTGCGACGGTACAGCGAGAAGGTCGCGTCCAGCCACTCCCCCACGCCCATCGAGCGGAAGCGGCCGGATCCGACCTGCGTCGAGACCGGTCCAGGGTTCCATCCGGGGGGCGGACCACCCCATCCTGGAGGTTGCCCGCCCCAGCCGGGAGGCGGCGCACCCCAGTTGGGCGGCGGCGCACCCCAGCCGGTCGGTGGCGTCCCCCAGCCCGGCGGCGTTGTCCGCCAATCGGTGTGCGGCGGGGGCTGCGGGGGCGGTTGATCGGCCATGACAATCATTGTGGGTGCTGCAATCCCGGGGTGAGCGAAGGTATCCTGGGTAGTCCGAGCGATGAGTGATCTCACTGCTGCGCTGGTTCGCGGCCATCTCAACCTCTGGTACGTTCAATGCGGGCGCTAGTCGTCGACCCGTCCCTGATGGAGCTCCGGCAGTGGCCGCAGGCGCCGTCGGGCACAGGCAAGCTCCTCGCTTCCGGTCGAGGTTCGCGACGTTCGCACGCCCGTCCCCCCGGGTCCTGGCTGGGTGCTGATCCGTCCGGCGCTCGCGGGCATCTGCGGGACGGACCTCGCGCTCGTCCATCGCGACCCCGATACCGAACGTGCTCACCGCCTATGGATCCGCCGGAACGTTCATCCCGGGCCACGAGGTCGTCGGCGTCATCGAACGTGCCGCGTCGACGCGCTGGGCGCACGAAGGCGATCGCGTGCTGGTGGAACCGACCCTCCGATGCGCCCACAAGGGACTTGCGGAGTGCCGCCGATGCCGCGCCGGTGAGACCCATCTCTGCGAGAACGCGGACCGCGGTGGGTCACTGTGCTCGGGCCGGTCGGTCGGATCGAGTGAGCGTGCCGGCGGTGGCTGGAGCGAGGGATTCCTCGTCCACGAGGACATGCTCGTCCCGGCAGACGGCATCTCGGATCAGCGCGGTGTGCTCGCCGAGCCGGCGGCCACGGCGCTCCATGCGGTGATGCGCTGGACCCGGCGCGGCGACACTGCGGTCGTCATCGGGTCGGGGACGCTGAGCCGGCTCATCGTCGCCACCCTGCGCCGGATGCACCCCGACCTCGACATCATCGTGCTCCACGACGCTCGGAGCACCACCCGGCCGCGCCTCGGGCGCCGCCATCGCGAGGCTGCTCCGCTCAACGGCGATCCCAATGCTGCGTTCATGGCGATCCGGTCGATCGGTGCCAATCGCGTCTGGCACGGATCGTCCGAGCAGCTCCTGCAGAAGACCGCTGAGCACATGGAAGCGCGGGTGATGCGCCCTGCGGGCGGCGGCCTTCCCGTCCTCGACGGCGGTGTGGACGTCGTCTTCGACTGCCGCGCCTCTGCGTTGAGCATCGACCTGGCGGTCCGCCTGCTGCGCGCCGGCGGGACGCTGGTCCTCTGCGGCCGCTCCGGCCGCCACGAGATCGAGTGGTCGCTCATCTGGGCACGCGAGCTGACCGTCCGTGGCGCCGCGTCGTACGGCCGCGAGCCCGACGGACGGCGTACGTTCGGCACGATCCGCGAGTGGCTGAGTGACGCGAGCTTCCCCGTCGATGGCGTCGTCACGCACCGGTTCCCGCTCGATGAGTACGCTGCCGCGCTCGCCATCGCCAACGCAGGCGTGGCGTCCGGTGCAGTGAAGGTGGTGTTCGAGGGCCCCGCCGCGACAAGCCTTCGACCGGCGGCTGCCTCGATCGTGATCCGTCAGCCGGACGAGCCCGTGCTGCTCCAGTCGACCGCGGCGCGTGTCCGCGGTGGGCGCGTCAAGGTCTCTTAGGAGCAGCTCGCGTGGCCCGGTTCCCTCGAGCCGGCGCGTCCGTGCGTGATCCGAACGCTCGTTTCTCTGCGTACCAAATGAGGCACCATCCCCGAGCGTGTCGGGAGCCCGCGTGCCCCTAACTGACGACGACATCGTCCGCTCGATCTCTACCCATTCGCCCGAGGGGATCGAAGCCTTGTACGACCGATACGGTGGCCTCGCCTACAGCGTCGCTCTGCGCATCCTCAGCGACCGAGGCGCGGCCGAGGATGTCGTCCAGGAGGCCTTTCTGTCCGTCTGGCGCCGGGGTTCGACGTTTCAGTCCGGCCGTGGGTCGCTGCGCTCGTGGATCTGCACGATCGTCCGCAACCGGGCGATCGACCGGCTGCGCGGCGACCGCCATCGCACCCGCCTGGACACGCCGATGGAGGGGCAGACGATCGAGCCCGCGGTGACCGACCCCTGGGCCCAGGTCGCGCTCGAGTTGAGTGGCGAGGAGGTCCGCAAGGCGCTTGCGGAGCTTCCTGCCGAACAGCGGCAGACGATCGAGCTCGCCTACTACGGGGGCTACTCGCAGTCCGAGATCGCCACGGCGATGGAGGTGCCGCTGGGCACCGTCAAGGGGAGGGTGCGCATCGCCCTCGACAAGCTGCGGCTCGCCCTCGCCGATCGACTGGAGGCGCCATGGCAGCCGCAATGAACTGCGAGGAGGCCAACGATCTCATCGCGATGGATGCGGTCGGAGGCCTCGAACCGGCGGACCGCGCCGAGATGGAACGCCACCTCGCCACGTGCTCGGCGTGCCGTCAGCTGTCGGCGCAATACATCGACGTCGCGTCGCTGCTGCCGTCTGCCCTCGATCAGGTGCAGCCCCCGGCCCGCCTGCGCCGCAACCTCATGGCGCAGGTCTATGCGGAGGCGTCTGCGCCGGCAGCTCCTTGGTGGCGACGCCTGTTCGAGCTCGATCCCGACCGGCCGAGCCTTCACCCTCGTCGGCGCTGTCGCCGTTGTGGCGGCCATCGTCTTCGGGATCTGGGGAGCCACCGGCAGGAGCACCCAGCAGCCGGTCGCCTACATGGTGTCCGGGACGAGCGCCACTGGAACCCTCGATGTCAGCGGGGGCACCGAAGGAGTGCTGACCGTCATGGGTCTCAATCCGCTTCCCACGACGGAGGTCTACGAGGTCTGGCTCATCCCGAAGCAGGGCTCAGCGCAAGGCGTTGCATTTCTGACCCCAGGGCCGAACGGGGGTCCGTGGACGGCGGTCATGCACGGCAACATGGCCGCATACAAGAGCATCGCCGCCACCATCGAGCCCGCGGGCGGCAGTCCCAGGCCCTCGGACACCGAGGTGTTGAGCGGTCAGCTCACCTAGTCCTCAGGCGGCGGGGGGCCTGCTTTTCGCCGCTTCTCAGCGATCGCGGGCAGGACGCGCTTGATCCCCGCGTTGTCGACGACCATGCGCCGCTCGCGCTTGCGGTCGCGTTGCCGGACGCGCTCTCGCTCGGCATCGGGCAGATCAGGCTCTCCCTCCACGACTCAGGCCGCTGATGCGTGCGAGTGGCGCCTGCCGCGGGTGACGGCGACACCAACCGCCGCGGCGGCCGCCAGCGTCACGACGGTCCCGCCGGCGACCGCCTGGACCCGGCGGTCGAGGCCAAGCGAGCGCAGCGTTGCGGCGACGCTCCGATTCCGGGCGGCGGCCATCGCTCGGATGTAGAGACGTTCCCGCGTGCCGTCGTCGAGCTGCCACGCGTCGAGCGCGTTGCCAACCTCGGCGCCGGTGTCGAGCATCGCCCGGACATCAGCGGATGCCGCGAATGCGGCGAGGTCGCTCTCCAGCGCGGCATCGAGACGGTCGGCCGCGGTCATGAGCCCGACCTCGTCATGCCGCTCGGCGGGAAGGGGCGCGCCGAGCCGGCGCCGGAGCGCGGTCAGAGCACGAAAGGTGAGGAGCTTCACCGCCCCCTCGCTTCGTTCCATCACCTCGGCGATCTCCCGGTTGCGGAGTTCGCCTCCGAAGCGCAGCAGGATCGCCTGCCGCTGATCGTGCGGGAGCCCGGCAACTGCGGCGCGGACCTCGTCGGCGCGACTGCCCTCCTCGGCCTGCAGCGCCGGATCGGCGCCCGCGTCCGGGAGCATCCGCGGCTCGAGCTCGATCCAACCTGGACGGCGTCGCTCGCGCGACACGAGGTTGCCGGCGACGCGATACAGCCACGCCGAATACGGCACGCCACGCCACTGAAAGCGAGGGAGCTCCTCGATCGCCTTGGTAAACGTTGCCGCGGTCACGTCGTCTGCCTGCTTCCATGTCGTGGGTGAGCGTGTACACGTAGGCGTGGATCTGGTCGACGTAGCGTTCGTAGAGCGTCGCGAACGCCGCTCGGTCGCGCTGCGCGGCCAGGATCTCAAGCCGCTCCTCCTCGAGCTCGGCAGCAGTTCGATGTGCCATCGCTAGCGCTGCCGCCCTCGCGAAGGACGCACTCCGCAGAAGCGTGCGGATCCATCGCGTTACGCCCGGCGGTGTTCGCCGATCAACCCGAGGCGCGTGCCCGCTTCCTCGAAAGCAAGCAGCGCGCGATCCAGCTGTTCGTGCGTATGGGTCGCGCAGACGATGGTGCGCACGCGCGCCTGGCCGCGGGCGACAGTCGGAAAGCCAATGCCCTGGGCGAAGACGCCGCGTTCGAGCAGCAGGTCGGAGAGCTCCATCGCGACCGGTGCCTCGCCGCACATGACCGGCGTGATCGGCGTCTCGCTGTGGCCGATGTCGAAGCCGAGCTCGCGCAGGCCGCTCTTGAAGTGCCGGGTGTTGCTCCAGAGCTGCTCCATCAGCGCCGGCTCCTGCTCGAGCACGTCGATCGCCGCGATGCAGGCGGCGACGACCGCCGGCGGGTGCGACGACGAGAAGAGGAACGGCCGCGACTTGCTGATGAGGTGGTCGCGCACCGTCTGCGACGCGGCCGCATAGCCGCCGACAACGCCGACGGCCTTGCTGAGCGTGCCGATGTTGAGGGCGACACGGCCGTGCAGGCCGAAGTGGTCCGTGGTCCCGCGGCCGTGGTCGCCGAGCACGCCGGTCGCGTGCGCGTCGTCGACCATGACCGCGGCGCCGTACTGCTCGGCGCGTTCCACCAGCGCAGGCAGCGGCGCGATGTCGCCATCCATGCTGAAAACGCCGTCGGTGACCAGCAGAATGCGGCGATATCCCTTGGCGCGCGCCTCGCTGAGCGCGCGTTCAGCGTCGTCGGGGTCGACATGCTCGTACAGGATCCGATCGGCCTTGGTGAGCCGGATGCCGTCGATGATGCTGGCGTGGTTCAACTTGTCGCTGACGACGCAGTCTCCCTGGTCGAGCATCGAGCCGATCACGCCGACGTTCACCGCGTAGCCGCTCTGAAATGTCAGCGACGCTTCGGTGTGCTTGAACGCGGCGATGCGCCGCTCCAGCTCCTCGTGGAGTGTCTGCGTTCCGGCGATCGTCCGCACCGCGCCCGTGCCGGCACCCCATTCCAGCGCCGCCCGCGACGCCGCCTCGACGAGCCGCGGATGCGTGTTGAGACCGAGATAGTTGTTGCTGGACAGGCTGATCACCGCCTTGCCCGCGATCTCCACCTCGGGTCCCTGCGCCGACTCGAGCACGCGCAGGGGGCGGAACAATCCGTCGCGGCGGAGCGCGTCGAGATCCTCGTTCAGCGACGCATCAAGCGCCTGAACGGCCGCGGACTTCGTGCCGGTGACCATGGGCAAACCATACGCCGAGTGCATTACTCGGGCGTGAGGGTGACCTTCCCGCACTCACCCGATTTCATAAGCTCCATGGCGGCATCGATGTCGCGCAAGGCGAAGCGGTGCGTGATCAACGCGCGGACGTCGATGATGCCGTCGCGGACGTACGCGGTGGTCTCTTCCCAGGTTTCGGGGATCTTCCGTCCCGCGACACCGTAGAGGCTGAGCCCCTTCATCACAACGTCGGTCGAGAGGTCGACGACGTCCGGCCCGTCCCCAATGCCGAGCAGGCTGATCCAGCCGCCGGGACGGACGAGTCGCGTCGCAGAAGCGACCGCGACCGGGGATCCGCTCATCTCCAGCACGCAGTCGATGCTGCCTGCGGCGGCACGACGGACTGCATCGTCGGCGGGGCCTGCGCTCGCGCGGACGATCGCGTGCGCGCCCATCTGTTCGGCGAGCTGGAGGCGGTACTCGTTGCGGTCGACGGCGACGACACGCGCCGCGCCGCGCACCCGCGCAACGGCAACCGCGGCACATCCGATCGGTCCGCAGCCGAACACCACCACCGTGCGTCCCTCGAGATCGCCGTATGAGCACGCGTGAGCGGCATTCCCGAACGGCTCCATGGCTGCGGCGACGTCAGCCGGAACGCCGTCGCCGACGGGCCAGACATTGACAGCGGGCACGACGATATGAGTCGCGAATGCGCCGTCGACGTCCACGCCGAGGATGCGAGTGTTCTCGCAGACATGGAAGTCGCCGCGACGGCACTCATCGCAGTACCCGCAGATCACATGTGATTCGACGGCGACGCGCGTGCCGATCGGCGGGCCTTCGACGCCCGCACCCCATGCAATGACTTCGCCGCACACCTCGTGGCCGACGACCCGAGGTGGATGCACGCGCGCCGCGGCCCATGGGTTCCAGTCGTACAGATGGACGTCGCTGCCACAGACCGAGGTGGCGAGGACCCGGAGCAGCACCTGGCCGAGCGACGGCTCGGGCATCGGGACGTCGCTGACCACGAAACCGGGCGCGGGAGCGGGCTTGATGACGGCGAGCACAGCGCGGTGATTATGCGTTTCCGTACTGCGGAGCAAACCCGCGCACCGTCCGCGAGCGGTCCGCCGAGCCCGGAGAGACTGCGAGACACCGCGGTCCGAACGGCCGCTCAGCACCAGCTGCGAAGGGAGATGCGCATGCTCGATGGCATTGGCCAGCCGGCCCCGGGGCCACGCCCCCGCCGGATTCCGGTCGAAGACCTCAGCGTCTACGAGGCACGGGGTGGCCACACGCTCCGCCGCCACGTCGACACCAAGCCGGGCGATGAGATGCGCCGGATCCTTCGCGAAGGGGTCGCCGCTGCGGGCCGCTTCGTCAGCCGGGCAACCGCACAGCGGTGCGTGGACGTCGCCGTGACACGGCGCAGTGCCGACATCGCCGCGTGGCTTGCCGGTCGCGACAAGCGCGCTCCGTACACGTTCGTCGAAGACATGGGCGAGATCGTCGGCCACGTCCTCACCTACGCCGACGTCAGTCGCGGCGTCGTCGTTCCGACCCAGGTCACCGCGGTGCGCCTGGTCCTTCGCCGCAACGATGAGCTGCCGGGCGGTTTCACGCTCGTGACCGCGTACCCCACCCGTACCCCGCTTCGCGATAAGCGACACTAGGAGCATCGACATGAACGGCACGATCCACACGGATACCATCGCCGGCGCGGCGGCGGACTACCCCGCGCTCGCCCAGCTTTTCGGCGGTTACTTCCACCAGGACTGGCGCGAGGATCACGCGTCGGCGGACGACGCACTGCAAGCGTTCGCGCGCGACTCCTCGCCGGAAACGGTAACCGCGGCAGCGAACGACATCGACCGTCTGCTCGGCGCGGGCTTCGACGACGTCGCCCTGGCGCGGTTGCTCGCCGACGGCCTCGACTGCAACTACATCGCGGAGACCGACGGAGTCACCGCCCCGGCGTGGCTCGCGAGCGTTCGCGATTCCCTGCGCGCGACTGCCTGACGGCTTCGATCATCGGCCCCGCGGCAACTCCGCCACTCGTCGCATGAGCGCGACGAAGTGGAGGAGCACCGTGGGCACGAGTGTTGGAATCGCGATGATCAGCGCCACGATATCGACGGGTCCACCGAACAGGCGGACCCAGAACAGCACGAAAAGCACCATGCCGGTGAGCCCGGTGTTGCGCCGGCCCCACACGGTGTAGACGAGCTCCGGCCGGCGACCGGTGAGCAGCACGAGCGGCGTGAGCAGCACCGGCCCTGCGTAGCGGGCGACGACGAGGATCGCGAGCCAGAGCGGTGCGATCCCGAGCGTGCAGCACCCGATCGCACCGACGATGAAGTAGAGCGCGTCGCCGAAGGGATCCATCGCCTTGCCGAGCACCGTGACCGGGCCATAGCGGCGAGCGATGAAGCCGTCGACAGCGTCGAGCAGGCCGACGGATCCGCCGATGCCGGCCCAGAGCGCAAGCGCCAGGCGGCCCGGAAGCGAGAGCGTTGCGATGAAGAGCAACGGGACGCACGCATAGCCGCGCAGGGCTGTCAGACCGTTCGGGATCCCGTAACGATCAACGTCCCGGCCATCGGGAGTGCGCAGCAGCGCGGCGCCGCCGATGATCCCGACGGTCACGACGATCCACCAGATGGCCGTCGCGATCGCCGCACCCTCGACGGTCGCGTGGCCGTGGATCGTCGCCACGAGGACGGTGAGTGCCTCGCCGAGGACAAGCCCGAGGAGGGTCCAGAAGACCAACGAGGTGCGCAGGTGCGTGCTCCCACGCAGGCGCCCGAGCGCCGTCCCGTAGAGGGCGGCTAGACCTCCCAGACGAGCGCTCCCGGTGAGTGGTGCAACGCCGGGATCAGACCGCGAGGCACGTGATCGTCTTGACCACGCCGTCTGCGGACTGGATCCGCTCGAGGATGAGACGCCCGATGCCCGGAACGTCAGAAGCCTCGACCTGGGCGATGACGTCGTACTCGCCCGTGATGGCGTCCACTAGAACGATGCCGTCCTTGCCCCGCAACTCCTCGGCCACGTGTTGCGCCCTGCCTGCGCTCGCTGTCACGAGCACGTACGCACGAATCATTTCGTTGCTCCCACGGTTCAAACGCTCGGCGACTGTAGCATGGGGATATGCCGTGGGCCATCCTGATCAGGCTCCTGGCCCGGTTCGCGGCCAGCCTCTTTTTCTGGCGGCTGGCGACACGACGCCGGACGGCATTTCCGGGCGGACAGGCAGGACCCGGGACGGAGCCGAAACCGCGTCAGATCGACGCCCAGGCGGCGCTCGATGCAGTCAGGACCTCGGTGTCGCTCACCTGGCGCGCACTGCTGACTGCCGCATACGCGACGGGAGCCGTCGTGGCGGCTGCCGCCGGCGTGACGATCATCGTGCTCACACCGCGCTGGCTCGGCGCGATCCTGCTGGCTGCCGGCATCGCGTTCGGAGTGGCATCGGTGCTCGAAGGGAGAGTGCTGTTCCTGACGTTGCGCGCCCGGAACCGCCGGCGGCGCGACGAGCGCCTGCGCAAGGCCGCTGCTTCCTGATCGACAGCCGCGCGGCGGCGATCAGCTCAGATAGGGGGCGACGCCCTCGCCCTGTTCGGCGGCGTCCATCATCAATTCGCTGACTGTGGGATGCGCGTGGATGATCGAGCCGAGGTCGTCCATCGAGAGGCCGTCGCTGATCGCGACACCAACCTCGTGGATGATCTCGACGGCGTGCACTCCCATGACGGTGGCGCCGATGAGCCGGTCCGTGGCGGCGTCCGCATAGAGCTGCGCGAGGCCGTCGGGCTCACCCTCGCCGAGCGCCTTGCCGTTGCCGAGATAGCGCGCCTGGCCGAGCTTCACCTCGATGCCCGCGTCCTTCGCCGCCGCCGGGTTCAGGCCAACCATGGCAATTTCAGGGTGCGTGTAGATGCAGGAGGGCACGACGGTACGGTCCATCGGCATCACGTCGTGCCCGAGCGCGTTCTCGACGGCGCGACCGCCTTCAGCACTGCCGAGGTGCGCGAGCTGGAGACCGCCGATGCAGTCGCCTGCCGACCAGATACGGGGATTCGCGGTACGCAGGAACGGGTCGACGACGATGTGGTCGCGGTCGTCGATGATGACGCCCACGTCCTCGAGTCCTATGCCTCGTGTCTGCGCGCGGCGGCCGACGGAGACGAGCAGGAGGTCGGCCTCGAGCGCTGTGGTGTCATCGAGGTGCGCGGTGACGGTGTCAGCGGTGTAGTCGACGGATTCGACGCGGCGACCGGCAAGGAAGGTGATGCCCTGCTTCTCGACGAGCCGCCGCCACTGCACGACGACACGCGGATCGACGCCGGCAAGCACCTGCGGCAACACCTCGACGACGGTGACGCGTGAGCCCAGCGCCGCGAAAAGGCTCGCGAACTCACAGCCGACAACTCCGCCGCCGATGACGAGCAGATGCTTCGGCACGCGCTCGAGCCGGAGGATGCCGTTGGACGTCACCACGAGCGGATGCTCCATGTCGATGCCGGGCAAGCCCGATGGCTCGGTGCCGACGCACACGACGAGCTGGTCGAACGGATACCGCACGTCGCCGGCGACAACGGCGTCACCGTCGACGATGCCCTGCGCGCGCACGACGGTGACGTTGCGACGCTTGCACGCGGCCTCGACGCCGTTGCGCATCTTGACGACCACCTCTTCCTTGCGCGCCATCATCCGAGGAAAGTCGATCTCGGGCTCGGGCACGACGATGCCGAACTCCGCGGCCTGGCGAATCTTGCGCAGCAAATCGGCACCGGCGAGCAACGACTTGGTGGGAATGCATCCCCAGTTGAGGCACGTTCCGCCGAGCTCGGCGCGCTCGACCATCGTGACCTCAGCACCGAGTTGTGCTGCGCGCAGCGCGGCGACATCACCGGCGGGACCGCCGCCGAGGACGACAACCCGTTGGGTCACGGTGCTATCGAAGCCGAGTCCGGAGTGGTGACCGTGGAACTGCGCTGCGAGGTGGCAAACGCCTCATTGACGATGCGCTCCTCCTCGAGCTGGTGCGATCCCGCGTAGCCCTCGGATGGGCTCGCGCGTCGTGCCCGGCCGATGTATTCCCACTGCACGTGCATCGGTCGTGTCAGTCCGATAGCGCGCTCGAGACTGCCCCACGCGCCCATGTTCTGGGGCTCTTCCTGAACCCAGACGAGGCGCTCGAGATTCGGGTACGCCGCGACGAGCTCGAGGATGGCATCGACTGGCAGTGGGTAGAGCAGCTCGAGGCGACCGATGGCGACATCAGTCGCGTCGGCGCGCTTCGGCGACAAGCTGAGCTCGTAGTACATCCGTCCGCTGCAGAGCAGCAGGGTGCGGACCTCATCGCGACGCTGCGGACCGGTGGGATCGTCGATCACCGGCTGGAACCGTCCGGTCGTCAGGTCGGTGAGCGTTGACGTCGCTTCCTTGAGGCGCAGCAGGCTCTTCGGCGTGAACACGACGAGCGGTCGCGGATCCTTGAGCAGTCCCTGGCTGCGCAGGAGATGGAAGTACTGCGATGGTGTCGAGCAGTTCGCGAGACGCATGTTGTCGTTGGCACACAGCTGCAGGAAGCGCTCGATACGTGCGCTCGAGTGCTCGGGACCGCTGCCCTCATAGCCGTGCGGCAGCAGCATGGTGAGTCGTGAGTGCTGTCCCCACTTGGCCCGGGCCGACGAAACGAATTGATCCACGATCATCTGAGCGTTGTTGAAGAAGTCGCCGTATTGCGCTTCCCAGATGACCAGTGTTTCCGGATCGGCCGCGGAATAACCATATTCGAACCCGAGCGTGCCCACCTCGCTGAGCGGGCTGTTGAGCACCTCGAACGTCGCCTGCGCATCCGTGAGGTGCTGCATCGGGATGAACACCTCGCCGTTGTGCTCGTCATGGAAGGCGAGGTGCCGGTGGCTGAACGTTCCTCGCACGGTGTCCTGGCCGGTGAGCCGGATCGGATGACCCTGGGTGATCAGCGACGCGAAGGCGAGCGATTCGGCGGTGCCCCAGTCGATCGCGCCTTCCACGATCGCTGTGCGCCGGCGCTCCATCTGCCGCAGCAGCTTGGTGTTCGGCGTGAAGTGCTTCGGGAAGGTCAGCAGCTGCTCGTTGAGCGCGGTGAGCGATCGATGCGAGACCGCGGTGCGCAGCATCGGGTCGTCGGGCTCTTCGACCACCTGCTCGTGGGTCAGATCGTCGAGCTCCGCAGCGAGGTGCTCCTTGACGCGCTTGTGCGCATCCGCCACGCGGCCGTATGCGGCTTTCGCCATCGCGTCCACTTCCTCGGGTCTGATCAAGCCCTCAGCCGTCAACTGCGCTGCGAAGATCTCGCGCACCGTCGGGTGCTGGCGGATCTTGATGTACATGAGCGGTTGCGTGTACGCCGGCTCGTCGGCCTCGTTGTGTCCGAAGCGGCGATAGCCGATGAGGTGCACCATCACGTCACGCCGGTACGCGCGCCGGTAGTCGTACGCGAAGGTGATCGCCGCCAGACAGGCTTCGACGTCGTCCGCGTTCACGTGGACGATCGGAATGTCGAACCCCTTGGCGAGGTCTGACGCGTAACGTGTCGACCTTCCCTCGTGCGGGTCGGTGGTGAATCCAACCTGGTTGTCGGCGATGAAGTGCACCGTCCCGCCCGTGGTGTACCCGGGCAACGACTGCAGATTCATCACTTCCTGCACCACGCCTTGTCCCGCGAACGCTGCATCGCCGTGGATGAGCACCGGTAGCGCCGCCATCGGATCGAGGTGCAGTGTCGTGGCGCGGCGCTGTGTCTGCGCGGCGCGGGACCATCCTTCCACCACCGGGTCAATGGCCTCGAGGTGGCTCGGGTTGGGCAGCAACCGCACGAGGATCACCTTCCCCGTCTCGGTGTGATACGTCCCGGTTGCGCCGATGTGGTACTTCACGTCGCCGGTCGATGCGAAGCGCGCGATGTCGCGACGCGCTGACGCGAGCTCGAATGCGTTGAGGATCGACTCGTACGGGTGGTTCGCGACGTGCGCCACGACTGCCAACCGGCCGCGATGCGACATACCCATCACCACCTCGCCGATCCCATCGGCCGCGACGTTGGTGAGGAGCGTCTCGAGCATGGGAACGAGCGCGTCGAGTCCTTCAATGGAGAACGTCTTCTGCCCGAGGAACGTGGCGCGCTGATAGCGCTCCATCGCGTCGACCTTGGTGAGTCGCTCGAGCAACCGCAGCCGTTCCTCGACGGTGAGCTTGGGCTTGTACGCGCCCGACTCGATGTGCTCGCGCAGCCAGACGCGCTGCTCGTGACTGGAGAGGTGCTCGATCTCAAAGGCGATCGTGCCGCAGTACGTGCTGCGCAAATTCGGGAGCACCTCGGCCAGGTTCCGACCGGGCACGTAGACGCGCAGCAGGTCTGCGGGGATCTGCTCCATCAACTCGGGCGTCAGGCCGTACGTTGACGGATCCATGGCAGGATCGCCGATCGGCGGCGAGCCGAGAGGATCGAGATGGGCGCCAAGGTGACCGTGTGTGCGATGCGCCTTGACGAGCGATGTTGCGGCCTGCATCGCGCCGAGCAGGACGCGGTCGGGGGCGCCGGACGTGAAGGCCGGAGTGGCCGGCGGTGGCTGCGGCAGGGATGCCGCTCGCGGAGCTGCTGTGTCGAGCGCCGGCAGGTTGATGCCAAGACTGGCGGCAACGTTTTCGTAGAAACTGCCGGCACCGTCGAGCAGCGCCTCGATGCCGCCGAGGAACTCGCCGGACTCGGCACCCTGAATGACCCGATGGTCGTACGTGCTCGTGATCGTCATCACCTTGCCGATGCCGAGTGACCCGATGCTCGCCTCCGATGCCGTGCGCCACTCGGCCGGATAGCCGATCGCGCCGACCGCGATGATCGTTCCCTGGCCCGGCATCAATCGGGGAACGGAGGCGACCGTGCCGATGCCGCCAGGATTCGTGAGCGTCAGCGTGGCGCCCTGGAGCTCATCGACGCTGAGCGTATTGGTGCGTGCGCGTTCGATCAGACGCTCGTACTCCTCGCGGAACTCGATGAACGAGCGCAGGGCGGCGTCGCGGATCACCGGGACGATGAGCGAGCGTGACCCGTCCTTGCGAACGCTGTCGACAGCGATTCCCAGATGCGCGGGACCGGGAACGCGCACCGGTTTGCCGTCGTTGCTGCGGGCGAAGTACGTGGTCATCGCCGGGCTGTCGGCGGCGGCCCGAGCGATCGCGTAGCCGATCAGATGGGTGAACGACACCTTGACCGGCTTGCCTGCGGCGGCCAGAGCGCTGTTGATCTGACGTCTGCGGGCGTCAAGAACCTCAACGGCGATGGTCCGAAACGAGGTGGCGGTGGGGATGTCGCGACTGCGCTCCATGTAGTCGACAAGTGCAGCGGCCGGACCCCGGATCGGCTCGGCAGTCTCCCCTTCGGCGACGCGCACCGTCGTGTCGGCCCGCGCCCCGGCTCCCTGCTTCGCGTTGAGCACGTCGCCTTTGGTGACGAAGCCGCCGGGGCCTGAGCCATGTACGGCGCGAAGGTCGACGCCGTTGTGCGCGGCGGCGCGACGGGCCAGGGGCGATGCATCGATATCTGCGCCATCGGCCGTCAGCGGCGCGACCGGGGGCTCCGGCTCGTCGAGAATGCTGACCAGCTGCTCCTCCGGCGACGGCGCCGCGGCTTCGGCGACCGCGGGAGCCGGCGCGGTTTCGCCGGCTCCAGGCGTTTCCCGTTGCGCCGGCACCGGCGCTTCAGGCCGTTCCGCTGGGGGCTCTTCGGCCGGAGCCGACATTACGCTCGCCGTTGATTCCGAGCCGTTCGCGCTCACCGACGGTGGCGCAGAAGGAGCCGGAGCAGCCTTCGCGACCACACCGGGGACGATCCGGCCGAGGACCGCACCGACTGAGACCGTCTCGCCTTCGGCGGCGACAATCTCGGTGAGCTCACCCGTCGCCGGGGCGGGTACTTCCACATCGACCTTGTCGGTGGTGACCTCGACAAGCGCCTCGCCCTCGTCGACGCTGTCGCCAACAGCCTTGAGCCAGCGGGACACGATCCCTTCTGTTACCGACTCACCCATAGCCGGGAGGGTCAGCGAAACAGGATCAGCCACCTTTGAATCGTCTCACCTTCTCGCTTCAGCAGTGCGGCTGGCCGTCGACTGCGGGCGAACCCGCCGGCGCGGGAGTCGGGACGTTCGTGGGCACCGGCGTCGGCGTCGCGCCGGGAGGCATGGTCGGTGCCACCGTGGGCGGGTCGATCACCGGCGAGCCGAGATCCTGATAGCAGCCCACCGGCGGGGTGCAGCCCGTCAGCACAAGCCCCCAGTTGGGTAACTGCGCGAAGCTCGTGCATTGCCAGTCGAGCGCCGTGGTCGGGGAAGTGTCGAGATAGTGGGTCACGTAGTCGTCGATCCGGCAGTGGTCGTTCGGGGTGACGATGAAGTGCTGGTCGACGGTGTTGCTGGATCCGTCGCCGAGGACGTCGAGCTCCATGCTCTTGCAGGCTTTGGCGGCCGCCTGGAAGCAGGCGACGGCCGGGTCGGATGAGATCGGCGCGGTGTGAGCGGTGTTCGGCTGACCGCACTCGGGTGCGGAGGGATAACCGCAGGAGGCGAGCCCGAAACCGAGCAGGACCAGCGCGGCCACCTGGACGAGGACGAGTTTCCGCCCGATCCTGATCATCGCGGCCAGTCTAGCGACGAGGGGCTAGTGCTCCTGCTGCCGGCTCAAATCCTCAAAGAGGAAGTGGCTGACGGCGCGGGCGTACCGAGTGATCGTCCGGTAGCCGTGCGCCGTTTCCGAAGGAAAGTCCTTGTCGACCGCCAGGGCCGCCGCGACCACGGCAGTCGAGATGAGCGCTCCCATGAGGACACACTCGATGGCAGCGAAACGCGGAGGCCCGAAGAGGCAGAACGCCGGACAACGTGCGTTGCATCGAGGACGTCCAGAGCCCGACGGCGATGCCGAGAACGATCCCGGCCACATAGACCAGAGAGGTTCGCAGCGCCTTCACTTGGCGAGGATAGCGGAGTCCGCGAATGGCCGCGAAATGGCTCCCACCTGTGACATACACAATCTCGTGTAGTATTGCGCGGGTCGGACATCGTCCGATCCGGCCGGTGGGGCGACCGTCAACGTCGATCGCTGGAGGCCGTCCCATGGTTGTCCTTCACCGCTTCCGCCTGCTTCTGGGCGCCGCCGCGGTCATCGGTGTCATCGCGTTCGCGATCCACGCGACCGCACAGGGCCCGACGCCCGGTCGGTACATCAGCTGGGCGCCACCGGCAACGGCCACCGCAACGCCCGGCGCTGGACCCGCCCTGCCGATGGCGAGTGCTCCCCCGGTTGCGGACTCGGGTCCTCTCAGCGGTCTGGCCATGCCGTTATCGGGGCTGTTCAAACAGCTGAACACCAACACCGAGGCGACCGCAACCGGCCAATTCGCCATCCTCAAGGAGCTCGAAGACGCGCTCGCAGCCCGAATTTCGGACTTCCTGAAATGGGTTACGGGCGGCCGATGAACGCCGGGCGGTCAGAATCGAGAGGTGCCACCCCCAATAGTGCCCGGCGAAATGCGCCGAGCCGACCTCCGCAACGTCGCGATCATCGCCCACGTCGATCACGGCAAGACCACGCTCGTTGACGCCCTGCTCAAGCAGTCCCACGTCTTCGCCGCCCACGAACAGGTGGGCGAGCTGATCATGGATTCCAACGATCTCGAGCGCGAGAAGGGAATCACGATCCTCGCCAAGACCACGTCAGTGCGGTTCAACGGGGTGAAGGTCAACATCATCGACACCCCCGGCCACGCCGACTTCGGCGGTGAGGTTGAGCGGGTGCTCGGCATGGCTGACGGATGCCTGCTGCTCGTCGATGCCGCCGAAGGACCGATGCCACAGACGCGCGTCGTCCTGCGTCAAGCGATGGCGCTCGGCCTGCAACCGATCATCGTGGTGAACAAGATCGACAGGGCCAACGCGCAGCCGGCCGAGACGGTCGAGGCAACTCACGACCTGCTCCTCGAGCTCGCCAAAGAGCCCTGGCAACTCGACGCGCCGATCCTCTACACCGATGCTCGCGAGGGCACGGCGACAGCCGACCTCACCCATGCCGGTGTGACCCTCGAACCACTGCTCGAGGCGATCCTCGAGCACGTCCCACCGCCACTCGCCGACCCCGACGGGCCATTGCAGATGCTCGTCAGCAACCTCGACCACGACAACTGGAGCGGCCGGCTCGCGCTGGGCAAGATCCACCGCGGCACGGTCCATCCGGGTCAGAGCGTCGTCTGCTGCACGGCCAACGGCACCGGCAAGCTCGAACGCATCGCGACGGTGCTGACGGTCGAGGCGCTGCAACGCATGTCGGTCGAAGTCGGCGTCGGCCGGAGAGATCGTCTATCTCTCGGGGATCCAGACGGTCGCTATCGGCGACACCATCGCGGATGCGGAGCACCCGGAAGCGCTCCCGCGTCTCGAGATCGGTGAGCCGACGTTGCGCATGCAGTTCTCGGTGAACCAATCGCCGCTCGCGGGAAGAGAAGCGACGGTCAGCAGCACATCCCGGCAGCTGCGCGCGCGGCTGCAGCGGGAGTTGCTCACGAACGTCGCACTGCGCGTCGAGGACGGTCCCACCGCGGATATCTTCGACGTCAGCGGTCGTGGCGAGCTGCACCTGGCGATCCTCATCGAGACGATGCGTCGCGAGGGCTACGAGTTCGAGGTTTCGCGACCCGCGGTCATCACCAAAGAGATCGACGGCGAGCGGGTCGAACCTGTCGAGGACTGTGTCATCGACTGCTCGGCGGACGTCGTCGGCGCGATCACGGATGCGCTCGGCTCACGCGGCGCAAAGATGACCGCGATGCGGACCGACGCGGGCGGAGGGGTGCGGCTGACGTATCACGCGCCGACGCGAGCACTCATCGGGCTGCGCAGCCAGATCCTCACGCTCACACGCGGCACTGGTGTCATGGCGACGAGGCTGCTCGGATGGGAGCGCACGTGGGCGCTGCCGACAACGCTGCGAACCGGTGTCCTCACGGCGAGCCAGCCGGGAACGGCCGTCGCATACGGGCTCGTCACGTTGCAGGAGCGCGGACAGCCGCTCATCGCGCCAGGAACACCCGTCTACGAGGGCATGGTGGTCGGTCTCAACCGCCGCCCCGGCGACATCCACCTCAACGTCACCAAGCAGAAGCAGAAGACCAACATCCGGTCGTCCACAGAAGACATGACCATCCGGCTCGTGCCGCCGCGGAAGATGTCGCTGGAGGAGTGCCTCGACTTCATCATCGACGACGAGCTTGTCGAGGTGACGCCGGTGGGTATCCGGATGCGCAAGCGCGTGCTCAATGCAGACGCGCGCAACAAGCTCCGAAAGCGCGCGATGGTCGGCGAGGTCGGCTGAGGGCGGGAAGCCCGCCGCAGCTTCAGCTCGGCGTCGACGAGGTGGTCTGCGCGGCGCTGCGCTCCGCCGCTTTCTTCGCCTGCTTCGCGATCACTGCCGCCTTCGGCTTCTTGCCCTGGCGCTTGGGTGCTCCCCGGCTTTTCTCACTGGCCATGTCGTTCTCTCCACAACGCTAGTTCCGTCACCATGAGATTAATACAAGTCCTGCCGACGCGGTGGATCACGCGCTACTCGCGGGTGGCGATTCCTATCAACGTCCTCGCCGGGATGTCAACCATCTCATCGGGATTCGACGATCGGGCGAGATGCCGCATCACGGTGCGCGTCATGTGCTCGTACGCATCCGGGTCGAGCGCGGCAACGTCTGTTGAAAAGGGCGTGCTCACAAGGGCTCGCATGGCCTGGCGCACGCCACGCTCGAAATGCATGACGACCGTGTGGTCGGAGAGACCGACGTCAACGAATCCAGCGTTGGAAAGGCCGGCCGCGAGCGCGTCGGCGCCGGGCCAGCTGAAAGGACGACGGATACCCGCAGCACGCTCGGCACCGAATTCCTCCGCCAACCCAACCTCGAGCGCCGCCCACAAAGGACACTCGTCAATGGGGAACCACACCGCGATTCCCACCCGCCCTGCGGGGCGCAGACATCGCCGCATCTCGGCGAGCGCAGCGTCCGGATCGGGAAAGAACTGCAGTCCCTGTTGACAGGTCACGGCATCAACGGACACGTCGTCAAGGTCGAGCGGGGCGGCCGGCGAAACACCGAACGCGACACTCGCCGACTCGGGCGGGAGCGCGTGGCGGCGCGCCTGCTCGATCATCGCCCCATTGAGGTCGCGACCGACGACGTGGCCGCCGGGGCCGAGGAGCGGCGCTGCGAGGCGCACAACGATTCCTGTCCCGCACGCAACGTCGAGGAGAGTCTCGCCGGCTCGGAGCCCCAGCCTTTCGAGGAGGACCGTCGCGCACGGGGTGAACAGCCGAGGAACCAGCACCTCGTCGTACGTCTCGGCCGCGACGGGCGACGCGAAGGCAGCACTGAAATCCGGGTTGGTCGACATGCTTGCGCGGCCCCTACGCTGTCCGACTACAGCACGTCAGCCGGACTGATTGCATGCGGATGCGGCCGGTGCGGTCGGTCCGCACATGTATAGGCCGGTGTCCCACGTCGCAACGTACTGCGTCGCACCGACGCGATAGTTGACCGTGTAGCCGCTCCAGCCGCCACCGGTGAACGATGACGGCCTGCCTATTCCGACGTCGAGTTCGATGTATGCCATACGCGATGCATTCACTGATTGATTGAAGTTGCACTGTTGGGTGACCTGGTACCCGTCGATGGGATAGAGCTTCTCGGACACCGCAGGTGGAAACCCTTGCTCAGTGCCGATCGCACCGCCGGTGCCAGCCGGGATCTCGCGTGCGAATGCCCCGAGATAGTTTGGTGCCGACCCACCGCCGGCAACCGGCGAGACACTCTCAAGGATGGCGGGATCGGTGCCCTGTTCAAGGCAGAGGTCGTAACCGGACGTCCACGCTGCCATATCGCTTGCCGCGAACGAGAAACTGGCGCCACTCAAGGGACCGAGTGGCCCGTCGTTGTGCTCGTGGATGGGACCGAACGTGTGGAACAGATTGATCCCACCGAACACGAGCAACCCTGCCGCTGCAGCCGACAGCAGCGGCGCGACTTTGCGGTCAGACCTTGTGGCGGTCAGCACGTGAATCTCTTCCCTCGGCCTCGAACGTAGCGCCACCGTAGCAGGCTGGTTGGGTGCCCGCAACCGTCTTACGAGAAGAGTGAGCTGTATCCGTTCAACGCAGGCTGGCCGCCGAGGTGCGCATAGAGCACCTTCGAGGTCGCCGGGATTTCCCTGCGCGTGATCATGTCGATCATCCCGGCGAGGGACTTGCCCTCGTACACCGGGTCCGTGATCATCCCCTCAAGTCGCGCACCGCGCTCGATTGCCTCCACGGTCGCCTCATCTGCGATGCCATACGTCCCGGCGTGATACCGATCGTCGAGGACAATCTCGTCCGTCCGCAGATCGCGGCCAATGTCGATCAACTCGGCCGTCTGCCGTGCGATACGCGTGATCTGATCGAGCGTCTCCGCAGGCTTGGCGGACGCGTCGATGCCGATCACGCTGCGAGGCCGGTCCTGAGCGGCGAACCCAGCGATCATTCCCGCCTGCGTGCTGCCGGTGACGGAGCACACAATGATCGTGTCGAAGAAGATCCCGAGTGCTCGCTCCTGCTCCGCCACCTCCTGAGCCCAATTGGCGAAACCGAGACCACCGAGCGGATGGTCGGACGCACCGGCGGGGATCGGGTACGGCTTGCCACCGGCGGCCTCGACGTCGGCAAGCGCCTGTTCCCAACTTGCCTTGAATCCGATGCCGAATCCCTCCGCCACGATCCTGATGTCAGCACCAAGGATGCGGCTGAGCAGGATGTTGCCAACCTTGTCATAGACCGGATCGTTCCAGTCGACCCAGCTCTCCTGGACGAGGACGCACTTCAGGCCGACGTGGGCAGCGACCGCCGCTACCTGCCGCGTGTGATTTGACTGGACGCCGCCGATCGAGACCAGGGTGTCGCAGCCCTGCGCGAGGGCGTCAGCAACGAGGTACTCGAGCTTCCGGGTCTTGTTGCCGCCGTATGCCAGTCCGCTGTTGCAGTCCTCGCGCTTCGCCCACATTTCAGCGCCCCCGAGCGACTTCGTGAGCCGTTCGAGAGGATGCACAGGGGAAGGTCCGAACAGCAGAGGGTGGCGTGCAAACGTGTCGAGCTTCACGGTCGCGACTCTATCGCTTGACAGACATACACAAATCCGTATAGTCTGCTGACTGTCCGGGTGCTCACCCCGGAACGGCCGGAGGGGCGACCGATCACCGAACCACACGTATCGGAGGTCGCTCATCGTGGATCAACTCAAGGCGCTCATCGACAACTGGATTCTCATCGCGCAGGGCCTGCTCGCCAGCGTCGGCGCGCTCGCGTTCCTCATCGCCTTCATGTACAAGATCGTGGCCGTCGATCCATCAAGCGTCGCACAGGCAAAGAAGTGGATCGGCCGCATCGTGTTCGGGACGATCGGCGTGGAGGTGGCCGGCACGCTGACGCACGCGCTCATCGCCAGCGTCCCCGCGACGATCCACTGAGCCCGTGGGGCCATCGATCCCGGGCATCGTGCAAACCCTGCGCGATCCGCTCGGCACCATCCTGCAGCTGCTCACGGGCGTGCTCGGACATTTCATCGCCACAGCTCGCGCCGATCTCGACACGGAGCTCACCCGGTATCTCTTCAGCACCGTCGATCCGACGAGCTCGGGCGTCCGTGTGCTCACCGCGAATCCGGCGATCGCGCGACCTCAACGGCTCACTTGCACTGACGGCCGACGTGCTTGTCGGAGCGGTCCTCCTGTATGCGTCGATGCGCAGCATCTTCGAGCGCTCAGTCCAAGCCACGCTATGAGCTCCAGGTCGTCGTCCCGCGTGTGATGGCTGCGCTGGTGATGGTGCACGGCTCGATCTACTTCATCCAGATGGCGGTGGACCTCAACAATGCCATCGCAAACGTCGCGCAGTCACTGGGTGGCCCGCTGACGATCGACACGCTGCCGTGGTCGCCATCGATGAGTCCCGCCACAGTGGCCATCATCCAGGGCTCACAGGACTTGTTCCATGCGGTCTTCGCGCTCGGCGTGGTTGTTGCAGTGGTCATCCTGGTGCTCTCGTATGTGATCCGAATGGCGATGCTCGACGTCCTGATCGTGCTCGCACCACTCGCGGCGCTCTGCTCCGTGCTTCCGGAGACTCGACACTTCGGATTCACGTGGCTGCGCCTGTTCATGGTCGCCGTGTTCATGCAGGCGGTACAGCTGATCATCCTTCGCGTTGCGGTGGCGGTTGGCTTCGGCGCCGGGAGCGGCATTGCCGAGAGCCTCTACGCACTCGCGACGCTCTGGATTCTCATCAAGGTGCCGGGCACACTCCATGCGGCGGCCCATGTCGAAACGCATGCGTCGCGTGCTGCTCGCCATGTGAAGCGATCTGTCCACCGCGTGCTCATGCCTGCGCAACACGCCGTCCACCGTCGGAGCGCGCTGTGATTCGCTCGATGGTCGCTGCCGCCGCCGTCGTGGCCGTCGGCCTGTGTGGAGGGACTGCGCTGGCAGCCGGATCGGTCGAGCGCTCGGCGAGTGGCGTCGGGTTCGTGAAACCAGTGGCGCACTCGTGGATATCTCAGGGATTCGGGTGCACGAGTTTCGGTCTCGAGCCGATCGATCTCGCCTGTCCGGGACACCACTGGCACTCGGGCATCGACCTCGCCGCTGCGCGCGGGACGCCCGTGATGGCGACGTTCCCCGGGATCGCGACAGTCGTGCTCTCGGCGACTGGCTACGGCCTACACGTGATCATCGACCACGGTGGTGGTCTCACGAGCCTCTACGGTCACCTCAACACGGTCGTCGTCGTGACTGGTGACTATGTCGATGCCGGAGAGGTCATCGGGACGGTCGGATCGACGGGCAATGCCAGCGGACCGCATCTGCATTTCGAAATCCGGCGCGACGGCATCCCCGAAGACCCGCGACTGGACGTCGCGCTGCCGTGAGAATTGCAGCTAGATCGTGTGCGCGCTCGAGGCGCTCCGTGCGTCACCGGGCGCGGTGCGCGCATCCGCCGCCGGTGCCGGCGTCCGAGTGTCCGCCGAGGGTGTGTTGCGTGCCTGCTTCCAGACGACCCAGATGCGCTGCACCGCGGTGACGTTCGTCAGTACCGCGAGGATCCAGAGCGCCCAGATCAAGAGCGGGGCAATGACCAGGCCAATCACTGTGATGACGACACGCTCTGGACGTGCGAGCAAACCGCCGTCGACGGTGAACCCAAGCGATTGCGCACGTGCGCGGACGTACGAGACGAGCAGCGAGCCGGTCAACGCGAACACGACGAGCATCGGTTCGAGCGTGTGATGACCGTGAAAGATGAAGTACGCCAGCAACGCGATGGCGGTCATCGCCTCCGCGTATCGGTCCACCGTCGAGTCGAGAAACGCGCCGTATCGCTGTTCGCGTCCGCTCACGCGCGCGAGTGCACCATCAAGAATGTCGAACCCGCTCGCCAGGAGGAGCAGCAACCCGCCGGGCAGGAGATAGCCGAACCCGACGAGCACTGCCGAGCCCGCGCAGATAACAAGCCCGACCATCGTGAGGACGTTCGGTGTGAAGCCAAGGGCTCGGAGCGCCGGCACGATGCGCCGGGCCCCGGACCTAACCCAGCCCTGGAGCCTGGACGTGAACACCAGACGCCTCCATGCTCGCACTTGCCCGCTGGCGCGCGACGCGATACACGTCGAGCACTTCGTCGACCACGTGGTTCCAGTCGTACAGCTGCGCCTTCGCCAGACCCTGCACGCTCATCGCGAGACGGCGCGTTGGATCGTCGAGGAGCGCGCCAAGCGCGGCCGCCCACTCCTTGGGGTGGCGCGGCGGCACGAGCAGACCGTCGACATCGTGCGTGACCACGCTGCTGAAACCCGGGATCGATGACGCCATCACGGGCACGCCGCTCGCCATCGCCTCGAGCAGGACGATGCCGAAGCTCTCGCCGCCCGTCGCCGGCGCGCAGAAGATGTCGGCAGATGCGTAGTACCGGGGTAGCTCTTCTGAGGACACGCGACCGGAGAACTCGACGTCGGGGATACCCATCGCCGCGACCTGGCTCTCGTACCCCCAGCGCATCGGCCCGTCGCCGACGATCACGAGACGCGCGTCACTCCGTTGGCGACGCAGCTGACCGTATGCCTCCAACAGCGTCGGCAACCCCTTGCGTGAACTCCAGGCGTCCGACGAACAGGATCGTCGACTTCCCGGGAGTCCGCAGGTGTTCGAGCTGCGGGTGATCGGGATTGAACCGAGCACAGTCGATCCCGTTGGGGACGATGCGATATTCGCCCTCGAAGTATCGGGCGATGAAGTCGCGCGCGGGAACGCTCACCGCGATATGCGCGTGGAGCCGGTTGAAGTAGCGCTTCAGGAACGGCCGTCCGTAGTAGTAGCCGAGGTTGCGCCGCGCCATCGCATGGAACGTCCCGACGTTGGCGCCGCTGTGAAATCGCAGTACGGTGATCGGCAGCGACGGCACGAGCGGCTCGTGGTAATGCACGACGTCGAACGCGTTCTCGTCGAGTAGCGCGCGCACGCGCCGCACGAGGTGGAAGGACAGCGCGATTCGCGCTACCGAGCCGTTCGTTCGCACCGGCACGCTCCGGCCGATACGCACGTAGCCGGGGATGCCGTGATCGTCGCCGACACGGCTCGACGGCGCCAGCACGGTGACGTCATGGCCACGCGCCCTCAGCTTCTCCGACAGATGCCGGACGTGCTCGGTCACGCCGCCGGGATGCATGAAGTCGTAGGGCGAGACCAAGCAGATCTTCATATGGGCGCTTCCGCTCCCCAGATGGGGTCGAGGACATGCCACTGCTCGGGGTGGCTCCGGATCGCCCGCTCGAAGATGCGCAGCAACACCTCTGCAGTCTTACGCACCTCGGCATCTCTTGGTTGATCTGTCGAGTACTGGATCTCCGGGTAGACCACGGCGTGGACCCGGTACTTATCGCGGAACAACAGGATCGGGACCACGGCGGCCCCGGACCGGATGGCAATCTCCACCGCCCCGATCGGGATGGGCGCCGGCGTTGCCGAAGAAGTCGAGCGGCTCGCCATTGCCGATGAGATCCCGATCGAGCGCCATCGCCACGACGCCGCCGGACCGCAGCACCTTGTAGACCTCGCGCATGGAGTTGGCGCCGAGACGACGGGCCACCTGCATGCCCCCTTCGCGCATCGCCTGGGTGTCGATCGGAATGATGTGCACACCCTGCGCGCGCCGCGCGCCGACCACGCGCTCGAAGAGTTGCGGCGGTCGCAGGACCTCGGCGAGCAGCGCCATCTTGTGCCCCATCTTGTTCCAGCCCGCGAGGCCGACCTCCCAGGAGCCGAAGTGCATGGACGCGACGACGACACCATTGCCGCGCGCGATCGCGTCGGTGAAGTGGTAGAGGTCGTCGATGTTGATGCGCGAGGGCAGATTCGTCCGCCGCGACGACATCTCCATGACGTCGACCCAGCAGTGCGTGAGGTTGCGCAGGTTCCGGCGCACCAGGTGCTCGAGCGGCCGGTGCTGGATCGCCGGCAGCACGTGGCGCAGGTTGTCGCGCAGGCCGTCGAACCGCGACGGCACGGTGGCGAGCAACACGTCGGCGGCGCGATCGCCAAGCCAGTACGACACCCGTTGCGGGAGCAGGCCGACGAGTGTCTCTGCCCCGCGATAGGCGTAGTAAGGCAGCATCCGATCCCGCTCGGGCGCCTGGAGCTCTCGGCTCGTCAGCGCCACGTCGCCGGCCTGCATCAATGCTGTCGGCTCCCGTTCGCTCTGCTGGTTAATTCGTGGCGGGTGTGGCGGGTTCCGCCTCCGCTGACTCGGACAGCACCTCGGCGACCCGTCCGTTGTGACGCCCGACGGCGTCCTCGTGCCCGGAACCGGTGATGAACTCCTCGGTGGCCCGATGCGCCTCGTCGTCCGACACCTGGATGGGCGGCGACTTCATAAAGTACGACGCGGGTCCTTCGAGCGTCCCGCTGAGCCCGCGGTCGAGTCCGAGTTTGCAGCAGCGCACCGCGTCGATGACGATGCCGGCGCTGTTCGGCAAGTCGTGCACCTCGAGCTTCAATTCGACATTCAACGGTACATCGCCGAAGGATTTCCCCTCGAGCCGAATGAACGCCCACTTGCGGTCGTTGAGCCACGGCACGTAGTCCGACGGGCCGATGTGGATGTGGTCCTTCTCGAGTGGCGTCTCGAGCTGAGACTGCACGCTGTTGGTCTTGCTGATCTTCTTGCTCATCAAGCGCTCGCGCTCGAGCATGTTGAGGAAGTCGGTGTTGCCGCCGAAGTTGAGCTGGTACGTGTTCTGGATCTCGACGCCGCGCTCCTGGAAGAGATGCGTCAGCACGCGATGGACGATGGTCGCGCCGACCTGCGACTTGATGTCGTCGCCGATGATCGGCACGCCAGCCTTGCGGAAGCGAGCCTGCCAGTAGTCCTCGCGAGCGATGAACACCGGCATGCAGTTGACCATGGCGCACGGCGCCTCGAGGATCTGCTCGGTGTACCAGCGTGTCGCGGCCTCGCTGCCGACCGGCAGGTAGTTGACGACGACGTCGGTGCCCGTGTCCTTGAGGACCTGGGCGATGTCGACAGTGGATCCCGGTGCCTTGGTGATGACCTCGGAGAGGTACTTGCCGAGGCCGTCATGCGTCATGCCGCGCTGCACGGGGATGTTCAACTTCGGCACGTCACTGAACTTCACGGTGTTGTTCATGCCGCTGAAGATCGCCTCGGAGACGTCCTTGCCGACCTTCTCCTTGTCGATGTCGAACGCCGCGGAGATCTCGACATCGGAGATGTGATAGCCGCCGAGGTTCACGTGCATGAGTCCGGGCACGCGGTCATTCGGATCGGCGTGCTTGTAATACTCGAGCCCCTGGACGAACGACGAGGCGCAGTTGCCCACGCCGATGATCGCGACTTTGACTTTCTTGCTCACGACGCGCCCTCGTGTATCGATGTTGTTGATGTGAGCTCGGCGGGCATTCCTGCTACGGAGATGAGCCGAGCGAAACTCTTGAAATGGGAGGCGATTGCCTCGCGGTCGAGACGGCAGAACACCTCGCGCCCTTCGCGACGGGTGCGGATCACCTCCGCCTTGCGGAGGATGCGCAGATGCCAGCTCATGCGGGGCTGGCTCACCTGGCAGAAATCGGCGAGTTCCGAGACGCGCATCTCCGACGTCGCAGCGAGTCGCTCGACGATGAGGAGCCTCGTCGGGTTCGCGAGGCCCTCGAAGTGCACCGAGAGATCACTCGCACCGATGGCGATGCTCCCCGGGAGCGCTCGGCGCGGCGGCCGGGCGGGGGCGTCAGGAATCATGGTTGCGAAGCATAAAGGAATCTTTCATAAAGGATCGCTTATGAATGCTAGACCGTCAGGGGTCTGTTGCGCAAGACCCCGGCTCAGGCAGCCGGGTCGCTGTCCCCGTCAGGCGCTGGCGACGGATCCTGGCTCGCCGAGGGCGTGACGGTGTCCGCCGCATCGGGATCGGTGGGTGAGGCGTCTGCGTGATGCATCCCCACCAGCCGCAGCCTTTGCCGCCTCGGCCCGCTCGCGCAGCTCCGCGGTCGTCCGGCCCTCGTAGGACGGCAGGATCGCGGCAAGCAACGCGAGGATCACCGCGCACACGACGATCACCACGATGAACGCGACGATGGCGAGACCGATCCCGGCGAATACAGAGCCGATGTCGAGAAGCACTCGGGAAGGATGGCAGGCACGGCTACGATCGATCCGATGACCGCCGAGCCGACGCCTCTCGATCTACCCCCGGAACTCGTCGAACGGCGCGGGAAGATCGTCTTCCGCGCCCGGCGCCCGGTCGCTTTAGTCCTGCCGCTACTGGCGGTGACTGAGGTCGCCGGCGTGATCTGCCTCCTCATCGGCGGCACGATCGGCTGGTTCATCATGGCCGCCCCGCTCGTCGGCCTCGGCATGACCGCAGTCGTTGTCCGGCCGGCGCTCGAGCTGACCCGGGACGGCCTGATCCTTCGTCAGTACCCGTACAGCAGCCTCACGAAATGGGACGTGATCGAGTCCGTCGGCGTGGTCAAGGCCGGGAACCGCACGATTCTCGGGTACAAGCTGCACGACGGCATCCCGCCCCCGCGCCACCAGCCGGCGCGCACCTTGCTGGTCGCGATCAACTCCCCATACGACGGCGGATGGTTCGCGGACTCACTCATGGGCGGCCCGGAAGCGGCGCGCGCCGTGGTCCAGCGCTACCTCGACAGTCCCGCCCTGCGCGAGATGCTGCCGGTCACGCGTCGCTGAGGCAGTAGCGCGCCCGTATCCTTAGCGCTCGCCGCGATTGCCGCGGCACGTGCGGCGGCCCAGGGTAGCCAAGTGGTCAAGGCAGCGGTCTGTAAAACCGTGTACCGATGGTTCAACTCCATCCCCTGGGACCACTCGCCTGTGTACGTTCGGCTGATGGTTGACCGGCCCTAGTTCAGGCGCTCCACGATCATGGCCATCCCCATCCCGCCGCCAACGCACATGGTCTCGAGCCCGATGGACTTGTCCAGCGTTCGAAGGTCATTGATCAGGGTGGTGAGGATGCGAGCGCCGGTCATCCCGAACGGATGCCCCAGCGCGATCGCGCCGCCGTGCGGGTTGAAACGATCGTCCCAGGGATCGATCCCAAGCCCACGCGCCGATGGGATGACCTGGGCGGCAAAGGCCTCGTTGAGCTCCACCACGTCGATGTCCTCAATGCTCATCCCGGCACGCGCAAGCGCCTGTCTGCTCGCCGGGACCGGCCCGAGCCCCATGTACTCGGGATTGAGCGACCCGAGCCCCGTGCTGACGATCCGTGCGAGCGGCGTGATCCCGAGGGCACGAGCGCGAGAGTCGCTCATGACAACCACTGCCGCGGCACCATCGTTGAGCGGACACGAGTTGCCGGCGGTCACAGAGCCGTCCTCCCGGAACACGGGCGCCAAGGACGCCAGCTTGTCCAGCGTGGTCCCTCGCCGTGGGCCATCGTCGCTCGTCATCACCGCGCCCGCATCGAGAGGCACCGCAATGATCTCGCGATCGAAGAAACCACTGTCCTGTGCGGCCACGGCTCGCTCCTGACTGCGGAGCGCAAACCGGTCCTGTTCGTCACGGGAGATCGCTTCACGCCGAGCGACGTTCTCAGCCGTCTGCCCCATCGCGATGTAGACGTCAGGCAGCGATTCCGCGTTTCCGGGCGCGAAGCGCGGGTTCCGGTTCTCCGGCGTGTCGGGCATGCCATTGACGAATCTGGACACCATCTCGATTCCCACTGATAGGAAGACGTCACCCTCACCAACCTTGATCGCATGCGCAGCCATCCGTGTGCTCTGCAGCGAGCTAGCGCAGAAGCGGGTGACCGTGGTGCCCGGGACGTCGAGTTCCGCGAGCAGTGCGACCACGCGGCCGAGGTTGAAGCCCTGCTCACCGCCCGGGCGTCCACAGCCGCAGATGAGATCCTCGATGTCGCTCTTCGGTAGCTGCGGGATCTGCTCCAGCACTCCCTTCACGATGTGCGCGCCAAGATCGTCCGGCCGCCATCCCACCAGGGATCCTTTTCCGGCTCGACCGATCGGGGACCGTCCGGCCGCGACCACAACCGCGTCAGGCATCGCGCTCACGCAATTTCAAATAGCTCCTGCGGCATCGCATGGAGACGCTCGACGGTGCCGCTGTCATCGAGAAAGTAGTTGTCGGAGATCCAGCTGTACCCATGCGGACTGCTGAAGGCGGGGTGCAATGAGAAATACATGTTCCGGCGAATCGGCATGGTCTCGTCGTGCCGGATCAGCGGGCGCTCCACCATGTCGTACCCCTGCCCGTGGAAGTGCACGCGCCGTTCTTCCGGCCGCCCGTGCTCGCGCATGAAGACGTTGTAGCGGGTCCATATGTCGGGGCAGTCCGCGCCATCGTGGAGTTGCTCGATGCAGAAGCGCTGTGCCTCCAGCAGGAACTGCTGCTGCTCGCGCATCTCAGGGGTCGCTCTGCCGAGCACGATGCTTCGACCCAGCTCGCAGTACATCCCCCCGGGGCCGTTGTTCTCGATCAGGAGACTGAATTGATCGCCGGGCTGGATGACCCGATATTGCAGGTGCCGATTGACGATCTGCCCCGGGTGACCGGCGGGTCCGGCGAACGAGAGAAAGAGCCCTTGCTCGCTGCCGAGTGAGTGCCCGACCTGCTCAGCGACCGCGGCAACGTCCAGCTCGCGCATGCCCGGCTTCACGGCCGCGAGCGCAGCGCGCATGGCCTCATCCTGCACCGCGGCGGCCGCGCGCACCAGCACCATCTCATCCGGGCTTTTCACCGCCTTGATGGGATCGATGACATCCGACGCATCCACGAAACGCGCCCCGCGCAAGGCTCCTGTGCGCAGCGTCTCGATGAGAGCAAACGAGATCGCGGCGGTCCCCAGCATGCCGATCGTACCGGTCGCAAAACGCTCCAGCGCGTGCGCCGCGAGCTCGGCATCGTACGCCGCGCTGTAGTGCGCCGATGCATAGCTCGGCGTGCCCATCAGCCGGGCAACGCCACGCCTCACCCCGTCGCCTTCCTCGGGCAGGAGGCTATCCATCCCGAATGCGCCCTGGCCGATAACGGTCATCGGCTCGTCCTTGAAGAAGAGGACGGTGGTGACATACCCGTTGGTTGCAGGCAGATCTGTCAGATACTTGACGTACCCGCCCATAAAGTCGTTGTTGGCCTGTGCAAGCAATACGTCCAGGCCGGCCGCATCCATCGCTGCGCGGATCGCTGCCCAACGGCGTTCCAGCTCCCGGGTCGGAATGGGTGTGTTGACACGCGCGCCGGCTCCCGGCACGGCGGGAAATCCCGCCATCAGGCGGTCACCACGTTGCGCATCCTGCTCGTGTCTCCGGCGATGAAATGGCGCAGATTCTCCTCGACGATGGGCAGGGCATCATCCACGTATCCAACGTGGAACCCTGCGATGTGCGGCGTGAGAATGACATTGTCCAGTCTCCAGAAAGGATGGTCGGCCGGAAGCGGCTCCTCGCTGAAGACGTCGAGCGCGGCACCGGCGATGCGACGCTGCTCGAGGGCGGTGATCAGCGCCAACTCGTCGACGACGCCCCCGCGCGCCACGTTGATCAGAAAGCTCGACTCGCGCATTGCCTCGAGTACTGTGACACCGACGATCCCGTGCGTCGCCGCTGTGTACGGCGTCAGCAGCACCAGGTAGTCCACCTCGGCCGCGACCCGGACAAGCTCGTCGACTCCATCAACGCGTTCGAAACCGCGAACCGCTCGGGGCGCAGACGACAGACCCACCACGCGCATTCCGAGGGCGCTGCACTTTGGCGCCAAGTCTTCGGCAATCATCCCCACCCCGAGAATGCCGACGGTCTTACCGTGCAGCAGCCGCACGGGAAATCGTTGCCACTGGGCGCGTTTCTGGTTGGCCATTGCGCGTGGCAGGTCTCGCGCCAGCGCGAGCATCGAAGCCAGCACCAACTCCGACACCGCCGGCCCGTGCAGCCCGCGCAGGTTGGTGATGACAATGCCGCTGCGCAGCGCCGGGCTGTCGGCGATACCGTCTACACCGGTGCCGAGTGCCTGAATCCAGCGGAGCCTGACGCCCTGCTCGAGCACCCTGTCGGCCATGTGCGCGCCAAATGTCACGAGCACATCGGCGTCAGCGATATAGGGATCCACCTTGGAGTGGTGCTCCGCGAGGTTGATGGTCACCTCGGGAAATGCCAGCCGCAAACGCTCCAGGTACTCCGCGCGCACGGGCTCGGGAAGCGCGAGCAGGAGCAGGACATTCATGCGAGCGCCGCCGCACCTGACGCTACGCGGGGATGACCGGCACCAGCAGGTGCGAGTCGTGGCGACCACCGGTGTGGATCACGTGAGTCCCCGCGTTGCGCGTCTTGGAGTGGCCCATGCGCACGATGCCGGGTGGATACAAGTAGATGTCGCTGCCCTGAATGATCATGCGCAGCTGCTCACCGGCTTCGAAGCGCGTGCCGGACGGCCAGATCTCGATGTCGAGTGGCACGATCTGCCCGGGCTCGAGCAGCTCCTCGCGCGTGTGCGGATGCCACGGCTGCAGATCCGTCGAAAGCTTCGGGTCGAGCTCGCGATGCGACGCACGCAGCCATCCGAGTGCGACCGGGCCGTCCTCGAGCGAGTTCAGGAACGAGAAGGGCACGATCTCACCCTGCTCGTCGAGCTTCTGGATGGCGACGAAGAGGTCCATGTCGTTGGAGCCCTCGGCCTCGACCCACAGGTGGAGCTTCATCGGACCGACGAGATCGGTGCGGGCCTCGAATCGATGTGTGAACACGACCCGCTCGCTAGCTCCATCGTATCGGACGGTTTTCTCATCCGCCGGGATACTGCCCACCAGTTGCTTCGACTCCGCATCCAGGTAGAGCGGGCGTGGCTCGGTCTGCGCCAGCGGCCATTCCGGCTCGTCGCGATAGTCCCCGACATAGAAGCGCTCGCGAACTTCCAGCCGGACGCGGGGCCAGGCGTCGACACCGCTGTCCTCCACGCCGCGCAGGAATTTGTCGAAGAACTGCCGCAGCAGCTCAACATTATCGGGACGGTAGTAGAACTGCCACTTCTTGCGGCCATGGATGAGCAGCCATTTGTCCTTCGAGCTGATGTGCTTGTAGCCCTCGATGGTGCCGCGGTTGTGCAGCCCCTGATCTGACCAGCTGGCGACGACGAACGCGGGGATCTCGACCTTCGAGAGGTCGGGGGTTTTGCTCTCCCAGTACGCGTCGAACAGCGGATGGTCGGCATGCATTGCGACGGTGTCTTCGACGTTTCCATTGGAGTAGGCGACCCGCTTCGACCGCCACATCGGGCCGAAGCTGTCTTCCGGAATCCCGCCGTGATATGACATGTCTCGATATCGGTCGCTCACGCCCTCCCACGGGTTGATCGCAGCGAGGTGTGGCGGGCGATCGGCGGCGGCACGCCATTGGGTGATGGCCAGGTACGACACGCCGGACATCCCGACTTTGCCGTTGCTCCACGGTTGCGTACCCGCCCATTCGATGAAGTCGTAGACATCACGCGCCTCCTGAGAGGAGTAGAAGGTCGCATCACCCTGGGAGTTCCACATGCCGCGTGGGTCGACGTTGATGACCGCGTATCCGTGACGCGTCCAGTACAGGGGATCGGGCGCTTCGAACCCTGCGTACTTCGACGTCCAGGCCGGGTCGACGCCGTGCTTCGGGAAGATGTCGTACTTCACCGCGCCGTGCTTGCCGTATGGGCCCCAGCCGATGATCGGCGGCACCGGTTCGGGGCTGTCAGGGCGGAACACGTCGGCGTAGATCTCGATGCCGTCTCGCATCCGCACGGCAGTGTCGTATTCGATGATCATGCCGTCGACCCGCTCGGTGCGCGGCGAGAGCGGAGGACAGCCCGCGTCCTGCGGCGGGATGCCGGGGAGAAATTTGATCTCGAAACCGTCGTCGATCATCGCGTCTCCTTCGCCCGCTTCGGGCCGGTGTGCCGCAGCGCGGCGCGCACCGGCCGGCAGGCCTTGCACTTGTCTGCCGCGTCCTCTATGGTACTGCTCACCACGGTAGGGTGGACGGCGTGGACGCGACATCGCCGGACGGCGTGGCCTTGCACAAGGAGGTTTCCATGGGCTCCCAGAGAACCTGGCGAGTGTCCGCTCTGGTGGGAGCGACCGCGCTGCTGGCCGCCTGCGGAAGCAGCAGCCCTTCTTCCTCGTCGTCGGTTCCCACCCAGTCGGGCAACACCATCACCGCCGGTGTCATCGCGCCATTCACCGGACCTGCCGCGCAGTTCGGGAAGCTGCTGTCGGCGCCGTGCTTCGCCGCCACAGACTTGATCAACAAGGCCGGCGGCATCCTCGGGAAAACCATCAGCTGCTCGGCCATCGACGACACCGGCGACCCTGCTGATGCTGTGCCCAACGTCACGCGAGCGATCGCCACCACCACCAACCTGGACATGGCATTGGGGCTCGAGAGCAACACTGCGGCCACAACCGTGCCGCTGGTCAACGCCGCCAAGATCCCGATCATCACCACCAACGGGCTCGTGGCCTTCACCAAGAACAGCTATCCCTACTACTGGCGCCTCACCCCATCCGACGACGCCAACGGCGCCGCGTTCGCGGTGTGGGCCGTGCAGAAGGGATACAAGAACGTCGCAGTCGTCTTCCAGAACGGCATCGGGTCCGAGGGAAATCTTCCCGGCCTGACATCGGCGATGCCGAAGCTCGGAGGCAGCCTCGGCCTGCAGCTGACCATTCCGGCGGATGCCGCCTCCTACTCGAGCGAAGTTGCGCGGGTCATCAGTGCGCACCCCGATGCCCTGATCTGGTCGGCCGATCCGCAGACCACGGCCACCTTCATGTCCGAGTACAAGCAACTCAACAACGGTTCGATCCCGCCGATGGTCACCGCCACCGACTCGCTGACCCCTGACTTCTTCGGCGCCCTCAAGCGGGTCGTGGGCGTGAGCTACGTCACGCAGGACGTCTACCTGGTCGGGTCCTCGTTCAGCCAGACCACTCCTGCGTTCGCCACCTACAAGGCCGCCCTGGAGGCGGATTCCAAGACGAGCGCGATCGCCGATGTCCTGAGCGCCGTCGGACCGCCCGCGTCCGAGTACGACGGGATCAATATCCTTGCGCTCGCCATGGTCATGGCCAAGTCGACGGTGGGTTCGTACTACAACCAGTTCGTAACCAAGGTCATCTCGCCGAAGGCGGGTGCGGTGGTGGTGAGCAATTTCGCCGACGGCCTGGCGGCTCTCAAGTCCGGCAAGCAGATTCAGTACGTCGGTGTCCTCGGTGCGGTGGTGTTCAACCAGTACCACAACTCCGCGGGCGAGTTCGCCGCCAACATGTTCCAGGCTGACGGCAGCGCCATCCGGGTCGGCAGCATCTCCGGCACACAGGTGCTCGGCCTGCTGTGACGGCTGAGGCAAAGCCTCATTCCTACAATCGAAACGGAGCCGAACCCGCGACCGGCGGGCGCGGCTCCGTTGTGCACACCGAGTGGAGGTGATCGTTGCAGCTGATCATTGAGGCCATCGGTTTCGGCATCGCGACCGGTGCGGTGATCGCCCTCGGCGCGGTCGGCTTCTCGGTGCAGTTCGGGATCAGCAACATCCTCAACATCACCTACGGCGCGCTCATGACGCTTTCCGCGTACATCGGCCTGGTGCTGATCAACCACGGCGTCAATGCATGGGTAACCCTGGCGATCAGCGCGGTCGCGATCGGAGCGGTCTCGGTGATCTACCACCGCATCCTCCTGGCTCCGCTGGGTCGACGCGGCACCCGGGCGATCGCGATGATCATCGTGACCGTCTCCGCGGGAACGATCCTCCAGTACGTGATCGTCGCCATTGCGGGCCCGTCGTCGCAGAGCTACGGCGAGCAGAGCGGCCAGACGTTCCACTTCCTGGACCTCACGCTCTCCTTCGGCCAGGTCACGATCATCGTGCTGACCGCGGTGCTGATGCTCGCCCTGCATCTGCTGCTGACCAGGACGACGCTCGGCAAGGCGATGCGGGCGACGTCCTCGAATCGGACACTGGCACGCAGCTGCGGCATCGCCACGAGCCGAATCAGTGACATTGCCTGGTTCATCTCGGGGTGCCTCTGTGGTGCGGCGGGTGTCGCGCTGGCGATCACGACGGTGAGCTTCGACTTCTCGCTCGGTGCGTTGTTCTTGATTCCAATGGTCGCCGCGGCGGTGCTCGGCGGCATCGGCCAGCCATACGGCGCCATGCTCGGCGGGATGATCATCGGCATCTCCAGCGAGGTCGCCGCAGCCGTGAGCAACCCGAACTACAAGGATGTTGTCGCGTTCGTGATCCTCATCCTCGTGCTGCTGATCCGGCCGCGCGGTCTGTTCGGCGCCGCCTGGTCCAGCCGTAGGCTGATGGAGGGGTAGCGTGGCCTGGGAGTTCTACCTGGTCGTGATGCTCATCTACCTGGGCACCGACCTCCTCGCCGTATGGGGCCTCAACCTCGAGTTCGGCGTTGCCGGAATCGCCAACCTCGCGTACATCGTGGTGGTTGCGGCGGGGGCGTACGCGTACGCGGTGGTGAGCCTCGGTCCGGCGTCAGGGAACGGCGGGTTCCAGACTTACATCGTCGGTCTTTCGCTGCCATTTCCCCTGGCGCTGCTGGTTGGCGCGGCAGCCGGCGCAGTGGTCGGGACGCTCATCGGGCTGACCGGTCTCAAACGGCTCCGCCAGGATTACCAGGGCGTGGCAATGCTGGTCGTGTCGCTGACGGTCACCGCGATCGTGAGCGCGGACACCGGCTTGTTCAACGGCACCGCCGGGCTTGCGCTGATCCCGAACCCCTTCTCCACCCTCGATCCGGAGGTCGCCCGCTGGGCTTATGTTGGAGTGGTCGCGGTCTGCTGCGTGATCGGCTTTGTGGTGCTGCGTCGCTTCACGACTGGACCGATGGGCCGGACGCTGCGGGCGATGCGCGACGACGATACCGCGGCCTCAGCCGCGGGCAAGGACGTCGTGCGATTGCGCCTGGTCGTGCAGGCGGTCGGCGGCGCTTTCGGCGGCCTCAGCGGCGCGCTCCTTGCCGGATTCATCGGCGGATGGTCGCCCTCCGCATGGGCATACATCGAGACGCTCGCGTTTCTCAGCTGCATCATCGTTGGCGGCAGAGGCAGCGACCGCGGCGTCAGTCTGGGCACGCTGATCATCGCGGTGCTGCTGCTGCAGGGCGTTCAGTTCCTGCCCCAGATCGCATCGGTCCCCGGGCTGAGCGAGGACTTCGGCTGGATCATCCTTGGGGCGGCGACGATCGCATTCATCTGGTTCCGCCCTCAGGGTGTGCTCAAGGAACGACGGCCGCGCTACCGGCCCGAGTCAACATCGAAGTTGCCGGGCTGACTCCGATGGCACCTGCCTCGACCGCTCCGCTCCTCGAAGTCGACCACCTGGAAAAGCATTACGGCGGCGTGCGCGCCGTCGATGGCATCTCATTCACTGTCGAGCGCGGAAGCATCACCGGGCTGATCGGCCCCAACGGTGCCGGCAAGTCGACCGCGCTCGCAATGATCGGGGGTTTCGTCGCACCCAGCGGCGGACGCATCCGATTCGATGGCGTCGACATCACCGCGATGCCCATGCACGCGCGTGCTCGCCTCGGCCTGGTGCGAACGTTCCAGATGGCTCGAAGTCTTCGGCAATCTGACGACGCTCGAGAACCTTCTGGTCGCTGCGCCGGCCCAGCGCGGGGAGCGCGCCGGCGGATTGGTCGGCGGGAGGCGCGCCTGGCGGGTTCAGGAGCGGGAGCTCGTCACCACGGCGCAGGCGATGCTGGAGACGTTTGCGATGGCATCAAAGGCGAATGACCTTGCGGGCACGCTCAGTGGCGGCCAGAAACGAGCTGTCGAGATCATGCGTGCCTTGATGATGCAGCCCAGGATGCTGCTGCTCGACGAGCCGATGGCCGGGTTGAGCCCGAGCCTGTCGCGGCAGCTCGAGGACGTGCTGCTCACGCTCGCCAAGGGAGGTCTCTCGCTGCTGCTCGTGGAGCACGAGCTCGAAACCGTGGACAAGCTGTGCGGCAAGGTGGTCGTGATGGCGCAGGGGAAGGTGCTCTCAGAAGGCAGGATGTCCGAGCTGCGCCTGAGCCGCGAGGTGCAGGACGCATATGTCATCGGCTGAGGAGCAGAAGCCCGCTCTGGCGCTGGCGATCCGAGGTCATCACCGCCGGCTACGGGGGGCCGCCGATCGTCACCAACCTCGACATGGACGTGGCCCGAGGTCAGGTGGTGGCAGTGGTGGGACCCAACGGCGCCGGCAAGAGCACCCTGCTGAAGGCAATCCTCGGCATCGCCCGCGTGGAGGCCGGACGCGTGGAGCTCAACGGTGCTGATATCACCGGGCTGCCGCTCGAGAAGCTCGCACGGCTGGGCGTCGGCTACGTGCCCCAGGTCGACGACGTCTTCGACGGGCTCCGCGTCCGCGAGAACCTCGACATGGGTGGCTATCTCTTCAGCAAGGCGTGAGCGCGCGGAGCGGATGGAGCGCGCGCTCACCGTGTTCCCCCAGCTCCGGCCGAGGCTCAACCGCTATGTGGAGACGATGAGCGGTGGCGAGCGGAAGATGACCGCAATTGCGCGGGTGCTGATGCTCGATCCGTCGGTGCTCATCCTCGATGAGCCCACCGCGGGCCTGTCTCCCGAGCTTTCCAAGGCTGTCCTTGAAACCCAGGTGCGCGCGCTTGGGCGATCTCGGCAAAGCGGTGCTGCTCGTCGAACAGAAGGCGGTGGCAGCGCTGGGCATCTCCGACTGGGCGTACATGCTCGTCCGCGGCGAGGTCGTCATGTCGGCTGATGCCCAGGAGGTGCTCGCAAAACCCGACATGCGCGAGATATTTCTTGGCGCTGCCGCACCCAGCAGGGGCGGCGCCGAACGCGCGGTGTGAGCGGGGACACGGGCCGGCGGCTGCTACAGACCGAGCAGGCGCTCCAGATTGCCGTGGAGGATCCGCTCGCGGTCCTCGTCGGGAAGGTCCATCGCGCGGATGGCGCGCAGCTCCTCGACCGCCCAGGATCCGTCCTCGGGTCCGAAGGGGAAATCCGTGCCGAACATGATGTGCTCGGATCCGAAGAAACGCAGCGCAAGTCCGAGCGAGTCGGTCGACCCGTTGCTGACCGAATCGTTGTAAAAACGCCGGAAGTGGTCGATGGCAGGCCCGGTCAACGCCGGCCCGCTGCTCTCGCCGATCCCGAGACGCGCATAGTGGGGCGCCGTGGTTCGCGAGAACGCGTCGATGCGTGACGCGAAGTACGGGATCATTCCGCCCATGTGGTGGGTCACGAACTTGATGTCCGGGTGCTTCTCAAAGACGCCGCCATACACGAGCCGCGCCATTGCCAGTGAGGTGTCGAAGGGCCATGCAAGGGTGCGGTCGAGCACGTCTTTGCCGATCCACGGATAGAAGTTCGCGTGCTGTGGATGGATCCAGATCGGCACGCCGGTTGCTGCAGCCCGGTCATAGAGCGGCCACATTGAGGGGTCATCGAGCGGCAGGCCCTCGATGTTGGAGAAGATCAGCACCCCACGAAGTCCGAGCTCAGTGTGGAGCCGCTCGAACTCCTCCATCATGACCTCGTCGACGACCGGGATCACACCCACGCCGATGAAGCGCCGCGGCTGCCGCGCGACGAACTCGGCGATGCTGTCATTGGCAACCCGGGTGAGCCGGTGGATGTCGCCGCGATCCATCCCCAGCCACACCGGCGGCCGGGCAAGGACGAGCACCTGGATGTCGAAACCATGCTCGTCCATGTACGCGACGCGGCGCGCATCGTCATAGAGGAACGAGCTCTGGTTGTGGAGCGCGCGCAGCTCCGCGCTCGGACTCACGTCCTCGAGCGCCTCGATGAGGCGCATGGGAAACACATGCGCGTATGCGTCGATGACCGTCATACGGCGCTCCGGTCGCGAAGCGTCTCGCCGAGGGCCTTTTTCGAAGTCTTGCCGAACGGCGAGAGCGGAAAGTCGTCCATCACCTCGAGCCGTTCCGGCAGCTTGAACTTCGCGATACCGAGATCCATGAGGAACGTCGCGAGCTCATCGAGCGTGAGATGTGCGCCGGATCGGAGAATCACGCACGCGCACATGCGCTCGCCGAGCACCGGGTCCGGGAAGGGCACACAGGCGACGTTGCGCACGGCGGGGTGCATGAGGATCAGATTCTCGATCTCCTCCGCGCTGATCTTCTCGCCACCACGATTGATCAGGTCCTTGATGCGCCCCTCGACCAGGTAGGCACCCGACGGGTGACGCCGCATCAAATCCCCGGAGCGGTAGAAGCCGTCGGGGGTGAACTGACGCTCGTTGTACTCGGGGGCGCGGTAGTACCCGCGCAGCGTGTATGGACCTCGGACCGTCAATTCACCGACCTCGCCGTCGGGGACCTCGGCGCCTAACTCGTCGCACAGGCGGACCTCATCGTCGGGTGACACCGGCAGCCCGACCGTCTCCATGCGCGCCTCTTCCGGCAGCTCCTTGGTCACGAAGAACAGCGTCCCCTCGCTCATCCCGAAATTCTCCTGCACGAAGGCATTGGGGAAGAACGCCGCCATCTGCCGGCGCAGCTCGGGCTGCAGGCGCTGGCCGCCCGACTGCAGCAGCTCCACCGACGACATGTCGTGGTTGCCGGCGCCCGGATCGGCGAGCCAGCGGATGTAGAGAGCGGGGACCGCGGCGATGTGCGTGATCCGGTGGCGCTCGACGAGCGGGAGGATCTCGCCGGCTCGCGTCCCTTCGCTGAGCACCACGCGAGCGCCGTGCATCAGGAAGCCCTGCACCCCGGGACACGCAAGCGGCATGTTGTGCGCGAGCGGCGCCACCGCCAGCTGGCAGCTGTCGCGGCCAATGTAATGAACCGCCGCCGCGGCGCGCGAGTTGTACACGTAGTCGTTGTGGGTGCGCGGGATGAGCTTGGGAATGCCCGTGGTGCCGCCGGAGAGGAGGAGGCAACATGGGTCGGTCGGATCGATGTCAATGTGGGGCGGCCTGGCGCTGTCCGAGCCGGCGGAAAGCTCGCCCATCATCACGACGTGACGGAGTCCGGGGTTGGCGTCCCGAATGGTTTGGCCCAGATCCGGGTCGGTGCCGAAGTACGCCACCGCTTCGGTCAGCTTGACGAAATGATCGATCTCCAGCCGTCGATGCGGCGCCAGCGCGAGAACCGGGATCACTCCCAGCATCTGGAGCGCGAAATACAGATAGAGGAATTCGGGTGCGTTCGGCAGGTGCATGATCACGCGGTCGTTGCGGCGCAATCCCAGGTCGTGCAACCGCGCAGCGAGGGATGCCCGGCGATCGGCGAGCTGCCGGTAGGTGATCGTCTCGTCAGCGTGAAGGAGCGCTACCCGTTCGGCATGCTCGGCGAACAGCTCGCTGAACACCTCGTCGAGCGTGCGATCCTCCCAGTAGCCCAGCACGCGCGATAGCGCGCCGCGAATTCGGGAGGAAACGGGACGACGCCGGGCAGCGGTGGCACCGGAACGGCTACGTCGTCGCGCTGAAGCCGCCGTCGATGACGACGGTTTCACCGGTGACGAATGGGTTGCTGATGAGCAGGCTGAGAATCGTCTCCGCAACCTCATCGGGGGTGACACAGCGCCGCAGGGGCGTGAGCTTGGCGCGCCGCTCCATCAAGCGTTCGTAGTTGTCGCCGAGCGCCTCCTCCATCCAGTCGCCGACCATCCACCCGGGCGCCACGGCATTCACGCGTATGGCCGGTCCCAGCGCCCCTGCCAGCGTCCGCGTCAGGTTGACAATCGCGGCTTTGCTTGCGGCATAGGGAAACGGTTGCGGGCCCGGCCGCAAGCCCACGATGCTCGCGAGGTTGACCACTGCCGCCCGAGGGGATTCGCGCAGCAGGGCAACCGCCGCTCGGGTCACCTGGAACGTGCCCCGGACATTGACTGCGAAAACTCGGTCCCAGTCTTCCATGCGCAGACCGGCGAGATCGCTCGGCGGCGTCGACACCGTCGTGCCGGCGTTGTTGACGAGTGCATCGAGACGGCCGAACTCGTCGCGGACCGCTTTCAGCATGTCAACCACGCGAGCCTCATCGGCAACGTCCGCTTGGAAGAGGAGGGTGCGAGCGCCGAGGTCGCCGGCCTCCCCAGCGACTGCCTCGGTTGCGGAGCGGCTGCGGCTGAAGTTGAGGACGACGTCAAAGCCATTGCGCGCGCAGGCGATGGCGGTGCTGCGGCCGATTCCGCGCGCAGCTCCGGTGATGAGCGCGACCGGACGCGCTTCGGTGCCGGTCAACCCGCGCTTTCCACGACGCTCGCGGGGCCGAGTCCAAGGATGCGTTCGGCATTGCCATACAAGAGGCCGGACATGACGTCATCGGAGTAGCCGAGCTCGTCCCACTCGCGAAAGATGCGTTCGTAGGGCATGCTCGGGTAGTCGCTGCCAAACATCACCTTGTCGCGCAGGCGTCCGCGGATATCCCGCTTGAGGCTGTCGGGCAGGTATTTCGGCGCCCATCCGGACATCTCCCAGAAGACGTTGCCCTTGTGCAGCGCAACGGCTGTCATCTCGTCAACCCACGGCCATCCGGGATGGGCGGCGACGATGGTGAGGCCAGGGAAATTGCCTGCGAGCTCGTCGATGGACAGGGGATGCGCGTGGCGCAGCTTCGATCCGAGACCACCCGGCAAGCCAGCGCCCATGCCGGTCGTGCCGACATCGATCATCACCGGCACGCCGAGACCGGCAATGACTTCAAAGAGTGGGCGCAGCGCCGGGTCGTCCACGGAGTAGTGGCCCATGATCGGATGGAAATGAAAGCCGAGGACGTGAAACTGGTTGACCGCGCGCTCTGCCTCGGCGATTGCGGCGCTTCCCTTGAGGGGATCGACTGCTCCCCACGCCTGCAGGATCGTGTCGCGATTGCGATCGCGCATGCCGGCGACGTACTCGTTGGTGCACGGCGGCGACCCGGTCACGGACTCGATGTCGAAGGCCACGAGCACCGCGGCGACCCCCGCGCGCCTGAAGTCGGCGGTGACCTCCGCCTCCGCCTTGCCCACCCAATCGCGTTTCCAGTATGCCGCCAGCGCCTCGACGAAAGGGCCCTGCGATGCAACCCATTCGGGCGTACCCGGATAGCAGTGCAGATCGATGGTTCGCATCACTCGCCCACGCTTGATTGCGACCTGGGCGAGCGTGCGGTCATGGACGCTGGCACGTCAGCCGGCCCCCTCCGCATGGTCGGCGCCGGTCCGCTCGCCGGTCCACGAAAGGTGATCAAGCTCGAGAAGACCTGAGCCGTACAGGCGCTCGAGCTCCGCAGGCAGGTCCGCAAAGATCCTCTGCACGAACATGTCGTGGCGGATGTACGCCTTGACGAGACCCGCGAGCAAGGGCAACTCGCTGGTGAGGATGTCCCACTGCTTGCCGTCACGTGCCACGCCCCACAACGCCCAGCGCGAGTCGACCGCGACCGCCAGGTGGCGCGCGTGCCGTGACCGGTAGATGGCGCCGTCAGTGCTCGCATGGCGGATCACCTGGCCGGGCGGCGAGGGGAAGGGGAGCCGTCCGAAATGGACGACCACGAACTCCACTCCGGCGTCGGCAGCCTGGCCGACCGCGGCTCGCAGCCCCGCGAGCTCATCGCGATTGCCGCTGAGGTAGACACGAGTTCTCGCCGAAACGATGGCCGCCGATGCTGCGTCGAGCGCCGGCCCGAAGGACTCGACGCGAGAGACGGGGAGGAGTTGCGCAGGGCTCTCCCGGCGTGGCAGCGTCTCCAGGTCATGTCGGGCCGCCGCCACCCGCGCGGCGAAGTCCTTCTCGATGCCCTGGAGGAGCGCATCCGGGGGAATGGCCCTATAGCGCGCAGGGTTGTCGCCGGTGCGTACCGCCGCGCCGCGCTCCACGAGCCGTCGAAGCGTCTCGTACACCTTGGGTTGCGGAACGCCGGTGTCGTTCGCTACGGAGTAGCCCGTCGCGGTGTCGGTCTGCAGCAGTCCGAGGTACGTGCGCGCCTCGTAGTGCGTGAACCCAAGTTGTGTGAGGCGTTCAGCGATCGCCTCCCCATGGTCCGTCATCGCATTCACCTTGTCAGCGCGCCGGCGATCGGCCGTCGGCAGTCACTACGTCCGTAGGGCGTAAGAAGTCTACCATAGCGCCAGGCTTGGACTGAGAGGTATGCGGTGATCAGCGTGGTCGGCTCGGCGACGGATTCAAGTGCATCGATACTCAGCACGCCCGGCGCAGGAATTCGTCACGGCGCTCCATGCGCGCTTCAACCCGATCCGGGAGCAACTGCTGGCCCGGCGCGCCGCCGAGCAGGAGCGCATCGACGCTGGAGGCTCGCTCGATTTCCTCCCCGAAACCTCGGCTGTTCGAACCGGTGCGTGGACCGTCCCCGAGGCGCCGCGAGACCTCAGGGATCGGCGTGTCGAGATCACCGGACCGACGGATCGAAAGATGATCATCAATGCGCTCAACTCGGGTGCCACCGGGTACATGGCGGACTTCGAGGATTCGAACTCCCCGACGTGGGTGAACATCATCGAGGGACAGGCGAATCTCCGCGACGCGGTCAACGGCACGATCACCTACTCGGGTCCCGACGGACGCGAGTACGCGCTCCGCGACCAGCTCGCGACACTGCTGGTGCGCCCCCGCGGGTGGCATCTCCCCGAGAAGCACTTCTTGATTGATGGATCACCGATCTCCGCCAGCCTCTTTGATTTCGGCCTCTTCGCCTTCCACAACTCGAGACAGCTGCAGCAGCGAGGCAGCAACCCGTACTTCTATCTGCCCAAGATGCAGAGCCATTTGGAAGCACGACTCTGGAACGATGTCTTCACGTTCACCGAAGAGCACCTCGGTCTTGCAGCCGGTTCCATCCGCGCGACCGTGCTCATCGAGACGGTGCCGGCGGCATTCCAGATGGATGAGATTCTCTTCGAGCTGCGCGACCACTCAGCCGGCCTCAACGCCGGCAGGTGGGACTACATGTTCAGTGCTGTGAAGACCTTCGCGAAACAGGACCGCGGCGTGCTTCCGGATCGGCGACTGCTCACCATGACCGTGCCCTTCATGCGTGCCTACACCGAGCTGCTGGTCCGCACCTGCCATCGCCGTGGTGCACACGCCATCGGCGGCATGGCCGCACTGATTCCCAACCGGCGTGATGCCGATGCGACCGCAACCGCCCTCGCGGGCGTGCAGGCGGACAAGCGTCGCGAGGCGGGGGACGGCTTCGACGGCACCTGGGTCGCGCACCCCGACCTTGTGGCCACAGCGCGCGAAGCGTTCGACGCCGTTCTCGAGGGCAACGCCAACCAGCTGCACCGCCTTCGCGAGGACGTGGCAGTGACCGCGCGCGAGTCTGCTCGACCTTGATTCCGCGGGCCACGACGTGAGCGAGGCAGGGGTCCGCAACAACATCAGCGTCAGCCTGCGTTACCTCACCGCCTGGTTCAGCGGAAATGGCGCCGTCGGGGTCTTCAACCTGATGGAAGACGTTGCCACTGCTGAGATCTGCCGTTCGCTCCTCTGGCAGTGGCTCCATCGCGGCGTGTCGATGTCGGATGGGCGAACCGTGACGCGTGCGTTGATCACGCACATCGAGGACGAGGAAGCGGGCAGATTCCGTGCCGAGATTGCCGGCGCGCCAGATGCGGAGCGTTTCCTCGACACCGCGCGCTCGTTGTTCGCTGAGCTCGTCTTCAGTGACCAGCTCGCCGAGTTCTTGACGCTTCGCGGCTATGACCTGCTCGCCTGATCGAGCCGACGCGCAGCCAGCGTTGCGTCACAGGAGCCCGCGCCGTCCCATCGACTCCACCGCCGCGACGGCATCGGCTGCGAAATGAGCACCTGACGCGTCGAACTCGTGCCGCCGTTGGGATATCACGGTGTCGGCCTCGCCTCGATACTGCTCCGCAATCCGATCCTCCCAGGTCGGGTCGGGCCAGTCATAGTCGAGATCCGCGATCGTGCCCGGCGCCGCCTCGGACGTTGCCAGGCGAAGCACGTCGAGGCAGATGGCGCGCTGCTCCTCTGGCTCGTTCGGCCTCCCCAGCGAGTTGCCGAGTGGGAAATCGAGCCACGCTGCGCGAGGGGGGCGCACGCGTTCAGTGATGTCGCGGGCGCCGGTCACGGTCACTGTCGTCAGCCCCTCACGTTCGAAGACCCGCGCAAGGAGTCCGATTGTCTGATGGCACGCGGGACACAGCGGCACCAGCATCACAAGAGTTGCGCCCGCGCGAATGTGCGTCTGCGGCCATTGCCGGTCCAAGCTCGGTGACCAGCGGGACCAGTGATTTGATGGCGCCGAGGATGCTCTGGTGATGATCGGTGACCGCACCGATCCGGCCCGCAGCGACGAGCTCGGACAGTCGCTCCGCCGGGTGCACGACATTGATGTCGATGAGTCCGGGTCTGCGTATCGGACTCGGATGGCTGGGGCGAATCAGCGCAGCGGGAGTGCCGGCTGGGATCCGCCGAAAGCTCAGGTCATCGACTGGAGCGAAGGGCGGGTCCGAACGAAAATGGACTCCCGCGCTGCTCACCATCATCACCGTCGCCTCCTCGAGTGGAGACGGCAGTGGCGTCAATGGAGGAACGCCCATCTCGGCAATGGGCAATGGTGGAAGCGGGGCCGTCACCTCGTTGACGAGGTCGATATAGCGGATTCCCGCAGCTTTC
>CAVWRW010000008.1:0-150280 GCA_963757475.1 Candidatus Dormiibacterota bacterium
GACGACCCGAGCAACGTCGGTGACAAGGCGCTCGGCGACGGCGTGCTCAAGGTCCCCGACTTCAACTACACGATCAAGGGTGCGGCACAGCCGATCCAGATCGGCGCCAAGATGTCGTTCTTCCCGGACGCGAAGCTGCTGCCGTCGGTGGGGAGCAACGGCACCATCGACCCGACGGCGACGACATACGGACCGGGCGGCGTGGCGACGCGAAATCCCGTGATCGAGATGCAGCTCTACGTCGGCAACCTCGGTCTCAACAGCGGTGGGCCGCAGAACGTCAACCAGCTCGACACGTCAAACATGCAGGCGTATTTCAGCGACGGTCACGTCATCCCGATCCTCCTCGGGCAGACCATGCACTTGCCGATCGACACCGTCAACGGCAAGCCCGTGACCTTCACGGTCTCGTTCCCGGCGGTCCAGCAGTACTCGCTCTTCCAGGTGAACGACGACCAGGGCGTCCTGCTCGTTTACACCTCCTTCATTCTGATCATGACGGGCCTGCTCACGAAGCTCTACCTGCGGCCGTTCCTCGAGCGCCGCCAGCGCAAGCGAAGCAAGCCCATCACGCTCGACCGCCGCTGGTCGTCGGAGTCGAGCGGCGAGCCTCAGCCGGATCCGGACCCGGATCGAGAACCCGCGGCCGTCTGATCGGGCTGCGGCGCGAGCTCGGCGATTCTGGCGGGGGAGAGGTAGGTGAGCTTCTCGAGCGCTGTTCCCAGGTAGTCGAGCTCGAGAACGCCGCCTTTGGCGCACTGCAGGCGGTGCAGTGCGTAGCGGGGCCGCTTGTCGGCGGTGACCCAGAATCCCTGGATCGGATCGCCGTGGCTCACGCAGATCCCGCCCTGACCCGGGTGGTCGGCCAGGAGCTGCATGAGCGGCCGCTGCACGCGCGCGGCGAGGTCGGCGACCAACTCGTCGTTCGGCAGCACGCCGGGCCAGATCATGTGGATGAGCCAGAGCGGTCGCCGCCAGGGCACCTGCTTCGGCGGGACGCCCTGGAGGTAGAGACCGAACTTCGTCTCGATGAGATCGTCCGTGTACGTGATCGGTACCGAGTCGAGATACGAGGCGATGATCTCGGCGGTCTGGCGGGCCCGTTCCAGCGGGCTCGAATAGATCTGCGGGATCGATTTCCCGGCGAAATACCGGCCGAGAGCGTGCGCCTGCTTGACGCCTTTCTCACTGAGCGGGAAATCGGGGAGATGCCCGTACAGGACGCCGTTGGGATTGCGGACGTCGCAATGCCGAACCAGGTGGAGGCGGGTCGAAGTCGCTGCCGCAGCCTGGTTCACTGCAGGCGATGCTACGGGATGGTGTGCGGCGGCGGCGGACCTTCGAGACCGTGAGGGGACGTGCTCAGCTGAGCAGCTCTCGAACGCGTGGGCTCGCTGCCGATGCGGTCACTGTCTTGCCGCTCGCGCCGGTGTCCGTCGGCCGCGCGCCGTGCTGCAGAAGCAGTTCGATGATCCGTGCCTGCTGCATCTGCGCCGCCGCCGCCCCTGACGCGCCTCTCCCGGTGTTCTGCACCGCGAGGTGCAGCGCTGTCGAACCGCTCTTGTTCGTTAGCCGCAGATCGGCGCCGTTCTCGAGCAGCGCCTGCACCGCGGCGAAGCAGCGGGTGCGAACAGCGCGGTGCAGTGGCGCGACGCCGCTGTTGTCTCGTGCATTGGGGTCGGCGCCGTTCGCGATGAGGCAGACGATGACGTCTCTTTGCGCGTCCGGCGCCCAGCGTGGCCCATCGGGATTCCCGTCGGCGGCGTAGTGCAACGGCTCGGCGCCGCGTCGATTTCGCGCGCGCGCGTCAGCACCCTTGTCGAGCAGCAGTTGCGCGAGGCGTCGGGCGTAGGCGGCTGCGGCGATGTGCAGGCCCGTATCACCTGCGTAGACGTGGTGCTGGACGGCGTCGAGGAAGTAGGTCGTAGGATCCTGACGGCTCGATCCCACGCGCATGGCCTGGAGCGCGATCCGATCTCCGTCTTTGTCGAGAGCCCGAGAGACCTCGATGACGTTGCCGGCTGCGATCGCCCGAAAGAAGGCGAACAGCTCCCCGTGATCCAAGAGGCGTGACGTGGTCGACATGGGAGCGATTGTGCCGCTCGCCAGACACGAAAGCGACCCACCGACCGAGTGGCCGATGGGTCGCGGGGGGCAATGCCCGATGTCGCGTCAGGCGACGTTTGCGCTGCGCATGGAGGGAACGGTCAGATGGGTCGTCCGCTCCTTGCTGGCAGAGCGGCGCCAGCTGGCGATCTCGAAGAGGAAGGCACCGAGCACTGCGAGGGTGGCGACGGCAAGGCCGATCGCTGCGTAGCCCGCGATGGTCCCGATCTCGCCCCAGCCGTAGGCGTTGAGCAACATGCCGCGAAGCGTGGTGCCCTTGAAGATGGTCGCCACTTCACCTGCGAGCTTGGTGTTGGTGGGATCGGCCTGGGCCGCGGCGCTCAGCTGCGAGTAGGTCTGGCCACCACCGATCTCGTTGAGATGGACGCCGATGAAGTGATCAGCGTAGGTTTCGGCCTGTGCACCTGTCGTGAGCTGCTGGCCGGCGTAGACCCTCATGGCTGCGGCATCGGCCGCGGGCAGTGAGGTGAGGGCCTTGTCGTTGGCCGCGGGGAAGGAGATCTTCTGCGCGGCGAGCTGGCTTGAAACCTGGCTGGTCGCGAAGTTGCTGCCCCAGAAGGCAAATCCGGCGACGAACGCGAAGATGCCGATCAGCCCGATCTGGAGGACGAAGATCCGCCAGCGCATTCCTGTGGTCATGGTGTAACTCCTTTGGTGTTGTTTTTGCGGCCATCTGACCGTGCATCCATCGTCATGCCCGACCACCCTTGGCCAACAGAGCACGAAGGCATGACTTTCCGCGTGCGCCACCGTGCCGAACCGGGCCTTGCGCCCCATCGGGCGCGTGACCTTCGGCCCTAGTCCTCGTGCGGTGAAGGTCGCGTCTCTCCGGCCGCAGTCGATGTGGCAGGCGAGGTGGATGACGCCGAATTCCATCGACTCTCCCTCGCGACGGAAGCCGGCAGCTCGGAAGACAGCCAGCATCGGGCGGTTCTCAGTCAGCGTGTCCGCGGACAATCGGGTGATGCCGTGGGCACGCGCATACGAGGCGAGATACTTGAGCACGAGCGTCGCCAAGCCCCGACCCTGCTGGTCGTCGGCGACGGCGAAGGCGACCTCAGCTTCGTTGCTGCCCTCGAGGCGTTCGTACCGGCCCACCGCAATCATCTCCTCGCCACGAAAGACGACGAACGCCATGCGGTCGTGATAGTCGACGTTCGTGAAATGCGTCACTTCGGCGGCGCTGATCGCAACCTTCGTGCTGAAGAAGCGAGCGTGCACGGCTCTCGTCGGACTGATGGCCGAAGAACGCTCGATGTGCGGTCGCATCGTCGGGTCGAATGGGACGAATGTGCGCCGCGCCGCCGTCGGCCAGGACTGCGTCGAACTCCCAGTCGGACGGATAGTCGGGCACTGGCGCGCTTAGATCGGAACGGTGAGCCGGATGAGCGTCCCGCGCCCGGGGTTCGAACTCGACGTCGAGGGTGCCGTGGATGGCGTCGGCCCGCTCGGCGAGGTTGCCCATGCCCATGCCTCGATGCGCGCCGTCCTGGTCAAAGCCGCGTCCATCATCGTCGACCTCAACGATTGCTGTCTCGCCGTCGCGGCGAATGCTGATCCTGCACGTGGCAGCTCCTGCATGACGCTCGACGTTCGAGAGAGCTTCACGGACGATGTGGACGATCTGCATCGATGCGGCGGCAAGCGCCGGTTCGAGGGAGAGGTCGATGTCAACGATGGTCGTGACACCGGTACGTTCCTGCGTCTCGTGGCCGAGTTGCTCGAGCGTGTTCGTCAGATTGCCGGCGGTCAGGACGCTCGGCCGCAATCCGAAGATGTAGCTGCGAACGTCGCCGATGACTCGATCGATCTCGCCGACGTATTGCTGGATGCGATCAGCAAGGCGCGGATCGGCAACCAGACCGGCCATGCCCTGCAGCCCGATGCCGACTGCGAAGAGCGACTGGATCACGCCGTCGTGCAGATCGCGCGCAATGCGTTCACGATCCTCGACCATCCCGAGCCGCGAGACTTCCGACAGCGCGCGTGCGTACTCGAGTGCGAGACTCGCCTGCTCGGAAAAGCTTTCCAGCAAAGGGATATCGGTGGCGCTGAACGTCCGTCGTCCGGCCAGGCGCCCGACCGCGAGCACGCCCGCAGCGCTGGTGCGAAGTGCCAGCGGAACGAGAATCATCGGGCCAACGCCGGCAATGCTCACCATCGGCTGCGTGAGCGTGGACGTCCTTGCGTCCTCGACGACCATCGTTCGCTCGGTACGGATGACCTCTTCGGAGAGGCTCCCTGCGAGTGGCACCTCGATATTGATCAACTCCGTCGCTCCCGCACCGTCCGCAACCATGATGCGCAAGCCGCCGGCCTCAGGAACACTGATCGTCGCCATGTCGGCGCTGACGAGCTCGCGCGCGTTCTGCGCGACGAGCTGCAACGCCGTGTGCGCGGCGTCGCCGGCGAGCAGCGTGGTGGCGACTGCGCGCACCGCCTCGAGCCATCGCTCGCGCAATTGCACCGCGGCATAGAGTTGCGCGTTCGCGATAGCGACGCCTGCCTGGGTGGCGAGCACGAGCACCGCCACCTCGTCGTCGTCGGTGAACTCCGTCGCGCCCTGCTTGTCGGAGAGATAGATGTTGCCGAACACCCGGCCGTGCGCCCGAATCGGCGCTCCGAGCAAGGACTGCATCGGCGGGTGGTTCGGGGGAAAGCCATACGAACGGGGATGTGACGTGGATACTGGCAGAGGCGGAGCAGCTCGGGCTCTCGGATGAGCTCGCCAAGGAGACCGGCTCCACGCGGCAAGGCACCGATGGCGGAACGCTGTGCCTCCGTCATGCCGGCGGTGATGAAGTCGTCGAGCTGTGTTCCGTCTCCCGAGAGCACGCCAAGGGCCCCGTAGCGCGCTCCCGTCAGCTCAACGGCGAGATCGACGATGCGTTGCAGGAGTGCCGGCAGCGAAAGCTCGGCGGCAAGCGCCAGGCCCGTGTCCAGCAGCCGTTCTGCCCGGCTCCCGATCACGTCCATGCCTGGCGATCATAGTCGCGTCGGCTGCTGCGGACCGTCGGCGAGCCTGGTCGCTCAGCGAGCTGCCAGGCCTGCGTCGACATGCTCCAACCCCGCGAGCCCATCCGCGAGCCGGCTGAGGAAGCCACGAACCGTTGCTTCCGCGATGCGATGCATGAGGAGCCGGTCCATTCGCCGCCCGATAGCGCCGAGTGGCGGGTCGTAGTGTCCGTGCAGCGTCAACTGCGTCATGTGCTCGCCAAGACTGGCAATCTCGAGATCCGCGCTCAGGACGGGAAAGAGCCCGGGCGCGCTCGTCGCCTGCCATTCGAGTGGCACGACGATGACGTCGCTCCGCGCGATTGGCGATCCCACGGACACCGTGACCGACTTACCAAGCATCGGGAGCGCCTCAAGTGGTCCAACCCGAAGGCGGAGCGCCTCGCCCTCGCCGGCTGCTGCGCTCGCGAGTGGAGCGAGCCACTCGCCGTCGCCGGCGAGAATGTGCTCACAGACCCGCGCCGACGGAATCGGAACGTATGCGAAGTCGTGGAGAAGCATGGTGCTCATGTGGGGCCTGTATCGATGATCAGGCTCCAGCCGGAATCGCACTAGAGCAAAAGGTCACGACGTTGAACGCCGATGGTCCGAGTCCAACGGCGGCCACTGCTAGAGTCCAATGCGTGCCCGATAAGCCTGTGATCCGGGTGCTGCTCTGCGATGACCATGAGCTGGTGCGTCGAGGACTGATCAGCATCCTTGACGGAGTTGGTGGGATCACGATCATCGCCGAGGCAGGCGATGCTGATGCCGCGCTCAAGGCGGCTCATGCCGATCCTCCCGACGTCGTGATCATGGACGTCCGCCTTCCCGGCCGATCCGGCATCGAAGCGTGTCGCGAGATCCGATCGGCGTTTCCGGACACGAAGGTGCTCATGCTCACAGCGCACTCGGACGACGAAGCGCTGTTCAGCTCGATCATGGCCGGTGCGGCCGGGTTCGTCCTCAAGCAGGTGCGGGGTGGCGATCTCGTCGGCGCGATCCAGCAGGTTGCCCGCGGCGACTCGCTGCTCGACCCGACGGTGACCGCGCGCGTGCTCGCCCGGCTTCGCGGTGAGGGGACGGAGGCAAACGACGGCATCAGCGAGTTGACCCCGCAGGAGCGAAAGATCCTCGACCTCGTTGCCGAGGGGATGACGAACCGGCAGATTGCCGAGAAGGTGTTCCTCGCCGAGAAGACCGTGAAGAACTACGTCTCGAACATCCTGCTGAAGCTCGGGCTGTCACGCCGCGCTGAAGCCGCTGCGTTCATGGCACGGCGGAATTACAAGTACCGCGAGCGCAACGACTGGTCCTGAGCGGCGTCTGCTAAGAGGTCGCCTCGGGTTCTATCACCGGTAATGGTTGCACCGTCCCGCTGCTCGGTGAAGTGCGCATCTCCGCGTAGTGGCGGCGCCAGATGAGTTGGTGGATGGGGATCCACCGTGGGATGTCGCGGAGCCCGGGGATGAACGGAACCAGGATGAGCAGGACGCTCAACACGAGCATCACGCCGACGACGGCGAGATCCGCATTCGCGCCGCTCACGCCAAGGAAACCGGTGTCCGAGTTGAACGGCGGGATCTGATACCACATCGTGTAGAGCCAGAGCCAAGCCTGCCCGGGATAGCGACCGGTCTCATTCATCATTCCCCACTGGCTACCCTTGAGGTTCTGCGCCACCGCGAGGTTCCCGAGGTATCCGCTGTCACCGAGAAACAGGAGGGCCTTGCTGAAGTCGGTTTGATAGAAGTGGTTGCTCGAGAGCAGCAGCGCGTCCAGGCCACCGGACCGCGCCAGCGTGAGCATCCGGGTCATCATCACCTGGACAGGCCCGTAGTCACCACTGGGGACAACGATCATGCCGTTGCTGTTGACGGTCGCTTTTGCCAGCGCGTCGTTGTAGTTGGTCAACCACTTCGTCTGCTGGTCATTCCCCGCACTCGCTGTACGTTGACAGCGCATCAGTCAGCTCGCTGTCACCAAGCGTTGTCTGCTGGAGTGGCGACAACACGAAATCGTTGGCGGCGTTGGTTGGAACATGTACGCCGGCCCATTCCTGCGGGTCAAGAAACCAGAGCGTTTGGACGGCGCCGTTCTGGGTGTTGTACGGCGGTCCGTAGGACGCGATGCCGGACGTTCCTGCAAGCTCGGACGTCGCTGTGGTGACGAAGTCGACGGGGTCTGCCTTGGCCCAGCTCTGGATCGTGACCGAGGGTACGTCGGGCGACGACAGCGTCACTGCGAGGACCAACACCAGGACGAGGACGCCGACCATGGCGACGGCGAGCTCCTTGACGAGGTCGTACGGCATCATCCTGACGCCGCGGTAGTACGTCGCCTTGTCCATCTTCGGATGTCGCGTTGCGTCGCTCATGCTCCGCTACTCGCGTCATCGCGGACCGGATCGCCAATCGGACGGACGACGCCTCGGCTTCGCACCTGGATGACATGCAGCGCGACCAGCACGGTGACGCCGATCGGGAACAACATCACATGCAAGCCGTATTGCTGTCCGAAGTTCAGCACGTTGAACAGACCACCGACGCCGGTGGAGTTGATGCCGTCCTTGGCGTTCAGCGCGATCCACTGCGAAGTCGAAGTTCTGCTGGATGAGGTAGCCCGTGAACGCCGTCACGACGCTCACGAGGAAGATGACAACGCCCACCATCCATGTCGCAGCGCGGCCGTCACGCCAGCCGGCGCCCCAGAACTGTCCCCACAAGTGCAGGACCATAAAGATGAAGAACATCTGGACCGACCAGAAGTGAACGCTGTTGAAGAACTTTCCAACCGCAGAGATGTGCCACCACTCGGAGCCAAAGAACGCCAGGACCACACCGCTGAGGACCACCCAGAACAGGGCCGCGATCGTCACAACGCCGAATGCATACACCCACGAGCCGACGTACGCGGGTTGCCGTGTCGGCAGGAGCTCGGTCAAGGGGATCGTCTTTGACACACGACTGCGGATCGCCGCCGTCCAACCCGGCTCGGATGCGGACGTTGATGCTTCAGCGTTCGCGTCAGCGGAAGGATGCACTCGACGTCAGTTGTCATTGCGATCCTCCCTGTTCGCCGCATGCCCCGGGAAAGGAGCGATGAGCGCAGCAACGAACAGCAGCACCATCACGCCGATGAGCACGAGATTCGGCAGCGAGATGAGGATGGGACCCCAGTGGAAGTACGGGGCCGGGTCATTCATGTGACCGCTCCTGCAATCAGACTCTGCAGGCGCCACTCCGGCGATCGGCGTTGCACGCGTGTGCCATCGTTGGAAGCCCACCTGCACGGCGACGGTGGGCCTCTTATCGATCGAATGTCGGTCCGTTCGCGTACAGAGGAGCGATGGCGTGTGGTTGGCGGTGGTGGCCATGAGGCGTTCGGTCTCCGTTCGGCGGTTCTTGCTTAACGACGAGACTGCCACCGGCCAGCGCCCCCGCCAAGTGCCGGCAGTCGTCAACACGACCGGGCATCGGACCTCACAGCGTGTGACAAAAGCCCCTTGCAGGCCGCGAACGCTCAGACCATGCTCAGTCCGTGGGAGACCTGGACGGGATTCGGAGCTCGCAAGTCACGTTGGAGGGTCACCCATGTCTCTACGGGTCCGATTCCGTCGAGGGCTGCGGCCGATATGAGCCGGTTTCCGCCCACAGCTCCTTTCCCGGTGCTGAAGTGTGCCGCTTCCTCCGTCGTACGGCGATCAACGACCATCACTGGCGACGCTGGTGCGTGCTTGCCGCTCGCGTATAGGCACCGGAAGAGCTGTGAGCGGTCGCCATGCCCTGCCCACGTGAGACCTTGCAGTGCCCTAGGCTTGCCCAGCCATGGTGATCCACGATTGGTTCGGTCTTGCCATCGTCGTTGGTGCGGCGGCGGGCGCAATCGTTGCCGTGATCAGCCTGTTCCGGCCGCAAGTGGCGCCCGCGCTCCGCGTTTACACTCGGATTGCGGCCGCGGCGATCGGTGTGCAGGTGCTGATCGGGCTCATCCTTGTCGCGACCGGTCACCGTCCGCACGACGCGCTGCACTGGCTCTACGGCGCCGCGACCCTGCTAGCCCTCCCGCTCTCCAGATGGATGGGTGCGCCGCTCAAGGACCGCGACAAGCGCTTGTGGCTCACCGCCGGCGCGGTGGGGACAGTGCTGTTCGCCGTCCGCTCGGTGATGACCGGTTGAGACGCATGCCGCTGCGGCGTCATGCGAGTTAGGACACGCGAGTTGGCGCCCCCGGTAGGAGTTGAACCCACGACCATCGAGTTAGAAGCTCGCCGCTCTATCCGCTGAGCTACGGGGGCCAGTCGCGAGTCTACCTTCGGGAATTCGTCCGGACCGCCACGCGGCGAGCCATATAATCGCGAGGCCTCCCTTTCGGCGTCGCATGGTGGCCATAGCTCAGTTGGTTAGAGTGCCAGGTTGTGGCCCTGGAGGTCGCGGGTTCGACCCCCGCTGGCCACCCCAATCCCGCCGGGCGCGTACAGTCGCCCGCGATGACTGCTGATCAAGCATCCGACCACGTCGCTCGAAACCGTGCCGCCTGGAACGTGTCCGCGGCTGAGTACGCCGAGCCGGGACGGCGCAACTGGGCGCAAGAGCCGTCGTGGGGCATCTGGGGCATCGCCGAGGCCGACGTGCATCTCCTCCCCGACGTCGACGGACTGGACGTTATCGAGCTCGGATGCGGCACCGGATACGTGTCAGCGTGGCTGGCACGGCGCGGGGCGCGTCCGGTCGGCATCGACATGTCCGAGAACCAGCTCGCCACCGCGCGGGCGCTGCAGGACGAGCACGACCTCCATTTCCCGCTGATCCAGGGCAACGCGGAGGCGGTCCCACTCGTTCGACGCCAGCTTCGACCTGGCGATCAGCGAATACGGCGCTGCCATCTGGTGCGATCCGTATCGCTGGATCCCGGAGGCCGCACGATTGCTGCGCCCAGGCGGCCGGCTCATCTTCCTCGGCAACGCGCCACTGCTGGTGCTCACCGTGCCTGAGTTCGGACGCCGAGGGACCAGCAACCGCAAACCTTCGCCGCGACTACTTCGGCATGCATCGGTTCGAGTGGCCGGACGATGACAGCGTCGAGTTCCACCTCACCCATGGGGATTGGATCCGGCTGCTCCGGCGCACCGGTTTTGAGATCGAGAACCTCATCGAGCTGCAACCACCGGCAGGCGCCACCACCCGCTATCCGTTCGTGACCCTCGAGTGGGCGCGGCGCTGGCCATGCGAGGAGGTCTGGGTGGCCCGCCGGACTAGACTTCGCGGGCGATGAGTGACGAACGCTGGGATTCCGTCGACGCGTACACGACCGGCCTGCTGCAGCCATCCGACCCCGTGCTCGAGGCAGCGATTCGGGACAGCGCGGCGCTGCCCAACATCGCGGTGGCACCCGCGCAAGGACAGTTCCTGCACCTCCTGGCTCGCGCCGTCAATGCCAAGCGCATCCTCGAGGTCGGCACGCTCGGCGGATACAGCGCGATCTGGTTGGGGCGCGCCCTCCCGGACGGCGGGCGCCTGATCAGCCTCGAGATCAGCGAGGAGCGTGCCGCAGTTGCTCGCGGCAACATCGCGCGCGCCGGACTCGACAGCAAAGTCGAGGTGCGCGTCGCCCCCGCGCTCGATACGCTCGCGCAACTGAAGGACGATCACGAGGAACCGTTCGACCTCGTCTTCATCGACGCCGACAAGCGCAACACGCCGGCGTACTTTGCTGCTGCCGTTGACCTCGCCCACGTCGGCACCCTGATCATCGTGGACAACGTCGTGCGTCAGGGCAAGCTCATCGATCTCAAGAGTGACGATCCGGATTCAGCCGGCATGCGCCGGCTCATCGAGCAGATGGCGGCGGACAAGCGCATCACGCCGGCGGTCATTCAGACGGTGGGCGTCAAGGACTGGGACGGGTACGCGTTCGCGCTGGTGACCGGCTGATCAGCCGGTGGCTACCACAGGCCGCGGCGCTCGAACACCGCCTTGAGCACGCGCGGTCGGTCGGTCATGATCCCGTCCACGTCGAGGTCGAGGAGATAGTCCATTTCCGCTTCGTCGTCGATCGTCCAGACGTGGACCCTTAGGCCGGCCCGATGTGCCGCCCGCACGAAGCGCCGATCGATGCGGAGGATGCCCCAGCGCTTCGGGACCTGCAGGCAGTCGGCGTGAAACGCAGGCATGCGCCCGGAACGAGAGACGAGGAAGGCCGTGCCGGTCGCAACCTGCCCCATCGATGAGCAGATGCGGCCGCCTGCGAGCGCCCGGATCCGCGCGACGCGGCGATCCGAGAACGAGCCGATGCACACGCGTCCGAATGCATCGAGCCGGCTGATGAGCTCGACGAGCGGGGCCACCGTCTCGTCGGTCTTTGCGTCGATGTTCACGTAGACGTCGTCCCATCGGGTGAAGAGCTCCTCGAGCGTCGGGATCGTCACTCCCTTCCCGCGGTAGGGGAAGGTCAGGCCCCCGTCGGGGCTGAACGCGTAGCCGGCATCTGCCTCGCGTATCTCGGCATGGGTGAGCTCGCACGACCGCGCCCGTCCGGTCGGTGAGGCGATCGAGCGTGTTGTCGTGAAAGGTGAGCAGCACCCCGTCGCGGGTGAGCTGGACATCGGTCTCGAGATAGCGGTATCCGAGCGCGACCGCGGCCTCGAATGCCGGCCATGTGTTTTCCGGCGCGTCGCCGCCGCCGCCACGATGGGCAAAGGCGAGCGTGGACGTTCCGAGGAAGGATCGCTGGACCATGGGTCGGGTCAGGGTAGCCGGACAGTCCCCATGAGGTACGCATCACAGCTGCGCGCGGCCGCCCTGCCGTCGGCAATCGCCCAGACGATGAGCGATGCCCCGCGTACCGCGTCGCCTGCAGCGAACACCCCCGGCGTCGCGCACGCGAACGACCCGTCGACGGCGAGATTGCCCGCGTTGTCGCGATCGATGGAGAGCCCGTCGAGCAGTGTCGAGCGATGTGGACCGTCGTATCCGATCGCGATGAGGACGAGGTCGGCGTCGAGGCCGACCTCGCCGTCCGCTATTGGCGTGAAGCTGCGCACGCCGTTCTCCCGCCGAGCCTCGACCCGCATCGCACGCACGCGTTTGACGTCGCCGCCCTCGCCTTCGAAGCCCGTGACCATGAGCCCGAACTCGCGCGAACCGCCCTCGTCGTGCGCGGGATACGTGCGCAGGATCAGCGGCCATTGCGGCCAGGGGTTGCCCGTCCGGTCGGGTGTCCGGTGGTTGCGGGTAGAGGTAGAGCTGCTGCACGGCCGAGCATCCCTCGCGGATGACGTTGCCGAGGCAGTCGGCGCCAGTGTCACCGCCCCCGATGATGACCACAGCCCGTCCGCGTCGCTGTGATCTCCGGGATCGCGACTACCCGCTCGCCAGCCACGCGCCGGTTCTGCTGCACCAGGTAGTCCATCGCGACGTGGATCCCGCGAAGCTCCCGTCCGGGGACATCGATATCGCGCGGCCGGTCGGCGCCGACGCCGAGGACGACGGCGTCGAAGCGCTCACGAAGTTGCTCGGCAGTGATGTCGACGCCGATGTCGTATCCCGTCTCGAACGTGATCCCCTCGGCTTCGAGGATACCGACGCGGCGATCGACGACCCATTTCTCAATCTTGAAATCCGGGATGCCGTACCGCAGAAGTCCGCCGACACGGTCCGAGCGCTCGAACACGGTGACGTGGTGGCCGGCGCGGTTCAGCTGTTGCGCTGCGGCAAGCCCGGCAGGACCCGAGCCGACCACTGCGACGCGCTTGTCCGGTCCGATGCGCCGGAGGCTCGGCGCGGATCCATCCCTCATCGAACGCGCGATCGATGATCGACTGCTCGATCTGCTTGATGGCGACGGGGTCATCGTTGATGGCGAGCACGCATGCCGGCTCGCACGGCGCAGGGCATAACCGGCCGGTGAACTCCGGAAAGTTGTTGGTCGCGTGCAGCCGGTCGACGGCGGCGCGCCAGTCATCGCGTGACACGAGGTCGTTCCATTCGGGGATGAGATTGCCGAGCGGACATCCTTGGTGACAGAACGCGACACCGCAGTCCATGCAGCGCGATCCCTGCTCACGCAGCGTCTGCACGGGCAGCGGGAGGTACACCTCGCGGTAGTCGCCGACGCGTTCCGCGACCGGCCGTTTGTGCGCGGTGTGTCGCGTGTGCTCGAGAAAGCCGGTCCGCGCCACCATCAGCCGACCAGCTCGAGATGGCGCGCGCAGCGCGCGGCGGTACTCCTCCGGGCAGCACTTTGACGAAACGCTCGCGCGCCTGACGCCAGTTGCGCAGCAAACGCTTCGCGACCTCACTGCCGGTGAGCGATGCGTGGCGCTCCAGCAGAGTTCGGACGATGACGAGATCGTCGAGTTGCGGCACCTCGAGTGCGACCGATGCGAGGTTGCAGCGTTGCGCGAAGTCCGCCTGCTCGTCGAGCACGAATGCGATGCCGCCGCTCATCCCCGCCGCGAAGTTTCGTCCGGTCCTGCCGATGACGAGCACGGTGCCGCCGGTCATGTACTCGCAGCCGTGGTCGCCGACGCCTTCGACCACCGCGACCGCTCCGGAGTTGCGCACGGCGAATCGCTCACCCGCGACACCGCGGATGAACGCCTCGCCGCTGGTGGCGCCGTACAGCGCGACGTTGCCGACGATGATGTTGTCCTCGCGCGGCGGCGACGTGCCGCCCGCGGCGGCCGGATGACCAGCCTGCCGCCCGAGAGGCCCTTGCCCACGTAGTCGTTGGCCTCGCCGCGCAGCGTGAGCGTGATCCCCGCCGCGAGCCAGGCGCCGAACGACTGGCCGGCCGCGCCGTCGAGCTCGATCTCGATGCTGCCGTCGGGGAGACCGGCCGCGCCATGACGGCGCGCCACTTCGCCGCTGAGCATCGCGCCGACGCTGCGATGCACATTGCGCACCGGCGTGCGGACGCGCACCGGACGCGTCCGTCGAGCGCCGGCGCGCACGCATCCATGCAGCGTCGACGTCGAGCATGTCGCTGAGGTCCGCAACCTGCGCGCGGCTCTGCCGCCGCTCGTCTGCGGACGCCACCTGCGGCGACCGCGAGCAGCTGCCGGAGGTCGAGACCGCGCGCCTTCCAGTGCTCGGCGGCGGGCCGCGCCTCGATGAGGTCGACGCGGCCGATCATGTCCTCGAAACGCGCGGAACCCGAGCTGCGCCATCCAGCGGCGCACGTCCTCGGCGAGGAACAGCATGAACGCGACGACGTGCTCGGCGCGGCCGGTGAACCTGCTGCGCAGCACCGGGTCCTGGGTCGCGATGCCGACCGGACAGGTGTTGAGATGGCAGACGCGCATCATCACGCAGCCCGCCGCGATGAGCGGTGCGGTCGCAAACGCGAACTCGTCGGCACCGAGCAGCGCGCCGACGACAACGTCGCGTCCCGGTCTTCATCTGCCCGTCCGCCTGGAGCGTCACGCGGCTGCGCAGGCGTTGACGGATGAGCACCTGTTGCGTCTCGGCGAGGCCGAGCTCCCACGGCACGCCGGCGTGCTTGATGGCGGTCAGCGGCGACGCGCCGGTGCCGCCCTCGTAGCCGGCGATGACGATGTGGTCGGCGCGCGCCTTTGCGACACCCGCGGCGACCGTGCCGACGCCGGCTTCGGCGACGAGCTTCACGCTGATGCGCGCGCTGGGATTGACGCTGCGCAGGTCCCAGATGAGCTGCGCCAGGTCCTCGATCGAGTAGATGTCGTGGTGCGGCGGCGGCGAGATGAGACCCACGCCCGGCGTCGAATGGCGCAGGCGCGCGATGGTCTCGTCCACCTTGAAGCCCGGGATCTGGCCGCCCTCGCCGGGCTTGGCACCCTGCGCGATCTTGATCTGCAGCTCGTCGGCGTTGACGAGGTAGTGCGCGGTGACGCCGAAGCGCGCTGACGCCACCTGCTTGATGGCGCTGCGCCGGAAGTCGCCGTTGTCGTCGCGGCACGTACCGCGACGCGATCCTCGCCACCCTCGCCGGTGTTCGAGCGTCCGCCGATGCGGTTCATCGCGATCGCGAGCAGCTCGTGCACCTCCTTGCTGAGCGATCCGTACGACATGCCGCCGGTGGAGAAGCGCCGGACGATGTCCAGCGCGGGCTCGACCTCGTCGAGCGGCACCGGCGTCGGCGGCTGCGCGCAGCTCGAACAGGCCGCGCAGATTCTTCAGCCGGCACGACTCGTCGTCGGCGAGCGCGACGTAGTCGCGGAACGCCGACTCGTCACCCGACTTCACCGCGTGCTGCAGCGCGCCGATGACCTCGGGATTCCATTGATGCAGCTCGCCCTCGCGGCGCCATCGATACTCCCCGCGTTCCTCGAGGGTCGGCGGCGTGATGCGCACATCGGGGAATGCGCGCTCGTGGCGCGCGAGCGCCTCGGCGGCGATGACGTCGATGCCGATGCCGCCGATGCGCGACGCGGTGTTCGGGAAGAAGCGATCGATGACACTGCGGTCGATGCCGAGGCACTCGAAGATCTGCGCGCCGCAGTACGACTGGATCGTCGAGATGCCCATGCGCGCGATCGTCTTGCGCAGTCCCTTTGTCAGCGCCTGGATGTACAGCTCCTCGGCGCGCGCCGGGTCGACCGGCGCGGGCATGAGCTCGCGCCGCGCCATGTCGGCGATCGTCTCGAATGCGAGGTACGGGTTGACGGCTTCAGCGCCGTAGCCGATGAGCAGCGCGAGGTGCATGACCTCGCGCGCCTCGCCGGTCTCGATGACGAGCCCGACTCCCGTGCGCGTCTGCTCGCGCACCAGGTGGTGATGCACCGCCGCCGTGGCGAGCAGCGACGGAATCGGCACGTGCGACGCGTCGATGTGGCGGTCGCTGAGGATGAGGACGGTCGCACCTGCCGCGATCTGCTCCGATGCCAGCCGGCAGATGCGCTCGATCCCCTCGATCAGCCCCGCCGCACCGGCGTCGCGATGGAAGACCATCGAGATCGTCTCGGCGGGGAATTGACGCTGCGTGACGTGGCGCAGCTTCTCGAGGTCGTGGTTGGTGAGCACCGGATGCGCCATCTCGAGCCGCATCGCCTGCGCCGGGCCCTGCTCGAGCAGGTTGCCGCCGGCGCCGAGCGACGTCACGAGCGACATGACCGCCTGCTCACGAATCGGATCGATCGGCGGGTTGGTGACCTGCGCGAACAGCTGCTTGAAGTAGTTGAAGAGGGGGAGCGGGCGCTCGCTGAACACCGCGAGCGGCGTGTCGTTGCCCATCGAGCCGACGGCCTCCTCGCCGGTCTGGCCCATCGGGGCGAGGAGCACGGCGATGTCCTCGACGCTGTAGCCGAACGCCTGCTGGCGCACGAGCAGCGTTCCCGGGTCGGGCGGCCGGCACGTGGTCCGGCGGATCGAGCTCGTCGAGATGCACGGTCCCCGAACGGATCCACTCGCGATACGGATGCGTCGCGGCGAGCTGCGTCTTGACGTCACTGTCGTCGAGCACGCGCCCTGCGTGCGGTGTCGACGAGCAGGAGGCGGCCCGGCTCCAGGCGCCACTTGCGGACGATGCGTTCCTCGGGCAGGTCGAGCACGCCGGCCTCCGACGCCATGACGACGAGGCCGTCATCGGTGATGAGATATCGCGCGGGGCGCAGTCCGTTGCGGTCGAGCGTCGCGCCGATGACGCGGCCGTCGGTGAACGCGATCGCCGCAGGACCGTCCCACGGCTCGAGCAGCGCGCTGTGAAACTCGTAGAACGCGCGCCGCTCCTCGTCCATCAGCGGGTTCTGATGCCACGCCTCGGGGATCATCATCATCACCGCGTGCTCGATCGAGCGGCCGGTCATGGCGAGCAGCTCGAGCGCGTTGTCGAACTGCGAGGAGTTCGGACCCGCTCTCATCGAGCACCGGGACGAGCTTCGCGATGTCGTCGCCGAAATGCGGGCTGCGGAACTTGGACTGACGCGCGCGCATCCAGTTGACGTTGCCGCGCAGCGTGTTGATCTCGCCGTTGTGCGCCGACATGCGGAAGGGCTGCGCAAGGTCCCAGCGCGGCAGCACGTTGGTGGAGAAGCGCGCGTGCACCAGCGCCAGCGCCGACGTCAGCACGCGCGTCGACGAGGTCGGGATAGAACCCCGCGAGCTGCGCCGCGGTGAGCATTCCCTTGTAGATGAGCGGTGCGGCTCGAGAGGCTCGCGAAATGGAAGCGGTCGCGGCCGATTCCCGCGAGCGAGCGCATCGCGCTCGATGACCCGGCGGAGGACGAGCAACCGCCGCTTCCAGCGCTGCTCCGTCGAGCCCGATCGCGGCGACGAACAGCTGGCGGATGACGGGCAGGCCATCTCGTGCGCTCGTGTCCGAGCGCATCGGCGACGACGGGCACGTCGCGCCAGCCGAGGATGCGCAGTCCCTCGGCACGGCACGCCTGCTGCGTGATCGCCTCGCAGCGCTCGCGCTCCGACGCGTCCCGGGGAAGCATCACCATGCCGACGCCATACGCGCCGGGCGTCGGCAGTGGCACACCGGCCGCGTCGCGCAGGAAGTCGTCCGGGTACCTGGATGAGGATGCCGGCGCCGTCGCCGCTGTCGGGCTCGGCCCCGGACGCGCCCCGATGGCCGAGATTGACGCAGGGCCTCAACGCCCGACTCGACCACCGCGTGCGTCGGGCCGCCGGCGATGCGGGCGACGAACGCCACCCCGCAGGCATCGTGCTCCAGCGCGGGGTCCATCAGACCCGGCTTGCGGGAGCGGTGCGTTCAGATACTCGCCGATGCGGGACAACCCTATCGCACTCGCGCGCGCGAGCCGCCCGGGCCGCCTCCGCAACGCTGCAACGCTAGGATGGTCAGCGCTTGTCCACCCAGGTAACGCAGGTATCACCCGCATCGCTCGCATCCGCCCCGCACGGCGGCCCCGGGCCGCTGGAGCGCATCCTCAGCGGCCTGCCCTGGTGGGCGCTTCCCGCCACCGTGGTCACGGTGCTGGGGCTCTTCGGTCTCTACTCGATCTGGACCGCGTTCCTGACCGGTGGCATCAACCAGAGCGGCCCGTATCTCTCGCCGTTCTACTCGCCGACCATCTGGAAGACCGGGCCGGTCAGCCCGGCGCTCTGGGTGCTGGGGTCGCCACTGCTGTTCCGTGCCACCTGCTACTACTACCGCAAGGCGTACTACCGCTCCTTCTTCTGGGATCCGCCGTCATGCGCGGTGGGTGAGCTGCGCCACCGCAAATATCGCGGCGAGACGGCGTTCCCGCTCTTCCTCAACAACCTGCACCGGTTTCTCTTCTACCTGGTGCTCATCGTCACGGGGTTCCTCTGGTACGACGTCTACCTCGCGTTCTGGGCACCGAACGGGCACGTGCAGCTCGGACTCGGCACCGGGATCATGCTCGTCAACGTCATCCTGCTCAGCGGGTACACCTTCGGCTGCCACTCCTGGCGGCACCTCGTCGGCGGCGGGCTCGACTGCTACTCGAAGTCCAGGCTCGGCCAGGCGCGCTATCGCGCGTGGCAATGGGTGACCGTGCTCAATCAGCGCCATCCCGTCTGGGCCTGGTGCAGCATGTTCAGCGTCGTCATCACGGACGTGTACATCCATCTGCTGCGGGCCGGGATCATCGTCGATCCGCACATCGTTTTCTGATATGGCAGCGACACCCGAGCCGTACGACACCATCGAATGCGACGTGCTCGTCGTCGGCGCGGGCGGCGCCGGGATGCGCGCCGCCATCGCCGCCGCGGATGCGGGATGCACCGTCACCGTGGTGACGAAGTCGCTGCTCGGCAAGGCGCACACGGTCATGGCCGAGGGCGGCATCGCGGCTGGCACTGGGCAACGTCGATGCTCGAGGACAGCTGGGAGGTGCATTTCGCCGACACGATGCTCGGCGGCCAGCTCCTCAACAACTGGCGCATGGTCGAGCTGTACGCGCACGAGGTCATCGACCGCGTGCTCGAGCTGGAGCGATGGGGCGGCATCTTCGACCGCACGCCTGACGGTCTGATCATGCAGCGCGCGTTCGGTGCGCATTCGTGGAAACGACTCGCGCACGTTGGCGACCGCACCGGGCTCGAGCTTATCCGCACGTGCCAGGACAAGATGGTGCACACCGCGGGCGTCGACGTCTGCATGGAGTACACGCTGTCGTCGCTGCTGAAGTCCGGGGACCGCGTGTGCGGTGCTTTCGGGTACAACCGCAACACCGGACGGTTCGTCGTCTTCAAGGCCGGCGCCGTTGTGCTCGCGAGTGGGGGATGGGGACGGATGTACCGGTTCACGTCCAACTCCTGGGAGTGCTCCGGCGACGGCGCTGCGATGGCGTACCAGGCCGGCGCGGACCTGCTCGACATGGAGTTCGTGCAGTTCCATCCCACGGGGATGATCTGGCCACCCGGCGCGCGCGGCATCCTGGTCACGGAGGCGGTGCGCGGCGAGGGCGGTCTGCTCTTCAACGCCGAGGGGTCGCGCTTCATGCTCGACTACGACCCCGTGAAGAAGGAGCTGTCGTCGCGAGACGTTGTCGCGCGATCCATCTACAAGGAGGTGCAGGCCGGACGGGGGACGCCCCACGGCGGCGCGTACCTCGACGTGCGTCATCTCGGCGCCGATTACGTCAAGCGCAAGTTGCCGTCGATGTACGAGCAGTTCCATGCGCTGGCATCGATCGACATCACGAGCCAGCCCATGGAGGTCGGCCCCACCATCCACTACACGATGGGTGGCGTGCGCGTCGATCCCGAGACCGCGGCCACGCACGGTTGCCGGGCTGTACGCAGCAGGCGAGGTGGCGGGCGGTCTGCACGGCGCCAACCGCCTCGGCGGCAACTCCCTCGGCGACATCCTCGTCTTCGGTCGCCGTGCCGGCGAGGCCGCCGCCGAGTTCTCGAGAAGCCGACGGCGCGACGCGCACCGATCGACGAGGCGCAGGTCGCCGCCGAGCAAGCCGATCTGCTCGCAGCCGCTGGCAGACGGCTGCGAACGGCGCCTCGGCCGGCGAGAACCCGTACAAGCTCCACGAGGATCTGCAGCTCGCGATGCAGGATGACGCGGGCATCGGGCGCAGCGAGGAGTCGCTGCAGCGGGCGCTTGCCAACGTCCTCGAGCTGCGCGAGCGCAGCACCGCTATCCGCGTCGCCGGGGGACGCGCGCTGAACCCGGGCTGGCACACGTGCCGCGACGTGACGAACATGCTGATCCTGTCCGAGGCAATCGTGCGCGGCGCCATCGAGCGGCGCGAGAGCCGCGGATCCCAGTGGCGGTTCGACCACCTCGATCAGGAGGTCGAGTACGGCAAGGTGAATTTCGTGACTCGTCGTGGCGCTGATGGGATGCAGGTGGTGAGCGTCCCGCTCGACCCGTTGCCGGAACGGCTGCGTCCGTTGCTGGAGCGAAGCCGCTTCTACGACGCGGCAAAGCTGCCCAAGGGATATCTCACCGATCCGGCGCCCGCTACGACCACCGCCACCGCGGTCGCGAAGCAACCTGCTGGGGCGCGCAAACCGAGGAAGGGCAAGTCATGACGGTCGTTGATCATTCCGGGGTGGCCGTCTCCACCACACCCGAGGCAGCGCTCACCGCGAGTGGTCTCACCGGAGAGACGCTCACGATGCAGGTGCTCAAGGGCGTGCCTGGCGCCGAGCAGACGGAGGTCACGTACGAGGTCCCGATCGTGACCGGCATGGTCGTGCTCGACGCGGTGCACTACGTACAGCACAACCTCGACACCGATCTCGCCTGTCGATGGAACTGCAAGGCTGCCAAGTGCGGGTCGTGCAGCGCGGAGGTCAACGGCCGGCCGGTCCTGCTGTGCAAGACGCGCGTCGACGACCTGCCGCCGGGTCCGGTGAAAGTCCAGCCCATGAAGTCGTTCCCGCTCATCAAGGACCTCGTCACCGACGTGTCGCACAACTACGAGGTGAACAAGGCGATTCCGCCCTTCACCGCTGCGCCCGATGACGGCACGCCATGGCGCATCCAGCAGCAGGACATCGATCGCATCTACGAGTTCCGCAAATGCATCGAGTGCTTCCTCTGCCAGGACGTGTGCCACATCATCCGCACGCACGACTACGCCGATCAGTTCTACGGTCCGCGATTCTTCGTCCGCGTCGCCTCCCTCGAGATGCATCCCAAGGATGTGCTCGATCGTCGCGAGCAGACGCGCACCGACGGCGGGCTTGGCTACTGCAACATCACGAAGTGCTGCACCGAGGTGTGCCCCGAGCACATCCACATCACCGACAACGCCATCATCCCCCTCAAGGAGCGGGTGGCTGACGTGCACTGGGACCCCGTGCGCTTTGTCGGCCGCATGCTCTTCGGCCAGCGGAAAGATTGATCGGCGTCATCGTTCTCAGCGCCGTCGTCGTGGTGATGCTCGTGGTGTTCTTCTGGTTCTACCTCTACTCGCGGACTCCGGCCTGGGGCCAGTCCGATACGCGCAAGGCGATGCTCAACATGATGATCGTGGTCGGGACCGATCTTCGGGATGCACTACAAGAAGGAACCGCCCGAGCCGACGAGCATCTCGGCCCCCGCGCAGGATGATGACGACGACGAACCGGCCGTGATCCTTCCGCCGAGCGAGAGCGAGTAGCATCACCCTCATGGGGAGGAAGTTCAAGGCCGTCGTCTTCGATATGGACGGCGTGCTCATCGACACGGAGCCGGTATGGCGTCAGGTCGAGCTCGACGTCTTCGCTCGCGTCGGCGTGCAGCTCACCGACGAGCAACTCCGCGATACGTGGGGCATGCGCATCGAGGAAGTGGTCGATCACTGGTACCAGGAACGGCCGTGGAACGGGATCCGGCCGCATGCGGTGCAGCGCGAGATCGTTCGCGAGATGGTCGAGTACGTCCGCCAGCACGGCGAGCCGATGGAAGGCGCGCTCGATGCGGTCAACCTTGCGCACTCCATCGGCCTTCGGATTGCCATTGCGTCGTCGTCGAGCCGCGAGCTCATCGACGCGGTCGTCGAACGCCTCGGTATCGGGTCGCTCATCGATGCGGTGTGCACGGCGGACGATGAGGAGCGGGGCAAGCCCGACCCCGGCGTCTACCTCAGCGCGGCGCAGGCGCTTGACGTCGTGCCGTCGCAGTGCGTCGCGATCGAGGACTCGCCTGTGGGTGTCACCGCCGCCGTCGCCGCCGGGATGCGCTGCATCGGCGTCGTCTCGCATGGCGACCTCAGTGGTAACATCGAGCCACGCGAACCTGGTGATCGAACTCGCTGACCGAGATCACCCCGGAGATGCTGCTCTCAGCCGATGCTGATCCCATCCGTGAGTGAGCCGAGGCTCGGGTCGATCTCCTCGCGGCGCGCGTCCATCACCTGAACGACCTGATGCACCGCCTCGGCGCTGCGATGCAGCGACGCGCGCTCGTCGTCGGTGAGTGAGACGTCGATGACCTCGATGAGGCCGCCGGCACCAAGCCGGCACGGCACGCCGGTGAAGAGACCGGTGATGCCGTACTCACCCTCGAGATGCACGGTGCATGGCAGCACCTGGCGCGTGTCGAGCACGATGGCATCGATCATCTGCGCCACTGCCGCGCTCGGTGCGTAGTACGCGCTTCCCGTCTTGAGCAGATTGACGATCTCCGCGCCGCCATCACGCGCGCGCTGCACGATGGTCTCAAGACGCTCGGCGGGGATGAGATCCGCCGCGGGAATGCCGGCAACGGTGGTGAGCCTCGCGAGCGGCACCATCGTGTCGCCGTGACCGCCGAGAACGTACGCCTGCACGTCGCGCACCGACGCGTCGAGCTCCTGGGCGATGAAGGTGCGATAGCGAGCGGTGTCGAGCACGCCCGCCATGCCGATGACCCGGGAGCGTGGGAAGCGCGACACGGCCATCGAAAGCTGCGTCATGCCGTCGACCGGATTGGCGACGACGATGAGGATGCATTCCGGCGACTGCGCGACCACCTGGCGGACCACGCCGGACACGATCTTGGCGTTGGTCATGACCAGGTCGTCGCGGGACATCCCCGGCTTGCGCGGGACGCCACTCGTGATGACGACGATCTGCGAGCCGGCGGTCTCCTCGTAGGAGTTGGTGCCCGTGACCAGCGAGTCGTACCCGACGATCGGCCCGGACTCGAGCATGTCGAGCGCTTTGCCTTGCGGGAGCCCCTCGACGATATCCACGAGCACGACATCCGCGTAGTCGCGCTCCGCGACACGCTGAGCGAGCGTCGCTCCCACATTCCCTGCGCCGACGACGGTAATTTTGTCCTCATTTCGGCGGATTCTACGCGCGCCGCGTGCTTCGGCGGGAGATGGCGAGGGCGGCGAGTCACCGGTCCGGGCTAAGATCCCCGGCGATGAGATCGCCGTGCAGTGCACCGATACTCGGCGGATCTGGAAATCAAGTAGCGGTGCCGCGTTTCGCATATCTGACTGGGGTCGATGGTGCTGGCAGTGGCGATTGTTTTGCCCATCGTGTCGACGCGTTCACGAATCCCCAGTTCTACGCTGAGGACGGTTCGCGATGGTTCTCCGACGCATACAACGTCGGCGCGATCCGCGCGCTCGGGCTGTCATGGGCCGGGTATCTGCAAGTGATATCGCGCATCGGTCCCCTCGTCGCGGCTCCGTTCGGAATTACCAACCAGCCGCTCATCTACAACATCTGTGGCCTGTCGTGCAGATAGCGCCCGTCTTCTACTTCCTGAGCGGGCGATTCGATACGGTGGTCCCGGCGTCGTGGGTGCGGATTGCGCTCTGCGCGATGTACCTCTTGTTGCCGGTAGCCGAGCTCAACGTGAGCATCACCGGCGCTCCGTTCCACCTCATGATCCTCGCAACGCTGGTGCTCCTGGCGCCGGAGCCGAAGCGCTGGTACTGGAAGGCTTTCGACATTGCCGCGGTACTGCTCTGTGGCTTTTCCGGACCGTTCGTCTATCTGCTCCTTCCGGTTGCGTTGCTCTGGTACCTCATGCGTCGCCGGCGTTTCACGCTGATCCTGAGCGCGCTCCTTGCGATCGCTGTCGTCGCGCAGGTCTACGCAAGCTGCAACTCGACGCGCGTCGCGTTGGAGCTCGGTGCGAGCTTGCAGAATCTCGTGCTCATCATCTGCAACCGAATCATCTTCGCCGGCACTGTTCGCCGAACCTGCGCGCAGGCATGTCTATATCGGCGGTCAGCCATCGGGACTGCTGATCGCCGGCGTCGTCTGTGCGCTGGCGTTCGTGGTCGTCGTCTACGCTGCTCTGAAAGCGCCCTGGGAACTCAGGATGTTCGCGCTCGTGCTTTGGCCATCGTCGCCGCGGCGTTGTTGTCACCGCTGGCGCTACCGGGTGAGAGCCAGTGGCAAGCACTCGCAATGAACCAATCCGGAGGGCGATACTTCCTGATGGCGTGCGTCGCATGGCTCGCGATACTCATCTGGGCAGCCTCCACGCTGCCCCGCGTCTGGATGCGGCGAACCGCTTGGGCAGGGATCGCGCTCGCGTTCCTGTCCGGACTTCCAACCTGGGGATACATGCCGCTTCATCAACGATCACTGGCCGCAGGAGGCTCGGACGATCGTGACAGCCGCCCCGGGAACCAAGCTCCTGCTGCCGATCCCTCCCGGCGGCCAATGGGTGATAGACATCACCGCGAGGTGAAATCGATGAAGGTTCGGAAGCGCCGGCTGCCGGCAGGTGCGCGTGAGCGCGCGCCGAAGGTTGTCGAGCTCCTGCGCCTCGAATATCCCGAGGCGCGCACGGAGCTCACATTTGCCTCTCCCTGGCAGCTGCTCGTGTCCGTGATCCTCAGCGCCCAGACGACGGACGTCACCGTCAATGCGGTCACCCCGGTCCTGTTCGCACGTTTTGCGACACCCGAAGCGCTCGCTGCGGCTCCCCAGGAAGAGGTCGAGGAGATCATCCACCGGACCGGCTTCTTCCACTCGAAAGCACGCGCGATCATCGAGATAAGTCAGGACCTGATCCTCCGCCACGGCGGCGAGGTACCGCCCCGCATGGAGGACCTGGTCATGCTCCGCGGTGTCGGACGAAAGACGGCGAACGTCGTCCTCGGCGTGGCCTTCGGGATTCCCGGCCTGGCGGTGGACACTCACGTCGCACGGCTGTCGGGTCTGCTCCGCCTCACGTGCGCGACGGATCCGGTGAAGATCGAGGAGGACGTCTGCAGCATTGTCCCGCCGCCGGAATGGACGAACTTCGGGCTCCGTCTCATCCTGCACGGCCGGCGCGTCTGCGTCGCCCGCAATCCGCGCTGCCACGCGTGTGTCCTCGCAAACATCTGTCCTTCCGCGAACATCGGTCTCAAGGCGACGCCGAGTGCGCGACGACGCCCAACCAAGGCCGGTGGTTAAGACTCACGGGGGATGGCCAGGGTCGGTGTGATGAGTCAATCGACACACGGGGAAGTCGCGACACCCGTGCAGCCGGGTACGATGCTGGTATCGCAGTGATCCAGACGAGGGCTCGCAGCCAGCACCAGGCGCCCCTCACGACCGCATTCCCGGCCATCGTCCGCCCAGTCGGCGCGCCCCGCGCGACGAACCCGGCGCCGGTGCCGGAGCCATCGCACCATCACCTCCCCGCGTGGGTGAAACGAGCGTATGCCCAGGCGCGCCCGATTCTGGCCGACCTATTGGGTTCGCTCGAGGGTGCGCCGCGCGAGGAACTGCAGCAGGCGGTCGATGACATCACCGAGCGCATCAACACCGGGAAATTCAGTCAGGCATTCCAGTACCCGCAATTGATCGCGACCGGCATGGAGCTGTACACACAGCAGCGCGCGTCGAGCGCGGAACGCGCTCGCGCTGCGCATGCACTGGACCTGCTCCGTCGCAAGGGCAGCGACCTGCTCCGCGATGCCGGCCCGCAACTCGCACCTGACGCGACGTCGCGTCTTGGCAGAGCGCTGCGTGCCGCGACGACGGCCGAGGAGATCACGGAAGTCGAGACCGAGATTCGCCAGGCTGTCGAGTGGCTCGATCGGTGCAGGACCGCAAGCGTGATCGCGAGATCACGAAGACACGCACCAAGATCCAACGCGCCGCTCCGCGTGCGCAGTCCCGGCCGATGGAGACCACTGAGACGTGGCAGGACGTCCTGCGTCGATTGCAGGAGCAGATGGCCCAAGAGGCCGGCGCGTGACCTCGACGCCGGTCGCGGCCTCCCTGGATCCCGACCGGCTCGCGCCGGAGGCGGATGACCCGGAGGTTGGAACGGTCATGCGCGATGAGGTTGTCTTCTGCCTCCCGAGCACCCCGGCGGATGCAATCGCCAAGTTGCTCGGCGACAACATCCTCAGTGAGCTCGTTGTCCTCGTCGATCGCCGCCCGGTCGGCTACGTCGCCAAAGAAGACATCATCGACCACCTCGTCGAAGGCGACATCATGGTCGCCGGCAGCGACTTCGCGGTGCGGCCTCCTTCCACGGCGTGCAGGCGCGCGACATCCTGCGGCCGTCGCCGCTGCTCGTCGACGAGCACCAGCGACTCAGCGAGGTGGTTGCGCTCATGGCCCAGGACGGGCGCCGGCTCGCCGTCGTGACGCATGAGGACGAGACCGTCGTCGGGATGATCACGCCGCGAGAGCTCGCCGATTTCGCGCTTGCGCGCCGCCAGGTGGTCCATGCCTGAGCTGGCGACATCGCCTCTCCGCTCGGCGCGGAGTGCGATCCTGACGACACGCTCGCCGACATCCTGCGGTGTTGCGAATCCAGGATCCCGTGCCACTGCTCGTCGTTCGCGGCGACGAGGTGCTCGGCACCGTGGGTCTCGAGTCGATCGTGTCCTCGTTCGACATGCTCGATGAGATGAGCGTTCGCGATGTCATGCGGCCTGCGCCGCGCATCGACCTTGGTGAGCGTATCGAGGCCGGTGCGGAAGCGATGCGCGAGTCGTCTGCAGAGGCGGCGATCGTGACCGCGGCCGAAGGCGGGATCTTCTCGAAGCGCAGTGCGCCGGTCGGCATGATCAGCGCCGCGCACGTGCTTGGCGCCATTGCGAAGAACGTCGTCGACAAGGCGCCGATGAAGATCATGAGTGGGCACCGCGACCTGGGCTTCAACGTCCCGATCACGCCGTGTCAGCGCAACTGCCCGATCCGCCAGGACATCGCCACCTACATCGATTACGTCAGCCAGGGTCGCTATGTGGACTCGTGGTCGGTGATCCACGAGACGAATCCCTTCCCGAGCATGCTCGGGCGGCTCTGCAACCATCCCTGCGAGACCGACTGCAAGCGCGGGTGGGATCCCGGCGAGGAGCCGGTGACGATCCGCTCCATCAAGCGTTTCTCAACCGACTTCGCCTTTCAGCAGGGGCTCTGGATCGACTACAAGATCGCTCCGGCGAAAGGAAAGCGTGTCGCTGTTGTCGGCGCCGGACCCGCGGGGCTCACGTGCGCGCTCGACCTGCGCGTGCAGGGATACGACGTCGTGCTCTACGAGCGCGAGGCCAAGGTCGGCGGTCTGCTCAGCACGTCGATTCCGCCGTTCCGCTTCGACCATCGGCAGCTCCAGTGGGAGCTCGACATGATCATGTCCACCGGCATCGATGTTCGCCTCAACAGCAACATCGGACCCGGAGAGACGACATCAAGACGAAGGACCTGCTCGACGAGTACGACGCAGTGTTCTTCTCGATCGGCATGATGAAGGGGCGGATTCTGCCGATCCCGGGCAGTGACCTGCCTCAGGTCACCGACGCGATGACCTTCCTGCGCACTGTCTCGTACGACAAGATCCCCGAGCACTTCCCGATCGGCGGGAGCGTCGTGGTCGTCGGTGGTGGCGCCGTCGCGACCGACGCGTGCCAGTCGTCGATCAAGCTCGGCGCCAAGGATGTGTGGATGGTCGCCATCGAGCCCGAGGACCGCCTGCCTGCCTTCGGCAACGAGCTTCACGAGGCCAAGGAGATCGGCCTGCACATCAAGTGCGGTGTCATCGTCAAGCAGGTCGAGGCGGACGAGCACGGCAACGTGAAGGCGGTGTCGTTCGCGCCGCTCAAGGACCTCGACTTCGATCCACTCAGCGGCAAGCTCATCTTCTCGTCGGTGAAGGAGGTCGAGGACGCCCCGTTCTGGACGGTCCCCGCCGACTATTGCATCTTCGCCTCGGGCCAGATCATGGAGCGTCCCGACGAGCTCGTCCCCGTGACGCAGCGCGGGCTGCTCTCCGCCGATCGCGGCGGCCACACCGGTGTGCCGAAGCTCTTCTGCGGCGGAGACTGTGTGCAGGGCCCGTCGTTCATCGTCGACGCCGCCGGCTGGGGCCATCGTGTCGCCCGCTCGATTCGCGAATTCCTCGGCGAGGATATGCAGGCGGCCGGCGATCGCATCTACCAGACGGTGGTGGAGCGGACCGACGACCACCGTCAGTCCGAGGTCTTCGCGCGCGTCGAGCCGGGCATCCTCGAGGCCGCCAAGCGGTACGACATGACCGAGGTCGAGCAGTCGTGGAGTGACCAGACCGCGATCGTCCAGTCGATCCGCTGCTTCCAGTGCAACTCCGTGCACCACTACGACCAGACGGTGTGCGTTCTCTGCGGGGCATGCGATGACGTCTGTCCAGAGAAGGCGATCGACGTCGTGGTGTTCGGTGAGGATCGCGAACGTTCGTCAGGCGGGGAGACGCTTGTCTGCGTGACGTCCGGTGGCGATCCCGAGCCGGTGGCTACGAAGGCGAGATCTTCATCAACTACGACCGGTGCACCAACTGCAGGATCTGCGAGGACCACTGTCCGGTGAACTGCATCACGTTCGAGCGTGTGCGCTTTGTCGACGACACCATGCGCGTCGTCGAGCGGCCGGATCTGAAGGTCGAACTCCCGCTCGTCGCAGTCGGCTAGGGCTCCCGATCGACGCCGACGAGCGCTGCATGCGTCGCGCGCTTCGCGTCGCGCGAGCAGCCGGCAATCGCGGTGAGGTACCGGTCGGCGCTATTGCGGTTCGCGAGGGCCTGGTGATCGCCGCCGCGGGCAACGCGATCGAGCGTCGTGCTGATGCCACTGCGCATGCGGAGATGATCGTGCTCCGTCGTGTCGCGCATCTGCACGGCGGGTGGCGCCTCGACGGGGTCACCATGTACGCAACGCTCGAACCGTGTCCGATGTGCGCCGGTGCGATGGTCCAAGCGCGCATTGCGCGCCTCGTCTACGCCGCTCGCGACCCGAAGAAAGGCGCGGACGGCAGCGTGTACGACGTGCTCCGGCACGCGAAGAACAACCATCGGATCGACGTCACGACGGGGATCTGCGCGGACAAGTCGGCAGCGCTGCTGCAGGACTTCTTTCGCGCGCGGCGCCGCAGTTAGGCCGTCGACGCCTTCGCGGCCATCAAGTCCGTCGCATGACTGCGGATGACCTCGCCGACCGTCACGGAATACCAGGAGTACAACTCCTCGCGCGCCCAGCGTTGCGTCTCGCGATGCTCGGGGTTGCGCGCGCCATGCCTTGACCAACTCGTCGTTCTCGAAGATCTCGAGCGAGAGCTCCTCGCCGTCAGGCCCTTCGAAGTTCTCGATGGAGATGAAGCCCGGATGCTGCTCGACCAATTCGCGCATGCGCTTGCTGCGTTTCGCGTACTCGGCGAGGTCGGCGCCGGGCCGGTTGCGGGAGCGGAAGACGACCATGATCATCGCTGCATCTTCACACAGCGATGGCGGGCAGATGGCGCAGCGCGGCTCGCGCCGCGTGGTATCCGCACATCCCGTGCACACCGCCGCCAGGAGGTGTCGACGCCGAGCAGATGAAGAGCCGTGGGTTCGGTGTCGTGTACGGATTGACGCGGGCCACGGGTCGCGTGAAGAGCTGACCGAGGTCGGTCACACCGCCGGTGATCGCTCCCCCGATGTTGTTCGGGTTGTAGCGCTCGAGGTCCGCCGTGCTCATGACGGACCTGCCGAGCACCCGGTCGCGGAACCCCGGCGCGAAGCGCTCCATCTGGCGCTCGATGACGTCGGTGCGATCGACACTCGAACCGGACGGCACGTGGCAGTACGCCCATGCGGTGTGCTTGCCCGCCGGCGCGCGTGAGGGATCGACGAGGGTGGGCTGCACGACGATCACGTAGGGACGGTCCGGATGCTCGTCGCGCCACACCGCGGCTTCGGAGGCGGCGATCTCATCGAGCGTGCCGCCGAGGTGGACGGTCGACGCGTCAAGGCAGGCTGGGTCGCGCCACGGGATCGGTCCATCGAGAGCCCAGTCGACCTTGAAGACACCCGGGCCGTAGCGGAATCTGCGCAGCTGCTGCAAGTACCGGCCGGGGAGCATCGACGACGCGATGTCCGCGACCTGCGCCGGGCTCGTGTCGAAGAGGTGGACGCGCGCCGCTGGGAGCTCGGCGGCCGACCGGACCATGCGGCCGGTCTCGATCCGCCCGCCGAGCGATTCCAGATATCCGGCGAGCGCGGTGGTGATCGCCGCGGACCCACCCTGCGCCACGGGCCACGTCTCGACGTGCGCCGACAGCAGGAAGAGGAGCCCCGCCGCCGCGCTGACCGGACGCGAGAGGGGGATGGCGGTGTGCGCAGCGCATCCCGCGAGAAGTGCTCGAGCCCGCTCCCCGCGGAAGAGGGTGCGTCCCAGCGTGGTGGCCGGCAGCAAGGCAGGCACACCGAACCGAGCGAGCACGAACGGGTGCCTCGGCAAGCGGGCCGGGCCGAGCACCTCCGCAAGGAGCTCGTGTGGATGCCGCAGCAGCGGCCATAGCAGGCGACGGTACGACGTGGCATCGTGCCCGAGGCCGTCGGCCGTCGCGCGCAGCGAAGGTCCCAGCATCACCGCTGGTTCGCCATCGAGCGGATGGGCAACCGACGCACGGCTCTGCAGCCACGTCAGCCCGTATTCGTCGAGCGGGAGCGTCGAGAAGTACGGGGACAGGATCCCGAGCGGGTGTGCGGACGAGCAGACGTCGTGGTGAAACCCCGGCAATGTGAGATCCGCGGTGCGTGTGCCGCCGCCGATTGTCTCGGAGCCTTCGAGCACGAGGACCGATGCACCATTGCGAGCGAGTTCGACTGCAGCCGACAGCCCGTTCGGCCCGCTCCCGATGACGACGGCGTCGAGCGGGCCGGCCACGCTACGCCTTGCTGCCGGCAACCACCTCGCCGCTGGCGAGCACCATCCCGTCCTCGCAGACAGCCTCGACTCGGCCGCCCTGGAACTGCTGCTCGTACACCTTGGCGTACGCCCCGCCGCGCTGGAGGAGCTCGGCATGCGTGCCCTGTTCGATCAGCTGCCCACGGTCGATGACGAAGATGACGTCGGCGGCCAGGATGGTGGAGAGGCGGTGGGCGATGGCGATCGTCGTGCGCCCGGACAGGAGCGGCTCCAGGGCGGCCTGGACGAGCCGCTCGCTCGTGGTGTCGAGTGCTGATGTCGCCTCGTCAAGAATGAGCACGCGCGGCGCCTTGAGGACGACGCGCGCGATGGCCAGGCGTTGCTTCTCGCCGCCTGACATGCGGTAGCCGCGCTCGCCGACCAGGGTGTCGTAGCCGTCGTCGAGCGCCATGATCCGGTCGTGTATGAACGCCGCTTTGGCGGCAGCCTCCAGCTCCTCCTGGGTCGCGTCCGGCTTCGCGTACATCAGGTTGCGCCGCACGGATGCATGGAACAGGTACGTCTCCTGCGTCACCATCGAGATAGCGCCGGCGAGGGAATTGAGGGTGAGGTCGCGCACGTCCATGCCGTCGAGGAGCACCCGGCCCTCGGTGACGTCGTAGAGGCGCGGGATGAGATACGAGATCGTCGTCTTGCCCGCACCGCTGGGACCGACGATCGCGGCAAGCTGCCCGGGACGCACCTTCAAGCTCACGTCCTCGATCGCCCACGGCCGGCGGATCTCGTTCGGCACGGGATCGTCCCCGTCGGGGACGCCGGTGCCATCGGGCCCGTGGCCGTTCAGAGCCGGTGTCGCGACCTGGGGCTGCGAATCGAGCATCGGTCCAAAGCTGCCCCGGTCGTAGCGGAACGAGACATGGTCGAGCTCGACGGCGCCCTTGATATCGGCCGGGATGACCACCCGCGCGTCGGGCTTGTCGACGATGTCATGGGGCATCTTCAAGTAGTCGAAGATGCGTTCGAAGAGCGCGAGGCTCGCCTGGATCTCGATCGAGACGGAGAGCATGCTGCCGATCGGGAAGAAGAGGCGGCTCTGCAGCGTCGTGAACGCGATGATCGTCCCCGGGGTGATCGACCCGGCTCCATGGCCGCTCGCGAGCACGTAGCCGCCGATGAGATAAACCAGTGCGGGCGCGCTGCTGAAGAAGGCGCCGATCACGGCGAAGAGCGCGCGGCCGATCATCTCCTGGCGGATCGCGAGATTCGCGAGGCGATGATTCTCCTTGCGGAAGCGGAGGATCTCCTCGGGGCCGCGACCGAACACCTTGGCGAGCAACATCCCGGACACCGAGAGCGTCTCCTCGGTGATGGCGCTGATCTCCGCTTTCGACTCCTGCGCCTGCATCGTGATCTGGCGGCGCACCTTGCCCGCGCGGTACGTATAGAAGACGAAGAGCGGCGTGATACCCAGGGAGAGGACGGTCAGCTGCCAGGACAGCACCAGCATCGCGATGAGCGTGCTCAGGAGCGTGACGATGTTGGACAGCAGCGACGTCGCGGTGTCGGTCACCACCGACTGGATGCCGCCGACGTCGTTGGTCAAGCGCGACTGGATCTCTCCGGTGCGGGTGCCGGTGAAGAAGCGCAGCGACATCCCCTGGAGGTGCTCGTAGAGGCGGTTGCGCAACTCCTCCATGACTCGCTGGCCGACGCGGTTCGTGATGTACGTCTGGAGGACCCCGATCGCCCCGGTCACGATCGTGATGCCGATCATGATCCCGACAAGGATCTCGAGCCTCGGTACATTGACCGGGAGGTACGTGATGTGCCCGCCGACGGTCCGCGTCGGGAACAGGGCGGTGTCGAAGACGACCTTGATGAGGATCGGGTTGATGACACCGGCCCCCGCCGTGATCACCACCAGTCCGGCGATCGCCGCGACCCCGCCGCGATGCGCGCTGAACAGGCTCGCGGTCTGCCGGACGAGCTTCCGGTTCGAGACCCGTCCCGATGGCTTCTCCCGTTTGCGGCCGCCGAGCATGCCGCCGCCGTGCATCACAGGCGTTCTCCGAGACGTGCGAAGGCGCTGAGCATCATCAAATCGACTGTACCAAGCTGAAGTCGCTTTTCCGATCTGGCACCACGATGGGATTGGGCATTCGTCCAGTTATCATCTGCGACGATTCGGCGCGGACGGAGCGCTGACGCACTACATCGAGGACCTTCATGTCTGCAAAGCCGGTCATTCTGGGAGCTGTCTCCATTGCTGCTGTCGCCGCCCTCACGGGTTGCGGTGGTTCATCGGGCACGACGACGCCGACGCCGTCAGGCCTCAGTATTCCCGGAATTCCAGGACTAACCACGCCCGGATCGGGGACAACCGGGAGCAGTGGCGGCGCCGGCGCCAATACGATCCTGAGTGTCTCCGACGTGGCGAGCATCAGCGGCGATCCGAATGTCGCCGCCGTGAACGGGACGTGCAGCGCGACAACGTGCGTCTACGCGGACACCTCTGCGAGCAACGGCGGCGGTGGCGGCATCATCGTTGTCCAGCCGATTCCGGGTGGATTGAGCCAGGTGGCACTCCAGGCCGCGCTCGCCGGCGCCCTGAGCTCCAGCGGCTCGAGCTCCAACTCGAGCGGCGATAGCGTCACGCCGGTCTCCGGACTCGGTTCCGCCGCCCTCAAGGACATTGGCACTGAACTCCGCGACGTACGCGTTCTCGAAGGACAACTACTTCGTGGTGATCAGCGTCACGTCGTCGGTCAACTCGGGCTCTGCGATGGACCCACAGGTGGAAGCGGCAGCGCAGTCGGCGGCGGGCAAGCTCTAACGGCTGAGGAACCGTTCGAGCTGGGCCACAACGAAGCGGTGATCCTCGTCGCTGCGGCAGCCCTGATACCGCGACCGATCCGATGCAGCCGCTCGTGCCGAGCATGAGCGGGAACGCACCGCCGTGCGCGGCGAACGTACCGACGTCCAGACGGGAATCGGTATCGAAGTCGCGTCCGTCCGCGCGGAACTTGCACCCGACGTAGTACGAGGAGTGACCGTAGCGCTCGACGACTGCCGCTTTGCGCAGGAGCCACGCGTCGTTGTCCGCGGACGAGCCGGGGAGTGCCGCGTGGAAGAGACATTGCCCGTTGCGACGGATCGAGATCGCGATCGGCAGCCGAGCGGTATCCGCTTCAGCGCGCATGGCGGAGCCGAGCTCCCACGCGGTGTTGGTGTCGAAATGCTGGAAGACGAGGCGCTCCTCGTCGGCGAGGAGCGCGGCAAGCTCCTGCTGCTTCCGACGCCGTCATTCCGGCCGGTACCGGGACGACCATGCCGGTTGTGGCACTCAGCCGTGCGGCGTCGAGCACCGTCGCCGTGGCGACGGCATCGTGCATGTCCACCGGCGGCGGGTTGAGGCCTCGGACGGCTCGCGCGAACGCCGGATAGAACGTGTCCCATCGGCCTCGCTCCGTCGGATATGGCGCTGACGTCAGGCCGCGGTACAGCGTGCCGTGGCTGTCGACCGGCTCGACGCCCCATCGGTCCCCGAGTGTGGCGGGTGTCTCGCCGGCGAGGAGCGCGTCCTCCTGCGAGTCGCTTGGCTGCAGCACGTAGGTCGCCTCGGTGCCGGTGACCCGGAAGCGCGGGCCGGGAGCGGACTGGCTCCAGCTGCCCCAGAGCTGCGAGCGCGCGCCGTTTGCGTGCGTGAGCGCGACGAAGACGTCGTCGTCAAGCCCGTTGTCGCGCAGGCGGAACTCTGCGTAGACGGCTTTTGCGGGGCCGAGCAGCACGAGTGCCTGGTCGACGAGATGACTACCGAAGTCGAGCAGCGAACCGGCGCCGGATTTGCCTGGTCCCGCCTGGGGCGCGAAGCGCTCGAATCGCGACTCGACACGAGTCACCGTGCCCAGCGCTCCCGTCGGCGACCAGCTTCTGGACGGTGCGGAAGTCGGAGTCCCAGCGCCGGTTCTGGTACGGGCTGAGCAGGAGCCCGCGCTCGTCGGCCAGGTCGACGGTGTGTCGCGCGGCGCCGGCAGTGAGCGCGAATGCTTTGTCGCAGACGACAGCGAACCCGAGGCGCAACGCCTGCTCGGTCACCTCGGTGTGGGTCGGAGTCGGCGTCGAGATGGCGACTGCCTCCACGCCGGCATCGCGCAGCGCTGTCATGAACTCGAAGGTCGGCGTTCCCGGCTTGTCGTGCTCGACGAGCGCTTTGCGTTCGGCCGAGGCGGTGACGACACCGACCAGTTCGCATTCGGGCGACGACCTGATCAGCGGTGTGTGGAAGTAGCGCGCGCCGAAGCCGTAGCCGACGACGCCGAACCGGACGGGCACGCTTCCGTTGTCGCTCACTGCTCGTCCGGGTAAACGACGCCGACCACCGCGCGGGCTGCGTCGAGGAGTTCGAGAATCGCCACGGTGTCGGCGTGCGTGACGAGCGGGCTCTCGATCAGTCCGGCACGCAGACAGCGCTCGACCTCTTCGATCTCGGGCTGGTAGCCGTTGCCGTTTCCCGCGAGCGGATCCGGCACGGTGTATTCGCCGTCGTCGTTGTGGACGATGAGCCCGCTCGGGCGATATGCAACCGGCAGCACGGTGATCCATCCCTTGGTTCCATAGATCGCAGCCGCGTTGGGCGCCGACACCGACGCCGATGTGAAGAGCTGTGCTCGCGGGACGCCGCCGTACACCCACTGCATCGCCACGGTCTCGTCGGATCCCGTTGGCGAGAGCGTGCCCACGGTTTGGACCTCGTCCGGTTGGCCGAGAAAGAGGTACGCGAACGTGACCGGGTACACGCCGAGGTCGAGCAACGCCCCGCCACCGTTGGCCAGCTCATAGAGGCGATTTTTCGGATCGAACGGGCGGCCGAGTCCGAACTCCATGCGCGCACCGACGACGTCGCCGATCGTGCCATCCGCAATCAGTTGTTGCGCTTGACGGATCAGCGGGTTGAGGCGCATCCACATGGCCTCCATCGAGAACACGTCGGCCGCCACGGCTGCTGCGAAGACCTCGCGCGTGTCAGCGGCGTTGAGACACACCGGCTTCTCGATGAGCACGGCCTTGCCCGCGGCGATCGCCATGAGCGCCTGCGCACGGTGGTGGGGGTGCGTGCTCGCGACGTAGACGACATCGACGTCCGGGTCGTTGACGAGCTCCTGGTAGTCGCCGTAGCTCCGGGCGGCACCATGTTTGGCAGCGAATCGCGCGGCTCGATCGGCGTCGCGCGCTGCCACCGCGGTCACGACGTTGCCGGCGGTGAGGTTGATGTCGTTGCTGACTGTGTCGGCGATGCCGCCTGCGGTGATGATTCCCCAGCGGATTGGGCGGCCGTCGCTGATTGGTGCGGGCATGTGAAGTGTCCTTCTCTTAGTGGGATTCGCGTGAGACTGCGTCGCCGGATGATCCGAGCAGGAAGTCTAGGTCGGCGCCGGTGTTGGCCTGCTGCACGGTCTGCACGTACAACCACTCCCAGCCACGAAGCGGTTTCGCGTAAGCGTCGGCGGTCGCGGCATCCGGTGCTCGCGCGGCGAACTCGTCGGCCGGAACGTCAACATCGAGTCGCCGGGCCTCGACGTCGAGGATGACGTAGTCGCCGGTGCGCACCTGCGCGAGCGGACCGCCGGCGGCCGCTTCCGGTGTCACGTGCAACACCACGGTGCCATACGCGGTGCCACTCATGCGGCCGTCACAGATGCGGACCATATCGCGGACACCCTGTTGCAGCAATTTCGTCGGCAGCGGGAGATTGGCCACCTCGGGCATGCCTGGATATCCCTTCGGGCCGCAGCCGCGCAGGATCGAGCACCGAATCCGCATCGACGTCGAGGTCGGGGTCATCGATGCGCGCATGCATGTCCTCGATCGAATCGAACACGACCGCGCGCCCACGATGTTTCGTGAGATGTGGTGACGCGGCTGCGGGCTTGATCACGGCGCCATCGGGCGCGAGATTGCCGTAGAGAACGGCGATGCCGGCATGCGGCTGCAACGGTTCGGCGCGGGTGCGGATGACTTCGTGATCGAAGATCTCGGCGCCGGCGAGATGGTCGACCAGTGGTTTCCCGGTGACCGTGAGCGCGCTCGGGTCGAGCAGGTCCTGGACTTCTCGCAGCACCGCGTGCAGCCCACCGGCGCGGAAGAAATCCTCCATGAGGAAGCGGCCCGCGGGCTGCAGGTCGACGAGCAGGGGTACCTGTGCACCGGTGCTGTCGAAGTCGTCCTGTGTCAACGGCACGCCGAGGCGTCCCGCGATGGCGAGCAGGTGCACCACCGCGTTCGTCGACCCGCCGATGGCGGCGAGCGTCACGATTGCGTTGAGGAAGGATCCGCGGGTCATCACGCTTGACGGTCTGCGATGCGCGGCGACCATTTCCACGGCGAGCCGGCCCGACGCATGCGCGTTCTCGAGGAGACGGCTGTCGGCGGCCGGCGTTCCCGCGAGGCCGGGGAGCACCATGCCGAGCGCCTCGGCGAGCAGCCCCATCGTCGATGCCGTGCCCATCGTGTTGCAGTGGCCGCGGCTGCGGATCATCGAGGACTCCGACGCGATGAACTGCTCCTCCGACAGCGTCCCGGCGCGGACCTCTTCCGAGAGACGCCAGACGTCGGTCCCGCATCCGAGCGCCTGCCCGCGGAACGTGCCGGACAGCATCGGACCGCCAGGCACGACGACGGCAGGCAGATCGACGGACGCGGCTGCCATGAGCAGCGCCGGGATGGTCTTGTCGCAGCCGCCGAGGAGGACCACGCCATCGATCGGATTGGCACGGAGCATCTCCTCGATGGCCATCGCCGCCATGTTCCGCCAGAGCATGGCCGTCGGCCGCACCTGGGTTTCGCCGAGCGAGACCACCGGCAGATTCAGTGGGATGCCACCTGCCTCATATACACCCTGTTTGACGCTCTCGGCGACCTCGTTGAGATGCGCGTTGCACGGCGTGAGGTCCGACGCGGTGTTGGCGATGGCGATGTGCGGCCGGCCGTCGAAGGCATGCGCGGGGAGACCGCGCCGCATCCATGCCCGATGGATGTAGGCGTTGCGATCGGTACCGCGGTACCACTGCTGGCTTCTCTGCTCCGCCACGGTTGACCCCTTTGCACTGCCCGGACGACGCGTTCTGAGGAGGCCCTATATTGTCGAGCGCACATGGCATTGCGTCGGTTTCGGGCTGCTCCAGCTTCCGAGCGACGCTACCAACTGGGCGAGGGCCCGTTCTGGGACGCACCCCGGAACCGTGTGCTGTGGGTCGACATCGATCGTGGGGCGGTGCACTCGGGGACGCTCGACGGTGACTCGGTGAGCGACGCGACTGTTGTCGAGTTCCCCGAAACGGTCGGCGCGGTGGTGAGCTCTCGCGACGGTCAGCTCCTCGTGGCGGGGATCGCGGCGCCTGCACTACGTCGTCCAGCGACGGCGTCGTCAGCGACGGTCCGCAGATCGTTCCCGACGGGATGGCGAGCCGGCTGAATGACGGACGGTGCGATCCGGCCGGGACGGTTTCTCGTCGGCAGCCTCGCGTTGGATGACCGTGTCAATCAGGAGATCCTCGTTCGAGTTCGAATCGGATGGCCGGGTGACAGTGATCGACGATGACATCGGGCTGTCCAACGGCCTGGCGTTCACGCCCGACGGCACCCAGCTCTACAGCATCGACAGCAAGCGCGGGACCGTCTGGATCCGCGACTACGACGTCGAATCGGGTGCGGTGGGTTCGCGCCGCGAGTTTCTGCACGTCAGCGGCGGCGATCCCGACGGAATGTGCCTCGACAGCGAAGGGAATCTCTGGATCGCCGTGTGGGGAGCGGCGCAGGTTCGCTGTTACTCGCCGACGGGGGAGGAGATTGCCGTCGTCGATGTCGATGCGCCGCACACGACGAGTGCGGCGTTTGTCGGGCCAGATCTCGACACATTGCTGATAACCACGTCGTCCAAGAAGCGCGATGAGAGTCCGCCGCGCGAGTACCAGGACGCCGGTCGGTTGTTCGTCGCGCACGTTGAAGTCCGTGGCCTTCCGGTGCCGCTGTGGTCGGGCACGCAACCGCTGCGCGCCGGATCGTGAGCGTCGACGTCGCATGAAGGCGTACGTCGTGACGGCGCCGCACGAGGGTGGCGTGCACGAGGTCCCCGATGCGGCCGCGCGCGAGGGCGAGGTTGTTGTCGACATTCATCGCGTCGGTGTGTGCGGGACGGACATGGAGTTCTGGACGGGCGAGATGACCTACCTCCATCAGGGCATATCCCACTATCCGATGCGTCTCGGGCACGAGTGGTGCGGCGTCGTTGCTGCGCTCGGTGACGGGGTCGACGCCTCGTGGCTCGGGCGGCGCGTAGTCGGCGACACGATGATCGGGTGCGGGCACTGCGATCGCTGCCGCTCCGGTCGTCATCACGTCTGTGAGACCCGCAGCGAGCTCGGCGTGCGCGGCAGCTTTCCGGGTGCGCTGGCGGAGCGGCTCGCGGTGCCGGCAAGCGCGCTGGTGCCGCTTCCCGACAGTGTCGATGACGCCGCAGGAGCGATGGTCGAGCCCGGCGGGAACGCGCTTCGGGCGGTATGGGGCGCCGCGCCGTCCGAAGGGGATCGCGTGCTGATCCTCGGCACCGGCACGATGGGACTGCTTGCCGCGGAGTTCGCGCGAGCCGCCGGCGTCGAGGTCCATCTCATGGGCCGTTCGGTCGACGCACTCGAGTTCAGTCGTAGACGTGGCTACGCCGGCACGTGGCTGCACGACGAACTGCCGTCGCTTCCGTGGGACGCGGTCATCGACTGCTCCAACGCCGCAGCACTGCCGGCGCTCGCGCTCGATCTCGTCGAACCTGGCAAGCGGGTGGCGTACATCGGGCTCGCCGGGACCCCAAGCCTCATCGACACCCGGACGATGGCGTTGAAAGACGTCACTGCAGTGGGGGTGCTCGGGGCATCGCAAGCGCTGACTGGAACCATCGAGCACTACGCCAGCGGGTCCGTTGATCCCAGGACGCTGATCGCTGCGACAGTCGGCCTCGATCGTGTCGGCGATGTGCTGTCCGGATGGCGTCCCGACAACGAACCCGCCGGCCCGAAGATCCACATCGATCCGCGCCTGTAACTGGAGGCATCGAACGGTGCAGCGACATGAATGACTTCGACGGACTGGTCGCAGTCGTCACCGGTGGTGCCAGCGGCATCGGCGCGGCGACGGCGGTGCAGCTTCGCGACCGCGGCGCGCGAGTCGCGGTGCTCGATCGCTCCTACGCCGCAGTCGCGGAAACCACGATGCTCGAAGTCCCTTGCGAGGTCTCCGATTCGGCCAGTGTCGACGCAGCCGTCGGGATCGTCGCAGAGAGACTCGGAGGCCTCGACATCCTCGTCAACAACGCGGGTATTGGTGCGGTGGGCGACGCGACGCAGAACGACGACGCGGAGTGGCAACGCGTTCTCGACGTCAACGTGATCGGGATCGCGCGCATGACGCGCGCGGCGCTGCCGTTGCTGCTGCAGTCAAGCCATGCAGCGATCGTCAACACCTGCTCCGCGGTCGCCAGCGTCGGCGTGCCACAACGCGCGCTCTATTCCGCGAGCAAGGGCGCGGTGCATGCGTTGACGCTCGCGATGGCCGCGGACCATGTCAAGCAGGGCATCCGGGTCAACGCCGTCACTCCGGGCACGGCAGACACGCCGTGGGTGGGACGGCTGCTCGACCAGGCGGCGGATCCGGCTGCGGCCGCCGCAGCTTTGCGGGCTCGCCAGCCGATGGGCCGGCTGGTCACCGCCGATGAGATCGCGTTTGCGATCGCCTACCTGGCGAGCCCGCTGTCCGCGTCGACGACGGGGACGATCCTCGCTGTGGATGGCGGGATGGCGAGCATCCGGGTGGGGTAGCCGCGGCGCCCGATTTGGCGGAGAGGGCGGGATTGCAAACTCACGGTGGCTATTGGGCTGCTGGCGCACATGTGCGGCCGAGCTCTGCGATTTGGGGTCACACCCGCTGTGTCGCAGCGTCCCGAGGCCTGCCCAGCGTGCCCAGCAGGACCAGCGCGACGACCATCCAGGCGGCGAGGTAGAGAAACGCAGCCATTGGCGAGAACGCCGTCCAAAGAATGCCGGCGACTGCACTCGCCGCGAGGTTCGCGAGGCTCTGGACAGCGGCGAGGAGTCCGAACGCCGACCCACGCAATTCCGGCGGCGCGAACCCCGCGACGGCCGCATTTTCGCCAGTTTCGGCAAAGCCGATGCCTGCGCCTGCTGCAACGAATGCGAATACGAGCACGACGCCCGCGGAGTTCGCAAACGCGAAGCTGAGGAACGCGAGCAGGAAGCAGATGACCCCAGCAGCGAGCACGAGAACATGACCTCGTCGGTCGCCGAGCCGGCCGGCTGGAATGCTCACCGCGGTCGCAGTCGCGTTGTAGGCCACATAGAGCAGCAAAGCGACCTCGATCGCAGCTGTTGTTCCGCGTCCTGACGTCAATACCTGTGTCGCGCGGAGGATGAAGAAGGTCGCCGCGATGTTGCCCACCTCGAACGCGCCGACCGCCGCCAGAAGCCGGCCGAGTGTGCCGCGCAATATTGGCCGCACCTTGATGCGGATTGGCTTCGACACGCGAGCGGTCGCGAGCGGCGTCCGTCTGATCGCGTAGAGGATCGCAACTGCCGCGAGGAGGCCCGGCACGACGGAGATCAGAATCGCCGTGCGCACTCCGAGCGCGGCGACGAGTCCGAGCGCCAGAAGCGGGCCGCCGACGGCGCCCAGGTTGTCCATAAACCTCTCGAAGCCGTAGGCGCGGCCATATGCGAGCGGCGAGACGACGTCGGCGAGCAGCGCGTTGCGCGCCGGTACGCGAAGTCCTCGAGACGCCCACGCGCCCGCGCGAAGAATTCCGACCTGCCAGACGGAGGTCGCGACGCCGATCAGGCTCGACAATATGGCAGTGCTGGCGTAGCCGCCAATGGCGACCGACCTTCGCCGGCTCGGGTCATCGGCGAGCGCGCCGCCACCGAAACGAGCGATTCCGGCCAGCGCGTCAGCCACCCCCTCGATGACACCGAGCGCACTCGCCGGAGCGCCGAGTGTGCTCGTTAGCAGGCTGGGCAGAAGCGATGTCGGAATCTCATGGCCGAGATCCGAAAGCAGACTCGCCGCGCCGATCCCGCGGACACCGGGAGTAAGCCAATGGGCCGCAGTTGCGCCGGTCTCGATGGGCACTTCCGACACCGGCCGCAGTATGAACGCGCGGCTTATCTGAGCAGACCAGCTCTGCGGATCCCGCCTGGCCGACCAAAATCGGCCGCTGTGACCTGAGATCGGTGGCCACGATTACCAGCGTCATCACACTGGCGGAGAGGGTGGGATTCGAACCCACGGTGGCTATTAACCACACCGCTTTTCGAGAGCGGCACCTTCAACCACTCGGACACCTCTCCGGGAGCGTCGAGTATACGGGCGATCCTGGAGCAGGCCCGGCTTCAGCCGAGCCCTACCAGTAGTACCAGCGCCCCCCGCGCGGCCGGAAGGCAAGGCCGATCAGCCAGAAGATCAGGAAGATGAAAGCGATCCACCAGAGAACGTGCAGGGCGAAGCCGAGCCCGAAGAGGAGGACGGTGAACAGCAGAAAGGCGAACAGGACACACATGGTGTGGGTTACCCCCTGAGGCGATGAGTAGCTGGAACCGTAGATACCCTGCGGTCATTGTCGTTGAAACGCACTGAGGCGTCCCGGCGCGGGGGTAGCCGTGAAGGCGCGGATACAATCGCGGAGGAGCGATCGCCTAGTTGGCCGAGGGCGCCGCATTGGAAATGCGGTATACCGGGAAACTGGTATCGAGGGTTCGAATCCCTCTCGCTCCGCCATGTGATGTCTCAAGACATCGTGGACGACGGGGAGGCAAGGCACTGGCCAGGGTCACATGGATCAGTCGATGCCACGAGGCGGGCCGTCGGTCGGCCCACCGTCAGTCTCCCTTATCTATCGACGCCATGCTCGCGTACCGCTCACCCGCCGTGGCCCCCGCCGGCGCAGCCGCCTCCAGCGCAGCCACATCCTCGGCATCCAGCATGATGTCGAGGGACGCAACGTTCTCTTCGAGATAGCGCATGCGCTTCGTTCCGGGGATCGGCACAATGTCGTCACCCCGTCCTGTGACCCAGGCGAGCGCCACCTGCGCTGCGGTCGCACCGAGGCGTTTCGCGATCGCCTCGACCGCATCCACGATGACGAGATTGCGCTCGATGTTTTCGGGTTGGAAACGCGGGTAACGCCCGCGATTGTCGCCGGGCGTCGGCTCCCACGAGCGGAAACGCCCGGTGAGGAAGCCTCGACCGAGTGGGCTGTACGCAACGAAGCCGATCCCCAGTTCTCGGGTCGTAGCCAAGAGTTCAGCCTCGGGTTCGCGACTCCACAGCGAGTACTCCGTTTGCAATGCCGTGATCGGGTGAACGGCATGCGCGCGCCGGATGGTGCTGGCTGCGGCTTCGGAAAGCCCCAGGTGGCGGACTTTACCGGCAGCCACCAGTTCGGCCATAGCTCCGACGGTCTCCTCGATCGGCACATTGCGGTCGACGCGGTGCTGGTAGAAGAGGTCGATGACATCCACGCCGAGCCGCTGCAGTGAGGCGTCGGCGCACGCTACAACGTATTCGGGGTCACCGCGGATGCCGAGGAAGTCGCCGCGCTCATTGCGCACGTTGCCAAACTTCGTGGCGAGCACCACGTCACTCCGCCGCTCGGCTATGGCAGCGCCAACAAGGCGTTCATTCGTCCACGGCCCGTACATGTCGGCGGTGTCGATGAGGGTCACCCCGAGATCCAGGGCGCGATGGATGGTGGCGGTCGCCTCGGTCTCGTCGGCCGGCCCGTACGCATCCGACATCCCCATGCAGCCGAGTCCCAGAGCGGAGACGACCAGTCCTTGTCCCAGCACGCGCGTTTTCATCGCACGCCTCACAGTTCGAAGAACGCTGTCTCGCCTGGTCCCTGCAACCTGATGTCGAACCGCAGGCTCTCGCCATCGATCGCAGCTACCAGCGTGGCACGCGCCAACTCCGGAAGCGATATGAGCACCGGGTCCCAAGCATTCGCTTCATCTTCATCCGGGAAGTAGATGCGTGTGACCAGACGGTCGAGCAGGCCGCGCGCGAAGATCGAGACATCGATGTGCGGCGCCTCCGTGCGCCCGTCCCCTGTCGGAAGTGCACCGGGCTTGACCGTCACGATCGCGTAGACACCCTCATCGTCGGTGGCGCATCGACCAAAACCGCGGAAGCTCGATGTCGACTCGCCCCTCGGATCATCGGGGTGCGCGAAACGACCCTGCGGATCTGCCTGCCACGTTTCAATGATCGCGTCCGAGACCGGATCGCCTGCGCCGTCGAGCACCTGGCCGCTGATGCGAATCGCTCCGGGGCTTCCGACGGGGACGACGGTGGGGCCGTCCGCCCAGGTCAGACCTACCGCAAGGTACGGGCCTACAGTCTGCGAGGGCGTCAAACCATGAGTTATCCCGGTTGCTCCCAGGGCGTCGCCGTGCTCCCGCGAAGGACGATGTCCCATTTGTACCCAAGGGCCCATTCCGGCTCGGTGAGCTCGGCCGACCATTGGCACACCAGGCGCTCACGAACAGCCGGGTCGGGAACCGAGTTGAAGATTGGATCCTGCACGAAGAGTGGATCACCCGGAAAGTACATCTGCGTCACGAGGCGCTGTGTGAAAGCGCGGCCGAACAGTGAGAAGTGGATGTGTGCCGGCCGCCACGCATTGGGTTGATTCTTCCACGGGTAGGCGCCCGGCTGGATGGTGATGAACCGATACCGCCCCTCGGAGTTGGTGAGGCAGCGCCCGACGCCCGTGAAGTTGGGATCCAACGGCGCGGGGTGCTGGTCCCACGCGTGCGCATACCGACCGGCGGCATTTGGCTGCCACACCTCAATCAGCGTGTTGGGGATTGGCCGCCCATGCTCGTCAGTGACACGTCCCGCGACGATGATCCGTTGACCGATAGCCTCACCAGCGTGCTGACGGGTGAGATCGTGATCCCCCGGCGCGACGCGGCCCTCGCCGAGCAGCGGACCTGTGACCTCGGTCAGTCGCTGGGGCAGGAGGCGGAGGCCATTGAGAGGTGCACGGAGGCGCGTCGACCCGTAGTCGGGATAGAGGAGGGGAGGGTGGACGCCGTGAACGACCGGATAGTTCGGCAGAGTGGGGAGATCAGGCATGAACGCTGGCCGAGATGCTAGCGCCAAGCCGGGCGTCCCCGAGTTCGCGATCACGATGTACGAGATATTGCATCTGAGACGCCGTATATCGTATCTTGCTGGCGTGCCACAGATTTTGGTCATCCAGGATGCTCCGTCAGCGCTCGAGGCGATCGATCTACGCCGCCACAGCCTCACGGAGCAGGTCTACGACGCCATCCGGGACGCGATCGTCTCCAAGGCCCTGCCCCCGGGTATCCGACTCTCCGAGGCGGCTCTGGCCGAGAAGTTCGGCGTGAGCAAGACGCCGGTGCGCGAGGCGCTGCTCCGGCTCGGGGCTGTTGGGCTGGTGGAGAGTGAGGCCAATGCCACCCGCGTGGTCACGCCGTCTCGAGACCGGATCCGTCATGCGTACGAGGTCCGCGGCGGCCACGAGTTCACCGCCGCGAGGCTGGCGGCCGCGCGAGCAGGGCGCCGCCAGGTTGCGGAGTTGCAGCGTGTGGCAGCGGAGTTGGTCATGAGCGCGGAGGCGGGCGATGCGCGGGGATTTCGCGAATTCGATGCCCGGTTCCATCGCGGCGTCGTTCGGGCGGCGTCCAACCCACTGCTCACACAGCTTGTCGAGAACAGCTTCTCGCTCACGTGGGCCTTGCGCCGCCGCGATGTCCCGGTCACCGGGGACTTGATCGAATGCGCTCGCCAACACGTGAGCATCGCCGGAGCGATTCGTGAGCACGAGGCGGAGCGGGCGTCGATCGAGATGCTGGCTCACATCGACAAGGTGATGAACATGGTGCTCGACGCGCTCAAGGATGAAGTGCAAGCCGCTGTCTGACGACTCGTTGAATGCTCGCGTCCGGCTGTCTGCCCGGCGCACACGACGTACGGCAAAAGGGGAAACAATGCTCAGTACAGGGACGCGGATCCGTTCGTGGACATTGGCCATCGGGCTCTGTGCTGGGGTGGCCGCGTGCGGCACGCCGGCACCGACGTCGAGCAGCGGCGCGTCGAAGGGCCCACTCACGATCGGTATCTCGGTCTCGCTGACCGGCGACTTCTCGAACACCGGAAAGGCCGCGCAGCTCGGGTACGAGCTATGGGCCAGCCAGGTCAACGCCAAGGGCGGGATACTCGGCCGTCAAGTGCAGCTCACCTTCGCGGACGACGCCAGCAGCCCGACCCAGGTCGTCACCAACTATCAGAACTTCATCAGCCGCGACAAGGTGGAGCTTGTCTTCGGACCGTACTCGAGTTTGCTCACCCTTGCGGCTGCGAAGGTCGCCAACCGCTACGGCTATGCATTCGTCGAAGGTGCAGGCAACGGGCCGTCCGTCTTTGCGGCGCATCTGCCCAATCTGATCGACGCAGGCCCGGCGACCGCTATCAATGGAGCGCAGGTCTGGGGCGACTACATCCTGTCGCTGCCCGCGGACCAGCGTCCCAAGACGGCGGCATATCCGTCCCTTGACGATCCGTTCTCGCAGCCCGCTGCCGCTGCGTTGCAAACCCGCTTCGAAGCTGCGGGGATCAAGACCGTCTACTCGCAGACCTATCCCGCTGAGACCACCAGCCTCGGCGGCGTCATCGCGAAGGTTGCCTCCGCAAATCCCGACATGGTCGTGAGCGGTTCGCAGGACGCCGACGGCTGGGCTCAGGTACAGGCCATGATTCAGGCGAAGTTCAACCCGAAGTTCCTGTTCATGACAAACGGTCCCGAGAACCCGGTTGATTTCCCCAAGAATGTCGGTGCGCAGAACACCCAAGGCATCTTCACCTCGGACGTGTGGACGTACAGCGCGCCGATCCCCGGAAACCAGGCCTTCGTGCAGGCGTACATCGCAAAATTCGGCGGAGACCCAAGCCAGATCGATTCGACGTCAGCTGAGACGTACGCAGTGGGTCAGCTGATCGAGGCGGTTGCCGCCAAGACCGGCAAGATCGATAACCAGACGATCATCGCCACATTGCATCAGGGGAGCTACCAGACGGTTGTCGGGGTGGTCAGCGTTGACCAGTACGGCGCTCCCAAGGGTAGTCAGTTTCTTGAAGAGTGGATCGGCGGCAAGCTCACCATCGTCTATCCACCGACCATCGCCGAGCAGGCGCCGATCATCCCCAAGCCAGCCTGGCCATAGTCGAGCAGGGGGCGAAGATATCCAGTGCATCTCCTCATCCAGGCGATCATCCTCGGCGTGCTGACGGGCGGCCTGTACGCGCTGATGACCAGCGGGCTGACCCTCACATTCGGCACCATGCGCATCATCAACATGGCGCAAGGGGTGTTCGTGGTGTGTGGCGCCTATATCGCATACACCCTGTTCAATTACCTGCACATCGACCCCTTCCTCTCGATTCTCGTCTCGACACCGCTCCTCTTCGCCCTCGGTTTCACCCTCCAGACATTCCTGCTCAAGCCGATTCGCCACGATGCGCATCGGTTGTCGCTGCTGATGACCTGGGCGATGGCCATTGGCGTCGAGGGCATTCTCAGCTTCATCTTCGGGACCGACTTTCGCGGCATCCTCACCGCCTACCAGAACAGCTCATGGACGGTCGCGGGGTACGAGATCCCCGTAGTGCGGGCACTTGCCTTCGTGCTTTCGGTGGCGATCCTCGTTGGCATGTTTCTGCTCCTCACACGGACCAAGTTTGGTCGGTCCGTCCGTGCGGTCTCGCAGCGCGAGTTGGCCGCGAAGCTCCTCGGCGTCAACACCGATAGAACTGCCGCGCTCGCATTCGGTCTTGGGGCCGCCACGGCAGGCGCGGCCGGCGCGATGTTCGGTCTCGTCAGCAGCTTTGATCCTGCCAGCCACTACGACTTGATCGGGCGGCTCCTCGCGATCTGCGTGATCGGGGGCCTCGGGAGCAATGCCGGAGCAATCGCCGGCGCCGTGATTCTGGCGCTCTCCGAGTTACTCGTCCAGGCTGAGTTCTCGCCCGCCTGGTCGTCGGTGCCGTTCTATGTGCTGCTGATCATCGTTCTCATCGCGCGTCCGCAGGGACTGTTCGGTGTGCGCACCCGGGGCGCCATTTGAAGCACCAGGCCCGCGCTCACCGTGGATTCCTGATCGGGATGGGCGTGATCGGCATACTCGCGTTATTCCCATTTAGCGGCGCGGAGAGCTGGATCGTCAACATCGGGATCTTCACCCTGATGTACGCGGTGCTCGGCTCGGCATGGAACCTCATCGGCGGTTATACGGGGTATGTGTCGCTCGGCAGCGTTGCGTTCTTCGGACTTGGCGCATACGGACTGGCTCTGACGTTCCAGCACATCGGTATCGGGAATGGTTTCCTGCCCTTTGCGCTGATCCCGCTTATCGGGATAGCGGTGGCGATCGTCAGCCTGCCGATTGGCTGGATCGCCTTCAGAACTCGTGGCCTGCCCTTCATCATCGTCACGATCTCGCTCGTGATCATCCTGCAGTACATGGCCCTGAACCTCACCGATATCACCGGCGGTGCGCCTGGTCTTCAGGTGCCTCAAGCACCATTTCCTCCAGGGACGTACGAGGAGTATTTCTACTGGGCGATGCTGGTTGTCTTTACCTTGACGCTGCTGGCATGCGCGTATGTGCGACGGAGCCGGCTCGGGCTGATGATGTTCGCAGTCCGCGAGGATGAGGACAAGGCCCGTGGTCTCGGCGTTGCGACATCCGTCCCCAAGTACGCCGCCTTCGCGGGTTGCGCCGCATTCTCGGCGATGGCCGGGGCGGTGTGGGCGTATTACCTCTCCACCGTGTACCCGCAGTTCGCGTTCGACGGAGAGTTCCTCGCGATGGGAATCATCCTGGTCGCGTACCTTGGCGGCATCGGAACCCTCTGGGGACCCTTCGTCGGCGCCCTCATCCTCACTCCTGCGCAGCAGTACTTTGCGTACTCGCTCGGGGGCAGTCAGCTGTATCTCATTGCGTACGCGGCCGTCTTCATCGTCGTGATGCTGTTCCTCCCTCGTGGAGTTGTGACAACGATCGCGGACCGCGCGCTCCGCCGTAGTCGCCGCCGAAGGCAAGTGGTCGAAGAGCTGGCGACCGCGGAGTTCGGAGTTGGCGCGCGATGCTCCGGCGCCGGTCGCGGCGCGATGAGTGCCAACGGCGCGCTCCTCGAGATCGACGCTTTGAGCAAGCGTTTCGGCGGCATTGTCGCGGTCGACGGCTGCTCGTTCAGCGTGACGAGCGGGAGCATCACGGGCCTCATCGGGCCCAACGGCTCAGGCAAGACGACCGTCCTCAACATGCTCAGCGGCTACCTCGCGAGCGACAGCGGCTCGATCCGGTTCGACGGGAAGCGGGTCGCCCGTCCCGATCCAACGAAGATGTATCGGGGCGGCATGAGCAGGACATTCCAGCGCGCCCGCGTCTTGCCGGAGATTGACGTTCTCGACAACCTGCTGGTGGCGGCTCCGAAACGGGGTCTCGCGGTATGGGGGATGTCGAAGGCCAACCGGGCCACGGTGGATTACGCGATGACGCTGCTTGATGAATTCAAGCTCACACGGCTCGCCGAGGCGAAGGCCGGTGAACTGTCATACGGCCAGCAGAAGTTGCTGGAGTTCGCGGCGGTCCTGATGGGCAAGCCTCGTCTCGTTCTCCTCGACGAGCCCACCGCCGGTGTCAACCACGTGATGGTCGACCTCATGACCGAACGGATTCGAGAATTCCACGCCAAGGGTCTGACGTTCCTCATCGTTGAACACAACATGGAGTTCGTGATGGGCCTGTGCGATCCGATCGTGGTGCTGGACCACGGCAAGCAACTCTTTGCCGGTGCACCGAACGATGTGCAGCAGAACCAGCTCGTTCTCGATGCGTACTTGGGAGACTAGTGGACACCTGCCTCGAAATCCGCCAGGTCGTCGCCGGTTATGGGTACGGCACGGTCCTGCGTGGCGCAACGTTGAACGTTCCCCGCCACGAGATGACCTGCCTCATCGGCCCGAACGGCGCCGGCAAGTCGACGTTGCTGCGCGCCATCAGTGGGCTCATCGCAGTGCAGTCCGGCGAGATACTCCTTGACGGGACGGCCCTGCAGGGGTTGACGCCACGGCAGATACTCGAGGCGGGTGTTGTCCACGTGCCGCAGGATCGGAGTCTCTTCCCAACACTCAGTGTCTGGGAGAACCTTCTGATGGGGGGCTTCATCCTGCGAGACAACAACGAGGTTCGTCGCCGCGCCCTGGCGCTCGAGGAGCGGTTCCCGACGATCAGGCAGTTCCACCATTCACACGCCGGGTCGCTGTCCGGCGGTCAGCAGCGCATCATCGAATTCGCCCGCGCACTGATGCTCGAGCCCAAGGTGGTGCTTGCAGATGAGCCGTCGTTGGGGCTCGACCCGAAGAGTTCGAACGCTGGTTTTCGAGACGCTCACCGCCATGAGCAAAGACGGCATCACGGTCCTGCTGGTCGAGCAGAACGCGCGATCCGCGCTCCGCGTGTCCGACCATGCCGCAGTGCTCGAGCTCGGCACCGTGCGCATCGAGGATCGCGCAGCCGGCCTTCTCGATAACCCCGAGGTGGGCCGGCTGTATCTTGGCGCATCGGCCGCAGCGCATCGCAGACTGCCTCATGCCGAGCATGTTCGGACCTAGCACATGACAACGGTTGCCGAGCGCGAGCCCATGACGCTGTACGCGATCGCTCCGACGCAGTTCACGCCCGACGGACGCTCGGTCGACGCGGCGGCGATGGCGGCGAACGTCGAGCGGCTGGCGGCAATGGGCATCCGGAACGTGCTGCTCGACGGGCGCCTATGGCGAGTTTCACTCGCTGACTGATACCGAGCGAATCTCGATCCTCCGGCACTGTCGAGCGACCGGAGCTTGCGCGTCGATCATGGCGTGCGCGGCATCACTCTCGGCCGAGGCCACAGCGAGGCTGGCGCTGACCATGCTCGAGGAGGGGGCCGACTCCGCCATGGTGGCACCACCGTTCGCGTGTGAGACCACGGACAGCGATGTGTTGCGACACTTCGAGTATCTCGCGAAAGCGGTGGGGCGACAGCTCGTGATCTACAACAACCCGGTATTCGGCCACGACCTCGAGCCGCGTGTCATGGCTGAGGTGATGGCGATGGACGGGTACGTGGGGGTGAAGCAGGGATCGCGCGACACTGTTCGGCTGCTCGGGAGCGTCGAAGCCATACGCGCCACGGGACGGACGGTGCAGATCTACATCGCGTCGGACCTCAGCGCAGCACTCACGCTCGCGTCGCCGGTCGATGGCTTGACCTCCACCAACGCGTGGGTGTTTCCGGAGGCGATGCTCGGACTGGTTGATGCCGCGAACCGCAGCGATCTCGCCGAGATGCAGCGCCTCCACGGCGCTCTTGCGCCATACCGACGCGTGCTGGCGCGAGTTGGCCAGCCCGCCGGGGTCAAGGCGGCGATGCGGATTCGAGGATTCGAGGGATCCGTCGCCGTCCGTGCTCCGTATGCGGAGTGCACCGTCGACCTCATCGACGCTCTGGCCAAGGCATTGAGCGAATGCGACGCCGCCATCGGCATGTCCACATCCCCTACGGAGGTCTATTCATGAGGCATTACCGCGTCGCCGTGCTCGGCGGCGACGGCCGCGAGGTCCATGTCGCTCAGCGACTCTCGAAAGACGGTCACGATGCGGTGTGTTACGGGCAGGCCGGGAGTGCGTTTGACGGCGTCCGTGTTGCGGCCTCAGCGGCCGATGCCGTCCGCGGCACCGAGTGGCTCGTGCTCCCTTCTCCAGGCCTCAACGGAGAGATGATCTATGCACCGGATGCTCCCGAGCCCATCATGGTCGATGCGCGCGCTCCTCGAGCAGTCCGCGGCGCGCGAAGGTGGTGTCGTCATGGGGCGCTCCACTCCGAAGCTCGACGAGATTGCCAGCCGGATGAACATCCGGATCTATCAACTCAAGGATGACCCGGGATTGGCCACCCGCCTCTCCACCGGTGTCGCCGAGGGGGTGATGCGGCTGCTCATTGAGCTGACGCGCCGCATTCTGCGCGAGCACCGCTTCCTCGTCGTCGGATATGGCGTCACCGGTGCAGTGATCGTCGACTATCTGCTCGCCGCCCGCTGCACCCCGCAGGTCGCGGTACGTCGTCCGCGCTGGCTCGAGCGTGCCCGTCAGTGCGGCGCTATCCCGGTGCCCTATGACGACCGCATCGACGCGATGGGCAATGCAGACATCATCATCAACACCGTCCCATCGACGGACGCGATCCCGCCGGAGGCGTTTGCACTGCTCCGCGACCGTACGGTGGTCGATATCGCGTCACCGCCGGGCGGCCTCGATCACGAGGCGGCGCGGAAGGCCGGCGTGCAAGTGCACTGGCCGAGAGGGTTGGCGGGCGGACGGGCGCCGCTTACCGCCGGCGATGCTCAATATGCCTTTATTACCAAGGCTTTTGCCACTCGGAATGCAGCGACCGATGGACCAACCTCATCAGGAGAACCCCCATGACCACTGTCACGACCGACGGCATCCGCTCGGCCGATACTAGCCACAATGCGGGTGTCGCATTCGGATACTGCGTGTCGCACGCGCCGCAGATCTTCACGCAGCCAAAGGAGGAGGACCCGGCCGAGATTGCTCGCATGCATGAGGGATATCGCGCCGTCGCCCGGAGCGTCAAGGAGCACAACGTCGATGCGCTGATCATCGTGGCGCTCGACCATCTGCATAACCACTTCCTGAATCTCGTCCCGCAGTTCACGATCTTCACGGGCAACCCTGTTGTGGCGCAGTTCAACCAGCGCAGGATCGAGTTGAATGGCAGTCCCGAGCTGGCGAACAGCCTCATGGACGGTCTGCTCGAGAGAGGCTTCGACCCCGCCTTCAGCCAGAACGAGGTGCTCGATCACTCATTCCTCGTTCCACTCAATTACATGGTGGAAGAGGGCCTGGATGCACCGGTCATCCCGCTCATCGTCAACGCCTACGTGCCACCGCAGCCCTCCATCCGGCGATGCAATGACCTCGGCAAGGCGATCGCGTCGTGGGCCGAAGCGTCGGGCAAGCGCGTCGGCATCGTCTCTACCGGCGGCATGTCGCATTTCCCCGGGACCGACCGATTCGCCGCGCCGGATGTGGAAGCCGACCACCGCGTCCTTGGCTGGCTCGAGGCTGGCGACACGGAGAAGCTCGTGTCGATGTCTGCAGCGGATCTTGACGCCATCGGCATGGTGGAGCTGCGCACATGGGCGATCTCCCTCGGCGCCAGGGGTGATCGGGTGCAGGCGGAGCGCCACTCCTACTGGGACTCCGGTCACTGCGGTTATGCCGTCATCGAATTCTAGCGAGAGGACAGACGATGCCAGACGAACACCTGATGTATCCACGGCCGCAGGCCGGCGACTTCTACGTGCACAGGCTCCTTCACGACATGCAGGAGGACGAGGATCTTTTCGTCGAGTTCCTCGGCGACCCGGACGCGGTCCTTGGCCGGTACCCGGAGGTGGACGACGAGGCGAAGAAACTGATCGCGGCGCATGACTACGCCGGACTGCAACGCCGTGGGTTGCATCCGATCATGATCGTCCAGTTTCAACGTCACATTGAATGGGGGATGCGCATGACCGCGTCTCGCGCGGCAGCGACCTCGGTCACCGACGCCACCGGCTGACCAGCCGTGGCTTCGGATCGCGGCGGCTCGCTCCTCCTTCGCGGTGGCCGGGTGATCGACGGGACTGGCGCGCCGTCGCGGACCGCTGATGTGGCGGTGAGTGAAGGCGTGATCACGAACGTCGGGGCCGCCCTGCCTGCGCCATCTGGCGCCGTCATCGTCGACGTCACGGATCTCGTCGTCGCGCCCGGCTTCATCGACCTGCACACGCACTGTGACTTCACGCTCCCGCTCTACCCGCGAGCGGATGCAATGGTGCGCCAGGGCGTCACGACGATCGTGACCGGCAACTGCGGGAGCACCCCGTATCCGATCGACCCCGACCGGGCGGGGCTGCTTCGCGATTCCACGGCACACCTTGGCACGTCGCTGCGATGGGACTGGCAGGACGCCGCCGGCTACGCGGACATGCTCGACCGTTTGCCACTGGCGCTCAACGTTGTTCTCCTCGTAGGCCACACGTCGATACGCATCGCCGCAATGGGATTTGACCGCCGGGCACCCTCCGAGCGAGAGCTCATGGCTATGCGCAGGCTAGTCAACGACGCCATGGAGCAAGGGTGCGCCGGCTTGTCGTCCGGCCTCATCTATTCACCGGGCAGCTATGCGGAACGCGCGGAACTGGTGGCGCTCGCTTCTGTTGCCGCCGACCACGGCGGCTTCTACGCGACGCACATGCGCAACGAGGGACCAGCGTTACTCGCTGCCGTCGACGAGGCGCTCGAGATCGCGTCCTCGTCGGGGCCGGACTGCAGCTGAGCCACCACAAGGTGCTAGGACGAAGCAATTGGGGTCTCACCGAGCGGTCGCTCGCCCGCATCGGCGAGGCGCAGGCGGCGGGCATGGATGTCTTGCTCGACCAGTATCCATACGACGCAACATCGACAACGCTCACAGCGCTACTGCCCACGTGGATGCTCGAGGGCGGCGTCGCTGCGATGCAGGACGCGGTTGCGCGATGATCAGACCCGGGCGGCGGCACGTGCGGAGATGCTCACTGGACCAACCGACGGACGCCCCAAACGCGATTTCGAGCCGGAGACCGTCACGATCGCCTCCGTCCACAGCGGCCGTCGCAACGACATCGAGGGCTACACCATCGCCGACCTTGCGCGTTCAGAGGATCGCCAACCGGTCGATTGCTTTCTCGATCTGCTCCGGGACGAAGGTGGCGGCATCGAGGTGGTGATCGCAGCAATCGGTGAGGAGGACATTCGCAGAGTCATGCGGAATCCGACGGTGGCTGTGGCCAGCGACGGTTGGACTCTGAGCCCGGATGCCGGCGGGACCCCGCACCCTCGCAGCTACGGCACTTTCGCTCGGGTCCTTGGCCACTATTCGCGCGACGAGCGCGTGATTTCGATCGAAGAGGCGGTACGCAAGATGACATCGCTGCCAGCCCGGCGTCTGGGAATGACGGATCGTGGCATCGTGCGCGCCGGCGCAAGGGCGGACCTTGTGGTGTTCGACCCTTCGACGGTCGTCGATCGCGCGACCTACGAGCAGCCGCACCAGTTCTGTGCCGGCGTCCATGCGGTATTTGTTGATGGGACAGCGGTGGTCCACGAAGGCGTCGACACCGGAGCCGTGACCGGAACGGTGCTGCGCCGTCAGCGGTTCGGGCTCGCCCAGCGCGAGAAGTGACGACCGCAGAGGACTCCATACCGCTGCCCCTAAGCAGCGCAACTGCCGTAACCCGGCCTCGTCTCCCGGCCGCCGTGCTCGGGCCAGCGATCTTCGTGCTGGCGCTCAACCTGCGCATGGGAATCTCGTCGGTCGGTCCGGTCCTCCCCCAAGTGGTACACGACCTCGGCGTGACGCTGATCTACGCGTCGCTGCTCACGACCATGCCCGTGGTCATGATGGGAGTCGCGTCGCCATTCAGCGCCCAACTCGGCGCAAGATTCGGCCTGGAGCGCACCGTGATCGGGGCGATCGCAATCGTGGGAATCGCGACGGCTGTGAGGATCTGGGCGACGTCGCCGATCACACTCCTCGTGAGCGCAGCGCTGCTGGGTTGTGGCATCGCTGCGGGCAACACGATGCTTCCGGCAGTGGTGCGCCGGTACTTCCCCGCGCACGGTGCCCTCCTGACAGGTATCTACGCTGTGGGCATCAACATCGGTGCGGGAGTCGCCGCATTCGGCACCCCCCGTCTTGCAGGGAGCCTCTCGACCGGATGGCGAGGTGCGCTGGCCATCTGGGCGATGATGGCTGTCGCCGCGCTGGCGCTCTGGCTGGTTGTCGCAATCCGAGCGCCCCGACACGCAGTGGCCATCAACGTGGCAAGACCGCGCAGAACGCGTCAGGCCTGGATAGCGGCCTGCCTATTCGGCCTTCAGTCGATGGTGTACTACGGTGTCCTTGCGTGGCTGGCACCGCTCTTCGAGGAGCGCGGGTGGTCGAAGGTTCAAGCCGGGCTCCTGCTCTCGTTCTTCACCGCGATGCAGGTGGTTGGCGCGCTCAGCGCTTCACTGTTGGTGCAGCGCAGTGGCCGGCTCGTCGATGGCCTGCGCGTAGCTGCCGCGGTGTCCGCACTGAGCCTGGTCCTCGTCGCGGTCAGTCCACTTTCGTTGCCATGGGTGTGGATCGCTCTCCTGGGCGTGGGTGCCGGCGGGATCTTCCCCTGACGCTCACGGTGCCCCTGGCAACGACATCCAGCGTTGACGAGGCCCGCAGCCTGACGGCAACGATGCTCTTCTATGGCTATCTGCTCGGTGCGACAGGACCATTTGCGGTGAGTATTCTTCGCAGTGTCTCGGGCGGATTTACGTTGCCGTTTGCGGCACTCGCGCTCCTCGCGGTCGCAACTCTGGCGCTCGCGGCGCCCGCTGCAAACAGCCGGCGCCTCTCATCGACTTAATGCGCAGACGCATAAACGTGCCCAGAGTGACGTGTCGCACGGTTCTTGACCTCACCAACTCGCGGCGGCAAGAGGCGTCGTCAAACGACCGAGCCCTTCCACCGCCACGTCAGTAACGTCGCCGGGTTTCATCCAGATTTTGGAATCGCGGCCGCGGATCACACCTTCCGGTGTTCCCGTCGCGATGAAGTCGCCGGGCTCAAGCGGGATGTACCTACTGATGTAACTGATGATTTCGCTGACGCTGAACATCATGTCTGAGGTGTTGGAGTCCTGGCGCAACTCTCCGTTGAGCCAGCCCTGAATGGTCAGGTTCTGTGGATCAGCGATCTCGTCTCTCGACACAAGCACGGGACCCACGGGCAAGAAGCCATCCAGCGTCTTTCCCAGCATGAGCTGAGAAGAGCGCGATTGTAGGTCTCGTGCGCTGATGTCGTTGCAATTGCAATACCCCCACACATATTCGAGGGCGTCGGCTTCCGATACGGCTACGGCGCGGCGCCCGATCACCACGCCCAACTCTGCCTCGTAATCGTACTGATCAGCCGTGCTTGGAAGACCCACCACCTGCCCAGAAGGGACGAGGGCATTGGTGAACTTACCGAAAACGACGGGTGTCGTTGGCACTGTCGCTCCAGTCTCCAACGCATGGCGGCGGTAGTTGAGTCCTATGCATATGATCTTGCCGGGAATGGGAACACACAAGCCCGCGTTGACATTCGATGTTATTCGGCGATGTTCAGCCGCGCGTTCGGCGGCTCGCCGCGCCGGGTCGCCCCCATTGACCAACTCGGCCACTGTTCTTGGGGCGCTGTCGGAGTCGATGAGAGCCCACCCATCGCTTTGTTCCAACGCCAGTCGTGGGCCGTCCTCGGTGAGTACGTCTGTAACCCGCATCGGCCGGGATCCTCCCGTGAGAACCGCCGATCGCGGCGGCACTAACAATTGCCGCCGGCTCGGCGTCTGCCGTGCCCCGCGGATACGCTCAGTGTTGAGGTGCGGAATCCTCGTGGCAAGGTTAGCGGAGCTACGCGTCGAACCGCCTTACGCTGGTGTTGATGCGAGACACCTGCAGCGGAGCCACTCTCCTGATCGCGCGAGCAGCGCGAATATCGTTTCCGCCTTCGTTGGCCGTCGTCAACGTCACCCGAGGCGTTGAGCGCTTAGTCCATGCGAAGTGGTAGCTCGTCCAGCTGCCGCCCGGGCTCACCCTCTCAGGCAATGGTCTTCTGTCCGGGACCCCGACCACTGCTGGAACCTATTCCTTCGTCGTCACCTTGGTGGACGCTCACGACATACCTGGCGGAACCCGGATTTCGATAGTCGTCAAGTAAGCGACTGGACGGCACTCCTGCGTCGCGCAGCGGCGTCATGACATTCCCTACGAAATAAGGCCCCAGCGCTAACTTCGGGCTAGAAACGCGGCGATTGCGGCGACGAGCTCGGGCGCGGTAAACGCTGTCTCATGATCGCCTGGTACGCGGGTGAACTGGGCATTGGGCAGGAGCGCAGCCAATTCGTCGGCATCACTGCGCTCATCCTGATCGCCGATTGCGACAAGGGTCGAAGTCGTGATCTTGCGCAGCGCATCCTCGGGCGTCGGGACGAGCAACTCCGACACGTACAACAACGCGCGTGGGTCGAGGTCCAGCTTTGAGATCCAGTACGCCATCCGCGCATCGACCGAATCAGGCTCGATCTCGACACCATCGACGAGCGCCGTCAGCACCCGATGAATCGTCCCGCCGCCCTGAGGGCCGCTCACCTTGGCGAGCCCTTGCCCGGCGACAATCGCCCGCCTCGGCCTGGCGCCCCGCGCGAGCATCCGCACCACGATCCGCGCGCCGAGCGAGTAGCCACCGAGGTCGTAGTCGCCATCACCGAGCCCCAGATGCTCGACGAGAGCAAGCCCATCGTCAGCCAGGACGTCAGGTGGGTAAGCGGCACGGTCGTGGGGCTTTGCACTCTCTCCGTGGCCGCGCAAGTCCGGAAGCACCACGCGATGCCCCTGCTCTGCGAGCGCATCGACGTTGGCCTGTTCGAGCCAGTACGAACCCGCTCCCATGAAGCCGTGGAGGAGGATCAGCGGTCGGCCGGATCCTGTTTCACCGTATGCAAGATCGACGCCGTCGCGGCCAACGAATCGATAAGTGCCCAAAGCGTGTCGGATCGTAAGCAATCAAATCGATGGCCGGGACCGGCAGGCGACCGCGCGCGCGAGGATGATAGCCGCGCTATAATATAAGGACCCAGTGGTGCGATAATGCGGAGCGGCGGAGTGAGGCTGGACAGAGAGTGTTGAAACGTGCCACCTCGTGGCGACCGGTGCAAGTCGTCATGGCATACGGCCAGAGCCAGGGCGGCAACTACGCGGCGAGCCTCTCCTACAACGCCTTTCTCGCGATGTTTCCGCTCATCCTCGGGATGCTCGCGATCGTTGGGTTTGTCGTCAACAACCCTTCCACACAGAGAGCGATCTACAACGGCGTCGTCTCCGTCTTTCCGAGCGACGCTCACGCGCAGATCCTGCAGGCGCTCGAGAACGTTCACCACAACGCGGGCATCCTCGGGATCATCTCGATTGTCGGTTTGTTGTGGAGTGGGACCAGCCTGTTCGCGTCGATGGAGTTCGCGCTCACGGAAATCTTTGGCACCAAGCAGCGCGACATGCTTCGGCAGCGAGTGATGGGGCTGATCATGATGCTGATCTTCATCGCCGCCGTCCTCTTTGTCGTTGGAGCGAACAGCGCGCTGGCGGCTTCACCCGGCGCCGGTGTTATCGGCACAGTCGCCGGTGCAGTCGCGTTGGTCGCGCTGATGATCGCGATCTACCGGTTCGTGCCGAATCGCACGTTCGCGCTCCGGGATATCTGGCCGGGCGCAGTGCTCGCCGGCGTCCTGATCGAAGCCTTTTCATTGCTGTTCCCGCTGTACGCGAAGGTCTCGCACGGATTTGGCACGTACGGACAGCAGTTCGCGCTTTTCTTCCTGCTTGCCGCATGGCTCGGCTTCATGAGTTCAGTTCGTGCTCATCGGCGCGGTGTTCAACAAGATGCGACTTGGCACCCCACAAGACGAAGGGCTCTTTGCCTCACCGGAAGCGGAGAGCCGCGAGCATAAGAACCCCAATGCGGCGATCGAAACGCAAAAGGGCCGTTCGATCAGTGGTCCAAAGGCGAAACGCGTCGTCGCTCCAAACGCTGCCGATGTCCGTCCGACGCCGATTGAAGCCCGCGTTCTCCTCGGAGCATGCGTGGCGGCGGCCGCGCTTGGGACCGCAGCGCTTCGCCTTCGCAGGCGTCATGAGCCTTTCACAGGAGCAACCAGCAAATGACAACGGATCCTCGTTCGACTGTCGACGATGCGACGATGGCCATGGGCTCGCCGGAGAAGACGGGCGGGCTGATTCATGGCGCCATCACGGAGGCGAGCCGGCTCGTCTCCGCCGAGATACAGCTGGCGAAACAGGAGATCGCTGAGTTCATTGCGGGCCGCGGTGATGGCCGTCGTGACAGGAGCTGTGGCCGTTTTCGGAGTGATTGCATTTCTCGTCATGGGCATCGTCGCGCTCGTGGTGGCAGTCCCGTTGCACTGGGTGGCAGCGGTTGCCTGCGCCGGGGCATTCCTTCTCATCGCCGTTATCGGGGCAGTGTTGGCAGTTGGCCGGGTCAAGCACATCAGTCCACTGCGTCAGACCATCCAGACATTGAAGGAGGACGTCGAATGGGCGAAACAGCAGATGACACTCGAAGAGAAATAGAAGAGAGTCGACGGCAGCTCGGTGCGACGCTCGCGACGCTGCGGGAGCGGACAGTCGTCGTGCGGGGCCACGTCGTGCGCGTTGCGCTGATCGGTGGAGCAGCGGCGGCGGGCGCCGCAAGCCTTGTCGTGGCGACGGTCCTGGTCGTCCGCAGCCGTCGAGGTGGACCGATCACGCGAGCAGCGAAACACCTGCCGGCGATTGCGCACGATGCTGTTCTTCCGGGCGCTCGGTTCTCCGACCGATGGCTCAACAGCCGAACCCAAGCCGCTCGTCGCCAGCGTGAAGCGATCATCGAGGAGCTCTCCGCGAGAATCGCAGAGAACCAGGCGCAGGCGCAACGCCGCGCTAATCCTCTTTGGCGCAGAGCGGCAGGCACCGCGCTGGAGACGGCGGCCAGTGTTGGTGTGGCGGCTCTGGTCCGGCGCGCTATGAGTGAGCGGACGTCGCGACGCGCAGATGCCGGCGACAACAGATCCGATACCGAGCTCGTCGGCAGCAATCGATCGGACAATGTCAGCGAGACGGAATTCGCGCGACTGGCACACGCCGAGTCGTGATCAACGCCGCACGTCACTCGCGTCGCTGGAGGAAACATGCCCGACCATGATCCGCAGGCTTTTCAGGATCTCTTCGATGCGGAGCCACAGAATGCCTCAGCGTCTGAGGTGGCGGCTTGGGTCGATGTCTACCAGCGTCTGATCGCGATGATGCAACGCCAGCTCGACGAGACGCGGGCCTTCGCGAAGGATGTTCACGAACCCATGCAGCGTTATCTCAGTCGCGAGAATATGAGCATCCTCGAGGAGGAGATCAGTGCATTCAAGCAGCGGCTCAACTTCTGGTCTGGTTGGGGAAGTCCGGCCCGTGATCTGGAGACACCGAAATGACCAACTCGACGGAAGCCCATGAGCATGAGCATCCGGATGATGTCGAGGCTGCCCTCGAGAGTGTTGAGCCAGACCGCTTGTTGCCTGGCGAAGCGGCGGACACGCCATATCTCGACGACGCGCTCCACTGGGTGAAGGTGTACTCGGAACTTGTTTCATTCAAGGTGGACATCTTGAGCGTCACCGAAGAACGGATGCGTGGCATGGATCCTGACAGCGGCGCGGAGGTCGCGGCGACCGACTTCAAAGTGCTTCGCGCGGAGGAGCAGCGTTTGAAGCGTCGCCTGGCGTTTTGGCGCGCGCGAGCGGCGGCCCTGGAGCAGCCCTAACGCTCACCTCGAGCGTTAGGGCTGACCGAGGGAGTCGTCAACTCCTTTGGAGCATCTCAGCACGAGCCTGCTTTGCTCGGGCGGCGCCGATCTCAGTGACGACATGCTTGCGCTCCTCGGGCGGCGGCAGCACTGCCTTCATCCCGAGCGACTGAATCCAGAGTTCCCGGGCCCAACCGGTGGTGTGGTACAGGTGCTCGTCTTCCTGTTCCTCCACTTCCTCGACGGCAGCAGACAGCACACGCTTGCGTTCGCCGGACAGCTTCTCCGCTGCCTGCGAAAGCAGCTCCCAGTTGAGATGGTCCTTTGACTCAGCCAAGATGACGCACTCAGCTGCGACGAGCTCCGCTGCTTCAGGTGTCCCCTCGGACTGCGCGGCCTTCATAGCTGCGACGAGTGCGACTCCGATTCCTTTGACCACTTTACGGCCGGGGGTCACCTGTGCCGGATTCAGTTCGAATGCGGTGAGGATGTCTGTGACGACTTCGACGTGGCGGGTCGTCTGGCTCAAGTACTTCTGCCACTCCTCGCGCAGATCGTCGTTTTGTGCACATTGAATCGCGGTCGTGTAGACCTGGACGCCGCCCAACTCCGTCTCGAGCGCCTGGAAGAGAAGCTCAGACAGTTGTTTGTCGTTCATGGATGCCCCTCATACTCACGAGTTTCTGACACTAACTGGACTAACAGCGTAACGGCTTGTAACGCGAGCGGCTTTCGACGCATGCGCGTCATACACACACACTGACAACGCCCGGCCTATTCGCGCTTCTCGCGGTCAAGCGCGGGCTGCCGTGCCGGATTCCCGGGTTCATTGATGAGCCCGTCGAAGCGTTCGGTCTCCGCTGCAACGGCTGCGCCTGCGACCGCGGGAGTCGATGTCCCGGGTTCGTCAAGCGGCCGGGTTCCATTGGAATGCTCGGCCGCCGCATGCTCACGAACCTCGTCCGGCGCTTCGCGATCGTCTCGCTTCTCGTACTCACCGGCAACCTGCCGGTCAACCTCTTCGAGTGCCTTCTTGGCTTTACCGATCACACCCGGCTCGCCGGCAGCCTCTTTGTCGATTTTCTCGGCGGCTTGATGCGCGTTCTGCGGATGGAGGTCGGGGGCTTTCTCGTTCTCGACCGACGATGGCGACGCGGTCGTCCCGTGCTCGCCGGCGAATTCCTCGTCCACCCAATTCGACGGCCTCGGCTGGGGGTCGTTGCGTGTGTCGGTCATGGACGGCACCTCCATGTGTCAGTGGACAGGTCGCTCTTCATGATAGCCCGACTATCAAGTAAGCCGCTCAGCGGAACCCGAACCGACCCTCGTGGAAGTCACCGGTCTCCGTCCACCGCCGGATGGTGTCATCGAGGACGGCGTCATCAACGCTGTCCTTGCCGAGCCGGAGAGCCCCGCCCTCCACGGCCTCGATCACCTGGCCCCGGACGAAGTCCGGAACCTTGTCGAGGCGGGCGAGCGCGCTCGGCGACCAGGGAATCCGATCACCGCCGCGAGCTTCGATGCGATGCGACACCTCCCCCCAGAGCTCGTACTTCGTTTCCATCGCCGCTGGCGTGATCACGGATCCGAGACCCTTCTTGTGCGCCGTCCACTCGACCCGCCAGCGGGTCAGTTCCCGGCAGAACTCAGGCACCTCCTGCAGACGTGCCTCGGCCTCCGGGGTCCACGTGAAGGAGAGCGTGCCGGTGCGCCCACTCAGGGGATGGCCATACCCGAGCTTGCCGCCAATGAGCGCGATGAACCGCTCGTTGATCTCATCGACGCCACGATCGCCGGCGCGCTGATCGGCGACAGCCTGAGCCATCAATGTCGCGCGCTCGGCAGCGAGATGACTTGCGGCCGCGTGAGCCTCGGCCGTACTGGTCGCCATCTCGCGTCCGTCATCAGTCCACTTCGGACCATGCGGGACCGGGCAGCCATCGCTTGCTTCGCGAGCTATCCGATCGTGCGGGACCGGGCAGCGATCGACCCCTCTCGGCGGCGTGCTCCGTATCGCTCATATGTGTGACCTCAGGTATCCCCTAAAGCTCCAGTCGCACAGGCATCACATGGTACTCACTCTGTATCATTCTGGCCACGAGGGTGGCTTGTGTGTCGGCGGCGGTATGAGGCACAGGGTCCATGTACGAAAGCATCTACGTGGCGCTGGACAATTCGGAGCACTCCGACGCTGGAACGACCGTCGCCCTGGCCCTGGCCAAGGCATTCTCCTCGCGATGCATCGGCATGCATGTGTACGCAGCGCGCATGCACGACTACCGCTTCAAGCAGATGGAGTACACACTCCCGGACGAGTACCAGGACGAGGCGGAACTGCTCACGGCAGCGGCGAATCCACAACTCGCTGATCACCTCCGGGCTCCAGCTGATCAGTGAGAGCTACACCGACGTGATGCGCTATCGGTGTCTCGAACAGGAGATCCCATTCGAGGCGCGCGCTCGCGACGGACGCAACTGGGAGGAGCTCGTCGCCGACATCAACGAGATCAGGCCTGGTCTGGTCGTCATGGGCGCGCTCGGCACGGGCGCGGTCAAAGACTCGCGCCTCGGCAGCGTTGCGGACCGCGTGGTCCGGCGCATCAGAACGGACTCGCTGATCGTGCGTCGCACCGGTGACAGCGCGATGGACGGCGACATCATCGTCGCCATCGACGGATCACCGCAGTCGTTCGGTGGGCTCGAGGTCGCGCTCCATCTGGGCAAGGCGCTCGGCAAACGCGTCGAGGCGGTGGCCGTCTACGACCCGTACCTCCACTACAGCGTCTTCAACGGCATCGTCGACGTGCTCTCAGAGAAGGCCTCAAAGGTCTTTCGCTTCAAGGAGCAGGAGGCTTTGCACGAGGAGATCATCGACAGCGGTCTCGCGCAGATCTACGAGTCCCACCTGCGCGTCGGCCAGGCGCAGGCGGCGGAGGCCGGCGTCGATCTGCCCATCACGTTGCTCGACGGCAAGGCGTTCCAGCGCGTGTCGCGATATGCCGAGGAGCGCGATGCGTGGCTGTTGATCTGCGGCCGTGTCGGCGTCCATTCACCGCCCGAGATGGACCTCGGCAGCAACACCGATCATCTCGTTCGCAACGCCGTCTGCAACGTGCTGGTGTGCAACCGGACTCACGTGCCTCCGATCGACCTCCGCGCAGAGGCAGGTGTCGTGTGGACGCCTGAGGCGGAGTCGCGCATGGAGGGCGTGCCGGCAGCCGCGCGCGGCCTCGCTCGCACAGCCGTATTGCGCTGGTGCACGGAGCGCGGACACAGCGTCGTGTCGTCGGGCGACGTCGATCTCGCGCTCGACGATCTCATGCCGTATCGACGGACGATGCGCCGCATCGAGGAGGTGAGCGCCGCGCTCGACTCTGCGACAACGGCGATGATCGACGAGGCGCCTCCGCAAGTGCACGAGCGATCTGCCGCGTGTGTGGCTATGCGGCCCGCACGGACGCGCCTGAACGCTGCCCGGTCTGCGACGGCAACGCCGACGTCTTCGACCGCATCGATGCCGACGCCGTCGCGCGCGCCGCGAGCTCTGAAGGGGAGATGGCCAGCGACACCTTTGACGGCCACAAGCTGGGCTGGACGCTCGATGCGCGCACCCTCCTGCAACAGCTGCCTGCCGGCTACCTGCGCCGCCGTGTCAAGGCGATCGTCGAGAAGACTGCGCGCACACGGCGGCTGCCGGCCATCACCGCCGAGGTCGCGGCACCGTTTGTGCTGCCTGAGGTCGAGGCGCTCGACTCGGGTGCGGGACCGCACCGTGCACCGCTCGGGGCCGATCAGCAAGGCGCCCGAACTGAGGGAAGCGTCAACCTCCCGTGGAGTCCCGAGGCGCAAGAGCGGATCGAACGGATCCCAGGTGGCTTCCTGCGGAGCCTGGCCGTAGAGCAGGTGGAGCGTCTTGCGCTTGCCTTGAAGGCGAGCGAGGTGACCATCCTCCACGTCGAGGCCGGTATTGCAGAAGCGCGAGCGCGGATGCGGCCGGAGGACAGCGCTGCGAAGCCGGCAGCGCCGGGGGTATGCCCGGTGCACCACGGCGCGGTGGAAGACGCCGAGGGCATACCCACCAAGCCGCATGTGCTCAACGAGGTGACGGCACCCGTCGTCGACTCGCTGGGACGACGTCAAGTTGCCAACGGCGAGCTTGTGCACGCCGGTGACGGCAGCCTTCCCTAGCGGTGAGCGGCGGCATGCCTGTCGACCGGATGCTTGCGCTCCAGGTAACGCCGCCCCAATTTCCATGGCTGGGTAACAGCCTTCCCGTCGGCATCGTCTTTCTCCTCCACGTCGCGGTCGCCGAGTTCTCTGTCGGCGCGATCACGCTGGCGGTGATCATGGAGTGGCGAGCGCTTGCAACCGGGGACGTCCGGCCGTGGCGCTACGCACACTCTGCGGTCAACAGCTTCTATTTCGTCTTCAGCATCGGCGCGACGCTTGCGGTCTTCGCGGTGGTGCTGCTGTTCGGCCTCTGGGGAAACGCCTTCGGTCAGCTGGCGAACGTCCTCCTGCCGCTGCTCGCGCTTGCCTTCGGACTGTTCTTTCTGATCGCGCCGTTGCTGACCGTGTATCGAAATAGCTGGCAGCGATTCAGCCCGCGAACCCACGCCATCCTCGGAACCGTCGTGGCCGGGCTCATGACGCTCTTCGTCTTCCTCATCGTCGGCCTCGACGCGTACCTCATCACGCCGTTCAACGGCGGTCTCTGGGATGCGACGCTCAACGCCGCCTACTGGCCGTTGCTCGTGCATGGACTCATCGGCAACGTGTCGTGGACGGCCCTTTTCCTTGCGGCATACGCGGCCGTCCGGTTGCGTCGCACGGCGGACCCCGGCGAGCGTGCGTTTCAAGGCTGGGCCGCGCATCTCAACCTGCGTATCGGCCTCGGCCTCGCGTTGCTGATGCCGATCGAGGGGCTGATCCTCAGTTATGTGCTCCAGAACGCGCAGCCGGGATTCTTCACGAACCTGGTCAGCGGCAACTCGGCATGGCTGATGGTGGTGCAGGAAGTGTTCGTCGGCGTCATTCTCGTCGGGGGGAATATCGCGCTGTGGCTCGAGAGCCCAGTGAACGAGCGTCGCAACCGCTTCGCCGCGGCGGCAACGCTGGTTTCGCTGGCAGGCATGGTCGTCGCCTCCCTGCCTGACTCGGTGCTGCCGCCCGCGTGGGAGGACGCGCGTTTCATCGGCATCGGTGTTGGGATCGTCGCAACGGCCTTGCATCTCTGGCGGCGCTGGCGTCCTCCAGTGTGGGAGCCAACTGCGAGTGCGAAGTCGCAGCCGCGTCCCTCGCGAATGCTGCGTCCCGTGCTCGTCCTGGTCGGATCATTTGCACTCCTCACGTCGCTGCTGATGGGCGTCATCAAGGAGAGCGCCCGTGGCGACTACGCCGTGTACGGCGTGCTGACACAAGCACAGGCGCACGAGCGCTTCACGCCGCGAGCAGAGCTCTACCCGTGAATGGGGACCAGCGATGATCAGTGACATTCGCGAGGCGCAGTTTCAGGCGGCCTGGTATTACTCGATCATCGCGCTGGCAATGCTGGTCATGCTGCTGACCGGTTTCGGGTGGGCATGGGCGGGCGCACGGCGAGTCTGGCGCGCGGGGGACCACGGCGCGGCCGCGTTGATCGTTGCCGCGACTTCCGTGGGCTTGCTCGTGCTGGTCGGACTTGGCGTGGCCGCGTTTGTCGGCCTGGTGGCAACAGGAGGACGGGGCTGATGCGCAAGCACACGCGCCGTGAATTCATGGTGCTTGGAACGGGCGTGGGAATGGGGCTGATCGGGGCGATGCTGTCGATTCCCGCCATCGGCTTTGTCCTGAGCCCGCTGTTCGCGAAACGGCGCGTCGCCTGGGTCACCATCGGCGCGATCGACAGCATTCCCCTCAACACGCCGACAGTACGCCTGGCATCGATGCCAAGCGATCAGGGTTTCCCGACGCCGCCCTCGAACCGCGTCGTCTACATCGTCCGAAAGGACGACGGCAGCGTCCTCACCCTGAGCAACATCTGCACGCACATGCAGTGTGACGTGCACTGGGATGCGCAGATCAACCAGTTTCTCTGCCCGTGCCATGGCGGTCTTTACGACATGAATGGTGTGAACGTCGGTGGCCCGCCGCCGCAGCCGCTCGCGCAGTGGGTGCACCGGGTGAACGTCGATCCGATCACGGGGCAGCACATCCTCGAGGTGCAGAACCAGCTCAATGAGTCGATCTAGTTCCACCACGCGTGCCCGCGCGGCCTATCGCTGGGTCGACGAACGTACCGGGCTGACCGAGCTGGTCCACAAGGGCCTGTATGAAGCGGTCCCAGAACGGGGCGGATGGGCATACACGCTCGGCAGCGCCACGCTCGTGCTGATCCTCCTGCAGTTGTTCACGGGCATCTTCCTGCTCCTTGACTACGTGCCCTCCGTGACGCAGGCATGGTCGAGCCTCAACTACCTCCGCACCGACGATCCCTTCGGCGCGTGGGTGCGCGGCCTGCATCTCTGGGGTGCGTACACGCTGATTCTCGTCATCGGGTTGCATGCCTTACGCACCTTTCTGAGCGCGAGCTACAAGCGCCCCCGCGAATTGAACTGGATGAGCGGTGTCATCCTCTTCTTCCTCGTGCTGGGCCTCGCGGCGACTGGGGCAATGCTCCCGTGGGACAACGCCGCGTACTGGACCGCGACGGTCATCACCAACATCCTCCACTACGTTCCCTTCATCGGTGACGGGTTGCGTCAACTCTGGCGCGGGGGGTCCTTCGTTGGACCGATCACCCTCACCCGGACATTCGCAATCCACATCTGGGTGCTCCCATTTCTGCTCTTCACGTTCATCGGCGGCCATCTCTATCTGCTCCGTCGTCACGGAGAGTTCGGCGCGTGGGTCAACTACGACACGAGCACCGACAATCCCAGCAGGGAGGTGGCGGAACGTATCCGCTCGGCCGAACCACCATATCCGACAAAGCGAATCGAACGTCGCTACGCCGCGCCGAACAAGACAGTCGACTTCTTCCCGAACCAATTGTTCAAGGACACCCTTGTCAGTGCGGTGCTCATCCTGTTCATCTTCGTCATGGGTCTCGCGGGTGGAGCGCCCCTGGACGCGAGCGCCAACCCGGCGACCCTCACGTACGTGCCGACACCCGAGTGGTTCTATCTGCCGCTCGATCAGTTCCTGGTGCTGACACCACAGAACCCGTTGATCGCCATCGGCGTTCTCGTCATCGTCGGTGGGGGAGCGGCGGCCATGTTCCTGCTGCCGGTCCTGGACAGGTCGCCCGAGCGACGGCCGACCCGAAGACCCGAGATCCTTGTGCCGGCGATCTTCGTGATCTTCGCGGTGATCTTCCTCGCGACACTCGGCGTGAACCGCCTGTACAGCCTGTGAGCGCCGAGCGATGACGCTGCATCCGATCCCCGGCGACCTCCTCACCAACGGCGTGCTCGTCGCCATCGTCGTGCTCCTGCACATCCAGATCGCCGCGTTCCTGATCGGCGCAACAACGCTCGCCATTGTCAGCGAGGCGATCGGTATGGCTCGCCGGAGCGGTGACGAGCGCCATGATCGCCTCGGTCACGGCCTCCTGAAGGCGGAGATCTACCTCTTCAGCACCGGGGCGGCCGTTGCCATCTTCTTCATGATCATCATCCTCGGCGCCATCTGGGGGCGGTTCTTCGTTGCCCTGCAACAGATCACGTTCTGGGTGTTCTTCGCGGAGGCACTCACGTTCGTTGCCGAGGTGGTGCTCATCTACGCGCTTTACGCGAACTGGGACCGGCTCCGAGTGCACCGGCCGGCGCGCCTCGGCATGTTGTTCATCCTCAACCTCGCGCAGTGGTGGCAGATGTTCTTCATCGATGCCGTCGCCTCGTTCATGCTCACGCCCAACGGGGGCGACGCGAACTTCCTTAACCAGATCCTCAATCCGACAGAGATCCCGCTCACCATCCACCGCACGGTCGGCAACATCGCGTGGGCGGGTGCGGCGGTGGCGTTTGTCGCTGCATTCCGGTACTGGCGCCTGACGCGCAACGTCGAGCACGTGACGGGGTCACAACCCTCGCTCAAGCCGGCGCGATCGGTGGGGGCGCTGGCTGTCCAGGGTGTGGTTGCGGAACCCGTGGAGATGCGTGAGGCCCGGTACTGGGATTGGGTCGCGCAGTGGGGAGCGATGTGGGCGGTGGGCGTGACCTTGCTGCAGCCGTGGCTCGGCTACTCGTACGCAAAGGAGATCCAGCTCCACGACTACCCGGCATGGTTCAACATGATGTTCGGCGACCTCAGCAACGTATTCCTCGTGCAGATCACGCTGCTCGGTGCGATCTTCACGCTCGGCAGCGCCTATTTCTGGCGCCGCATGCGTGCTTCCGGCGCCACGCACTACCGCCGTCAGGGATTCCTTGCGTTGCTCCTGCTCCTGGTGACGATTTTCGCCGCGCAACCCGCCTGGTTCGCGTTCACGTATGCGGATGTCGTCTCAGCGCACCTTGCGAAACCGTTCTGGGACGGTGGATTGCTGAACCCGCTCGGGGACTTCATCCCCTACAAGGTGAGCGCGCTCATCGCGATGGTATTTCTTGGGCTCTGGTCGCTCACCATCTATCTGCGCTCTGTCAGCCGTGAGCAGATGCGTCCGGGGGTTATCGGCCGGCGCAGCCAGGCGTTGCTCCTCGGACTCGGTGTCGTGGTCAGCGTGATGATGATCGTCATGGGCGTCATCCGCGAGAACTCACGACAGCCGTACCTCATCAGCGGCGAGTTGACGATCCACAACCAGCAGATCATCAACTCGCAGCCGAGCAATGTCGGGGGTTCGACGGGATGATCGCCGCCGCGGGTCGGGAGCAGATGACACCGAAGCCTGGGCACGTCGCCGTCCGCCTCCGCCTCTTCGAGTCCGCCGGTGACGAACTCCGTGCCGTCGTCACGCCGCCGTGGCCGCAATGGGTCCAGCGTCTGTACGAGCTCGAGCAGCATCAGGATCCCGACATGGATGTTGATGCTGCAGCGATCACGCCCTCGGCAGCAGTGAGCGCACTGAGCGAGCGTTTGAGGAATCGTCTCGTGCTCGTGAGCTGGACTCTCGGTGTGCTGCAGGAGCTGGGCTGGGAGATCTCCCAGGACGGTGATTCCCTGATCGCCTCCTGCGAAACCACCCCGGACGCAGCACGGATATCGCTCGAGCGCGCCGGCGTTGCGGGTGCGATGTGCCGGATATGCGATATCGACGACGATGGCTGGCCTCTGTTGTCGTGGAACGGATGACGTCCGTGCAACACGTGTCGCATCTCGAATCACGACCCCGGGTCGTCGTGGCCACCGGCGAGCCGGCGATCGCGCGCATCCTCTCGCACAAGCTCGGTCGCGAAGGCTACGCCGTGAGCGTTGTCACGAACACGCAAGCGCTCGATGAGGTCCTCGCGGATGCCGACACCGATGTCGCGCTGGTCGACCTGGTCCTGGTTGGTCCTGGTGCGGACCGCATCGGGGAGCGCGTCGCCGCCGGCTGGCTCGCAATCGTCGACAGCCGCCGACCACAACTTGCCGAGCGCGCGATGCACGCCGGAGCGGCCGGACTGGTGCGAACGCCCTTCAAGCCGACCGAGGTCGCGGCGCAGGTTGCCACACTGCTCACGTTGGTGCCCCGATGATCAGCCACCAACGCCAAAAGGTACAGCCGTCTCGCGAAGTCCCATTCGAGCTGGCTCCGATGCTCGATGCGTCGGCTGTTGAGCATCGATTCCGCAACGGGCGAGGCGTCGGACCGGTCGATCTGCGCGTGACGGCCGGGGAACGCACCGCGATCATGGGCGCCAACGGTGCCGGCAAGACCACGCTGCTGCGGATCCTGGCGACCGTGACCCGCCCTCGACATGGCACGGTCCAGTGGTGCGGCACCGCTGTTCCGCGCAGCGCCAGGCGGTTGATCGGATTCGCGGGAGATGCCACGCTCGACGACCCTGGGCTCACAGGCCGGCAGAGCACGTACTTCTGGTGCCGGCAGTGGACGCCGGGCCGCGACATCCACGGCGCGGTCGCGGAGACGTTGGGGCAACTCGGCCTTGCTGATGTCGCCGACGAGCCCATTGCCGGATATTCGTTCGGCATGCGTCGCCGCCTCGCGCTTGCGCAGGCATTGGCCCACCAGCCTCGGATCGCGTTGCTCGACGAGCCGACCGCCGGGCTCGACGCCGAAGGGACGCAATCGTTGAGCTCCGAACTTGCGATGCGGACGCAGGCGGGCGACGTAACGCTCCTCGCGAGCAACGATTGCGCTTTCGTCGCATCCGCGTGCACGAGGGTCATCTTCCTGAACCACGGCCATGTCGTCGCAGACGCCGCGCCGGAAGCGCTGCTTGCGTCGGTCGGCGATGCGCGCCGCGTCGAGATGACCATTGCCGAGAACACGAACGCGCGGATCGGTGAGCTGCAGACGATCCCAGGGATAGGGAACGTCGCCTCAACCGCAGACGTTGTGACCGTCGACCTGGTGGACGACTTCCGCGCTTGCCGCCGTCGTCCGCACCGTCGACGCATGGCCCGGAGGGCTGCGCGCACTCCGCATTCAACGTCCTGACCTCAGCGACGTCTTTCGGCAACTCACCGGTATCGCCCTCGACCACCAGGCGGCGCCACGATGATGCAGACGACTGCTCGCGCACCGTTGGTCCGCCGGATGATGCCTGGCAGCCTGTTCGCACGCGAGCTACTCGTCACCGCGTCGCGGCCGCGAGCGCTTGCGTTGAAGGTCGCGATTCCACTCGTGCTCACGTTGCCCCTGCTCGCCGGACACGCACCGACCTTCTGGTCGGGGATGCTGTTCACGGTGCTCACGGCGATGACCGGCGCCGTGGGCGCGGCGATGAGCGTTGCCCGGGCTCGAGAGAGCGGGCTCCTGGCACGGCTCGCGATCACGCCACGGTCGCCGGGCGGAGCGATGCTGCGCTGGGTCGCCGCGTCATCGATCGTCGATGCCGTGCAGCTGACGCCCGTGTTGGTTGCCATCTTCGTGCTGGCGCCCGTGACCGCTCCGGCCGCACTCGCGCTCGTGCTGATCGAGCTTGCGGTACTTTTCGTTGCCAACGTGCTCGGCTCGGTGGTGGCCGCGGCCGGCGGTGGAGCAGGCGAGGTGCTCATCGACGTGCTCGTGCTGCTTGCGCCGTTGATGTTCTTTGGTGGCCTCTTCACCGGCGTGCCACGGGACGGCTGGCGTTGGATCGCGGCGCAGGTCGATCCCTTTTCATACCTCGACTCCGCGTTCATCCGCGCACTCGGCGGCGTTGCCACCTTTGATGATCGAAGTGTGCTGGTGGCGGCGATCGTCACCACAGCGGCAGGGGTCGTGCTCATGCGCGGTCTGGGCCGCATCGTGTTGCGCCGGCGGTGAGCGCGCGCCGTACGACGTCCGTCCTCCTGCTGTGTGCCGCGATGCTGGCGGCATGTGCGGGACCGACTCCCATGGTGAGTTTGACCTCGCTCGGTCTTCCTCAGGGAGGCAAGCCACTGGCCGACGTCACCATCGATACGAGCCCTGACGGCGGCATCTATCAGAACCCCGATCCGATGACGGTGGTCATGATCACTCGGGCTCCCGGTGGCGAGTTGATCAAACAAGGTGGAGCCGATGCGAGCGGCTGGGCCGCGTTGGAACGCTACGGCGACTTCACGTTTGTCGGGATCGCGGTTCGCAACAAGGGTGCCGCCGGGTCCGACCCGCAGCTGAATGCGATGCAGGTCGCCGCCGACTACGCGCCGGCGGGAACAGCATCTGGGCCGCTCAGCCATTTCTATCATCCGATGTTCCCGCTGGCGCTCCTGAGCCTTGAGCCGAGCGATCGGAACTGCACGCTCCACGTTGATCCCGGGGAGTCGCAGCTGGCGGTGCTTGCGTACCCGCCGATCAGCGATACGTCGAGCATCGTGTGGGGCGTCTTCGATGTCTTCGCGATTCGTGCCCCATTCGGCGGTGGTCTCCCGGGAGCGGCGCCGGACTGGCGACTGACGCTGTGCACGCCGCCTCAGCCGCCGCCGGCGTGATGCGCGACGGATCGCCTGCATGGTCGGTGCATCTGGGGACGGCCGGCTGCACATGCATCCGATTCACGTGTGATCGTGCTCGCGACAGCGATCCCTGGCTCTTGTCACGCGTCGTGAGCGAGCTGGTCGCGACTGGCGCGTCGATGGCGGAACGTCCGCGTGCCCTCGGGAGCGGACATGGCATGCCGCTCATCCATTCACAGCTGTTGACGTGGTGCGGGACCACCCTCGAGTTCGAGGCGCATCACCTCCGCGATGGGGACGACGAGGTGTCGGTGACACTGCCGGCGTGGGACGAGCTCATCGACGTCGTGCCCGGGGAGGATTCGGTGTGGGAGATGCTCGATCTCGTCGCCGCGGCGATCATGCCGCGGTTCGGCATCGTCGGCGATGGAGAACCCCTCGGCTCGACGCGATGTGAGACCGCTGCGGACCTGCGCGCGTTGCTGCGCCGGCACATCGGCGTGCTCGCACATGCGTACTCGTCGCCGCTATCCCTCAGCGATGCGAGTGCGTACCGGGAGCTTCCGCGCAGCGGCATGATCGCGATGATTCGCTGACCGTTCGCATGTTCATTCACGACCGGCTCGGGTTCGTCGTGACGATCCTCGCGGCAGGAGGCGCCATCGCGACGGTCATCAGCCTCTTCCGTCCGCAGATCCTGGCGACCGTACGTGTCTATCTGATCCTCGCCTCGGGGGTCGTGGCGCTGCAGGCCGTCGTTGGCCTGGTCCTCGTCCTCACCGGGTCGCGGCCGGCCCAGATCATCCACTGGTTCTACGGGGGAGCAACGCTGGTCGCGCTGCCCCTGTGCGCGTGGATCGGGAGGAGCCGTCCGGAGAACCAGGAGCGGCTGTGGCTCGTCGGCGGAGCGGTGGCGACGTTCCTGTTCGCGGTGCGTGCGGTCACAACTGGCTGAATCGAGGGCATCGGGCCGGTACAAGCCTTTAAGCTATTGAGTGCCAATCGCTCAGGAGATGCACTATGAAGGCTGTAACGTGGCTGCAGGCGGCTGGTAAGTAGAAATGGCACCCGACGCAACAGCGATCCCCGCTCAGGCGCAGCGCTACCCCGGCGACACCGCACGGATGTCGCCCCGTCCCCATGACCATATGGAGGGCTACGTCGGCAGCGACAAACTGCGCGACAAGGTGGCTCTGGTGACTGGCGCCGATTCGGGCATCGGTCGCGCCGTCGCCGTGCTCTTCGCCAAGGAAGGCGCCGACATCGTCTTCGGCTACCTGTCGGAGGAGGAGGATGCCGCTGCGACCGTCGGTCACGTGATGGATACCGGCCGGCAGGCGACGGCCGTGCGCGGCGATCTGAGCACAGAGGCTGGATGCCTGCGTCTCATCGATCACGCAGTGGACAAACACGGCCGCATCGACATCCTTGTCAACAACATCGCATACCAGCATCCGGTCGATCGCTTCGAGGCGTTGACGTCTGAGCAGCTCGAGCGAACGTTCCGGACAAATGTCTTCAGCTACTTCTGGTGCACGAAGGCAGCACTGCCACACATGCGCGAGGGCGGCTCGATCATCAACACGGGATCGATCAATGGGCTGCGCGGCAATAAGAGCCTGATCGACTACGCCGCCACCAAGGGTGCCGTGCACGCCTTCACGTATTCCATGGCGCAGGCGCTCAAGGATCGCGGGATCCGAGTCAACTGCGTCGCGCCGGGCCCGGTGTGGACGCCGCTGATCCCATCGACCATGCCCGCTGAGCATGTCGAAAACTTCGGCAAGAACACGCCGTTCGGCCGAGCGGCTGATCCGGATGAGATCGCCCCGTCGTTTCTCTTCTTCGCCAGCGACGAACAGTCGAGTTATTACTCCGGGGAGGTGCTGGCGCCGATCGGTGGCGAGACGCTCCCCGGGTAAAGCGCACATCGAGATCCAGGAGCTCGGCCGCAGAGACCCATACTTGGCGGAAGCCGAATCGAGTTGCTCGCGAGGATAGGGGTAGCTCGCGGGCAGGAGAAAGTGATGCATACCGCCGTTCATCCCGGGAGCGAGCCAGGAGGCTCGAGGGCTCCGTCAGAGGTGATAGCGACGAGCGGTTTGGCGGTTGAGATCGACCATCTGCGCAAGACGTACGGTTCGCTCGTCGCGGTCGACGACGTCTCGTTCTCGGTGGTCGAAGGGGAAATATTCGGCATCCTCGGCCCGAATGGGGCCGGGAAGACCACGACTGTCGAGTGTGCCGTCGGGCTCCGGTCACCGGACTCGGGGACGATCCGGCTCATGGGTATCGACCCGCAGACCGACAGGGCTCGTGTCCATGAGATCACCGGAGTCCAGCTTCAGTCAGGCGCCTTTCCCGCCAAGTTGAGGGTCGGCGAGATCATCGATATGTACCGGTCGTTCTATTCCCGTCCGGCTGATGTGAGCGATCTGGCCGGGGCGCTGGGACTCGCCGATAAGCGCAAGCATTACTACCGATCCCTGTCAGGCGGCCAGCAGCAGCGCTTGTCGGTGGTCCTTGCGCTCATCGGCGCCCCCAAGATCGCGGTCCTCGACGAGATGACAACCGGTCTCGATCCACAGGCCCGCAGGGACGTCTGGGAGGTGATCGAGCACCTTCGCGATCGCGGAACGACGATCCTGCTGGTCACGCATTTCATGGAGGAAGCAGAGCGATTGTGTGACCGGGTAGCGCTCATCGACTAGGTCGCATCGTCGCGATGGATACTCCGGCCGGTTTGGTTGCGCGAGCCACGGGCGCGACAACCGTCCGGTTCCTTCCATCAGCTCCGTTCGATGAGAGCCTGTTGACGCGCCTGCCAGAGGTGACGGCGATCGAGCACGACGGCCGCCATATCGTCGTGACCGGCAAGGGGGAGCTCGCAACCGCCGTGATCGTGGCGATGCATACGGCGGGCGCCGAAGCGCACGACGTGCGAATCGACGCATCGACGTTGGAAGACGCCTTCGTGCAACTCACTGGAAGGCATTTGCACGAGGCGGGGGAGGGCACACCGTCATGACGACGATCTCGTTGAGCCACCCGCGAGCGCCTCGCGCCGCCTTTGGCTACATGGTGCTCAACGAGGCCAGGCTGGCGTGGCGGCAACCGGCAGGGATGATCGCCGGCGCGGGGGTCGCCGTGCTGCTCGTCGTCATCTTCGGCGAGATCCCGGCGTTCAGAGCGCCGTCGGCCAGTCTGGGCGGCTATTCGCCGTTCGACATCTACATCCCGATCCTGATGAGCTTCTCGATCGCGGTGATCGCCTTCACGTATCTTCCAGGGCCGCTCGTTTCCTATCGCGAGCTCGGCATCCTGCGCCGTCTGTCAACGACGCCAGTGCCTGCGTACTGGGTGCTTGCCGCGCAGATCGTCGTCCAGTCATGTGCGATGGTGGTCACGTTGGCGCTTGTCGTCACGGTGAGCATCGTTTTCTTCGGGATCCCCGTCCCAAAGGGACCGGTCGCGATGGTGCTGTCGATCGCCCTCTGCATGGCTGCGTTGTTCGCTATCGGCCTGACAATCGCGGCGCTGGCCCGGACGTCAGGCGCCGCCCGAGGCCTCATGGCTGCGGCGCTCTACCCGATGATGTTCTTCTCCGGGCTGTATTACCCGGTTCAGCTGATGCCGGCGTTCATCCAGGACATCAGCAATTTCACCCCGCTCGGCGCGGCCGTGCAGGCGATCGGCGACGCGTGGGTGGGCACTTTCCCTCCCGTTCAGCCGTTGCTGGTCATGCTTGCTTACGCACTGGTATTCGGATTCATCGCCAGGCGCTTCTTCAGGTGGGAATAGCCCGTGAAGCTCCCGCGCCTCGCGACTTGAGCGTCGTGCTGGGAGCTACGCACCGGGTAGCTCACGATCCGGGCAAGGGAGCACGCCGCTGATCAGCGTGGTCTCGTAGCCGGGACGCTTGGACGGTCCCCGGGGACTAGGCTATAGGGATCGAAAGCGTGCCGGAGCGCGGTAACTGAGAGGTAGTAGCCGTGGGGAAACGTCTTGTCGCGTTGTGTTTCGGTCTGCTCATCGCCGCCGGTGGCACCGGCGTGCTCAACGCCGGCGCCACCGCACCGCCGCCCACCGGGTGCAAGCCGACGGCATGCACACCGGGCACGACGGTGGGAACTCACGAACAGCCAGGGCAAGCCGATTGCTGGGGCCGCGACCCTCTACGGCTGGGGCGCCGCGACGATGCCCGATGGGTCGATCCTCATCGGCGACTACTGGAACTATCGAATCGTCCACTACGAAACCAACGGCACGCCGGCAACACCCTTTGTGTTCAGCCAGAGCAAGTTCGGCTTTGGCGCGGATACCAATCAGGCGCCGTTCGGCATCTGCGTCGACAACAGCGGGGGACCGTTCCAGGGCTACGTCTATATGACCGAGGGGAGCCTCTTCAACGTCAACCAGTACGACCCGAGCGGCAACTGGGTGACGAGCTGGGGGACGAACAAAGCAGTGCATTCGGTGGCCTTCGACTACCCGTCGCAGTGCGTCGTCGGCCCCAATGGCCTTGTCTACATCGCCAACCAGTGGGGCGACAAGCACAATCCACCGGAGCCGGACCTGGTCGTGCTCAACCCACAGACAAACAAGGCGACATTCGTCTCGCCGACGAACTCGCAGTACAAATTCATGGCGACGCGGAGCATGGCGTTCGATAGCGCCGGCAACATCTGGATCGCGAATCAGGGCAAGCACCGGATCGATGTCTACAAGCCAAGCTGTCTGGTGAGTCCATGGCCCACCACGGGCTGCCTTCCGATCACGGAGATCACGCCCCCCGGAGGTGTCTCGAGCACGTTCGACATGCGCGGTCTTGCCATCGACACGAGCACCAACCTTGCATTCGTTTCCAACGGGCAGAACTGCCTGGTCCAGGAGTTCAACGCGAATCCGAGCAGTCCGAGCTTCGGGGCATTTGTCCTCAACTTCAATGGCGTTGCTGCCGGCGGCAGCGATTGCGGAACCGCAAATGGTCAGTTCGAGGACGGTGCGCGCGACATCGCCGTGAGCAGCTCGCACCAGGTCTGGGTCGGCGATCTCGGGTATTTCCGCGCGCAGGTATTCAACGAATCCGGTGCCTTTCAATTCGTCGTGCCGTCGTCCCCGAACCCAGATCTGCCCCCGACCGGCGGGTTCAACGGGCCCCGGGGAATCGCGTTCGACAGTGCCGGCGATATGTACGTCAGCGATACGTTCAACGAGCGGATCGAAGAGTTCAAGCCGAACGGCAGCGCCTGGACCTACGACCGCGAGTGGGGACTGCGCGGTGATACCGCGACCACGATGAACTATCCCCGACTGATCTGCATTGACCCGCAGACCGGCAACCTCATCGTCGCCAACACCAACTCGAACAGCGCGGTTGCCTGGAACGTGAGCGTCAATCCGCCCAAGGAGGTCTGGGCATATTCGGCACTGACCTCCCCGTACGGACTCGCGTGCGCGTCGAACGGCACCGTCTACGTCGCGGACAGCAACGACAGCGATGTCGTCGCGTTGACCAGCGCCGGAGCGCTCCTCGGCACCATGGGTGCCGCACAGAACATGGGCTTCGTCCGCGGTATCTGGGTTGACAGCACCGATAGCTCGGTGTGGGTCGACACCAGCGCTACCGGCAAGGTGTTCCACTTCGCGCCGTGGTCGAGCGGGGGTGGATTCCTCGGGTCGTTCAACGTCAGCACATCGATCCCGACTGCCGGCGTGTTTGGGATCACGGGCAACGCCCACTATCTCTACGTGGCGCTTGCCAGCGTCAACCAGGTGGCCGAGTACACCCGCGCCGGTGTGCTCGAGGGCACGTTCGGTGGAGCGGGCACCAAGGTTGGCCAGATGCGCACCCCGCAGGGCTTGGCGTTCGCCCCGAACGGCACGCTCTACGTCGTCGAGGAGAACAACAACCGAGTCAGTCAGTGGACGGTGCCGTCGTAACCCACGTCCCGATCAGGAGCGCGGTCTCGCCGTGGATTTCCGAGGAGCCGGCGTCGATGATCTCGGCCGAGAGCGGCTGCGTTCTCGTTTCGTCGGCGGCTTGCGGACGAACAGACCGGCGACCGCGCCGAGCATGGCCATGAGCACGTCGTTGTACGCGCGATATAACAGGCCCGCGGCGGCACCGACCGCAGGAGGGACCCCGTTGGCGATCATGAGTACGGTCAACAGTCCTTCGAACACGCCGAGACCGCCGGGAAGAAAGCTCAGAGCCGAAAGGATGTAGCTCAGGCCGAGCACGAACGCGGCGGCGATGAAGCTGACCTGTGTCGCGCCCAAGGCCGCGACGGCGAGGTAGAAGAGCAGGTAGGTGAGCAGCACGGACAGCACATTGAGGACCAATACCGGGAGCAGCGTGCTGGGCGTGAACAACTCGGCGAAGGTCGGCTGCAGCTCTCGGAGTTGCGCATCGAAGCGGCGGAGCAAGCGAATCCGCTCGACGGTCCGCAATGCCCATTGATACGCCCGCTTCCAGATCAGAATCGTGAATACCGCGACATGCGCAGTCGTCATGATCACCACGAGGATTGCGATGCCCGGCTGACTGAACACTCTGGGCAGCACGCCAAGCCCGACAAGCGTGAGATAGACAAGTTCCTGGAACGCGATTGTCCCGGCCACCTTTCCCGCGCCGGGCGGAGACTTGTCGGCCCGGCGTGCCATCGCAACCCGAGCGAGGTCGCCCATGGGCAGAAAGATCATCACCTGACCGGCAAACTCGATCGCCAGGCAGCGTGCCAGCGAAATCCTTTCACCGATCTTCCGCAATGCTAGCCACCACGCGGCGCCGCGCAGGACATAGGTTGCGACCGTGACTGGGATCATCAAGAGCGCGATTCGCCAGTTGGTCTTGTGCAACGCAGCAGCAAGTCGTGACGGGTTGACCCCGAGAACGAGGCCGACGATGCAGAGCACGGCGATCACCGCGAGCAAGTGCCGCTGCAGGAAACTGAGGCACGGACCGATCACCGGCTTCGCGGAGGCCGACCGAAACACGCGTCGTATTGCAGCGATCGAGGCCTCCAGCCTTCGATTCACCGCGAGTTCTTCGGCTTCGGCGCTCGCATGTCCGGTTGCAGTGACATAGGCGCTATATCATAAGGTGATAGCTAACCTAGCCGGTAGCCGACACCACGGACCAAAAGAAAGACCCCGGAGGTCCTCCGGGGTCTTCCCCCGCATCGCGGGGACCTAGTGGTCACCTCGATACGGCGTCAGCGTGGGGTCCATTCGGAGAACCATCGCTGTTCCTCCATGTTGGTCCTTGCTGCGGACACTTAAAACCGTAGCTCGATGTACCGCGCGGTGCAAGCGGTTCAGCCCCGCTGCAGGCGCGCCACGAGTGCACGTGCGTTCCGCACCGCATTCCCAGTCGTGTCGTTGTTGAAGTAGACGAAGGCCTCGCGATCCAGCGTCGCGAGCTGCGAGGCGTATCGGTCGATGACGCGCGCCCCGTAGTTGCCGGCTCGGCCGCGACCTCCATGGAGGCGGAGGTAGAGCCAGTCCGTGGTGACCCAATCAGGGTTCTGCATCCGACCAGCTCTGTCGGCCCATATGAGCGCCGCGCCGTGCCGTTCGAGGGCGGCGCGAATGGCGTTCCCGTCGAACCAGCTGGGATGACGGAACTCCACCGCGATCCGGAGGTTCCTGGGAAGTGCAGCCAGGATCTCCTCGAGACCGTCGCGGTCGGCGGCCCGCGTCGGCGGGAGCTGCACGACGATGGGTCCCAGGTGTGAGCCGATCCCCGAGAGGCGCTCCAGAAAGAGATGTATCGGCGCTGCTGTGTCGTGCAGCGTTTTGCCGTGGGTCACGTAGCAACTCATCTTGACGGCGAATACGAAACCCGGCGGCACGGTCGCGGCCCATTTCTCGGCGGTCGTCGCGGCCGGAAGTCCATAGAAGGTGTTGTTCACCTCGACGGTATCGAACGTCTCCGAGTACCGCTCCAACCATCGCCGCTGGGGGAAGCGCTTCGGGTAGAGGACGCCACGCCAGTCGGCATATTGCCACCCACTGGTCCCTATGTAGCGTCGGGGACCGCTTCTAGTGAGAGGCGGTGTCAAGTGGGCTCACTTGCATGGAAGGTGATACTCACACTATCATATTCGCGAACCCACGCCCGTGACACCAAGGAGACACGGAGACCCATGGCAACCGAAGCGCAACGCGCGGCCGCAAAGCAGAACATCAAGAAGGCGGCGGCAGCGGCGAAGGAGCAAAAGACCATATCCAAGCTGCCCAAATCGACACGCACCGCGCTTGCCAAGCAAGCGAACAAAGTGAAGCGCGAGAAGGCCTAGGCGCGGTGGAATTCGGATTCTGCCTTTCGAGCGAGGAGCATGGGCCGCAGGAGTTGCTTGCCTTTGCGCAGGCGGCGGAGTCGAGCCGGATTCAGATCTGCGCTGATCTCGGACCACTATCACCCGTGGCTCGAAGAGCAGGGCCAGAGTCCCTTCGTGTGGTCGGTCATCGGCGCCATCGCAGCGACCACGAATCTTCGGGTCACCACCGGAGTCACCTGTCCGATGGTGCGCATCCACCCGGCGGTCATAGCCCAGGCGGCGGCCACCTCGGCGGCGATGATGCCGGGACGGTTCCGTCTCGGCGTGGGCAGTGGTGAAAAGCTCAATGAGCACATCCTCGGTGACGCGTGGCCGCCGGTGCGAGTGCGCCTGGAGATGCTCGAGGAAGCGGTCGCGGTCATGCGCCGGCTGTGGGAGGGAGGCATCGTGACGCAACGCCTGCGGCATTACACCGTGGAGAACGCGCGACTGTACACACTGCCCGAGGTCGCACCTCCCGTGCTGGTCTCGGGGTTTGGACCGAAATCAATCGAGGTCGCCGCGCGTATCGGGGATGGGTTCGTGACGACCAAACCCGACGCCGACGCGGTGAACCGATACCGCGAGCTCGAGGGGCGAGGTCCCGCCATTGCCTCAATGAAGGTGTGCTGGGCCGCGTCGCGAGACGAAGCCGTACGGACGGCCCACCGGTTGTGGAGGACGGAAGCACTCCCGGGTCAACTCGCGCAGGAGCTGCCGCTCCCGCTCCACTTCACACAAGCCTCCGAGCTCGTGAGCGAGGACAAGGTTGCGCGATCAATCCCGTGCGGTCCCGACGCCGAACCGTATGTCCGTACCATCAAGCAGTACATCGACTCTGGATTCGACGAGCTGTACATCAATCAGATCGGTAAGGACCAGCAGGGTTTTCTGGAATTCTTCGATCGCGAGGTGAAACCGCAGCTTCGCACGGAAGCTGTGCTGGTGCGATCAGCAGGCTGATGCCATCGAAGGGACTATGGCCGAGGATGTGAACGACGCCCTCCGGGAGTTGATCGACGCCGAGCCCACCGACCCGAACTCGTGGCGACGCGGAGTATTGGTTTGATGTCTACACGCGTCTCATCGACTTGACCGAATCCATGCTGGCGCGGACCCGTGACTACCTCGCAGAGCTGCCGGAGCCCGCGCGGCGACATGTCGAACGCGTGAACATCAGGGTCATGGAGGAGGAGATCGACGGGTTCGTTCGCCGGCGGGACGTCTGGCGTAGACATCTTGATGAGTTGATCGAACTCGACATCGACCGGCTGAGGGCATTGCACGTCGCGGCCAAGATCCCTTCCGTGGCGAAGATGACGAAAGACGGTGCCAGTACACGGGTTAGGACGCTGTTCCGGTGCGCGCTCAACATGATAGTCTACATATCATGAAACTTGATTGCGCCTATGCCTGCGCGCGCCCGTATCGGGGACGATGCGAATGAGTGAGACGGTCGGCGACGACCTGGTTGCCCGGCTGGTGGAGTGGGGTGTCGACACGATCTTCGGCTACCCCGGAGACGGCATCAACGGCTTCATCGGCGCGCTGAGCCGGGGCGGCGAACGCATCCGGTTTGTACAGACGCGCCATGAGGAGATGGCGGCATTCATGGCATGTGCCTGGGCGAAGTACACCGGCAAGGTCGGTGTCTGCACGGCGACCTCGGGACCTGGCGCTATCCATCTGCTCAACGGGCTGTACGACGCGAAACTCGACCATCAGCCGGTCGTTGCGATAGTCGGACAGACGAATGTCGCGGCAATGGGTGGCGACCAGCAGCAGGAGGTCGACCTCCTCACGTTATTCAAGGACGTCGCATCCGCATACGTGCAGCAGGTGAACACTCCGGGTGCGCTGCATCACTGCCTCGACCGAGCGCTGCGCATCGCCGACGCGGAGCACACGGTCACGGCGGTCATCATCCCCGCCGACGTGCAGGAGATGAAGGCCGTTCCGCTGCAGCCGAAAGGGGTCAAAGCCATCCACTCGGGCGTGGGATACGTGCGCTCACGGATTGTGCCGTCCGCGGCCGCCGTAGACCGGGCGGCCGATCTCCTCAACGCGGGAAACAAGGTCGCGATTCTTGTCGGCGCGGGCGCGCTTGATGCGACGGACGAGGTGATGGCCGTCGCAGACGTGCTCGGTGCGGGCATCGCCAAAGCGTTGCTTGGCAAGGCCGCCGTGCCGGATGAAGTCCCGTTCTGCACCGGGTCGATCGGGTTGCTGGGGACGAAGCCGAGCTGGGCGATGATGCAACGCTGCGACACCCTGCTCGTCATCGGCAGCGGGTTTCCGTACTCAAACTTTCTCCCGCCGGTTGGTCAGGCCCGCGCCATTCAAATCGACCACGCGGCGCGTGCCATGAGCCTTCGCTATCCGATGGATGTGCTCCTCTGCGGTGACAGCAAGGCGACGCTCACCGCGCTGCTGCCGCGCCTGCGGCGTCAACCCAACCGCTCGTGGCGCAACGGTATCGTCGATGACGTCAAGGAGTGGTGGGCGCTCATGGACAAACGCGCCGAGCCCGAACAGCGCGGCGACCGAATCCGCCCACAGGCGCTGTTCGCAGCGCTGTCGCGGCAGCTCCCCGACAACGCGATGCTGAGTGCGGATTCGGGAAGCGTCGCAACCTGGTATGCGCAACACGTGCGACTCCGGCGCGGCATGAAAGCGACGCTCTCCGGTGGTCTGGCAACCATGCTCCCCGGCGTTCCCTACGCAATCGCCGCCAAATTCGCGTATCCCGATCGTGTTGCCATTGCTTTGGTCGGTGACGGCGCCATGCAGATGGGAGGCATGGCGGAGATGCTCACCGCCGCCAAGTATTACCAGTCGTGGTCGGACCCGCGCCTGATCGTGTTGGTGCTCAACAATGCCGACCTCAACATGGTCACCTGGGAGCAACGCGTGCTCGTCGGGGATCCGAAGTTCGTCGCGTCTCAGGAAGTTCCCGATGTCGCATACGAACGCTGGGCCGAGATGATCGGCCTTGTCGGCATAAGGGTGGATCGTGCCGACCAGATCGACGACGCCTGGCGTCAGGCGCTCGCTGCGGACCGGCCCGTGATCATCAACGCGCTCACGGATCCGGAGGAGCCCCCGTTCCCACCGCACATCACGCTGGATCAAGCACTCAACTTCGGTCGCGGCGTCATCAAGGGAGACCAGCGTGGCGTTCGCGACGTCGTGACCGCAGCACGCGACAAATTGGAAGAACTGCTGCCGACCAATGCCGGCTCTGGAGGAACAAGCACCGAATGACTGCAACTCATGCCGACACGAAACCTCGACTCAGCAGACCAGTCGCTGGCGTCGCGAACCAGCATCTCGCCGCAGACGATGCCAACTTCAAGGCGTCACCGTTTGCCCGGATCTTCGCCAGGCTCGAGGGCTTGCCGGGTCTCGACGCGCTCAGCGACGGCATCGCCGGCGTACTCAAGCCGGTGACGGACCAGCGGCCCGTTATGGACGTGCTCCATGGGCGATGGATCGGTCATGCGTTGCATCCGGCGCTCAGCGATCTTCCGGTTGGGCTATGGAGCGGAGCGTCGTTGCTCGATCTCTGTGGTGACGACCGAGGCGCGACAGTCATGACGGCTGCGGGCTGTCTGTCCGCGCTCGCGACCGCCGCAACCGGCACCGCGGACTGGTCGGTCACCGCAGGACGCGATCGCCGCCTGGGACTTGTGCACGGACTCGCGAACGGCGCTGTGCTGGGGATCCAGATTGGAGCGCTGACGGCGCGGCTTCGTGGCCGGGGGCGACTTGGTCAATTGCTTGCAGCAACAGGCCTGGGCGCCAGCATCGCCACAGCATATGTGGGCGGCGAGTTGGTGTTTGGGCGCGGCCTCATGGTCGACCACGGTGCCTTCACTGCCGGACCGTCGAAGTGGACGCCGGTGCTTGCGGACGAAGATCTCGCGGAGGGCGCGATGCGGGCGGTTGACGTCGACGGACGTCAGGTCCTGGTAGCCCGGATCAACGGCTTGGTCAGCGCCATGGAAAACGCCTGCAGTCATGCCGGAGGCCCGCTCTGCGAAGGGACGCTTGCAGATGGGGTGGTCACCTGTCCGTGGCACGGCTCGCAATTTCGGCTCAGCGATGGAGCGGTGATGGGAGGCCCCGCGACGTTTCCACAACTGCAACTGCAGGTCCGTCATCGCAAAGGGCGGATCGAGGTCCGTGGCAGGGAGTCCGCGTAGCCGCCTGCTGTTCAGCCCCTCCGATAGAACGAGGCGTCACAAAGCGCTGCGGCGATCGCGGTTTTGATCGATTCATAGAACGTGTGACGCTGCGCCACGTCGATGCTCGGCTCAGGCGTGAACCCCTGCAAGCGGTTGGCGATCCACGGCGGCGTACCGCTCGCGATGATGACCTCGCCAAGGCGGATGTACACGATGGAATCGTCCGAGTCGTTCACGAACAGCGTCACCTTCAAGACCAGTCCGGTGTGATCGACGATTCGCCAGCCACGCTCCCAGCGGGCTTCGCGAGTCTGATCGCGCACAAGATGAACATAGTCGTCGGCGACCACCGTCTCGCCGGCACGAGCGGCCTTCGCGAGCGACGCTCGGATCGACGCGTCGAGGTCACGCGCGATCCAGCTCACCAATGATGCGGCGCGATCGCTGACATCAGGAACCGTCACGGGGCGACCGGATGTGGTGTCGAGCGCCTGCAAGGTCCCGGCGTGACGGCGGCAGTAGCGGGTGCCGTTCACCACGGTGCCATGCGACCGGCAGGACGCTGTGCGGCATGTTCGACCGCGCCGATCGCGATATGCGCACGGCTGAGCGTCCTCGTCGGAACAGCCTCGAGCGGAGCATGGGATCCCGGTCGCAGGCACCGGTGCTGCAACAGGCTCATTTCCTTTGCGACGGAAAGCGCCGATCACGATGCGGCACCGGGGATGCTCGCGAACGATTGCTCCGGCGGTGCCCGATCGGCGCGAACCGTGTTCAGTATCTGCACCGGAATACCTCGGACCGAGACGGGCGGTCGTGCTGTCGTATCGTCGTAGGCGGTCTCCGCCATGAGATTCGGTGCATTTTGACGGCAGTTCGTGTGGCAGCGCGGATTGTTATGTCCGACGCAATAGTCGAGGCACGAGCGGTTGTTGTTGCCGAAGCAATGTGATGTGCACGAGTTGTTGTTGTTGCCTTGGCAATAGGTCGTGCACCAGTAGAGATTGTCGTTGGTGCACTCGGTCCTGCAGAACGGTGAGGTATTGACACAGGACGCGCAGCTCCAGGGATCCACCGGCGGCGGGGTCGGTGCAGCGGTGGGTCTGGGCGTCGGCTTCGGCGTCGGCTTGGGCGTCGGCTTTGGGGCCGGAGGCTTTGCGGTGGGGACAGGGGTTGGCGCCGTCGTCGGACGGGGAGTGGCGACGGGCGCTGATGTCGGCGCAATTGGTCGACGGTCAGAGAAAGGTGGCGCGGGAGTGACGGACGTTGTGATGTCGCGCGCCCTGAGCAGGTTGGTTGCGTTCGGTGTCGGGGCAGGACCAGCGAGCGTCCCGACCGTCACCACCGTGGCGGTGGCCGCACTGATCGCTCCCGACCCAATCCACGAGCCGATCCGTCCGAGCTCGGACCAGAGGCGAACGAGCGCAGGGATCTGCCCGAACCACGCGCTGAAACCGATCGTTCGCCAGAGACGGCCAACGGAGATGTTTAGAAACGCGCGAACGATCGCGGGATCGAGCTGCGTCCCCGCCACGCGCGTCAGCTCTTGACGCGCAGCCGCGATGCTCATTGCGCGTTTGTAGGGACGTGGCGCGGTCATGACCTCGTACACATCTGCGACGGACACGATGCGTGCGGCGAGCGAGATGTCAGTGCCCTTCAGCCGATGCGGGTATCCCGTGCCGTCGTAGCGTTCGTGATGCTCGACAACCGCGCGTCCCCATTCGCCGAGCCACGGCAGCAGCGGCGCCACGAGGCGTGCGCCCTCGGCGGGATGCTGATGCAGGATCTTCCACTCGTCCTCGTCCGGCGCTCCCGGCTTGTTCAACAGGGCGACCGGCACCTCGAGCTTGCCGACGTCATGCAAGAGTGCTGCCCACCGCAACCGCGCTTGCCCGGCCTCGTCGATCTTCAACTCGTCAGCGATCAAGTCGGCGAACACACGAACCCGCTCTGAGTGGCCTCGCGTCGCCTTGTCATGCACGCTCAACGCGAGGACGAGCTCGATCACCGATTGCATTCCCTGCGCGTCGTCGTTCTTGCCGGTCGCGCGGGCATCGAGCAACTGCTCCTGGAGTTGGCGCGGGGATCCGGTCCGGCGCGCGACCGCGAAACGCGCCGGCGCTTTGTCGGGAAAGAGGAGCGACACGTTGAGCAGAGCCGCGAGCGGGAGCAGGCGCCGCGCGGCACGCTCGAAAAGGACAAGGGTGACGAACGAGCCCGCAGCGACGATGAGGATCCAGAGTGCGGCGCTCGCGGGACCGCTCGCGCGAGGCAAGACCGCGCTGATGAGGACGGCGATCGCGAACGACGCGAGGATCGGTGCGAAGAAGATGCCCAAACGCAAGGCGCAACTCAGGGCAGGCCGTCGTTCCCAGCGGTCCTCAGCGGTTGGGTGATTGGTGTGCTGTCGCCGTCGCAGCTGCATCCCCGGCTCTCCCTCAACTACTACAGGTGGACTACAAGATTTGTGTCAGTCAGCCTGTCAGTCGAGTCCTCGCACGCCGTCGCATACGGCGTGACGATTGTGTGTCGAAAATTATGCGTCCGCAAATACGCGATTCGGTCGCTGGACTAAGTCCAGTATTGGAGCTACACTACGGCTCATGCCGAGCGGGACATCTGCCGAGAACGCGGCGCTGTTGCGCAGCCACGACGTACAGGTCACTGCGCAGCGGCTTGCGGTCCTGCAGGCCGTTTCCGACCGGCCGCACAGCACCGCAGAGGAGATCGACAAAGTGGTGAGGGTCGCCATTGGAGCGATCTCACCGCAGTCCGTCTACAACGCTGTCGGGACGCTGTCCGACAAGGGGCTCATCCGCCGCATCCAGCCCGCCGGTTCGCCCGCGCGCTTCGAGGACCGAGTGGGTGATAACCATCACCATCTCATCTGCCGTGGCTGCGGACGGATGACCGACGTTGACTGCGCCGTCGGCCACGCCCCGTGCCTGACGGCCGCGGACGACGCGGGCTATGTCATCGACGAAGCCGAGGTCATCTACTGGGGCCGGTGCCCCGAGTGTGTCGCGGCGAACCGAACAACGGAATGAGCATCGACAAGCAGGAATCAACGCTGAAACAGACGGAGGACCGACGTGACCGACGTGGCTGACACCGCAACCGCGAATACTCCGGGACCACAGATCGAGCGCATTCGGTCGAACCGCGACTGGTGGCCGAACGCATTGAATCTCAGGCCGCTCGACCAGCCTTCCTCGCGCGCGAACCCGATGGGCGAGGATTTCAACTACGCGGCCGAGTTCGACAATGTCGACCTTGACGCCTTGAAGCAGGACGTCATGGCCGTGATGACGACGTCGCAGGCCTGGTGGCCGGCAGACTACGGCCACTACGGGCCGCTGTTCATCCGCATGGCCTGGCACAGCGCGGGCACGTACCGGATCGCCGACGGTCGCGGTGGCGGCGGCTCCGGCGCGCAGCGCTTCGCACCGCTCAACAGCTGGCCGGACAACGCCAACCTCGACAAGGCGCGCAGATTGCTCTGGCCGGTCAAGCAGAAGTACGGCCGAAGCATCTCCTGGGCCGACCTGATGATCTTCGCGGGCAACTGCGCGTTGGAATCGATGGGCTTCACGACGTTCGGCTTCGGCGGCGGCCGCGAGGACATCTGGGAGCCCGACGACGACATCAACTGGGGCGGCGAAGCGACGTGGCTCGCCGCGGATCGATACTCCGGCGACCGTCAGCTGCACGCTCCGTTTGGCGCCGTGCAGATGGGCTTGATCTACGTGAATCCCGAAGGTCCGAACGGCATCCCGGACCCGCTCTCCGCAGCGCGGGACATTCGCGAGACGTTCGGGCGCATGGCGATGAATGACGAAGAGACGGTCGCGCTCATCGCCGGCGGCCACACGTTCGGCAAGACGCACGGCGCGGTCAAGGGTGAGTTCGTTGGGGCAGAGCCCGAAGGCGCGGGCCTCGAACAGCAGGGACTCGGCTGGCGAAACTCCTTCGGCACCGGCGTCGGGGACGACGCGCACACCAGCGGGTTGGAAGGCGCGTGGGCCAACAACCCTGTGCAGTGGGACAACGGTTTCTTCGACAACCTGTTCACGTACGAGTGGGAGCTGACGACGAGCCCTGCCGGTGCGCAGCAATGGATTCCCAAGGACCCGTCCGCACAGGGCAATGTGCCCGACGCGCACGACCCGTCGAAGCGGCACGCGCCCGTGATGCTGACGACGGATCTCGCGCTGAAACTGGATCCGATCTATGGGCCGATTTCGAAGCGCTTCCATGAGCACCCGGACGAGTTCGCGCTTGCATTCGCGAAAGCCTGGTACAAGCTGACGCACCGCGATATGGGACCGGTCACGCGCTACCGCGGCAAGCTCGTGCCGTCGGAGCCCGAGATCTGGCAGGACCCGGTCCCCGCGGTGGACCACGCGCTGATCGACGACGCCGACATCGCCATCCTCAAAAGCACGATCCTCGCTTCGGGTCTGACGGTTCCTCAGCTGGTTGCAACCGCGTGGGCGTCGGCGGCAACGTTCCGTGGCACCGACAAAAGGGGCGGAGCGAACGGCGCGCGCATTCGCCTTGCACCGCAAAAGGATTGGGAGGTCAACAACCCGGCGGAGTTGGCGACTGTCCTCCAGACACTCGATGGAATTCGGCAGAGCTTCAACGGAGCGCAGTCCGGCGGCAAGCAGGTTTCGCTTGCCGACCTGATCGTTCTCGGCGGGTGCGCCGCCGTCGAGCAGGCTGCGAAGGACGCAGGACACGACGCAACGGTGCCGTTCACTCCTGGTCGCGGCGACGCGTTGCAGGAGCAGACCGACGTGGATTCGTTTGCCGTCCTCGAGCCGACGTTCGACGGATTCCGCAACTACCTCAAAGACGGGCACACCGTGCCGGCAGAGCATCTTCTTGTGGAGCGCGCGAACCTGTTGACGTTGACCGCGCCAGAGATGACGGTGCTCATCGGCGGTCTGCGCGGTCTCGGTGCCAACTTCGGAGGATCCCCACACGGCGTGTTCACCACCCGGCCTGGGACGTTGACGAACGATTTCTTCGTCAATCTTCTCGACATGAACACGGTCTGGACGGCATCCGACACCTCCGACGCCTACGAAGGTCGCGATCGCACGACAGGGGCTGTCACGTGGACGGGTACCGCGGTCGACCTCGTCTTTGGTTCGAACTCGCAGCTCCGCGCCGTCGCAGAGGTCTACGCGTGCGACAACTCGGAGGCCGCTTTCGTGCGTGACTTCGTTGCCGCGTGGACGAAGGTCATGAATCTCGACCGGTTCGACCTCGCCTGATTTCGGGTTCGTCTGCAGGGCCTCGGCGTGCGTGCCGAGCGCCCTGCGGTCACCGATCGCTCCAGATCCGCACCCCGTCTTTCGATTCCGTAACCCGTTCGAGCGGATCTAGCAGGGAGGCGTCGATACGCTGATCTCGCTCCAACGCGGCGGTTCCCGCCGATCGTGAGGGCTAACCAGGCAGCGAGCTCGCCAGGAATGAGCCCCTGCTGGAGGATCACGCGTTGCGCCGACTAGTTTCGGGTCTCGTTGCCAGCTTCACGAACGTGCCTCGCGGCGCGAGGATCCTGATGACCGCAACGGGCGCTCTGGTCGCGCTGTACCTGTTGTCGACGATCCTTCGATCTCCAGGCACATCCGTCGTCTTCTTTGACGTCTGGGTGACCAACCTCGGGTACGCGGGATGCGCGGCGCTGTGCGCGTGGCGGGCAATTGCTCGGCGCCCTGGACGCTGGGCTTGGGCATCGTTCGCCGGCGGACTCACGTTCTTCACCGCCGGATCGGTGCTCTATGCCGCGGTGGTCCAGCACTTCAACCCCGTCCCGTACCCTTCGATAGCGGACTTCTCGTTCCTCGCCGACTACCCGCTTGCGCTGCTCGGGCTCGGCCTGCTCGTCCGCGAGACCGTGCCGAACATCTCGAAGACCTTCTGGGTGGACGGTCTGATCGCGGCGATGGGTGTCGCGGCGCTCGAAGCCACGGTTGTGCTCGGTCCGATCATCCAGACGAATTCCGGCAATTTCGGCGCAGTGGCGACGAACATCGCGTATCCGACTGGTGATCTGGTGCTCATCAGCCTGGTCGTCGGAGTCTTTGCGGTACGAGGCTGGCGCCCGGGCCGTCTATGGTGGACCCTGGGCATCGGTCTTGTCGTTTTTGCCGCAGGTGACAGTATCTACCTGCTGCGGGTGACGACGGCAACGTACGTGATCGGGACTCCCCTCGACACCCTGTGGGCCATCGCCGCCTTCATGATCGCGCTGAGCGCGTGGCAGGGGCTGCGTCCCAAGGACAATAACGCCGCAGTGATCCAGGCGCCGAACTTCGTGCCGGTGCTCTTCCTGCTGAGCTCAGTCGGCATCGTCGTGTACGCGACCGGTCACAAGGTGCTGCCGGCCGGTGTCCTGCTCGCTACCATGACGCTCGTCATCGCAATCGGCCGGTCCGCCTACGCGTTTCGCGAACTTCGAGCACTGGCGGACAGCAAGCGCGAGGCACGCACGGACGATCTGACCGGGTTGCCGAACCGCCGCCTCTTCTTCGAGCGGCTCGCGGTGCTGCTCGAACCAAGCGCCGCGCCGGGGCGCATCGCGGTGCTGATGATTGACCTGGATCGCTTCAAGGAGATCAACGACAGCCTCGGACACCATGTCGGCGATGACGTGCTGCGGCAACTCGGCCCGCGTCTCACTGCAGCGGTGGGCGACACCGGCACTGTTGCTCGCCTCGGCGGCGACGAGTTCGGTCTGATCCTTTCGCCGCTCCTCGACCCAGGCGACGCGACAACGGCGGCAGGACGCGTTCGCGAAACGCTGCGACCGCCCTTTCAGCTCGAGGGCATGAGTTTTCGCGTCGACGCAAGCATCGGCATCGCACTCGCGCCCGACCACGGCACTACACCCGGGGGGTTGCTGCAGAAGGCGGACATTGCAATGTTCGCCGCAAAGCGCGCGCATGCACCCTGGCAGCTCTACTCGTCCGAGCACGACCAGGACGCCCGGGACCGGCTGCAGCTGATGGAAGACCTGCGCGATGCCCTGCGCCGCCACGAGATCGTGGTGCACTATCAACCGATCCTCGACCTGGCGACAGGCACGGTCACGGGTGCTGAGGCATTGGCGCGATGGCAGCATCCATCGCGCGGGCTGCTTGCGCCGGCGGTGTTCCTCGGCCTGATCGCCGATGCGGGGCTGATGGGGCCCTTCACCATGGACGTGCTCGATCAAGCCCTTGCGCAGCAAGCCAGATGGTCCGAGCGTGGATATGCGCTCGCGGTGTCGGTGAACATCTCAGCCGTCAGCCTGCGCGACGAGGATCTGCCTGAAAAGATCGGCAGCCTCATCGCCGCTCGCGGCGTCGCTCCGGCGTGCGTCACGCTGGAGATCACGGAGGACTGCTTCATCGCCGATCCGGAGCAAGCCCTGCTCGTCCTCGATCGGCTGCGAGCCCTGGGCGTGGACCTCTCGATTGATGACTTCGGCACCGGTTTCTCGTCGCTCACGTACATTCGACGGCTCCCGGTAAGCGAGTTGAAACTCGATCGAACATTTCTCACAGGTGCACCGCGGGACAAGCGTGCCGTTGCGGTGATTCGCTCCACCGTCGATCTGGCCCACTCCCTCGGACTGCGCATCGTCGCGGAAGGGATCGAACACCTCGACGCCCTGGCACTGGTCGACGATCTCGGCTGTGATGCGGCCCAGGGGTATCTCATGGGTAGACCGGTACCGGCTGAGGACTTCGACCTCGCGCCCGTTCCTTTCCTGACGCCGACAGTCGCCGCCTGAGCGCCGCGACGTGGGCGTCGTCGGGTGCCAACGGTTTAAGGTGACAGCCACAGCCACGCACGGCCGCGCCATCAGGGGAGCACCATGACCACACAGCTCGATCCATCCGTCCGCGAGGCGCTCGCCAGGGGCGGCCCTATCGACATCACCACAACGGGCCGGAAGAGCGGTCAGCAGCATCGTATTGAGATCTTCTTTCACAACGTCGACGGGCATCTGTATGTCAGCGGCATGCCAGGGTTCAAGCGCAGCTACATCGCCAATCTGTCCGCCGATCCGCATTTCATCTTCCACCTCAAAGGAGCGGTGAAAGCCGACCTTCCGGCGACGGCGCGGATCATCACGGACGAGGCTGAACGTCGTGAGGTGATGCCGTCGATCGCGCGCAACTGGAAGCGCGACGATGTTGACACCATGGTGGCCACGAGCCCCCTTTTCGAGGTGACGATCGACGGTCTTGCTGCGTGACAATTCGCTAGAAGCACACATCGTTCCCAGCGTCACAACTCTCCGACGGAGCATGTGAACGGATGCCCCGCACGCGGTTCCCGATCGAGCAACTGCTGGCCATTCTTAGTGACACCCCGCGTCGCATCGCGGAGGTCACCGTCGACGTTCCGCCCGGCGTCTTGCGCACCGCACCGAGCGACGAATGGTCGGCGAATGATGTGCTCGCCCACCTCCGGTCCTGCGCCGACGTGTGGGGTGGCTGCATCGCCAGGATGCTCGCCGAGGACAAGCCGACGCTCCGGGCGGTGAACCCGCGCACCTGGATCCGAAGCACCGACTACCCGGACCTCACATTTCACCGGTCCCTGCAGGCGTTCACCGCGCAGCGGGACGCATTCCTCCCCGTGCTGCAACGACTGACGACCCGTGACTGGTCACGCGGCGCGATCGTGCTCGGTGGGGGGAGTCCGCTCGAGTTGACCGTCCTCGACTATGCGCAGCGATTGGCGCGCCACGAGCGGCCGCACGTGAAGCAGATCGCGCGCGTCGTCAACGCCGTACAGGGGTGATCGGGCTGGAGCGCCCCTGGTCGCCGGCTCCCTTGCGCCCTTTCGGCTCCCTGCGATATGATACTTGCCAGCAAGCAAGTACCTTGGGAGCCGAACACTGACGACGAATAGCCCGCCCAGGCCGGAGACGACTGGCGAATTGACCGCAGCGCGCCTGCGTAGTGCCGTCACCCGAATGTCGCGCCGTCTGCGTCCCACGGCTGCAGCCGGTTCGCTCACGACGGCCGAAGTCGACGTGCTCATCGCCGCGGAGAAGCAAGGCCCGATTCGCATGTCCGACCTCGCCACCTTTGCCGGTCTCAATCCGACGATGCTCTCTCGTCTCATCCCGAGGCTGGAGGAGGCAGGGCTCATCCGCCGCCTCGACGATGACGTCGATCGACGGGTTTCGCGCGTCGTCGCGACTGACAAGGGCAGCCGCCTCCTCGAACGGATTCGCTCGGAGCGCAACGACGCGCTGTCAAAGCGGCTCCGCGATCTTGAGCCGAGCGAGCGGGATGCGCTCGCAGTCGCGCTCCCCGTGCTCGAGGCTCTGGCGGAGCGCCTTCGCCAACCGGAACCGCCCGTCACGACGAGGAGCCGTTGAGTTGAGCCGCGTGGTCGCCATCACCAGGCGCACCTTCTCCGCGCTCGCCATTCCGAACTTCCGGCTCTTCTTCTTCGGTCAGTCCACGTCGCTCGTCGGGACATGGATGCAGTCCGTCGCGCAGTCGTGGCTCGTCTTCACCGTCACGCATTCCGCAACGGCGATCGGCTTCGTCCTTGCGTTGCAGATGCTGCCGGTGTTGCTGCTGGCCCCATACGGCGGGGTCATCGCCGACCGCGTCAACAAGCGCCGTCTCCTCATCGTCCTGCAGTCCCTGATGGGCGTTCAGGCGCTCGTGCTCGGTGTCCTCGCGATGACACACGTCGTCGTCTTCTGGGAGATCTGTCTGCTCGCGGTCATCCTGGGCCTCAACAACTGCTTCGAGATTCCGGCCCGCCAGGCCTTCATGCTCGAGATGGTCGGTCCCGAGCACGTTCGCAACGCCGTGAGCCTCAACTCCACGATGGTCAACGCGGCGCGGGCTGTTGGTCCCGCGGTCGCTGGGGTGCTCATTGCCACGGTCGGCGTGGGCGTTTGTTTCCTCGTCAACGCCGCTAGCTTCATCGCGGTCGTCACCTCACTCACATCGATGGATCCAAAGGAGCTCAAGCCAAGTCCGCCGGCTCCCCGTGCGAAAGGACAGCTGCGTGAGGGGCTTCGCTACGTTGCGAGAGAGCCGCGACTGTGGGTGCCGCTGCTGATGGCCGGCATGGTTGGAACCTTCGCGTACGAGTTTCAGGTGTCGTTGCCCGTCTTCGCCAAGCAGACCTTCGGCGGTAACGCCGCGACGTACGGTTTCCTCACGGCGGCCATGGGATTCGGCGCCGTCTTCGGCGGGCTCATGACCGCCGCACGTGGCCGCCCCGGAATAAGACGATGACCATCGCGGGCACCGGCTTCGGCATCGCGATGTTGTGCGTGGCGCTCGCACCGTCCCTCGCCATCGGGTTCGTCGCCATGGGGGTGACGGGATTCGCCGCCATCACGTTCATGTCCACCGGCAACTCGACGCTCCAACTCGAAGCCAGGCCGGCGATGCGGGGACGCGTCATGGCGTTGTGGGCGGTGGCCTTCATGGGATCGACCCCCATCGGCGGCCCGCTGATCGGCTGGATCATCGAGGTGGCGGGAGCGCGCGCCGGGATCGCCGTCGGCGGGTTGTCATGCCTCGATCGCCGCCGGCATCGGGCTGCATCGCCATGCGAAGGCTGGGAATCGGGCAGATCTCCAGCTGCCCGAAGCTTCCCGTCGGCGATGCTGCGCTCGTCGGGGCCGAGGCCGACTGACCCGACTGGCGCCGGAGCGAGGTGGCTTGGCATACTTGACCTCTGTAGTCACCTTTCACCATCAGGCGCGCCAGTGCGGCGCCAATCACAGGACCAGGAGAACGCACGATGACCCTCTCAATCGGCAGCACCGCGCCTGACTTCGAGGCAGAGACCACCCAGGGGCCGATCAACTTCCACGACTGGATCGGCGATTCATGGGCCGTCCTCTTCTCGCATCCCAAGGACTTCACGCCCGTCTGCACCACCGAGCTCGGCGCCATGGCGAACATCCAGCCGGAGTTCGATCGCCGCGGCGTCAAGGTCATCGGCCTCTCGGTCGACCCGCTCGACCGGCACGAGAAGTGGGCGGACGACATCGAGGAGACGCAGGGCGCTCGCCCGACCTATCCGATCATCGCCGACCGCGATTTCAATGTGGCGAAGCTCTACGAGATGCTGCCCGCCAGCGTGTCGGGCGATCCGACGCAGCGCACCCCGGCCGACAACCAGACCGTGCGCAACGTGTTCGTGATCGGGCCGGACAAGAAGATCAAGCTGATCCTTGTCTACCCGATGACCACCGGACGCAACTTCGACGAGGTCCTGCGCGTGATCGATTCACTGCAGCTCACTGCGAAGCACCGCGTTGCCACTCCCGCGAACTGGAAGCAGGGCGACGACGTCATCATCGCCGGCTCAGTGTCCGACGAGGAGGCCAAGGAGCTCTTCCCCGGGTACAACGCGCCGAAGCCGTACCTGCGGATCACCCCGCAACCGAAATAAGGGGCGACGCGACGAGCGAAATTCCGGAGGATCCGGGCGTCGAGCCGCTCCTGAAACGGCCCGGCGGGATCTCGTACCTGCACATCCCCGCGATCGATGTGCACGAGGCGGCTCGCTTCTATGAGGCCGTCTTCGGGTGGGCCGTTCGCGACCACGACAGCGACCGGCCCACCTTCGACGACGCCAGCGGCTACGTCAGTGGCGCGTGGATGAGCGACCAGGCCGTTGCGCGTGAGCCCGGTCTGCTCCTCTTCATCTATGTCGACGGTATCGACGAGGTCGTCGGGCGCATCGTTGACCATGGCGGGGAGGTCGTTCGCGCGCCGTACGGGGAGGGGACCTGCATGGTCGCGACGTTCCGAGATCCGGCGGGAAACATTCTCGGCCTCTGGGAGGACGCGGCGGTCCGATAGAATCAGCCAGGCGCACCTGCGGCCGACACGTCCAGCGAGGCTCCCCGAGGCTGCGGCAGCGCCACCGATGCCTTGGTGCCGACCGAGCAGGCACACCGCCATCCCATCGACTGAGGCAGATCCATGACGAACGTCATCGATCAGGAAGGCGCTCGCCCACCGGTCCCCGCCCGGCATCCCGTCGTGCGCTCGGCGCACGGCGACGACCGCATCGACGACTACGCGTGGCTGCGCAACCGGGACGATCCCGCGGTCATCGCCCACCTCGAGGCGGAGAACGCATGGACGGAGACGGCGCTTGCGCACATCGGCTCCCTCCGCGAGCGTCTCTACGCGGAGATGGTGGGCCGCGTCCAGGAGACGGACATCGGCGCACCGGTCCCGCATGGTCCGTACGTCGTACTACACGCGAACCTCGAAGGCAGTCAGTACGCGGTGCACTGCCGGCGCTCGAACGATGGTGGCGACGAGCAGATCCTCCTCGACGAGAATGCGGTGGCCGGCGAGCGCGGATATTTCCACCTCGGCGACGCGGAGGTGAGCCCGGACCACGCGACTCTCGCGTACACGCGTCGACTTCACCGGGGCCGAGCGCTACACGCTGCACCTGCGCAGCCTCGATACAGGAGTCGACCTTCCCGACGTGCTCGAGGATGTCTCGTACTCGCTTGCATGGTCGAGCGAACTCGGCATACGTGTTCTACACGCGGCCCGACGCCGCGATGCGTCCGTGGCAGATATGGCGGCACCAGGTAGGCGCGGCGAACGACACGGACGTGCTCGTCCTGCAGGAGGACGACGAGCGCTACTTCGCATCGGTCGCGCGCACGCGGAGCGGTGCATTCATCCTCATCTCGCTGAACAGCCAGATGACCAGCGAGGTGCACCTGCTCCGCTCGGATGAGCCCACTGCGGCGCCGTCAGTGATCGAACCGCGCCGGCAGGGGATCGAGTATGCGGTCGATCACCACACCGACCGATTGTTCATCGTCACCAACGACGAAGCGCTCAACTTCCGGCTCGTCACGGTACCGGTTGCCACGCCCGCTCGCGAGCACTGGGTCGAACTCATCCCGCATCGGGACGACGTCAAGCTCGAGGGCGTCGACCTCTTCGCTCGCCATGCCGTGCTGTTCGAGCGCATCGACGGCTTGCGGCGGATCACCATCATGCGGCTGAGCGACTGCGAATCCCATGTCATCGATCAGCCCGAGCCGGTCTACGCAGCCTCGCCGGGATCCAATCCAGAGTGGGATACGGACACGCTTCGCTTCGAGTACACGTCACTCGTCACGCCGCGATCCGATGTGGATTACGGCATGGAGTCGCACGAGCGGACGACCGTCAAACAGGAGCCGGTCCTCGGCGGATACGACGCTGCCGAGTATGTGACCGGCCGGTTGTGGGCTGTTGCCGGCGACGGAGTACGCGTGCCGATCTCGTACGTCCACCGTCGCGACGTCGCGCTCGACGGAACGGCGCCGGCGTTGCTATATGGGTACGGTTCCTACGAGATCTGCACCGATCCGCGGTTCAGCTCGACGCGTCTCAGTCTGCTCGACCGGGGTTTCGTCTACGCCATCGCGCACATTCGCGGGGGTGGCGAAATGGGGCGGCGATGGTACGAGGACGGCAAGCTCCTCCATAAACGCAACACGTTCACCGACTTCATCGCGTGTGCCGATTACCTCGTCGGGCAACGGTTCACGAGCCATGCGCGCCTGGCGATCCGGGGCGGGAGCGCAGGCGGATTGCTGATGGGTGCCGTCGTCAACCTGCGGTCCGATGTCGCCGCGGCGGTGGTCGCCGAGGTGCCGTTCGTCGATTGTCTGACGACGATGTTCGATCCGGACCTGCCGCTGACTGTCGGTGAGTACGAGGAATGGGGCAATCCCGAGGACGCTGCGACGTACGCCTACATGCGCTCCTATTCCCCATACGACAACGTCGTGCCCGGCAGACACCCTGCGTTGCTGGCGACCGCGGGACTCAACGATCCGCGCGTCGGATACTGGGAACCGGCGAAATGGGTTGCCCGACTTCGTGACGTATCCGACGGGGCAGCACCGATCCTGCTGAAGACCGAATTGGGGGCCGGTCACGGCGGCGCCTCGGGACGCTACAACTCCTGGCGTGACGAGGCGCTCGTGCTGGCCTTCGTCATCGATACCGTTGCTCCGAAGGGCGAAGCAGCCGCAACAGCAACCAACAGCGAGGTCGCGTCATGAATCCCGAGGATCAGTTCGACACCCATCTCGACATCCGCTTTGCGCCACTCGAGTTGATCGACGTCCAGGCGATCGTCGATGCGACGACGCACCCCTGGTACAACCAGACGCTGTGTCGGGTCAACGACTGTGTCATGCGCCTCGGTGTCGTCAAGGGTGAGTACATCTGGCACAAGCACGACGACGAGGACGAGTTCTTCTTCGTCGTCGAAGGCGCGCTCTCCATGGATCTCGAGGATCGAACGGTCGAGCTCGCGCAGCGCACAGGGGTTCTGCGTGCCGAAAGGCGTGCGGCACCGTCCTCGTGCCGCCGAACGCACGGTGATCCTGATGGTCGAAGGCGCGGGCATCGTGCCCACCGGCGACGCCTGAACGAATCAGCTTCCGAGCGAGCTCGCGATGACCTCGCTGATCTCCGCGTCGGAGAGCGCGGCGGCGTCGGCCGGCGTGAGGCGGATGGTGCCGGTGCTCGTCACCAGTTTCGGATGGTTCGACAAGAACGCCGACGGGCGGTCTTTCATCCAGCCGTAGATCGACAGCCCGTGCTTCCAGACGCCGACGTTGAGGCGACGCTTCCCAACCCAGTAGGTCGGCATGGAATACGAAATTCCCACAGTCGCCTCGGGATGGAGCGCTCGCGTCAGCCGATCGACTCGGTCGAACAGCGGCCGGAACTCCGGCGCGATCCCGTCGACGAATTGTTGGAACGCCTCGGCCGGCACGACATCGTCCTTATTGCTGACCATCCTCATCCTCCCGACAATGGAGTCGGAATCCCGCTGACCGTGTCTCCCGAACGATAGCGAACGCTCGCGTCGGAATCGTGATACACGGTGATGCCGCCCGGACCCAGGCATCGCCATTCGCCGGCTTCCCAGAGTGCGCATGTCCGCTCGTCGATGCCGATCAGGACCGCCTCGGGGAGGGCCGCACGCGCCGATGGGAACCAACGTCTTCCGAAGGTGTCGTGATGCGGGAGCACGGCCGCATTCGGGACGACGGCGAGCCCGGCGACGGGTCGCCTGTCTGCGCTTCCAGGGAAGCGCTGACGAACGAGCACGTGCTCGCAGAGCGCCATGGCACCAGCCGAGGAGCCGGCGAGGACCGCGCCGTTCCGCCACGCCGCGATGAGGCCGTCGCCGACCGGAGTCTCCCGTAACACCGAGGCCACGAGGCCGGGGTCGCCACCGGTGATGTAGATGAACGCCGCGTGGCTTGCGGCTTCGGCTGTCGTTTGCGCCTGCGCTTCAGCTCGGGTATATGCGCGAAGTTCCACAACGTCGAGATCGAACTGCCGGAACCAGGCGGTCGCATGTCGCGCCGCCGCCTCTGGATGAGATCGTGCCGCCGCGGTTGCAACGACATATGCCGTTCCTCTCCCACGAGCAGCGGCAGCGAGCAACGCATCCTGCGCCTCGTTCCCGGGGTGGAATTCGTCCCCTCCGACAAGCGCCACCAGGCCAGGCGCAGTCATCGCTTCGGGCAATGAGGTGACGTCGAAACGTCAGTACGCGGGCAGCTCGTCGATATTGAGCGGCGGGGTCTGTGGATCCTCGTCGTCTTCCTCGGCAGGGGTACCGGCATCGCCTGGATCCGGCTCGTCGTCTTCCAGATCGGGGTCGGTTGTCGCCTCGCCGGGCGCGTCATCCGAGGTCATTGCTTCTCCTCCCTAGGGGTGTATTTGCGCGTACCGCGCGCTGCCCAATGGCAGCGCGCGGTACGACTTACGACGTTACGCGGAGCGGCTTCAGTAGTAGTGAGCGCGGCCGCCGACCGCGTGTCCTGCCATGCCGAGCAGGGCGAGGATCAGTCCCACGACGATCAGGATGATGCCGATCGTCCATAGAACCGGGATCCCGACGAGGAGCCCGATGATGGCCAGAAAACGACTCCCAGAATGATCACGTGTCTCTCCTTATTGGCTAGTTGTCGAATCTGTCAGAAGCGTCGTGTAAACCGAAACCGTTACAGGCCGCGGTCATCGACGGTTGTCGTCGTCGTGCCACCACGGCGATAGCCTGGTCCGATCCAGGACGACCAGAGCACCAACGAAAGCAGAACGCCGAGTGCGCCGACGGCCATCAGGATGATGCCGATCGTGTGCAGGTCGACGCCGGACGCCGAGACGTGGATCGCGAATGCGAGAACCGCGCCTATGGCGATGAGAACGATCCCGACACCTAGGCCCATGACTGTTGACCTCCTTGAGCGTGCGATTTGATTGCCTGGTGACACCATAGCAGCTGTAGCATAGGATTACAACCCCGGTATAACCTTCGAGCCGCCTGAAGGCGGTCCTGCGAATTGGTACGCCTCGACCGATGACCGAATCCCCGCCTCTCCAGCGCGGCGACCATCGACGCCAACTCGGGTGCGTTGATGACGCCACTTTGTGGCGACCCGAGCCAGCGCAACGCCCCGCCGGGCAGTACTATCGAACGCATGTTCGCGTGGCTCGATGATCTGACGGACGCCCAGCGGGAGGTCGTCACCCATGACGGCGGTGCGCTGCGGGTCCTCGCCGGCGCCGGGACTGGCAAGACGACGACCCTCTCCGCCCGCGTCGCATGGCTGCTGGCGACCGGGACGCCACCCGAGCGGATCCTCCTGCTCACCTTCACGCGCCGCGCCGCACGCCAGATGGCTGCCCGCACCTCCGCGCTCCTGACGGCGATCGGCATGGACGGATCAGCTGGGCATCCCGCGGGCCGAGTGGTCGGCGGGACGTTTCATGCCATCGCGCATCGGACGCTGCGACGGTTCGCGTCGACCCTCGGCATTCCCGATGGCTTCTCGATCCTCGACGCTGCCGACGCCGCCGACGTCATGGATCTCGTTCGCGACGAGCAGGGCCACGCCGAGGCGACGCGGCGTCGCTTTCCGCGCAAGACGTTGCTGGTCGATCTGTATTCCACAGCCGTGAACACCGGCCGGCCGCTGTCGTCGGTGGTGCCCGAGATCGCTCCCTGGGCTGACGACTTCATCGAGCCCATCGCCGAGATCTGCCGTGGCTACGTCGCGTCGCAAGCGCCAGGCCGGCCTCGTCGACCTCGATGACCTGCTCCTGCTCTGGCGCGCCGCGGTGCAGGACGAACGTCTCGGCCCCCGTCTGGCGAAGGCGTTCGATCACATCCTCGTCGACGAGTACCAGGACGTCAACGAGTTGCAGGTTGATGTGCTGCGCGGGCTGCGCAGCGGCGATCCACGCATCGCGGTGGTCGGCGACGACGCGCAGGCGCTGTACTCGTTTCGCGCTGCCGAACCGCGCCACATCCTGGAGTTCGACAAGGTCTTTCCTGGCGCGAGAACCATCGTGCTCGAGACGAACTATCGGTCGAGTCAGCAGATTCTCGACGTGGCCAATGCGGTTGGGGCTGAGGCGAGCGTCGGCTTCTCGGCCGTGCTGCAGGCGGCGCGCCGCGCTCGCGGAGCGTCACCGCAGGTCGTGCGCTGCGCCGACGAGGACGCGCAGACGGACGCGATCTGTGAGCGCATCCTTGCGCATCGTGAGGCGGGGATTGCGTTGCGCGAACAGGCTGTGCTCGTTCGTGCGGCACACCACTCCGCGTTGCTCGAGCTCGAGCTCGGCGCGCGACGCATCCCGTATGTCAAGTACGGTGGACTTCGTTTCATCGAAGCCGCACACGTCAAGGATCTCCTCGCCGCGTTCCGGCTCGCCGACAATCCCAACGACGTCGTCGCCTGGTTTCGCCTCCTGCAGTTGCTGCCCGGTGTCGGACCGGCGACCGCGCGGCGCGTGGCAACCACGCTCGGCTTGATCGGTCCGGATCGCGATCAGATCACGACCGACGGCGATGTCATGCGCCGCTGGCCCCTCGCGGCGCTCGAGCTGCCGGTCGTTGCGCAACCTGCGGCGACGCTGCTCGTGAGTGCGCTCGGTGCACGTGGGGAGGAATCCATCGCGACGCATGCGGAACGGCTGCGTGTTGCCGTCGCACCACTGGTCGAAGCTGCCTATCCGGAACCGGGCGCGCGGCTCGCCGACCTGGAGACGCTCGTGGCGGCGGGGGCGAAGGCGGCGAGGCTGTCCGACGTTGCTGCCGACCACGTTCTCGAGCCGCCGCGCTCGACGTCGGCGTTCGCGGGGCCACCGAGCGTCGATGAGGACTGGCTCGTCGTGTCCACCGTCCATTCTGCGAAAGGGCCTCGAGTGGGACGTTGTCCACGTCCTGCACGTGACCGACGGCAATATCCCCTCGGACATGGCCCTTGGGTCGGATGCCGGTCTGGAAGAGGAGCGGCGCGTCTTCTACGTCGCGCTCACCCGCGCTCGCACATCCCTCCATCTCTACGTCCCGGAGCGGTACCACCATCATCCCCGTGGTCACGATGATCGCCACGGGTGGGCGCAGCCGTCGCGCTTCCTCACCGACAGCGTGCGCAGCCACTGCGAGGACGTGATCGAGACGCGCCCATCGGTCCGATCTCGCCGGCAACGACGCCGGGGAGGCGATGGAGCGGGTCGGTGTCGTCCTCGACGCGCTGTGGTCGTAGGCGCCCAGAGAACCGAGTACGAAAGTTGACTTGCAAAGTAGGGATTCGGTAGGATCCCGCACCACATGAACTGCGCGGCCGTCCACATGCTGACCCGGCGCTTCTGGCTGGATTGGGGACGTATCCGCGCGGGCGTCCCGAACTGTAGGGCTAATCCTCTGCGCTGAGGCACCGATGGTGCCTCGCCGATAGTGCCGCAACGCGTCGCGGTACCGAGCAGGAACAAGTCGGCTCACGCACTCGCGCGCGGGTCATCAACAAAGTCGAGAACAACATTCATGGCATCATCCGAGGTCTGACCGTGTGTGATTCGTGCGGCTGCAACGGCGACATCGAGCAGATGTCGGCGGCCGAGCGCGCGAAGGCGCATGGCGACGGTCTTCGCGGCACGATCGGTGCGGAGTTGCTCGAGGACACGCCGATCTTCAGCGACGATGCCGGCGTGCTCCTGAAGTTCCATGGCGTGTACCAGCAGGACGATCGTGATCGGCGCAAGGAGGCCCGCCGTCTCGGGCTCGACAAGCACCACATGATGATGATCCGCACCCGCATTCCCGGCGGCATCGTCAGCCCCGACGCGTACCTCGCGCACGATCGATCGCGGAGGAGTGGGGCAACGGGACGCTTGCGTGTCACCACTCGCCAGGACTTCCAGCTCCACGGAGTACTCAAGGGCGACCTGAAAGCCGCGATCCGCGCGATCAACGACGCGTTGCTCACGACGCTCGGGGGATGCGGCGACGTCGAGCGCAACATCATGTGCTGCCCGGCGCCGTGGCACGATCGGTTGCATCGCGAGATCCACGCACGCCTGGCGGGCCTCGTCGACGGACTGGCGCCGGTGACACGCGCCTACAGCGAGATCTGGCTCGACGGCGAGCTCGCCACGTCAACAGAGCCGGCGCCCGATCCGCTCTACGGCGAGCGCTATCTGCCTCGGAAGTTCAAGACGGCACTCGCGATCGAGGGCGACAACTGCGTCGACATCTACGCCAACGACCTCGGCCTCGTCGCGCATCCCGCGGCTGACGGGACGCTCGACGGCTTCGATGTCCTCGTCGGCGGCGGCCTCGGCCGGACCGCAAACAAGCCGAACACATGGCCTGCGGTGGCGCAACCGCTCGGCTACATCGCGGCGCACCACGCCGTCGAGGTGGCGCGCGCCGTGGTGAGCGTCCAGCGTGACTATGGCAACCGCGCGGACCGGCGTCACGCGAGGCTCAAGTACCTGCTCGCCGACCGCGGCATCGCGTGGTTTCGCACCGAGGTCGGTGCGCGTACTCTCCTTCGCGATGGCGCCGCCGCGGCAGCTGCGCTGGGATCTGTCGAGGACCATCTCGGCTGGCACGAGCAGGGCGACGGACGGCATCTGCTACGGCTTGTTCGTCGAGAACGGACGCATCCAGGACACCGAGGATGCGGCCTTGCGGTCCGCGTTGCGCGAGGTCGTCGAGACACTGCGTCCGCAGATCCGCCTGACGCCGCAGCAGAACGTGCTCATCGCCGACGTGACCGCTGCGGATCGCGGGGTCGTGACCGGGATCCTCGCTCGGTGGAATGTCACGCCGTCCGAGGTAGTGCCGAACGCGATCCGCGACTCGATGGCGTGCCCGGCCTGGCCGACATGCGGGCTTGCGGTCGCGGAGTCGGAGCGCGTCATGCCGGCGCTCATCCGCGAGATCACGCGTGCTCCAGCGCGATGCCGGTCTGCGGGACTCGCGCATCAGCTATCGGATGACCGGCTGCCCCAACGGCTGCGCACGGCCGTACCTCGGCGATGTCGGTTTCGTCGGGACGACGCTCGGCAAGTACGACGTCTTCCTCGGCGGCGACACCGAGGGCACGCGTCTCAATGCGCTCTACGCGCGCAACGTGAAATTGGAAGAGATCCCCGGCGTGCTGCGCGGCCCGATGCTCGAGTACGCGCGGACCAAGGACCCGGGCGAAGGGTTTCGGCGACTGGTGCGCGCGTCAGGGAATCACGCATCTTGCTGATCGCCACGCGGCCGAGGAGGTGAGCGCATGAGTGCAGTGACGGCGCCGGACGGGACGGCGGAGGAGATCCTGCGCTGGACGTACAAGCGGTTTCGGCGGGTGGCGCTGGTGGCGAGCTTCCAGGCGGAGTCGCTGGTGCTGATCGATCTGGCGTGCCGGATCACGGCGGAGCCGGAGGTGCTGACCCTGGACACAGGTCGGCTCCACGAGGAGACGCTGGAGTACATCGAGGCGGTGCGGGCGCGCTATCCGATCCGGCTGCGGATCCTGTCCCCGGACGCGGAGGAGCTGGAGACGATGACCGGGGAGCACGGGACGATGCAGTTCCGGCGCTCGATGGCGCTGCGCAACGAGTGCTGCGCGGTGCGCAAGGTGAACCCGCTGGGGAAGGCGCTGGAGGAGTACGACGCCTGGATCACGGGGCTGCGCCGGGAGCAGACGCCGACGCGAGCGGGGACGCCGGTGGTGGCGTCGGACCGGGGCCACGGGGACATCACCAAGGTGGTGCCGCTGGCGGGGTGGTCCCGCGAGGAGGTGTGGGACTACCTGGGGGAGCAGGGGATCGAGGCGCATCCGCTCTACGAGCGGGGCTACACGTCGATCGGCTGCGCGCCGTGCACGCGAGCGACGGCGCCGGGCGAGAACGAGCGAGCCGGCCGCTGGTGGTGGGAAGGGAACTCGGACAAGGAGTGCCTCCTGCACCCGCCACTCACCGCCGAGGCGGTGGCAAACCTGCGGGCCGCGCAGGCGCAGAACGCGGGGCGATGACGGACACCGCCCTTCTACCCGGTCGTCCTTGACCTGAGCGGACGGCGTTGCGTCGTGCTCGGCGATACCGAGATCGCGATCGAGAAGGTTGCGACGTTGCGCGCCATCGGTGCGAGCGTCGACCACATCCCGCGGCCATTTCGCCCGGGAGATCTTGCGGGGGCGTTCCTCGCCATCGACGCGAGTGGCGAGACGTCGACACACGGCGACGTGCGATCCGAGGCCGACCGCGAACACGTGCTGCTCAACGTCGTGGATGTCGCGCAACGCTGCGACTGGATCGCGCCCGCGGTGGTCCGGCGCGGTCCGCTGCAGGTGGCCATCTCCACCTCAGGTGAGAGCCCGTATCTCGCGCGAGCGTTGCGCGAGCGTATAGAAGGACTCCTCGGCGAGGAGTGGGCGCCGTTCACGAAGTTGGTCGGTCGCACACGGCGGAGGCTCCGTCGCGCAGGTGTCTCGGGTTCGGTGCAGCAACGCATCTATCAGCGCCTGCTGCACTCGGACACGCTTGCGCTGCTGCGATCCGGGGATGTCGCGGCAGCGTCAGCGACAGCGCTCGCGATCGAGCACGGCGGCCGCGACGCCGGCGATCGACCGCCGATGGGTGAAGTCGTGCTGGCAGGAGCCGGTCCGGGCGATGCGGACCTGGTCACGACGGCGACCCGTGCCGTCCTCGCGGATGCCGATGTGGTGCTGCACGACGCGCTGATCGATCCTGACGTCCTCCGCCTCTGCAGCTCGAAAGCTCGGCGCGTCGATGTCGGGAAGCGCGGCGGCCGTGGTTCCGTCAGCCAGGCCGCGATCAATGCGTTGATGATCGACGCAGCGCGTGCCGGCCATCTGGTGGTTCGTTTGAAAGGGGGAGACCCCTTCCTCTTCGGGCGAGGTGGTGAGGAGGTCGAGGCGCTGCGTGCTGCAGGGATTCCGGTGCGCGTCATCCCCGGCGTGAGCGCGGCGCTCGCGGCGCCCGGTGCGGCGGACATTCCTTTAACGCATCGTGGTGTCGCCGCCTCGGTGGCGATCGTGACCGGTCACCGCGCGGATGGAGCAATCGCCGACCTCGAACGTCTCGCCGCGAGTGTCGACACGCTCGTCGTGCTGATGCCGCGGCGGCTCGACGCGATCGCGCAGCGGTTGTCGGGCGTTCTCGGCTCCGACACGCCCGCCGCGCTGGTCTCGCGCGCGACAACCGCACAACAGCAGGTCGTTCGGGCACCGCTCGGGCGTATTGCCGCCATCGCCCATGAGGCGCGCATCGAGGCACCGTCGACGCTCGTGGTCGGCGCCGTCGTGGACGTGCTCGTCGCGACGGCGGCCCCGTCGAGCATTCGCGAAGCGCTCGCCAGACCCTGACCATCCCGGCATCCCTAAGTACGGTGACGGGCAGACGCGCGTTCATGTGGTGGCGCACCGTCTAAGGGCTGGACCCGTTCGCCCTCGCGGGTGGATCCGGCTCCAGGTTGCGACCCCCCCACCCTCGCGGCGGCGTCCCAGCTCGCGCTGCATATCGCAGCGTTCGGGGCGCCGCCGTCATCGTGTCCGCGCTACTGGTCCTCGATCGGTATCCACACATTCATGGATCCCTTCCCGCGATTGCCCCAGAGGAAGTACGGGACGGCGGTGACCTCGATCGTCTGACGGTGGCTCGATACGTCATCGAACCGCCGGTAGAGCCCGTGCCAATCCTCGTTTGAGCGCGTGCTGCCGGCGCCGATGACCACCGTCGCTCCGCCGAGGACGTCAGGGCGCCAGACGCTCCGCAGCGCAGCGTTGGGATCGACGGTGATGGTCGTGTCGATGGCAGCGCCAGGCTGGTCGCACGCCTCGATGCAGTACACGATCGGCCCGCGCACGATGGCGACCGCCGAGCGCGTTGCTTCGATGAACGGATTGCCGGCCATGAACTGTGCAGGCATCGGCAGAGTCGAGCTCCACGATGTCACCGGTCACCCAGTGACGTCTCATGGTCGCGTAGCCGTTGCGACGCTCGGGCTCGATTGCCTCGCCGTTGAGCGACACCGTGGGGTCCTGGCACCACGCGGGGAGCCGGAGCGCCAGTTCGCATTCGCGTTGCGGTGCGGCACGGACTTCGACGATGACGGTCTCCGTCCACGGGTATCCGGTGCGTATGTCCAACACCATGTCGCCGTGCGTCAGCGTGCCCGATGCGAACTGGTGCACCTGGATGCCGTGCTCGTCACCTGTTGCGACGTAGTGGGGGAGTGATGCGAGCAGCCGCATCAGATTCGGCGGGCAGCACGCACAGCCGAACCATGGCTCGCGGGTGCGCTCGCCCCGGCTCGCCAACGGGCTCTCGTAGAAGAAGGACGTCCCGTCAAGCCCGACCCCGCACAGCACTGCATTGAAGAGCGTCCATTCGATCTGGTCCGCGTATCGCGACTCGCCGGTTGCCAGCAGCATCCGCCAGCTCCAGAACACGCTCCCGATCGCCGCGCACGTCTCGGCATACGCGGTCGCGGCCGGCAGTTCATACTGGATCACCGAAGCTTTCGCTGAATGCTCGCGATCCGAGCGCGCCGGTGATGTACTGCTTGTGTTCGACCATGTCGTCCCACTGCCGTCGTCGCGGCGGCGAGCAGCGCGTCCTCACCGGTTTCCAGGTAGACGTCGACCACTCCCGCCATCAGGTAAACGGCGCGGACCGCGTGACCTTCGATGCTCGATGAGTCGCGGATCGGCACGCGGTCCTGGTAGTACGCGGGTTCGTAGAAGCGTCCGTCGCGGATGAGCCCGTGCCCGCGGTTGTCGAGGAAGAAGCTCGCGAGCTGCAGGTGCGGCGACATTGCCGGTGTGACGGTGACAGCTCGACGAGCGCGCTCTCGATCTCGGGATGCCCGGGTACATCGACGCGACGGCCGTCGCCGAAAACGGCGTTCGCGCAACTCACCGCACGCTCAGCGACGCTGCAGCAGCCGGTCGTCGCCGGTCGTCGCGCGACATCGCGATGCCTGCCTGCACCAGGTGGCCGATGCAGTACAGCTCGTGGCCGTGCGCGAGGTCTCCCCAACGCGCGGGCGGGTCGGTCGACCTGGACGTAGCGAGTTGATGTAGCCGTCGGCCGTCTGCGCCGCCGCCACGATCGTGATGACATCGATCGACGCGTTGGCGCAGCGGCGCGTCGGGTGAGCATCCCAGCTCCCATGCGGCGGCCTCGAGCCACTTGTAGACGTCGGAGTCCATGAACACCGGCCCGCGGAACGTTCCGTGGCCTTCGGCTGCGTTGCGAAGGTTGTCGAGGTTGCCGGAGCTCTCGAGCATCGCGAACCCGTGTGCGATGCGATAGCTCACTGTTCAGGCGCCGGCGGTCCGACCAGAATCCCTCACCGAGGTCAAACGCTGCCATCGGCAGCGGCCTGAGCACCGCGTGCGTGCCGGGCGAGACGTCGACGACACCGGGCCGCGTTTCGCCCATTCAGATCGGTGCGTCGGGCAGGTCGGGGCCGACGATCCGGGTGCCGGTGAAGAAACGGAGCAGCTCCGCATTGCCGTGCCCACCGATGCCGCTACCGATCCAGAAGCTCTGTGTCGATGACGGGCTCAGATCGAGCACGCTCGTGCCGTTGATCTTCACCTCGCCCGCGTTCATCTGGCTGCCCGATCTCCACGCCGGCGTCGACATCCGCGCTGAACACGTAGGCGGCAAGCCCGCCGCGCAGGCGATTGGCCAGAGCGAGTGCACGCGCGTCGTCGGGGACCGCGTGCAGCACGAGGACCGGACCGAAGATCTCGTCGAGGGTGTCGGCGGGATCGGCACCGGTGATCACAGTCGGGGAGCGGAAGCAGCCCGCCGGACGCGCGGTCGTCGAAGACCGAATGAACGGTGGCTCCCCGGCTGTCGAGTCGTTGGATGGCATCGTCCACCGACTGCGCCTGGGCGGGTTCGCCTGTGGGCCGAAGGTGGTCGCGATGTCGAGACACGATCCGGGCCGCAGCGCTTCGAGATGGTCGCAGCAGCGCGGTGACCAGGCCGATCGTGCAGCGACTCTGCGACGAACACGGTCCCGGGGCGTTCGCACCACTGGCCGTTGAGCTTCGTGAAACCGTGGACGAGGGAAGCGCGCAGCTCGCATCGACGTCGGCGTCGGCTCGCACGATGGCGGGGTTGTTGCTGCCGCATTCGAGCTGCAGCGCTTTCAGGTCATCCGAAGCGGCGCTCGCAACAGCGCCGCCCGCCGCTGCGGCTCCCGGTAAACGCCAGGCAGCGGACGCGATCGTCTGATGCAAGTCGGGTGCCGACGACTGCATCGCCGTGGAGCAGCTGGAAGAGCGCTACGGGTGCACCGTGCTCCGTGAGCGTCTCCGCGAATCGCGGTCGCGAGCAGGTTCGCTGCGTGCGGCGCGTGGGGAGACGGTTTGAGGAGCACCGGACATCCTGCGGCCAGTGCGTACGCCGTCTTCTTGACCGCGGTGAATGCGGGCGCGTTGAACGGCATCAGTACTGCCGCCGGGCCCCATGGCACGCGCAGGAGGTGCGCATCGCCACCGGGCGAAGGCAGCAGGTGCTCGCGCAAGCTGTGCCTGGGCGTGCGAGACCGCGTCGCGAACGATGTCAGGAAGCGCGCTCGCGAACATCGTTGTGACGCCGATCGGTACGCCACTGTCGATGGCGTCCGCAAACGCGAATTCCTCCGTAAGCGTTTCGAGACGATGGGCGAGCGCGTGGAGCAGCACTGCGCGGTCCTCGATGGATCGGTCCGGCCCAGCCGCCGCTCCGCATGATCGCGCGCCGCGGCCGCGATGGCGCGGTCGACCGTCTCCATCGTGGACGTCGCCGAGCGCGCAACCTCGGCACCCGTGTCGGGATGCACCAGCGCGCCACCGTCGAGCGGCGGGTCGATCCACGACACCGTCGACGAAGTCGCGCTGCTGCGGGAGTACCAGCGTGCCGCTCAAGTCAGATGCTGTCCAGGTACCGCTCTCGCTCCCAGTCGGTCACCGAACGCATGAACGTGTGCCACTCGTACTCGGCGAGCGCGTGATAGTGCTTGAGCACGTCGGCGCCGAAAGCAGTGGCCGCGAACTCGCTGCGGAGAAATGACTCACGCCGCGGCAAGCAGAGTGGATGGCAGGCTGGTGTCGCCGCTCGCGTACGCGTCGCCGGCACTCGGCGGCCCGGGATCGAGCATGCGTCTCGACGCCGTCGACGACGGACGCGAGCACCCCGGCCAGCGCGAGGTATGGGTTGACATCGGCACCTGGAAGGCGGAACTCGAATCGCGTCGCCGACGGCGCGCCGCCGCTGAGCACGCGCGTGCTCACCGTGCGATTGTCGAAGCCCCAGGTGAGGCCGTTGCCCGCGAAGTCCTGGCTGCCGGTGCGGCGGTAGGAGTTGATGCTCGGCGCATACCAGCACATCAACTCCGCCGCGTGCGCCAGCACAGCCACCGACGGCATGACGCAGCACGTCACTGACGCCGCGCTCGTCACCCGCGTCATGGAAGACCGGTGCGCCCTTGTCGTCGCGCAGCGAAGTGTGGATGTGACACGAGGACCCGAGGTCGTCGGTCATCGGACGCGGCATGAACGTGGCGGTGTAGCCGTGCTGCGTCGCGTAGTCCTTCACCGCCTGCTTGAAGAGGACGTGGCGGTCGGCCATCTCCAGACGCGTCGGCATACTCGAGGTTGATCTCCCACTGGCCAAGCCCGTACTCGACCTGCGCGACGTCGACGGGCACGCCGCTCGCGTCGAGTGCACGCCGCAGGCCGCGGAAGAACGGCTCCATCGCGTTGCCTTCGGTGATGTTGTAGTCGGCGTGCACGTCGGTGGTCGGCGTCATGGCCCGATAGCCGGCGGCGCGCAACTCGCTCGGTGTCCCGCGATACAGATAGAACTCGAGTTCCGTGGCGGTGTAGGCTTGCAGCTCGCGCCGGCGAGCGCGTCGATCTGCCGCCGCAGGATCGTGCGCGGAGCAACTGCAAGCGGCGAGCCGTCGTGCTCGTCGACGCAGTCGGCCAGGCAGATCGCCGTGTTCTCGAGCCACGCAGCGGGCCCAAGCGTGCTCAGGTCCGGGACCAACGCGAAGTCGTGCCAACCCGTGTGTGCGCCCGCGAAATCGACGTGCAGCCCTTCGAGCGCCTGCGCCATGTCCCACGCGTAGACACAGGTGCAGATGTGCAGGCCCTCGTCGAGCTTGGTGGCAAAGACGCGCGGGCTCATCCGTTTGCCGAACATCCGGCCCTGGATGTCGGTGCCCGCGATGATCACCGTGTCGATGCCGAGGCGATCGAGATCCCCGACCTCGAGCCGGTCCGTCACCGTGCCAGCCATCCGCCGTCGACCACCAGCTGGGTGCCGGTGATGAACGACGCATCGTCGGAGAGCAGGAACGACACTGCGGCGGCGATATCCTCCGGCTGGCCCATCCGTTTGACGAGCAGCCGGTCGAGCACGATCTGCGGAGTCTCGAAATGCTCGGGATCGACACCCGGGAATGAAGTCCGTCAGCACCGGTCCCGGCGCGACCGCGTTGACGCGGGTTCCCTGGCCGGCGAGCTCGACCGCGCATGCCTTGGTCAGCATCTTCACGCCGCCCTTGCTGGCGTTGTAATGCGGCTGCGCAAACCCACTTGACGGAGACGACGACCTCCGCCTCGACGGTGGAGAGGTTGACGATGGCGCTCGGTGAACTGCTGTGGCCAGCAGCGGCCGGCGTCCTGGGTGACGACGAACTGTCCCTTGAGGTTCACGTCGATCGACGAGATTCCACTCCTCGTCGGTGACGTTAGGCGAGTGAGCTCATCGTGACGATGACCCGCGTTGTTGACGACGTAGTGGAGACCACCCCAGCGCGCCACGGTCTGCTCCAACGCAGTGGTGAACGCGCCACGGTCGCGCACGTCGACCTCGAATGCATCGCCGCACCGCCACCCGGTCGGTGATGCTGTCCGCGGCCGTAACCCGGGCGCGCTCCGAGGTCGGACATCGGTGCATGCCACTGCGCAACCTTCTCTCGCAAGTCGTCGAGCGATCGCCCGGCCGATGCCCGAACCCGCGCCGGTGACGAACGCGAAGCGGCCGGCGTGAGCGTGGGTGCGATCGTCAGCGTGAGGCGCCGCGTACTGGCGCTGGCTCCTTCGCGGTCGACGTCCTGATGAAGTCGATGAGCCCACGGAAGTACGTCTGCCTGGTCGTCGTACATGTACATGTGGCCACCCTTCGGGCAGAGGAGGAAGCGCCCATCCGGGAACGGGTGCGGGCCATCTCCTCCATGTACGCCGGATCCATGGTGTCGTAGGTGCCGCCGATCGACGAGCGTCGGCACCATCGATGTCCATCAGCGAGTCGGTCCGGTCCCAGTTGGCGACGACACCACTGGCGCCGAGCTCGCTCGGGCCTTGCATCGGAACGTAGATCTGACCGGTTCAGGTGGCCGAATCCGCGGTTCACCGGATCCGGCCACTCGCGCGGTCGGCATGCGGCAGACATGCTGCTCGTAGTGGTCGGTCGAGCAGGCCATGTACTCCGGCGACTCGGTGTCGCCGCTTGCCTCCAGTGCCTGGATCTTCGCGAGGACGTCCTGATCCATCGCCGGCATGAGCACGTTGCGCGCGTATTCGTTGTATGCCGGGAATGCTGGCCATCATGTTCGAGATGACCATTCCCTTGATATGCGCTGGTACTTCAGTGCGTACTCGATGGCGAGCAGCCCGCCCCAGGAGTGTCCCAGGAGGAAAAAGTTGCTCGAATCCAGCCTCAGGGCGACCCGCACCTGTTCGACTTCTTCCACAAAACGGTCGATCTGCCACAGCTCCGGCTCGTCGGGCTGATCGCTGAAGAAGGAGCCGAGCTGGTCGTAGTAGTAGTACTCGATGCCCGCGCCGGGAAGAAAGCTGTCGCAGGCTTCGAAGTACTCATGGTCGCAGCCCGGGCCCCCGTGCAGCAGCAGCAACTTCACCCGGTCGGGTTGTTCCCGACACGCTTCGTCCAGACCCGGAACTCACCTTTGGGCGTGGTGATCGGGATCATCCTCGCGCCGCCACCGAGGACGTCGTCGCGGCCGGTGTTGTCGAAATATGCCTCGGCGTTCATCGGCACTCCTGCGGACCGATTCTCGGCGTGGGCTCGTCACAACAGGGTAGCCATGGGACCGATGTGGTCGCAATCGGCCGTGAAAACAAAACCCTTGGCAAGCGCTGGGGGAAGACCGCATACTGCGGGCTGCCGGCGGCGTCCGGGAAAGTCCACATACGCACGGCTGTCGCACACCCACCGACCGACCCGTTGTTCGTTCTTCCGGTTACGGCTGCAGGGGAGTACTTGGAATGATCACTGCTGATCCCGGTCACGCACTCGCTCGCGATGCGGTGACGACCCGAGGGGTCCTCTTCCAGTCGGTGACCACGATGGGCCCCGGCGTTGGGTTGGCCTTCTCCATCGGGGTCGGCGCCGGATTCGCCGGGGGCGGCCTGACGTTTCGGTCATCATCGCGCTGATCGCCTGCCTGCTGGTTGCCTTCAGCATCGGCCAGCTGGCGCAGCACCTCCCATCGGCGGCCGGGCCCGCGGCCTACGCGGCGCGCGGGCTGCACCCGATCGTCGGCGCCATTGTCGCCTGGGGATACAGCTTCACGTACCTCCTCGCGCTGCCGTTCCTGGCGCTGCTGATGGGCTTCTTCCCCGCCGGCATTCTGGTGTCGCAGTTTCGGCTGGGACTTCGGTGTGAGCTGGGTCGCGTGCGCCATGCTCGGCCTGGCGATCAGCTTCGTGATCAACTACGGCGGCATCAAGGAGAACACTCGCGTCGGCGTTGTGCTCGGCGCCTTCGAGATCGCCGCCTTCACCGCCCTCGCGCTGACGCTGATCATCGCCGGGCAACACAACGGCGTTGACAACCTCACCACCAAGTACGCCAACGTGCCGGGGTTCGTCGGTGTCTCCGGTGTGTTCGCCGGCGCGGTCTACGCAATCCTGGCGTTCATCGGCTTCGACGCCGCCGCGCCGTTGGGTGAGGAGGCGAAGAATCCGAAGCGAGCGGTGAAGTTCGCTGTCATCGGCTCCTGCCTCATGGTGGGCATCTACTACTTGTTCGCGATGTACGGCGCCGAGGCCTATCTCGGACCGCAGGGTTTCGCGAGCTTCAACACACTGGGCGGCGGCGATCCCTGGATCCAGCTCGCCAAGGACGTCTGGGGCATCGGCTGGCTCGTCATCCTGCTCGCACTGCTCAACAGCGCAGTGGCGAACACCAACGGCATCGCCAACGCCTCGACGCGAGTGTTCTGGGCATTGGGACGGGCACGCATCCTCCCCAAAGCTCTGTCGGACACGCATCCGCGGCTCGGCACGCCGCGAGTGGCGACGATCGGCATCTTCGGCGCTCGCCGCGATTCTGACCCTCTGGCTCGGAGAGGCGTACACGCCGTCAGGTCGCCTACGGACTGCTCGGCACCATGGTCGTCGGCCTGGTGATTCCGATCTACATGATCTTGAACATCGCGAGCTTCGGCTACTACTGGCGCTTCGCGCGCACCGAGTTCAACTGGCTGAAGCACGTGCATCATCCCGATGCTCGGCGTGCTCGCGTTCGTCTTCCCGTTCCTCGCAGGTACTGGGGTTGGCGGTGGTCTCGTTCATCGCGCCGCTCGACACCCCCGATCAGCTATGCGGGGCCGGTCGTGATCGCGCTCTACGTCATCGGGCTCATCGTCGTCATCTACCACTGGCAGGCGCACCCCGAGCGGGTCATCGCGATGGGCAAGACGCTCGGCGACGACGGGACAATCGGTGGCGAGGCGAACACCGCCGGTGGCGATTCCGGTGTGGTCGCCGGCTGAGGTGGGCCGGCTCGACGGCAAGGTCGCCGTCGTGACGGGCGCCGGGAGCGGCATCGGCCGGGGTATCGCCTCGGTGTTTGCCGCCGAGGGCGCGCACGTGCTCGCTGCGGACCGCGACGCGCAAGGTCTCGAGGAGACTGCGCGGCGCGTCAGGCGGCGTCGGCGGTTAACGCTGCAGACGGTGGTCGCGGACGTATCGGACGAAGCGCAGGTGCAAGGTCTTGTGGATCGCGCTGAGGCGACCTGGGGCAAGCTCACGACATGGTGCTCGAACGCGGGCATCTCGATGGCCGGAACGCTCGAGGAGACGACGGTCGCCGACCTCGAACGTATCTTCGCGGTGAATGTGCGCGGCCCATTCCTCGGGGCCAAATGCGCGATCCCCGCGATGCGACGCGCGGGCGGCGGCAGCATCATCAACACCGGCTCGGTAAACAGCTTTCTCGCGGAGCACGCGCTGTGCGCATACACGACCAGCAAGGGTGCGGTGCTGATGCTCACCAAGAGCATCGCGCTCGACTACGCGGCCGAGGGCATCCGCTGCAACTGCCTCTGCCCCGGCTTCGTCGACACGCCGATCAACGTGCCGCACTACAACCGCCTCGGCGGGATCGACAAGATTCGCGCCTCACTGCCGGAGTGGATTCCCGCCGGCCGCGGGCGGCGAGCCGGAAGAGATGGCATACATGGCGGTGTTTCTCGCCAGCGACGACAGCCGCTACGTCACGGGCACCGCGATGGTGGTCGACGGCGGCTTGAGCGCCGGCGCATGAGCAAGGAGATTTCTGACGGAGCAACAAGCTGTCAAGCGGGGTGACGCTGCACGTCGTCGACGAGGGCGACGGACCGCCCATCGTCTTCGTGCACGGCGTGATGATGAGCGGCCGGTTCTTCGAGCACTCAGGTCAGCGGGATGCGCGGCGCTCATCGAGTGGTCGTCCCGGACCTGCGCGGTCACGGGCAGTCGGAGAAGGTGCTCTCCGGGCATACGGTGGCGAACTATGCGCAGGACCTGCGACTGCTCTTCGCCGAGTGCTCCGTCGAGCGACCGCTACTGGTCGGATGGTCGATGGGCGCGATGGTCGTGTACGAGTATCTGAAGGCGTTCGGGTCGGACTCCGTCGCTGGGGTGATGATCGTCGACCAGCCGCCGTCGGACTTCGCATGGGAGGGATATCCATTCGGAGTCCTCACCGTCGAGGCGCTCGCCGAGATGGTCGAGGGATTGCAGCTCGACCAGCGAGCGGTTGCAGAGGAGTTCGCCGGACTCATGCAGCACGATCCCAAGCCGGAGACGAGCGCCTGGATGGTGGAGGAGATCATGCGGGTGCCGTCAGCAGTGGCCTCGACGATTCTCGTCAACCAGACGCTGCGTGACTACCGCCCGTTTCTGCCCGAGATCTCGTGCCCTGCGCTGGTCGCGTTCGGCAAGGATCCGAAGCTCACGCCACCCGAGGCGGGGGAGTACATCGCGAGCCAGATTCCGGGCGCGCGCTTCGAACTGTTCGAGCACTCGAGCCACGTGCCGTTCATCGAGGAGACGGAGCGTTTCAACGCGATGGTCGACGGAGTTCGCGGCTGGAATATCCTGACGGCGCGATGGCCGACGAAGCACGTCCCGCAACTCGAACGCTCAGCGAGTTGGACTTCGCAGTGCCGATCGACGACCGCTACTTCGAGGACTACACGCCGGGCGCGGTGTACGAGTACGGGTATGCGACCGTCACCGAGGATGAGATCCGCGAGTTCGCGGAGCGCTTCGATCCGCAACGTATGCACACCGACCCTCAGTACGCGGCGACGGGTCCGTTCGGCGGCCTCATCGCGAGTGGCTGGCACACCGCGGGCATCATGATGCGGCTGTTTGCTGACCACTATCTTTCAACGGTCGCGGGGCTCGCATCGCCGGGGATCGACGAGCTGCGCTGGCCGAATCCGCTCCGGCCGGGTGACCGGCTGTTCCTGCGTACCGAAATCGTCGAGACACGTCCATCTCGATCGAAGCCCGACCGCGGTCTCGTGCACACCCGGGCCGAGCTCATCAACCAGGACGACCTCGTCGCCATTCGGCTATTGGCCATCAGCATTCTCGCGAGGCGCTCGCGGGGCTGAGTCGACTTCATGCTCCGCGTGCCCGATCATCGCGTGTGCAGGGCCGCGAGTCTGATCATGCGGAAGTCGCCACGAATGAACCAGGGACGGAGGGAATCCGGCATGCCGACATTCGCCAACATCGACGCGCTTCGCGAGGCAGGGCAGACCGACCTGGGACACGGGGACTGGGTCACGGTGTCGCAGGAGCGGATCGCCACGTTTGCCGACGCAACGGAAGACCATCAGTGGATTCACCTCGACAGCGAACGTGCGAAGGCCGGCCCGTTCGGCGTCACCATCGCGCATGGCTATCTGACGCTCTCGCTCCTGACCCGCCTCTGCGAAGGGATGATCGGCGTTGACGGGACGAAGATGGCGATCAACTACGGTTTGAACCGCGTCCGCTTTCCAGCGCCGGTGCCGTCGGGCTCACGAATTCGCGCGAGTGCGAAGGTAGCCGGCGTTGAGGATGTGGAAGGTGGGCTGCAGGTGCTCCTCGATGTGACGGTGGAGTGCGAGGGCAGCGCGAAGCCGGTGTGCGTCGCGCAGACGGTCAGCCGCTTCTACGTCTGAGAGGGCCCGGTCAGAACCACGACTTGCTCGTGTCGAGCGCGGTGCGGTCGAGTTGCTCGACGAGGTCGAGCATGTGCGCCGTCCGCGGCAGCTCGCAACGCACGAAGTAGCGAGCGGCCTGGCGTTTACCGTCGTAGAAGTCTCCCGAACGTCCCTCAGCGGCGAGCCACTGCTCGATCCACATCCAGGCGACCACCGTGTGCCCCATCGCCTCGAGGTACCCGCTGGCCTGCGCCAGGACCGCCTCAGCATCGCGAGTGGCCCATACGCTCCTCGTCACCGCGGCGATTCGATCGATAGACGCCTGGACTGGAGCCGCAAGCTCGGCGCACTCACCACCGACGGCTTTGGCACGGGACAACGTTGCGCTCGCGACCTCTACCCAGAGGTCGAGGCCCGCTCCGTCTCGCATGACGACCTTGCGTCCGAGGAGATCGAGCGCCTGGATGCCGGCCGTGCCCTCGTGAATGGGATTGAGCCGGTTGTCCCGGTAGTGCTGCTCGACGTCGAAGTCGCGCGTGTAGCCATAGCCGCCGTGAATCTGGATCGCGAGGTCGTTGCCCGCGAGGCACCACTGCGACGGCCAGCTCTTGGCGATGGGAGTCAGAACCTCGAGCAGGAGATTGGCGCGCTCGCCGATCCTCCGCACGCTCCGCCGTCTTCTCCTCATCCACAAGACGGCTGCAATAGAGCACGAGTGCCAGCGCGCCTTCCGCGTACGACTTCTGCGCGAGCAACATGCGGCGCACGTCGGCGTGGCGGATGATCGGCACCGGCGGCGCCGATGGGTCGCGATCGACAGCGGTACGCCCCTGCGTGCGTTCGCGCGCGTATTGCAGTGACTTGAGATACGCGGTGTAGCCGAGCGCGGCGGCGCCGATGCCGATGCCAACTCGCGCCTCATTCATCATGTGAAACATGTATGCGAGCCCCTGGTGGGGCTCGCCGACGAGATATCCGACCGCACCCGCCTTCCCAAGCGGGGCGTAGCCCCCCTCACCGAAGTTGAGCAGTGTGTTGACCGTGCCGCGATATCCCATCTTGTGGTTGAGCCCGGCAAGCACGATGTCGTTGCGCTCACCGATGGCTCCGTCATCGTCCAGGAGAAATCTCGGCACGATGAAGAGGCTGATGCCCTTGACACCCGGCGGGCCGCCCGGGATCTTGGCCAGGACGAGGTGGATGATGTTGTCGCTGAGCTCGTGATCGCCGCCGGAGATCCACATCTTGGTGCCGATGAGCCGGTACGTCCCATCGTCCTGCGGTGTCGCGCGTGTGGTGATGTCGGCGAGCGACGAGCCGGCCTGTGGCTCGGACAGGCACATCGTGCCGAAGAACCGACCTTCGACCATCGGTCGTACGTAAGCATCGATCTGCGCCGGAGTGCCATACACCATCAGCAAATTCGCGTTGGCGACGGTCAGGAATGGGTACGCAGACGTAGCGACGTTCGCCGCCTGCAGCCATGCGAAACACGCCGAGGTGAGGACGTGCGGCAACTGCATACCGCCGACGCTCTCGTCCATGCTCGCGCCGATGAGTCCTGTCCGCGCAAAAACGTCGAGGGCGCTCTTGATCTCCGGAATCAATTGAACGATTCCGGCGTCAAGCGTCGGCTCGTGTACATCGCTCCACCGATTGTGTGTCGCGAAGTGATCCGTGGCGATGCGCTCCGAGAGCTCGAGCACGGCATCGAATGTCGGGCGCGAGTGCTGCGCGTAGCGCTCTCGTGATGTCAGTGACTCGACGTCGAGCCATTCGTACAGGAGGAAGTTGAGATCGGCTCGAGAGAGCAGCAGCGAAGCCACAGTCGTCATCTTAGTGAGAGAGTCGGACGTGGTAGATTGCTGGCCCGATGGACGAACCACACTCGGCCCTGATCACCGGCGCTGCCAACGGAAGAGGGCGCGCGATGCGCAGTGCGTTTCGCGCGCATCAACCGCGAAGATCATCGGGATGTCCAACGCCGTCCGCACCGCATCGGACCGGGTTGAGGTGCCCATCAACAGCGCGGACGGCGCTTAGTCGATCACGGTCTTCCGTCGACCTTGATTGGGGTTTCGCCGAGGGCATTGCTGTCGATGCGCTGCCGCGGCGGAATGATCCCGCGATGATGGCGAGGTGAGCGCAGCTCCGCAAAGGAGTTCGGACGGCCCGCCGCGGCACGTCGTGCTCGGGCTGGGCGGCGTCGGCGGTCTGCTCGCAGCGCTCCTCGCGCGATCGGGCGCTGATGTCCGGGCGATCATTCGCGAAGGCACTGTGGCGGCATATCCCGGACGGCTGACTGTTTCGAGCGCGGCCTTCGGCGATTTCGACGTTCCGGTTCCCGCGAGTGCGGAGCTCGACGAGGTATCCGATGTCGTCTGGATCACGGTCAAGGCCCCCCAACTGCGGGTCGCGATCGAGAGCATCCCGCCGTCCGTCGTCGGCGGGGGCTTGATCATCCCGCTGCTCAACGGCATCGACCACGTCGCGTTTCTCCGAGCGCACTTTGCGGATTCGCGCGTGATCGCGGCAAGCATCCGCGTTGCTGCCGAGCGGACCGCGCCCGGAACGATCGTCATCCGTTCCCCGTTCGCCGAGCTGGCGCTTGCACTCGATCCCGGCTCGAGCCGCGAGGCTGCGCTGGAGGCCAGCCTGCGCGCGGCGGGATTCGGGATTCGTGTCGTCGCCAACGACGCGACCGTCCTCTGGGGAAAGCTGTACCTGCTCGCGCCCTTGGCGCTCGCGACTTCGATCGTGATGGGACCGATCGGCCAGGCGCGCCAGGACGCCGAGCTCGCGCCGCTGCTCTCGGCCGCGCTGCGCGAGACGTGGACAGTTGCTCGCGCGGAGGGTGCCGATATCGAGGATGGCGATCTCGACGCGCGGTTCCAGGCCGCGATGCCGGACGCGATGTCCAGCTCGCTGGAGCGCGACATCCGCCTTGGCAACGAGACCGAGTTCGCGGCGATCACCGATCCCGTCCTCCGGTGCGGCGAGGCGCACGGCATCCCGACGCCGGCGTTCGCCGAGCTTGCCCGACGGGTCCAGAGCAGGATCGAATCGCGCTAGGCGGTCCGTGTGGATGTACGCGCTGCGTCCAGCTTGACGGAGGCCGAACACCCGAGGTAGCGTCGAGGGCCGCGACAGCCGTCGGTGCCTCACGAAGGGGGTGGACATGCTTCCGGTACGAGTGGCAGAGCGCAGTCGAAACGTGATCGCGAAGCTCGCGGTGATCGCACTCGGGGTGGGGTTCGCCGCTATCGGGATTGGGCCCGCTCAGGCACTCGCCGGCGGCCCGCAGACGCTGACCGGGACGTTCGGTGACGGCGCGACCTATCTCATCCAGGTCCCCGCGGACTGGAACGGCACGCTCGTCCTGTACAGCCACGGCTATGTCACGCCGGGGAGCGCGAACCCGGCGACGGACGTCGGCGATCCGATCACCGGCCAGTGGCTGCTGAGCAACGGCTATGCGCTCGCCGGTTCCTCATACGCCACAACCGGTTGGGCGATCCAGCAGGCGATCCCGGACCAGCTCGCGACGGTGAAGACGTTTGATCATCTCGTCGGCAAGCCGAAGCGCACGATCGCGTGGGGTCACTCACTCGGCGGCATGATCACCGCCGGGCTCATCCAGGTCGCGCCGAAGGAGTTCACCGCCGCGCTGCCGATGTGCGGCGTCGTCGCCGGCGGCGTGCAGACGTGGAACCTGGCCCTCGATTCCGAGCTCGCCGTGCAGCAGCTCCTCGGGCCGACGTCGGCCCTCCAGATCGTCAACATCACGGATCCGACGGCAAACTTGACCCTCGCCGAGGAGCTCTACGCAGGAGCGCAGGCGACACCGCAGGGCCAGGCGCGCATCGCTCTTGCTGCGGCACTCGGTGACATCCCGGGCTGGTTCGACCCGACGACTCCCGAACCGGCGCCAACCGACTACACCGCGCAGGAAGCGAATCAGTACCTGTGGGCCACTGAGGTCGACGGCCCCTTCGCGTTCGCCTTCCGCGCCGAGCTCGAGGCGCGAGCCGGTGGCAACCCGTCATGGACGGGCGGCGTCAACTTCTGGCAACAGTTGCAGGAGTTGCCGGACTACAACGAGGTGAAGGCGCTGTACCACGCTGCAGGGCTCAGCCTGAGCGACGACATTGCGACGCTCACTGCGGCGCCGAGGATCACGCCCGATCCGAGCGCAGTCGCATACCTGAAGCACAACATCGTGTACAACGGCGACATCAGCCAGCCGGTGCTGACGCTGCACACCACAGGTGACGGACTCGTCGTCAACGAGGATGAGTCGCAGTACAAGAACACGGTCGACGCCGCGGGCAAGGGCTACCTCCTGCGTCAGGAGTTCGTGAGTCGCGCCGGACACTGCACCTTCACGCCGGCTGAGACCATCGCCGCGTTCAAGGCGCTGATCCATCGCATGAACACCGGACGCTGGGGGAACCTCCGTCCGGCCGCGCTCAACGCAGTCGCGACATCGCTCGGACCGACGTACAACACGGCCCCCGCGGCCTACGTGCGGTTCACGCCGCTGCCGTTCCAGCGTCCGGCGAGCTGAGCCTCGTTCCGTCAGCCTTCCTGGATCTGCACCTGACCGCGCGAATCGCAGTCAACGCCGCCCGACCACGCTCGCGCAATCGCTCATGCGTGCCGTCCATCCACGGAATATCGCGCGGCAGGTATCGCTTCGGGGCCTTGGCAACGATCGTGTAGTTGGCGTCGACGACGTTGGCGATACGCGAGCGCGATGCTTGCGAAAGGAACTGATACGCATCCATGAGGCTGAGACCGGTGGCGGCCGAGATCCAGGTCACCAGTCTGCGTGTGCGCGATGCGGAACGCGTCCTCGAGCGGCCGGTACGAGCCCGCGACCATGATCGCCTCGTCACTCTCGAGGCGGGGCCATTCGCAGTAGACGCCCTTGATCACATCGACAGTGAGCGTCGTGATCATCGCTCCCTCGACGGCAGCGCCACACACTTCGCCCTCTCCCATGGTGTAGTGCCCGTCGCCAAGCGAGAACAGCGCGCCAGGGACGTTGACGCCGAGATACAGCGTCGCACCCGCGCATGCTTCCGGGGTGTCCATGTTGCCGCCGAAAGCCTCGGGCACCAGGACGTTCCGCGCTTCAAACGCGGCGGGCGCAACGCCGATCGTGCCGTGAAAGGGCTGCAGCGGCAGACGGATCTCGCAGTCGAAGTCGAGCGCGTGATAGAGCACCTCGGACTGGTCGCGCTGTCAACGCGATACAGCCATGTGCGTTCGGGAAGCGGCAGGTTGCAACGTGGCTGTGTATTTCGTGCCGGTCAGCGACTCCGAACAGCGAGACGGTCGTGCTCACCGCCCAGTCGCGCGCCGGCTGCACATCGATGAGGTGAATCGCGAGCGTGTCGCCCGGCTCGGCGCCCTCGACGAAGAACGGCCCGGTCTGCGGGTTGATGAATGGATATTCGATGCACTTGCTCGGGAAGGTCGTCGACACTGCGGATGTTGCCCCCGAAGCAGTCCTCGGTGAAGAGCCGAAGCACTTCGCCCGGGCGCACTCGCCAGACGGGATCGGTCCCACCGAATGTCCACGCGTATTGATCCGCTCGCGGAACGATGGAGCGGACGACGTCGAGATCAGGCATGCAGCAGCGATACCGAGGTGGTCAGCCGCTCGACGAGGTCCTGGCGCACGTCGACGCCGATACCGGGTCCCTGCGGAACGCGAAGGCACGCCGTCCTCGAGCACGAACGGCTCGGTGATGTCCTCCGCGAAATAGCGGTCGGATGCCGACGTGTCGCCCGGCAGCTTGAAGTTGGGCAGCGCGGCGAGCGCGAGGTTGGCCGCGCGTCCCACACCGGTCTCGAGCATGCCGCCGCACCACACTGGTGCACCGAGCGCAGCGCAGACATCGTGAATGCGGACTGCCTCGATGTACCCGCCGACGCGTCCCGCCTTGATGTTGACGATGCTGCATGCACCACGATTCACGGCGTCGGCCGCGACTGCGGCGGAGACGATCAACTCGTCAAGGCAGATCGGTGTTGACATCGTTGCCGCGAGCGCTGCGTGGCCCGAAATGTCCTCCTCGACAAATGGCTGCTCGATGAGCAGCAGGTTGAACTCATCGAGACGCCGCAGCCGCGGTGCGCTCGCGGCGTCGTAGGCGGTGTTCGCATCGACCTGGAGGAGCAGGTCGTCGCCGAAGGCGTCACGAACGGCGTGTACCGGCTCCCAGTCCCAGCCGGGCTCGATCTTGAGCTTGATGCGCCGGTATCCCTGATCGAGGTAGCCGCCGACCTCTTCGAGCAATGCATCGAGTGTCGCGGCGATGCCGACCGACACGCCGCACTCGACACGATCGCGCACGGCACCCAGGTAGCGGGCCAGCGAGATGCCGTATGCGCGCAGCTCGGCGTCGAGCACTGCTGCCTCCACCGCGGCCTTGGCCATGCGATGCCCGATCACGCCCGCGAGCGCGGGTTGCACACCGCGTCCCGACAGGTGCGTCGACGGCGAACAGGCGCGGTGCGAGGTGGTCGGTGATCACCGCCTGCGCTGCAGCGACATATTCGCTGCTGTACACCGGGTCTGCAAGCGCGACACACTCGCCGACTCCCTCACCGACATCGGTGAGCACCTTGACAAGCAGCACATCGCGGTCGGTCTGCGTCCCGAACGACGTGCGGAACGGACGCACCAGCGGCACGCCGATGCGGCGCAGCTCGATCGCCTGAATCTTCACTGCGCGGCTTCCTCGGTTGGGTCCTCGACGTGGTCAGCGCCGCTGACGTCCGCGCCGGCGAGGATGCGCGCGAGCAGCGCGCGGAGCAGGGCTGCGCGTCCCGGCATCATCGCGACCTCGACGTACTCGCCCTCCGCATGCGCGCCGTCGCCGACGGCGCCGAGCCCGTCCAGGGTCGGCACGCCGATCGCGCCCGTGAAGTTGCCGTCGGACGCGCCGCCGACTCGCGCAGTGCCAACCGGCGGATCGCCGAGCGATGCCGCGCACTCCTCGACGAGTTGCACGAGCGCGGTGGAGCGTCGCGCCTCGAGCGGCGGCCGGTTGATGCCGCCACTGATGGCAAGCAAGGCGCCGGGGAGCGTGGGAGTCAGGCTGCGGATGGCCGCGATCGACCCGCTGTTGCTCATCGATGCTCCACGCCCGGACGTCGATGTCGACCTCCGCAGCTGCCGGGACGGTGTTGATCACAGTGCCGGCATGTGAGCGCGTCGGAGTCACCGTCGTCCCGACAGCGGTATTGCTGATGGCCGCGATGACGGGGACCTGCGCCGCGAGTTCGACAAGCGCGTTGATGCCGCGCTCCGGTTCGAGACCGGCATGGGCCGCGCGCCCCGTGATGCTCAGCTTGTACATCGAGATGCCCTTGCGGGCGACCTTGACGCGGCGCGCCGAGGCCCGGTTCCAGCACGAGCACGCAGCGTGCCCGGCGCGCCTCGTCCTCGATGAACGCCTGCGATGCCGGTGAGCCGATCTCCTCATCCGACGTGACGAGCAGCGTGATGCCCTTGATGTCTGCGAGCCCACGCATGGCGAACAGCGCCTGCACGAGCCCCGCCTTCATGTCAAAGGCTCCGGGCCCGGTCGCACGTCCGTCGGTCACGGTGAACGGCCAGCGCGCGATCGTACCCGCGGGCCAGACGGTGTCGAAGTGACAGAGCACGAGAATGCCGCCGTCCTCGCCGCGAACGCGAAGCAACGGCCGGCCGCGAACGTCGAGCAACTCGGGGACGATGCCGATGATTTCCTCGATGACCTGCGCCGCCAGGCGCATGCCGGCACCGATGAGGTCGGGGTCGTTGCTCGGCGTTTCCGCGGTCACGAGACGTTCGAGCACGTCGACCATCTCCGCTCTCGGTCGCGTCAAGCATTGGTTGACGCCGGTTGTGGGCGCGTGAACCGATATGCCCCGGCGGCCCATTCGATCGTGAGGCCGTCGCGCTCTGCGGCAAGCACGGCGTCGCGTGTCGCGATGCGTGCCGCGCGTGCTGCGACGGGATCAGTTCGCGCGAGTGTCGTGTAGTCCTTCGGAATCGCATGCGAGCGCACCACGTCGACGGGTCGAAATGGATCCCCGGCAGCGGCCGCGAGCACACGCGGCGAGTCGAGATGCCACGAGACCTCGAAGCGGTCGCTTTCCTCTCCGGCGTTGACGATGTCGTCCATGGCGCCGTAGAAGTTGGGATGCATCGTCATCACGACGGCGCCGAGTTTGACCAGGTTGAACTGTGCATTGCGTGCCACCAATGGGTCGTAGGTCCAGCGAATCTCGCCGAAACCCTCGCGAAGGCAGACGGCGCGCTGCCACAGTTTGAGCGCATAGCCGACCCCGGCCGAAAGGTGGCTCGGGATCACGGCCGTCATGTGCGAGTGCAGATGCAACCCACCCTCCCAGCCGAGGAACCCAACCGTGGTCCCGACCGGGCGCTCGCCGACCAGGGCGCCCAGGAGCGTGCTCCCGGCATGCGCGAAGGCGCGCAGGAGATTCGACTGCGGGATCTGCTGCGGCCCCCAGACCGCTCCGATCACCTCCTGGGCGATGGCGATCTCGCCGCTCTGCAACTCGCGGACCTCGACGCCGGCGCGCGAGGCTGCTTCGCGCGCGACTGACCACGCGCCGTCGAGCCCACTGTTGGAGATCACCGCGCCGATTCTAGGTCGGTAGATCGTCGGATCCCGGCCGTCGCGCTGAGGCCGGGTGTCCTGACAGGATGGCTATGGTGGTGGCGATGAACGAGATGGGGCGCCTCAGCGGCGCCGAGGAGCAACCGTGGACCTGGGAAGAAGCGCGCTGGCGCGGCTCAGTCGACCGGGTCCGCGCAGGCCGGCGGCTCGTCCCAGCGGTGTGGCCCGACGGCGCCGAGGTTGCAGTCGCCCTCTCGTTCGATTCGGATCACGAAACCGTCCCGCTGCGCAACGCTGAGACGCACCCGGGCAAGCTCTCGCAGGGGGAGTACGGCGCACGCGTCGGCGTTCCGCGCGTGCTGCGGCTGCTCGATCATCACCGGGTTCCCGCGACCTTCTTCGTTCCAGCGGTGTCGGGACTGCTGCATGCCGAGGAGATCCCGGCGTGCGTCGCGGCCGGGCACGAGATCGCGCTGCACGGTTGGATCCACGAATGGAACACCGTGCTGGACCGTGCCACCGAACGCGATCTGCTCTTTCGCAGCATCGATGTCCTCGAGCGGCTCAGCGGCACACGGCCGACGGGCATTCGCACGCCGTCATGGGATTTCAGCGAGCACACGCTCGATCTCATTCGCGAGGCGCAGCTCACCTACAACTCGTCGCTGATGGCCGACGACGAGCCATACGAGCTGCTGGCAGCGGGGGAGGCGACGGGCATCGTCGAGATCCCGGTGGAATGGATCCGGGACGACGCGCCGTACCTGACCATGGACCGATATACCGGCATCCGCCCGTACACGGCGCCACGTCAGATCCTGCAGATCTGGATTGACGAGTTCGACCAGGCGCGGCAGCAGCACGGGCTCTTCCAGCTCACCATGCATCCGCACCTCATCGGACACCGGTCTCGGATCGTCATCCTCGAGCAGTTGCTCGAGCACATCACCGCTGCCGGCGGCGCGTGGTTCGCGAGCCACGACGAGATCGCGAGATTGGTCGCTCGTTCTCCGGAAGGTCAGAGTTCGTCCCCGTGACCTACGCGTCGACGCTGCAAAGCTGGCACGACTTCTATCAGCTCACGGGCACGGCGGCGGGCAGCCTCGTCGGCCTGCTGTTCGTGGGGCTGTCGCTGCACCTCTCGATCGTCATCAAGCATCCGGAGGTGCGTGCGCTGGCGCGGATGACGCTGTCGTGCTTTGGAATCACGCTGGTCCTCGCGCTCTTCTTGATGATCCCTGAGACCCTTCCTGCCAACACGGGTTGGGAGTTGCTCATCCTCGGTGCAGTCGGCCTGCTGCTCATCGTCCGCAGCCTCGTGTCCGGCCTGCGCAGCGAAGAGCATGCGATTCCGTTCTGGCGCCTCATCCTTCGGTTCGGGCTCACGGCCCTGACGTTCATCGGCGTCAGCGCCTGCGGCGCGACCCTGATGGCCGGCGACTACCAGGATGCGCTCAACTGGCTCGTCGTCATCGCCGTGTTCCTGGTGGTGCTCTCGTTGCGAAACTCCTGGGATCTGCTCGTCAGCGTCGGCGAGGCGGTGGCCCAACGGAACGAGCCGCGCTGACCCACCATAGGTGGCGTCAGAGAACGCGAGTGGGGAGGGGCGTTTCGCGAGCGGTGTCGCCTTCCCGGTGAATCTCGTAAGCAAGCGCTCCGGGCATCTCCGTGATGGCCTCATGGAGCTCGGTCCCGTGGTAGATGAGTCCGGCGCCGTTGTCGGTGGCGTATGCGCTGGGGAGCGTGCCATCGGCCACCAGCTTGTGGATGAGCGGACGGCGTTCCGGTTCCGCGTCGTGGTGGGGACTGTTGCTGTACGGGAGCCAGCCGAGCGCATTGGTCACGGGGTGCAAGGGGAGTCCGAATGAATCGGTGGTCCCGCCGACGTGCCAGCACAGGGAACCGGCTGACACGCCCATAAGCACGACACCGGCCTGCCACGCGTCGTGGAGCGCCGCGTCAAGACCGTGCAGTCGCCACAGCGCCAGCAGGTTCGCGGTGCTACCTCCGCTTACCCAGATGATGTCCTGCTGCAACAGGTGAGCACCGACGTCATCGAAGTTGGGCATCGGGAACAGGTCGAGATGCGAGACGACCATGTCGAGCTTGGAGAACGCGTGGTGCATCGCCGTCAGCCATGCGGGGTTGTCGCCGGCGGCCGTGGCGATGATGCAGAGCCTCGGATGCGCACCCGCCCGCGCGATCCGTGCAGCGAGCGAGTACGCGGGCCCCGGGCGGAAATTCCACTGGTCGGGACCATCCGGCTGGAAACCGATGCTGGTGGCGATGATCGTTGGCTGCAGCGCCGTCACGCGACGATTCTGCTCTACCGCGAGGTCAGACCGGCGTGCCCCAGTTATCGCCCCAATTGTCGCCCCAATTGTCGCCGAGGCCCTTGACGGGGTGCACGGTGATGTTGCTTGTCAGGACGGCGCTCGTGGTCGCGGCTCCGGTGCGGATCGCTGCGCCCGAGTGGCTCGACGAGGCGGCGCCGGGAGCGGCGACTGCGAGGACTGCGGTGGTGACGGCGAGCGGCAGCAGGAGCGCGAACTCTTTTGATCATGCGTTCATCTGAACACCGCTATCCCGTCGGCGGCCGCCGTACTACGTTTTGCTACGCGCCCCGCGTCGATATGTTGCAGCGGTTTCGATGGGGAAGCGTCACTTCGATGAGATCCATGCTTCCGCAAACCCATGTCCGCCGGGACTCAGCGCACCCGGCTGCGTGCGACGTCCGTGCGCACCCGTCATGGTGACCCGGATATTCGTGAAGGCGGCGATGCCCAATGTCTTCCTGGCATTCGACGAGACACTCGCAACAGTGTGCATAAAGCTCAGCTGGTTCCAGCGTGCGAGGCTGGCGCCGTGACCGCCGTATGCGGGCGCCTCAACGATCCACTCGGCTGACGAGCGGCCGCAGGTCGCCGTTGCCTTGCACTGTTCAGCAACGCTCAGCGCCGTGCCCGTGGAGGTGTCGCGCACGACGATCTTGAAGACGCGGCTCGCATACATGACGGATGCAGTGATGACATCGCCGGGATGCACGGAGAACACCTGCGTGATCTGGTTGGTCGGATACATCTCCCACCACGCCGAGTACACCGGCGTGGTCCCCGAGCAATACGCCTCGGTACCGCCCTGTTCGACGGTCTTGTCATACCAGCCGTCGAAGCCGACCCATTGGACCGTCGCCTGAGTCGACGCCGATTTGACGCAACTCACTGGCGCGACGGTCCACTGAGCACCGACACTCGTGAACGCGAAGCGCGATGTCACAACGTATCCGGCCCAGCTCGACGAGTACTGGGCCGCGCTCGCTGTGCCGCCGGTCTGGCTCACCCACGGTGCCTCCGTCGCCGGCGAGACCGCGGTGCCCGACACGATCGAAACACTGGCGACCGAGATGGAAAGGCCGATGACGGTGGCGATCAGCCCTCGCGCCGGACGAAACGATCGGAGTGCCGTCAACGAGTGCGGCGAGCGCGCCGGCGTGCAACCTCGACCATGAAGCCGCCGAAGAACAGGACGACCGCGGCTATCGCAAACCCGGTCCCGACGCCCGTGTCCGGGACTCCGGGAGTGCCAGGCCCACCGGAGCCACCGGAGCCACCCGTACTACCGGATCCGCCTGAGCCTGAGCCCGAGCCGCCGGTGCCGCCGCCGCCGCCGGAACCGCCGGAACCGCCGGTGCCGGTGGTGCAAGCGCCAACGGGCGGGGTGATCTGATTGCTGTCGAGGGTCAGCGCCCCGTTACGAGCGAGCGCCCGACCGGTCAGGATGTTCGCGCCGGTCGTCATGGTGATGCTCGTGAGCGCCATCAGGTTCCCCTGAAAATGCGTCGCCGACCCGAGCGTTGCTGAGCTGCCGACCTGCCAGTACACGGCGCATGCCTGCGCGCCGTTGGTGAGGAGGACGGTGGCGTTGCTCGCGGTGGTCAGCGTGCTCGAGATCTGGAAGATGAAGATGCCGTTGCCGCTCAACGTGAGGGGCCCCGTCAGTTGTGCGGACGAGTCGAACTTGTAGACGCCGGGCGTGAGGTTCATGCCGCCGAGGTCCAGCCCGGTGAGATCAGATGTTGTCGGCGCGTTGGCGGCCTCGGTATATGCGGTCACGAGGTCGTTCTTCGCCTGCAGTGCAACCGCGTCGCTCACGTGCTGGACGCCGGTCACGACTCCCGGCGGAAATCCTGTGACCGCCGATCCGGGATCAAGTCCGAGATTGCCAGTGATGACGCTCGGTCCCGTGTTGGTGATGGTCGACCCCGCGAGCACGGTGAAATTCAGTGCCGTGCCGAGGCTCGGACTGGTAGCAGCGAAGACGGAGCCAGGCCACACGCCTGCCAGGACGGCGGTAAAGACAACGATCGGGAACAGGATCGGAAGCCGCTTGAACACCGCCCCACCATGGGCCGATATCCGGTGAAACCCCGGCGACGTGCGGGTTGCGACGCTGCCCGCGTTGATACGTTGCATGTCGCTTGCACCGTCCGGCCTTCCCCAAAGGGGGTCCGCGATTGGCATGATCGCGCCCATGCATCGCCGGGCATGGGTGGTGGTCTCAGGAGTGGCGATCGCCGTCATCGCTGTCGCGCTGAGCTCGTTCAGCGCCAGGCGCGGGAGGGCTCACAAGCCTGCTCTCGAGTCATTTCGTTTCCGTTCCGGCGTCCATGCTGCCGCCGGCGGGCTCGATGTACAACGACGCGACGTGTCCGACTGACGCACGCTGTTACGTGGTCGGCTCGGGGCCGGACGGCGGCATCCTCACGACCTCGAGCGACGGCGGGAGCAGCTGGACAACATCGACGCTGCCGTTCACTCGCGGCTTCACCGTCTTCTCGATGTCATGTCCGTCGGTAGCGCGGTGCTATGTCGGCGCCACCAATCTCACGACGAAGCAGAGCACACTGATCGCCACCGCCGATGGTGGCGCCAGTTGGACACGGCAATCCGTTCCGTCTGGGGTGATCATCGCGTCGATCGGTTGCGGTTCTGTCTCCAGCGTGTGTGGCGGTCGGGAGTGCAGGTGATTACGACTCGCCGAGCTTCGTGCTGACCACCGTCAACGGCGGCGCGAGATGGGTTGAGCACGCCGCGCCGCAGACCGGCCTCACGAGCGTTCGCTGTCTGAACCTCACGCACTGCTGGTTGGCGGGACCCGGCGCATGGTTCAGCTCGGACGTGGGTGCCACGTGGCAGAACCGCTCGCCCCCATCTGCCGACAATTGTCCGCGCTCGCGGCATCTGCGACAACGTCTGGACGCAGACGATCGACATCGAGTTTCAATCGGTGTCGGACGGCTGGACCGTCGGAGAGCTGACGTGTGGCAAAGGCGGATGCGCAGCAACCGCGTTGCACACCACCGATGGCGGTGCAAGCTGGACGCTGTCGAACGCCGCGGGCCAGTTTCCGACCGCCACGCAAATTGCCTGCCAGGGCGGCGACGTCTGTCTGCTCACCGCCCAGGGCGGCGCGTATTCCGTCGTTGGCGATACGACCGACGGCGGAGCCGGCTGGGCGAGGATGCAGCAGGTACCAACGACCATCGACGCACTCGCATGCACGCCGGACCGAACGATGTGCCTCGTTGCAGGTGGCCTCCATCGTGTCCCCGCGCTGCTGACGCTCGGCGTTGCAAGCTTCGCTCCATCGCTGTTGTCGACCGTTGGTGGATCGCTTGCGTCGCCTGCGGCACTGCTGGGGGCGCCGCTCAATGCGCTCGTCAATGCGTTGGTCACGGTGGGGGTGATCCTGCTGATCACCTTCCCGTCGCAGTTGTTCAACCGCACATACGAGGAGAATCACGAACGCATTCGTGCGTGGTGGAAGCGCCGCCTGGGTTGGGCTCTGCGCGTGCGCGCGGTCGAACCCTCGTCTGCGACCCTCGACTCGCGCTTTGCTGAGCGCTTCCGCGGTCGTCGTGGTCGGTGGAATCCTTGCGTCGATGCTGGATCCTGGCTTCGGGTTCAACGTGCGGTCGTTCGCGCTGTTTCTTGGGGCTGTGCTCGCACTCGTCGCGGGTGCAACGGTCTCCGCGTTGGCGTCAGGTATCTATCGGATGTCGCGTCACCGTGTCGGCGTCTGGCACATCCGCGCGCTCCCCAGCGCGCTGCTCGTTGCTGCCGGATGCGTGCTCATGTCGCGCCTCACGGACTTCCAACCTGGATACCTGTACGGGTTGATCGGCGGTGTCATCTTCTCCGGGCCACTGTCGAGGCGCCAGGAGGGCCACGAGGTCGCCGTCGCGTCGACGTGCACGCTGGTGGTGAGCGTTGTCGCCTGGTTGATCTGGGTCCCGGTCGCGACTGCGGCAACTGCGGATCCGACGAGCTTCCCGCTTGCGCTCGCTCGAGAACTTCCTCGCGGCGTTGTTCCTGTCAGGCATGGTCGGCCTGATGATCGGGCTGATCCCGCTCCGCTTCCTTCCCGGCGAGCGTCTCGCGCAGTGGCGGTGGGGTGCGTGGGCGCTGCTGTTCGGGCTCGCGATGATCACCGTGATCGAGGTGGTCATACGGCCGCAGACGAATGCGGCGCGTGGCAGGAGCGAGCCGTTCTGGACGACGCTGGGGCTGTTCCTCGGTTTCGGCCTCGCCTCGATCCTCTTCTGGCTGTACTTTCAGGTGCGACGCGAGCCGGAGCAGTCGCCGGCGACCTGACGCCGGGTTCGGGCAGGCGCTCTAAGCTGCGCGGTCGTGCCACCACTCAAGATGTCCGCTGCGCTGCGCCACCGCGACTTCGCGTTGCTGTGGTCAGGTCAGAGCGTTTCGCTCGTCGGCGACGGTGTGTTCATCGTTGCGCTCGCACTCGAGACGCTCCGCGTCGACAACAGCCCGGCGGCGCTGTCGTTCGTCCTCGCGGCGCGCCTGTTGCCGACGGTGCTCCTCCTGCTCGTCGGTGGAGTGATCGTCGACCGCGTCCCCCGACGCGCGGCGATGCTCGTGTCGGACGTGACGCGCGGACTCGCCGTCGCCGTCATCGCGGTCCTCATCGCGCTCGCCGCGCTGCAGATCTGGGAGTTGGTGGTGATGTCGATCCTCTTCGGCGCCGCCGACGCGCTCTTCTACCCGGCATCAACGGCGGTCGTGCCGGAGATCCTTCCTGCGGAGTTGCTCGTTCAGGGGAGCGCGCTCAATGCCACAAGCCGCACTGCGGCGCAGGTATTGATCGGACCCGCGCTCGGCGGAGTCATCGTTGCGTCACTCGGATACAGCTGGGCCTTCGCTGTTGACGCGGCCAGCTTCGCCATCAGCGCCGCGTGCTTGCTTGCGATGGCACGCCTCCCACGTCCGAAGGCGTCGGGGCGATCGGCTTTGGCAGAGCTGCGCGAAGGCCTTCGATACTGCCGCTCGCAACCGTGGTTGTGGGGAACGATCATCGCCGCCGGAATCGCCAATTTCGCCAGCTATGCGCCGCTGGCGATTCTCATCCCACTCCTCGTGAAAAACGTGCTGCATCAAGACGCGATCGCGTTGGGATTGGTCTTCGCAGCCGGCGGAGTCGGCGGGATCGCAGTCTCGTTGCTGGTCGTTCGCCTCGGGGCGCCGCGACGTCGCATCACTGCGATGTGGTTGGGGTGGACGGTCGCCGGCGCCGGTGTCGTCGGCCTGGCGGTTTCGCCGGACATCTGGCTGGCGGGCGCGCTCGTCCTCGTCGTCCTGGGGATGCTGGAGTACGGGAACCTGCTCTGGAATCCGATCATGCAGGAACTCGTTCCCGAGGACCTCATCGGGCGCGCGTCATCCGTGGACTGGACGATCTCACTGAGCCTCAGCCCGCTTGGTGTCATCGCCGCTGGGGCGGTCGCCAGCGCGATCGGAGTCCGTGCAACGATCCTGATCGGTGGCGTCCTCTCGGTCGTGATGTGCGGCGTCCTCTTCGTGCCCGGCGTTCGCGACCCTGAGCGTCGCGCGCTTGACGTTGCGACAGGTGGGTCGCCGGAGAGCGGCTAGCTCGCGACGTGCAGCACGATGCGCCCGCGCCCGTGGCCGGTTTCCGACGCAGCCTGCGCCTGAGCTGCTTCCTCGAGCGGGAACGTGGCGCCGATATGGGGCACCAAGTCCCCTGAGGCGACAAGCCGTGCAAGCTCCTCGAGCACAGGGGTGGTGACCGCCGGATGCGCAACGTTTGTGACGCGAACGCCGTGGGCCGCAGCCGCTTCCGTGTCGGGCGCGCCGGCGACGACGACCATGATGCCTCCGGGTTTCAGCACGCCCCACGAACGCGCGGTGATCTCGCCACCGACGGTATCGATGACAGCGTCCACGTCGTGCACGACATCCTCGAACTTGACGGCGGTGTAGTCGACGACTTCGTCGGCGCCGATCGATTGCACGTACTCAACGTTGTCGGTCGAAGTCGTGGCGATCACATGCGCGCCCTTCCAGCGTGCGAGTTGCACGGCAAGCGAGCCGACGCCGCCGGCGCCTCCCTGGATGAGCACGCGCTGGCCGGCCTCGAGGTGCGCCATGTCGAAGAGCGCGACCCACGCAGTCACGCCGCCGACATGCAACGTCGCGGCCTGATCGAAGCTGACGCCGTCGGGTTTGCGCGCCAGGGTCGCGACTGGGCCGGTCGCGTATTCGGCGTACGTGCCGGCGCCTCGTCCGAAGACGTCATCACCAACTGAGAACTCGGTGACGCCGGGACCGACGCCCTCCACCGTTCCGGCGACGTCAAGCCCCGGCGTGCCCGGAAGTTCGATCGGCATATACGCCTTGATGTAGCCGGCGCGCAGCTTCCAGTCAATCGGATTCACGCCGGCGGCCCGCACGCGGATCAGGACTTCGCCGTCCTTGGGTACCGGCCGCGGCACGACATCGATCACGAGGACGGACGGTGGGCCGTATTCGTGGAATCGCGCGGCCCGCATCTCGGGCGCCGTGGATCTCAGCTGCCATGTCGGTACCTCGGCTAAAGCTAGTGTTTCAAGAGGAACAATAGCTTCTAGCGCCGAACAGGCGGCCGATGCCTCTACAACACTTTCGAGAGAAAGGCTTTCGTCCGTTCGTGCTGCGGGTTGGCGAGCACTTCGCGAGGAGGGCCCGACTCGACGATGACGCCACCGTCCATGAACACGAGCGCGTCGCCGACCTCGCGCGCGAATCCCATCTCGTGCGTGACAACGATCATCGTCATCCCGTCCTGGGCGAGCCCGCGCATGACGTCGAGCACCTCGCCGACGAGCTCCGGATCGAGCGCCGAGGTCGGCTCGTCGAACAGCATCAGCTTCGGCTGCATCGCGAGGGCGCGCGCGATCGCGACGCGCTGCTGCTGACCGCCGGAAAGCTGGTTCGGGTAGACGTCCACCTTGTCCCCGAGGCCGACTCGGTCGAGGAGGGCGCGCCCGCGTTCGTCGGCCGCGCGCTGGTTCTCGCCCTTGACGCGCACGGGTGCCTCGCGGACGTTCTCGAGCGCGGTCATATGCGGGAAGAGGTTGAAGCGCTGGAAGACCATGCCGATCTCGGCGCGCTTGCGGCAGACCTCGCGCTCGCGCAACTCGTAGATCCTGCCGCCGCGCTCCTGGTAGCCGACGAGCTCGCCGTCCACCGACAGCCTGCCGGCGTCGATCTTCTCGAGGTGGTTGATGCAGCGAAGGAAGGTGCTCTTGCCCGACCCAGAGGGCCCGACGATGCAGAGCACCTCTCTTCGGCGCCACCTCCAGGTCAATGCCTCGGAGCACCTCGACCCGGCCGTAGCATTTATGGACATTCTCGGCACGAACCATCGGCGTTCCCATCACGGCCTCACGCTCGGTGTTGTGGGTAGACCGGGAGCACAGCAGGGTCGGCCGTGACTGGCGGAGCGTCGTGGAAGTGGAACAGCAGCCGGCGGAAGCGTTGGATCGGCGTCAGCGGCAGTTGACGCGCGGCGCCTCGTGCGAAGTATCGCTCGAGGTAGTACTGGCCGAAGGTGAGCACCGACGTCATCGCGAGGTACCAGATGCTCGCGACGATGGCGAGCTCGATGATGTCGTAGTTGAAGTTGGAGATCTCCTTCTGCACAAAGAAGAGTTCGGAGACCGTCGCGAGGTAGGCGAGTGACGAGGTCTTCAGCATCGAGATGGTCTCGTTGCCGGTCGGCGGGATGATGACCCGCATCGCCTGGGGCAGGACGATCCGGCGCATGACGAGCACGCGAACCATTCCGAGCGCCTGCGCCGCCTCAGTCTGTCCGGTGTCCACGGAGATGATCCCCGCCCGGACGATCTCGGACATGTAGGCGGCCTCATTGAGCCCGAGCCCCAGGATCGCCGCGAGAAACGGAGTGATGATCTTGTTCGTGGTCCCGACCCAGACCAGATGCGTGAAGGGTATGCCGATGTGCAGCAGTGGAAGGATCGAGCCGATGTTGAACCAGAAAAAGATCTGCACCAGCACCGGCGTGCCGCGGAAGAACCAGATGTAGAACCAGCTCACGGAGGAGACCACCGGATTCACCGACAGTCGCATCACTGCGAGGATCACGCCGAGCGTGATCCCGATGATCATCGCGATTGCCGTCAAGCGCAAGCGTGACGAGGACGCCATGCATGATCTGGGGATAGAAGAGGAAGTTTCCGACGACGCTCCAGTTGAGACCGGGGGCGGTCGCGAAGGTATAGATGACTGCCACCGCAAGGGCGAGCACGACGACCGCAGCCACCCATCGCCACGGATGGCGGACCGGAATCGCTTGAATCGCGGGCGGCCTTCCCTGCGCGCCAGGCGCGGGGAGCGGGTTGCCGAGGACGTCGGTGCCCGTGGTCACTGGCGCCGTTGCCTCCCGTCAGTCAGTGCGTGCTGGGCGCGTGATCTCAGTACGACGGCACGCAGGTGGAGCCGACTGCGTTGTTGTTGTTGACCCCAACTGCAGAACTGGTGATTGCGCCGTCCTGCACGCCCCAGGTCTTCAGGATCTGCGTGTAGAAGTTGTTGTCGATCAGGTACTTGATGGCGTCTTCAATGCGCCTGGTCCATACCGAGCGTCTTGACGACGGCGACCCCGTAGGGATAGACGCTGCAGGCCGTCCCACCGATCTTCAGCTTGCCCGCCTCGAGCTTCACCTGATAATCGGCCACGGGCTGGTCGGCCCAGCCGAAATCGGCCCGCCCGGAGAGGAGCGCCGCGTTCGCCTCGGTCTGGGTGTCGAAGCTCTGGACCGTGATGTCCGTCTTGCCGGCCGATGTGCAGTTGTCCGTGTCGCCGGAGATCTTCATGCCACCCGGCTTCATGCCCATGTAGCCCCAGGCGTCGAGCTCTTCGGTCGTGCCCGCCTCGACCGCGACCGTATGTCCGCACATGTCAGACGCCTGCGAGATCGTCGCGCCTCCGGTCTTGACGAGCCACGCCTCACCAGCCTGGTAGTAGGTGATGAAGTCGATGCCCTTGGCCTCGCGATCGCTCGTCGGGGTGTAGCTCGAGAAGCTCATCTGGTACTTGGACGGGCTCTCGAGGAGCGACGGGATGATGTCGGAGAAGGTGACGTTGTTGATCGTGCAGGCGATACCGAGGACTTTGCACACGTCCTTCGCGAGGTCGAGATCCCAGCCGACAAGGTTGCCGTTGAGATCGACGAACTCATTGGGTGCGTAGGACGCGTCGGTCGCGATCTGCAGGGGAGCGTCGGCCTTGACGGCGGCCGGCACTTCGGCCGCGATGGTCGGTTGCATGGCCGGGCCGGCAGCGGGAGTGCTCGTCGGCGTGCCGGAGCCGCTGCCCGTGCTCGAGCCTCCGCACGCGGCAAGGAGTGCGGCCGGGAGGAGCAGCGCGATGCCGGCTCGGCGCGAAAAACCAACCGTGCGACCCATGTGTAGACCCTCGATTTGCCAGTGGATTGAACAGGTTCGCCATTGTGGACCCGGATCCGTCGCCGTGTCCACCTGGGTTGGGGGTGAACCCGCATGGATACCGTTTTGCGCGGCCGAGCCGCCGCAGTTGGAAGCTTTCCTCAGCTTCTTCGCCGTGGATGCTGGAATTAGCCGCGGAACGGCTTGTATTCGTCACCGTCGAGTGCAAACCGTGTGCTTGACCCTTCGCACTGGCGAATGCAAGCATGGCCTCGCCCAGGTCGCCATTCCGTGTTTGGAGGAGGTCGCATGACGCAGTCCGTCGCGGTAACCATCAACGGGAGGCGGCGGGACGATGAGGTCGAGCCGCGGCTGCTGCTTGTGCACTACCTCCGCGAGGTCGCAGGTTTGACGGGCACGCATATCGCCTGCGACACCAGTCAATGCGGCGCCTGCACCGTCTTGATGGATGGAGACGCCGTCAAGTCCTGCAGCGTGTTCGCCGTCCAGGCGGACGGGCGAAGTGTCACGACGATCGAGGGTCTTGCCGACGGTGGAACGCTCCATCCGGTGCAGCAGGCCTTCTGGGATGAGCACGGACTGCAGTGCGGCTTTTGCACGCCGGGATTCATCATGGCGGCCGCATATCTGCTGCAGCAGAACCCGACGCCTACAGACGACGAGATCGAACGGGGACTCGAGGGCAACCTCTGCCGTTGCACGGGATACACGAACATCAAGAAGGCTGTGCGCTCCGCATCCAATGCCATGAATGGCGCAACAACTGAGGTCACCGGACATAGCGCGGTCGCCGCGTCGGTGGAGGGCTAGACGATGGCTGTCACCACCATGATCGGCGCCCGCGTTCAGCGCCGTGAGGATCCGAAGCTCATCACCGGGCACGGCCACTACATCGACGACGTGAACCTCGTGAACATGGCGCACATGTCGGTCGTGCGCAGCCCGCACCCGCATGCGCGCATCACATCGATTGACACCGCCGCCGCGCGCGCGGCCAACGGCGTTGTCGCGGTGCTGACATTCGCGGACTTCAAGCCGGTCATCCTCGGCCCGCTCCCGGTGACCAACTCGTTCGTCCCCGACAAGAAGCAGGTCCCGGAGCAGTTCCCCATTGCGGCAGATGAAGCTGTCTATGCGGGTGAGCCGGTTGCGGTCGTCATCGCCGAGGATCGTTACCTCGCCGACGATGCCGCGCAGCTGGTCGTCGTCGACTACGAGCCGCTTCCCGCGGTGATGGATCTCGAGAAAGCGATGGCGCCGGGCAGCCAGCTCGTGAAGAGCGATCGCCCCGACAATATCGGTTGGGACGCGGCGTTTCCGTCTGGAGATATCGACGCTGCCTTCGCTGAGGCCGAAGTGACCGTCAAGGAGCGCATCGGGCAGCAGCGTCTCTTCCCGACCGCCATGGAGACGCGCGGTTGCGTTGCCGACTGGGTCCCATTCGACAACCGGGTCACGCTCTGGACGTCAACGCAGGTCCCGCATTTCATCCGGCTGTTCGTCGGGGGCGCGCTCGGCGTCCCGGAATCGCAATTTCGGGTGATCAGCCACGACGTCGGCGGCGGGTTCGGTGCGAAGCTGCGTCCCTATCCCGAGGAATACCTCGCCACTGCGGCGTCCAAGATCTGCAGACGTCCGGTCAAGTGGATCGAGGATCGAACCGAGAGCCTGCAGGCGACGACTCACGGCCGCGGCCAGGTGTTCGACGTGGAGGTCGCCGCCAAGCGCGACGGCACACTGCTCGGATTGCGTTTCACGCAGCTGCTCGATATTGGTGCGTACCACGGGGTATTCAGTGCGTTCCAGGTGGTCGCCTGCCTCCTCGGCGGCGGGTGCTACGAATGGAAGGCGATCAGTGCGCGCAGCATCGGCGTCTTCACCAACCGCATGTCGACCGACCCGTATCGAGGAGCCGGGCGTCCGGAAGCCACGCATCTCGTCGAGCGTGCCGTGGACCTGGTGGCGCGCGAGATCGGCATGGACCCGGCCGAGATCCGGCGCAAGAACTTCGTCAAGACGTTCCCGCACACCAACAACTTCGGTCTCGTGTACGACTCGGGCGACTACGAGAAGTCGCTCGATCGAGCCCTGGAGAACATCGGCTACCCCGCGCTGCGCAAACGTCAGGAGGAGCTGCGTGCGCAGGGTCGATACATGGGCATCGGCTTCAGCACCTGGGTCGAGATCTGCGGGCTCGGCCCGAGCTCGGCGACGGCGCCGGCGGCCGGTATCGCGCTTGTCGAGTCATCGATGGTGCGTGTGCACCCGACAGGGTCGGTGACCGTGTCCGTCGGCACGCACTCGCACGGCCAGAGCCACGAGACGACCTTCGCGCAGATCGTCGCTGACCAGCTCGGTGTCCCGATGGAATCGGTGGAGATTCGCCACGGGGACACCGGCGATACGCCGTTCGGGTATGGGACCTATGGGTCGCGCAGCCTCGCGGTGGGCGGGATGGCGATCGTCGCGTCGTGCCATAAGGTCGTGGAGAAGGCCCGCAAGCTCGCTGCGCACGCGTTCGAGGCCGCCGAGGACGACATCGTGGTGGACCAGGGGCGGTACTTCGTGCGTGGCAATCCGGCGGAGGCCAAGGTGCTCGCGGAGCTGGCGTTCGCCTCGTACGGCGCCGGCCTGCCGGAGGGGATGGAGCAGGGGCTCGAAGCGGTGTCGTACTTCGATCCGCCGAACTTCGTGTGGCCGTTCGGGTGCCACATCTGCGCGGTGGAGGTCGACCCCGAAACCGGCGCCGTCACCATCGATCGCTACGTCGCGGTGGACGACTGCGGCAACGTCATCAACCCGATGGTCGTCGACGGCCAGCTGCAAGGCGGCATTGCGCAAGGCATCTCCCAGGCGCTCTTCGAGGAGGTGCAGTACGACGACGAGACCGGTCAGATGCTCACCGGCACCCTGCTCGACTATCTCGTTCCGACGATGGCCGAGATGCCCGACTTCGAGCTCGATCGCACCGTGACCCCGAGCCCGACGAACGAGTTGGGGGTCAAGGGAATCGGCGAGGCGGGCACCATCGCCTCGAGCGCCGCCGTCATCAATGCCATCACCGACGCGCTGGCCCCCTTCGGGATCAAGCACGTGGAGATGCCCGCCCGGCCGGACCGTCTCTGGTCGATGATCAAGGAGGCACGCGCATGATCACGGGAGCGTTCGAGTACTCGCGCCCGGGCTCCGTCGAGGAAGCGCAGTCACAGCTCAACAAATATGGGGCCGACGCGAAGGTCATCGCCGGCGGCCAGAGCCTTATCCCGCTCATGCGCCTCCGTCTGAGCCTGCCCACGGCGCTGGTCGACATCCAGCGCATCCCCGGACTGAATCAGGTCAGCCGTTCCAACGGCACGGTTGAGGTTGGGGCGCTCATGCGCCACGTCGACATCCAGCGCGACGCGACGTTGCGTGAGACGCTGCCGCTGCTTGTGGAGATGGCGAACGACGTCGGCGACAACCAGGTTCGCAACCTCGGGACGATCGGCGGCGTCATCGCGCACGGCGATGCTGCCGGCGACTACAACGCGCTCGCGCTGATGCTCGATGCGGAGATCGTCACCAACAAGCGCACGCATCAAGCGCGCGATTTCTATCGCGACATCTTCACGACCGCACTCGAACCCGATGAGATCGTGACGGCGGTGAGATTCCCGGTCTCGACCGGCCGCTTTGCCTACACGAAATTCCGACGCCGTCTCTATGACTGGGCGATTGCGGGAGTTGCGGTGCAGGAGACCGGATCTTCGTGGCGGGTCGGCTTTGTCAACCTCGCGCGGACGCCCCGTCGCGGGTCGTCGGTGGAGCAGGCGCTGGCCGGCGGCGCTTCGGCGGCTGATGCCGCGGCGCAATCGGGGGCGGACATCGATCCGACCGGCGACGTCCGCGCAACCGCGGAGTACAAGCGTCACCTCACGCAGGTGCTCACCGCCCGGACGCTGCAGCAGGCGACAATGGCCGCTTGAAGCGGATCAGCCACTGGATCGGTGGCCAGGTAGTTGCGGGGACCTCGGGCAAGCAGGGTCCGGTCTACAACCCGGCGACGGGGGAGCAGACGGGTTTTGTCGACCTCGCCTCGGCAGCGGAGGTCGATGCTGCCGTCGAAACGGCCGCGGGCGCATTTCGCGAGTGGCGCGCATCCTCGCTGTCGCAGCGAACCACCATCCTCTTCGCGTTCCGGGACCTGCTGGACGGGCACCGGAAGGACGTCGCCGAGCTCATCACCGCCGAGCACGGCAAGGTCACGTCCGACGCGCTCGGGGAGGTGGCCCGAGGCATCGAGAACGTCGAGTTCGCATGCGGGGTGCCGCACCTCCTCAAGGGTGGGTTCTCCGAGCAGCCGTCGCGCGGCGTCGACGTCTACTCGATCCGGCAGCCGCTCGGGGTCGTCGCCGGGATCACGCCGTTCAACTTCCCGGCGATGGTGCCGATGTGGATGTTCGCCAACGCGATCGCCTGCGGGAACACCTTCATCCTCAAGCCGAGCGAGAAGGATCCGTCGCCGTCACTGTTGTTCGCGGATCTCTGGAAGCAGGCGGGATTGCCGGACGGCGTGTTCACGGTGGTGCAGGGAGCGCGCGACGCGGTCGATCGTCTGCTGGACCATCCGGATGTCGCGGCGCTCTCGTTCGTGGGCTCAACCCCGGTCGCGCGTCACATCTACGAGACAGGGACACGCAACGGCAAGCGTGTGCAAGCGCTCGGTGGTGCCAAGAACCACATGGTCGTCCTCCCCGACGCGGACATCGAGGCTGCGGCCGACGCCGCCGTGTCTGCGGGCTATGGATCGGCGGGCGAGCGTTGCATGGCCATCTCCACGGTGGTCGCCGTCGGCGATATCGGCCAGCGCCTCGTCGACGCGATCGCCAAACGCATCCCTGCCGTCAAGGTCGGCCCCGGGACCGACCCGACGTCGGAGATGGGACCGCTCGTGACCCGCGAGCACCGCGACAAGGTGGCGACGTATCTCGACGAGCAGGCGCTCGGTGGGGCAAACCTCGTTGTCGACGGCCGCGCCAACACGCCGGACGGCGACGGGTTCTTCCTCGGACCATCACTCGTCGACCGCGTCCGCCCCGGGTCCAAGGTGTACGACGACGAGATCTTCGGCCCGGTGCTCTCCGTGGTTCGCGTCGACACGTACGACGAGGCCATCCGCATGGTTAATGACAACCTGTACGGAAACGGTGTGGCCATCTTCACACGCGACGGTGGCGCGGCCCGCAAATTCCAGTTCGAGGTGCAGGTCGGCATGGTCGGGGTCAACGTTCCGATCCCGGTACCGGTCGCCTACTACAGCTTCGGTGGCTGGAAGGCGTCGCTCTTCGGCGATACGCACATGTACGGTCCGGACGGCATCCACTTCTACACGCGGACCAAGGTGGTCACCTCGCGGTGGCCCGAGCCAGGGCCCGGCCGAGTGGATCTCGCGTTCCCCAGCAACGTCTAGGCTGGAGCCACGATGACGGAATGGACTGGCGTGCGCGACAAGCGCGTGCTCATCACCGGCGGCACCCGCGGTATCGGGCTGGCGGCGGCGGAAGGGCTCGCACGGCGCGGCGCACGTGTCGCGATCGTGGCCCGCGACGATGCGCGCGCTGCCGAAGCGGTTCGGCGGATCGAGGGTGCGGGTGGCTCCAAGGTGGATGTCCTGCACGCGGAGTTGACATCGCAGGCGTCGGTGCGCGCGCTGGCCGCTGAGGCCCTCGATCGTTATCCCACCATCGAAGTCCTCGTCAACAACGCCGGGGCGCTGTTCGCCACGCGTGAGATCACGGCTGACGGTATCGAGAAGACGTGGGCGCTCAACCACCTCGCGCCGTTCCTGCTGACGACACTGCTGCTCGATCGGCTCAAAGCCTCGGCTCCGGCGCGGATCATCACGACGACATCCGACGCGCACAAAGGCAAGCTCATTCCATTCGACGACATGCCCGCGGAGCGTTCTTACAGGGGACGCGGATTCACCCGCTACGGCGAGACGAAGCTCGCCAACATCCTGTTCACCGTCGAGCTTGCCCGTCGCCTCGAGGGCACCGGTGTCACCGCGTACTGCTTCCACCCTGGGTTCGTGGCAACCGGATTCAACCGCAACAACGGCGCGCTGATGAACACGGCGATGGCGATCCTCGCACCGTTCTCACGCAAGCCGAAGAAGGCGGCGCAGACACTCATCTGGCTCGCCGACTCGCAGGACGTCTCGAAGCAGAGCGGTGGCTATTACGTCAACAAAGAGCGTGCAGTCACGAGCCGTCCCGCTCAGGACCCCGGAGTTGCCCGCCGGCTCTGGGACGTCAGCGCGGCGCAGGTCGCGTCGCTACCGGTAGCCGGAGCCTGACGGCTCGTCTCAGCGGTGCCCGAGGCGCTTGAACCAGGGCTTGCGCCGCCACTCCAGCTCACCGGAGAGAGTCTCGTTGCGTATCAGCTCGCTGTGCAGGACCGTGACGAGCTCGCGCTCGCGGTGGACGTACTCCCGCTGCTCGACACTGCGGTTCGCGTGCTCTTCGAGTGCGCGGGTACGCCAGAGGTCGACCTCGCCGGTGAGCGCCGCCACCTGCGCTTCACGCTCCTGGACGAGCTCGCGCAACTGGATGATGTCGACGAGGTTGTCCATCGCCAGCAGGCGCAAGGCCCGCACGGTGTCGGCGCTGTATGGCGCGTCAACGGACTCGGTCTCGAAGAGCGCTTCGGCGAGCCGCTGCTCGCTGCGTCCGACCAGATGGAGGGTCGGCACGTCGTCGTCCAGCTCCAGCGGGGGCGGCTCGGGAACGGGCGGTGGGTTCAGCGGGATCCCGATCGTCCCGGTGGGCAGGACACGAACGGCCATGACGGCGACCTCCTGGAAAGACGTGGAGTGAGATGACGTGAGCTCGCTTCGGGAAAGGCTACAACGGATGCAGTCGGAGTGGCCGCAGCTTTAGGCTGTCGAAATGTCATATACGGATCTGGACGCCTACTGCGCCGGGAATGAGCAACGCCACGTTGACGAGCTCATTGCCGCACTTCGCATCCCGAGCATCTCTGCCGATCCGGCGCACGCGGCCGACGTCCGGCGCAATGCCGAGTATTTCGCAGCCGAGGCGCGAAAGGTCGGCTTTCATCACGCTGAGCTGATCGAAACCGCTGGTCATCCCGCCGTCTACGCGGAGCGCCTCGTTGACCCGTCGCTGCCGACGGCACTCATCTATGGACATCACGACGTGCAGCCCGTCGACCCGCTCGACGAGTGGCGCACCTCGCCGTTCGAGCCAGAGGTCCGCGACGGCAACCTCTACGCGCGCGGCGCTGTCGACGACAAGGGCCAGGTCTGGATGCATCTCAAGGCGGTGGAGGCGGTCCTCGCCGTCAGCGGGGAGTTGCCGCTCAACCTCAAGCTCATCGTCGAGGGCGAGGAGGAGTCCGGCTCCGTCCACTTCGAGGACATCGTGATGCGTGAGCAGGAACGCCTTCGGGCGGACGTGCTCGTGGTCTCCGACACGTCGGTCGTCTCGGCGAGCCTGCCGTCGCTCTGCACGGGGCTGCGCGGCCTCGCGGGCGTCGAGGTGCACGTCCAGGGCGCGTCCCTCGATCTGCACTCGGGCCGGTTCGGCGGCGCGGTGGCCAACCCGATCGCGGCGCTTGCCGAGATCCTGGCCTCGCTGCACGACCCGGTGACACGGCGCATCACGGTGCCCGGCTTCTACGACGACGTCGTCGAGCCGTCCGCTGCCGAGCGGGAGCTGTTCGCACGCGTCCCGTACGACGTCGACGAGTTCCGCGCCGAGGCAGGTGGCGTCCCGGCGACCGTCGGCGAAGCCGGCTGGACCGATCCCGAGCGGCTCTGGGCGCGTCCGACTCTCGAATTCAATGGCATCTGGGGCGGGTACTCCGGCCCGGGCAGCAAGACGATCATCCCGGCGAGCGCGAGCGCGAAGATCACCTGCCGTCTCGTGCCGAACCAGGACCCGGAGCGCATCGCCAACCTCGTCCGCGATGCCGTGCTCGCCGCAGCGCCGATCGGGGTGACCGTCACCGCCGAGCCGAAAGCGGGCGGCCGGCCCGTGGTCACCTCGATCGATCATCCCGCAGTGCTCGCAGCGTCGAGAGCGATGGAGGACGTGTTCGGCGTCGCGCCGGCAATGACCCGCGACGGTGGCTCGATCCCGCCGGTGGAGATGTTCGCGCGGCTCATGGGACTGCCCGCGGTGCTCGTCGGCCTAGGGCTGCCCGACGATCAAATCCACGCGCCGAACGAGAAGTTCACGCTCGACATGTACTTCAAGGGCATCCGCGTCCTCGGCCGGCTCTGGAGCGAGCTGGCGGTCGCGCTGCAGCAGCCATGACCACCATCCAGGGAATCTCGGCACTCGAAATCCTCGACTCGCGGGGCAACCCGACGCTCGAGGCAGTGGTGACGCTGGCCGGGGGTATCGAGGGGCGTGCCCGGGTGCCGAGCGGCGCCAGCACGGGTGTCCACGAGGCGGTCGAGCTTCGCGACGGCGACCCTCATCGCTACGGCGGCAAGGGGGTCCGCAACGCGCTTGCCAACGTCGTCGGCGTCATCGGCCCGGAGCTGCTGGGGCTCGACGTCATGGACCAGGCCACGCTCGACGCGCGAATGTGCGCCCTGGACGGCACGCCGAACAAAGCAAACCTCGGCGCCAACGCCATCCTCGCGGTGAGCCTCGCGTGCAGTCATGCAGCCGCCACGGTCGAGGGCATGCCGCTCTACCGTCACCTCGGTGGCGAGCGCGCAGTCGTGCTGCCGGTACCGCAGCTGAACGTTCTCAACGGCGGGGCGCATGCGCAGACGCGAGTCGATTTCCAGGAATTCATGCTCCTGCCGATCGGGATGCCGACCTTCGCCGAAGCGCTCCGCGCGGGCGCGGAGTGCTTCCACGCGTTGCGGTCGATCCTTCATGCGAGAGGGCTCGGCACCGGCCAGGGCGACGAGGGCGGGTACGCGCCGGACCTCGCCCACAACGAGGCGGCCGTCGAGCTCCTGCTCGAGGCGATTGCTGCAGCGGGATACACGCCAGGCCGCGATGTCGCAATCGGACTCGATCCGGCAGCGTCAGAGCTTTACGAGGACGGTCACTACGTGCTCCGAGGCGAGGGTCGGACCCTCGAATCTGCGGAGCTCGTGGACCTGTGGGAAGCCTGGTGCGACAAATACCCGATCGTGTCGATCGAGGACGGGATGGCCGAGGACGACTGGGACGGTTGGCGCCTGCTCACCGAACGGCTCGGCGGCCGGGTGCAGCTCGTGGGTGACGACATCTTCGTGACCAACACCGAGCGTCTCCAGCTCGGTTTCGACCGCGGCGTCGCCAATGCCATCCTCATCAAGCTCAACCAGATCGGCACGCTCACCGAGACCCTCGACACCATTGCGATGGCCGCGAAACACGACTACCGAACGGTCATCAGCCATCGCAGCGGCGAGACCGAGGACACGAGCATCGCCGACCTGGCAGTTGCGGTCAATGCAGGCCAGATCAAGACGGGTGCGCCGTCTCGTTCGGAGCGCGTGGCGAAGTACAACCGATTGCTGCGCATCGAGCACGAGCTCGGCGAGCGCGCGGTGTACGCGGGCCCGACGGCATTGCACAGGACACCACCGGCGGAACAGGCCGAGCCGACTCGGCCATGACCCGGCGCGTCGATCCATCGACCACGACTGCGCGTGCCGGTCTCGGTCATGGCGACGCCGACGGTGTCGACCTCGTGGCGCCGATCAGCCTTGCCGCCGTTAGCGCGTATGCCGACCTCGCTGCGGTGGACGAGGCGATGGAAGGCAGGCGCACGTACCGTCGCTATGGTGGGGTCAACCCCGAGCTGCTCGAGGCCGCGCTCATCGAGC
>CAVWRW010000009.1:0-24364 GCA_963757475.1 Candidatus Dormiibacterota bacterium
CTCGGCGGCTTTCACCTTGCCATGCACCAGGCCGACCTTCAGGCCCAGCGCCTGTCGCAGCATCACGGCGCGACCTCGGCGGTCGGCGAGGTCGATCTTCTCGGATTCTTCCACCAGCGGGCAGACCCAATAAGCGCTGGCGCGCCTCGCATCCAATGGCCAGTCGCAAATGCACGATCAGGTCTTCCACTCTCGGTTGGCGTTCATTACCCGCGTCTCGACCGGTTTGCGGCCGGGTGGGCGGCCGGTGATGTCGCGACACATCCATGTCGCCGAAGACGGTCAAGGCCAGGGTGCGCGGGATCGGCGTAGCGGTCATCACCAGAAGATCGGCGGGGCCTCGCCCTTGCTCTGAAGCGCGAGGGCGGATCCACGCCGAAACGGTGCTGCTCGTCCACCACCGCGAGGCCCAGATCGCGGAAGGTCACGGCCTCCTAGAACAGCGCGTGGGTGCCGACCAGGATATCGATCTCCCCGTCGGCAAGCTCGGCCAAAGCTCCGTGCTGTCGTCGCCCGGTCGCGGCCGGTAGTCGGGAGGCGCGCCCTCCGCCGCCGCAAAAGGTTGGAGCCAGGCGAGATGCTGCCGGACCAGGATCTCGGTCGGGGCCATCAGCGCGACCTGCATGCCGGCCTCCACGGCGATCAGCCATGGCCAGCAGGGCGACCGCGGTCTTTCCCCAGCCGACATCGCCCTGGAGCAGCCGCAGCATGCGCTTGTCGGGGAGCCCATGTCCTGCTCTTTATCTCCGCCAGCGTTTGAAGCTGGGGATCGGTCAGAACAAAGGGCAGGGCGGCGATGGCCCTGGACTTTAAGCTGGCCGGTGCCGGCGATTCGGCCGACCCTTGGTCTCGCGCATATGGGGCGTCGGATCAGGCTGGAGCGCCAGCTGGTTGGCCAGCAGCTCGTCGTACGCCAGCCGTTGGCGTGCTCGTGTGGTTCGGCTCCAGGTCGCTGTCGTGCATCGGGATTTGTGCGCCGTCTCCAGCGCGGCATTGAACCGGCCCAAGCCGCGCTGCTTCAGGAAGGCGGCATCCTGCCATTCCGGCATGGGCGGCACCTTGTCCAATGCGTTGCGCACGGCCAGGACGCCGGCGGGACCGCATCGTCGAGCTCCTCAACGCCATCCCCGGGTTCAAATGCCACCGGCCGGCGGGAGCGTTCTACGTCTTTCCCGACATCACCGCGACAGGATTCAACGAGCGCGAGCTCGCCGCGTCGCTCCTCGACGAGGTCGGCGTCGCCGTCCTCCCGGGCACCTCGTTCGGTCCGCACGGGGCAGGGCACATCCGCCTCAGCTACGCGGCATCGATCGAGAACCTCGAGGAGGCGGCGCGGCGGATCGCGCAGTACGTCGGCGAGGCGGTCGTTGCGGGATGACACCTCCATGGCGCGACCGCGATGAACGAGCCGCAACCCGGGCTCGAGGAGACTCGCCGCCGCCTCACTGACCACCACGTCGTGGCCGTGGTGCTCGAGCTTCCCATGGGAGACTCGACACCGGTCGCGACCATGCGCGCGCTCGGGACCGACGCCGATTGCTTCCTCCTCGAGTTCGTCGAGGGCAGCGGCGCGGTCGCCCGCTGGTCGATGCTCGGCCACAGACCGTCGCGCGTCATCAGCGACACGCCATGGGGAGGGGGAAGACCCGCTCGACGTGCTCGAACGCGACGTTGCCTCCCTGGATGCCGCGTGCGCGCCGGGGATGGGCGCGCCACTGCTCGGTGGCGCCGTCGGGTTCCTCTCGTACGAAGCTGCGGCGCGGTACGAGCGCCTCCCGCTTGGCGGCGCACGATCCGCTCGACCTGCCACGACAGTGGTTCGGCATCTTCGACACCGTCGCCATCTTCGACCATGCGGGGAAACGACTCCTGCTCGTCGAGCTGCGTCCACCGCGACGACGAGCTCGGCCTGGAGGAGGCGTACGCGCGCGCACTGGTGCGGATCGGGGAGCTGCGCGACGCGATCGACGCTGCTCCGCCGTTCGCCGCTCCGCCGCTTGCGCGGCACGCCCGTTGACAGTCGCCGCCTACGAGTTCAGCATCGAACCTGTCGCGCGACGCATTCCATGAGCGCGTGCAGCGCGCGCTCGACTACATCGCCGCCGGCGACATCTTCCAGGTGCAGGTGTCGAGGCGATTTGCCTTGCCACTGCAGGCACATCCCTTCGACGTGTACGTCGCGCTCCGAACCATCAACCCGAGCCCGTACATGATCTACGTCGCGACGCTCGGAGTGCACGCTCGTCGGCGCCTCCCCGGAGATGTTCGTGCAGGTCGGATGGCGACGAGGTCCGTTACCACCCGATCGCCGGGACGCGCCGTCGAGGCCGGACGCCGGAGGATGATGCGCGCATGGAGGCCGAGCTGCGCGGCAGCAACAAGGAGGCCGCGGAGCATCTCATGCTCATCGACCTCGGCAGAAACGACCTCGGTCGCGTCTGCGCGACAGGGACGGTGCACGTGACCCAGCACATGGAGGTGGAGCGCTACTCGCATGTGATGCACCTGGTGAGCAGCATCGAGGGAACGCTTGCGGAGGGGCTGGATGCCGCTCGACGCGCTGCGCTCGTGCTTTCCTGCCGGGACCGTCACCGGCGCGCCCAAGATCCGCGCCATGGAGATCATCGCCGAGCTCGAGCCCGAGGTCCGCGGGCCGTATGCCGGCGCTATCGGCTATGTCGGCTACAGTGGCGATCTCGACACCGCAATCGCGCTGCGAACCATCGTCGTCCGTGACGGAGTGGCATACGTGCAGGCTGCCGCAGGCGTCGTCGCCGATTCATCGGCGCACGAGGAAGCGCTCGAGATCGACAACAAGGTAGCGGCCCAGATCCTCGCGGTGGAGGAGGCGAACGAGTGGGCGCGGCGATGAGCGGTCAGGTCCTGGTGATCGACAACTACGACTCGTTCACGTTCAACCTCGTGCAGTACCTCCGCGAACTCGGCGCCGACGTCACCGTCGAGCGCAATGACGCGCTCACCGTCGCGGATGTCGTCCGCGCCGACGCGGCGGCGATCGTGATCTCGCCGGGGCCGAAGACGCCGGAGGCGGCGGGCATCTGCGTCGAGCTCGTCCGCACGCTCGGCGGGCGCGTCCCGATCCTCGGCGTCTGTCTGGGGCACCAGGCGATCGGGGTCGCATATGGGGCGACGGTGGTGCGAGCGCCGCACGTGGTGCACGGCAAGGTCGGCCCGGTCCACCATCGCGGCGACGGCATTCTCCGCGGCCTGGACAACCCCTTCCCGGCAACGCGGTATCACTCACTCGTCATCTCGCGAGAGGACTGCCGGCCGTGCTCGAGGTGACCGCCTGGAGTGACGATGGCCTGATCATGGGCGTGCGCCACCGGGAGTTCGCCGTCGAGGGGGTGCAGTTCCATCCGGAGTTCATCGGGACGCCGTCGGGACATGCGCTCCTGCGGACGTTCCTCGATACCGCGGGCGTCGCCCCGCTGGCGGTCGGCGCATGAGCCGGAGCGCTCGATGCGATCGCGCTTCGCAAGCGCGACGAGGTGGAGCAGCTGCGCTGCGCGGAGGCAGCAATGTGGGCGAAGGCCGAGTCGATGCCGCCGGGCCGCGGCTTCGACGGCGTCATCCAGGGCGGCGCGGTCATCGCCGAGATGAAACGCCGATCGCCGAGTGGCGGGGTGCTCCGCCCCGAGTTCGACCCTGCGACACTCAGCCGCGGATATGCGAGCGCCGGTGCCGCGGCGATCTCCGTGCTCACCGACGGTCCCGACTTCGGCGGTTCGCTCGACGACCTTGCCGCGGTTCGATCGACGAGTCGAGATCCCCTTGCTGCGCAAGGATTTCACCATCGATCCCGTACAGATCGCCGAGGCGCGCGTTGCAGGCGCGGACTGGGTTCTGCTCATCATCGCGATCCTCGACGTCGATACCCTGGACATCTGTCTCGCGGGAGCGATGCGCTGTGGCGCGCACGCCATCGTCGAGGTGCATGACATCGACGAGGCGCGCGTCGCTGTGGCCGCCGGTGCGACGTGCATCGGGATCAACAACCGCGATCTCGGCAGCCTGCACACCGATATCGCGACGTTCGCCCGGGTGCGCGCGACGCTGCCGGACGGCATCTGTGCATCGCAGAGTCCGGGGTGCGCATCTCCCGATGACGTCACCCGCCTCGTCGGCGAAGGTGCGGACGCGGTGCTCATCGGGGAGGTGCTGATGCGGGCGGACGTCACCCATCGCCGCGTGTGCCGAGATGGTTGCCGCGGGGCGTGCGGCGGGCCGCGCATGATCGTCAAGGTGTGCGGCGTGCGCACCCCCGAGATCGCTGAGGCGGCCATTGATGCCGGCGCGGACTGGATCGGGCTCATGTTCGTTCCCGCGAGCCCGCGCTGGGCCGATGACGAGGCAGCGCTCGAGGTGATGCGTGCGGTAGCGCGGCAGGGCGGACCTCGTCGGGGTGTTCATCGAGCCGATCGGTCGGCGCGTGCGACGAAGCCGCGTCTCGCTACCGGCTCGCTGCGGTGCAGGTGCACGGGCGCGTCGATGCGGCGCTCGCCGCCGAGCGTCTGTTCCCGTCATCCCTGTCATCAACGTGGCAAGTCGCGAGTTGGCATGTACCTCGAATGGCCGCCCGACGTGCTGATGATGCTCGACGGGATGCCCAACGCTGGGGGCCTCCCCGGAGGCACCGGCCACCATGTCCCTTTCGACTGGGCGGCGGACGTCGCACGCCATCGCCGTGTGCTCCTCGCCGGCGGGCTCGGACCCGACGATGTCGCGAACGCGATCGCGACCGTGCATCCCGCCGGCGTCGATGCATCGAGCCGGCTCGAGCGAAGCCCGGCGAGAAGGACCCGGCGCTGGTGCGTGAGTTTCGTCGTGCGGCCGCGCGTTCCGCGGCCGCGCAGCTCGAGGGCTGCAGCTGCGATGAGCGCCGAGGTTCGCGGCCGATTCGACGGATACGGCGGCGCATACGTCCCCGAGACGCTCGTGCCCGCGCTCGAGGAGCTCGAGGCCGAGATGGAGAGCGCCTTTGGCGACCCGGCATTCGTCGCTGATCTCGATCGCCGGCTCGCGGAGTTCGCGGGGCGGCCGACGCCGATCACGTATGCGCAAAGGCTTACCGAGAGCAACGCCGGCGCGCAGATCTGGCTCAAGCGTGAGGATCTGCTCCACACCGGCGCACACAAGCTCAACAACGCGCTCGGCCAGGTGCTGCTTGCGCAGCGCATGGGGAAGACGCGGATCATCGCGGAGACCGGAGCGGGCCAGCACGGCGTCGCAACTGCGACCGCGTGCGCGGCGCTCGGCCTCGGGTGCATCGTGTACATGGGGCGCGAGGACATGCGCCGCCAGGCGCTCAACGTCTACAAGATGGGCCTGCTCGGCGCCGAGGTGCGACCGGTGGACAGCGGCTCGGCGACCCTCAAGGACGCGACGAACGAGGCGATCCGCGACTGGGTGGCGAACGTCCGCGACACCCACTACGTCATCGGCAGCGCCGTCGGTCCGCACCCGTACCCGTCGCTCGTCCGGCGCCTGCAGCGAGTGATCGGCGACGAGGCTCGCGCAGCAGATGCAGGCCCGGCGTCGGCCGGCTCCCGTCGGTGGTCGTCGCGTGCGTCGGCGGCGGGAGCAACGCGATCGGCATCTTCGCGGCGTTTCTCGATGACGACATCCGGCTCGTCGGCGTCGAGGCGGCCGGTCGGGGGCTCGACTCCGGCGAGCATGCGGCGCCGCTGTCGCGCGGCCGGCCCGGCGTTCTGCACGGATCGCGGAGCTACCTCATGCAGGATCCGGTGGGACAGGTGCTCGCGACACACTCGATCAGCGCGGGCCTCGACTATCCGGGCGTCGGTCCGGAGCACAGCGCGCTGCGCGACAGCGGACGCGTCGAATATCTGGCGGCGACCGATGCGCGAGGCGCTCGCGGCGTTCCACAGCCTGTGCCTGCTCGAGGGGATCATTCCGGCGCTCGAGTCGTCGCACGCGCTGCATGTCGCCGCCCGCATCGCTTCGGACAGCGACGGCGAGGACGTCGGTGCTCGTCTGCCTCAGCGGGCGCGGCGACAAGGACGTCGACACCGTGCGCGAGTACGACGCTCAGTGAGCGATCCGCAGGCTCCGGTAACGCGGTTCGATGCTGCGTTCAGCGCCCGACCGGCGACCGCGCCGCCTGGGCTCATCCCGTATTTCACCGCCGGCTATCCGCACCTCGAAAGCACAGCGGGTCTGCTGCTCGCGGCGCAGCGCGCCGGCTGCATTGCAGCCGAAGTCGGGATACCGTTCAGTGATCCGCTCGCGGACGGCCCGACGATCCAGCGCACCGGTCAGGTGGCGATCGGCAACGGCATGACGCTGGCGCTCGCGCTCGAGCAGGTTCGCGATGCGCGCGAGCACGGCGTGACCATTCCGCTTGCAGTGATGACATACGTCAATCCGGTGCTCAGCTTTGGCGTCGAGGCGTTCGCGCGCGCCGCGTCAGCTGCGGGCGTCGACGGAGTCATCCTTCCGGATCTTCCGCTCGATGAGGCCGCGGGCATGCGCGCGACGATGCACGCAGCCGGCGTCGCCGTCATCCCGCTCGTCGCGCCGACGACGACCCCCGAGCGCCTCGCGCGGATCTGCTCGACTGCCGCCGGCTTCGTCTACTGCGTCGGCGTCACCGGCGTGACCGGGGCGCGGCGTGAGATCTCCGACGATGCGCTGCGACTGCTCGACGCGGTGCGCCGGCTGACGTCCGTTCCGCGCGCGCTCGGCTTCGGCCTCTCGACACACGAGCACCTCACCTCGCTGCACGGCCACGCGGAGGCGGCGGTTGTCGGTTCGGCGCTGCTCGACAGCATCGCCGGCGCTGATGCCGACGACGCGGGCGCATGTGCAGAGCGGTTTCTGCGCGCGATGCAGGGCAACGAGAAGGCCGTCGCCGCATGACGCGAGCAACACGTTGTCACCGGCAGAGCGTGTCGACGGCGAGATGCTTGTTCCCGGCGACAAGTCGATGAGCCACCGGGCGCTCATCCTTGGCGCGCAGGCGAAAGGGCGCAGCTACATCGGGAACGCGTCGCCGGCTGAGGACGTCCTCGCCACGGCGGCGGCCTGCGCGCGTGCGGCGTCTGGGTGCGTGACTTCCCACCTGACCGGTACGCGCTCGACGGAGCCGGCGTCGGCGTCAGCCTGCGAGACGCCCGACGCGTGGCTCGACTGCGGCAACTCCGGCACGACCATGCGCCTCCTTGCGGGAGTGCTCGCCGGCAACGACTGCGACGCGACGCTCGACGGCGATGCGTCGCTTCGGCGCCGGCCGATGGCGCGCGTCGTCGATCCGCTGCGCGCCATGGGTGCGCTCGTCGAGCGCGTCCGACCGGGACGGCGCCGCTTCGGGTTGGCGGCAGGCAGCGCTCGCTGTCGGGCGTGACGTGGCAGACGCCCGTCGCAAGCGCGCAGGTGAAGTCGGCGATCCTGCTCGCGGGGCTCGCCGCCGATGCCTCGACGACCGTCATCGAACCCCTGCCCACTCGCGATCACACCGAGCGGATGCTGCGCATGTGTGGCGTCCGCGTCGAGTCCGAGGGCACCGAGGTGACGGTGCATCCGGGCGCGATCCAGCCGTTCGGATTCCGGGTCCCCGGCGACATCAGCTCGGCCGCGTTCTTCCTCGCCCTGGTCGCGTCGCGCCCGGGGTGGTCGGTGCGCTGCCCCGGCGTCGGCGTCAACCCGGGGCAGGACGGGAATCCTCGAAGTGCTCGAGATGATGGGCGCGGACGGGTGATCGTCGAGCGACGTCGAGCCCGCCGGCGGTGTCGAGCCGGTCGCCGATATCGAGGTGCAGGGTGCGCAGTTGCACGGCGTGACGATCGCGGGATCCTTGACGGTGCGCTGCATCGACGAATTGCCGGTCATCGCGGTGCTCGCGAGCCAGGCCGAGGGCGACACCGAGATCCGCGACGCGGCAGAGCTGCGCACCAAGGAGGTCGATCGCATCGCGTTCCTCGAGGCGGGGCTGCGGCTCCTGGGCGTGCCTGCGAGAGCACGCGCGGACAGCCTGGTGATCCACGGTCCGGCGCAGCTGCGGGCGGCTCGCCTCGACGCGGCAGGCGACCACCGGCTGGCGATGGCCTGGGCGGTCGGCGCGTCGTTGGTGCCCGCAGGAGGAGGGGAGTCGTCATCGACGGCGCTGAGGCAGCAGCCGTCTCCTATCCGGGGTTCTTCGCCGACCTCGACGTCTCATCTCGGCCTGAGGCACCATCAGGAGTCGAATCGAAGCACCTGGTGCGCGCCGTCGCGCGCTTCGACGACCTTGAGCCAGCCCACGCGATGGTCACCGGCAGCACGTCGGGCCCCTCGACATACGCCTGCGCTCCCGCCGCGTGTTCGATCAGACGTTGCGCAATGTGCGTGCGCGCCGCGGGGTCGTCGACCACCGCCGCGATCCCGCCCCCTGAATCCATCGCGAGGCGTTGCCCGGGGAGCACATGAACGCGACCCGCGGATCGGCCTCGAGCTCGCGCTGGAGACGCGAGCCTGCACGTGTCGCGATGAGCAGCCGGATCCCGGAGTCAGTCCGTTCCGGCGCGAAGAACACGCCCGCGACGTGCGGTCCCGCGGGACTCGAGGTCGCGAGCGCGACGGTGTCGTAGGCGCGCAGTGCCCAGAGCGCGCGTTCGATGCCCGCGTCGCCGGCGGTTCGGGTCGCTGCGGTCACCGCAGCAGCCGGCTGAGCCGCCGATCGGCGAAGACCTTGCCGCCCGACTGGCATGTCGGGCAGTACTGAAACGACCGCGTGGCGAGCGACACCTCGCGAACGGTGTCGCCACAGATCGGGCAGGGCTGACCCGCTCGCCGTGGACGCGCATTGACTGTCGTTTGCCGTCCTTCAGCCCTTGGGATCCGTTTCGAGCGCCAGCGCCACGGCCCCACTGAGGATCTCGTGGATCGCCGTCGCGAGCCGCTCGACCTCGTCGCCCGAGAGGGCATTGGCATGGCGGAGCGGCGAGAGTCGCGCCGCGTGGAGGATCTCGTCCGAGTACGCGTTGCCGATTCCCGCGATCACTGATTGATCAGCGATCATCGTTTTCAGCGTCCCTTTCTGCTCGCCGAGCAGCGCCCAAGCGCCTGCGCGGTCAGCGCCGGGTCGAGCGCGTCGATGCCGAGACGTTCGACGCCGGGGACCGTCAGGGGATCGCGAACGACGTAGACCGCGAGGCGCTTGTCCTTGCCGTGCTCGGTGATCTCGAGGCTGCCGCCGTCCTCGAGGGAGACCATGACGGCGAGCGGGCCGTGCAACGCCGGACGCGCGTTGGTGGGCTTGTCACGGAGCGTCATCCAGCCGCCGCGCGCCAGGTGCACGATGAGGTGCAGCGGCGGTACGGAGAGGTCGAGAAACTTTCCCGCGGCGCTCGCAGCCCTCGAAGGTGAGCCCTTCGAGCGCGGTGATCTGCGGGTCGAACGTCTTGAGCACCGCGACCGACCGGACGGTGACGCGCGCGATCGTCCGGCCCCGCAGACGGGCGTCGAAGGACTCGCAGAGGGCTTCGACCTCGGGCAACTCAGGCATCGCGAGTGAAAGAATGCGCTCGGTGCCGAAGAGCGTGGCCGCAACGCAAGCCGTCCGGCCGCGGCGAAGCCGTCCGCATGGGGCGGAGGACGTCCTCTGTGTGCCTCGCTCGACGATCTTTCCCGATGGGGCGTGGCACGGCCTGATCGCTCGCGGCCTCGAGCGCGTGCTCCGCACGGTCCACGCGACCGCTGAGTACCGGCCCCGCGATGAGATCGAGGAAAACGCCGAGCTGCAGCAGATCATCCCGTACTGCGTGGTGCACCACCCGCTCGACGACACGTATCTGCTCACCCGCCGCCTTCGCCGCTCGAGCGAGAAACGCCTCCATCACCTGTACTCGCTGGGCATCGGCGGCCATGTGAATCCCGGCGACGGCGAGCGGGACGACCCAGTCGTCGGCGGCTTGCGCCGGGAGTGGGCCGAGGAGATCCGCTGCACGTCGCCGGCACGCGCGAGCCTGGTGGCGCTGCTCAACGACGATTCCAGCCCCGTTTCCCGTGTGCACCTCGGACTCGTGTTTCTCGTCGAGCCGGAGAACGCGGCGGTGGATGTTCGCGAGGTTGACAAGCTCGAAGGGGAGACCCTCTCGCTCGAGGCGATGCGGCGCCATTACCTGAGCATGGAGTCGTGGTCGCAGCTCGTCTTCGACGACCTCGTCGCCGGCGCGCAGACGCGCGTCGGCCCGAAGCCCACTCGTGGTCGAACTCGCACCTGCTCCGTGAGCCCAGCGGTCCCGGCCCGGCCGGAGTACTTCCTCACACCAGCCGACCTCGCCGCCTGGTTCGCCGCCAATCCGCCGGCAACGGAGGTCTGGGTCGGATTCTGGAAGAAGGGTTTCGAACGCCCGGGCATCTCATACGCCGAAGCGGTCGACGAGGCGCTCTGCGAGGGATGGATCGACAGCGTCGTGCGGCGCGTCGACGAGGCGAGCTACATGCTTCGATTCACACCGCGCCGCCCGCGGAGCAACTGGACCGACGCCAATCTGCAACGCGTCGACGAGCTGCGTGCGGAGGGACGTCTGCGCCCCGGAGGTGAGCGTGCGGTGCGCGGCTCGTCGCCGCCGGAGCGGCCAAGGCGATGACCCTCCGTATACTCGGGCGCTAATGGCAACCACTGTTCGTGTTCCCGGACCACTCCGCCGGTTGACCAACGGCAATGCTGAGGTCAGCGTCGAGGGGGCCACTGTCGGTGCTGTGCTCACCAACCTCGACGCCACCTATCCTGGCTTCCACGATCGTCTTTACGATGACGCCGGAAGCCTGAGGCAGTTCATCAACATCTATGTCAATGACTCCGACATCCGCTTCGCCCAGGGACTCGACACCCCCATCGCCGAGCGCGACGAGGTCTCGATCGTCCCTGCCGTCGCAGGAGGTCGCGTTCGTCACTGATCGTCCCCTCGATCGGCTGCCGCGTTCGGCAGTGATCGCCGTGGCGATGTCAGGAGGGGTGGACTCCAGCGTCGTTGCCGCGCGTGTCGCGGCGTCGGGCTCCGGGCGTTCGGCATCACGCTCGCCTTGTGGCCTCGCGATCGGGCGATCGTTCGCGACCGCGGCTGCTGCTCGATCGATGCCGTGGACGACGCGCGGCGCGTGGCGAGACACGTCGAGCTGCCGCATTACGTCTGGAACCTCGAGGAGGACTTCGAGGCGAAGCGTGATCGCCGATTTCGAGGCCGGCTACGCAGCCGGGACGACGCCCAACCCGTGCGTGCGCTGCAACGAGCGGATCAAGTTCGGCGTCCTCCTCGAGCGGCGCGGGCCGCCGGGGCGACGCATCTCGCCACGGGGCACTACGCGCGACCGGGCGGCGCGGGTCGCTGATGACGCTGCACCGGGCGCGAGATCGGAGCCGCGACCAGGCGTACGTGTTCCACCGGCTCGACCAGGACCAGCTCGGCAGTGCCGTCTTCGCACTGGGCGGCGATGAGTTCAAGGCGGACGTCCGTGCCGAAGCCGCGGCGCTCGGGCTGGTGACGGCGGCCAAGCCGGAGTCGCAGGACCTCTGCTTCGTCGACGTCGACATGCGCCGGAGCTGAGCAAGCGCCTGGCCGGCCGCTTTGCCCCGGGGCCGATCACCGACGCCGACGGCGCGTGCTCGGCGAGCATGCGGGGCTGCCGTTCTTCACGGTCGGGCAGCGCGCCGGTATCGGCATCGCGCCCGACCGCCCTGATGCTGCGCCTCGCTACGTGATCGAGTGCGGCCGTCGGCCAACACGGTGGTCGTCGGTCCGCGAGAGGCGCTGCGCCGTCGAGCCTCGAGGCCAACTCCTTTCGGTGGGTCGCCGGCACGCCACCCCCGGCGGGCTCGCCCTGCGAGGCGCAGCTGCGGGCGCACGGCGACACCGCACCCGCGCGCGTCGATTGACAGCCGACGTCGAGACGGCGTGGTCCGCTTCGACGCCCCGGTCGATCAGGCGGCACCCGGGCAGTCGGTGGTGCTCTATCGCGGCGACGAGGTGCTCGGAGGCGGCGTGATCCGCCGCGCGGCCTGAGGCGGGGGATGCCGCCGACGCCCGGTCAGGTCCTCCTCGGGATCTTCGCCGTCCTCGCCGGGTGCCTCGCGACCACCAGCGCCGTCTATGCGGGCCGGCAGACCGGGAACTGGCTGTACTTCATCTGCGCCCCGGTGCTGTCGCCTTTGTCGCCGGAGTCGTCGGTCAGCGGGTCTTCCCGAGCCCTGCCACGGTGGCCCGCCTCGGCGCTGCCGCGGCGGCCGTGTCGGCGCCGGGGCCGTGGGACGCAGGCGTGTCGCTGCCGCTCATCGGCGTGCGCGTGACGCCCGTGGCGATCGGAGGTCTCCTGTTCGGCGCCGTCGGACTCAGCCTCGTGCTCCTCTTCGAACGCGTACCCGGGATCGCGCATACGCCGGTGGCTACTCGGCCGTCGCGGCTTGAAGACGAAGATTCGATCTGAGGCCGCGCTGACTACAATGCCGCCCGCCACCTCATGACTGTCAACGCACTCGCCTTCTACGTCGTCGCGGTCCTCATCGTGCTCGCCGCAGCGGCGGCGGTGGGGCTTCCGTCACTGCGCCTCGCGAGCTAGGCGGGGCCGCCACGGTGGTGCTGCTCGCGATCCTCGACATCGTCTCCGGCGCTTACATGCTCGCCGCAATCGAGATCGTGGTGCCGGGCATCGCGGTGGGCGTCGTTGTCCTGGTGTTCCGTCGCGAGCAGTATCGGAGCCTCGGCGGGTCGCGCGGACGCCGGCTCGCGCTGGTGGCTCGGCGGCCCTGTTGCCGCTGGGTCGCGGACTGTGCTGGTCGTGACGCTGGCGATCGTCGGGACTGAACTGGTACTCGAACACCGCTGCCTCGGATCTGGTTGGGTTCAGCCCAGCCGCGCTCATCACGGTGCTCCATTACGACGCGCCCTATGCGCTGGTCATCGCACTCGTGCTCATCGCGGTCGACGGTTGCCGCGGGCTCGTGATCGGCCGTCGTAGTGGTGACGAGCAGACGCTCGATCAGCACCTCCAGGCGCGTCGCGAGCGAGAGGAACGTGCTCGGCGGCGCCGTGACGACCGCCAGGCGGGTCGCCGCCGTCCCGCGAAGGAAGACTCGTGAACATCGGCAACGGTCAGTACGCGGTGCTGAGCGCGGTGGTGTTCGCGATCGGCCTCTACGGCGTGCTCGCGCGGCGTCATCCGCTCGCAGTCGTCATCGGGCTTGGACTGCTCTTCGCCGCGCCGCTCATCGCGCTGGCCGGGTTCACCTGGCCGCGCGAACATCCAGCGCGCGCCACTCGGCGGGGCGCTCGCCACCATGGCGATCATCGCCGCGACCTGCCTCTGCAGCCTCGGATTCGCGCTGGTGCTCCTGCTCTGGCGGCGCAGTGGGCGCGCGGACGTCGACGCGCTCGGCGACATCGAGGAATAGCGATGGCGATCTACAACGCCGCCTGGGGCATCCCGCTGCTGTTCCTGCTCGGGCGCCGGCCTGTCGTTCGGCGTTGAGACGCCGCGCCGTGCGGCCCAGGCGTGCGTGTTCTTCGCCGGCGTCTCGTTCGTCGTCGCGGCAGTGATCCTCGGGGTTCGGCTGACGCATGCACCACAAGCGCCGTTCATCTCGCTGCTGACGTTTTTCACGATGACGCCGCCGGAAGGGTCGCGTCTTCGCGACGCAGTTCCAGGCGCAGGTCGGCATTCAGGATCGATGCGCTGTCGGTCGAGCTTTGCAGCGGCGATCGCCTTCGCGACGCTGATGATCCAGGCGTATGCGCTCACCGCGATGCGCGGCGAGGCGGGCTATCCGGAGATTCTTCTGGGCGTCGTCGGTGCTCGGGTTTCAGCACGACCGGATTCGTGCTGAGCCCGAACTCTTCGAACTCGCTGATCATGTGGGTCGCCGCGACGGCGAGCCTCTACATCCTCGCGTCGCTGGCATGGCAGCGTGCGGACAGCGCGATCAGCGCGCTGCGCATCATGGTCGTCCTCACGGCAGGTGACATCGCGCTGACACTCGGCGTCGTCTTCACGTGGATCAAGTTCGGCGTGTTCTCGTCGCTGCTCGCAGCGCCTGCGGGACAGGACCTGGCTGATCCCTTCTCGTGGAACATCATCTCGCAGGGTGTGACCGGGATCCTTCAACGCGCTGTCGCGGGCGCCGGTCCACGGGCGCTAGCCGTGATGGGCATCGTCTTCGTCGTCGCGGCGGTGCTCCGTGCCGCGCAATTCCCGTTCCATGTCTGGCTGACCGACGTGGCGGAATCGGCCGTCCCCGTGATGGCGCTGGCCGCCGCCACGGTCGCGCCGCTCGGCCTGTTCCTGCTCGCGCGGGTGTATCCGATGCTCGCGCACTCGCCGCGCGTGCTCGCCGCCGTCGCGCTCGTCGGCGGCGTCAGCGCGGTGCTCACCGCGGGAATGGCATCGCGCAAAGCAACATCCGGCGAATCGCAGTCTGCGCGGTCGCGTCGGAGCTCGGCCTCGGGCTGGCGGCGCTCGGCATGGGCGGCTTCAGCCCCGGTGTGTTCATCGCGTTCACATCGATGTTCACGTCGACGTTGCTCATGCTCGCCGTCGGCAACGTCATCCGCGTGTACAAGACGGACGACATCACCGAGATGGGCGGGGCGTGGCCGAAACTGCGAACGACAAGCACGGCGCTCGGCGCCTGGGCGCTGCTCGCCGGTGGGCTCGGGCTCAGCTCGTACTACGCACTGTCGTCGGCCTTCAGCGGTGCCGATCCCGCCGGTGGGGTGTTCAGCGGCACCGAGCGGACGGTCATCACGATCTCGTCATCGTCGCGGCGGGGCGGGCGCGCTGCTCGCCGGCCGGTGCTCATCACGGTCACCCGCGGCGCTGTCACACGCCGCCGTGGGTTCCAGCACGACCGCATCGCCGACGTCGAACCCGGCATGCGCCGGCCGCTCTGGCTCGCGATGGTGGCGGCGGTCGTCGCCGTGCTCGTCGGGCTCCCGGGGCTGCAGCCGTTCGACCTCGGGGCCGGGTCGCGGACTGACGTTCTCGCGCTTCGTGTTCTACGGGAATCATCACCAGGCGATCGGCTTCGACGCAATCGCGCTTGCTGGTCGCGTTCCTGGCGCTCGCGGCCGGCGTCGGCATGGCCGTCTTCCTGTATTCGCCTGCGCGGCGTGCGCACCCCTCGCGCCGATAGCACCCGTGGCCGCTTCGCGTGCTCGAGAAGGCTTCTACGTCGAATGGGTGACGCAGGCGGCGGCTGCGCCGCTGCTCGCCGTCGCCGGACGCGTGTCGGACTTCGACACGCAGGTGACCGCGCCGCTCACCTTCGGTGGGGGAGAGCGTCGACCTTGCCGCAACCGGACTCGGCTCGTTCCGCAACGCGCGGCTCGGGCGATACCTCGCCGGCGCGCTCGTGGTATCGCGGTGCTCGTGTTGCTGTCAGTGCTGGCGGCAACCGGGAACCTCTGGGTGCACACCGCATGAACGTGATCCTCTCGTCGATCATCTGGACGCCGCTGCTCTTTGCGGTGATCGCGCTGTTCCTTCCCGAGCGCGATGACGAGCAGCGCGGACGTGTGCGGACCGTCGCGCTGGCCGGAGCCGGCCTAGCTTCTTCGTCAGCGCCTTCTTCGCGATCCTCGGACAGATCGGCCTCGGCCAGGGCGGCGGCCTCGCGTCCGCGTACCAGGAGTCGCATGCGTGGTTCTGGACGTTCTTCTTCCACGCGTATTACGACCTCACCGCCGACGGCATGACGCTGCCGCTGCTCGTGGTGACGACCACCATCTTCGGGTGCGCCATCTTCCACTCCTGGAAGATCCACGAGCGCGTCCGTCTCTACGTGATCCTGATGCTCCTGCTCGAGACCGCCGTCAACGGCGTGCTGTGCTCCGCGGACTTCGTGCTGTTCGTGGCGTTCTGGGGACTGATGCTCGTCCCGATGTACGTGCTCATCCGCGTCTACGGTGGTCCCGGTGCTCGCCGCGCGGCAGCGTGGTTCGCGGGGTTCCAGGCCCTCGCCTTCGTGATGATCGTCGCGACCGTCGCGATCATCATCATCGAGGCGGGCAACCAGTCCTCGGACATGGTGCAGGACCTGAAGACGTTCTCGGTGCCCGCGAGACGATCGGTTTCTGGATGAGCTTCGCCGCGTTCGCGATCGCGATGGCGATCTTCCCGGTGCACACGTGGATGGTGGAGGCGCAGAGCAAGGCGAGCCCGGGCGTGGCCGCGATGCTCTCCGGCACGATGCTGCTGCTCGGCGCCTACGGGATGATGCGGATCAGCCTCGTCGTGTTCCCGGTCTCGGCGCACTACTACTCGTTCGCCATCACCGGGCTCGCGGTCGTCGGAGCGTTCTGGGGAAGCATCGGCGCGCTCCGCCAGGACGAGTTGCGCCGGTTCGTCGCGTACATGAACGTCGCGCAGATGTCCATGGTCCTGCTCGCGATCGGCGCGCAGACATCGGTCGCTCTCGTCGGGGCGGTGCTGCTGCTTGCGCGCACGGGTTCGCCTCGGCGATGCTGACGCTCATCAGCGGCGGCGTCGAGGAGCGCACCCGCACAACCAGCATTCGCGCAATGGGCGGCCTGGTTGCGCAGGCCCCACGGCTTGCCGGGTTCTGGCTCTTCGCAGCGTTCAGCGTCATCGGCATCCCTGCGCTCGCCGGGTTCACCGCCGACTTCATGGTCTTCAGCGGGTCGTTCCCCGAACATCGCATCGCGACCCTGCTCGTCATGGCGAGCGTCATATCACGACCGGTGGCCTCCTGTGGGTCGCCAACCGCGTGTTCTTCGGGCCGGTTCACGATCAGTTCGCGCGGGTGCGCGACGTCACGCTGCTCGACCTGACGGTGCTCATCCCGCTCGTCGGCGCGGTGCTGCTCTTCGGCATCCGCCCCGGCGCGATCATCCCGGTCATCAGCAACGGCGTGCTGGAGATCACCACGCGGATCACCGGGGGTTGATGCGCCGGTGAACTTCACGCATGCCCTGACACTGGCCTGCTTCCTGAGGCGATGCTCGCCGGCGCCGCGCTGGTCTCGGTCATCGTCGCGGTGGCGCGACCGGGTTGCGTCCCGACATCCATCGCTGGATCGCGTGCATCGGCCTCGCCGGCTCGCTGGCAGCGTGCGCCTTGATCCTGCTCGGGCTCCGGGGCGTTCGGTCCGGAGTGGCGATCACCATCTGGAGCGGCGGACTGACTGTGGACAGCTTCTCGGTGTTCATCGCGATCCTTGCCGGTGTCATCGCGCTCGTGTCGTGCCTCGTCAGCGACACACCAGTACGTCGCATCCCTGCGCGGTCCAGCGCCTTCTACGGGCTCGTCCTCGATTGCGACCGCCGCGGTCGACGCCATCGGTGCCGAACGCGACATGGTCACGTTCTTCATCACGCTCGCGCTGCTCCTCGTGTGCCTCGTTGCGCTCGGCGCGCTCGTCAAGACGGATCCGCGTGGTGGGGTGTCGTCGTTCGAGCACCTGGTCGAGGGATCGATCGGCATCGCGTGCGTCCTGTACGGGCTCGTCCTGCTCTACGGCGTGACCGGCAGCACGAATCTGTCGTTCGTCGTCGGATCGGTACGCACCGCACCGGGCGTCGTCGCGCTCTCCATCGCGCTCGTGCTGCTCGGGCTTTGCGCGACTTCGGCGTCTTCCCGTTGCGCCAGTGGGTCGGACGGGTCGGCAGCAATGTCCCGGCCGGAGCCGCCGGCTTCATCATCGCGATGAGCGTCATCGGCGGGGGAGCCGCGCTTGCACGCGTGACCGTCTCAGGATTCGGAGCGGGCGTCAGGCCGTGGATGTGGCTCGTCTCGGTCATCGCCGCGCTGGCGCTCGGCCACGCGTCGCTCAGCGCGTTGCGCGAATTGTCCGTGTCGCGACTCCTCGGTCAGCTCGTCAGCGCCCAGGCGGCGATGCTGCTGCTCGGACTGCTCGCGTTCTCGACGGGTTCCCTCGACGTGCCGGCGTACGGGATGACCGCCTTCCTCGCCGGGCTCGGGATCACCGCGATCGCGACGCTCGCCGCGTACGGCGTTCTCGCGATGCTCCAGAGGGCGGGCATCGAGGACGCGATCACCGACGTGCGTGGTCTCGCGCAGCGTTCGGCGCCTGCCGCGCTGCTGCTCTCCGTCGCCGTCGCCACGCTTGCAGGCATCCCGCCACTCGCCGGATTCCTTTCGCGGCTGCTCCTCGTGACGAGCGCAGCCGACGCGGGGTACGGCTGGCTCGCGATCGTCGCGAGTGCCGCCACGTTGCTGACCATCATCGCAGCCGTCCGCTTCATCGGCGTGCTCTACGCGGAAGCCGGCGACGGCGTGCCGTTCACGCTGGGCGCGACCCCCCTCGTCTCCCGGGTCGTCGCAGGCGCGGCCTGCTTCGCGGGGGTCGTCCTCGTGGTGTTCATCCAGCCGCTGCTCGCGGTGGCGACCGCGGGAGCCGGGCCACTGCGCTGACCGGCCTCGAGCCTCACAGGGTTCCGCGAGGCGGGACGGTCCCGCGATGGCACTGACAGCCCTCACACGCGGTGGTCCGCGCCCTGGGGCCGGCGCTCGCCGGTCGCCGCCGTAGTCGGCGCGCGCTGGTATGCACGCCTTGCGCCGCAGGACCGCGTTCGGGCGGCCGTCAATCATCACCGCCTCAACCCGCAACTTAGCTACAAGGAATCGGCGGCGCTCGCCCGGCACTCGTACCAGGAGTACGTCGGGATGATCGTCGACTCGATGTGGGCTGAACCGCTCACCTCGCGGAGACGCTCGCCATGTTCGAGGTGCACGGCGCAGAGCATCTGCGCGTCGGGGAGCGCGCCTCGATGGTCGTCCTACCGCATTTCGGCAACTGGGACCTCGCGGCCAGCGCGTCCCTCGGCTTGGGCCTGCATCGAGCACCGTCATGGCGCCGGTGGTGTCCCCGGGGATCACCGAGATGGTCGCGCTGTCGCGTCAGCGCAAAGGCTTGGAGATCTTCACGGTTCGCCAGGCGGCGCGAGGTCTCTTCGAGCCCTGCGCCGGGGTCGAACCGTCGCGCTGATGCTCGACGTTCCGGAGGCCGGCCCCACCGTGGTCGTGCCGTTCTGCGGGGGTCCGGTGCGCTGCAGCGCTGTCCCGGCGCGGCTCGCCGCCGTGACCGGCGCGGCGATCATCCCCGTGACCTGCCGCCGGGAGGGGAGAGGGTGGGCGCTCGAGATCCATCCGGCCGTGTCGCTCGAGGGGGGCGACGCGGCGGTCATGGGGCGCATCGCCACCCAGGTCGAGCCCGCGATTCGGGCTCACCCGGAGCAGTGGTACCCCTTCCATCACGTGTACGCCGATGACGAAGGCGCCCCTGCCGCGGCTCGGGAGGCTGTGCCGGACTAAACTCGACGGCGCATGGCTGGCAACATCGCCGCCGCGGCGGGATGTGCCGCCGGGTATCTGATCGGGTCTGTGCCGTTTGGCCTGATCGTCGGCAGGGCTGTCGGTGGCCTCGACATTCGTGACTTCGGCAGCGGCAACATCGGGACCACCAACGTCGTGCGCACCATCGGCGCGCGAGCCGGCGCGTTGACCTTCGGGCTCGATGTCGCCAAGGGCGCGGCTGCAGTCCTGGTTGCGCGCCGTCTCGGCGCAGACCCAACGGCGCAGGCGGCCGCCGGTCTTGCGGCATGCATCGGACACTCGTGGCCCGTCTTCGCGCGGTTCCGCGGCGGCAAGGCAGTCGCAACGGCGGCCGGCGCGCTCATCGTCGTGTCGCCGGAAGCGTTCGCGTTCGCTGCCGCAGGGGGCGTCGGCGGCCTCGTGCTGACGCGGACCGTGTCGGTGGGATCGCTCGCCGCGGCCGGCGTGGGAACGATCGGCGGTGCGCTCGCCTCACTGCGGACGAATGACCCCGTGCCCGTCGTCTTCGCGTCGCTGGCCGCGACGCTGGTCGTGGTCCGGCATATCCCGAACATCCGCCGCCTCGCGCGCGGCGAGGAGCCCAAGCTGTCGAGCCGTCTCCTCGGCGGCTCCTGACCGGCGCGTGATCGACGTCAGCCCGGGGTCTCGCGCGGGCTCAGCGTCGTCGATCGCGTCAGCGCGGTTGTTCGGGCGCTGACGACGACAACCGGCGGCGTCGTTGCGCTGCAAAGCGAGGTGGTCCGTACTGCGGCGCTGCTTGCCGGCGATGGCGCGACCGCCGCGATGGCACTGCGTGAGGACGATCATTTCTAGCTCACGAACCTCGATGTGCCGGTTGCAACGGGCATCACCGACGGATGGGCGCGGTCGGCGGAGGTGCTGGCCGGGAAGCGACTGGGCCGCGAGATCCCGGGTAGGGGATCGCTGCTGGTGCTCCCGATGTTCTACAGCGGGGAGGTGATCGGGCGCTCGCAGTCATGTCGCCACAATCCCCGCCGCGCAGCGACGATACCGAGGATGTTCTGGCCAGCCTTGCCGGTAACGCGGCGATCGCGATGGAGAACGCGCGGCTCTACGAGCAGGAGCGCGAGGCGGTGCGACGCCTGCGCCAGCTCGACGCGATGAAGACGAATTCCTGTCGACCGTGCAGCACGAGATGCGCACGCCGCTGACGGCGATCCTCGGCCTCAGCGACCTCATCGACATGTGCTGGGACACGTGGAGCGATCCGTCGAAGCTCGACGCGCTGCGGGATATCCAGGTGGCAGCAACGAATCTCGACGGGATCGTCGAGACGATCATCGACTTCTCCGCGGTCGACGGTCCGGTGATGGCGCTGGCGCTCGGTGACATCCCTCTCGCCCCCGCGGCACACGCCGCAATCCAGACGATCGGCGAGCGCCACAAAGGCGGATTGCCGATTCCGGCCGCGGTTGACGTGGATCCGGACGTCACGCTCGCGGCGGATCCCGACCGGCTCGGGCAGGTGCTCCGTGCGCTCGTCGACAACGCGGTGAAATTCAGCGACGGCAAGGGCAGTGTCCTGGTGCGCGCGTCGCGAGCCGGCGACGGCATGGTCCGCATGGAGGTGATCGATCACGGCATCGGCATTCCCGCCGCAGACGTCGAGCACATCTTCGATCGATTCTTCCAGGTGGACAACACCGCAACACGGCGTTTCGGAGGCACGGGGATGGGGCTCGCGCTCGTCAAGCGCATCGTCGACGCCCACAGTGCGACCGTCGAAATCGATACCAGCGTCGGTGAGGGGACGCGCGTCGTGCTGCGCTGGCCGGAGCGCGCGGGCGCTGCCGAGGTGCCGAGGTGCCTCGTCCGTGCCGGTACAATGAAGGCGGTCGCGCTAGGCGGGGCGTTAGCGGTGCCCTGTACCCGCAATCCGCTATAGCGGGGCTGAATTCCCCATCGAGGGGGCGCGTTATGGGTCTGCTCCGGACGCGCCGGCGTTGACGACTGGGTCCCGCGCAGCTCGGGCCCGTGAACCCCGTCAGGTCCGGAAGGAAGCAGCGGTAAACGGTTCCCCGGGGGTGCCGTGGGTCAACCTGGTCTGAGCCGGTCGTACGGGTGAGCGCCGGTGGCGAGCCAACGACGTGGGGTGCGCGACTGCCCCGTTCCCGGCCGTCGCTCCCCCCACGCGGAGGGCGGCCGTCACTGCGACAATGCCGCCACCCTTCGAGTGACCTGTGGAGGGTTGCGCGTGAGCCTCGCGCTGTATCGCGTACCGCCCTCTGCGTTTCGTGGACCTGGTCGGTCAGGAGGTGGTCGCCGCACACTGCTCAACGAGGTGCACTCCGGGGACTTGCTCACGGGTACCTGTTCACCGGCGTGCGGGGTACCGGCAAGACGTCGACGGCTCGGATCCTCGCCCGGGCCGTGAACTGTGAAGCCCCCATCGACGGCGAGCCCGACAACGCGTGCCCGTCGTGCCTCGAGATCCTCGGCGGAGCGGCCGTGGACGTCCTCGAGATCGACGCTGCCAGCAACCGGAGCATCGACGACATGCGCGAGCTTCGTGAGCGCGTCGGCTATCTGCCCGCCTCGTTCGCCGGAAGGTCTACATCATCGATGAGGCGCACATGCTGACCACCGACGCGTGGAATGCGTTCCTCAAGACCCTCGAGGAGCCACCGCCGCACGTGCTGTTCGTCCTGGCGACCACCGAGCCGCACAAGGTGCCGGAGACCATTCGATCGCGGGTGCAGCGCTTCGATTTCCGGCGCGTGCCGGTTGCAGCGATCGAGCACCTGCTCGCGGACGTGGCGCCAAGGAGGGCGAGCGCGTCGATGCCGAGGCGCTGACTGCTGCTTGCGACCGCTGCGCAGGGAAGCCTCGCGATGCGCTCGTGCTGCTCGAGCAGGCACTCGGCGCCGGGGAGCGCCCGGTGACCGTTGCAGTCGCCGACGCTCCCTCGGGCTCACCGACCCATCGATCCTACACGGCCTGGTGACCTCTCTTGCGGGGGCCATGCTGCAGGCATGCTTCGCGCCGCCGCGGCGGCGTTCAACGCCGGTGCAGACCCTCGTCAGCTCTTTCGGGATGTGGCGCGTCTGGCGCGTGCGGCGGAACTCGTCGCCCTCGGGTACCCCGAAGGCGCGTCGGTGGGAGCGCGACGAGGTCGCGCTGGTCGCCGATCTGGCGGCAATCGCGCCGCCCGGGCTGTGGCTGCGCCTGCTCGAGCTGGTCGCGGAGGCGGAGATGAATCTTCGACAGTCGGTGGATGCGAGGCTGCTCGTCGAGGTCTGCCTGCTGCGGGCGCTCCGCCCGCCGGCCGCCGACGGCAAGTCGGCCGGGGTCGCGGCGCTGGAGTTGCGTGTCGCGGCGCTCGAGGGTGTTGGCCCGCGGCGGACCGCCGCTCGAGGGTGGAGGCCCGTGGTCCCGAACTGAAGCCGCCTGCAGCACCGGCGGCTGACCCGCCGGCGGGTGCGGGGGAGCGGGAGGGGATTGGCCGAGCGTGTGGTCGAAGGTGCACTCCGATGACCCCCCGACGGCGTCGTCTATTGAAGCCTCGGGTGACGGGATCATCGAGGCGGTGGGCAGGCGCGATCTCGGCTCTGTGGACAGCTGGGTTGCCGAGTGGCCGGTTGCCATCGAGGCGGTGGCGCGCGAGAACAAGGGGCTGGCCGGCGTGCTCCGCGACTGCAAGCCTGTCGAGGCTGACGCGACCAGCGTGACCATCGGCACCAACGGCCGATTCCATCACGAGCGGATCAGCGATCCAGAGAAGCGGCGCGTGATCGCCGAGGCGCTGACGGCGATCAGCGGACGCCCGGTCGAGGTGCTCACTCGGTTCACCGGCGAGGAGCGGCCGCGCGGGCCATCCGGAGCGGTGAGCGAAGTGACCCAAGCTGTGCTCGACACCTTCGCGGGCAGCAGGGTCACGGCGACCAGGCTGCACGACGATAGCGGCGGGTCGGGCGCGCCGCGATCGGCCAACGGTGCGTAGACTGCCTACTCGAGGTCCGAGTGAAGAACCAGCAGCAGATGATGAAGCAGCTCCAGCAGGTGCAGGCCCGCATGGCCAAGATGCAGGGGGAGCTGACGACGTGACGGTGACTGGGACCGCAGGGGGTGGGTGGTCTTCCATCACCGCGGACGGCCATCAGAAGGTGCTGTCCGTCGCCATCGAGCCCGAGGCACTCGAGGAGGGCGCAGAGCTGCTCGCTGATCTGATCCTCGCCGCGTGCAACGACGCCCTCGACAAGTCGCGTGCAGCCGCGGCCGCGAACATGTCGCAGCTGACCGCCGGATTGGGTCTTCCTCCCGGTCTGCTCTGACCCGAGAGGCGCGCGATGACGGAGGCGGGACGTGGCGCTCGTTCCTGATGCCGTCGACCGGCTGGCGGCGAGTTCGGCCGGTTGCCCGGGATCGGACCGAAGACCGCGCAACGGCTGACGTTCTACTGCTTGCGGGCGTCGGCCGAGATGTCGCAGCGCCTCGCCGGTGCGCTGAGCGACCTGCACACCCCGCGTCCGTCCGTGTTCGCGCTGCTTCTTCATCGCCGATGGGCCGCTGTGCGCGATATGCACGGATGCCGAAGCGAGATGGATCATTGTTATGCGTTGTTGAGGAGGCACTCGACGTGCTTGGTAGAACGAAGTGGCGAGTTTCACGGGCTCTATCACGTCCTCGGTGGAGCACTCTCACCGATGGACGGGGTCGGACCCGGACGAGCTCCGGATCCGCGAACTCGAGAATCGTGTCGGGGATGGGGAGATTCGGGAGGTCGTGATCGCCACTGATCCCGATGTGGAAGGGGAGGCCACGGCGACTCGTGGCCGAGCACCTCGCGAAGCTGGACGTGACGGTGTCGCGGCCGGCGCACGGCTTGCCGGCTGGTTCCGATCTCGAGTACGCGGACGAGCTCACCATGGCGCGCGCCTTCGCGGGCCGGCGGGCGATCTGACCTGTCGTCTGCCAGGCGGAGCCGGGCGGAGCCGGAACTGACCAATCTGCATTCAAGTTCCGCTTCCGACGGCAGCTCGACTTGACCTGGACCCTTCAGATCGGTAAACTCCGG
>CAVWRW010000010.1:0-22221 GCA_963757475.1 Candidatus Dormiibacterota bacterium
GGGACGGCGTGGGTCGCTGATGACGCTGCACCGGGCGCGAGATCGGAGCCGCGACCAGGCGTACGTGTTGCACCGCCTCGACCAAGACCAGCTCAGCAGTGCCGTCTTCGCGCTGGGCGCGGATGAATCCAAGGCGGACGTCCGCGCGGAAGCCGCGGCGCTCGGGCTGGTGACGGCTGCCAAGCCGGAATCGCAGGACCTCTGCTTCGTCGATGTCGACATGCGTACGGAGCTCAGCAAGCGCCTGGACGGCCGCTTTGCCCCGGGGCCGATCACTGACACCGCCGGCGCAGTGCTCGGCGAGCATGAGGGACTGCCGTTCTTCACGGTCGGACAGCGCGCCGGTCTCGGCCTCGCACCGGACCGCCCTGATGCTGCTCCTCGCTACGTGATCGAGTTGCGACCGTCGGCCAACACGGTGGTCGTCGGTCCGCGCGAGGCGCTGCGCCGATCGAGCCTCGAGGCCACCTCCTTTCGATGGATCGCCGGCACGCCACTCCCGGCCGGCTCGCCCTGCGAGGCGCAGCTGCGGGCGCACGGCGATCCGCACCCGGCGCGGATTGAGGCGCCCGGCGTCGAGACAGTCGTCGTCCGCTTCGACGCACCGGTCGACCAAGCGGCACCCGGCCAGTCGGTGGTGCTCTATCGCGGTGACGAGGTGCTCGGAGGCGGCGTCATCCGCCGCGCGGCCTGAGGAGCGGGGGATGCCGCCGACGCCCGGTCAGATCCTCCTCGGGATCTTCGCCGTCCTCGCCGGGTGCCTCGCGACCACCAGCGCCGTCTATGCCGGACGGCAGACGGGGAACTGGCTCTATTTCATCTGCGCCATCGGTGCTGTCGCGTTTGTCGCCGGCGTCGTCGGTCAGAGGGTTTTCCCGAGCCCTGCCACGGTGGCCCGCCTCGGCGCTGCCGCAGCGGCCGTGTCGACACCGGGACCGTGGGACGCGGGCGTGTCGCTGCCGCTCATCGGCGTGCGCGTGACCCCCGTGGCGATCGGCGGTCTCCTGTTCGGCGCCGTCGGTCTCAGCCTCGTGCTCCTCTTCGAACGCATCCCCGGGATCGCGCATGCGCCGGTGGCAATTCGGCCGTCGCGGCTTGAAGACGAAGATTCGATCTGAGGCCGCGCTGACTACAATGCCGCCCGCCACCTCATGACTGTCAACGCACTCGCCTTCTACGTCGTCGCGGTCCTCATCGTGCTCGCTGCAGCGGCGGCGGTGGGCCTTCCGTCACTGCGCCTCGCGGGCTATGCGGGAGGAGCCACGGTGGTGCTGCTCGCGGTCCTCGACATCATCTCCGGCGCCTACATGCTCGCCGCAATCGAGATCGTGGTGCCGGGCATCGCGGTGGGGAGTCGTTGCGCTGGTGTTGCGTCGCGAGCAATATCGGAGCCTCGGATGGTCGCGGGACGCCGGCGCGCGATGGTGGCTCGGCGGCCCTGTTGCGCTGATCGCGGGACTCGTGCTGGTCGTGACGCTGGCCATCGTCGGACTGAACTGGTATTCGAACACCGCTTCCTCGGACCTGGTTGGTTTCAGCCCAGCCGCGCTCATCACGGTGCTCCACTACGACGCGCCCTATGCTCTCGTCATCGCGCTCGTGCTCATTGCGACGGCGGTTGCCGCGGGCTTGGTCATCGGCCGGCGTAGTGGCGACGAGCAAACACTCGATCAGCACCTCCAGGCGCGGCGCGAGCGCGAAGAACGTGCTCGGCGGCGCCGTGACGACCGCCAGGCCGGTCGCCGCCGTCCCGCGAAGGAGGACTCGTGAACATCAGCAACGGTCAGTACGCGGTATTGAGCGCGGTGGTGTTCGCGATTGGCCTCTACGGCGTGCTCGCCCGGCGTCATCCGCTGGCAGTCGTCATCGGGCTTGGACTGCTGTTCGCGGCGCCACTCATCGCGCTGGCAGGGTTCACCGTGGCCGCGTCGAACATCCAGCGCGCGCCACTCGGGGGGGCGCTGGCCACGATGGCGATCATCGCCGCGACCTGCCTCTGCAGCATCGGATTCGCGCTGGTCCTCCTGCTCTGGCGTCGCAGTGGGCGCGCGGACGTCGACGCGCTCGGCGACATCGAGGAATAGCAATGGCGATCTACAACGCCGCCTGGGGCATCCCGCTGCTGTTCCTGCTCGGGGCCGGCCTGTCGTTCGGCGTTGAGACGCCGCGCCGTGCGGCCCAGGCGTGCGTGTTCTTCGCCGGCGTCTCGTTCGTCGTCGCGGCAGTGATCCTCGGGGTTCGGCTGACGCATGCACCACAAGCGCCGTTCATCTCGCTGCTTACGTTTTTCACGATGACACCGCCAGAAGGATCCGTCTTCGCAACGCAGTTCCAGGCGCAGGTCGGCATTCAGATCGATGCGCTGTCGGTCAGCTTTGCAGCTGCGATCGCCTTCGCGACGCTGATGATCCAGGCGTATGCCCTCACCGCGATGCGCGGCGAGCCAGGCTATCGGAGATTCTTCTGGGCGTCGTCGGTGCTCGGTTTCAGCACAACCGGATTCGTGCTGAGCCCGAACCTCTTCAACTCGCTCATCATGTGGGTCGCCGCGACGGCGAGCCTCTACATCCTCGCGTCGCTGGCATGGCAGCGTGCGGACAGCGCGATCCACGCGCTGCGCATCATGGTCGTCCTGACGGCGGGTGACATCGCGCTGACGCTCGGCGTCGTCTTCACGTGGATCAAGTTCGGCGTGTTCTCGTCGCTGCTCGCAGCGCCTGCGGGACAGGACCTGGCTGATCCCTTCTCGTGGAACATCATCTCGCAGGGTGTGACCGGGATCCTTCAACACGCTGTCGCGGGCGCCGGTCCACGGGCGCTCGCCGTGATGGGCATCGTCTTCGTCGTCGCGGCGGTGCTCCGTGCCGCGCAGTTCCCGTTCCATGTCTGGCTCACCGACATGGCGGAATCGGCCGTCCCCGTGCTGGCGCTGGCCGCCGCCACCGTCGCGCCGCTCGGCCTGTTCCTGCTCGCGCGGGTGTATCCGATGCTCGCGCACTCGCCGCGTGTGCTCGCCGCCGTCGCGCTCGTCGGCGGCGTGAGCGCGGTGCTCACCGCGGCCGTCGGCATCGCGCAGCGCAACATCCGGCGCATCGCCGTCTGCGCGGTCGCATCGGAGCTCGGCCTCGGGCTGGCCGCGCTCGGCATGGGCGGGTTCAGTCCCGGTGTCTTCATCGCGTTCACGTCGGTGTTCACATCGACGTTGCTCATGCTCGCCATCGGCAACGTCATCCGCGTGTACAAGACCGACGACATCACCGAGATGGGCGGGGCGTGGGCGAAACTGCGCACGACGAGCACGGCACTCGGCGCCTGGGCGCTGCTCGCCGGCGGGCTCGGTCTCAGCTCGTACTACGCGCTCTCGTCGGCGTTCAGCGGGGCCGATCCGGCGGGCGGCGTGTTCAGCGGGACCGAGCGGACGGTCATCACGATCTTCGTGATCATCGCTGCGGCTGCAGCTGCGCTGCTCGCCGCGCGAGTGCTCATCACGGTCGTCAGCGGAGCCGTCACGCGCCGGCGTGGTTTCCAGCACGACCGCATCGCCGATGTCGAGCCGGGCATGCGCCGGCCGCTCTGGCTCGCCCTCGTCGCAGCGGTCGTCGCCGTGCTCGTCGGGCTCCCGGGGTTGCAGCCGTTCGAGCTCGGGGGCCGGGTTGCGGGCCTGACGTTCTCGCGCTTCGTCTTCTACGGCGACCACTACCAGGCAATCGACTTCAACGCGATCGCGCTCCTTGTCGCGCTGCTGGCACTCGCAGCCGGCGTCGGCATGGCCGTCTTCCTCTATTCGCCCGCCCGACGTGCGGCAGCGGCCGCGGGGGCGCCGTGGCCGCTGCGCGTCCTCGAAGAAGGCTTCTACGTCGAATGGGTGACGCAGGCGGCGGCCGCTCCGTTGCTCGCGGTCGCCGGACGCGTTTCGGACTTCGACGCGCAGGTGACCGCACCGATCACCGTGTCGGTGGGGGAGAGCGTCGACCTTGCCGCAACCGGTCTCGGCTCATTCCGCAACGCCCGGCTTGGGCGATACGTCGCGGGCGCGCTCGTGGTCATCGCGGTACTCGTGTTCCTGTCGGTTCTGGCGGCAACCGGTCACCTCTGGGTGCACACCGCATGAACGTGATCCTCTCGGCGATCATCTGGACGCCGCTGCTCTTTGCGGTGATCGCGCTCTTTCTTCCCGAGCGCGATGAGGAGCAGCGAGGACGTGTGCGGACGGTCGCACTGGCCGGGGCCGGCCTGAGCTTCTTCGTCACCGCGTTCTTCGCGGTCCTCGGACAGATCGGCCTCGGCCAGGGCGGCGGGCTGTCTTCCGCATATCAGGAGTCACACGCCTGGTTCTGGACGTTCCTCTTCCACGCGTACTACGACCTGACCGCCGACGGCATGACGCTGCCGCTGCTCGTGGTGACCACCACCGTGTTCGGGTGCGCCATCTTCCACTCCTGGAAGATCCACGAGCGCGTCCGTCTCTACGTGATCCTCATCCTGCTGCTCGAGACCGCGGTCAACGGCGTGCTGTGCTCCGCGGACTTCGTGCTCTTCGTCGCGTTCTGGGGACTGATGCTCGTCCCCATGTACCTGCTGATCCGCGTCTACGGTGGTCCGGGCGCCCGGCGCGCAGCGGCATGGTTCGCGGGGTTCCAGGCACTTGCCTTCGTGATGATCGTTGCGACGGTGGCGATCATCGTCATCGAGGCGGGCAACCAATCGTCAGACATGGTGCAGGACCTGAAGACGTTCTCGGTGCCCGCGGAGACCATCGGTTTCTGGATGAGCTTCGCGGCGTTCGCCATCGCGATGGCGATCTTCCCGGTGCACACGTGGATGGTGGAGGCGCAGAGCAAGGCGAGCCCGGGCGTGGCCGCGATCCTCTCGGGCACGATGCTCCTCCTCGGGGCGTACGGGATGATGCGGATCAGCCTCGTCGTGTTCCCGGTCCCCGCGCACTACTACTCGTTCGCGATCACGGAACTCGCTGTCGTCGGCGCGTTCTGGGGCAGCATCGCCGCGCTCCGGCAGGACGAGTTGCGCCGCTTCATCGCGTACATGAACGTCGCGCAGATGTCGATGGTGCTGCTCGCTATCGGCGCGCAGACGTCGATCGCCCTTGTCGGCGCCATCTTGCTGCTGTGCGCGCACGGGTTCGCCTCGGCGATGTTGACGCTCATCAGCGGCGCTGTCGAGGAACGCACGCGTACGACGAGCATTCGCGCAATGGGCGGCCTGGTTGCCCAGGCGCCACGCCTTGCGGGTTTCTGGCTCTTCGCAGCGCTCAGCGTCATCGGCATCCCCGCGCTCGCGGGCTTCACCGCCGACTTCATGGTCTTCACCGGGTCGTTCCCCGAACATCGCATCGCCACGTTGCTGGTGATGGCGAGCGTCGTGATCACAACCGGTGGGCTCCTCTGGGTGGCCAACCGCGTCTTCTTCGGACCGGTTCGCGACCAGTTCGCGCGAGTGCGGGACGTCACGCTGCTCGACCTCACGGTCCTCATCCCGCTCGTCGGCGCGGTGCTTCTCTTCGGCATCCGGCCGGGCGCGATCATCCCGGTGATCAGCAACGGCGTGCTCGAGATCACCACACGGATCACCGGGGGTTGATGCGCCCGTGAACTTCACGCACGCCCTGACTCTGGCGCTGCTCCCCGAGGCAATGCTCGCCGGCGCCGCCGTGCTCTCGGTGATCGTCGCTGTAGCGCGACCCGGGTTGCGTCCGGATATCCATCGCTGGATCGCCTGCATCGGCATCGTCGGCTCGCTCGCCGCGTGCGGATTCATCCTGCTCGGGTTGCGGGGCGTGCGGTCGGGAGTCGCGATCACCGTCTGGGGCGGCGGACTGTCTGCCGACAGCTTCTCGGTGTTCATCGCGATCCTTGCCGGTGCCGTCGCGCTCGTGTCGTGCCTCATCAGCGACACACCGGTACGGCGCATTCCGGCGCGGTCGAGTGCCTTCTACGCGCTCGTCCTGATTGCCACAGCGGCAGTCGACGCGATCGCGGCGGAGCGCGACATGGTCACGTTCTTCATCTCGCTCTCGCTGCTGCTGGTCTGCCTCGTTGCGCTCGGTGCGCTGGTCAAGACGGATCCGCGTGGTGGCGTGTCGTCGTTCGAGCACCTGGTCGAGGAGATGATCGGCACCGCGTGCGTCCTGTACGGCCTCGTCCTGCTCTACGGAGTGACGGGCAGCACCAACCTCTCGCTCGTCGTCGGCTCAGTGCGTACCGCGCCCGGCGTCGTTGCGCTCTCCATTGCGCTCGTGGTGCTCGGGCTCTGCGCGACATTCGGCGTGTTCCCGTTGCGCCAGTGGGTCGGACGGGTCGGCAGCAACGTTCCGGCGGGGGCCGCCGGCTTCATCATCACGATGAGCCTGATCGGCGGCGGAGCCGCGCTGTCCCGCGTGACCATCTCCGAACTCGGGGCCGGCGTGAAGCCGTGGATGTGGCTCGTCTCGGTCATCGCTGCGCTGGCGCTCGCGCACGCGTCGCTGAGCGCGTTGCGCGAATCGTCCGTGTCACGGTTCCTCGGGCAGCTCGTCAGCGCCCAGGCGGCCATGCTGCTCCTCGGCCTGCTCGCGTTCTCGACGGGCTCGCTCGGTGTGCCCGCGTACGGTATGACCGCGTTCCTCGCCGGGCTCGGGATCACCGCAATGGCGACGCTTGCGGCGTACGGCGTCCTTGCGATGCTCCAGCGGGCGGGGATCGAGGACGCGATGACGGATGTTCGCGGTCTCGCGCACCGCTCGGCGCCTGCCGCACTCCTGCTCTCCGTCGCCGTTGCGACGCTTGCCGGCATCCCGCCATTGGCCGGTTTCCTGTCGCGGCTTCTCCTCGTGACCAGCGCCGCTGACGTCGGATACGGCTGGCTGGCGATCGTCGCCAGTGCCGCCACGCTGCTGACCATCATCGCCGCCGTCCGCTTCATCGGTCTGCTCTACGCAGATGCCGGAGATGAGGTGCCGTTCACGCTGGGTGCGACCCCCGTCGTCTCCCGGATCGTCGCCGGTGTCGCCTGCTTTGCCGGGCTCGCGCTCGCCGTGTTCATCCAGCCGCTGCTCGCGGTGGCGACCGCGGGAGCCGGGCCACTGCGCTGATCGAACCCCGTCCCGCGCAGGGTTCCTCGAGGCGGGATGGTCCCGCTGTGGCGCTGGCCGCCCTCACACGCGTCGTACGCGCGATCGGACCGATGCGCTCGCCGATGGCCGCCGTCGTCGGTGCGGGTTGGTACGCGCGCCTGACGCCTGAGGAGCGGGTTCGAGCAGCCGCAAATCATCACCGCCTGCAACCACACCTTCGCTACAAGGAGGCGGCGGCGCTCGCCCGACACTCGTACCAGGAATACGTGCGGATGATCGCCGAACTCGATGTGGGCGGAACCGCTCACCTCGGCGGAGACGCTCGCCCTGTTCCAGGTGCAGGGCGCTGAGAACCTGGAGGTCGGGGATCGCGCGGCGATCGTGGTCCTGCCGCACTTCGGCAACTGGGACATCGCCGCGAGCGCGTCACTCGGCTTGGGGCTCCATCTGAGCACCGTGATGGCGCCGGTTGTGTCCCCGGGCATCACGGAGATGGTTGCGCTCTCCCGGCAGCGCAAAGGCCTCGAGATCTTCACCGTGCGCCAGGCCGCGCGCGGTCTGTTCCGGGCGCTCCGCAGGGGCCGAACCGTTGCGCTGATGCTCGACGTCCCCGAGGCGGGTCCCACGGTCGTGGTGCCGTTCTGCGGGGGCCCGGTGCGCTGCAGCGCTGTGCCGGCGCGGCTCGCCGCGGCGACCGGGGCGGCGATCCTTCCCGTGACCTGCCGCCGGGAAGGCCGGGGGTGGGCACTCGAGATCCATCCTGCGGTGTCGCTCGAGGGCGACGACGCGGCCGTGATGAGCCGGGTCGCGGCGCAGGTCGAGCCCGCGATTCGGGCCCATCCCGAGCAGTGGTACCCGTTCCATCACGTCTATGCGGACGACAAAGGCGCCCCTGCGCTGGCTCAAGAGGCAGTCCGGGACTAAACTCGACGGCGCATGGCTGGCAATATCGCCGCTGCGGCGGGATGCGCCGCCGGGTACCTGATCGGTTCGGTGCCGTTCGGTCTGATCGTCGGCAAAGCTGTCGGCGGCAAGGACATTCGCGACTTCGGCAGCGGCAATACCGGTGCCACCAATGTGGTGCGAACCTTCGGCGCGCGTGCCGGCGCGCTGACATTCGGTCTCGATGTTGCCAAGGGCACGACGGCGGTCCTGGTTGCCCGCCGTCTCGGCGCCGACCCGACGGCACAGGCGGCCGCCGGTCTCGCGGCCTGCATCGGACATTCATGGCCCGTCTTCGCGCGATTCCGTGGGGGCAAGGCGGTCGCGACGGCGGCCGGTGCGCTGATCGTCGTGTCGCCGCAGGCGTTCGCATTCGCGGCGGCAGGGGGCGTCGGCGGCCTCGTCCTGACGCGGACCGTGTCGATCGGATCCTTGGCCGCAGCCGGTGTGGGAACGGTCGGCGGTGCGCTGGCGTCGCTGCGGACGAATGACCCGGTGCCCGTCGTGTTCGCCTCGCTGGCAGCGACGCTCGTCGTGGTGCGGCATATCCCGAATATCCGGCGCCTCGCACGCGGCGAGGAGCCGAAGTTGTCGAGCCATCTCCTCGGCGGCTCCTGACACGGCGCGTGACCGACGTCAGCCCGGCGGTCTCCCGCAGCCTCAGCGTCGTCGATCGCGTCAGCGCGGTTGCTCGGGCGCTGACGACGACAACCGGCGGCGTCGTTGCCCTGCAACGCGAAGTGGTGCGGACTGCGGCGCTGCTCGCCGGCGATGGCGCGACCGCCGCGATGGCCCTGCGTGAGGACGACCATTTCGAGCTCGCGAACCTCGATGTCCCGGTGGCGTCCGGCATCACGGACGGGTGGGAGCGATCGCCGGACGTGCTCGCCGGAAAGCGTCTGAGCCGCGAGGTGCCGGGAAGGGGCTCGCTGCTGGTGCTCCCGATGTTCTATGGCGGGGAGGTGATCGGAGCGCTCGCGGTCATGTCGCCACATTCCCCGCCGCGCAGCGGTGATACCGAGGATGTTCTGGCCAGCCTTGCCGGTAACGCGGCAATCGCGATGGAGAATGCCCGTCTCTACGAGCAGGAGCGCGAGGCGGTGCGACGTCTGCGCCAGCTCGACGCGATGAAGACGAATTTCCTGTCGACGGTGCAGCACGAGATGCGCACGCCGCTCACGGCGATCCTGGGCCTCAGCGACCTCATCGCCATGTGCTGGGACACGTGGAGCGATCCGTCGAAGCTCGACGCGCTGCGGGATATCCAGGTGGCAGCAACGAATCTCGACGGGATCGTCGAGACGATCATCGACTTCTCCGCAGTCGATGGTCCGGTGATGGCGCTGGCACTCGGTGACATCCCTCTCGCCCCGGCGGCACACGCCGCAATCGCGACGATCGGCGAGCGCCACAAAGGCGGATTGCCGATTCCGGCCGCGGTTGAGGTTGATCCGGACATCACGCTCGCGGCGGATCCCGACCGGCTCGGGCAGGTGCTCCGTGCGCTCGTCGACAACGCGGTGAAATTCAGCGACGGCAAGGGCAGTGTCCTGGTGCGCGCGTCGCGAGCCGGCGATGGCATGGTGCTCTTGGAGGTGATCGATCAGGGCATCGGCATTCCCGCCGCAGACGTCGAGCACGTCTTCGATCGATTCTTCCAGGTGGACAACACGGCGACACGGCGTTTCGGCGGCACGGGGATGGGTCTGGCGCTCGTGAAGCGCGTCGTCGACGCCCACGGGGCGACCGTCGAGATCGATACCAGCGTCGGTGAGGGGACGCGTGTCGTGCTGCGCTGGCCGGAGCGCGCGGGCGCTGCCGAGGTGCCGACTGCCTCGTCCGTGCCGGTACAATGACGGCGGTCGCGCTAGGCGGGGCGTTAGCGGTGCCCTGTACCCGCAATCCGCTATAGCGGGGCTGAATTCCCCACCGAGGGGGCGCGTTGTCGGGTCTGCTCCGGACGCGCCGGCGTTGACGACTGGGTCCCGCGCAGCTCGGGCCCGTGAACCCCGTCAGGTCCGGAAGGAAGCAGCGGTAAACGGTTCCCCGGGGGTGCCGTGGGGCAACCTGGTCTGAGCCGGTCGTACGGGTGAGCGCCGGTGGCGAGCCAACGACGTGGGGTGCGCGACTACCCCGTTTCCGACCGTCGCTCCCACCATGTGGGGGCGGCCGTCAACTGCGACAATGCCGCCCACCCTCGAGTGACCTGTGGAGGGTCTCGTGAGCCTCGCGCTGTACCGCCGCTACCGCCCTCAGCGGTTTGCCGACCTCGTCGGCCAGGAGGTGGTGGCCCAGACGCTGCTCAACGAGGTGCGCTCGGGCGGTCTTGCGCACGGCTATCTTTTCGCCGGCGTCCGCGGCACGGGCAAGACATCGACGGCGCGGATCCTCGCGCGCGCCGTGAACTGCGAGGCCCTCGTCGACGGCGAGCCCGACAACACGTGCGCTTCCTGCCTCGAGATCCTGTCGGGCGCGGCCGTCGACGTCCTCGAGATCGACGCGGCGAGCAATCGGAGCATCGACGACATGCGCGAACTGCGTGAGCGCGTCGGCTATCTGCCGGCCTCACTGCGCCGCAAGGTCTACATCATCGACGAGGCGCACATGCTCACCACGGACGCGTGGAATGCCTTCCTCAAGACGCTCGAGGAACCGCCGCCGCATGTCCTGTTCGTCCTCGCCACGACCGAGCCGCACAAGGTCCCCGAGACGATCCGCTCGAGGGTGCAGCGTTTCGACTTCCGACGCGTGCCGGGCCCGGCCATCGAACAGCTGCTGACGGAGGTTGCCGCCAAAGAGTTCGAGCAGGTCGACCCGGATGCCGTGCTGCTCCTGGCGACTGCCGCACAGGGCAGTCTTCGTGACGCGCTGGTCCTGCTCGAGCAGGCGCTCGGCGCCGGGGAGCGCCCGGTCACGGTCGCGGTCGCTCGCCGTTCGCTGGGACTGACCGACCCCTCGATCCTGCATGCGCTGGTGACGTCGCTCGCCGGCGCCGATCCGGCAGGGACGCTTCGCGCGGCCGCCGCGGCATTTGACGCCGGCGCCGACCCCCGTCAGCTGTTCCGCGACGTCGCGCGCCTTGCTCGGGCCGCCGAGCTGGTGGCGCTCGGGTATCCCGAAGGTGCGTCGGTGGGACCGGACGAGGTGGCGCTGGTCACCGACCTCGGAGCAATCGCGCCGGCGGGACTCTGGCTGCGCCTTCTCGAGCTCGTCGCCGAGGCGGAGATGAATCTGCGCCAGTCGGTCGATGCGCGGATGCTGGTCGAGGTCAGCTTGCTGCGTGCGTTGCGGCCGCCGGCGGCGGACGGGGAGTCGGCCGGGATGGCTGCCCTCGAGGCACGGGTGCTGGCGTTGGAACGGGGCGGCGGGACGGTGGGCGGCCCTGCAGGAGGCCGCGGAGGCACTGTGAAGCCCGGGCCGTTGCTCCGGCTGCGGCGCCGCCGGTGCCGGTCACCACGTCAGTGCGGGCGGACCGCGTTGTGACGTCGGCAGCGGCCGATAGCACCACTTCGTCCGCGTCGGCGGAGCCCGTTGTCCCGGTTGCGCCGGCTGCCGCTGGACCGATGCAACCCGCCGAGGTGGCGGCGCCGGCGTCAGAGGCGCCTAGCCGGGCGTCCGAGCCGGCGGCCCGGACTCGGTTGAGGTCACCGGCAGGCGAGATCTCTCGAGCGTGAGCGGCTGGGTCGCTGAGTGGCCGCTGGTCATCGAGGCGGTGGCGCGGGCGAACAAGGGGCTCGCAGGCGTGCTTCGAGACTGCCGGCCGATCGAAGCAGACGCCACGAGCGTGACCATCGGCACCCAGGGCCGCTTTCACCTCGAGCAGATCAGCGACAAGGAGAAGCGCGCCATCGTCGCCGCTGCGCTGTCGAGCATCGGCGGTCGGCCGATCGAGGTGATCACCCAGTTCATCGGCGAGGAGCGGCCCCGCGGAGCCACCGGGACCGTCAGCGAGGTGACCCAGGCCGTGCTCGACACATTCGCCGGCAGCCGGGTCACCGCCACGCGATTGCACGACGACAGCGATACGCGGCGCGTCGGCGCGCCGCGATCCGTCAACGGTGCGTAGACTGCCCAATCGAGGTCCCTATGAAGAATCAGCAGCAGATGATGAAGCAGCTCCAGCAGGTACAGGCCCGCATGGCCAAGATGCAGGAGGAGCTCAACGACGTCACCGTGGTCGGGACGGCTGGCGGCGGTGTGGTGTCGGTCACTGCCGACGGGCATCAGAAGCTGCTGGCAGTGACGATCGAGCCTGAGGCACTCGAGGAGGGTGCCGAGTTGCTCTCCGATCTGATCCTGGCCGCCTGCAACGACGCGCTCGACAAGTCCCGTGCGGCAGCGGCGGCGAACATGGCGCAGGTCACGGCGGGGTTGGGTCTTCCTCCCGGGTTGATCTGACCAGGATCCGCTGCGCGTGATGAGGGAGCCAGAGCATGGCGCTCGTCCCTGAGGCCGTTGAACGGCTCGCTGCTGAGTTCGGCCGGCTGCCCGGCATTGGGCCGAAGACGGCACAGCGTCTGACCTTCTTCTGCCTCGGGCTTCGGCTGATATGTCGCAGCGCCTTGCCGGCGCACTCAACAACCTGCATACGTCGGTCCGGCCGTGCTCACGGTGCTTCTTCATCGCTGACGGACCGCTCTGCGCGATATGTAGCGATGCGAAGCGGGATATGTCGTTGTTGTGCGTTGTTGAGGAAGCACTTGATGTACTTGCCGTCGAGCGCAGCGGGGAGTTTCACGGGCTGTACCACGTGCTCGGTGGCGCGCTGTCGCCGATGGACGGCATCGGGCCCGACGAGCTCCGGATCCGCGAACTGGAACGGCGGGTGGGCGAGGGGGAGATACGCGAGGTGGTCATCGCGACCGACCCCGATGTCGAGGGCGAAGCGACGGCGTACTACGTTGCCGAGCGCCTGGCGGGCCTCGGGGTGACGGTGTCCCGGCCTGCGCACGGGCTGCCGGCGGGTTCCGATCTCGAGTACGCGGACGAGCTGACGATGGCGCGGGCCTTCGCGGGACGTCGCGCGATCTGACCTGTCGTCTGCCAGGCGGAGCCGGGCGGAGCCGGAACTGACCAATCTGCATTCAAGTTCCGCTTCCGAGGCAGCTCGACTTGACCTGGACCCTTCAGATCGGTAAACTCCGGGGGTTGCCCGCTCGGGGGTTGCTCCCGACGGCCGCGTTGCCAGGGATTCCAGTCGGGACTTGGCGCGCCATGAACCTTGACACTTGAAGAGTGGAGACGACTTTCCGCGACGGCCTTGGGTCTCGTGCGATAGAGCACGGACCGGCGTAGGCCTCGTCAAAGCATGTCTACGACCCGGTTATACCGGGACACAGACGTATTCATGGAGAGTTTGATCCTGGCTCAGGATTAACGCTGGCGGCGTGCATGAAACATGCAAGTCGAGCGCGGTGTGATGCGGGGTAACCCAATTCACATCTAGCGGCGAACGGGTGAGTAACACGTGAGCAACCTACCTTTGAGTTGGGGATAGCCCTGGGAAAGCAGGATTAATACCCGATGTGGTCACAACAGGACATCCTGATGTGAGTAAAGGCGCAAGCCGCTCAATGACGGGCTCGCGGCCTATTAGCTTGTTGGTGGGGTAACGGCCTACCAAGGCGATGATGGGTAGCTGGTCTGAGAGGACGATCAGCCACACTGGGACTGAGACACGGCCCAGACTCCTACGGGAGGCAGCAGTTAGGAATTTTCCGCAATGGGCGAAAGCCTGACGGAGCAACGCCGCGTGAGTGATGAAGACCTTCGGGTTGTAAAGCTCTGTCGGAGGGGAAGAACACAATGACGGTACCCTCCAAGAAAGCCCCGGCTAACTACGTGCCAGCAGCCGCGGTAATACGTAGGGGGCGAGCGTTATCCGGATTTACTGGGCGTAAAGCGCGTTAAGGCGGCCGACAAAGTTGGTGGTGAAATTTCAGGGCTCAACTCTGAAACTGCCTCCAATACTGGTTGGCTTGAGTGCGAGAGAGGAAGGTGGAATTCCCGGTGTAGTAGTGAAATGCGTAGATATCGGGAGGAACACCAGTGGCGAAGGCGGCCTTCTGGCTCGCAACTGACGCTGTAGCGCGAAAGCGTGGGGAGCGAACGGGATTAGATACCCCGGTAGTCCACGCCCTAAACGATGTGCACTAGGTGTTGGGCGTATTGACGCGCTCAGTGCCGCAGCTAACGCATTAAGTGCACCGCCTGGGGAGTACGGTCGCAAGATTAAAACTCAAAGGAATTGACGGGGGCCCGCACAAGCAGCGGAGCATGTGGTTTAATTCGAGGCAACGCGAAGAACCTTACCCAGGTTTGACATGCATTCGAAAACCGTGGAAACACGGTCCCCGAAAGGTGGATGCACAGGTGGTGCATGGCTGTCGTCAGCTCGTGCCGTGAGGTGTTGGGTTAAGTCCCGCAACGAGCGCAACCCCTGTGGTTAGTTGTATTTTCTAGCCAGACTGCTGGGAGAAACCCAGAGGAAGGTGGGGATGACGTCAAGTCATCATGCCCTTTATACCTGGGGCTACACACATGCTACAATGCCCAGTACAACGGGCTGCGACACCGCGAGGTGAAGCCAATCCCTTAAAGCTGGGCCCAGTTCGGATTGCAGGCTGCAACTCGCCTGCATGAAGTCGGAGTTGCTAGTAACCGTGGGTCAGCACACCGCGGTGAATATGTTCCCGGGCCTTGTACACACCGCCCGTCACACCACCCGAGTCTGGTGCACCCGAAGTCGCTGGCCGAACCCGCAAGGGACGGAGGTGCCGAAGGTGTGCCCGGTGAGGGGGGTGAAGTCGTAACAAGGTAGCCGTACCGGAAGGTGCGGCTGGATCACCTCCTTTTAGGGAGTGGCCCGAGTGCGTACGTGCAGCAATGCACGTCACGGCACGGACCAGTCAACTCAAGTCGTGCAGTAACGCATCATGCAGAACCGCCAAGAGTAGCGAGCAATCGCGAAGAGTACCGGGATGTAATGCGATGCGGTCCATCACGCGAAAGCGTGTGGGAAGGCCGGCCAGCAGGCAGTGGGAATCTGCAGAAAATAAATGCGCGTCAGGAGCGCGGTGCTCCAGGCGCCCGAGGCTACTATGTCGCCTCGCGGAAATCGCTCCACGCTTCAGCGGTCAAGGGGACCGGCTGCGCCGGGCCCACTCGGGCCTTTAGCTCAGTTGGTGAGAGCGCACGGCTGATAACCGTGAGGTCTGTGGTTCGAATCCACAAAGGCCCACGCTCGTATCCGATCGGGGATGTAGCTCAGCTGGAAGAGCACCTGCTTTGCAAGCAGGGGGTCGCCGGTTCGAGCCCGGCCATCTCCACGGGCAACGACTAACCCTTCCGCTTTGTCCGCCGACCGCAGTGGCCGGCTTTTTGTACGTTGACACGAGAATAGCGAGTCTGCGAGAACACTGGACGCTTCCGTCGTCCAGAGTTCAAGTGAGAATCCTCAAACAAATCAACAAGCCAGGCGAATACACGTGTCGTGTCGAGGTGACGCAGTGACGTCACCAGGCCTCCTGCAGTCATTGAACAGTGACGATAGGAAAGGTCAAGCTACTAAGGGCACACGGTGGATGCCTTGGCACCAAGAGCCGATGAAGGACGTAGCGTTGTTGCGATAAGCCTCGGGTAGCTGCTAGCAAGCATTCGATCCGGGGATTTCCGAATGGGGCAACCCACCTGGAGGAATGTCCAGGTACTCCCGGTTGAATATATAGACCGGGTAGAGGGCACGCGGAGAACTGAAACATCTAAGTATCCGCAGGAAAAGATGTTATCCCCTGAGTAGTGGCGAGCGAAAAGGGGTGAGGCTAAACCGAGACGGCGTGATAGCCGGCAGGCGTTTCCGTCTCGGGGTCGCGGGACCTCATCGTTTCCTCTGCCGAGGGGAGCAAGGAGTTACAAAGTCGATGTCTAGCCGAACGGCATTGGAAAAGCCGGCCGCAGAGGGTGACAGCCCCGTACGCGAAAGGCAATCGACCTCCTTTGAGAGTTCCCAAGTACCACGGAACACGTGGAATTCTGTGGGAATCTGGGCGGACCATCGTCCAAGCCTGAATACTCTTGGTGACCGATAGTGAACAAGTACCGTGAGGGAAAGGTGAAAAGCACCCCAGACGGGGAGTTAAAAGTACCTGAAACCGTGTGCTTACAAGCCGTGAGAGGGCTATGCCCCTAGTGGGAATGCCTGATTGCGTGCCTTTTGTAGAATGAGCCGGCGAGTTACTTCCATGTGGCGAGGTTAAGGGGTTGACACCCGGAGCCGTAGCGAAAGCGAGTCTGAATAGGGCGTGATCACCGTAATGGTGATGGTAGTCGCATGGAGTAGACCCGAAACCGAGTGACCTATCCATGGTCAGGGTGAAGCGCGGGTAAGACCGCGTGGAAGCCCGAACCGACCCCGGTTGAAAACGCGGCGGATGAACTGTGGATAGCGGTGAAATGCCAATCGAACTCGGATATAGCTGGTTCTCCTCGAAATGCATTTAGGTGCAGCGTCGTCGATGGGTTTGCGGCCGGTAGAGCACTGAATGGGCTAGGGGCGATTACCTCGTTACCAAACCCAACCAAACTCCGAATGGCAACAAACTTTCCGGCGGCAGTGAGACGGTGGGGGCTAAGCTTCATCGTCGAAAGGGAAACAGCCCAGACCACCGGCTAAGGTCCCAAATCGCAAGCTAAGTGGAAAAGGATGTCACGGTGTCCAGACAACCAGGATGTGGGCTTAGAGGCAGCCACCATTTAAAGAGTGCGTAACAGCTCACTGGTCGAATGTCGTGGCGCCGACAATGATCGGGGCTCAAGCTTGCAACCGAAGCCGTGGATGGCCTTCCTTCACTGGAAGGTCGTGGTAGAGGAGCGTTCTGTTTGCTGCGAAGCCTGACCGTAAGGACGGGTGGAGCGGACAGAAGTGAGAATGCCGGCACAAGTAGCGAGAAACGCGTGAGAAACGTGTTCGCCGTAAACCTAAGGTTTCCTGGGCTACGTTAATCGACCCAGGGTCAGTCGGGACCTAAGCCGAGGCCGAAAGGCGTAGGCGATGGACAGTTGGTCAACATTCCAACACCGCCGCTGGTTCGTTATCAGCAATGGGGGAACGGGGAAGGATAGGCCTGACGGGGCGACGGTTGTCCCCGACGGAGCCTTGTAGGGGGTCAAGTAGGCAAATCCGCATGACACTAACCCCGAGAAGGATCCCAAGACACTTAGTGTCGATGGGGCCGATTCCATGCCTCCAAGAAAAGCCTCTAGCGAGAACCACGGCGCCCGTACCGCAGACCGACACAGGTAGGTGGGAAGAGGATTCCAAGGCGATCGAGGGAAACGTGGCTAAGGAACTCGGCAAAATGTCCCCGTAACTTCGGGAGAAGGGGAGCCCTTGGCGGTGATCCGATTTACTCGGTGAGCTGACGAGGGCCGCAGAGAAAAGGCCCATCCGACTGTTTACTAAAAACACAGGTCTCTGCTAAAGCGTAAGCTGACGTATAGGGGCTGACGCCTGCCCGGTGCCGGAAGGTTAAGTGGAGGGGTGCAAGCTCTGAAATGAAGCCCCGGTAAACGGCGGCCGTAACTATCAACAATGACCGTGGTAGTTATAAAACCCGGCTATATGCTGGAATATCCGAGAATCCCGCGCTACTGCAGCTGTGCAGTGACAACGCGACGGGTGCGGACAATCAGCAGGAAAGACTGCTCACTGCGAGCAGAATCCTCAGAGGCTATACGCCGGGCCCTCTACAGAATGAGGGATGAGATGGTCCGATCTCATGGGCGACCATGAGAGCTGGTACCCAATCCAGCCACTCCAGGTCGATACTCTGGAGGAGCAACAACGATGAACGGTCCTAAGGTAGGAAAGTAGCTGCCTTAGTAAAATCTGGCTATATGCTGGAAACCCCGAGAATCCCGCGCTACTGCATCGTGCAGTGACAATGCGACGGGTGCGGACAATCAGCAGGAAAGACTGCTCAGTGTGAGCAGAATCCTCAGAGACCATACGCCGGACAGTTCGAGCGAACTGAAGATATGGTCCCATCTGCATGGCGACATGCAGGGAGGTCAAGGAACAGCCTCCGCTCCGACGTTATCAACGTCTGGGTTAAGAAGGAATAAGCGAAATTCCTTGTCGGGTAAGTTCCGACCCGCACGAATGGCGTAACGAGATGGGCGCTGTCTCGGCCACGTACTCGGCGAAACTGAAGTACCTGTGAAGATACAGGTTACCCGCAGCAGGACGGAAAGACCCCGTGGAGCTTTACTATAACTTGCCACTGAAATGGGGTCCAGCATGTAGAGGATAGCTGGGAGACTGTGAAGTCGGGCCGCTAGGTTCGGTGGAGTCAACCTTGGAATACCAGCCTTGCTGGATTTTATTTCTAACCGGCGCCGTTATCCGGTGTCGGGACCGTGGCAGGCGGGTAGTTTGACTGGGGCGGTCGCCTCCCAAACGGTAACGGAGGCGCCCAAAGGTTCCCTCAGCCTGGATGGAAATCAGGCCTTGGCGTGTAATGGCGTAAGGGAGCTTGACTGTGAGGCCGACAAGCCGAGCAGGGACGAAAGTCGGGCATAGTGATCCGACGACTCTGAATGGAAAGGCCGTCGCTCAACGGATAAAAGCTACCCCGGGGATAACAGGCTGATCTTGCCCAAGAGTCAATTTGTGGCTCCCCGCTCGAGCGATCGAGCGGTAAACTGTGGCTCATATCGGTGAAGCCCTAACCAGACAAGTACTGGCGGGTAATACCGAGGGAAGGTTGCTTGTTGTGGAAACACTCTTCGCACGCAACGCACGGGCGATTCCTCTGACCGGTCTCCAACGGGACTTGGTGATTGGATCGCTACTTGGTGACGGATACTTGATGCCAACCACAGCCGGCTGCTGCTCTTCGTGTGAGCGCACGGACATGCAGCAACGGCACATACGTGGATTGGAAATTCGGGATGATCTCTGACCTCGTCAGAACGGCACCTCGGGCGTGCGGGCGGAGTTACTACTTTCGGACAGTGACGCATCCAGAATTCTCTGGGCTGCGTCGAGGCCTTTTACGCACCTGGTGCAGAGAAGGGCATACCGGTTGAGCTGCTTGAACAAGAGATGACAGCCTTCGGGCTGGCGATCTGGTTCATGGACGATGGGGCAGCTGACCGGAATCAGTTGAGGCTCAATACACAGAGCTTCTCGCGCGATGAGAACCTGGTATTGGCTGAGTTTCTACATGCTAAATTTGGAATCGCGGCGCAACTCAACAAGGACAAGGATCGCTATCGTCTTCGCATCGGCGCGAAGGGCGTGGACGCGATTCATCGATCTTGTGGGACCGCACGTGATTCCGAGCATGCAGTACAAGCTTCCCCTGTAACGACTTCTCGCATCGGCGAGAGATGGAGGACACTGCCGGCGACGGCAAATCTACGTCCCCCATAAGACGCCACTGTCTCGAAAGAGACAAAGGTATAGTCTGCACTGCAAGGAATTGCAGAGCGTCACATCGACGGCAAGGTTTGGCACCTCGATGTCGGCTCGTCGCATCCTGGGGCTGGAGTAGGTCCCAAGGGTTGGGCTGTTCGCCCATTAAAGCGGTACGCGAGCTGGGTTTAGAACGTCGTGAGACAGTTCGGATCGTATCCGCTGTGGGCGCAGGAGATTTGAGGAGAGCTGACCTTAGTACGAGAGGACCGGGTTGGACGGACCGCTAGTGCACCAGTTGTTCTGCCAAGAGCATCGCTGGGTAGCCATGTCCGGATGGGATAAGCGCTGAAAGCATCTAAGTGCGAAGCCCACTCCAAGATAAGATCTCCCACCGGATAACCGGGTAAGACCCCAGAGAGACCATCTGGTTGATAGGCCGCGGGTGTAAGAGAGGTGACTCTTTGAGCTGAGCGGTACTAATCGGTCGAGGGCTTGACCTCCTATCCCACTTTTCAGCGACGAGTGGGATGGCGCCAATGGTGGCGCCGCAGGACAGTGCAACGCCTGGCAGAGCGCTCGAAGTAGCGCACTAGGATTCTCCGACGGAGCAGCGCAAGCGCTTCCGTGGACCAGACTCGCATTCTCACTCGTCATGAGAGAGATATCCGGTGATCATAGCGGTGGGGAAACACCTGTTCCCATCCCGAACACAGCAGTTAAGCCCACCAGCGCCGATGGTACTGCCCTGGCAACGGGGTGGGAGAGTAGGTCGTTGCCGGGTATCTCTCTTTTGTTTTCCAAGCTGGGCGTTTGTGCAAAACAGTCGGGGGCAGGATTGCGCAAGAAGCGTCATTAAGCGATATGAAACGCCAGTTGCCGGGCCACATCCTTGCCGATCCCGGCGTTGGCGCCCGTGATGAGCACCGTCTTTCCTCGGAGTGCGCTCATTGGGAATGTGCCCCAGCTTCTGTGGGCCTCGGGAGGCCGTCGAGCAAGCTGAAACGGGCATCCATCGCGACACTTCGGACATCGATCAACTGCTGATATTCAGGCGAGTTGTACCAACTGACCGCCGCCTCATGATCCGGAAACCGCATGAGTGCCCCTGAAGTGAGCGAGCCATCGCCATGCAGGAACTCCCAGTTACTGTTGGCGAGAACCTCGCCTCCGTGCTCTTTGGCCGTCTGTCCAGCGTTGCGGCTGTATTTCTCACGATAAACATCCGGGTCCTTGACCGTGAATTCGACAATTAGGTATGCGCTCATGTGGATACTCCTCAGTTGTTAGTTGTGATCTGTGTTCTAGGTCTTCACTCTGAAACGTCACGGCCGACAAGCGTTACGTCGCTACTCGGCCTCCATCGACTGCAAGAGTGACGCCGTGGACGAAGCTGGCATCATCACTGGCGAGGAAGACGATCGCCGCAGCAAGTTCCTCGGGCTGGGCTACGCGACCTGCCGGTGCTTGGGCTGCGAGCTGATTCACCATCTCTTCAGGGACTGCTTCCATCGTGCGGGTCCGTGTCGGGCCGGGGGCAACGGCGTTGACCCGAACACCACGCTGGCCGTATTCGGCAGCCCAGGCCTTCGTCAACAGTTCGAGAGCCGCTCGGCTGGCGCCATACAGAGCCATGCCGGCCTGTCCAAAGCTGGCGACCATCGTGGAGACGTTGACGATCGAACCCCATCCGCGTTCGGCCATGGCTGGCGCCAGCGAGGCGACGAGGAAGAACGGAACCTTGACGTTGACTGCAAAGCTCTCGTCGAAGTCTGCTTCGGTGGCTGCGTTGCTTGGTCCGAGCAAGGCGACGCCAGCGTTGTTGATGAGGATGTCGACATGACCGTCGCCTGCCTCAATGGCCCACTCGACCAGGTCCTGGGCTGATTTGAGATCGCTCAACGTGGTGAGCCGGAACGTTGCGCTGCCTCCGCTGCCTTCGATTTCGGCCACCACGTCTTTGGCCCGTTGTTCGTTGCGACCGACTACCAGTACGTGAGCGCCGCGGGCGGCCAAGGCGATGGCCGTTGCCTTGCCGATCCCGCTCGTCGAGCCCGTAACCAGAGCGGTCTTGCCCTTTAGGTCACTCATGCGATGTGCCTCCTGTCGCTAGAAAATGGGTTGCGCGACCCACTCTGACAGGTCAGGACTGGGTTGTCAAACTCAAAATCCTGCTAACATTGGTGGATGGTCAACGAGACGAGAGACCCGTCGAGGCTCACCCCCAAGGGAGCACGCACCCGGGCACGAATAGTGGAGGAGGCCGCCGCCCTGATCCATGAGCGCGGGGTGGCGAGCACCACCTTGGAAGATGTCAAGGTGGCGGCGGAAGTCAGCGGCTCTCAGATGTACCACTACTTTCCCGACAAGAACGAACTCGTGCAGGCGGTCATCGATTACCAGGCCGACGCCATCGTCAGTAACCAGGGGCAGCTGCTCCGCAGCGCGAACGGAGTCGAAGCGTGGCGGAAGATGGTGATCGCCGAAGCGAAGCGCACCAAAGCAAAGGGCGGCTGCCCACTCGGCTCGCTTGGTGGTCAACTGGCCGAGTGTGACCCCGAGGCCCGAGTGCTCATAGCGGCAGGGTTCGATCAGTGGTCAGCCGCCATCGGCGATGGACTCAGATCCCTTCATGCCGACGGGAAGCTCCCCTCGGGGATCGACCCGAACGACCTCGCCACTACTCTGCTCGCCACGCTCCAAGGAGGACTTCTCCTCGCCCAGGTGCAACGGAGTACCCGCCCGTTCGAGACTGCGGTCAATACCGTTCTCGCCCTTGCCATCGGCAGATGAG
>CAVWRW010000011.1:0-123295 GCA_963757475.1 Candidatus Dormiibacterota bacterium
GACAGCAACCCCCGCGCTCAGCGTCGCCATGGCTCCTTTGGTCATGCTCCGGCCTCCAGACTGGGCTTTCGTTATGGAAGATGATGGCACGAACTGAGCAATTTTTGCCGTTTGGCGTACACGTTTGCCCCTCCCCGATCTCGGCTCGAGTTCGGCGGCCTAGCCCTTCTCGCCCACTGGGCCCGCCCCTTGACGGTCCAGCTGACCGCCGGATCGACCTCGGCCTGATCTCGCGACCCGGCCAGCACCCGTGGCCAGCTGACAGCCATCCTAGCGCCGCCAAGCGCTGAGGTGCTCACCTCCCAGCGGCCGTGCGTGTGGCGAACCACCGCATCGGCGATGGCCAGCCCGAGCCCGGAGCCGTAGCCCTGGTCCATGGCCCGATGGAAGCGATCGAAGATCTTGGGGCGTTCGTCTTCGGGGATGCCCGGGCCCGAATCCTCGACGACGACGCGAACCCGGTTGCCGTCAGCACCGGCGCTCAGGCCGACGATCCCGCCCGTGGGGGCGTACTTGAACGCGTTGTCGAGGAGGACCCCCAGCAGGCGATCGAGCCAGGTGGACGAGCCGAGGACCGCAAGCGGTCCGAGGCCCACCGACACCTGCAGGGTGATCCCGCGGCTCTCCGCCACGGCGGCAAAGCGCTCGGCTGCCTGCTGCACGAGCACGCCGACCTCGACCGGCTCAGCCGAAGGTCGCCCTTGCGGTGTGTCGACCCGAGCCAGCCAGAGCAGGTCATCGACGAGGCGACGGATGCGCCCGCTCTCCGACCCCACCCGCTGGAAGGCGTGCCGGTACCATGCGGGATCGCGGTCCTGACTGAGCGCGAGGCTCGTCTGAGCTTCGATGACGGCCAATGGGGTGCGCAACTCATGGGAGGCGTCGGCTGTGAACTCGAGCTGCCGCTGCCGGGCGATCTCGATCGGCGCCCCAACCCGTCTTCCGACGAGCAGCGTGCCGGAGAACACGACGAGCAGCACGACGATGCCAGCGACGGCCTCGGTCACGATGAGTGACGACCGGGCCTGCGACACCGAATCGACGTTGTACCCGACGACGAGCCGCCAGCCCTGCCCCACCGCAGTCCCGGCGATACGGACGTCGACCCCCTTCAGGCTCGTCGTGACCGGTTCCGTGATGTTGAGATCGTTGGCGGGCAGGGGGATCAGCTCATCGATGTTGGTCTCCTGCGTTGACACCTCCGCGCCGGGCGGGGGGATCAGCCACGCGAGCACCGGAGCGCTGAGGCCGCTCTGGCCGTTGTCGTTGACGCTCGCCGGTCGTGGCGGAAAGGGCGAGCGCTCGTAGCGAGCCAGCGATGACGCCAGGCGCGCGTCCACCTGCGACGTCAGGTTGCTGGTGACGACCATCACGATCGCCACCGCGATGACGCTGTAGACGACCGCGACGATGCCCGTGCTGATCAGCGCCACGCGGAGCGAGGCAACGTTGACCCGCTCGAGCCGCCGGTTCACGCCTCCTCCAGCCGGTACCCGGCGCCGCGCACGGTCACGATCTGCACGCCACTGTTGGGCAGCTTCGCGCGAAGTCGGCTCATCTGCACGTCAATCGCATTCGACCCCAGCGGTTGCGTCTCGTCCCGCCAGGCATGCTCCGCGATCGATTTGCGGTCGACGACCGCCGGCGAGCGGCGAAGGAGCAGCTCGAGGATGTTGAACTCGGTTGAGGTCAGGTTCACCTGCGCCCCATGCACGTCGATCTCCCGTCGCGCGGGGTCGAGGGTGAGCGAACCGCGGGTGATCGCCGGGCCGTCGACGTTGCGCGGGCGGCGCTGCAACGCCCGGATCCGTGCGACGAGCTCGCCGAAGTCGAACGGCTTGATGAGGTAGTCGTCGGCGCCGGCATCGAGGCCCTCGATGCGGTCCGACGGCGCGTCGCGTGCCGTGAGCATGAGCATCGCTGTCGGACGGTTGTTGCGTCGCGCCCACGCGACGACCTCCAGCCCGCTGACGCGCGGCATCCGCCAGTCGACGACCGCCACGTCGTACTCGTAGAAGCGCAGCTGGTCGATCGCCTCGTCGCCGGCCGCAACCGCGTCGACGAAGTAGCCGGCCTCCTCGAGCCCCTGGACCAGGACCTCCCGAAGACCGCGATCGTCCTCCGCAACGAGCACTCGCATCAGTTGATGGTGTCACGCACTGGCGGGTGCGCCACCCCCACCGCCGCCACCGAAGCGCCCGCCACCGAAGCCGCCTCCACCGCCGAAGCCCGCTGTGCATCCGTTGGCGCCGGCCGGCGAGATCGTCAGCGTGCGGGCGGCGACCGCGCCGGAGCTGTCCTTCGTGCCGAGCGCGGTGAGGCATTGCCCGGACTGGAGCGCACCCGAGGTCACCACGGTGGACACGGTCACCTTGACGGTGGTCGGCACGTCAATGGTCGTCGTCGCACCTGTGGTCTCGGTGACCGTCACCGACGTTCCCGAGACCGACTTCACCTGGCCCCGCGTGGCGGTGAATCCTGCGGACCCGGCGGGCGGTGAGAAGCTCGGTCGCGGCGAGAAGCTGGGTCGCGGGCTCCCGGTGCCCCCACCGCCACCGAACCCGCCGAATCCGGCTGTTGCGCACGAGCCGCCCTTCGGCGCACTGAGCGTCACCGTCGTTGCCGTGACCGTGCCGTCGACGCCCTTGCTGCCGATTGCGGTGATGCAGTTGCCGGCGGTGATATCGGCGACGGTCTCGGTGTCGGTCTGCGTGATCGCGGTGGTCGACGCGTATGTGACCGTCGAGTCGCCGTTGGTGCCGCTGAGGATGAGCGTGGTGCCGTCGATCTGCACGAGTTGTCCGAATGCGGCATTGCCGGCAAGCCCGCGGCGGGCGCCCGGCGATGCAGACGGCCGGCTCGTTGCCGCCGCGCTTGGTGCACTGCCGCAGGCGGCGACCCCGAGACACGCCATGACGCCGGTGGCGCCGAGGATGGCTCGATTCATGAGGTGATTCCTCCCAACGGGATGAAAGCGGTGAATGTCATTCGGCTCGAAGCGCGGCAATGGGTGCAAGACGGGCGGCGCGCGCCGCAGGGTAGACACCGAAGATCAGGCCAACTCCGGCAGCAACGACGACGGCGATGATCACCGGCGTCGCCGTGATCGTCACCGCGATGTTCGCCAGTCGCGGCACGAGGAAGCCCGCGAGCAGTGCCGCGCCGACTCCGAGCACGCCCCCGACGAAGCTGAGCGTTGCGGCCTCGATGAGGAACTGCCGGAGGAGATCGCTCGGCGTCGCACCGAGCGCCTTGCGCAGACCGATCTCCTGGGTCCGTTCGGTGACGGACACCAGCATGATGTTCATGACGCCGATGCCGCCGACGAGCAGCGAGATCGCCGCGACGCTCGCCAGCAGGATGGTGAGCGTCGTCGTGACCGATGCAGCCGTGGATGCGAGGGTCGACGCTGAGGTGATGCTGAAGTCCGCTGCCGCGGTGTTCGTGATGTGGTGCGTCTGGAGCAGCAGTTGGTCGGCCTCGTCATAGGCCGAACCGATGGTGCTCGAGCTGCTCGCGCTGAGCAGGATCCGCTGCACGGAGTTGGGGCTGCCGCCGGTGACCTCGTCCTGGGCTGTCGTGATCGGAATCACTGCGAGGTCATCGCTGTTGGTGAACCCGGTGCTGCCACTCGCGGTGAGGATGCCGATGACCTGGAAGGGATTCCCGCCGATCGTCACCTGGTCACCGGTGATCGCGTCAAGGTCGCTGGCGGTCGTCGCTCCAAGCACGATGACCTGCGCGTGGTCCGTGACCTCTTTCGAGGTGATGAAGATGCCGGACGACAGCGTGCGCGCATTGGTCGCAAGCCACGAGGCCGTGCTGCCCTGAATGGTGGTCGTCTCGTTCGAGGCCGTGCTGACGATCGTCGTGCTGCCCGACACCACCGGCGCGACAGCACCTATGTCCGGTGCATCCTGCTTGTCCTCGAAGCCGGCGACGTCACTCATCGTCAGCGTGTTCGCCGACCCTGCGCCACCGCGAACGCCGAAGCTCACCGTGCTGCCCGGCGACACCGTGAGCAGGTTCGTGCCCAGCGCAGCGATGCGTGAGTTCACCGAGTCCGCGGACGCCGTCCCGATCCCGACCGTGCAAATGACGGCGGCGACGCCGAAGAGAATGCCGAGCGTCGTCAGCACGGAACGCAGGCGATGACCGAGGAGCCCGCGCATGCCGGTCTCGAAGGTGCGGAGCAGGCTCATGCGGCCACCCGGTCGCTGAGGTGACCGTCTGCCATCTCGACAACCCGCTCGGCGACGCCGGCGACGTTGGGATCGTGCGTGATGAGCACGATGGTGTGGCCCGACTTGTTGAGGCCGGTCAGGATGTCGAGCACCTCGCGGCTCGCCTTCGAGTCGAGGTTGCCGGTGGGTTCGTCGGCAAGGATCATCGTCGGATCCGTGACGAGCGCTCTCGCGATCGCGACGCGCTGCTGCTGACCGCCGGAGAGTTGATTGGGCCGGTGCTGCACGCGCGCGGTGAGCCCGACCTGCGCGAGCGCGTTCAGCGCTGTCTGCTTGCGCTCTCGAGCGCTCCGGTACAGCAGCGGAAGCTCGACGTTGCGCCATGCCGACATCGACGAGAGCAGGTGAAACTGCTGGAACACGAAGCCGATGCGGCGATTGCGGATGCTCGCGAGCTCGCGCTCGTTCATGCTGCTGACGTCCTCACCGGCGAAGCGATACTCGCCGCTCGTGGGGACGTCGAGGCAGCCGAGGATATGCATGAGCGTCGACTTTCCCGACCCGGAAGGGCCCATCACTGCAAGGAAATCGCCTTCCTTGACCGAGAGCGACACAGCGTCGACCGCTCGCACCTCTGCATCGCCTTCGCCGTAGATCTTGCACACGTCGACGAGGCGGATGATCTCCCCGGCCGCGTCAGCCCGCGCGGCCTGCGCCGCCGCCTCCGAATCCAAGCCGCCGCCAAACCCGCCACCGCCCGTCAGGGTGCGGCCCGTCGCGCCGCTCGCCGACGGAATCGTGCTCGTGATCGTCGCAATGACCACGACGTCACCGACCTTGACGCCGCTGAGAATCTGCGTCGAGTTGCGTCAGCGGCGCCGACGGTGACCGCTACCGGATCGGGCTTACCGTTGACGTACAGCGAGACGGTGCTTCCGGCTCCGGTCGTGTGCACCGCGCTGGTCGGCACGGTGACGACCCCGACGACCTGGTTGATGACAACGCTGACCGACGCCGACATGCCCGGACGAGCGACGGACTTGCGCCGCTCAGCACGACGGTCACGGGAAAGGTCGCGACGCCTGACGTGACCGTCGCCTCTTCGGCGACCTCGGTCACCTTGCCTGCGACGGCATCGCTCGACCCGGCCGCAACAACCTCGGCTGTCTGCCCGACGGCGATCTCGTTCACGAGTGCGTCGCTCACCGATCCGGTGACTTCGAACACGCCCGGCGTGATGATGACGATCGCGTGGCTGGGAACCAGCCCCATGCGAGGCGCCGCCTGTGCCGCCGGTAGCGACCTCCTCACCCGAGGTCACGTTGACTTCCTCGACGATGCCCCCGCTGGGAGCCTTGAGGGTCGTGGCCGCCACGGCAGCCTCAGCATTGGTGACGCCAACCTGGTGCGATGTCGACCTGGCTCTGATCCATCTCGATCTGCTGTGCAGTGGTCGATCCCGACTTCAGCGCCGCCAGCGACGCTTCAGCGTTCTGCCACTGCACCTTGTCTGCATTGACCTGGCCCTGCGCCTGATCGTCGCTCTGCGCGGCCTTGACCTCGTCGGCCTGCCACGCCGCGAAATCCTGGTTGAGCGTCTGCTCGTCCTGCGGGCACGGTGGCGTCGTCGACGATGCGCTGCAGCCGTCGGTGGTGGCAGTTTGCTGCGCCTGGGTGTAGGCGCTGTACGCCTGGCTCACCAACTCCGCGTTGACGGCCTTGGTGTCGGCAAGGCTCGTCACCGCCGTCTCGTACTGCACGTTGGAGCTGCTGACCTGCCCCTCCGCCTGGGTGAGGCTCGACGCGGTCGCGCCTGCACGGTCGAGCGACAGCTTGGCGTTCGCGGAGCTGAGAGTCGCCGGTGCCTGCAGGAGACTTGCGTCGAGGCTCGATGGATCCTGCGTTGCCAGGACCTGGACCGGCGGTGACCGTCTGACCGGACTGCACGTTGACCGACGTCACCTTGCCGGCGCCCTCGAAGTCGAGGTCGGTCTCGCCGTCGGGCGCGAGATTCCCGGAAAGCGAGACGGTCTGCGTGACTGTGCCGAGTGTCGCCGTCGACGTGCGATACGAGGCGCTGGCTGCGTCGCCACGCGTCAGGAAGAACGTTCCAACTCCGGCAAGAACGACCACCACGACGACGCCGATGATGAACGGCTTGCGCAACAGATGCCGTCTCATGACGAGCGACTGCCACCGAACACCCATACCGCAGCCATCGCGTTGATCGTCGGCCATGATCCTTTCGAGTGAGTGACAACTTCCGACACGCGACAGTTCCGGCACGCGCGCGAGTGGGCGGAGCAGGGCTCGAACCCGCGACCTCCTCGGTGTAAGCGAGGCGCTCTAACCAGCTGAGCTATCCGCCCAAAAGGGACTGTATCGCCGCGCGCCGCGAGGTGTCGATTCAGCGCGGCGAGCCGGTCCACCGTGCCGTCGGCATGTCCGATGATCACCAGCTCGGCCATGCCGAGAAAGAGTCCTGGCCGGCGCACCCCGGCGTCGTCTCGATCGCCCGGGCGAGCGCTTCCGGATCGTCGATGTCCGCCTCGTCACTGTCCGCAATGTAATCGCCGTTGTCAGTTGGAAGAGGCTGCCGTCGGCGCCGGTGCGCAGCGTGAAGCCAAGCCCGGTCCGGTCCGTCAGCGCGCGAACCGTTCGAATGCTCCCGAACGGGATCACCTCCACTGGGACTCGGCCGTGCAGCACCGACGATGTTTTTGCGTCGTCGACGATCACGACGAAACGCGCAGGGGCGCCGGCGACGATCTTCTCGCGCACCATCGCGCCCCCCCTTCCTTTGATGAGTCGCAGCGCGGGATCGACCGAGTCTGCGCCGTCCACCGCGATGTCGAGGCCATCAGCGCCGAGCTCTTCAACCGTGATGCCATGCGCCGCAGCGAGCGCGGCACTCGCCTCCGACGTTGCGACGGCGCGGATCGTCAGGCCGGCGCGAACCCGCTCGGCCAGCCCGACGATGAACCAGTGCGCCGTCGTTCCGGTGCCGAGGCCGACGCGCATGCCCTCGGCGACAAGGGGCACTGCCGCTGCACCGGCAGCGCGACGGGCTGCGTCGACGTCCACCCCCGCAGCGTAACGGTCAGGAGGCGAGCCGTCCCCGCAGCTCAGCCGTCGCCGTGTGTGCTGCCTCGTTGCGCTGCAGCCCATCCGGCTGGCGCATGAAGCGCTCCTGGACTGCGAACACCGCCTCGATGAGCTCGGCAGCGGACGTCCGCGGACGGAAGACGACCCCGCGACGGCGCAACGCGACGAGCACTCGTGTCGGGATGGGTCCCCCGCGAAGATTCACTTCTTCGAGCTGGGTCAGCAGACCGTCGAGCTCGCACAGCGTTTCGCGTCGCTGCACCCGAAGCCGTTCTTCTTCTGCTGACCACACCAGTTGATTGAGGACGCGGTTTCGGACGAAGGTGGCCATGACGCTCCCCCGGGTCGTCCACCGGGTTCGGGGGTTTGATGTGACGTAGAGTGAGTCGGACCGAACAGATGGACGTCCTGTGGTCGCGATCCTACAGATCTGTGTCCCGTTTGCATAGTGGAACACATGTTCGTGTGCCGCGGATTGCGGCACACGCGTTGGAGCCGGTCCCACAACGGGACCACCCTTGGGCGTGAAAGGGGAGGCTGCTATTCGCCGAGCAACTGAAGGATGTGACCGACATCGGTACGCGCGCCGGCGAGGTCGGTGCGGGCGGTGCCGATGTTCGAGCGAGCGCTTTTCAGGTCAACCTCGTTGCCGGGCCAGCCGGCGGCTGTCAGATTGATGACCGCCGCGGTGACCCCCGAAATCGAGGTATGCGACGCGTTGACCTTGCTCGTGAGGTCGTTGAGGTCGGCCTGCGCCTGCGCCTTGACGGTCGCCGAAACCGACGACGCATTGATCAACGACTGCAGCTCGCGGGATGAGCGTCTCGAACGTCGCGTTCACCTTGCTCACCCCGTCGGCCGCGATGACCTCGTGAATCTTCGGATCCTCCATGACGTACACGCGGTAACCCGTGACGATGCGCTCGCAGTCAGCGTGCGCCTGCTCGAAAGTCGTGTCTCCCTGAATGGTCTTGTCGAGCGCGGTCAGCCCCAACTGATCGGCGCTGATCTGACTCTCGAGCCCGGTCTGATCCGCGCTCGTCAGCACGGTCGACTGCTTGACGAACGTGTCGTCGGCGCCGAGCGTCCCGAGGCGACGCTGCACCGCGCGTTGCAGCGGACCTTGAGTGCGGCGAGGCTGAGGGTGTGCGGCGCCGGGGTCGGCGCTGTCGTGGGCAACGCCGACGGTGATGGCACCGGTGTCGAATCGGCGTCGACGGCGACCGAGCCGGCAAGGCCGAGTCCGGCGGTGAGGGTCAGCGTGGCAACGCCACGCGCGATCGTTCGCGTGTTCACTGGGCTGGATCTCCTTCACTGCTGCTCAGCCCGGAATTGGCAGCCTTGATCTGCCCGTCGATGGAGCTGAGCTGGTTGTCGATGCTGCTGACCTGCTGATCGACAGCGCTGCTGTTATTGGCTGCCGGGTTTGCCGTCGAAACCGCTGCGGCCGCGGAGACGCTCGCGTGTGTCGCTGCGCTTGCGGAGCCGTGGACAGCGGTGGCGCATCCTGCGATCGCCGTCACGGCGAGCAGGCCCAGGATGGCGTTCCTGTGCGCGCTGAGATGGGTCATGCGAGGTCTCCTTGCGATGTCCGTGGGGGATGCACCCATCCAACCATCGGCACTGCGCGCCGACCTGAGACCGCGCGGAGACGGCGCTGAGAAATCCCGGAGAGCGTGCCCGCTGTCCGGGGAGAAAGAGGCCTGGCTCAGGCCGCAGAAGCGGACGGGATGCGGCGTTGCAACAGCGCCGTCAGTGGACCGGCAGGCTCGAGCCGCAATCCAAATGCCGTTGCCAGCTCGCCCGCGAGCACCGGCGCGACCTCCTCGGGCCTGTGCCCGGGTGCACCGAGGGTACTCCAGCGATGCGACGCCCGAGCCGTCGATGCCGCACGGCACGATGCGGTCGAACCAGCGACAGGTCGGTCGCGACGTTCAGCGCGACTCCGTGGGTCGTCACGCCTCCCGCGAGCTTGACGCCGATGGCGCCGAGCTTGCGATCTTGCCGACCAGACCCCGGTCCACGGTGGCCGCCGGGTCACCTCAATGCCATACGTGGCCGCGGTGGCGATGAGCGAGCTCTCGAGCGCCCTGAGATACCGGATGACGTCGCCGTGGGCAGGGTGGCCCGAGATCGGGAAGAGGCCTGCCAGCCGGACGACGGGATAGGCGACCAGCTGGCCCGGCCCGTGGAAGGTCACCGAGCCACCCCGATCGACCTCGACGAATTCGGCGCCCGCTTCGATCAGCGCCTCCGGCCCCGCGCCGAGGTGGCGAGCCTCGCCCTGGCGACCCATCGTGTAGACAGGCGGATGCTCGAGCAGCAGCACCGCGTCATCGGTCGAGGTCGCCGCTCCGCCGGGCGAGCGGCGATTGATCGCTGCAGCGCCAGGCGCCTCCGCGTAGCCGACCGTCCCGAACCAGGCCCAGCGCAAGTGCCGGAGCCACCGCCTTCTCGCTCATCCCGCAGTGGCAGCGACCGCCTGCTCGTGGGCGTGATAGCTCGAGCGGACCAGCGGGCCGGACTCGACGTGCGCGAAGCCGAGCGCCTTGCCGTACGCCTTCAGCTCGGCGAACTCGTCGGGATGCCAGTAGCGGATCAGCGGGTGATGCTTCAGCGATGGGCGCAGGTACTGGCCGATGGTGATGATCTCGATGTCGTGCTCGCGCATCTGGTCGAGCAACTCCTTGACCTCGTGCATCTCCTCGCCGAGACCGACCATGAGGCCGGACTTGGTCCGGCTGCGGGGCTCCAGCGTTTGGCGACGCGCAGGAGCTCGAGGCTGCGCTTGAGCTCGGACTTCGGCCGCACCCGCCTGTAGAGGCGGCCGACGGTCTCGACGTTGTGGTTGAAGATCTCGGGCATCTCAGCCATGACAGTGCGGAGCGCATCGTGGTCGCCCTGGAAATCGGGGGTCAGGACCTCGATGGTCGTCCCCGGCGACAGCGCCCGGATGCTCGGATGGTCGCCGCGAAGACGCCGGCGCCGCCGTCGGCGAGGTCGTCACGGTCGACGGACGTGACCACGGCGTGGCGCAGACTGCATGTGACCGCACGGCCTCCCCCACCCGGCGTGGCTCGTCCCAGTCGATGTCGCCGCCGCGCTTGCCGCTCTTCACCGCGCAGAAGGCGCAGGCTCGGGTGCAGACATCGCCAAGGATCATGAACGTCGCGGTGCCATGCCCCCAGCATTCGGCGATGTTCGGGCAGCGGGCCTCCTCGCAAACGGTGTTGAGCTGCTGGCCGCGCATGATCCCCTTGATCTGCGAGTAGCCGTCGCCCACCGGGAGCTTCACGGTGAGCCAGTCGGGGCGCCGGTCGACGCCCTCCGGGAGGAGCCGCTGATGCAGCGGCCTGGTGTCCGCCACGGGCAGGGGCCGCAAACGGATCTGGTCCATGGCTGCACTTCACTCTACACACTCGCTGCGCCACAATCGCCCGCGATGAGTACCCCCCCACCGAGAAACGAGCCCGTATCGCTGTACGCCCCTGGATCTGCCGAGCGGGCGAGCCTCCGCGCACTGTCAATGACATGCAGGCGACCGCCCCACACCAGGTGCAACTGCATATCAGCGGGCAATGGGTCGATGGCGAGGGGAGCCGATCACGGTTAGGGCTCCGCACCGGCACACGCTCGAGCTCGCGGAGTCTCGTGTGGCAACCACCGCCGACGTCCGCGCGGGCAGTCGACGCGGCACTGGCTGCACGCCACGACTGGTCGACCGCTCCTTTTGCGACGCGCGCCGCGGTGTTCCTCCGTGCGGCCGACCTACTGAGCGGGCCATTCCGCGATCGCCTCAATGCAGCCACCATCCTCGGCCAGAGCAAGAGCGTCCATCAGTCGGAGATCGACGCCGCGTGCGAGCTCGATCGACTTCTGGCGCTGGAACGTGCATTTCGCCGAAGAGCTCCAGGCAGATGCAGCCGGTGTCGCCGCCGGGGCAGTGGAACCGCATGGAGCACCGCGCGCTCGAGGGCTTCGTGCTCGCGATCAGCCCGTTCAACTTCACCTCGATCGGCGGCAACCTCGCCGGAGCGCCCGCGATCATGGGCAACACCGTCGTCTGGAAGCCGGCGACCACCGCGCTGCTCGCGGCGCAGGTGATCATGGAGATCTTCGAGGCGGCGGGCATGCCGCCCGGGGTCATCAACATGATCGCGGGCCCCGGCGCCGCGGTGTCCGAAGCGGCAGTCAAGCCACCCATCGCTCGCCGGCATCCATTTCACCGGATCGACGGACACCTTTCAGACCTCTGGACGAACGTTGCCGCCAATCTCGGCGGATACCGGACGTATCCGCGCCTCGTCGGCGAGACCGGCGGCAAGGACTTCGTGCTGGCGCACCCGTCTGCGTCGGTCGACGCGCTGCTGGTCGGGCTGCTGCGCGGCTCGTTCGAGTATCAGGGACAGAAGTGCTCTGCGTCGTCGCGGGCATACATCCCCCAGTCGGTGTGGGAGCGGCTGCGCGAGCCGCTGGCCGCGGCCACCGAAGCGATTCCTGTCGGCGATCCCGCGGAGTTCAACACGTTCATGGGCGCGGTCATCGACGAGCCGAGCTTCCGCAAGCACGAGGCCGTGCTGACCGCGGCGCGCACTGATCCGGACCTCAGCTGGTCGCCGGCGGCGAGTGCGACTCGGACGTCGGCTGGTTCGTGCACCCGACGATCTATGCCAGCCAGAACCCGCAGCACGATCTCTTCAAACGCGAGCTCTTCGGGCCGATCCTCACCGTGTACCCGTATCCCGACAGGAGTGGCACTCGGTGATCGACCTGGTCGACCGCACCTCGCAATACGCGCTGACCGGAGCCGTCTTCGCCGAGGACCGGCGTGCGATCGACGAGGCGTCGAGCACGCCTGCGCTACGCGGCCGGCAACTTCTATATCAATGACAAGTCGACGGGCGCAGTGGTCGGACAGCAGCCATTCGGTGGCGCTCGTCTGAGCGGGACGAACGACAAAGCCGGGTCGGCGCTGAACCTACTGCGCTGGGTGGCACCGCGGGCGATCAAGGAGACGTTCGTGCCACCGACGGAGTGGCGCTACCCGCACCAGGATCCCGACTGACGCAGCCGGGATTGGTTCGCCCGCCGCGGCAGAGATAAACTCCGCGGCCATGGGAGCCTTCAGGCGCATCGCACCGATCTTCCCCGTCCGTGACGTCGCGGCCTCACTCGAACACTACGGACGTCTCGGCTTCGCGACCCGGGAGTACGACCGGGGCGGGTATGGCTTCGCCACGCGCGATGGCATTGAGATTCATCTCGGGATGGTGGCCGACGGTTCGACGGCCGGTCCGAGTTCCGCCTATCTCTGGGTCGAGGACGCCGATGAGTTGGCGACGACGTGGAGTGCTGCCGGAGCCGATGTCCGCTTCCCAGAGGACACTCCGTGGCGACAGCATGAGGGTGTGCTCATCGACCCCGACGGCAACATGATTCGCTTCGGCTCGCCGATCAAGGAGCCGGACACCAGGTACTAACCCCGATTCGAGCCGCCGCGCTGGGCTGCAGCGAGGACCGGCCCTCAGGCCCGCCAGCGAGTGCAGGAACGGGTTGGCCGGCGCCGGCAGGAGCAGCTCCCGGGATGGCGCGGCGTCCGCCTCGCGGTCGATGGCTCTTCGGCGGCGACGCGGATCAAGGCCTGAAAGCGACGCTCGTCGATGATGCCCTTCTCGAGAGCGCGTCTCGCCCACGCGGGTGGGGTCCGAAGCCCCCATGCATCGAAAGTGCCGTGCTCGATCATCGTTCCTCCAGATGATAGCCAGGACTGACTAAACGAGGGTTCCGGTCGGGTCGATGCCTTCGAGGAGTTTCTGAACGGCGGTCACGAAACGGGTCGCCTGGAGGCCGTCGTTGATCCGGTGATCGAACGAGAGGCCGAGATTCATGATCGGGCGGATGGCGATCGCGTCGCCGACGACCACGGGCCGCTTGACGACGAGATCCATGGTCATGATCGCCGCCTGCGGCTGGTTGATGATCGCCTGGGTCATCACCGCCCCGAGCGCGCCGGTGTTGTTGAGCGTGAAGGTCCCGCCCTGCACCTCGTCGAGCTTGAGATGGTTGCTCCGAGCGCGTGCGCCGAGGTCTGCCATCGTGGTGGCCAGGCCTGAGATGCTCAGCCGGTCCGCGTCACGTACCACGGGCACGATGAGGTTGTCCTCGAGCGCCACCGCAATACCGAGATTGATGCTCCGCTTGACGACGATCCCGGCGTCACTCCACGACGCATTGAGCGTGGGATGGCGTTGCAAGGCCTCGATCACCGCCTGCGCGACAAACGGCAGGAATGTCAGCTTGACCCCGTGCCGCTGCTCGAACGCCGCCTTCTCGCGATCGCGGATTCGCGAGACGTTCGACATGTCGACCTCGACCATGACGTACGCGTGGGGCGAGGTCTGACGGCTGCGCACCATGTGATCGGCAATGGCCTTGCGAACGGGCGTGAGCGGAACAACGGTGTCCCCCTCGCCCGTCCCAAACGATGCGGGGAGAGGTTGCGCGGGGGCCGAAGGCTGCGAGGCCGCAACAGCCTGCGAGGCCGGCGGAGTCTGCGCGACGCTGGTCGGCGCCGACTGAGCCGGCTGGGCTGCCTGCGTAGGCGACATAGCCTGGGGAGTTGCCGGAGCGGGCAGCCCAGACGGCGCGCGCGCGGCACTCGCGTCGCGCTGCTGCACGTACTCCAGCACGTCCTTCTTTGTGATACGCCCACCGAGCCCACTCCCAGTGATCTGCCCGAGATCGACACCGTGCTCCCGAACGAGCATCCGCACGGCAGGCGTGAGGTGATATCCCGCCCCATTCCCCGAACCGGCGTCACCCGTTCCAGCCCCGGGCCCGACCGGTGCCTGCGGTCCCGACAACGAAGCCGACACCGCCGCAGCCACGCTCGCCTCGCCACTCTCCGGCGCGCCCTGCGACCGTTCTGGCAAGGCCGAAACTGACGGAGCAGGCGTCGACTGAGCTGCCGCCTCGGCAGGAGTGCCATGCGGCGCAAGCGACGGCTGGGTCGTCTGCGTAGGCGACATAGCCTGGGGAGTTGCCGGAGCGGACGATCCGGCCGTCGCCGTCGCATCGGGCACGGATGCAGCCGGCGATGTATCAGTCGCCGCGCCGGCGACATCTATGGAGCAAATCGGTTGGCCGACGGGCACCACTGCTCCTTCGGCAGCGATGAGCTCGGACATCACGCCGTCGGCAGGCGCGGGAATCTCCGCGTTCACCTTGTCCGTGATGACCTCGGCAATCGACTCGTACTTGGCGATCGGATCGCCGGGATGCTTGAGCCAGCGCGCGATCGTCCCTTCGGTAACGCTCTCACCGAGTTGCGGCATCGTGACGGTCATAGACATGCGGTGGACGTCCTCGTGTTCGGGTTCAGTACGCGGCGAGCTCGCGCAGCTTCGCCTCGACCTTGTTCGGCGTGACGAGATAGAACTCCTCGAGCGGTGGCGAGTACGGCATGGCCGGAATCTCCGGACCACCGAGCCGCATCACCGGAGCGTCGAGGTAATCGAAGCATTCCTCGGCGATGATCGCCGCCACCTCGGCAGCGACACTCACGGCGAGGTTCGCCTCCTGGACGACAAGCACTTTGCCGCACTTGCGTGCGCTCGCGACGATGGCTGCACGGTCGATCGGACGCAGTGAACGCAGATCGGTCACCTCGCAGGAAAACCCATCTGCAGCAAGGCGTTCGGCCGCCTCGAGCGACGTGTGCACCATCATCCCGTAGCTGAAGACCGCGATATCCGAGCCCTCCCGTGCGACGCGCGCGCGGTCGAGCGGGACGGTGTAATCGCCCTCGGGCACGTCGCCCTTGATGGCGCGGTAGCAGCGCTTGTGCTCGAAGTAGAGCACCGGATCCGGATCGCGCAGCGCGGCGATGATCATGCCCTTCGCGTCGTACGGCGTGGATGGCACGACAACGCGCAGCCCCGGGATATGCGCGAAGATCGCCTCGATCGACTGCGAGTGATAGAGCGCGCCGTGCACTCCCCCGCCGAACGGTGAGCGCAACACCATCGGCACGCCCCAGTCGCCGTTGCTGCGGTAGCGCATCTTTGCGGCTTCGCTGACGATCTGGTCCATCGCCGGCATGATGAAATCCTGGAACTGAATCTCGGCGATCGGCCGCAGTCCGTTCATCGCAGCGCCGATGGCGACGCCGACGATCAACGACTCCGCAAGCGGGCTGTCGAGCACCCGATCCTGGCCGAATTCCTTCTGCAGGCCTTCGGTGACGCCGAACACGCCGCCCTTGGCACCGACGTCCTCACCGAGGATCATGACGCGGCCGTCGCGCTGCATCTCCTCGCGGATACCGTCGCGGATAGCCTCGATGTACGTCTTCTCAGCCACGCCAGTCACCCTCTTCGGCGTACACGTGGCGCATCGCCGTTTCGGCCGCCGGCATCGGCGCCGCCTCCGCCTCCTCGGTGGCGCGATCCAGCTCGAGGACGAGCTCCGCGCGCATCTCCTCCGCATCTCCGGGGTGCAGCACACCGAGCTCCTCGAGCGTCGCCTTGAAGCGGAGCAGCGAATCGCGCTCCTTGTCGGCCTCGAGGTCTTCGCGGCTGCGATAGCGGCGCTGATCGTCGTCGGAGCTGTGTGAGGTGAGGCGCAGCACCTTGGCCTCGACGAGCGTCGGACCGTCGCCGCGGCGCGCCCGCTTCACTGCCTCGCGTGCGACCGCGTAGCAGGCGATGGCGTCACTGCCGTCGACGACGACGCCGGGAATCCCGTATCCCTTGGCGCGATCGGCGACGTCCTGCGTGGGCATCTGCTTCTGCCACGGCACGCTGATCGCGAAGCCGTTGTTTTCCACCAGGAAGATCACCGCGAGCTTCTTGGTCGCAGCGAAGTTCAACGCCTCGTGGAAGTCGCCTTCACTGGTGCCGCCCTCGCCGATCGACGTGAACGTGACCGCATCCTCGCCGCGCATCTGCGACGCCAGCGCGATGCCCGTCGCATGGATGAGCTGCGTGCCGATCGACGAGCCCGTGCTGATGATGTTGAGCCGGCGGCAGCCGTAATGCGCGGGCATCTGGCGGCCGCCGCTGTTGGGATCGTCGGCGCGCTGCAGCCCCGAGAGGATGTGATCTTTCGGCGTCATGCCGAGCACGAGCGTGAGCGCAAGGTCGCGGTAATAGGGAGCGACCCAGTCATAGGCCGGCTTCAGGTTCATGCCAAAGGCGACTTGAACTGCCTCGTGGCCTTCGGCGGAGATCCAGAACGGCGCGCGTCCCTGGCGGTTCAGCACCCACAACCGTTCGTCCGTCAGGCGCGAACGGAGCATATGCCGGTACATGAGGCGAAGCGTCTCCGCATCGAGCCCCGCCCGCGCTTTGGTCTCTGTTTTGGTCATCGCCATTGCCGGCCCATCCCTCCGATCGAAGCTGTCACCGACGACGCTGCCTCGAACGCTCCGTCGCCGCTCAAATGTGGATCGCCTCCCCACTCACGGCAAGGGCAGCTTCTGAGAGCACTTCACTGAGTGTAGGGTGTGGCGCGACTGCGTGTCCCATCTCGAATGCAGTGCCTTCGAGGAGGCCGCCGAGCGCCGGTCCCCAGATCAGCTCGGTCACCTCGTGGCCGATGAGATGCACCCCGAGCACGTCGCCCGACGCCGTGTCGGACACGACCTTGCAGAAGCCGTCCGTGTCACCCCAGATGACGGCCCTGCCGTTGCCCAGGAACGGCATCTTGCCGATGGCCACATCGTGGCCGGCGACCCGTGCCTCCGCCTCGCTCAGGCCGAGGGATCCGATCTGCGGGGTGCAGTAGGTGGTGCGCGTCACCAGCCGCGGGTCGAGCGGATGCGGGTCGCGCCCGGCGATGGCCTCGACGGCGAGGACGCCCTCGTGCAGGGCCTTGTGCGCGAGCTGGAAGCCGCCGACGACATCCCCGACGGCGCTGACGCCCGCCTCTCCGGTCCGGAGCATCGCGTCAACTGCGATGACTCCACGCTCCACAACGACGCCAGTGCCCTCGATGCCGATGTTCTCGACGTTGGCTGCACGGCCGACCGCGACGAGCAGCAGTTCGGCGGTGAGGCGCTGCTCCTTCCCGTCCGGCCCGGCGACGGTCACGCTGACGCCGGCGTCGGTACGCTCGACGGAGCCGAGGTCGAGGCGATGCCCCGTGAGGCAGGTGATGCCGCGCGCCTCGAACTGGCGCTGCAGCTCCGCGCCGATGTCGGCGTCCTCGAGCGGAACGAGGCTCGGCAGCATCTCCACCAGCGTGACCTCGGCACCGCAGCTGCGGTACAGCGAGGCGAACTCAACCCCGACCGCACCGGCACCGAGCACGATGGCCGACGCGGGGGCCCTGTTCAACTTCAGGGCCTCGTCGCTGGTGAGCACGGCGGTGCCGTCGGCGGGAACTCCCGGCAGCTGCTTCGGTCGCGACCCGGTGGCGATGATCACCGCATCGGCCTCAATGTCCGTCGTCTCGCCACCAGCGGCGGTCACGCTGAGGCGCCCCGCGCCCGCCAGAACGCCCCGCCCGCTGACAACGGTGACCTTGTTCTTGCGCAGGAGGAACTGGACCCCCCGATGGAGCTGGCTGACCACCTGGTCGCGCCGGTGCCCCGCTACCGCGTAGTCGAAGCTGACCTCCCCCGTCGTGACCCCGAATGAGGCGGCGTGACCGAGCTCGTCCAGCAGGGCAGCGCTCTGGAGCAACGCTTTGGCAGGGATGCAGCCGCGATGCAGGCAGGTCCCGCCGACCTTGTCCTCTTCAACAAGGACGGCGCGCAGGCCCAGTTGAGCCGCACGGATCGCCGCCGGATACCCGCCCATCCCGCCGCCGAGGATGGCGATGTCGAAACGTTCGGCCACAGCGGCTGAGTATATCGGCGGGTACCACGGGCCCAACCGCGTGGCTCGAGCGGGCGCCTATGCGAGATACAGGCGCGGGTTGACCCACTGACCGTTGTGGTTCACGCCGAAATGCAGATGGCACCCCGTCGAATTGCCCGACGTCCCTTCGTAGCCGATGAGCTGGCCCCTCGCCACGGTCTGCCCGTTGTGGATCGCGAAGCCCGCGAGGTGCCCGTAGAGGGTCTGCCAGCCGTTGCCGTTGACGATGATGATGTAGTGCCCGAAGCCGTACGGCTCGTACGGTTCGATGTAGGCGATGCCCGCGTCGGCCGCGATGATGTGGTTGCCGCAGGCGCCGGCAATGTCGAGTCCGTTGTGGAAGTGCTTCTGCGGGCAGGCCGGGTCATACGGCTCGAACGGGTACGGTGTGCACCCGAATCCCTGACTGATGGGACCGCTGTCGGGCCAGATGAAGTGGCCGCTGCCACCGCCGGCGGCCCGCGCCGCGGCTTCCTCCTTCTGCAGCTGCGCGATCTGCCCGTTGATGGTGTTCTCAGCGGCCTCCCATTCCTGCGCGCTGCGCTCGTCCTGAGCCTGGATCTGCTTGAGGTACGCGACCGCTTCAGTCCGTGCTGACAGGTCGTCGTTGAGCGTCTGCTCGGTGACGTACAGCTGCCCGAGAAGTTGTTGCTGCTGGTGCTGGACAGTGCTGATCCGCGCGACGTCGGTCTGCACCGCATCGCGTTGCGCGGTGACGGTGTCGAGGGTCTGCACCTCGCGCGCGCTGATGCGGCCGCCGTCGATGACATCCGTCCAGAACGCGTTGAAGCTGCCCGATGTCAGCAGGTTGCTGAGCGGCGTCGATTCGTTCTCGAACTCGTAGTAGACGACCAGCTCCTGCGAGAGTTGCCGCTCTTCGGTGGCGAGCAGGGTGCGCGCGTCGGTGAGTTGGTCCTGCGCGGTGCCCAGTTGCGTGTTGATCGCGGCCAGTTTCGCTTGTCCTGCCGCGACCTGCGCCTGCGTCGCACTGATCTGATGATTGAGGCCGGTGATGATCGAGGCAAGCGCCGTTTCCTGATTCTGTGCCGCGGCGATCTGCGCCTTGAGCGCTGCGATCTCCGACTTGGCCTGACTGAGCTGTTGCTGCTCCCGACTGATGTGCTCGGTGATCTGATCAGCCGCGGTCGGCTGTGCGATGGCGAAGAGCGACGTCGCTACGGTCAGCGACACGATGCCGCGAACCAGGGTCCCGGAACTCACGCCGAGAGGAAACGCCGTACGCCGAGAAAACTCCCGAATGCACCGACGGCAACCCCACCGATGAGCAGGAACGCCAGCAGCGTGACCGTGTAACGGCCGTCAAACGGCACGCTCAGGAGATGACCCTGCGCTGCCTGCACGAACACGCGATACGCCGCATAGACGACCGCTCCGGAGAAGATCGCGGCTAACAAGCCGCCGAGCATGCCCTCGAGGATGAACGGCCAGCGCACGAACCAGTCGGTGGCGCCGACGAGTTTCATGATCTCGATCTCGGTCCGGCGCGCGTAGACCGCCGTGCGGATCGTGTTCATGATGATGACGATGCTGATCGTCATCAGGATCACCGCGATGATCGCGCCCACCCACTCGATGATGGTGATCACCGCGTTGAGCTTGGAGATGACGTCGGAGTTGTAGTCGGTCGGCGTTGTCTTGTCGACGATCGGCGTTGCCGCCGCCATCGCGTTGAACTGGCTCAAGTCGGTCAGCTTCCGGACGACGAGGTTGAGCGACGCGGGGAGCGGATTGCTGCCGAGCACGCTGAGCGCTTGCGAGATGTCGGGATTCTGGGACGCCTGCCGCGCAGCCTGGTCCTTGTTCTCGAAGCTGACGGAGATGACGCGCGGGTCATTCTTCAGACGGCTTTCGAAATTGGTGATGGCCGCAAGCGAGGCGTTGTCCGAGATGTAGATCTTGAGGTGGCTCGCGTTCTGCTCCTGCGACTGCAGCACTGTGTCAACCGAGTGCGTGAAGAGCAGTCCACCACCGACGAGAAAGATGATCAGCCCCATGGTGAAAACGCCCGCGAGCGAGACGCCGAGATTGCGCCGGAAGTTCTGTCCCGCGCTGTGCAACGCAAACCAGAGCGAGGCGGCGACCTGCCTCACAGTGTTGCGGTTCCTTCGCGCAGGTACTGACCTTCAGCTTCGTCGCGGACAACGCGCCCGCCATCGATCGCGATGACGCGACGGCGGACGAGGTCGACGACTTCACGGTTGTGTGTCGCCATGAGCACGGTGGTGCCGCGGTGATTGATCTGGAGGAGCAACTGCACAATGCCCCACGACGTGTCGGGGTCGAGGTTACCGGTGGGCTCGTCCGCGAGGAAGATGCGCGGCCGGTGCACGAGCGCGCGCGCAATCGCGACGCGCTGCTGCTCACCACCGCTCAACTCATCGGGGAACGTGTCGAGCTTGTCCTCGAGACCGACGATCCAGAGCACCTCCTCGACCTTCTCGCGCATGTGACGCTGACCGGGACGAGTCACCTGCAACGCGAACGCGACGTTCTGCGCGACGGTCCGCCGAGTGAGGAGCTTGTAGTCCTGGAAAACGATGCCGAACTTGCGCCGCAGCTTGGGGAGCTTGCGCCGTGACATCCGGCTGATCTCCTGTCCCTCGACGAAGATGCGGCCGGTCGATGGTGCCTCGTCGCGAATGAGGAGACGGACCAGCGTTGACTTGCCGGCACCGCTCGCGCCGACGAGGAAGCAGAAATCACCTTGATGGATCGCCAGATCAACGTCGCGCAGGGCCTCCGTTCCGTTCGGGTAGACCTTGCTGACGCCGTGAAAGGAGATGACTGGGCGCAACGCGTGCTGAGGCGGGGCCGCAGATCGTTCAGCGACTGCCACGCTCACCAGGCTGCCCCCTGGGGCGATGTATTCATAAGATGGTTTCTGGGATCGCTACTGAGTCGGCGGCCAGTATAAACCGGGGTTCCGCAAGACTCCCGTCGAATTTCACAGGATGGTCACTTTCGTACTGACCCGCGGTCGACATTGCGATCAGGATGCCTTCAATCTCGCTTCCTCATCGGCTGCCCAGTGCAGATACCCCTCGATGAAGGGATCGATTTCTCCTTCGAGCACGGCCTGGGCGTTGCCGACCTCGACGTTCGTGCGGTGGTCCTTGACCATCGTGTAGGGGTTGAGGACATAGGAGCGGATCTGGCTGCCCCACTCGGCGGCGATCAGATCACCCTTGAGATCGGCGATCTTCTGGGCGTGGGCGGCCTGCTGGAGGGCCAGCAGCCGCGAGCGGAGCACCCGCCAGGCAACATCGCGGTTCTGCTGCTGTGAGCGCTCGTTCTGGCAGGTGACGACGATGCCGGTCGGAATGTGGGTGAGCCGCACTGCGGACGAGGTCTTGTTGACGTGCTGCCCGCCGGCACCGCTCGACCGGAAGACGTCGGTGCGCACGTCGTCGGGATCGATCTCGACGGTCACTGTGTCCTCGATCTCGGGCGTCACCTCGACCAGGACGAACGACGTGTGGCGGCGATGGGCGGCATCGAACGGGCTGATGCGGACGAGGCGATGGACGCCATGTTCGCCCTTGAGGAGACCGTAGGCGCGCGGACCCGAGATCCGGATGGTCGCCGACTTGATGCCCGCCTCATCCCCCACCGACTCCTCGAGAAACTCGACCGGCATCTTGTGCTTCTCGCACCAGCCGAGGTACATGCGCAGGAGCATCCCGGCCCAGTCCTGGGAATCGGTCCCACCGGCGCCTGCATGGATGCTGAGGAGGGCGACGTGATCGGTGTAGGGATCGCTGAACAGCAGGTCGATCTCGCGGCGCGCGATCTCCTTCTCGAGGGACTTGATCTCGCGGTCGAGGTCGCTCGCCATGTCCTCGTCGGGCTCGGCATCGAGCAGGGACGCGAGTTCGCGGGCGTCCGCGGCTCGCTGCGTCAGCGATTCCCAGGTGGCCAGCTCGTCGCGGATGCGCGACGCCTCCTGGTTGAGTGCGGCGGCGCGGCGAGGGTCGTCCCAGAGATCCGGGTCGGCGATGTCCCGGTCGAGCTCGGCTAGACGGACGCGTTTTCCGTCAAGGTCAAAGATGCCCCTGAAGCTCGGCGATGCGGGCGGCAACGTCGGAGGCGCGGTTGGCAAGCTCGCTCATGAGCCGAGTATTTCACAATGATCTGATGCACCCCGCCGTCGGCGCGGTTCCCGCCTCGATCGGCGAGCTGTTTCCCGACCTGCCCCGAGCGTTCGACTTCGACGATGTGTCGCTCGTCCCGCGCGTGCCGTCATCGCTCGCCCATCGGATGGAAGCGGTGCCTGCGGTCGAGTTCGGGCCGTTGCGGTTGTCGGTGCCGTTGGTCGGCTCGCCGATGCCGGACGTGTGCGGCGTGGAGATGTGTCGCGCGCTTGCGGAACACGGTGCGCTCGGGATCCTGCCGCGGTTTCAGAGCATCGACGAACAAGCGTCTCAGCTGCTTCTCGTCGGTGCCGGAGGCGGGGCGTTGGCGGCCGCGTTGGGGGTCACCGGTGATTTCCGGGAGCGGTTCGAGCGCATCGTCGACGCGGGGTGCCGGATCGTGTGCCTGGACACTGCGAACGGCGCGCACGAACAGGTCGCCCGGGCGGTGCGGTGGGTGCGTGAGCAGTCGGTGCCGGTGTTTCTCATCGCCGGGAATGTCGCGACTGCCGAGACGTTTCGCTGGCTCGAGGATCTCGGGGTCGATGCGATTCGCGTTGGTATTGCTGGGGGTTCGGTGTGTGAGACGCGGACCGAGACCGGCGTCTACTCGCCGACGCCGTACAGCGTGCACGAGTGTGCACAGGTGCGCGAGCGGGCATTGATCGTTGCGGACGGCGGGATCCGGAGCCCTGCGGACATGTGCAAGCTGCTTGCGCTCGGGGCGGATTGCGTCATGGTCGGATCGGCCTTGGCTGGGACCTATGAGGCGCCTGGACGGGTGCTCGTCGTCGACGGCAAGAAGTTCAAGATCATGCGCGGCGCGGCGTCCTTCTCGGTGCAGCAGGAGTTCGCGGGCGAGGACCCCGAATACATCGAAGGCGCCGAGTTGATCGTGGCCTACAAGGGACACGTCGCGGATGTCGTGCAGCGCTACGTCGCCGGACTGCGCAGCTCGATGTCGTACATGGATGCGCGGACGCTCGACGAGTTTCGGGAAAACGCGAGCTTCATCCGGATGCGGTAGGGACGCTCGATGAGTTTGGGCGTGGGGGTTGACGACGCTGACCTTGAGCTGGTTCGGCGTGCGACGGAGATCGTCGACCGGTGTGGCGACGGCCGGATCCACACCGTCGCCGCGGCGGCGCGCGCTCGCGACGGGCTGATCGTGACGGGTGTGAACCTGTACCACTTCACCGGCGGCCCGTGTGCGGAGATGGTGCTCCTTGGGAATGCCGCGGAGTTAGGCGTGGGACCACTCGAAGTGATCGTTGCCGTTGCCGACCGGACGCGCGGAGTCCTACCGCCGTGCGGGCGGTGCCGGCAGGTGTTGCTGGACTACCAGCCTTCGATCCGCGTGCTCGTCCCAGTTGATGGGGGCGTTGAGTCGCTGCCGATTGCGGAGTTGCTGCCGTTCGGGTTTCGGTGGACGGTGGAGTTGGGCTCAGTGCCCGTGGGAGATCGGCGCAAATTCAGCTGAGTTCGGGCTTGTCCCGGCACAGCCTTGCGCGGCCCTACGCCTGCGCTGGCGCAGGGTTTGCTCAGAGAAGGACGCGGCCAGCAGCCCGATCACCGGCGCCACGAGCCCTATGAGCACGCCTGCCACACCCGCCAGCTGCCGACGGAGCGGTCATCTATCGAGCACACGTCGCACCGTCCTGGCGATGTCCGATGGCGCGGTGTCCAGCGACACGTAGTCACTCGCCCCGCTTTTGACCGCCTCGACGAAGAAGTCCGTACCTGCGGTGCCGCTGAGAATCACCACCCGCAGCTCGGGTTGCGCGGCGACCAGACGCCGAGTTGCCCCCATCCCTCCAGTCCACGGGGTCGAACGCCCGATGAGCACGAGGTCGGGACGCAAGGCCGCGGCCATGTCGAGCGCAATGCCGCATGTCGAGGCGGTGCCCACCACCTCGATATCCGGCTCGAACCCAAGGCAGGCAGCCAACCCGTCGCGCACCGTCGGATGGAAGTGAACGACCATCACCCGGATCGGCGTTTGGCCCGTCAGGGGCTTCACCACTATCCCTCCATCTGATAAGCCAGCCTAGCAGTCATTGAGTGGCGTTTCGTGTTCTCGTCGCACCTGCCACCGCCGTGCCGCAAAACTGAGAGCGTCGCTCGGGTCTCGGAAGATCGCGACCAGCGACGCGATGATGCCTCCCGGCACCCGGTCACCACCAGGCCGAGAAGCACAACCAGAACACGTGAGCAATTGACTCTCAGAGCTGCCGCCGACGTCGCGTCGGCGACGAAGGGCATTCATAGTCGACCTAGCGTCATCCCGAGGATCTCCGATCTCCGGCATGGTCCAAAGCCCGGCGCATGTGTCTGCAACTGCTCATACGCTTGCACCTGGCGCTGACTGTGAACGTGACCGTCGGTTGTCAGCCACGCTTGGATCGTTCGGTGTGGTGGCGCGACTGGGCGGTGACGAGTTCAGTGCCGTCCTCCCCGCCATGGGTCCTACCGAGGGGAAACGGTTGTTGGAAACTGCCAGGGAGGCTATGCGACGGCCGATCGATGACCTTGACTATCAGATCAGCGCCACCTGTGCCGCTGTGCGATCGACGGCCGTTGCGGATTTGAAGACGCTGCTCCGCCAAGCCGATAGCGATCTCTATGTGTTGAAGCGCTCAAACCCAGGCGGCATCGTCTTCTCAGGGACGTGGTAGACCGCGACGCCATCCCTGATGAGAACGCGGCCAGTTTTCAGACGGCTCCGCTCTTAGTCAGCGTTCGAACCTCTCGATTGTTGGGCATTGCCCAGGCGGCGCCATCCGCGGGCGACGTCGCCCTATACAACGCGCAGGGCACGATCAACGCCATCCTCGACGTGGCGGGCTGGTTCCAGTAAGGCTTGCCGACAAAAGGAGAGCGGGACGCCCTACGCGCCCCGCTCTCTGTAGGCGAATGTGGCGGAGTTCTAGGCCGCGGGCTCGCCCGTCGACGGCTTGAGGATCAACGGGTTGTCGATCGGGTGGTGGAAATTGAACATGCCGTTGAGGCTGCCGGCAATGGCATCGAATGAGCCGCCGCCGATGCGTCCCAGCGACCAGTTGCTCTCGATGAACTTGAGGATCGAGGTCGTGTCGGTGAGCGAGTTGTACACGTAGTTCTCACGCGCGTACGGCGAGATCACGAGCAGAGGCAAGCGCTGTCCGTAACCGCAGCGATCCTGGTACCCGCGCAGCGGAGTGCCACTGCCGCACACGCCCGGACCGTTCAACGCGTCCTCGGCGGAGGCCGACGGGTTGGCGATGGGTGGCATCACCTGGTCGTACCAGCCGTCCGAGTCGTCGTAAGTGATGATGATCGCCGTCGACTTCCAGTACTTTGAGTGCTCGATTGCGTTGATGGTGTTGACCAGGTAGGTCTGCTCGTCGATGGGATCCGAGTAGCCTGCGTGGCCATCCTGGTAGCGCGGTGCCTTGACGAGGCTCACGGCGGGCAGATTGCCATCGGTCAGGCTCTGGTAGAAGTAGCTCAGGTCGTACTGATGATTGGCCTGTCCGCTGTGCCCGATCTCGGCCTCGTTCGCGGGCGGAAGATGCGCGGGGTTCGCCGTGCTCGCGTAGTACTGGAAGGGATCGTGGTGCGCGCTGTAGTCGGTGACCGAGGCACCGCCGATGTTCGTGTGGCTCGCGCCGCACACAACGGTTCCGTTGCTTTGGCCTGTCGGCGCGAAGCCGCCCTGGAACCAGCCCCACGTGACGTGGGCCGCGTTCAGCTCGTTGCCGACGTTGGTACCGCTCATGGCGACGGTTGAGCCCGCCGAGCACTCGTCATACGTTGGATCAGCGTCGCCGTAGATGGTGCCGTTGTCGGTCACACCGGCGAGGACGGCGGGCGTCGCTCCATGCGTCTGACCGGACACGAGATTGAGCACACCCGGCGTGGAAGGTCCGAATGTGGTGTCAAAGTTGTTGTCACTCATCGCGAAACGTTGCGCATAGTTCCAGAGCCCCGTGACGGTGTTGCCGTCGTAGTAATCCATCACGAGTCCAGGAGGGGAGGTGTCGGGTGCCGAGCAACTCTCGACTTGCGTGAACTCGGGGAACTTGTTCATCAGGCCGCCATTGAGCGCCTGCTGTTCCGGCGTGTAGTCGTGATTCTGGTCGCACGTCAGCGCGTTGGCAGGCCCAAGCCGTTGCGGATTGACGCCATTCGGGTTGTGGTTCAACAGCTCCGGCGTCAGACCGTTCACGGTCGGCGTTCCGTGCTTGGCGGTAAACGGCTGCCCGTTGGTGTTGGTCGCTTTCGGGTACGTCCCGAAGTAGTGATCAAAGGAGACGTTCTCCTGAAACAGCACGACGACGTGCTTGATCGGTGACGTTGTCGTCCCGCTGTTGTCGACCGTTGCGGCCGCGCTCACCCCGGTAAGGGTGGTGAGCGAGGCGCTGGCGATGGTGGCCGTCCCCAGCAGTGCGAGCGTGATCAACGGTCGTTTGGGCATCGCTCCTCCTCGAAAAAACCGGGCCTTCTCCGTGCGAAGAAGATGGTCGCGCGTCCCTTAAGGCCGTTTTGTCACGAAGCTAAGGGCTGACTAAGACCCAGGTCAGAAGGGCTCCCGCCGACCCCGATCTACCGGTCGTGGAACCGCGCCTGACGGAGCGGCGGTCACGTAGGGTCGGCGGTCGCCGAGGGAATCGAGAACCTCGACGCACTCGAATTGGTCGACGACCTGGGTTGCGATGCAGCGCAGGGTTATCCGATGGGTCGCCCCGTGCCTGCCGAGGATTTCGATCTCAGTGACGCGGTGCAGAAATCACCGCGCATGAAGAAGCGCAGTGCCAGGGCCGCTGGACGACCGCGGACCCTTGCCGGCTAGGCCGAAGCGGTCAGCCAGTCAGGGCTGACTCACTTCCCGTGGCAGTACTTGTACTTCTTCCCGGATCCACAGGGGCACGCCTGATTGCGGCCCACCTTCCCGCTCGATGGTCCCGTGGCGGTGAGGCCATCATTGCCGTTGGTAGCGCCCGCCGGATTGCTGTCCGCCCGTTGCGTTCCCGCTCCTGACGACTCGACGATGTTGCGCACGATCGGCTTCGAGGTCATTGGCGCCGAGACTTGGGTACCGGTCGCTCGTGCAAGCGCCCCGCTCGCAAGCGCCGCGGCCGGTCGGGCAGGAGGCACGTGCGCGCCGTCGGTCGCACCGCCCGGCCGATCGGCCCGCGGTGAGGCAGGTGCAGTGGCTTCGGCAGCGCCGGTAGTGGGGACGGGAGTAGCCGCTGATTCCGCGCCGTTCGCTGCAGCGCCACTGGCGGCCCCGTTTCCGGACGAACCGTTCGTCGCAGCGCCATTCAGGGCCGCGCCATTTGCAGCGGCCTCGTTCCCGGCAGCCTCGACCGCACCAGCTCCTTCAGCACCACCATCAACACCCGCCACCTCAGGCCCACCGGCCGTCGCCGGATCAACGCGCCGAATCTGCACGTTCAACAACGCCCGCACGATCTCGCGTTGAATGTCCTCGGTGAGGTCCTGGAACGCCGTGAACGCCGCGGCCTTGTACTCGACGAGAGGGTCCATCTGTCCGTACGCCTGGAACCCCATCCCCTCGCGGAGGTGGTCCATCTGCGTCAGGTACGCGAGCCACCGCGAGTCGATGACCTGCAGCATCACGCTCTGCTCGACCTCGCGGAGCAGCTCAGCGCCGTACTCCTGCTCCTTCTCCTCGTAGAGGCCGATCAGCTCGCCGCTCAGGGTCTCCGAGACTTCCTCGATCGAGTTGCCGAGGGTCTCCGTGCTGACCTCCGAAAGCGGTGGCAACGCGGCCGCGAACTGATGCATCCGCTCCCACAAGCCTTCGATGTCCCAGGTCTCGCGGTGTCGGCCCTCGCAGTACGTCGGCACCTCTGACTCGACGACGTGCTCCACCATCCCGATGAAGTTGGCGCGCGTGTCGGTCCCTTCGAGAATCTTGCGACGCTCGCCGTAGATGATTTCGCGCTGCTTGTTCATGACGTCGTCGTACTCGACGACATGACGCCGGCTGTCGAAGTTCGATCCCTCGACGCGCGCCTGGGCGCCCTCGATCTGCTGGAGACCATCTTCGACTCGATCGGCGTGTCCTCGTCGACACCGAGCCGTCCCATGATCCCCTGCATACGCTCGCCGCCGAACACGCGCATCAGATCGTCTTCGAACGACAGGAAGAAACGCGACTCGCCCGGGTCACCTTGGCGGCCGGCGCGTCCACGCAACTGGTTATCGATGCGCCGCGATTCGTGCCGCTCGGTACCGATGATGTACAAACCGCCGAGATCCGCAACGCCCTCGCCGAGCACGATGTCGGTGCCGCGGCCGGCCATGTTGGTGGCGATGGTGACGCTGCCGGCCTGGCCCGCATTGGCGATGACGTCAGCCTCTTTCTCGTGCAATTTCGCGTTGAGGACCGAGTGCTGCACGCCCAGCTTCTCGAGCATGCGGCTGATGCGCTCGCTCTTCTCGATGCTCGTCGTACCGACAAGCGTCGGCTGTCCTTTCTTGTAGCGCTCGGAGATCTCCTCGACCACCGCTCGATACTTGCCGTCCTCGGTCTTGTAGATGAGGTCGGGCTCGTCGAGCCGCACCATGTCGCGGTGCGTCGGGATCGGCACCACCTCGAGCTTGTAGATCTTGTGGAACTCTTCAGCCTCGGTCAACGCGGTACCGGTCATGCCCGCGAGCTTGTCGTAGATCCGGAAGAAGTTCTGGAAGGTGATCGTCGCGAGCGTCACCGTCTCCTGCTGAACGCTGACACCTTCCTTCGCCTCGATCGCCTGATGCAGGCCGTCTGACCAGCGGCGACCGGGCATCGTGCGTCCGGTGAACTCGTCGACGATGATCACCTCGCCGTCGCGCACGATGTAGTCCTTGTCGCGATGCCAGAGCGCATGCGCGCGCAGCGCTTGGTTGATCTGATGCGCCTCGGCAACGTGCTCCATGTCGTACACGTTCGAGAGCCCCGTCCACTTCTCGATCTTCTCGACGCCTTCCTCGGTGAGCGTCGCGGACTTCGTCTTCTCGTCGATCGTGTAGTCGTCCTCCGGGACGAGTCGCGGAATGAGCCGCGCGTACGTGTAGAACTTGTCGGTGGGGTCGCTCGCCTGACCACTGATGATCAACGGCGTGCGCGCTTCGTCGACAAGGATCGAGTCGACCTCGTCGACGATTGCATAGTGCAACCGGCGTTGCACGCAACGGTCGAGCTTTTGCGCCATGTTGTCGCGCAGATAGTCAAAACCGAGCTCGTTGTTGGTCGAGTATGTGATGTCGGCCGCGTACGCCTCACGCCGCGAAACCGGGCGGAGATGTTGCAAGCGCGGATCGGGGTGCGCGTCATCGGTGTAGGCCGGGTCGTAGACAAACGAGAGGTCCTGTCCGGCGATGACGCCGACCGACATGCCGAGAAAGTCGTACAGCGCAGCGTTCCACCCGGCATCGCGTCGGGCCAGGTAGTCGTTGACGGTGACCAGATGCGCCCCGCGACCCTCGAGCGCGTTGAGGTAGAGGGCGAGTGTCGCGACGAGGGTTTTGCCTTCGCCCGTTTTCATCTCGGCGATGCGTCCCTGGTGCAGCACGATGCCGCCGATCAGCTGCACATCGAAGTGGCGCATGTTGAGGGTTCGTTTGGAAGCCTCGCGAACCACCGCGAAGGCCTCAGGAAGAAGATCGTCGAGGGCCTGGGCGCGCTCAAGGTCGCGTTGGTGCTCCTCCGCCCGCGCGAACGCCTCCTCTTCGCTCTCCTCGGTCAGTCCGGCGGCGAAAGGCTGGCCGTGGCTGATGTCGGTGCCGGTGACCCCCAGCCGCTCCCGGAACTCCCGCGTCTTGTCCTTGAGCTCCTCATCAGTGAGCGCGGCCATATCGGCTTCGAGGTCGTTGATGAGCGCGACGACGCCTTCGTACCGCTTGATTTCACGCCGCACCGGGTCCCCGAGGACCTTGTTGAGCGGCTTCTTGAATATGGACATGCTTCTCTTCATTCTGGCAGGGGATGCCGGTCACGGCACCACGGCCACGACGATGACGTCAACTCGGGACGCTCCGGCGGCGCGCAACGACGCCCCGGCGGCCTCGACGGTGGCCCCTGTCGTGAGCACGTCGTCGACCAGCCAGAGTTGTACCCCATCGAGCGGCGATCCAACCCACGCAAAGGCACCGGCGACGTTGTGACGGCGACCCTGCTCGTCGCAGACGCTCTGCGGCTTGGTCTCGCGAGTCCGGCGGAGGCCGTCGAGTACCGGCACGTCGCGGATCTCGGCCAGGACTTGGGCCAGGATGTCGGACTGGTTGTAGCCGCGCTGCCGACGCCGGCGTGCGCCGAGTGGCACGGCGACGATGGCCTCCGGAGCGGCCGGGGTGCGAGACGCGCCGAGGCGCTCGGAGGTCAGTGCGGCGATGGCACGCAGCGCCAACCGGTCTCCTCCGTATTTGCCCTTATGGACGATGGCTCTGACCGGCTCCTCGAACTCAAAGCCGGCGAACGCGGTCCCGCCAGCGACAGGACGCGGCGTCGGGACGAACATTCCCTCGAGACCGTCAGCGCAGTCAAGGCAGATCGGGGCACGGGAAACGGCGTCGCAACCTGCGCATCGGCGTGGGGCGACGGTGTCGAGGAGCAGGCGGGCCAGGTCTGCAAGCACACCGAGATGTATGCGTCGCGGGCAGAGACAAGGGCGGGACGGTCAGCCCGGGTTCGGGATCCAGATCGCTACGCCGTACCGACCTCCGTCGCGAACGCGTCCAACGCACTCTCCATGCAGGTGATCAGCTCCCGCGCGGACTCCACGCTCAACTCCAGCGCGACCCGCTCACTCACCGGGCGCCCCGCGTTGACGAAGTCGAGCAGCAGCGCATGGTCGAGCGTTGCGTGGAACGGGTGATCGACGGAGACCACCGCCCCGGTGATCGGCGTCCACGCGCCGGCCGCCTTCGCGCTCCCAGTGACGTTGGTCTTCTCAACGATGTACGAGCACATTCCGATCTCCCTACTGCAGATGCCGGCCGTAGAAATCAAAGACGAGGCGCCAGCCCTCGACCGCTGCGGCGACCCGGTACGACGGCCGGTCCACCGCGAAGAAGCCGTGCCCGGCGTCGTCGAACGAGTGAAACTCGTGCTCCTTGCCCAGCCGGTTCAGCTCCGCATCGATCTGCGCGACCTCGTCCGGCGACGGATTCTGGTCCTCCACGCCGAAGAGGCCGAGGATCGGGCACGAGATCTTCGGTGCGCGGCCGATGACCGCCTCCATCGGGAAGGGGAAGTCGGGTGGGGAATCCTGCATGACACGGGCGCCGTAGCAATCGACGGCAGCGTCGATGGGCAGCTCACACGCCGCAAGGAACGACTGACGCCCGCCGGAGCAATAGCCGATCGTGCCCACCTTGCCGTTGCTGATCGGCAGCGCCCGGAGATACGTCAGCGCGCCGCCGGCGTCACCGAGAAATTGATCGGTGGGCACCCACCCCCCGGCGCGCGCGGCGGCGGCGGCGTCGTCGGGCGAGAGTTCCGGCCCGAACCGGTGATACAGGTTGGGGCTGATCGCCATGTAGCCGTGGTACGCGAACTTGCGGACGACCTCCTTGCTCCATTCGTCCCAGCCGGGCGCGTGGTGAATGACGATCACCCCAGGAAAGGGTCCCGGACCGAGCGGACGGGCAAAGTACGCCCCGATTTCGTCGCCGCCCTGCCCCGTGATCGTCACGGTCTCCGCAAAGAGTCCTTCGTACACGTCGATCCTCCAGCGCTGGTATTGCGATGGACGACGGTATCGAATCAGGCCGTCTGCAGGACTTCACCGCGACGCGCCGCGGCGATCGGACTCCAGTCCCGGTTACGTGAGCTGGAGAACGTCGCCTGTCTTGACGCCGAAGTGGTTCATGGTGCCAGCAGGCAGCTCGATCGCCGCCTTCGCGTGCCGCACGATGCGGCTCATCCGCCAGGGTTTGATCGAATGGCAGATGTGGACGATCTGACCGTTGGCGTCGACGAACACCACATCGAGCGCGATGCGCATGAAGAACATGTGAATCGAGCTGCATGGCTTCAGGTAGAGGCCGGCGCCCTCCTTCAGCTCGCGCTTGCCCATCAGGCCCATGAAGCGCCGGTAGGGGTTGTCGGCCACCGCGACGTCACCGGCGACGGTCGTGCCGCTCGCCGTGGCCACTCGCATGCTCTGCTGTTTCGATGCCATGCGCAGGATCGTACTGATGCGCTCCCGCGGCGCAGACGTCGTCGCTAGGTCGTCGCGCGGCTGTCAGGGACGGTGACGCGCACCTCGGTGCCCAACCCGAGCCCGCTCCGCACCTGCACCCGGCCGCCGACCAGCGCCGCCCGTTCGCGCATCTGGATCATGCCGAGCCCATCGGTCCTTCCCAGACGAGCGTCGGTGGCGCCGACGTCGAAGCCGTCCCCGTCGTCCTTCACCACCGCGACAACCATCCGAGGCAGGAACGAGATGATCGCGTCGACTCGCTGCGGCCGCCCATGCGTGAGCGCGTTGTCGATCGCCTGCTCGAGGATGCGATACACCGTGATCTCAGCGAGCTGCGGCATCCGGCGCTCGCTGCCGAGGGTGTGCAGCATGACGTTGCCCCGTTCGGCCCAGCCGGCGATCAGCTCCCGCAACGCGCCGACCAATCCCCGCTCCGGGTTGAGCGGCAGCAATCCGGCGATGACCTCGCCCAGGCGCTCGGATGCGTCTGCTGCAGCGGTCCGGCAGCGCGCGCTGGCCCCGACCGCCGTCGCGGGCTCACGGGCGATGCTGCGGCCGATCAACTCGGCCTCGAGCGCGGCGTCCCAGAGACGCTGCATCGGACCTTCGAGGATGAGCCGGGCGGTCTCGGCATGCTCGATATCGGCGATCTCGTAGATCTGACGCGCCGCCTGGCTGTAGCGGCTGGCCCGCTGGTCGTGGTCGACCGTCGCCTGCCCGGGCACCTGCGCGATCTCACGGCTGAGCTTGCGGAGGACGGCTTGCTCGTCAGCGATCTCGGTGAGACGCGTCCGAATTCCCGCGGCGCGGGCCTCGAGGCGGGTGATCTCGGTGGTGATGTCGAGATCCTCAGTGAACGTGGCGGTGATGTCCGCAAGGAGCTTCGGCGGACGGGACGACAGTGCCGGCAGCACCTCCAACGCCGCTTGCCGAGCATCCTCGACGCGGCGCAGCCGCGCGAGCAGGTTGGCCCGCCGCGCGCCGATGTCGATCAACTGGCGTTCGAGATCGCCGACGAGCTCCTCGAGGTCCGCCGCCCGGCAGTCCATGTGGAATCGAAGGCCGACGAGCGGAGCGCCCGCCACCCGGACATCGATGTGCCCCGCGGCTGTGGCTCGCTGCGCGGTTCTCACTGATCGATTATCGCCGGACAATGAACCGAAGACGCACAAGGTCGTACAAAGTGCCGACCGAATCGCGAACCGCGCTCACCCGCGAGTCCTCCTTGTGTTCCCAGCGCACGGGAACCTCAGCGACGGTCCATCCCAGACGTCGCGCGCGCAGCAACACCTCGGCGTCGAATCCGAAGCGCAAGGTTCGTAACGGTTCGAAGCACGCAATCGCTGCCTCCGCGGTGAACGCCTTGAATCCGCATTGCGTGTCGTGCAACCCCTTCAGCGCTGCGATCTGGAGCAAACGGTTGTAGGTCCGCCCCATCACCTCGCGGCGTCCGGGCTGGTGCACGTGCAATCCGCGACCCCGGCAGCGCGCGCGACGCGATCGCGACCGCGCACTGACCATGCAGCCTCACGCGCAGGCTCTCCATCTCCTCGATGGGTGTGCTCAGATCCGCGTCGCTGAAGATCCGGTGCTCGCCTTTCGCGGTGAGCATGCCGAGCCGCACGGCCGCGCCTTTGCCGGTGTTCTCCGCGAGAGCCAGTACCTGCAGCTGCGGCCAGTCCTCGGCGATCGTCCGCGCCATCGACAGCGTCGAATCCGAGCTCCCGTCATCGACGACGAGCACCTCATACGGCTCATCGCGTCCATCGAGATACTCGCGCATCCGCTTCAGGGTCGCGGGCAGGCGCTGCTCCTCGTTGTACGCCGGAACGATGACGCTCAGCACCGGGAGATCATCGCTGTGGGGCGGCCATCGCCCGGCGCGCTTCACGGCGTTCGAGCCACCAGTACACGGGAAGCACGGCTTGTCGACGAACTCGCCACGGTTGGATCGCAAGCCGCCAAGCCCATTCCAGCCCCAGCCTGCGCATCATCGCCGGTGCGCGCCGCACCTGTCCTGCGAGGTAGTCGAGCGACCCACCGACGCCGATGCCGGTCGCCGCGCCGATCGCTCCGAGGTGCGCTTCGAGGAAGTGCTCCTGACGCCCGGCCCCGAACGCGGCGAGCACGATCTCCGGCTTCGCCTCGGCGAGTCGCGACGCCGTCAAGCCGTCCGGGGCGCCCGCGCTGGCCGCCACGACGCGAAGCCGGGGGTGGGCGGCCACCATGCGATCGCGGGCCGCACGGGCGACCCCCGGGGCACCCCCGACGAGCGCGATTCGGTGGGCGCGCCGCTCAGCCTCGGGGAGATACGCGCTGATCAGGTCCGCCCCACCGACGCGTGTCGCCTCGGGGTGACCGCGGCGGCGCAGCGCACGCACGATGCCGATGCCGTCCGGGACGAGCATCGTCGCCGACTCGAGCAGTGAGGCGAAATCGCCGTCTCGCCGCGCCAGCATCACCATCTCGGGATTGATCGTGACCACGACAGCCGGCGATGCCGTGGCGTCGCGACGGTGTCGCTCGACAAGTTCGATCAGCGTTCGCACGGCAGCTGCCATGTCGACGACGTCGACCGGGCATCCGAGCACGCGAGCCCTCGCCGTGTCTCTGGCGACGGGCGGCGAGGCCACTACCGCTTGGTGTACTGAGGTGCCTTCCGAGCCCGTTTGAGGCCGTACTTCTTGCGCTCTTTCTCGCGCGAGTCGCGGGTGAGCATTCCCGCCGCCTTCAGGACAGCACGCAACTCGGGGTCCGCCGCGATGAGCGCACGGGCGATCCCGTGACACACCGCGCCCGCCTGACCGGCGATGCCGCCGCCGCCAACCTTGACCGACACCGTGAAACGACCCGTCGTGTCGGTGAGCCGGAGTGGCTGGGTGACGACGGTTTCGAGGTCGCGTCGCCCGAAGTATTCACTCGGGGAACGGTCGTTGACGGTGATGACACCGTCGCCAGGGACGATGCGCACACGTGCGACAGCCGTCTTGCGCCGGCCGGTCGCCTGCTTGTACGCCTCAACTGCTGGTGGCAACGATGATCTCCCCTAGCTCGCCGAAGGTAATCGGCTGCGGTCGCTGCGCTTCATGGCGGTGTTCCGAGCCGGCGTAAACGCGAAGGTGCGTCAGCTGTTCGGCACCGATGGTGTTGTGCTGGAGCATGCCGCGCACCGCGTGCGTGATCGGCGCCGTCGGGTCGACCGCCATCGCCTCGTCGTAGGTGCGCACGCGACGGCCGCTCGGATATCCGGAGTAGCGGTCGTATGTCTTGAGCGTGCGCTTGCGCCCGGTGACCACGATGTCACGCGAGTTGATGACGATGACGTGCTCGCCGGTGTTGATGTGCTGCGTGAACTGCGGGCGATGCTTGCCGCGCAACACACGCGCGATGTTCACCGCAAGCCGTCCGAGCGTCTGTCCGCGCGCGTCAACGAGGAACCAGCGCTGCTCGAGCTCACCGGGTTTGGCCTGATATGTCGTCGTGTTCATGCTGCACGGCTCCCGGTCATTGCAAGCTTCGGCTCGTAGCGGACTGACCACTGATGCAGACCGCGCGCAGGCGCGACCGTCACTGACGAATCGCGTTCCGTCGCGGTGTCGACGAGCGATGCCAGCCATGCGGCTGTCGCGCGTCCCCGGCCGATCTTCACGAGCGCGCCGGTGAACGAGCGCATCATCCCGCGGAGGAATGCGTCCGCGTTCACGGTGATGATCACCGTCTCGAGGATCGGTGCTGCTGACGCTGCGCCCGGTGCAGCATCGAACGCGTTGCGATCGACGCTGATCGACGTGACGGTGCGGACCGTGCTGCCGCCTGCGCGAGGCGCGCTGCCGAAGGCGGCAAAGTCATGCCTGCCAACGAGTTGTTGCGCCGCAGTGCGCATCGCATCGATGTCGAGTTCGCCGCGAACCGTCCAGGCGGTGCGCCGCGACACGGGCGCGTTCCCGTCCCTGCACACGATCAGGTAGCGGTAGCTGCGCTCTAGGGCGTCACGTCGCGCGTGGAAGCCATCCGCCGCCACAGCGACATCGCGCACCGCGAGGTCAACCGGCAGGACAGCGTTGAGGGCATGACGGAGCGCATCAGTGGGCCACGCGCGTTCGAGCACGATGCCGGCCACCTGGCCGTGTGCGTGCGCGCCCGCATCGGTGCGACCGGCTGCGGTGAGCGCAGGCGACTCGCCCGTCACCGTCCGGATCGCATCCTGAAGGACGCCCATGGCCGTGCGGACGCGCGGCTGGATCTGCCATCCGGCGAAATCGGTGCCGTCGTACTCGAGCGTGAGGCTGTAGGTGGGCACTGCGTCCGTTCCTATTCGACCAGCTCGATGATCGCCATCGGCGAAGCGTCGCTGCGACGCGGCGGCAGCTTGATCACACGCGTATAGCCACCGGGGCGCTCCTTGTAGCGCTCGAGATACGTCCCGAACAGCTTGTTGGAGACTTCGCGGTCGATCACGTACAGCGCGACCTTACGGCGAGCGTTGAGATCGTCCGGCTTGGCGTCGGTGATGACGCGCTCGACCCAGCGGCGCAACTCCTTGGCCTTCGCCTCGGTGGTTGTGATCCGCCCGTAGCGCAGCAAGGAGGTGATCTGGTTGCGCGTCATCGATTGACGATGCGCAGCGCTACGCCCGAACTTTCTGCCGGCGATCCGATGTCGCATGAGGGAGTCCTGTTACCTCGCCATCGGCTGGAACAACGTCTCCAGCTCTTCAGGCGTGACGAGCTCGCGTTGCACAAGCTTTTCGCGAATCTCGTCAAGCGACTTCTGGCCGAAGTTGCGCAGCGTGAGGAGCTCTTCCTGCTTCATCGCGACCAGCTGACCGACCTTGGTGATGTCATTCGCCTTGAGGCAGTTCAACGCGCGAACGCTCAGCTCGAGGTCCTCGATCGGCACGTCGGCGAGACGGCTCGGCAGGTCGTTGCCACGGGTCGTCGGGTGCGTCGGTGCTGCGAGGTTGTCGCCGAAGCGGACGAAGAGTCCGAGGTGCTCGGTGAACAGTCCGGCCGCGCGGCTGACCGCCTCGACCGGTGCGAGCGTGCCGTCGGTCCAGACCTCGACCACGAGCTTGTCCCACTCCGTCTCCTGCCCGACGCGGGTCTTCTCGACGTAGAAGTTCGCCTTGCGGACCGGGGTGAAGATGGCGTCGATCGGGATCACGCCGATTGCCTGACCCTCTTTCTTGTTGCGCTCGGCGGTGACGTAGCCCTTGCCGCGCTCGACCATGAGGTCCATGCGCAACTGCGCCTTCGGCGAGTTCGAGTGTCGCGATGTGCTGACCGGGGTTGCGGATCTCGACGTCACTCGGCAGCTCGATATCGGCCGCGGTGACCTCTTTCGGGCCGTGCTGATCCAGGCTGATACGCACCGGGTCTGCACTGTGCGAGAGGACGTTGATCTCCTTGATGTTCAGGAGGATCTCGGTGACGTCTTCCTTGACGTTCTCGATCGAGCTGAACTCGTGCGCAATGCCCTCGATCGAAACCGAGGTGATCGCAGCACCAGGAAGGGACGACAGCAGCACGCGGCGCAACGAGTTACCGAGCGTGACGCCGAAACCCGGCTCCAGTGGCTCGATCTCGAACTTGCCGTAATCGGCGCTGCTCTCGATCTCTTTGACGGCGGGGGACGTGATCATGTCGATAGCCATTCAGGCCTCCTCATCAGGGGTAAACGTGGCGCCACACCGGGCGCGGAGCATCGTCATCTCGAGTAGTACTCAACGATGAGTTGCTCTTCGACTTGTATTTCCATTTCGTGGCGCTCGGGCAGGCGCATCACGGTGCCGCGCAACGCTGCGGCGTCGAGCGTCAACCAATCGGGCACGGCGCGACCGCTGACGAGCGCCTGCGCGTTCTCGAGCACCAGCATCTTGCGGCTGCGCTCGCGCACCTCGACGACATCGCCGGGACGGAGTTGCGCCGACGCGATGTTCAGCGCCTTGCCGTTGACCTTGAAGTGTCGGTGGCTGACGAGCTGGCGCGCCTCGCGACGCGAGCTGGCCAGACCGAGGCGGTACACGATGTTGTCGAGCCGGCGCTCGAGCTGCTGGAGCAGCACCGTGCCCGTCACACCCTGGGCACTCTCGGCGCGCTCGAAGTAGTGACGGAACTGGGTCTCGAGGACGCCGTAGATACGGCGCGCCTTCTGCTTCGCGCGCAGCTGGATGCCGTAGTCGCTCGCCTTGCGGCGGCGCGCCAGCCCATGCTGTCCGGGGAGCAGGCCGCTGCGCTTGTCGAACGTGCAATTGGTGAGGCACTTCGCGCCCTTGAGATAGAGCTTCGCGCCCTCGCGACGGCAGAGTTTGCAAACAGGACCGGCTTGATTGGCCATCGCGCTTCCTAGACCCGCCGCCGCTTCGGCGGACGGCAGCCGTTGTGCGGAATCGGGGTCACGTCGGAGATGGCGCTGACGTCAAGACCGCTTGCCTGGAGGCTGCGGATCGCCGCTTCACGGCCGGCGCCCGGTCCCTTGACGAAGATCTCGATCGACTTCAGTCCGTGCTCCATCGCGCGGCGCGCGGCCGCCTCAGCGGTGACCTGCGCGGCAAAGGGCGTGCTCTTGCGCGAACCTTTGAATCCCTGCGCGCCGGCCGACCCCCACGCGATGACGTTGCCATCGGGATCCGTGAGGCTGACGATCGTGTTGTTGAACGTGGCGAGGACGTGCGCGTGTCCCACCGCAATGTTCTTGCGCTCGCGGCGCCGGGTTCGGACGACTTTCTTCTTCTTGGCCATGACTTATTTCGTCGCCTTCTTGCGGCGCACGCCGACTGTTTTCTTCGGCCCGCGGCGAGTGCGCGCATTGGTGCGGGTGCGTTGGCCGCGAACGGGCAGGCCACGACGGTGGCGCAGGCCTCGGTACGTGCCGATCTCGGTGAGACGCTTGATGTTGAGCGCGATCTGGCGGCGAAGGTCACCCTCGACGCGGCCCTGCAATTGCTTGGCGATGACGTCGCGCAATTTACCCACCTGGGCGTCGTTCAAATCCTTCGTCCGCGTGTCGGGGGCGACGCCGGCCAGCGACAGCATTCGCTTGGCTGTGGTCGTCCCAATCCCGTAGATGTACGTGAGGGCAATCTCGATACGCTTGTCACGAGGGACGTCGACGCCTGCAATACGTGCCATAGCGCTGCTCTACCCCTGCCGCTGCTTGTGCTTGGGGTTCTCGCAGATCACCCTGACCGCCCCATGGCGCTTGATGACCTTGCAGTGCTCGCAGAGACGCTTGACCGATGCTCTGACCTTCATTCCGGTGACGTGTTCCTCGTGGTTGGCGGCGTAGGGCGCCGATGGCTTGGTGCTCGTTGCGCCCCGGAGCGATCCGTGACGCTGGTGCCGGCGGTACCCCGATGCGTGCGCGCCGAACCAGGCTCCAGCGAGAGCCCGAGGTACTGAGTATAAACCGCAGCCTGATTCTCAAGCAAACCCGTCGAACCCACCTAGACGTCCGCCATGACCGGGTCGGGCCGAAGGGTCAGCACTTCGGGTCCGGACTCGGTGATTGCAATCGTGTGCTCGAAGTAGCACGAGAGCTTGCCGTCGGAGGTCACAACCGTCCAGTCGTCGTCGAGCACCCGGGTCTCGGGCCGGCCGACGTTGACCATCGGCTCGATCGCGATGACGTACCCGGGCTTGAGCATGTTGCCCGTACCGGGGGTGCCGTAGTTCGGGATCTGAGGGAGCTCGTGCATGTCGCGACCGATGCCGTGACCCACGTACTGGCGCACCACCGAATACCCGTTGGCCTCGACGAAGCCCTGGACGGCCGCGCCGATGTCGCCGATGTGGTTGCCGGGCCGGGCTGCCGCGATCCCGACATCGAGGGCCTCGCGAGTGACGTCGATGAGGCGCAGCACGTCTTGCGAGGCGTCGCCGCAGGCGACCGAAAGACCGCTGTCGGCCCACCAGCCCTCGAGGATGAGCCCGCAGTCCAGAGAGACGAGATCACCGTCGTGGATCACCTGGGGTCCCGGGATCCCGTGGACGACCTGCTCGTTGATCGAGACGCAGAGTGAGTTCGGGAAGCCGTCGAACCCGAGGAAGCCGGGAATGCAGTTGTGATCGCGGATGAATGTCTCCGCCTCGCGGTCGAGCTCGATCGTCGCCATGCCCGGCCGGACCATGGCCGCGAGGTGCGAGAGACAGGCGCCGAGGATCCTGCCGGACACGCGCATCTTCTCGATCTCGTCGGGCCGCTTCAGGCGGAAGCTCTCCACGTGGCGGCGGCTCACTGTGAGGCCACCGCGACGCCGTGACGGCGCAGGGCCGTGAGGATGCGCTCGGTGATCGTGTCGATATCGCCAACGCCGTCGATCTCCTCGATCCGCGTGCCAACCGACTTGTAGTGGTCGAGCACCGGCCAGGTGTCCTGGCGGTAGACGACGAGGCGGTTCGCGAGGCCCTCGGCGGTATCGTCGCTTCGGCCCTCGATGCTGGCGCGTTTGAGGATGCGGGTCCTGAGCTCGTCGTCGGGGACTTCGAGCGAGATCACCTCGGCGACGTAGTCGTCGCGTGCCTTGAGCATCCGGTCGAGCGTGATCGCCTGGGGAACGGTGCGCGGGAACCCGTCGAGCATGACCCCCTTGACGGCGTCCTGCTGGTTGAGCCGCGCGTTGATCATGCGGACGACGAGATCGTCGGGCACGAGACCGCCGGCGTCCATGATCGGCTTGGCCTCACGACCGAGATCGGTGCCACGGGCCACCTCGTTGCGGAGCATGTCGCCCGCTGCCACGTGCGGGATGCCGAGGCGAAGGGCAACCCGCGACGCCTGCGTGCCCTTGCCGCTCCCGGGCGGGCCGAACATGACGGCGATCACTTGATGAAGCCCTTGTACTGGCGCATCAGCAATTGCGTCTCGATCTGCTTCATGGTGTCGAGCGCGACGCCGACGACGATGAGGATCGCCGTGCCGCCGAGGTAGAGGCTCGTCGACGGGACTCCGGTGAGCACTGCGGTCAGCAGCGGGAGCACGACGGTGATCATCGCGAGGAAGAGCGCGCCGGCGAGCGTGATCCGGCCCATGACCTTGCCGAGATACTCGGCGGTGCTCCTGCCCGGTCTGATGCCCGGGATGAACGTCGACTGTTTCTTGAGGTTGTCGGCGACGTCCACGGGATCGAAGACGATCGCCGTGTAGAAGTACGTGAAGCCCATGACAAGCAGGAAGTAGATGCCGTTGTAGAGGAAGTTCAACGGGATGAACCCACCCGTTGCCTGCCAGTTTGTGGTGATCCACGACGAGACGGCAAGCGTCCAGCCCGTGCTGCTCTGGAACAGGTTGGCGAAGATCGTCGGGAAGGTCATGATCGAGATCGCGAAGATGATCGGGATGACTCCCGCGGCGTTGACTCGAAGCGGTAAGAAGTTGCGCCGCCCTTGCGAGGCCATGCCGGTCCGCACGTTGAGGACGCGTTGCGCCGATTGCACCGGGACTTTGCGCTGTGCCTGCTGGACCTCGATGACTCCGGCGGTGACGGCGACTGCGATGAGGGTCATCACCGCCAGCTGGACGATGTGCGCGGTGCCACCGGTGCCGCCGTAGCCGACGATTGCCGCCGGCAGCCTGCCGATGATGCCGACAAAGATGATCAGCGAGACGCCGTTGCCGACGCCGTATTCCGTGATGAGCTCACCGAGCCACATCGCGATGATCGTGCCGGCGGTGAGCGTGAGGATGATGCTGATCTCGGTGGCCCCGCTGGGGTTCGAGAGGATCGCGCCGTCCTTGGTCACCTGCGGGTTGGTGAAGAGCGCGAGGTAGCCGTAAGCCTGGAGCATCGCCAGCGGGACGGTGAGCCAGCGCGTATAGCGGGTGATCTTCTTGCGGCCGATCTCCCCTTCCTTGCTCAACTCCTTGAGGCGGACGGAGACGACCGTCATCAACTGCATGATGATCGTGGCGTTGATGTAGGGATTCAGCCCCAGCGCAACGATCGTGAAGCGCTGCAGGCCGCCTCCACTGAAGAGGTTGAGCAGGCCGAGCAGCGAGTTGCCCGAGAAGAGGTCGTTCAACGCCACCGGGTTCGCCCCGGGGATCGAGATGCTTGCCAGGATCCGGAAGGCGAGCAGCAGGCCAAGAGTGAAGAGCAGCTTGCGTCGCAGCTCCGGAATCCGCAGTGCCTGGGCAAGCGCCTGGAGGAGGTTCACTCCGAGTCCTCGGTCTCCGCCTCGTTATCAGGTGTGCCGTCGGGCTCGGTCTCTGGAGCGGATTCGGCCTCGGAAGTTGCCTTCGGGGCCTTGCCCGCTTGTGCTTTCGCGTCAGCTTTCTTCGTGCGCCGGCTCGGTGCCTCGGCTGCCGGAGCGTTCTCCGCCGCTGCCGCGCGCGCGTCCGACGCTTCCGTCTTGGCTGCCTTCTTCGTCGCCCGAACCGCAGCGCGGCCCCGGGTCACGGTCTCGGACTCCGGTTGAGGGCCGACGAGCTCGACAGTGCCGCCTGCCGCTTCCACCGCGGTGCGCGCTGCGGCCGAGATCCGATCGACCCGGAGCGTGAGCGCGTGCGTCAGATGACCCGCGGCGAGCACCTTGATCGGTGACGACGCACGTGGGATGAGGCCGGCTTCGGTGAGCACGTCGGCATCCACGACGCTGCCCTGCTCGAACCGAACGAGCTTGCCGAGGTTGACGACGACGAATTCCTTCCGCCAGCGGTTGTGAAAACCGCGGAGCTTCGGGAGCCGCTGCTTGAGCGGCATCTGGCCACCCTCGAAGCCGCGTGGCAGTCCGAAGCTCGAGCGCGACCCCTGGCCCTTCTGGCCGCGACCGCTCGTCTTGCCCTGGCCGGCACCGTGACCGCGGCCGATCCGCTTGCGGGTCTTCCGGTTGCCTTTGGCGGGAACCAGCTCGTGCAGCTTCATGCGGCGTCCTCCGCGGCGAGGCTCTGCAACAGCGCGACACCCGCTGGGGAGTCCGCCGGCTCGCCGTTGACGGCGACCAGGTGACGCACCTTGTGGACCATGCCCCGAATCGACGGGGTCGCCTCGTGCTCGACGGTGTGGTTCAGCTTCTTGAGACCGAGCGCCGCAAGCGTGCGCTTCTGATCCCAGGCGTAGCCGATCGAGCTCTTGCGGTATGTCACGCGGACGGTGCTCACGGTGCGACCACCTCGACAGGGGCCACATCGGCGGCTGCAGGCGTGCGACCGAGCATCCGGTCCGCCATCTTGCGACTGCCGACGATCTGCTCCGGCGTGCGACCGCGCAGCTCGGCGACGGACGCCAGCGTGCGCAGGCTCGCAAGCGCAGACACCGTTGCGCGCACGACGTTGATCGGGTTGTCCGTGCCGAGGCTCTTGGTGAGGATGTCCTTGATCCCTGCCGCCTCGACGACGGCGCGCATCGAGCTGCCGCTGATGACGCCCGTTCCGGGGACGCCCGGCTTCAACATCACCTTGGCGGCGCCCAGCTTGTAGCGCACCTCGTGCGGGATGGTCGTCCCGACCATCGGCACGGTGATCATGTGTTTCTTCGCGTCGTCAACACCCTTGCGGATGGCGTCCGGCACTTCGCCGGCCTTGCCGAGACCCGCGCCGACGCGACCCTTGCCGTCACCAACCACGACGAGCGCGCTGAACGAGAAGCGGCGTCCACCCTTGACCACTTTGGCCACGCGGTTCAGCGAGACGATCTTTTCCTGGAATTCGCTGCCGCGGTCGTCGCGGCGATCCATGCGCATCCCCATGTCAGAACTTCAGGCCGCCCTCGCGGGCAGCCTCCGCAAGCGCCTTGACGCGGCCATGGAAGAGATAACCGGCGCGGTCGAACACTACGGTGTCGACGCCGGCTGCCTTCGCACGCTCGGAGATCGTCTTGCCGATCGCAGCCGCGCCTGCGGTGGTGCAGGCGTTGGCGTCGCCGAGGACGGAACGGAGCGCTGGCTCGGTCGTCGACGCGGCGACGATCGTGTGGCCGGTTGCGTCATCGACGAGTTGCGCGCCGATGTGGCGGAGGCTACGGAACACCGCGAGACGCGGGCGCGCGGCCGTGCCGGACACGTGCTTCCGGACGCGGCGGTGACGCCGTGCGCGGGCAGCGCGTCGATCGTGCTTCGTGAACATGCTGATTCAGCCTTCTACTTACTACTTGGTCTCGTTACTTGGTCTTGCCGGCCTTACCCGACTTGCCCGCCTTGCGTCGCAGCTTCTCGCCGCGATACAGGATGCCCTTGCCCTTGTACGGCTCGGGCTTGCGGAATGAGCGAATCTTCGCAGCTACCTGGCCGACGACCTCTTTATCGGATCCGCTGATCGCGATCTGCGTCGGAGCGGGAACGTCGATGGTGATGCCGTCAGGCGGTGTGTAGCGAATGGGGTGCGAGTACCCGAGCGTCAGGACGAGGTCGCCACCCTGCTTCGAGGCGCGGAAACCGACGCCGACGAGGTCGAGCTCGCGGGTGAAACCACCGCTGACGCCCTGCACCATGTTGGCGACGAGCGTGCGTGTGAGCCCGTGCAGCGACCGATGGATGCGCGCGTTCGACGGCCGGTCCACGGTGATCGTCTCGGGCTCGACGTTGATGAGCATTGACGGTGCGAACGTGCGCTCCAGCGTCCCGCGCGACCCGGTGACGCTGAGGCGATTGCCCGTTTGCAGGGCAACCTCGACGCCGGCGGGCACGGGGATGGGGAGCTTTCCGATGCGCGACATGACTACTGCCTCACCACACGAAAGCGACGACTTCGCCGCCAAGCCCGGCGCGCTGCGCCGCGCGTCCGGTCATCAATCCGCGGGACGTCGAGATGATCGCCACGCCGAGCCCGCCGAGCACGCGCGGGATCTCGGATTTGCGCGCGTAAACGCGCAGTCCGGGGCGGCTGATGCGTCGGAGGCCGGAGAGGGCTCGACCACGCGGGCTGCCCGGCTTCAGCGTCACGGTGAGCAACTGCATTGGCGCGTCGCCGGAGACTTCGTACCCGTCGACGAAGCCCTCCTCGGTGAGGACGCGCGCGATCTCGACCTTCATCTTCGACACCGGGATCTCCACGGTGCGGTGATGGGCCTGGTTGGCGTTGCGGATGCGGGTGAGCATGTCCGCGATGCTGTCACTGGTCATGGCTTACCACGAACTCTTCTGGACGCCAGGAATCTGTCCGATGCTGGCGAGTTGACGGAAACAGATCCGGCACATGCCGAACTTGCGCATGTATGCACGCGGACGGCCGCACACACCGCACCGATGGTGCGCTTGCGTGGAGTAACGCGCCGGCCGATTCGCCTTTGCGATCAACGACTTCTTTGCCATCGCTCAGTTCTTCCTGAAGGGCATTCCGAGCCCGGTGAGGAGCGCACGGCCCTCCGCGTCGGTGCGGGCTGTGGTCACGATGCATACCTCCAACCCACGCAACTTGTCGATCTTGTCGTAGTCGATCTCCGGGAACACGAGTTGCTCGCGCAACCCGAGGGTGTAGTTGCCGTGGCCGTCGAACGCTTTCGAGTCGACGCCGCGGAAGTCGCGGATGCGGGGCAACGCGACGTTGAGGAGCTTGTCGAGGAAGTCGTACATGCGCCGGCCGCGGAGCGTCACCTTGATGCCGATCGGCATGCCCTCGCGGAGCTTGAACGCCGCCACGGACTTGCGGGCGCGGATGACGATCGGCGCCTGTCCCGTGATCTGCTTGAGATCCGAGATGGCAGCGTCGATGGCGCGCGCGTTGGTGATCGCCTCACCCATGCCGATGTTGACGACGACCTTCTCGATCGCCGGCACCTGCATGGCATTGAGGTAGCGGAACTCGGCCACGAGCGCGGGCACGATCTCGTCCACGTAGCGGCGGCGGAGGCGCGGAAGTTCGGCGACTGCGACAGCCATCAGACCTGTGCCCTGTCGTAGTGCTCGCCGCACTTCTTGCAGACGATCACACGCCGCCCCAGCTCGTCCACGCCGTGAGCGATCCGGGTGCGCTTGTCGCAGCGGTTGCAGACGAGCATGACGTTGCTGTACGCGACGGGACCGTCGAAGTCGACGATGCCGCCCTGGATATTGCCCTGGACCCCGGACTTGGTGTGGCGCTTGAGCAGGTTGATGCCACGCACGGCAACACGCTGCTGATCCGTGAGGACGCGCTCGACGACACCGCGCTTGCCCTTGTCCTTGCCGCTGAGCACTTCGACGTTGTCGCCCTGGCGGATGTCGAGCGGGCGCAACTGTCCACCGGCCCAGCCCTCATGGCGAAGCGTGTTCCGGCGCTTGCGGATGACGCGTGGCGTCGGCATGTCAGATCACCTCCGGCGCGAGGCTGACAATCTTCATGAAGTTGCGCTCGCGCAATTCACGTGCAACCGGTCCGAAGATGCGCGATCCACGTGGATTGTTCTGCGGGGTGATGAGCACGGCCGCGTTCTCGTCGAAGCGGATGTTGCTGCCGTCGGGCCGCTTGTACTCCTTGGTCGTGCGCACGACGACCGCGCGCACCACATCGCCTTTCTTGACCTGCGCGTTCGGCTGCGCGACCTTGACGGTGCCGATGATGACATCGCCGACGGACGCGTACTTGCGATAGCTGCCGCCGAGCACGCGGATGCAGAGCAACTCGCGCGCGCCGCTGTTGTCGGCCACCTTGAGGACCGATTCCTGCTGGATCACGTCAGCGGGCCTTTTCCAGAACTTCGGCCACGCGCCAGCGAATCTCCTTGGAGATCGGCCGCGTCTCGATGATGCGCACGCGATCACCGACGCCGCAGCTCTCGTCGTCGTGCACCTTGAAACGACGCGTGTGACGGACGACCTTCTTGTAGAGGGGGTGCGGCTTTTGCTCCTGCACCACCACGATCACCGTCTTCTCCATCTTGTCGCTCACGACAACGCCGTCGCGGGTCTTGCGACGAGTGCGTGGAGTGACAGCCGGGGTCGCGTCAGTCATCGACATTCTCCTGATCGTCGGCGGTATCGGCGACCTCCACCTCGGGCTCGGGGACTCGACGACGGGCACCGCTGCCGGCACGACTGCAGGAACCTGCAGGCGCGGCTCGGCCTTTGCTTTCGGCTTGGTGGGCTTGGGCTTTGCAGCCTTCGCCGGTGTTGCGGGCGCAGCCGCAGCAGCGAGCAGCAGCTCGGGCCGGAGGCCGCGCTCGATCTCGATCTTCACGGTCAGCGCCCGCGCGATCTCATGACGGATCTCGCGCACCTGACGGTGGTTCTCGACTTGCCCGGTGGCCTGCTGGAAGCGCACCTCGAAGAGGCGGCGGCGCTGCTTGCTGAGGTGGTCGTCGAGCTCGGCCACAGTCATGCGGCGCAACTCGACAAGCGCCTCGACCTGCTTCGTCATACCGTCGCCTCCAGGTCGGCGCCGGTCTCTTCGCGCTGCAGGAAACGGGTCTTGATCGGCAACTTGAAGGCTGCGAGGCGCATCGCCTCCTGTGCGGTCTCGCGGGTGACACCGGCCATCTCGAAGAGCACGCGACCGGGGAGCACGACGGCCACCCAGCCCTCGGGCTGGCCCTTGCCGCTGCCCATGCGGGTCTCTGCCGGCTTCTTCGTGAACGCGTGGTCGGGGAAGATGCGAATCCAGATCTTGCCGCCGCGCTTGACGTGGCGGGTCATGGCGCGCCGGGCGGCCTCGATCTGCCGGTTCGTCATCCAGCACTGCTCGGTGGCCTGGAGCCCATACGTGCCGAAGTCGAGCTTGTTGCCACGCTGTGCGGCGCCGGTCCGGCGTCCGCGATGGAGCTTGCGGTGCTTGGTCCGCTTGGGCATCAACATCGCTTACTCCTCCTCTTCTTCGACGACGTCGGCGGGCGCGTCGGTCTTGCTCGCCGGCTTCTTCGGCGCGCGAGCGGTGGAGGTGGGCTTCTTCGCCGCAACCGGCTTGCGGCGCGCGGGAGCGCGTTTCGGTGTGAGCTTCTCGACCTTCTGTCCGTCCGCTGCGGGATCGACGCCGGCGGCCGCGATGACCTCCTCGTCCTCATCGATCTCGGGGACGTCCTCAGCCGGGACCTCGGTCTCCACATCCGGCTCCGCGATCTCGAGCACGACCTCCGCCTCCTCAGCGGGGGCTTCGACGACCCGCGGCGCGGCAACCGGCACGCGATCCTCGAGGCCGCGGTCCTCGGTGCGGTCCTTGCCGGCGGCGATCGGCTCGCCGGTGGCGGTGACGTAATCGCCGAGATACAGCCAGCACTGCACGCCGATCCGCCCGAAGGTAGTCCGCGCTTCTGCCTTGCCGTAGTCGATGTTGGCGCGCAGGGTGTGCAGCGGCACGCGTCCGTCGCGGTCCCACTCGCGGCGGGACATCTCCGAGCCGCCGAGCCTGCCGCTGACCTGGATCTTCACGCCCTTGGCGCCCGCGCGCATGCTCCGCATCAATGTCTGCTTGAGCGCGCGACGGAACGCGATGCGCTTCTCGAGCTGCGAGGCGACGTTCTCTGCGACGAGCGTCGCGTCAAGCTCGGGCGTCTTGATCTCGTGGATCGTGACTCGCACCTTCTTGCCGGAGATGCGCTCGAGCTCGTCGCGGAGTGCATCGACGGACGCGCCCTGCTTGCCGATGACGATGCCCGGCTTGGCCGTCTGGATGATCACGGTGAGCTGGTTCGCGCTGCGCTCGGTCTCGATGCGCGCCAGACCCGCGTTGCGCAGACGGCTACCGATGAGCCGGCGCATCGCGATGTCCTCGTGAAGCAGCTTCGTGTATTCCTTGTCGGCGTACCAGCGCGCGTCCCAGTTGCGATAGATGCCGAGGCGGAAACCGATTGGATTGACTTTCTGACCCATCTACTCGGCCTCTTCCTTGGGTGGCTTGGGGGCGCGACGGCGCGCCGGCCGTGGCGTTGCTGCAGGGGCAGCGGCTCCGGTCGCCGGCGTGGTGGCGGCCGCGGGAGTCACAACGGGTGTCGGCACCACGGTGCGCGGCATTTTCACCGCGCTGCGGCGCCGGACGTTCGCCGGCATCTCATCATCGGTGACGAAGGCGCGGAGGTGGCTGGTGCGCTTGAAGATGCTGCCGGCCATGCCGCGGGGCTTGGCGCGCCAGCGCTTGATGATCATCGCGCCGTCAACCTCGACGCGCGCCACACGCAGCGACGAGGCATCGAGGTTGTAGTTGTGCTCCGCGTTGGCGGCAGCCGACTTGATCACCTTGGCGATGTCCTGCGCGGCGGAGCGAGGCGAGAAGTTGAGCACCACCAAAGCCTCGTTGACAGGCAAGCCAGTGACCATCGCGGACACGAGGCGAGCTTTGCGAGCGGTGGTGCGAACCCATTTCGCAGTTGCGACGACTTCCATCCCAGCCCCTACTTCAGCGCCGTGCTGCGTTCGGTGTGATGCCCGTGTCCGCGATATCTGCGGGTGTGGGCGAACTCGCCGAGCTTGTGGCCGACCATCGTCTCGGTGATGAGCACGGGAACGTGCTTGCGTCCGTCGTGCACGGCGATCGTGTGACCGACCATCTCCGGGAAGATGTCGCTGCGTCGCGACCAGGTCTTGATGATCCGCTTCTCGCGGGACATGTTCAGCTGCTGCACCTTCTTGAGGAGGTGGTCATCGCAGAACGGACCTTTCTTGAGCGAGCGTCCCATGGTTACTTGCCCCGCCGGCGCACGATCATGCGATCAGTGCTCTTGTTGTGACGCGTGCGGAAGCCGAGCGCCGGCTTGCCCCAGGGCGTCTGAGGATGGCCGCCGGCGCCGCTTCGTCCCTCGCCACCACCGTGAGGATGGTCGAAGGGGTTCATCGTCATACCGCGCACAGCAGGACGGATACCGCGCCAGCGCGACTTTCCGGCCTTGCCGACGACTTCGTTCTCATGGTCGACATTACCGACCTGTCCGATGGTCGCGCGGCAGCGCACGTCGACGAGACGCACCTCGCCACTCGGCATGCGTACCTGTGCGTACGCGCCCTCCTTGGCGAGCAGCTGCGCTGCAGTGCCCGCGCTGCGCACCAGCTGTCCACCACGCCCGAGCTTGACCTCGAGGTTGTGGATCGTGGTACCGAGCGGGATGTTCGTGATCGGGAGCGCGCACCCGGGCCGGATCTCGGCCGTGTCGCCGGAGCTCACCACGTCGCCGACGGTGAGCCCATGCGGCGAGAGGATGTAGCGCTTGTCGCCGTCAGCGTAGAAGAGGAGCGCGATACGCGCGCTGCGGTTCGGATCGTATTCGATCGTCTTCACCTTCGCCGGGACGCCGTCCTTCTGGCGCTTGAAGTCGATGATCCGGTAGGTCTTCTTGTGGCCTCCGCCCTGATGGCGCACGGTGATGCGGCCGGACGCGTTGCGACCGCTGTGCTTCTTGAGGTGCTCGACCAGACCGCGCTGCGGTGCGGCTTTGGTGACGCCCTCGAAGTCGCTCACCGACATGAAGCGGCGACCCGGGCTCGTTGGCTTGTATTTCTTCGTTGGCATTAGCTAGACCTACACGCCTTCAAAGAGGCCTTCGATCTTCTGGCCTTCGCCGAGAGTCACGATTGCCTTCTTCCAGTCGGGGCTCTTGCCGAGGACGCGCGTCTGACCGCGCGAACGCCGGCGCGACTTGCCGCGAACGTTGATGGTGTTGACCTCGACGACGGTGATCTTCTGATCCACGAACGCCTCTTCGATGGCGCGACGGATCTGGATCTTCGTTGCCGACGGATGGCAGCGGAACACATAGCGTCCCGACGCCATCGATGCGTACGACTTCTCGCTGATCACCGGCAGCACCAGCACCTGCTCGAAGTTGAGGCCTGCGGTCATGCGAACGCCTCCTCGATGTGCTCGATGGCGTCGCGCGTGACGATCACGGTCTCGGCCATGAGCAGGTCGCGAACCGACAGGTTGCCGGCGAGCGTGACCTGGACCTCGGCGATGTTGCGCGCGCTCTTCTCGAGCATCTCGTTGTGCGAGCCGAGCACGACCAGCACCCGCTTGCCGGCGTCGACGGTGCGCAGCAGCGCCGTCACCGTGCGCGTCTGCGGCGCCTCGAGCGTGAACGCTTCGAGCACCACGAGACTGCCGTCCTGTGCCTTGGCGGAGAGCGCGCTCCGCAACGCGAGGCGGCGCTGCTTGCGGGGCATGTCCATGCGATAGGAACGCGGATGCGGACCGAACACGACACCACCGCCTTCCCACTGCGGGGAACGCGTCGAGCCCTGGCGGGCGCGGCCGGTGCCCTTCTGGCGCCATGGCTTGCGACCACCGCCACGCACTTCGCTGCGGGTCTTGGTGGATGACGTTCCCTGACGTGCATTCGCCAGCTGGCGAAGGAGCGCCTGATGCATCACCGGCTCGTTCGGCTCGATGCCGAAGACGGCTTCGGGGAGGTCAAAATTGCCGGTGACCGCGCCTGCTTGATCGACGACTCTCGCGGTGCTCATCCAGCATCTCCGAGAGTTGCGGAGCGATCCGAGTTGCGGACCATCACCACGCCGTTCTTGTGTCCGGGAACCGACCCGTGCACGAGCAGCAGATTGCGCTCCAGGTCGACGCGGACCACCTCGAGGTTGCGTACGGTGATCCGCGACGCGCCGTGATGTCCGGCCATCTTCAAGCCCTTGAAGACGCGGGCTGCATCCGTGGAGCCGATCGATCCAGCCTGCTTGATGTTGTGCGAGCCGTGCGACACAGGGCCGCGATGGAAGTTGTGGCGCTTGTGCTGGCCCGAGAATCCCTTGCCCTGGCTCACGCCGGTCACGTCGATGCGCTGGCCTTCGGTGAACATGTCGACCGTGAGTCGCGTTCCGACCGCGACGTCGCCGGCATCCCGCAACTCCTGCAGCGTGCGCTGCGGTTGCAGACCGGCGCGCTTGAAGTGCCCGCGCATCGGCTTGGGCGTGCGCTTGAGCGTCTTGTCGCCGAAGCCGAGTTGCACGGCCTCATAACCGTCGACGGGCACGGTCTTGCGCTGCACGACGTTGCACGAGTTCAGCCTCGAGCACCGTCACGGGGACCGACGTTCCCTGCGGCGTGAAGATCTGCGTCATGCCCACCTTGCGAGCGAGAATCCCTTTGCTCACAGTTTGATCTCGATGTTCACGCCACTCGGCAAGTTGAGTTGCATGAGCGCGTCGACGACCTTGGGGTTGGCGTCGAGGATGTCGAGGATCCGCTTGTGCGTGCGCATCTCGAACTGCTCGCGTGAGTCCTTGTCGATGAACGGTGAGCGCACGACGGTGTACTTGTTGATGGTGGTCGGCAGCGGCACCGGTCCCGCAACACGCGTGCCTGTCCGGGTAGCCGTCTCCACGATCTTGGACGCGGCCTGATCGAGGACGCGGTGATCGTATGCCTTGAGGCGGATGCGGATCTTCTGGGGCACGGCGGTTCTGGTGTTCCTCTGCTCTTGTTTCTGGTGTTGCCTATTTCTCGATGCTGGTCACGGCGCCGGCACCCACGGTGCGACCGCCTTCACGGATTGCGAAGCGCATGCCGTCCTCGACCGCGATCGGGGTGATCAGCTCGATGCCCATCTCGACGTTGTCGCCGGGCATGCACATCTCCTGGCCGTCCGGGAGCGCGATGGTACCGGTGACGTCGGTGGTCCTGATGTAGAACTGCGGACGATACCCGGTGAAGAACGGCGTGTGCCGTCCACCTTCGTCTTTGCTCAGCACGTAGACCTGGGCCTTGAACTTCGTGTGCGGCGTGATCGTGCCCGCCTTGGCGAGCACCTGGCCGCGCTCGACGTCCTCGCGCTTGACGCCGCGGAGCAGGCAACCGACGTTCATGCCGGCCTCGCCCGCATCGAGCAGCTTGTGGAACATCTCGACGCCGGTCACGGTGGACTTGGTGGTGTCCTTGATCCCGACGATCTCGACCTGCTCGTTCACCTTGACGATGCCGCGCTCGATACGGCCGGTGACCACGGTCCCGCGACCTTCGATCGAGAACACGTCTTCGATCGGCATCATGAACGGCTTGTCGACGGGGCGCGTCGGCACGGGGATGTAGGAGTTGACCGCCTCCATGAGCTTGAGCACGCCGTCGACCGACTCCTTGTCGCCTTCGAGCGCCTTGAGAGCGGAGACGCGCACGACGGGGATGTCGTCGCCCGGAAAGTCGTACTTGCTGAGCAGCTCACGAATTTCGAGCTCGACGAGCTCGAGCAGCTCCTCGTCATCAACCGCGTCGCACTTGTTGAGCGCGACGACGATGTACGGCACGCCGACCTGACGCGCCAGCACGATGTGCTCGCGGGTCTGCGGCATGGGGCCGTCGGTTGCTGCGACAACGAGGATCGCGCCGTCCATCTGGGCGGCGCCGGTGATCATGTTCTTGATGTAGTCCGCGTGTCCGGGGCAGTCGACGTGCGCGTAGTGGCGCGTCTGCGTCTCGTACTCGACATGCGCGGTTGCGATCGTGATACCGCGCGCCTTCTCTTCGGGCGCGTTGTCGATCTTGTCGAACGACACGAACGCGTTGTCGCCACCGACGCTCTCCTGGAGAGCCTTGGTGATGGCAGCAGTCAGCGTCGTCTTGCCATGGTCGATGTGACCGATGGTCCCAACGTTCACGTGCGGCTTGGTGGATTGGTATTTCTTCTTAGCCATTTCGTGCCTCTACTGAACTCCTGCTCTCTCCGTTGTCTCAGTTAAACCTTGGCTTTCGCGACGAGCTCTTCGGCAAGGCTCGACGGAAGCTGCTGATAGTGATGAAATTCCATGCTGTAGTTGGCTCTGCCCTGCGTCATGCTGCGCAGATCGCCGACGTAGCCGAACATCGTCGCCAGCGGCACCTCAGCATGCACGATGTGCGACGCGGCGCGGCCTTCCATGCCGAGGATCTGCCCGCGACGGGAGGCGAGGTCGCCCATGACGTCGCCCATGAACTCCTCGGGCATGAACACGTCGACACGCATGATCGGCTCGAGCAGCACGGGCTTGGACTTGCGCATGCCGTCCTTGAAGCCCATCGACCCGGCGATGTTGAACGCCTGTTCCGACGAGTCGACGTCGTGGTACGAGCCGTCGACCAGCGTGACCTTGAGGTCCACCACCGGGTAGCCGGCGAGCACACCGTTGGACAGCGAGTCCGCGATGCCACGACCGACCGGCGCGATGTACTCCTTGGGGATCGTGCCGCCGACGATCTTGCTGACGAACTCGAAGCCTTTGCCCGGATTGGGCTCGAGCTCGAGCTCGACATGGCCGTACTGACCGTGACCACCGGACTGCCGGACGAACCGGCCGGTGCCGTGGCCCTTCGCGGTGATGGTCTCGCGGTACGACACCTGCGGGCGGCCGACGCTCGCGTCCACCTTGAATTCGCGGAGCATCCGGTCGACGATGATCTCGAGGTGCAACTCGCCCATGCCGGAGATGACCGTCTGACCGGTCTCCTCGTCGGTGCGCACGCGGAAGGTCGGATCCTCCTCGGCGAGCTTCTGGAGCGCGATGCCCATCTTGTCCTGCTCCGCCTTGCTCTTTGGCTCGACGGCGACTGAGATGACCGGCTCCGGGAAGGTGATCTGCTCGAGGACGATCGGGTACTTCTCGTCGCAGAGCGTGTCCCCGGTGGTGGTCTTGCGCAGCCCGATGGCGGCGGCGATGTCGCCGGCGCGGACCTCCTCGATCTCCTCGCGGTGGTTGGCGTGCATCTGGAGCAGGCGGCCGACGCGCTCGCGCTCACCCTTGGTGGCGTTGTAGACGTACGAGCCGCTGCGCAGGATCCCGCTGTAGACGCGGAAGAACGTCAGCTTGCCGACGAAGGGATCGGTGGCGATCTTGAAGGCGAGCGCCGCGAACGGCTCGCTGTCGCTGGCGTTGCGGACGACGGCGACCTCGCCCTCGATCGCGGCGCCCTCGACAGAAGGGCGGTCGAGCGGCGACGGCAGGAAGTCGACGACCGCGTCGAGCATCGGCTGCACGCCCTTGTTCTTGAGTGCGGAACCGCAGAGCACGGGGACGAGGCGGGTCTTCACGGTGCCTGCACGCAGGCCGCGCAGGATCTCCTCGGTCGTGAGAGTCGCGCCGTCGAGGTACTTGATCATCAGCTCGTCGTCTGAGTCCGCGACGGCCTCGAGGAGATCGTGGCGGTACTGGGCGACGAGCTCGAGCATCGACTCGGGGATCTCGGAGCGCCGGAGGCTGGTGCCCAGATCGTCGGTGTAGATGATCGCCTCCTGGGTGATGAGGTCGATCATTCCCTTGAACTCGGACTCGGCGCCGATCGGGAGCTGGATGGGCACCGCGTGGGCACCGAGGCGCTCCTTGATCGAGTCGACGGCCGCATAGAAGTTGGCGCCGATCCGGTCCATCTTGTTGATGAAGCAGATCCTCGGAACCTCGTAGCGATCGGCCTGGCGCCAGACGGTCTCGGACTGGGGCTCGACGCCGGCGACAGCATCGAAGACGGCAACCGCGCCGTCGAGGACGCGGAGGCTCCGCTCGACCTCGACAGTGAAGTCCACGTGCCCGGGCGTATCGATAATATTGATGCGATGGCCGCGCCACTCTGCAGCGGTCGCCGCGGACGTGATCGTGATCCCGCGCTCCTGCTCCTGGACCATCCAGTCCATCGTCGCGGCGCCCTCGTGGACCTCGCCCATCTTGTGGATGCGCCCGGTATAGAAGAGGACGCGCTCGGTGGTCGTGGTCTTGCCCGCGTCGATGTGGGCCATGATCCCGATGTTCCGGGTCTTCTCGAGGGGAAATGCGCGAGCCGCTACAGCCACAGCCATCTCAGTACCGGAAGTGCGAGAAGGCTTTGTTCGACTCGGCCATCTTGTGGGTGTCTTCCTTCCGCTTGATCGAGGCGCCGACGCCGTTCGCGGCGTCCATCAGCTCGCCGGCGAGCTTCTCGGACATGCTCTTGCCGCCGCGGCCGCGCGCATAGCGGATGATCCAGCGCCGCGCCAGCGCCTGGCGACGGTCGTGGCGGATCTCCACAGGCACCTGGTACGTGGCGCCGCCGACCCGCTTCGGCTTGACCTCGAGGATGGGGGTCACGTTGCGGATCGCCTGGTCGAAGACGTCCAGGGGCTCCTTCCGCGAGGATTTGCGGATCTTCTCGAAGGAGTTGTAGACGATCTTCTCGGCAATGCTCTTCTTGCCCGCGAGCATGATGCAGTTGACGAACTTCGCCAATCCGACGCTCCCGTAGATCGGGTCGGGCAGGATGACGCGTTTCTGGACGCGGGCACGACGTGGCATTGGTTGCTAGCTCGCCTTCTTCTCGCGCTTGGCGCCGTACTTGCTGCGGCCCTGCTTGCGGTTCTTGGTACCCGCGGCGTCGAGGGTGCCGCGGATGACGTGGTATCGAACACCGGGGAGGTCGCGAACGCGACCGCCACGGATGAGCACGACTGAGTGCTCCTGCAGGTTGTGGCCGATGCCAGGGATGTAGGCGGTCACCTCGACCTTGGTGGTGAGGCGAACGCGGGCCACCTTACGGAGCGCCGAGTTGGGCTTCTTGGGCGTGGTCGTATAGACACGGACGCAGACGCCGCGGCGCTGAGGGCAACCCTTGAGCGCGCGAGCCTTGGTCTTGTGTGTCGGCTTGGTGCGGCCCTTGCGGACCAACTGTTGAAAGGTAGGCACGACCCGTCCGTTTATGAGAGGTGCGCGAAGCCACGAAACAGCGCGCGCGAATACGAGGAACGCTCGTGGAGCGAAGCGACAGCCTACCAGAGGTTGAGTTCACACGTCAAACCGGAACTACCCCGCTCTGGCGGCCAGGTGACTGCGGTCCGACAACTCCGCGTTCAGGCGCGCGCGAGCCGCATCCGAATCGACGTTCCCTGGCCGGGGACCGAGCTCGATGGATAGGGTGGCTCCGGCCTCGGCGACGCGCTCCTGGAGCAGCGAGAGTCCGACGTGGCCGGACTGCTGCCGCCCGTTGAGCTGGTCGGGGCTGAAGCCGGCACCGTCGTCAGTGACCTCGAGATCCATCGCGCCTGCTACGACCGCCAGCCGCACCAGGAGGTTGGCCGCGTGGGCATGCTTGACGACGTTGCGGATGCCCTCCTGGGCGGTCCGGTAGATGAGCGCGGTGTCCTGCATCGAGAGGGTCCTCGCCGAGAGGTCGACCTCGACGACGACCTCGAGGCCGGACTCGCGCGCGACGGCGCCGAGCCGCTCGAGCGCCGCGCCGAGGCCGCCGCGGTCGAGATCCGGCGGGGCGATCTCCATGATCATGGTGCGGAGCTCGCGGATCGCCGTTCGCGATTCCTCGGACGCCGTCTGCATGATGCTCAGCAGCTCGTCGTGGGACGGCTGCTCCCGCTCCGGGTTGCCGAGCCGCATCGCCGCCGATCCGAGCGTCAGGCTCACTGCGGTGAGGTTCTGCACCGGCCCGTCATGCAGATCGCCGGCGATCCGCCAGCGTTCGGTCTCCGAGCTGTCGATCGCACGCTGGAGCAGGACCGCCCGGTCGATGCTGCTGCGCTGCAGCCTGCGGGCGAGCCGCCAGCTCAACGGAATCAAGAGGAGGAACAGCAACCCGAGCCCGGCGATCAGCGCCGGAAAGATGCCGTTCCACACGCGCGCCTGGTCCGCCTGCAGCGCCGTTTCGACCTGGTAGGTCTCGAAGAGAAGCTTGGTCCCGTTTGTCGCGCGTGACCGGGAGATACACCTCGACAAGGCTGCCGAAGGAGCGCTCGAAGCGATTCTCCGGCTTGGCTAGATCGCTGACCTCGGAGTCCGGCTGCCCGCTTTCGAGTGCCCTCTGCTCGTCCTCGCCGAGCACGAAGTGCTCGCCGATCAGTGCGTGCTCGTCGGAGTACACGATCGTCCCCGCGGCGGACCAGATCTTCACCCGGACCACGCGGCTGCCGAGTACACCGTCCTTCACAGCGGCGTCGACCGCGTTGATCGCTGCCGGGGATCCGGCGAGGAGCGCGGGCGTCAGCAGCGGCTGCACGATGCCGTCGGCGTCGATCTGGGTGACCGTCTCCGCGTCGTTGATCGCCTCGGCCGTCGCCGCGCGGCTGACCTGCCAGAAGCTGAGCCCACCGATCAGCCCCGCGGCAAGCGCGCAGCCGGCCACGAACAGCAACACTTCGCGGCTGACCGAGATCGGGCGGGCGCGTTGGGTCGTGCTGCGCTTGCGGAAAGGCAGTGCGACCCGCGGCAGCCGGGCTGCTACGGAACCGAGCACTCGGCCAGTGTGCCGACCAGATGCGTTTCCATCGGTCGCGGCACGGCGACAACAGGGCGACGCCTGCTACGATTTCGGCCTTCCAGCAGACGACATGCCGTCGTCCGTTCGCCGAAGACCGCAGGCGCGGAGCCGGATCCGCTCAATCTCCTGCGCAGGTGGGCAACGCAGCCGGCTCGTGCCGTTGGGCACGCCTCGGTGCCGTCCCTGCCGAATCGGTGGAGGCACGGCACCCGACGGAGGCAGCCGATGGCGTCCAGCACCGACAAGGCTCAGGTGACCCGAGCAGGCACGCGCAAGGTCGCGTCTGTCGCGCACCTGACCGAGTTGCTCACGAAGTCCACCTCGGCCGTGGTCACGGACTACCGAGGGCTCACCGTCCGCCAGCTCGAGGATCTCCGCGGCAAGCTCCGCGCCGAGGGGATCGACTACATCGTCGTCAAGAACACCCTGGCACGGCGCGCCGCCGTGGATTCTGGCTCGAGCGACTTCGCCGCGGTCCTGGTAGGCCCGGTCGGGCTCGCCATCGGGTATGGAGACCTTTCCGCGCCAGCCCGGATCCTCTTCGAGCACTTCCGCTCCACCCGTACCCTTCCATCGGTCGCCGGCCTGGCCGAAGGGCAGGTGCTCGACGCGGCCGAGGTTCGCACCCTGGCCGAGTTGCCGTCGCGAGACGTGCTGCTCAGCCGCCTCGCCGGCGCCCTGCTCGGACCGCTGTCGAGCCTGGCCGCCGCACTCGATTCGCCAAACTCGACGCTCGCGGCAACGCTCGAGGCCTACCGCGACAAGCTCGCCGCCTAGCCGGCGTCACCCCACCCAAAGCCTTTAAAGAAGTAAGGAGAAGCAATGGCCACCAAGACCCTCACCCCGGAGGAGTTCGTCGACGCCCTGCAGACGTGGACGGTCCTCGACGTCGTCAACGCCGTGAAGCTCATGGAAGACAAGCTCGGCATCAAGGCCGCCGCGCCGGTCGCCGCCGCCGCCGCTCCGTCCGCGGCCGCTGAAGCTCCCGCCGAAGAGCAGACCGAGTTCTCGGTGATCCTCAACGGGCCCGGCGACGCCAAGATCAACGTGATCAAGGCCGTACGCGAGATCACCGGCCTCGGCCTCAAGGAGGCCAAGGACCTCGTCGATGCCGCCCCGAAGGCGATCCGCGAAGGGATTCCGCGTGCCGAGGCGGACAGCACTCTGGCCAAGCTCCAGGAGGCGGGCGCCAGCGCCGAGATCAAGTAGTTCCCAACGAGATCTGTGGATCGCGTCTGCAGGCGTCCGGGATGGCCGGGCGCCTGCGGAACGCGTCCGGTTTGGGGTCCGGACGCCGTGGGTAGATACCCCTAGCAATGTCTCTTCGGATCTTTACGCGACCCCGGCGTGCGAGCGCGCCAATCAGGCCGAACTGACTCTGACGGCTCTCCAGCACGGGTTTTTGCTACGATACGGGATTGTGCCCGTCGCCGCGCATGCCCGCGCGCATTCCTTCTCGGGGGAACTCTAGCATATGGTGCTTTCTCTTTCCACTACTGGCGCCCGCAAGTCGTACGGCCAGATTGCAGACAAGCTCGAGGTTGGGAATCTCATCCAGACCCAGCTTGACTTGTTCGAGTGGTTCAAGAAAGAGGGACTCAAGGAGCTCTTCAGCGAGCTCAACCCCATCACGGATTACACCGGCAAGAACTACGAGCTTCGCTTCCTCGACTATGAGTTCGGCGATCCGAAGTACGACGAGGAGGATTGCCGCCAGCGCGACATGACGTACTCCGCGCCGTTGCGCGTGAACACCAGGCTGCACATCAAGACCGGCGAGAACGCCGGCGAGATCAAAGAAGCCGAGGTCTTCATGGGCGACTTCGCGATGATGACCCGCGAGGGAACCTTCATCGTCAACGGCACCGAGCGCGTTGTCACGTCGCAGCTCGTGCGCTCGCCTGGCGTGTACTTCACGAGCAGTGAAGACCGCACGACGGGCCGGCTGCTGTTCGCGGCCAAGCTCATCCCGAACCGCGGCGCGTGGCTCGAGGTCGAGACGTCGAGCAAGGACATCCTCACCGTCAAGATCGACCGCAAGCGCAAGGTGCCGGTCACCACGCTCGTGCGAGCAATCGGCTACGCGAGCAACGACGACATCCGCGCGTTCTTCGCTGATGTCGACGAGGATCCGGAGCACCAGTACATCGCCGCGACTCTCGAGAAGGACAGCAGCACAAGCGTCGAAGAGGCGCTCGTCGAGCTGTACCGGAAGATCCGCCCGGGCGATCCGCCAACGGTCGACAACGCGCGCACGCTCCTCAACTCGCTCTTCTTCAACGCGCGTCGCTTTGACCTCTCCAAGGTCGGACGGTTCAAGCTCGACAAGAACCTCGGCATCAGTGAGGAAGAGGCGCGCGAGCGCGCGTGGGACAAGGACCGCCGCGTCCTCGACAACCAGGACTTCGTGTCGATCATCCGCAAGGTCATCCAGCTCAACAACGGACACGGTGAAGCGGATGACATCGACCACCTCGGCAACCGTCGCGTACGCGCCGTGGGCGAGCTGCTGCAGAACCAGTTCCGCATGGGACTGATCCGCATGGAGCGAATCATCAAGGAGCGCATGACCATCAGCAACTCGGGGACGATCACGTCCGCGAGCCTGATCAACGCGCGCCCCGTCGTCGCGGCGATCAAGGAGTTCTTCGGATCCAGCCAGCTGTCGCAGTTCATGGATCAGACCAACCCGCTCGCCGAGCTCGACTCACAAGCGACGCCTCTCGGCGCTTGGTCCAGGCGGACTGTCCCGCGAACGCGCGGGGTTCGACGTGCGCGACGTGCATCAGAGCCACTACGGCCGCATCTGCCCGATCGAGACCCCGGAAGGTCCGAACATCGGGCTCATCGGATCGCTCGCAACCTTCGCGCGCGTCAACGAGTTCGGCTTCATCGAGACGCCGTTCCGCCGCGTGCACAAGGAAGCAAACGGCACACCGTGGGTCAGCGACGAGATCGTGTTCCTCTCCGCGGATGAAGAGGACAAGTACACGGTCGCGCAGGCCAACGCGCCCGTCGACGAGAAGGGACATTTCGCTGTCCAGCACGTCGCGTGCCGCACGCGTCACACCTTCAAGGACCTGCCCATCGGCGACGTCGATTTCATGGACGTCTCGCCGAAGCAGATCGTCAGCGTTGCAACATCGCTGATCCCATTCCTCGAGCACGACGACGCCAACCGGGCGCTCATGGGCTCGAACATGCAGAAGCAGGCAGTGCCGTTGCTCGTCTCCGAATCGCCGATCGTCGGCACCGGGATGGAGATCCACGCAGCACGCAACTCCGGCGAGATGGTGCTGGCACGGAAGGCTGGAACCGTGGTCGGTGTCGGATGGCCCGAGCCCGCGAGCAACGATCGTTCCGTCGAGAAGATCCTCAGCGGACAGGACAGCGGTATCGGCATCCTCGTGCGTCCCGATGACGGCGGCCCGGACCAGTGGTACGGCGTGCACAAGTTCGTGCGCAGCAACCAGGGAACGTGCCTGTCACAGCGCATCACGGTGTTCAGCGGCAGCCATGTGGCAGCCGGCGACGTGCTCGCCGACGGTCCGTCGACCGAAGGTGGGGAATTGGCGCTGGGTCGCAACCTGCTCGTGGCGTTCATGCCCTGGGAGGGCTACAACTTCGAGGACGCGATCCTCATCAGCGAATCCACGGTCCGCGAGGACAAGTACACCTCGATCCACATCGAGGAGTTCGAGATTGAAGCGCGCGACACCAAGCTCGGTGCGGAGGAGATCACGCGCGATCTTCCCAACATCAACGAGGAATCGCTGAAGAACCTCAACGAGCGCGGCATCATCTATGTCGGCGCGGAGGTGCATCCGGGCGACATCCTCGTCGGCAAGATCACCCCCAAGGGTAAGTCCGAGCTCTCCGCGGAAGAGCGCCTGTTGCGCGCGATCTTCGGTGAGAAGGCGCGTGAAGTGCGTGAACTCGTCGCTGCGTGTCCCGCACGGCGAGCGCGGCATCGTCGTCGACGTCAAGGTGTTCAGCCGCGAGAGCAATCACGAGCTGCCGCCCGGCGTCAATGAGCTGGTTCGCATCTACGTCGCCCAGAAGCGAAAGATCGCCCAGGGCGACAAGATGGCCGGCCGCCACGGCAACAAGGGTGTCGTCGCAAGGATCATGCCGATCGAGGACATGCCCTACCTGCCCGACGGGACGCCCGTCGAGATCGTGCTCAACCCGCTCGGTGTGCCGAGCCGCATGAACCTCGGTCAGGTTCTTGAGACCCACCTCGGGTACGCGGCGCACGCACTCGGCCTCAAGGTCGCGTCGCCGGTGTTCGACGGCGCGTCAGAGGAGACGATCGAAAGCGAGCTCGACAGGGCGGGACTCCCCAGCAGTGGCAAGGAGAAACTGCGCGACGGGCGCACCGGTGAGTTCTTCGATCGCGAGGTCACCGTCGGCTACATCTACATGCTCAAGCTGCATCACCTTGTCGAGGACAAGATCCACGCACGCAGCACGGGTCCCTACTCCCTCGTCACGCAGCAGCCACTCGGCGGCAAGGCGCAGTTCGGTGGACAGCGCTTCGGCGAGATGGAGGTCTGGGCACTCGAGGCCTACGGCGCGAGTCACATCCTCCAGGAGATCCTCACCGTCAAGAGCGACGACATCGTCGGACGCGTCAAGGCGTACGAGGCGATCGTCAAGGGCGAGAACACGCTCGAGGCCGGCATCCCGGAATCGTTCCGCGTGCTGGTCAAGGAGCTCGAAGGCCTTGCACTCGGCGTCGAGATCCAGTCCGACGACGAGCACCAGATCCTCCTCGGTGAGGAGGACATCCCCGACATTCCACTCGATCTCGGTATCCACCTCGAGCGCGACGAGCGCGACGACGTGGACGACATTCGATAGCAGCAATCGGTAGTTAGGACACACATGCTGAAACTCGAGAACTTCGATGCGCTGAAACTGTCGATCGCCAGTCCGGAGATGATCCTGTCCTGGTCGCATGGTGAGGTCACCAAGCCGGAGACCATCAACTACAGGACCCTGAAGCCGGAACGCGACGGTCTGTTCTGCGAGAAGATTTTCGGTCCGACCAAGGACTGGGAATGCCACTGCGGCAAGTACAAGCGGTATCGGTACAAGGGCATCATCTGCGACAAGTGCGGCGTCGAGGTGACCCGCGCAAAGGTGCGCCGCGAGCGCATGGGTCACATCAAGCTTGCGTCGCCCGTGTCGCACGTCTGGTACTTCAAGGGCATCCCTTCGCGCATGGGACTCCTGCTCGACATGAGCCCGCGCAACCTCGAGAAGGTCCTGTACTTCGCCAACTACATCGTCACGTCGATCGATGAGAAGGCGCGCACCGAGCTGCTCGCAAAGCTCGACCCCAACACCGACGAGCGCGTGATCGCGCTCAAGGAGCGGATGAGCTCGGGAGCCGCCGACGCGAAGCCCGAGGTCGAGGCACGGATCGCAGAGCGCGAAGCCGAGCTTGCCGCCCAGAAGACCCGCCTCGAGGAGGAGCGCGAGCGCCGTCTCGTGGCGCTCCGCGAGTCCGCGGCGGATCTCGACGAGCGCATCCAGGAGGCCAAGGGCCGCAAGGCGCCCGCCAACTTCACGCTCAGCGACTCGGTGATCACCGAGGTCGTCGCCAAGAAGGGGACGCTGCTCGAGGAGGACCTCGCGATCGAGGTGCAGAATCGAGCGGAAGCGCGCGCCGAGGAGCTCAACGCGAGCATCTCCCAGCGCATCCAGGAAGCTGAGGACGCGGCCGGCGCCGAGATCGCCGGCTTCCGTGCAGAGCTCCAGGGCTCCCGCGCCGAGCGCGAGGTCAGCGCCCAGGAGGAGCTCGACGCGCTCAAGGCCGAGGTTCAGAAGCAGCGTGAGGAGCTCGAGTCCCTCACCGTCCGCGACCTCCTCACCGATACCCAGTACCGCGAGTACGTCGAGAAGTTCGGCAAGGTCTTCAAGGCAGGGATCGGCGCCGCGTCGATCCGCGAGCTGCTCCAGCAGATCAATCTCTCCGACGAGGGGCTGCGCCTCCGCGACAAGTCGAAGTCCACGAGCGGACAGCGCCGTCAGAAGGCGATCAAGCGGCTGCGCGTTGTCGAGGCATTCCGCAAGTCGTCGACATCACCCGCGTGGATGATCCTCGACGTCCTGCCGGTCATCCCGCCGGAGCTCCGCCCGATGGTGCAGCTCGACGGTGGCCGCTTCGCGACGAGCGACCTGAACGACCTGTACCGCCGCGTCATCAACCGCAACAACCGCCTGAAGCAACTCCTCGAGCTCGGTGCGCCGGAGATCATCGTGCGCAACGAGAAGCGGATGCTCCAGGAAGCCGTCGATGCGCTCATCGACAACGGCCGGCGCGGCCGTGCCATCACCGGCACCGGCAACCGCAAGCTGAAGTCGCTGTCCGACATGCTCAAGGGCAAGCAGGGCCGGTTCCGTCAGAACCTGCTCGGCAAGCGCGTCGACTACAGCGGTCGGTCCGTCATCGTCGTCGGACCTGAGCTCCGCCTCAACGAGTGCGGTCTGCCGAAGAAGATGGCGCTCGAGCTCTTCAAGCCGTTCGTGATGCGCGAGCTCGTCTCGCAGAACAGCACGCAGAACATCAAGAGCGCGAAGCGCATGGTCGAGCGGGTTCGTCCCGAGGTATGGGACGTGCTCGACGGCGTGATCAAGGAGCATCCGGTGCTCCTCAACCGCGCGCCAACCCTGCATCAACTCGGCATCCAGGCGTTCATGCCCGTGCTCGTCGAGGGCCAGGCAATCCAGATCCATCCGCTCGTCTGCAAGGCGTTCAACGCTGACTTCGACGGCGACCAGATGGCGGTGCACGTGCCGCTCTTCAGCGGTGCCGTCGCCGAGGCGAAGAACCTGATGATGTCGTCGAACAACATCCTCAACGCCTCCAACGGAAGCCCGGTGGTCGCGCCGCACCAGGACATCGTCCTCGGTGCGTACTACCTCACCCAGCGCGGCGCGGACGACGAACGTCCCGAGACCGATCTGCACATCTTCTCGTCAGCCGGCGAGGCGTTGCTCGCGTTCGAGCATCACGTCGTCAACCTCCACGAGCGCGTGCGGGTGCGTCTGCCCAAGCGCAACGTGCATGCACATCGTGCGTCGGAAGAGGATCCCACCGGGACCGAGATCATCACCACGACCATCGGCCGCGTCATCTTCAACGAGGTCCTGCCGCTCGGCGATGCCGGGACGGACAACGACCTTCCGTCGATGGCCTTCCGCAACGAGTTCCTCGACCTCGGCAAGCTCTCCCACCTCGTCAAGGAGTGCTACGACCTGCACGGCGCCGAGACCACCGCGTTGCTCGTCAACCGGATCAAGCGCCTCGGCTTCCACTACGCGACAGTCGCCGGTGTGACGGTGGCGGCGATGGACATCAAAACTCCACCTGCAAAGGCCGGGATCATCGCAACGGCCGAGGACGAGGTCGAGCAGGTCGACCTCCAGTTCCGTCGCGGTCTCATCACCGACGACGAGCGCTACCTCAAGACCGTCGACATCTGGACGAACGCGACCGACAAGGTGACCGAGGTCACCATGAGCTCGTTCGACCGCTTCCACTCGGTGCTGATGATGTCCCAGTCGGGAGCCCGAGGCAGCAAGCAGCAGATCCGGCAGCTCGCCGGAATGCGCGGACTGATGGCCGACCCGACGGGCCGGATCATCGACCTGCCGATCAAGGCGAACTTCTCCGAGGGCCTCACGGTGCTCGAGTACTTCATCTCCACCCACGGCGCGCGCAAGGGGCTCGCGGACACGGCCCTGCGCACCGCTGACTCGGGGTACCTCACGCGCCGGCTCGTCGACGTCGCACAGGACGTCATCGTCCGGATCGAGGACTGCGAGACCACGGCGGGGATCTGGATCGAGCTCGCCGACGATGAGCTCAAGGATCGCGTCATCGACCGCTACCAGGGACGCATCTGCGCCCAGGACATCGTCATCGGCGACGAGACTGTCATCCGCGCCGGTCAGGAGATCGACGACGAAACCGCTCGCCGCATCCTCCGCGAGCGTGACGCGGTCGGCCGTGTCAAGGTGCGCAGCATCATGACGTGCAAGGCCCGCGAGGGTGTCTGCCGGATGTGCTACGGCCGCAACCTTGCAACCGGCCGTCTCGTGGAGATCGGCGAAGCCGTCGGCGTCATCGCGGCGCAGTCCATCGGCGAGCCGGGCACGCAGCTCACCATGCGGACGTTCCATACCGGCGGTGTGGCCACGGGTGGATCGGACATCACCCAGGGTCTCCCCCGCGTCGAGGAGCTGTTCGAGGCCCGCGTGCCGAAGGGCAAGGCACTCATCAGCGAGATCGACGGCGTCGTTGAGGTCATTCGCGGCGAGAACCGGTCGCAGAAGGTGAAGGTCACCTCGCGCGACGTCTTCGACACGACGTACCCCGTGCCTTCCAAGCACGCGGTTGCGGTTGCCGACGGCAGCCACGTCGCTGAGGGCACCGAGCTCATCCGCGGCGTCGACGAGCATGGCAACGAAGTCTCGATTCGCGCCCGGTACGCGGGCGCGGTCAAGGTCGACGGCGCGCAGGTGCTGGTCCGCAGCACCGACGACGATTCGCGCGAGTACCCGATCCCCGTGTCGGCACAGATCAAGGTCCGCGACGGCGATCACGTCAGCGCCGGCGACAAGATCAGTGAGGGCTCGATCAGCCCGCAGGAGCTGCTCCTCGTCCGCGGTCGCGACGACGTGCAGAACTACCTCGTCCGTGAGGTCCAGCGCGTCTACAGGACCCAGGGCGTTGACATCAACGACAAGCACATCGAGGTCATCGTCCGGCAGATGATGCGCAAGGTTCGCATCGACAACGCCGGCGACACCGACCTGCTCCCGGGCGAGATCGTCTCGCAGCTCGAGTGGGAGGAATCCAACGCCCGCGCGCTGAGCGAGGGTGGCGAGCCCGCCATCGCGCAGACCGTGCTGCTCGGTCTCATCAAGGCCGCGCTCAACACGGCATCGTGGCTGTCCGCAGCGTCGTTCCAGGAGACCACGCGAGTGCTCACCGAAGCGGCCATCTCGGGCAAGATCGACCGCCTTCGCGGCTTGAAGGAGAACGTCATCATCGGCAAGCTCATCCCCGCCGGGACCGGGCTCGACTACTACCAGAAGCTTCGTGACGAGGCGCTGCGCCTCTACGAGGAAGAGGCGGCAGCAGCCGGTGGTGGTGACCCTGATTACATCGGTATGGGCGTCGAGGGCGAGCCTGCGCTGTCCCTCGAGCCGGAGCCGCAGCCAGAACCCATCGCGTAACCGAACCCGCGACGCGACGCAGACAGCACTCACGATCCGGTGACGGCTTCCGGGCTGTTACCGGATCGTGAACTGATGCGTCGCAAGCGCGGGATAGGCTGTGCCCGATGCTCCTTCTCCTCGCAGCCGCCGCGCACGCCTCAAAGTCCTCCGGGTCGATTCCCGGTGACGTTTACCTGGCGGCAACCGGTGCACTCGTGTGCTGGGTTGTGGTCTATCTCGTCTATAAGGTCGTCATGACCGGAAGGAAGGATTTCGGGATGCCGGTGAAGCGCAAGGTCCTCTGCAAGCATCTACGCGTCGACCACGATCAGAGCGCCGAGGTTCCCATCTGGTGGACCGATCTGCAGGTGCAACGCGCGGTACGCGCGCACTGGCGGCACACGCTGAGACTTCCTTTCGGGTCGGCGCCGGAGCCACGACCGGGCTTGTAGCGTTCTCGCACAGGCGTGTGACGGACACCTCCATCTCGGAGCATCGGCGACGATACCTGAGGTCACGCGACCGATCGCATAGTCGGCAGCGGAGACGGCGGAGGAAACCCATTACGTGGCTCGGATACTCGTCGCCGACGACGACGCGCTCGATTCGGCGCTTCATCGGGGAGACGCTGGAGTTCGCTGGACACCAGGTGGCCTCGGTGGCCAACGGGTCCGCTGCGATCGCATCGGTCGACGCACCGGCTGCTTCGATGCCGTGATTGCCGACTACGCGATGCCGCACGCCAACGGTGTCGACGTCGTTGCCCATGCCCAGCGCGTCGATCCGATGATCCCGTGCATCGTCGTCACTGCCTTTCGCGACCTCGAGTTGGCGATGCAGGCGATGCAGGCCGGCGCCGTCGCGTTCATCCCAAAGCCTTTCACAGCCCTGCACCTCCTGACCGTGCTCGACCGCGCGCTCGAGCGTCGCGAGCTTGCCGCCGAGGCTCTGCGACTGCGATTCCTGGCGCCGATGCTCGAGCGGTTCACGATGGTGCTCGCCAACGCGCTCGAGTCCAAGGACTACGAGACCCAGGAGCACTCGAGCCGCCTCGTCGGCATGTCCGACGCGATCGCACGCCACCTCGGGATCTCGGACGCGGACCGGAGCGTCATCCGCTTCGGCGCCTGCCTCCACGACATCGGCAAGGTTTCCATCCCCGAGACGCTGCTGCGCAAGCCCGGCGCGCTGACCGATGAGGAGCGCGCGATCATGCGCACGCATCCCGAGGTCGGCGCGGGCATCCTCGCCGACATCGACACCTGGGAGGACGTCCGCTTGATCGTCCGCCATCACCACGAGCACTTCAGTGGCGGCGGCTACCCCGACGGGCTGCGCTACGCGGAGATCCCACTCGGGGCCCGCATCGTGTCGGTCGTCGACGCCTTCGACGTCATGCGCACCGGCCGCCCGTATCAGGCTGCCCGATCCACAGAGTGGAGCCTCGACGAGTTGCGCCGTGAGAGCGGGCGCCAGTTCGACCCGGAGATCGTCCGGGCGCTGCTCGCGGTGCTGCCCGCGGACGGAGCGCGCTCGAGGCGCCACCGCTCGACCTCGATCTCCTGCCCGACCGCCGAGCGGTCGTCGGCCGCCGGCAGACGGACGTCGCGATCGCCTCGTGGGTCCGGGAAGCTCCCGCATCGATGGTCCGGGTGCCGCGCGCCGGCAACTGACCCGTCAGCCGATCAGCGGACTGAGCGCGGTGAGCGCTCCGAGATCCCCGGTGATCAGCGCGTCGGCGAGGTCGGCGAGCCCTTTGCCGTTCGGCTTGGTCAAGACAACATCCGCCCGTCGCTTGAGGACGTCCACGGCGTTGGCGACGGCGACCGACACGCCCGCCACTGCGAAGAGGGCGACATCGTTCTCACCGTCACCGATCGCGACGGTTCTGCTCGGCACCTCTCCGACGGCGCGCAACGCGACTTCGAGTCCGGTCCGTTTGCTGATCCCGGCCGGCATGACCATCGCCGAGTTGCGGTTGCGGACGACCGCGCGATCGATCCCGATCCTGGCGATCGCGGCAGACAGCTTCGCCGTCTGCGTGACGGACGTCGAGCAGAGCACGCGGCCGACGACGAGCGGCGTGACGCCGGCCCGTTGAAACTCCTCCACCAGGCTTCGCGGCAGCCGCGGCCCGAGGAGCGTCTCCACCCCGGCCGCGTCGATGACGACTGCTCCGTTCTCGACGACGATCGCGGCAAAGAGCGAACTCTGGTCAAACACCGACTCGAGCTCCTCGCGAGTTCGCCCGGTGACCAGGATCAGACGCATCCCGGCAGCAACCAGCCGTTCCAGTGAGGCGAGCGTCGCTGGGGAGCAGATCCCGTCAGTCGGCGAGCGTTCCGTCGTAGTCGCAGGCGAGCACGCGATGACGCATCTCCCCTATTGTCCCGGGCACGTACCGAACTGGGTCCTCGGCGCGGCGGTCGCGGACCTCATGGGCTCAAAGGTCGAAGGTCGCCCGGACCTCGGTTCCCTTGCCGATCGCCGAGCGGATCTCGAGCTTGCCCTTGTCCCCATCGGCTCGTTCGCGCATGGTCAGCAGGCCGAAATGACGCGTTCGGTCCACCGTGCCTCGGTGGCATCGACATCCATCCCGACCCCGTCGTCGCGGATGACCGCGCTCACCTGCGGTCGGCAGGAACGTGATGACGACCTCGACGTTGGTGGCTTTGGCGTGCTTGCGGCGTTGTTGAGCGCCTCCTGAACGATCCGGAAGAGCGTCTGCTCGAGCCCGCCGCCCATGCGGATCTCCTCGCCGACGACGCGGAGGTGGGCATTCACCGCGTTGCGTTCGCCGAACTCGCCGACGAATTCCGCAGAGTCGGCACGAGCCCCAGGTCGTCGAGCGTCATGGGACGGAGATCGAAGATGAGCCGGCGGGTGTCGTCGAGGACGCTGCGAACACCGTTCTTGAAGTCGGCAAGCTCGCTGACCACCATCTTTGGATCGCGGGCGATGAGGCGCTCGATGATCTCAGCCTGGAGAACGAGGTTCGCCATCGACTGCGCCGGCCCGTCGTGCATGTCGCGAGCGATGCGCATGCGCTCTTCCTCGATGATCTGAAAGACCTGGCGGGAGGCGTCGCGCAGACGCGCGGTGCCGTTCGCCGGTCCGGCGCTCGAGGCGAGCAGGTCGTCGAGGCTCCGGTACACGGCCCGGAGAACCTCCTGCTCGGCGCGGATGCTGGTGAGCCGGGTGCCGAGCTCGACCTGGCGCTCCTCGGTGGCCGCCAGGTCTGCGCGCACCTTGGCAAGCGTCCGGAACGCGGTGTCGATCTCGTCGACGTCGCCCGCCGGGAGCACGCTGAGGAGTGCGCCCCAGCTCGCCTCGGCGGCGCTCTGCGCGGTCCGAAGCTCCTGCAGCCTATGGCGACGCCGGCAAGCTCCTCGTCGAGCGCGGTCGCCGCGGCGTCGAGCTCCTCGATGCGCTTGGTGACCAGGAATCGAACGCCGGACAACGCCGACGGATTCATGGTGGGGCTGCTTCCACGTCGCTCACCGCAGTCATCATGTCACCGCAGAGTTCGCACCCTGCCCGCAGTTCACAAATGGCTGTGACAGGCCTGTTGCACGGCGGGCTGGAAGTTGCGCCCAGCGTATAACCAGAACGAAGTTCCATTGCCTCTCAGGGAAGACTCACACACATGACGCACGGCGACCCGCCTCGGATTCTCATCGCGGAAGATGACGACTTTCGCTGCGACGACTCCTCGAGTTGCGGCTCGCGAGTGACGGGTTCGACGTCCGTTGTGCGGAGGACGGCATGGAAGCTCTGGAGATCGTGATCAAAGGCTGGCTGCCTGACGCCGTCGTCTGCGACGTCATGATGCCGCGCCTGAGCGGGCTCTCCGTATGTCGTGAGCTGCGCGCTCAGGCGAAGACGGCAGAGACGCCGATCATCCTGCTCACCGCGCGTTGCTTCGACGAAGACATACAAGCAGTCATGGGTCTCGGCGGGATCACATACATGGGCAAGCCGTTCGAATTTGCGCATCTGCTGAAGATGCTCTGGTCGTCGGTCGGCCTCGAACAACCGGGCAATGCGACAGCGGCCCGCGTGATCTCGGGAGCATCACAGAGCTAACGCAGGCGGCGGGCAACAACGTATGACGTAGCGTGGCCGAGGCGGGGGTCCACGAACGGCGGAACACGTTCCGCGAGCGTTTGGATTCCTTCACGTCGCCCAGCGGACTCTTCCTTGCTGCAGTGTTGGTCATCATGGCCCTGCCGGTGACGCGCACCATCCAGGACCCGGATTTCTGGTGGCATCTTCGCGCCGGCCAGTTGATCATTCAGCATGGCGGCCTGCTCGGCAACGACCCGTTCACGTACACGGCGGCAAGCCACCACTGGACGATGCACGAGTGGCTGAACGAGGTCTTCTTCGCAATCGAGTATGCGATCGGTGGCCTCGGCCTCATCGTGCTGACGCTGTCAGCGATCACGTGGTTCGGACTCTGTGCTGCGTGATGCAGAAGGCACGCCTGCGCAAACCTGAGCCGCGGCGTCCTCGGATTCGGCATGCTCGATAGCCGTCATCGCCGGCTTCCCCATCTGGGGCCCGCGCGTGCAGATGATCACGTTTGCCTTCGCGGCGTTGACGCTGCTGCTCGTCGAGCGGCACCTGACGCGCGGCGGAAAAGCCATATGGTGGCTCGTCCCGCTGTTCCTGTTCTGGAGCAATCTGCACGGCGAGTTCGTCATCGGCCTCGGCTTCATGGCCGTCATCCTCATCGCGGAGCTGATCGGCGGTGTGCTGCACATGCCCGACCCGGCGCCGCGTGAACGGCTCCGACCGATTCTCTTCGTCCTGGTCGCCTGCACGTTGGTGAGCATGGTCAACCTCAACGGTCCCGGGATCCTGCTCTATGCCATCGGCACGCAGGCGTCGAACGCGCAGCAGTCACTCATCGAGGAATGGTTCTCGCCGAGCTTCCACGACTGGGAAGTGCTCATCTATGGCGCGATGCTGCTCACACTCGTGATGCTCGTCGTTGCCAATCGCCACATCCGCGCGCGCGACGCTGCCTTGGTGCTGGTGACGACGATGCTGTCACTCCAGTCAGCGCGACACATCGCGCTGTTCGTCGCTGCCGCTACGCCGGCATTCATCGACCAGCTCGTCGATGGCGATGCCGCGCATCCGCGCGGGCGTTCGCCGTATCCGGCGCACGTCGGCGAATGCGAAGCGCCGCGTGCGCACGCAACCGCCGCTGCTGTTTCGCGCCACTGCATCCGCAATCGTGCTCGCCGGTCTCGGTGCGATCTCGCTCGCGTGGCTCGTCCCGAAGATGCAGGTCCAGGCGTACTCCCTGATCGTACGCGCGCGAGTTTCCCGTTTGCGCCGCGCAATGGCTGATGGGCGCACCGGAGCCGCTGAAAATCTTCAACCAGTACGGCGAAGGCGGCTATCTGGCGTACGAGCTCTCATCGCGTGGCGACAAGGTGTACATCTTCGGTGACGCCGCGCTGATGGGCGACCCGTTGCTCCTGACATATGCAAAGGTCGAGACCGCCGAACCGGAGTGGGACTCGATCATTCGCGACGCCGGTACCGACGTCGTCCTCTACGACGTCAACACACCGCTCGCGGACGTGATGGACCACAGCATCGGTTGGACCAAGGTGTACCAGGACGCCTTGAGCGTTGCGTTCGTGCCGACCGACAAGCTGGCGTCTCTGCACCTGCCGCCGCAGCCGGCGTCGTATCCCGCGAACAGTGTCTGCGGCCAGCTCGCCAAGGAGCCCGCGAGTGCCGCGGCGCTGACCCCATGACTGCCGCCGAGCTAGTGGTGATCGCCGACGCTGATCGGGAGCGCCGGGCGACGCGCGCCGGCCGCCTGGCCTGGATCGGCGCCGCCGCGATCGTCGTCCTCGTCCTCGCCGTCCAGCCCTTCAGCAATACCGACGTCTGGTGGAACCTCGCGCTTGGGCGATTGATCACCGCAACCGGCATTCCCGCGCACGAGCCGTTCAGCTTTCTCCCAGCCGCTCACGCCTGGATCGGGCAGCAGTGGCTCTACCAGGTGACGCTCGCCGGCCTCGTCGGCGCCGGCGGTGCCGGCCTCGCCTCGCTGGTCATGGGGCTTGTGACCACCGCGGCGGTCGTGCTTGCGGCGCTGTCGGTGCCGAGCACCGCGCGGGTCACCGGTCCCTGGCTCGCGCTGGCGATGGTGATCAGCGGCGTCGTGCTCACGAGCGTTGCCGGCGTCACCAGCGAGGAGATCACGGTGCTGGGCGTCGCGATCGTGCTCTTTGTGCTCAGCCGCTGGCGTCAGGGCCGTACCGCCGCGGTCTGGGGCCTCCCACCGCTTGTGCTGATCTGGGCCAACATGGACACGGGCTTCGCTGCCGGGTTGCTCATCCTGCTGGCGGCGTTGCTGCTCATCCGCCCGGCGGGGAGCACCGGCCGGCGCCAGCTGGCGATCGCGCTGGCCGTCAGCGTCATCGCCGCGGTGGCGAATCCGATCGGACCGAGCATCTACGCGTCAGTGATCGCGGGTGTGTTCAGCCCGGGCGCGGCCACGAACCTGATCGGCTGGGCCTCACCGGACTTCCACGACTGGTCGATGCGCATCTTCGAAGCCGAGATCATCCTCATGGTCGTCCTCTGGACCATCTCCGGAGGCCCCGATCGCTTCTCGGCGATCGTCGGTTTCGGGCTGCTCGTCGCGACGCTGTTCGCGCAGGAAAACCTCGGCATCCTGGCGATCGTCCTGACGCCGCAACTCGCCGTGCACGGCGCCCGGACCTGGAAGCTTCACGTCGAACCCCGGCTCGGCAACCGGAAGTGGGTCAGCCCGGCGCCATCTCCACCCCATCGCCACGAGCGGCGTGCTGGTTGCGATGGCCGTAGCGATGGTCGGTCGTGCTCGTGCCGCAGCTCAGCCCAACTGCAGCGGCCTCATATCAGGCGACCACCTATCCAGAGGCCGCCGCCAACTACGTCGCGACGAACTTCCCGGGTCAGCGCATCTATACCATCGACTCGCGGGGCGGGTATCTCGCATACCGGTTCCCCGACGGCCGTGTTGTCTTCCTCTACGACGAGCCTGCCGTCTTCAGCACCAGCGCGCTCAATCAGTATCTGGCCGTCGATCAGCTCGCGCCCAACTGGGCGCACGTGCTCACCAGCGAGGATATCCGGCTCGCCATCCTTCCCTCGGACGCGCGTGAGGCATCGGCGATGCACGCGCTCGGCTGGACGATCGCCTGCTACAACTCGAAGAGCTCCAGCATGGTCATGTCCGCGCCGCAGGCCGGGACACCGCGGCCGATCGACGGGCTCGTGATCCCGCCGCACAGGAGTCCCCGACTGCTGATAGCGACCCGACGGGGCGCGTATGCGCCAGATGGGTTGACGACCGAGCGCGCAGCTTCGAGACCGGCTTCGAGACGGGTCGTGCTGACGTCAGCCTGGACCGAACCGCTCTCCGCGCGGACTTGCGAAGCCGGCGCCACCACCTGCGCGAGGTCATCGCGTTCGAGGAGCCGGTAGATCTCTGCCGCGCCGGCATTGGCGGGGCCGGCGACGTCCTCGAGGCCGGCTCTGGCCGCCTCCGCGCCGACGAGGAGCAGCGTCACCGCGCAGGCTTCGAGGTCATCCTGCCCCATCGAGAGCGTCACCGCCTGCTCGGCGTAGCCGAGCGCTCGGAACAGCGAGCCGCGGCGAATCGCCACCTCCGCAAGCGCGCGCGAGCCGGCTGCTGCCAGGGGATCGAGCCCGAGGCTTCGGGAGATCACGACGCTCTCGGTGAGACGCGACGCGGCCTCGTCGTTCGCGTCGCCGATCATCGCGATCCTGCCGAGATCGTGGAGAGCTTCCGCGGCAACGGTCAGATCACCCGAACGGTGGGCGCTCTCAAGCAGCTCCTCGCCGTACCGCGCGGCGGCGGCGAGGTCGTTGCGCGATCTTGCCAGCCCGCTGAGCGCGGCGAGCGTGCGCTCGCGGATCTGACGATCCGCGGTGCCGCACAAGGAGAGTGCCTGCTCGAGACAAAGCTCGGCATGCGCCACATCACCGGTCTGGAATGCCTCGGCGGCGACGTCGATGAGGAGACCGGCAGTGGCTGCGCGCAGGTCGCCACGCTGATCGCGGGCCAGCGCCTCGCCGATGTTGCGCATCGCGTGGCCGCCACGACCGGCATCGAGCTCGACGCGCGCGAGATTGACGAGTGCCTTCGCGACGATCGCGTCGTCACCCGCCCGGCGGCCGAGTTCGGCCGACTTCTCGAGGAGGGCGACAGCGGTGACAGCATCGCCCGCGCGTGCAGCATGCCGGCCCCACTCACCGGCCACGGCAGCCTGGAGGACGACGTCACCGCTGCGCTCGGCGAGGCGGAGCGCAGCCTGCCAGTACACGTCGGCGGCGCCGTTGTTGCCGCCGGAGAGTGCGGTCGCGAGATCCGACATCGCGCTGCGACGCCCAGTCCGGGCGAGCGAGCGACCAGACGTTCAGTGCCCCGAGGACGTCCGCGGACGCGCCGGGAGCGTCGCCGAGCAGCTGGCGCGCGAGACCGCGTGCCAGGAGTGCCGTCCCCCGTTGCTCAGGATGCCCGTCCTCGGAGAGGTGATCGAGCGCGCGATCGTACGCGGCGACCGCATCGGCGAGGCGACCCTCGCGAAGAGCGGCAGCCCCGGCTGCGAGGTCGTCCGGTCGATCCGGCTGCACTGCGGCGTTTGGTTGTAGAGACACGGCTGACCAGAAGTTTCCAGGACTGGGGCATGCATCCGTTCGCCTGTAACAGTGGGTGGTGCGGCATCGTTACGAGACCTTCGTCTGGCGAGACGGCGCGCCGCTTAGGCTCACCTGAGTGAGCGAGGCCATCCGCGACCGAGCGCGCGTGTCTGACTGTGGTGACTGAAGCCGTGAGCCGGGAGCTCACTCAGCCCGGTCCAGCACGCGCCCCGAGCGGCTCCGAACGACCCGCGGGGCGTCTGCCGATGCGCAGACCACGCTCCGATTCGACGAGCATGCCAACACGCGATCGCAGGGTCGGCATCGAGCGCACGATCGAGCTGAGTCGCTGGATGGTGCTCATCTTCGCCGCGGTGGCCAATAACTTCCCCGGTCTGGCGACCGGACAGTCGACGGCCGCCGTCAACCTCGTGCTCGGCAGCTGGGGCGTCTTCGATCTCGCGGCGACCGTGATGCTCCTCGCCCACCGCGTCCCGGGACGCCGCCTCCAGATCGCGACCATCGCCCTGGACCTCGCAGTCGCCAGCGGGCTCGTCTATCTCACCGGCGGCTACAACTCCGACCTCGCAGTCACGTTCTTCCTCGTCGTGATCGCCAGCAGCCTGCGCTTCGGACTCGTGTCGAGCATGGCGTGCGCCGTCGTCGCCGGGCTCGCGTACTTCGTCGTCGGATTCGATGTCGCGAACGGTCACCTCGACACGACGCTTGTGGACGCACTGCGTGTCGCGACTCTTCCTGCTCTTCGTTGTCGCGCTCAGCAGCAACCTGCTCGCGCGCGAGCTCGTTGGTGAACGCGACCGTCAGTTGCGCAGGTCCATCGAGCTCGAACACGCGGCGTTCGCGGAGCTGCGTGAGGTTGATCGCATCAAGAGCGAGTTCATGATGCTCGCGTCGCACGAACTGCGCACGCCGCTCACGAAGATCAAGGCGTGGCTCACGTTGATGCACGACGCCGGCGATCGTCTGCCCCAGGAGGCGCGTGATGAAGGCCTGCACGAGCTGCGACTCGAGGCGGAGCATCTGGCGCGCCTCACCGACAATCTGCTCTGCATCGCACAGCTCGAGTCCGGCGAGATCCGGCTCAAAACTGCGGCGGTGGACCTCGAGAACGTCTTCCGCGAAGTGATCGCACGTTTCGTCGAGTCCGCCGACCACGATCGTTTCGCGATCACCGTCGCGCCCGATGCGCAACGCGTGCTTGCGGACCACGAGCGCCTCGCGTTGGTCGTGGCTTGTCTCATCGACAACGCGCTCAAGTTCTCGCCGGAGTCCGAGCCGGTCCGTGTCACCACGTATCGCGCGGTGAACAAGGTGCATGTCGAAGTCCGCGACAACGGACGGCGCATCCCCGACAGCGACGTCGACCGTGTGTTCGCATCCTTCTATCAGGTGGAGTCGCCGTTGCTGCGCCAGCGCGGCGGGTTCGGCGTCGGCCTGTACCTCGCGCGCCAGCTCATCGAGCGCATGGGCGGCCGCATCTGGATCGACAACTCACGTGCTCGCGGCAACACGTTTGTCGTCGCTCTCCCGGTGCACGTGTGAACAGCACGACACGCACCGTCGCCGTTCAATCGCGCGTGTTCCGGTTGCAGACACGTAAAGACGGGCAACGCCTGCGTAACCACGGGAATCGCGTCCGGCCTGCGGTGCTACCTTGCAGCGGTGGGCACGTTTGGTGCGCTCGACCCGAAGTGAAGGACAGATGACGACGTTCACCGAATCCATCCTGGCGCCGCTCGGTCATGGAGTTGTTCGCGCTCCCGCCGAAGCGACGGTGCTGGTCATCGACGACGACCCCGCGATGCGCGACATCCTGTCGACGGTCGCGCAGCAGCACGGGTTTGGCCTGCAGTTCGCCGAGGATGGCGCTGAAGGCCTCCGTCTCGCCGAGCAGAGCGATGTCGACCTCATCCTGCTCGACCTCAGCCTCCCGGGCATGCCGGGCCTCGACGTCTGCCGGCGCCTTCGCGGCGCAGGTGTCGAAGTGCCGATCATCATCCTGTCGGCGAAGCACCGACACGGTCGACGTCGTCGTCGCCCTCGAGATCGGTGCCGACGACTACATCGCCAAACCCTTCGAGATCCGTGAGCTCGCCGCCCGCGTCAACGCGAAGCTGCGCCGGCAACGGACCTCGCAGTCGCAGGTACGCCCCGGCCGCCTGAAGTTCCCGGGCCTCATCGTCGACATCGGACGCCACGAGGTGCTTCGCGACGGCGAGTCGGTGAACCTCACCCCGACTGAGTTCGACCTTCTTGCGCTCCTCTCGGCCTCGCCGGGTCGCGTCATCTCGCGCGTCCGAGATGATCCAGAAGGTCTGGGGCCAGGGTGCCGACCTCGACCTGCGCAGCGTCGACGCGCACGTCTACCGGCTGCGCCGCAAGATCGAGCCCTCCGGACCGCGACCGACCTACATCCATGCGGTCCCCGGAATCGGCTACCGCTTCGAGCGCCGCGGTCTCAACGAACGGTTGTCGCGGAGCGCGGCCGAGTCCGAAGAGACCGGTCTAGCCAGCTGACTGCTGCGGGGGATGCCACTTCGGGCGGCCGTTGAGGCCGCGAGAGAAGGTTCGGCGCTGCCGTGGACCAGGCTCCTCGACAAGGACGAGCTGTCCACGATCGTTGAGGGTCGCGGGCCGCGCTTCGACGATCTGAGTTCGGAGCAACGAGAGTGGGCGACCGTGCGGCCGTTCGAACTCGTAGCACATCGCCTCGTGGCCGTCCCAGAGACGCCGCTTCGAGGCGCCGGTGAACACCGCGAGACTGCGGGTCACTCGGCGGAGCTGGGGCGTCTGCAGGCTGTACGAAATCCTGTACATCTCACCACGACGCAGCTGGACGCTCTCCACCTCTCCGTGATGGTCTGCACGCTGTGCATTCATCATTACTTGGAAGTATTGACGCGTTCTGTGCCGCGTCCTCGGACCGCGAGTGACGCGCGGGTGACAGAGCGCCATCGTGTCGCTGGCCCGCTTTCCCGGCCCGACCCGTGTTGGCTATCGAGTTGCGGTGCAAACTATTGGGCAGGGGACAAGTGACCACATCCATTGCATGCGTGTCTGGAAAGGGCGGGGTGGGCAAGACCACGACCGTCATCAACCTCGGCGCCGCGCTTGCCGAGCGGGGAAAACACGTCCTGCTTGTGGACTGTGACCCCCAGTCGAACCTCACCAGTGGCGTCGGGCTCGACCCCTATGACGAGCGGCCGGGGATTGCGGCCGTGATTGCGGGCAGCGTCGACGCAGGCGACGCGATTGTCGAGACTGGCTGGCCGAACCTCTTCGTGCTCCCCGCGTCGCCGGATCTGTCCGCCGTCGAGGACGAGCTCGCCTCCTCCATCGACAAGGAGCTCGTCCTGCGTGACGCCCTGCGTCGCGACGGACGGCGCGCGACCTTCGACTACGTCCTGTTCGACACGCCGCCGAGCTTCGGGTTTCACACCATCAGCGCGCTCGCCGCGGCGGGCGAGGTGTTGATCCCGGTGCAGATGTCGGGGTTTGCGATCCGCGGGACTGAAAGAGGTGCTGCGCACCGTCCACCTCGTCCGCAGCCGGCTCAATCCCGACCTCGCGATCCTCGGCATCGTCCCCACGTTCGTCAATCTGCGCACGAAGTTCAGCCGCCAGCTGCTCGACGGCCTCTGCGAGCTGGCGAACATTCGCGTCTTCGCGACGGTGATCACGCCGACGGTCAAGCTCCAGGAGACCTCGCTTGCGGGCATTCCCATCACCGCGTACGCCTCGTCGTCCAAAGCCGCAGCCGCATATCGCGAGCTCGCCGGCGAGGTCATGACCGAGGACGAGGTGCTGACGAGTGTCTGAGATCGGCGAACGATCCGCCCAAGGCGCCAACGGTCCACCGCTCTCGGGTCCGATGGCGCGATGGCTGGCGCCCACATCGGAGTCACGCGTCGAGCGGATTCCCATCGAACTCAGTCCACGACCGCCCATGGTGGCCCGGGAGCGACGTCGATGCCGCGACCCTCTCCGCCCTGCGCGCGAGCATCGCGTCTCGCGGGATCATCGAACCCCTTCTCCTGCGGCGCCGCGGGAGCGACCGCTTCGAGGTGGTGTGCGGTTCCCGGCGGCTTCGCGCCGCTCGAGAGCTCGGCCAGGCGCACATCCCGGCGATCGTGCGCGAGCTGTCCGAACGTGAAGCCCTGCTCGTGGCCGCGTGGACGACGGTCGAACGCCGCCAGCACACCGGCGATCGCACCGCGCTCAGCGAGCGTCTGCTGGCGGCCGGGTTCACGCAGGACGAGACCCGCGTGCTTGCCGACCAGCCGTCGCTCGCCGTCGGGCACGCTGTCGCGCAGACCGTCCCCCCGTCCTTCGTGCTCCGACCCAGCCCGCTGTCGCGGCCGCGGCGTTTTGCCGCGGACATCGCGTTCGACATCCCCCACGCCGAAGTCCTGCCACTCATGGCGCCAGAGGCGCTTGCGACTGCGCTCGCCGCGCTGCACGGCGTGAGCCCGGTCGCCCTGGTGCGGTGAGCGCGGTCCCCCGCCACTCTGAGGAGGAGCTGCGACAGCAGTGGGCTTTCCTTGATGCGCTGGTGGACCGGCAGGCCGCGAGTTTGAAGTCGGGCAGCCAGGATCCCGAGGAGGACGACCTATCGGTCGTCGCGGCGACGGCACCTGCCGACGGCCATTACCTGGAGGAGATCGCGGCTCTCACCCGCCGGGTCGCGACGCTCGAGACCGAGCGCACCACGCTGCTCCGGCGTATCGATCTCGCCGAGCAAGCGCGCATGGCAGCCGAGGCGGGACGAGCGGCAGCCGAGGCTGCGCGCGCGACTGCCGAACGGGCGCTGGAGGCCGCTCAGGTTCGGGAGCTGCAGCCACCGAAGATCGCGCCGGCCGAGATTGCCGCCGCTGCAAGCCCACCTGCCCAGGTCGCTTCGGTAGCTCCACCTCCCGTCGCGGCGCCCAGGCCCGCAGCGCAGCCGGCGCCATCCGTCGCGAAGAAGCCCGTTCCGCCCGCGCGCAAAGCAGCGGCGTCGAAGTCTCGACGTCGCAGCTGGTGGCAACGCTTCAGGGAGTAGCGGCTCCGGCAGGCCTGGGGCGCCGGCCCTGAGCCATTCCCACGAACTGGCGGAGCGCCTCCGTCGGCGACGGCCGCGTGGCGACCTCGCGGAGCAGCATCTTGCTCTCGGTCAGCAGCTCCTGGTCCGGCAGCTCGCCGCGGCCGGATGTGGCGACCACCCACCCGGGCGAGTACCAGAGGACGGTCTCGAAGGCAAGGCCGCTGAGGGTGAGGCCGTTGAGCAGCGAGTCGGTGATTCGTGACAACGGCCGTTTCGCGTTGGTGACAACGATGCCCCGGATGCGATCGAGCACTTCGAGCTGTTGCGCGAGCCCGACGGTCAACGCCGCCGCACGCAGCGACAGGATGTCGAGCGCCGTCGGGACGACGATCCGGTCGCCTGCTCCCATCGGTCCGACCAACGATGGTTCATGGGGATGCGTGTCGAGCAGGATGATGTCGCAATCGTCACGAACCTCGGCGAGCATCTCCTCGAGTTGCTCCTTCGATGGCGATTCGTCGTTCAGGCTTCGATGTGACGCAACTGTACGGATGCCGAGCGGGTGATCGATGAGCGCATCACGAAGACTGACGCGCCCATGCAGCACGTCGATCACGGTGACGCTGCGCTTCGCCCGCTCGAGCGCATTGCTCAATCCGCCAGTCGGATCGAGGTCGATGGCGATGACTTTGAGACCACCTGCGGCCGCGGCGGCGCAGAGTGCATAGCTGGTGGTCGTCTTTCCGACACCACCTTTTAGCGACGCTATCGTGATGACTTCTGCAGGCACGTCGGTAGAATATCCGCACATGGCCACTGCGGCGCCCCATGTCAAGTTACTGCGACAGCTTGCCAGCGCCAAAGATGATTATCTGAGTGGCGCGTTCGATATTTCCTGGGACGGCGCGAAAGCGACGCTGTACCTGGTCTTCGGGCGGCCAAGCCACGCTGTCTTCGATACGGATCAAGCGCAGATCGAAGGGGAAGCAGCGATCGACGCGCTGCTTGCCGAACTGCCGAGAACGTTTGCCGTCTCCGACTGGAGACGCGCGATGTCGCCGCAGGAGACACTTTCGATCAGCATCGACGAGCTTGCAGGTCCCTTCGTTCGCCTTGCGGGGTCGTATGCGGACGATCCGGTCAGCGACGAGAGCCCCGAGTGGTGGACCGCCGATGACAGTTCCCCGGATCTCGCCTTTGGTCTCAGCGACTTCCCACTCCTCCCGGGTGGTCGTCCGCTGTGGGCCGAGACATCGCCCGAAAACGTCAACCTCGCCGAACGTCTCGCCGAACTGCCGCCGTCGATCCTGATTCTCACTGGAGCGAAGCTGCGTGCTGCAGCGGTCGTTAGTGGCGGTGACCTGATCGACGCCGTCTGGATCGATGACGAGGATCAAGCGCGCGGCGAGGCTGCGGGCATGGCGTTGCTCGGTGCTACCAAAGGCACGCTCGCCGGGTATGCCCTCGACGATCCCCGCGTCGCCGAGGCATTGACGATGCTCTGGCGTCTTCCTCTCGCGGTCAAGGACATCGAGATGTCGTGGCTCGATCCCGCGTCGATGCTTGCCGCGTTCCGCGCCGACGGCCTCGACCGTGTGCTCATCATCGACGGGCCGGTACGAGGCATCGCGCTGTTCAGCCGTGGCGGCCTCGTGGCGGTGTACTCCGAGACGCAGCGATCCGCTGTCGCCTCTCCGGAGCGCCTGCGGTCGCTTCTTTCGCAGGCACGCGGGCGCTTGACCGTCATGGAGCGCAAGCCGCGCCCCGTTGCCGCAGCGGCCGCACATACCGCGCCGAGCGCAACCGACTTCTTCGGTGTCCTTGCACCCGAGGCGCCGGCCGAGGCTGCGACGAGCGATACCGACGCCGCCGACACTGAGTTTGGTGCTGTGGTCGATGCGGCCGAGAGCGTGGAGACTGCGGCGGCCGAGGTTGAGACCGCGCGCGACCGAACCTGAGGCCGCGCCGAGCGAGCTTGAGGCCGCGCCGGTCGAGGCGACCACGAACGAGAGCGAAACCGAGACAGACACGGCTGCAGCCGACCAGCAGGCCCCTGAAGCCACCGCGAGTGACGAGCCTGCGGCGGACCATGACAGCGAACCGAGCGCGACTCCGGAGTACGCGTTCGGGGCCGTGGCGCCGGTCGCTGATGAGCAGGCTCACGCGGACCATGTCGCAGACGCATCAGCGCCGCCACCTCCGCCGCCGGATGCCGGGCACCAGCTGACTGCCCTGGACTCGAACTTCACCGCATCGGCCGATCACGCGCCTCCTCCACCCGAGGAGGAAACGGCCTCATCTGCAGAGCACGCGCCTCCGCCACCCGAGGAGGACGTCGCGGCATCGGTCGAGCATTCGCCTCCCCCTCCCGCGCCTGACGCCCCTGCGGAGCCAGAGGTCAGCACCAAGCGCCCCTGGTGGGCATTCGGCTCGAAGAGAAAGAAGAAGGACAAGGCCGCCTCGACGGCCGCCTCGACCTCTGCGACATCGCCAGAGACGATCGCCGCGGCAGCAGCGGCCGCACACGAAGCCGAAGATGCAGCCGAGTTCGCGGGCTGGAGCGTCCGGCAGCAGAACCCCGAGTCGCAACCGGTATGGCTTCGTTCGCGCGACCCTGCCGGGGCATCGGACGATGTCCCCTCCGGCAGCGAACCGCCGCCGCCCGGCGATGATCCGGTAGCGGAGGCACCGGCCGCTCATCCCGAAGGGGAGGCAGTCGCCGGCGAGCCCGTTGAGAATGCCCCGGCAGGCGATGTTGAAGCGCCCGATGCACCCGCGTCGACCTGGTCGGTCGTCGAACCGGGGACCGCCACGCTCCGGGCGGTCTCGTGGCCCTCGACATCCTCCGCGCCCGATGGCGCGACGGCAGATGAGGCGAGTGCTGCTGAGCCTTCGGCAGCACCCGAGACCGAGACACCTGAGACCGAGACACCCGCTGCGCAGGGGTGGTCGCCGCGCGATGTGCTCGCTGACTCAGCGGGTTGGTATCAACCCGCCGAAACCGTGCATCGCGAAGATGCAGCGGAGCCCGCCCCCGAAGCGGCGCATGCGTTTGAAGCCGAGGACGCGCCTGCGCATGACGCCGACGCCCCGCATGACGAAGGCAGCGAGGCTGCCCTCGCGGGCACCGACGAGACGGAGCACGATGACCAACGGCGACCATGAGGTGGCCGCTGAGGTCAACCATTCGGTGTCAACGTGGTTCCAGCCAGAGCACGCAGCCGGAAGCGACGCCGAGCTGGCTGCCCCCGTCGACGACGAGCCGGCGGACGTGACGGAACACCAACTCCTCGTCGGAAGCAGAGCCCACGCATGACTTCTGGGCCGAGTTCGCGTCGCCCGATCCGGACGCCGACGCGGGCGCGACTGACGTCGACGCTGACGCTCAAGCCGGCCCCATCGCTGAAGCCGACCCCGACGCACCCGACGTCGAAGCGCAGCCAGCCGACGAGCCGGCTTTCGTCGACCATTCCGATCTCTTCGCGCGCAAGCCGTCGGAGCGCACCTCTGCTCCGTGGAGCTGGCCGCTTGCCGAAGCCGAGGTCGCGCCAGCCCCGGAACCGCACCCGAGTCCCGCGCCGGTCGATGAGACGCCTGAGCCCGCCACGACAACGGCCGAGACCCCGTCCGAATCCGACGACTGGGAGCCGGTGTTCGAAGGCCCCGGTGATCAGAGCTTCTTCCAGCGCGACGAGCCCGTCGGCTCGCAGTTCGTCGACTTCGACGAGGTGAGAACCGAGCTCGTCCACATCGGCATCGTCTGGCTCGGTGAGGCCAACGCCGTCCCCGTGACGGCGCTCCTTCGCAACGACACGGTCGACAATCGACGACTTCGTCGCAACCATCGACACGATCCGCGGCTTGCACCTCGAGGGCCAGGACCCGGCATCGGTCCAGGCGATGGCACGCGAGATGCATCAGCAGGCTGCCGAGCGGCTGTGCGGAGCGTGACCCGGTGAGCAACCAGCTGGTGAGCTGGATCCAGAATCACTCCGTATTGATCCTGGCCGGTCTCGCCGTCGTCGAGGGCGTCATCAGCCTTTCGCTCCTCCGAATCGCCCGACACGCTCGCCATGAGATGAGAGCCGCTCAGGCTGCTGCCATCGAGGCAGCACGCGCCGCGGCGATGGCGGCCCCCGGGGCGATCGATCCCGAAGCCGTGCTCGCCCTGCTGCGTCAGGGACACGCTCCGACGCTCGACAACGTCTACGCGATGATGCGACGGCGCGAGGCGGAATCGGCGGACCTGGCTGATACCCAGGCGCCTGCACCGACTGCCGCACCGACAAGGCCCGGATCGCCCAGGGCCGCACAGGGGACGACCCCCGTGGCCGCGCCCGCAGCTACGTCGCTGAGCAGCACCGAAGTCGAAGAGCGCCTGCGCCAGTACGAGCGCTGACCGCCGCTAGCGCTTGAACTTTCTCCGCTCGAGCGAGGCGGGCCGGCCTCGCCCGCACGCCTCGGCAGCTGCGAGAAACGCCATGGCGACCGCGTCCTCACGGAGGTGCGCGATCGCGTCCTCGGTCCGATGCAGCACGGCGACACTGTTGCGGATCGTCCAGCCGGAGCGACCCGAGACGGTTGGCGGCAGCAGTGCATCCCCGGGTGTGCGTACCGACCAGCTCCGCGGTGGCGCTGACGGCGCAGCGCTCGAGCGCACCGAGTACGGCCGCGCAGCCTCGGCAACCGCGCCGGGGCGCTGGACCTCGACGAAGAACGTGTCGGCGTCGGCGCCCGCGGTGGGCGCGACGGGCCAGAGCACTTCGGGCGCGGGCGCAGGCCCGGCTCCGTGTACTTGGCGCCCGCAAGGGCGAAGAGCGCCGCGGCGAGGTCTTCGCCGGAGTCGAAGGCACTCCCCTCTCCGAACCATTCCTCGTCCGGTACGTGGGCTCCTCCGTTGGATGCCACGGTCTCGGCACTTATCACAGTGAGGAGATCGTACCCGTCCGAGTTAACGACTCGTGGATGCTTCGAACGCTCGCGGAATCGAACGTGTATCGAAGCGGTTGCTCCCGAAAGATCGTCAAGCGCCAGCGCACACAATCGGCGCGGAACCGCTATCTGACCGAAGTTCTCTGACTGAATCCAAGGAGCACCCTCACGTGAGCATGGCAGCCGTCCCGCACAAGCTCGACACTCGGTACCTCGAGGCCCTCGGCCCGCTGCGTCCGCTCGTCGATGACGACAGCCTGACCGAGATCATGGTCAACGGACCGGAGATGGTCTACGTCGAGCGCAAGGGCAAGATTCTCCTCACCGACATCCGTTTCGACGATGAGGCTCACCTCATGCGGGTGATCGACACCATCGTCGCGGCAGTCGGCCGGCGCATCGACTAGCGCACACCACTGATGGATGCGCGCCTGCTTGACGGATCGCGCGTCAACGCGGCCATTCCGCCGGTCGCGCTCGACGGTCCGATCCTCACGATTCGAAAGTTCAGCAAGGATCCATACCAGGTCTCCGACCTCATCGGCTTCGGCACGATGACGCAGGAGGCGGCCGCATTCATCCAGGCCTGCGTGCTCGCTCGCGCGAACATCCTGGTCTCCGGTGGAACCGGTACCGGTAAGACGACACTGCTCAACGTGTGCTCGGGATTCATCCCGATCGACGAGCGCATCGTCACCATCGAGGATGCGGCTGAGCTGCAGTTGCACCAGGAACATGTCTGCCGTCTTGAGGCGCGCCCCGCGAACGTCGACGGCGAAGGCCGTATCGCGATTCGCGAGCTGGTCATCAACTCGTTGCGTATGCGGCCGGACCGCATCGTCGTCGGAGAGTGCCGTGGTGGTGAGGCGCTGGACATGCTCCAGGCCATGAACACCGGCCACGATGGCTCGCTGACGACCATCCACGCAAACAGCCCGCGCGAGACTTTGTCGAGGCTCGAGACTTTGTCCTCATGGCCGGACTCGACTTGCCGCTGAAGGCGATTCGGCAGCAGATCGCAGGCGCGATCAACTTGATCATCCAGCTCAACCGTCTCAAGGACGGTTCGCGCAAGGTCGTCTCCATCACCGAAGTGATTGGTATGGAAGGCGAGATGATCACCGTGCAGGAGATCTTCAAGTTCGAATCGCGCGGCGCCGATCCGTCGACTGGAAAGATCATCGGCGACTTCGAGCCGACCGGTATCCGCCCGCGGATCATCGACAGGCTGTTCGACATGGGCATCCCGCTGCCGCCGCGTCTGGCGCAGATCTTCCCGGACCGTCGCCAGGTTGGCGTCGCTACCGAGAAGAACGGCCACCTCAGCGGCGTCGCGTAAACCTCTCCGACGAGCGATCTTCAGCCGGCTGCCTGCCGAACAGGAGTTGTGATGCGACCGAAAACATGGCGCGCGCTCGTGCCATGCGCGGCCTTGATGACATTGCCGTTGGTCGCGTCGTGCGGCGCGCCGGCAACACCGGCGGCCGCGAACGTCGCGTCAGCGCCGAAGACCGCCGCGCCCACACCGACACCTGCGCCAACCGACACGCCCGTCCCGGGACCGCCTATCGGCGATGCGTGCGTCATCGGCACCTGGACGGTCACGAAGGCGTCGCTCGTCACGTCGTTCACGACCAAGCAGGGCAAGGTCGTCAGCGTGACGGCTACCGGCGCCGCCGGCTACGTCGAGCATCTCTTCAGCAACGGGACGTCCGTGCAGGACCTCGTCGGCGCTCCGCTCACGGGCTCCAACCAGGGCGACAGGGTGGTAGTGCGATTTCGCGGCGAGCTGCGCGCGCCGGTGGTCTTCCTGAACGGCTACGAGACCATCGAACCGATCGACACCTCGGCCGCTCATCTGACGGTGTCCATCAATGGCGGTCCCGCGCAAGCGGTCCCGATCGCGACCTACGGCGTGTACTCGTACACCTGCAGCCCAACGTCACTCACCGAGAGCGACAGCAACGGCTCGGTGTTCACGTACTCCCGCACCTCCACGACGCCATAGCGCAGTCCTCACTCGGAGGAGCGCCGCACGGATCCGGCTTACGCTGACCCCACGCTGTCCATCACGTGGATGGGCTGGAAGATTTCCTCGGAGATCTCCTCACCCGAGGTCGTCAGGTGCTCGAGGAACGTCGGCAGCACACCGGTCGGCATGTACGAACCGACGACCTTGCCGTCCTCGTCGACGCCGACCTGCTTGTAGTTGAAGATGTCCTGCAGCTGCACTTCGTTGTTGTTGCAACCGAGCACTTCGGTGATGCTGACGATCTTGCGTGTCCCGTCGCGAAGACGCGACTGCTGGACGACAACGTTCACCGCGGAGCCGATCTGTTCGCGGATCGCGCGTGACGGCAGCTCGGCGCCGGCCATGAGCACCAGCGTCTCGAGACGGCTGATGCAGTCGTGTGCATTGTTTGCGTGGAGGGTCGTCAGCGACCCATCGTGGCCGGTGTTCATGGCCTGGAGCATGTCCAGCGCCTCACCACCACGGCACTCTCCGACGACGATGCGGTCCGGCCGCATACGCAACGAGTTGATGACCAGGTCACGAATGGAGACGCGGCCTTTGCCTTCAACGTTTGCGGGCCTCGTTTCCAGCGTCACGACATGATCCTGCCGGAGCTGCAATTCCGCGGCATCCTCGATGGTGACGATGCGCTCATCTTCGGGGATGAAGCTGCTCAGGATGTTGAGCGTCGTCGTCTTGCCGGAGCCGGTCCCGCCGCTGACAACGACGTTCAGCTTGCCGCGAACGCAGGCACGCAGGAAATCGACCATGTCCTTGGTGACGGAGCCGTACTTGATCAGATCGTCGATCGTCAGCGCTTCCTTGGCGAACTTTCGAATCGTCATGGTCGGCCCGCGCAGGGCGAGCGGCGGAATGATCACGTTGACACGCGATCCGTCCTTGAGCCGCGCGTCGACCATCGGCGACGACTCATCGACGCGCCTGCCGATGCTGGTGACGATGCGGTCGATCACCTGCATCAGCTGCTGATCACTCTCGAACGAGACGGGGCTCAGCGTGAGCTTGCCGTGCTGCTCGACGTAGATCTGCTTGTGGCTGTTGATCATGATTTCGGTGACTTCCTCGTTCGCGAGGAGCTCCTCGAGCGGTCCGAGTCCGAGCACATCGTTGACGAGGATCTCCACGAGCCGCATTCGGTCCGGCCGGCTCATCGTCATGTTCTGCTCGGTGATGACGTCGTTGAGAATCTCCGAGATCCGCTGGCGGACGACCTCCGGCGGGACCGAGTTGGTGTCCTGCGCAAGCTCCTCGACGAGGCGCTGATGCACCTTGCCGCGGAGCGCGACGTGCGTGTTCGTGTGGCCGCCCATCTTGTTCAGACCGGGACGGCTCAAACTGCCGCCGGTGCGGTTGAGCAACGTTGGCGTGCGCGGCGCCTCGGCGGCCGGGCTCGATCGCTCGGTCTCCGCGGGTCGGGCCGCCGCCTGCGGCGGTCGCATCGGGATCGGCGCGGGGGCCGGCTGTGGCGCCGGCGCCGGTGACGGCGCAGCGCCGTTCTGACGGGTTTGCCAGCCGGCGGGAGCGTAGCGGTCGTTTTCGACGTCTGGGGTGCGCTCCTGCGCGGGGGGCGATGCCGGCGATGCCGGCGCGTGGGATGGAGCCGGCACGGGAGTGCCTTCTGCCTTGCGCTGAACTCGGTCGAGAAGCGACATGAGAGCCCAGATCACCTCGTGTGAATACGATCGGATACCTGCCCGGAGGCTGAGAACTAGCATCCCCGGGATGCACGCGCAGCGGTGCAACGATCCTGTCGAAGCACAGTCCCAGGGGCTCTGAGGGGATTAGATAGTGCCCGGCCGGAATCGATCGGTCGCGGAATTCGTGTGAAGGACTGTCGTATGGAAGATCGGCCGGTGCCGTCGGCGTGGGACGAGCTGCAGCGGACCGCTCGGGCGGTGCGTGCGGAGCAGCCGCGCTATCGCCGAGTCACGCCCGTGGGCGCACCTGGTCGCCGCCATCCGTCCTGCCCTGATGACAATAGCGGTGCTCGCCGCCTGTGGCCTCGCGGTGTTGCATCTCGCAGGTGCAACAAACATCGCCAGCGCGAACGGGGGCGCCGATGCAACGCTCTTCTCGCTCACCAACAGCGACCGGACGAGCAATGGCGTGCACTCGCTCGTCCAGAGCGGCACGCTCGAGTCGATCGGCGAGAACGCGCGCTATGACTGCAACGGCATCGAGGTCAACGGACGCTCTGACGACATGATCCAGCGCAATTACTTCGCGCATCCCATCCTGGGGTGCGGCCAGCTCGTCTTCTCGATGATGCAGGCGTTCGGCATCCACTACAAGTCGGCGGGCGAGAACATCGGGTGGGTGAACAACGAGGGCAGCTCGAGCGCAGCAGCCTCATATATCAACAGCGCGTTCATGAACAGCCCCGACCACCGCTCCAACATCCTCGAACTCCAACTACACCGAGATGGGTGTCGGCTCGGACGAGAGCGCTCCCGGCGTGACGTGGACCGGCGTTTCACCGGGCTTCCAGAACGTCTGGATGTTCAGCGAGGAGTTCGCCCAGGTCGGCACGGCCTCCGCTCCGCCCCCGCGCAAGACACCCAAGCCCGCACCGGGCGGCAGGAACTCCCCGGCGCCGGCAACTCCAGGCGTCCCCCCGGCGGCCACCGCGGCGCCGACCACATCAGCGATGCCGACAGCGACGCCGTTTGCCGTCCCGGCCGGCAGCCTTCCCCAGGATCTCCCCGCTCCACCGATCACCCAGTACGAAGGGCTCCTCCCGAACAGCATCGAGTCCGTGCTCGAAGCATTCCTGACGTTTTAGTCCACTTTCCAGCAAACGAGGGCCATGACCCTGACTCAGCTCGGCACTGTCGAACCGCCCTCGGGCGACGCCACTGACAGCATCGTCGTCGCCTCGGGACTCCACAAGGTCTACCGGGTCAGCCGGCCACCTCGCGAGGCCATCAGAGGTGTGTCGCTCACCGTGAGCGCGGGCGAATTCATCGCGATCATGGGCCCGAGCGGGTGTGGCAAGAGCACCCTGCTGCACATCCTTGGCGGCCTCGAGCCGCCCGATCAGGGGAAGGTCGAGGTCCAGGGCGTCGACATGTACGCCCTCGGCGACGAGGAACGATCCGCGTTCCGACGCGACCATATCGGGGTGGTCTTCCAGTTCTTCAACCTGCTCCCGACGCTGACGGCGGCGGAGAACGTGGCGCTGCCGCTCCGTCTCCGCAATGACGCGCCCGCCAGGCATCGCCAGAAACTTTCGCGGCAGGCGATCGGCGACCGGGTCGACGCGCTCATGGACCAGCTCAACCTCCACGGCCTCCAGGGTCACGGACCCGAGGAGATCTCGGGCGGCGAGCAGCAGCGCGTCGCGCTGGCCCGCGCCCTGGCGGCGTCACCGTCGCTCCTCCTCGCCGACGAGCCGACCGGCAACCTCGACTGGACGAGCGGTCATGAGGTGATGGCGCTGCTGACCCGGCTCTGCCGTCAGGAGCACCAGACCGCGGTCCTCGTGACCCACGACGCCCGTGTCGCCGCCTACGCCGATCGCGTCCTGGTGATGCGTGACGGCGCCGTCGTCGATGAGGTGACGCTGAGCCATGAGGGCCAGGTCCCAGACGCGATCCCGGATGCCGGAGTCCTCGTCGCGCGGCTCGCCAAGCTCGACCTGTGAGCGAGATGTGGCTGCTGGCGGTGCGCGCGGTGCGTGCGCGCCCCCTCCGCAGCACGCTGACTGCGGTCGCGGTGGCGCTCGGCATCGCCGTCGTCCTTGCGGTGCAGATCGCCATCCAGGGCCTGACCGTCCAGGCCGGCGAGGCGCAGGCGCAGCAGGCAGGAGCGTCGTCGCTCGACGTGCGGGTGGACGCCGGCGCGGGCCTCACGACGGCGCAGATCACGACACTGGGAGATCTCCCGGGCGTGCTGCAGGCCGTGCCGCTCCACGAGAAGCAGGTCGCGGCCGGACCGGCCGGTGCCAGCCTCGTCGGAGACACGGTGACGCTCGTCGGGCTCCAGAACTCGAGCGCTGCGCTGCGGAGCGTGACGGTGGTCTCTGGACGGCTGCCGCTGCCGGGCAACACATCAGAGGTCGCCATGGATCAGGGGCTTGCCTCCGTGCTCACCGGTGGAGTTCGGCAGCCCGATCCGGATCGGTCAGAAGATTCAGATGATCACCGCAACCGGTCCTGACGTCTTCACCGTGGTGGGCTTCACCGCCGGCACGAGCGGCGGGCCGTCCTTCACGCATAACGCCGTCTTCATCGACGACGCGGCGATGACCGGCATCTTCGGCTCCGGGCTGCGGACGCCACTCGTGGCGCTGCGCTTCGGCCCGGGTGCCACGGTTGCGGCGGTCTCCGGCGAAGTGCACACACAGTTCGGCGCGAGCGTGACGACGTACAACCCGCGCGCCGGATCGTCCGAGCCGCTCCAGGACATCGAGCCGATGCTCCTGCTGGTGACCGTGCTCAGCCTCATCGTCGGCGCGGGCGTCACCGCGAACAGCGCAGCGCTCGCGGCGTTCGAACGGCGCCGGGAGATCGGGCTGCTTCGTGCAGCGGGGGCCTCCTCGCGACAGGTATTCCGGCTCTTTGCCGCGGAGGTCGGCGTGGTCGCCATCGCTGGCGTTCCGATCGGCATCGCCGGCGGCATCCTGCTTGGCGCCGCGTTCCAGGCCGGCATCGCCCCCGGCGACCTTGCTCCGCCACCGCTGATGCCGACCGCGCTCCAGATCATTGCGGCCGTGATCGCCGGCCTTGGGTCCGCGCTGGTCGGCGGCCTGCTGCCGGCGTTTGCGGCCGCACGGCTGCCCATCCTCACCGCCCTTCGCCCCCACCCCATCGGCGCCAATGAGCGCACCAGTCCGATCGTCGTCGTCGGCGCTCCCGCGTTCCTCATCATCGCGGCGTTGTGCTTCATCAGCACCAACAGCGGCGTCGTCGCGTTCGGCGTCGTGGCGTTCCTGCTCGGCATCGTGATGTCCTTGCCGGTCGTCGCGCCAATGCTCATCCGGCTGATCGCCACCGTGCTCTCCCCGTTCGTCACGGGCGCGATCCCCGGGGCCGCCCATCTGGCGCGCGCACGCAACCGAACAGCCATCACCGCCGCCGGACTCGCGGTGAGCGTCGCGACGGCTGTCGGCGTGAGCGCGCTGAGCGCTGGAGCGCTGAGCGCCAGCGACAACTGGATCGCGAATCTCTTCGTCGGCAACGTGCTCGTGAGCAGCCCCGTCACGCAGGGTGACGCGGTGGCATCCGCGATCGCCAGGAGCACTGGTGTCAGCCGGGCTACGCCGATGCGACTCCTCTCGGAGACCGTCGCCGGCGCATCGGAGGGCGTCGCCGCGATCGACCCGGGCGCATACGCCGCTTACGGTGGCTTCGACGTCATCTCGGCCAACCGCACTGCGGCGCTCGCCGCACTCGAAAACGGGCCGAGCTTCCTCGAGCCCGCCGGTCTGGCGGCAGCCACCGGCTGGACCGTCGGTTCCCAACTGCCGGTCGCGACGGTCCAGGGGACCGTCTATTTCACGATCGTCGGCGTCGTCAGCCACTCCTTCCCTGCCGGCGATGGCAGCGAGAGTCTCGTGATGGCCGACGATCTGGCGCGCACGTACTTCGGCACAGCAGCGGCTGGGTTTGACGACCTCGTGGTCACCACCGGGTCGGCGGCGACCGTCGAGGCGACCGCAGCGAGCTATGGGATGCAGGCAGTTCCCGTCTCAGTCATCGCGGCGGACGCGCGCGAGGCGCTCGGACACTCGATCGGACTGGTGCTCGCGGTCGCGGTGATCGCCGTGCTTATCGCGATGCTCGCGGTGATCAACACGTTGCTGGTCAACGTCCGCGAGGGGACGCGTGAGCTCGCACTGCTCCGTGCGGTTGGCCTTGGGAGCCGGCAGGCGATGCGCCGCGTGCTCACGGAGTTGGGGCTGCTTGCCGGGACCGCGACTCTCATCGGCGTCGGGGCAGGCTGCATCATGGCGCTGCCGATGCTCCGTGCGACCACGACGCCTGAGTTCGTTCCCGCATTCGGCTTTCCGATCGAGACAGTGCTGGTGCTCATCGCGGTCGTGGTGCTCGGTGCGGTGGTCGCCACCATCGGTCCAGCTCGCAGAGCGGTGCGAATCTCAGTGCTCAGCGCGCTGCGACACGAGTAGCGCACGATGCGCCGCCTTGGCGGGTGGGGGCTTGCTGTACTGGCGTTCGTGGTCGCGCTTTCCGGATGCGGGAGCACCGATGCCGCACTCGCGACCGGCAACCCGACCGGCTACCTGATCACCATCGATCAACTGGTCGCGCCGGATTTCACCGTCTCCAGCGCCGCGAGGCACGTCGACGCCGCCACGCTGGCGAATGGCGACGCAGCAGTTGCCGCGGCGCTCGCCAAAGACGGTCTTCAGTCCGCTGCCAGTGTCGAATATCAGCGTGCTGCGGACTTCTCGACGGCCAATGGTCCGCTCGATGTTGTGGCCACCGCGCTGCAGTTTGCGAGCGTCGCAGGGGCGACAAACGCATACATCGCCGGCGTGCATCAGCTCGACGTGATGCCCGGTGCGACGCCGACATCGACCGGCCCGCTCGGCGACGAGGCGCACGCCATCAGCGTGGTGAAGGCGACGACCGGAGGGCTCTCCGCGGTGGAGATCACCGTCGAGTGGCGCGTCGGCAACATCGTCAACATCCTCAGCACGCGCGGCCGCTACGGAGGCACGCGGCTCGACGACGCGCTCGCGCTCGCAAATTTGCAGACCGCGAACGAGACTGGCGCGAAGAGCGCTGAGCCGTGAGCCGCGACGGTCAGCCCTTGTTCGGTTCCCAGCGAAACTTCAGCACGCACACGACGACCGCGCCGACGCCCCACGCCGCCATGACCAGCAGATCGGTGCCGTTGAAGCCGCTCGACGACTGACGCCCGGGATCGAACGCGGTGAACATCCCGTCGATGAAGTGGCGCACCGGGAACCACTCGGCGATCTTTGCGAGCACGTTCGACGGCGCCACGGGAAAGAACGTTCCCGAGATGAACACGATGGGCAGGAACACACCGTTGACGATGGCGGGAGCCGCTTCGGCATTGGGAATCGCAATCGTCATCGCCAGGCCGAGCGCGCAGAACGACAGCGCGCCGACGGCGATCGTCGCCGCGGCAGCGCCGAAATGCTCGGGAACATGCACGCCGTACACGAGGATCCCGAATCCCGTCGTGAGCACGGCGAGCACGACGCTGACGATGATCGATGACCCGATGACACCGGCGATGAACGCCCAGGGTGGCAGCGGCGTTCCACGCAAGCGTTTGAGGATTCCGTTGTCGCGACGAAGCGAGATGGTGACCGCGATGTTGGTGAAACACGCGCCCATGACACCGAAGGCGACGAGCGCCGGAATGTAGTAGTTGTCATAAGAGGTCCTGACGGTGCCGATCTGCACCGTCTGACCTTTGAACAGGCTGGCGAACACGACCAGGAAGATGATCGGGAACAGGAATGCGAAGAACGCGGCTGCGGGGTTGCGCCAGAACGACTTTTGCTCGAACTCGACCTGGTGCAGCGCAACCGTCGTGTTGTTCATTGTGCGTCGGCTCCGGCAGGCTGGCCGGCATCAGTCGCATCGCGGTCGGTCAGCTCCAGGTACACATCTTCCAGTGATGGGCGAGTCACTTCCAGGTTGGGCAGCTCCAGGCCTTGCGCCACGGCCCACGTCGTGAGGTCGCGCAGACTCCGCGTCGGTGTTTGCGTCTCGATGACGGCCATGCCATTGCTCATCGTCAGCGCCATCGGCACCGTTGCGGCTTCGATGCCGGCAGGCAGCTCGAAACGAATGTGCGTGCGCTGTTCGGTGTGAGCCCGGAGCGTCTCCGGCGTGCCCTCGGCAACCACCTTGCCGGCCGCGATGACGCAGATGCGGTCGGCGAGGTATTGCGCCTCGTCCATGTAGTGCGTTGTGAGCACGATCGTCTTGCCGAGCGTGCGCATGTTGCGCACGACCTCCCAGGCCGCGCGCCGCGCCGATGGGTCGAACCCGGTGGTCGGCTCGTCGAGAAAGATGAGCTCCGGGTCGCCGACGAGCCCGAGCGCGACGTCGAGACGTCGCTGCTGCCCGCCCGACAGCTTGCGGACGCGTTCGCCGGCCTTTTCGGTGAGGCCGACGAGCTCGATGATCTCGTCTGCCGGGCGCGGTGACGGGTAGTAACCGCGATAGAGCTCGACGAGCTCCCGCACCGAGAGCATCGGCGGCACCGCGGCCTCCTGGAGGACGAGCCCGACACGCTCACGGAGCTTCCTGCCGCCGACCTGCGGGTCGATTCCGAGGACGGTGACGTTGCCCGCGTCGCGGTGCCGGTACCCCTCGAGAATCTCGATGGTCGTGGTCTTGCCCGCACCGTTGGGACCGAGCAGACCGAACACCTCCCCCACCTCGACGTTGAAGGTCACGCCACGCACGGCTTCGAGGGCGCCATACGACTTGCGCAAGCCGTCAACCACGATCGCTGGCACCCGAAGTGTCTCCCCTGTATGACGAGCGGTCACAGATTCGTTGCGCCATGGTGCCAGAGACAGGCGTCGGGGCCGACGACAATTGGCCGCAGCGCATGACCATGACTACAACCAACGTGGAGATCCTGCGCCAGGGCTGGCTCGATGCTGCTTCCGCCCTGGCGCCGGGCCTCCAGTCGCTCCCTGAAGTCCTCGAGAACGGTCTCGACGCGGCTGTCGTCGACGAACGCCTGGACGAGCAGTCGCTCCTCCGGGTCGTCACCGATGTCACCTCGTCCGCGGCCGATTCGCTGCCCGCCGAGGAGTTGTACTTCCTCACGCGCCGCCTCCAGCGCGCCGTCTACGAGTATCTGCTCTCCCTTGATGCGCTGCCCGAACCCCCACAGCGACGCGACGGCTCGAACGGTCACGCGACCGCCGACACGACCCTCATCGGTGCCGAGGAAGTCGCGGCCCTGAGCCGCAACGGCGTCGTCAAGGTCAACGGCGATGCGGCGCACGCGCTGGAGACGATCGCGCGGCCGATACAGGAACCGGAGCACACGGACCCGGAACCCGCTGAGGCCGAACACACCGAGTCTGAGCACACCGAGCCGAAGCCCCGATCAGCCATTGACGTCGAGGCCGGGCTTGCCGAGCTGGATGCGCAGCTGAGCCCCGACGAATTCGACCCCGAGGACGAGGCGCCCGCGACCATCGACGCGATCGAGGCGACGCCCGAGCCGGAGGTGACCGCTGAGCCCCACGCGGCGGCAGAGGCGGCGTCGGAGCCCTCGACCCGGCCTGCTTTCACGTTGTTCCGGCGCACCGGTGCCAAAACGCCGCAGCCCGCCGTCGAATCCAACGGACATGCGCACACCGAAGCAGTGCTGAGACCGACGCGACGGTCACCGAGCCCATGGCAACATCGAACGGCAGCGCGCCGGCCGAGACAGCGGACGGCTCCGCGGCACACACGGACACCCCAACGCCTGAGAGCGAACAGGCCTTCGTCGCGCCACGAGACGGATTTCGCCTCAGCGACCTGGCTGACTTCGCCGTCGTGCAGCGCGCTGCGACGCCCGCTGCCGCTGTGCGCGGACACCCGCCGCCGAGGTCGAGCCCGTCGCCGAGGCTGAGGCGGAGGTTGCCGACGAGCCGGCGCCTGTCGCGGAGGCTGCTCCGAGCCCCCGTCGACACTGCCGCGACACCCTCGACCGAGGAAGCCCCCAACGGCGCCGCCGCTCGAGGTTGGAGGCTTCGCGATGACGACGCCGACCAGGCGCAGGACGCGTCGGCCGACCGCTCCGCCGAGGACGATCGCTTCGAAACCGACCCCGAGGTTGTTGAAGCCCGCCTCGAGATCAACGACCGGCTGCGGCGCAAACGATGCGACGAAGCCGCCGCGCTGTTGCAGCGTCTCGCGAACGACGTTGGCGGCCGCGCGCTCGCGGAGCTGGCGCTCGACGCGGGTGACCGTTGCCGCGCACTCGGCAAAGGCAATGCAGCCCTGAGCTGCTATCTCGCCGCGTCGCGCGCAGACCCCGTCCACGAGACGCCACTGTTGCGCCTCGCCGACATCTGCATCGACGACCACGACATCGATCTCGCAGTCTCGTACCTCGAACGCGTGACACGCCTTCGCCGCTTGCGCAATGACGACAAGGGTGCACTGAAGCTCTATCGAAAGATCGTGACCATCGCGCCGTACCGCGACGACATTCTTGCGATGTTGATGCGCGCGCAGGCAAATGGTCGCTTCGACGAATAGCACGGGAACGAACGCCGTTCATGCGCGCATCGCGTATACAAGCTCGTCCGCTGTGCGATGCGTTTGTTACCGAAAGGCGATGAACGGCAGGGTAGATACGCTCCACACTCGATTGCGGCCGTCATTCGCAACAGCAACGCGCTGGCGGATGAGCGTAGCCGCAACGGCATGACCGACACCAACTGAGACAACCGAGGAGAACAGGTGGCCATCCAGGCGAACAAACCGAACAGCCGAGTGTTCCTGCTTCTTGGAATCGTGCTGGCTGCGGCGGCGGCGGTGGCCGTGCTGCTCCTGGTGCGCTCCAATGCACCAGCAAATGAAGTCAGCGTCGTCGTGTCCGATGCCAGCATTCCTGCCGGCACGACACTCACTCCTGCAATGGTCGTCGTCGACGCAGGTTCCCGTGGCAGCAAAGCCAGGTGACGCATTCGTCGGATCCTGTCGCTGTCGTTGGCAAGACCACCACGGTCGCGCTCGCGGACAACACACCGCTCGTGCCTGCGTTCTTCTCGACTCCCGCGCTCTCGATCACGTCGAGCGGCACGGGCTCAACCGCGCTCTCTGTCGAGACGCAGATCACCAAGGGTTACGTCGCAGTCGCGATTCCGACGACGTCGGTGGCGCCGGCCGGGTTCACGCCCGCTGCGGCCGCCAACCTCGCCAGCGACCTCGTCGCCGCCGGTTACTACATCCTTCCTGGTGACCACATCGACATCCTCGTCAACACGGGCATCGGGACGGGTGGCGTGCGCTACTCGTTCCAGGACGTCATCGTGCTGCGCGTCGGCACAGCCTCTGCGACAGGCGCCGCGTCCGCCAGTGCATCGATGCTGCTCGTCGAGGTGCCGCGTAGCCAGGCTGAGCTGCTCACAGCGCTGACCTCCAACGTCGGCGACCACGAGTTCGTGCTCCGCTACGTCCTTCGACCCGAGTCCGAGTGGGGCAAGCTGGCAGCCGACGGTACGAGCTACAAGCCGAACTACGAAAGCTCCGGAGCCCCAGGCCTGCCGAGCGTGTCGGATGACACCGTGACGCCGGGCACGCTGGACTCCCTGTTCGGACACTGATAGCAATGCAGCCAGCCGCCGTCGTCGCAGCGGCCTTGGCCGCCTCGGCAGTCCTCTCGATCTTCGCCTTCCTCCTCAGCCGTGGCCAAAGCCAGGCTGGGGAGATGGCGCGCCGCCTCAATCAGTACGGTGGCGACACGGTGGCCGTCACCGCGCCGCCACGCGTGAAGACGGGCAACGCACTTCGGGACCTGCTCGGAGCGGTCACCAACGGCCTGAACCCGGTCCTTTCCCGGACGTCGCACACCGGCAAGCTCGCCGATGACCTCCAGAAGGCCGACCTCAAGCTGAAGTCGTCCGAGTGGTTGCTCATGGTCGTCGGTCTGGGTATCGGCGTCGGCGCGCTCGTCGCGCTGCGCTTCCAGTCCCCAATCGCCTTCATCCCCTGCCCCATCGTCGTCTACATCTTCAGCGGCTTCTACCTGAAGTTCCGTCAGCGGAAGCGGACGCGCGCCTTCAACAATCAGCTCGGCGACACGCTGATGTTGCTGAGCAACGCGTTGAAAGCAGGGCACTCGTTTGCGCAGGCGCTCGCATCGGTGGCGAAGAACGCCAACCCGCCGATCGCCGACGAATTCGCACGCGCCACCCGCGAGATCGCGCTCGGCATCAACGTTGACGAGGCACTCAATCACATGGTGCAGCGCAACAAGTCCGAGGACTTCGACCTGATGGTCACCGCCGTGCAGATCCAGCGCGTGGTCGGCGGTAACCTCGCGGAGATTCTCGACACGATCGCCTTCACCATTCGCGAACGCGTGCGCATCCAGGGCGAGATTCGCACGCTCACCGCGCAGGCACGTGCATCGGGCTGGATCATCACGATCCTGCCGATCGCGCTTGCAGGCTTCCTGGCGCTCATCTCTCCGTCGTACTTCGACCCGATGATCACCGATCCGCTCGGCCACATCATGCTCGGCATGGCCATCTTCTCCATCGCCGTCGGCGCGGTCGCGATCCAGAAGATCGTGAAGATCGAGGTCTGAGATGAGCCCACTTGCAATCGGACTCGCCGCTGCCATCGCCGCCGGCATCCTGCTCATCTTTGTCGGCCTCGCAATGGCCGTCTCGCCGCGTCAGACCGACCTGCTCGAGGCTCGCCTCGCGCAGTTCGCCGAGGCCGGACGCGCGCCCGCGACCCTCGCCGAAGTGGAGATGTCGCTGCCGCTGTTCGACCGTGTCTTCCGGCCGTTCCTTGACAAGGTCGGCGCTCAACTCAATCGCAACGCGGGCCAGGGCAGCACCGACGCGCTCCAGGAGAAGCTGAATCTCGCGGGACGTCCGTGGGGACTCAGCGCTTCAGGATTTCTCGCGCTGCGGCTGCTCTCCATGCTGCTGTTCACCTCCATCGGCCTGGCGCTCGCGCTCTTCGGCGCGCTCACGATGCCGCTGCTCGTGGTCGTCCCGCGGGCGGGTCTCATCCTCGGGTATCTCGGTCCCCAGATGGTGGTCGCGCGCCGCATCAAGAAGCGTCAGAAGGAGATCCTGCTCGCGCTCCCGAGCGCACTCGATCTGCTCACGATCTCTGTTGAGGCCGGCCTCAGCTTCAACTCCGCGCTGACCCGCGTTGTCGAGAAGTACAACAACGCGTTCTCCCGCGAGCTGTCGATCATGCTCAACGAGGTTCGCCTCGGTCGCCCGCGTCTCGAGGCACTCGATGATGTCGGACGTCGCTGCAAGGTCGAGGAGCTGAGCAACTTCATCCAGGCGATCATCCAGTCGGAGCAGTTGGGCGTCGGCGTCGCCAACGTCCTGCGCATCCAGTCAGAGGAGATTCGCCGCAAGCGCCGTCAGCGCGCAGAGGAGCAGGGCCAGAAGGCCCCGCTGAAGATGCTCTTTCCGATGGTCGGCTGCATCTTCCCCACGCTGTTCATCGTGTTGCTCGGTCCCGCGGTGATCGAGGTCGCCCACCAGTTCGGATCCGGGGGCTGATCGCAGCCTCAGGACAGCTGGCGGAGCACTCGCTCGAGCTGGCGCCGGTGCGCGATGCGCCAGCGCGATCGGAGTGCGGGCACCGATCGGTAGACCTCGGGCACGCTCGCGTCGTCGCTCGCGGCGGCGCGGAGCAGAGCCGGCGACCGTCTCGCGGAGCTCGACGAGCTGGAGTGCGCGTGCAACCTCGAGCGACGCCGAGACCCGCGCCTCCTCGCCCGAGCGCATCCAGTCCTCGAGCGCATCGACCAGCCCCTCGCGACCGTCTCCGATGACGATCCGCGCGTACTCCGTGAGTTGCTCCGTGAGCGACGCGACATTCGTCTCGAAGCGCCGTTCCATGTACGCGAGGATCGCGTCGCGCGCGCTCTGATGCGCGAGCACGGCGACGAGCCCCGGCGCAGTGCGGCCGATCAGCAGCTTCTCGAACGGCGAGACTTCGAGGTAGCCGATGTGCGCCTCGGCGCTCGACACCAACCACGGGCTGCCGTCGCCCCGGTAGAGGCACAGGTTGTCGGGCAGGCCCGGATGCTGCCAGCCATAGAGCCCGCCGGTCGCCTCCTGGAGCACCGTCACGCTCTCGCGGCTCAAGGCGTAGCGGACCAGGCTGCCGGCCGCCGTCGTGCTCTTGGCCTGCTGGAATCGGGCGAGGCTTTCGATGGTGGCCTGCCCTTCGGCGTCCATCTCGCCGGGACGCACGGTGAGCACCGCCGTCGTGCATTGCACGAGCGCGCACTCGAGCAGACCGGCGTAGTCAGGCCCGGTCGGCTCGTCGAGCAGATCGTAGGTCTTGCGCGCCGAGACGTCGCTGTGGGACGTCCGCAGGAACGGTTGCACACAGCAATTCTGTAACGAAAACCCCTCTTCCAGCCGTCCGGGAGGATGTTACGGTCATGAGGTGGTCGCGATAGTCGCTTCTATCGACAGCACGCCGGGCCAGGTATTCGCAGACGCGCTGCTGGTCGTCGCCGTGGCTGTCAATGCATACCTGGGTTGGAGTCACGGCTTGATTCGCCGCCTCCTCAGCGCGCTCGGCGTTTTCCTCGCAGTGTTCGCGGCGACCAATCTGGGCAATGCGGTTGCCGCGCTGGTCCACTCACACAGCCTCGATGCCAATGCCTGGTCATTCGTCGCGATCTTCGTCTTCGTCGTGCTGGTCGTCGAGATCCTCGGCGCGCTCATCAACGAACGCCTCCAGAAGATCGTCGTCGCTGCCTTCGATCGCATCGCCGGCGTACTCCTCGGCGTCGTTGTCGGTGTTGCGGAGGTGCTCATCCTGTTCTTAGTGGCGATCGCCGTGAGCGGCCCGCCGTCCCCCGTCCACAACACGATGGCGCAGGACATCAATGCGGCGGCCTTGAGCGGTCACGCGGTGCGGCTCGAGCCCCAGGTGCGCACGCTGTTCGGTCCAGTGTTGCCAAGCAATCTCAGCACGCATCTCGCGCAGAACACGCCGCTGATCACCCCGCCCATCTGACGGGGGGGTCGCGTCTCAGCGAGCGCTGCTGACGTCGGCCGGGAAGAACGTCTTGACGACGGAGCCGAGCCCGACGAGGTTGAAGGGCTTGGTGATCAGATGATTCGCGCCGGCGAGACGGGCCCGCTCGATGTCGTCGTCGCTGGAGAGCGCGCTGAACATCACGATCGGAGTCTCGGCGGTCGGCACGTTGCCGCGGATCCGCTTGCACGTCTCGATGCCATCCATGCCGGGCATCATGATGTCGAGGATGACGAGGTCGGGCGCACGCTCCTCGACCTTGGCAAGCCCGTCCTCACCGTTCTCCGCGGTGGAGACCTCGTAGCCCTCGATACCGAGGTACATCGCAACGATGTGGAGCAATCGCGGATCGTCGTCGACGATAAGGATTCGACCCCGAGTCACGCTTAGGCTCCCGCTCCACCCTGAGGCATGCTGTGGCGACCCTCTGCGACGTAATGCGAGAGGTCACGCTCGTGTCCAAGGCCGCGCTCGATCAAGTCGAGCACGCGCTGGTAGAACTCCTCGCGTTCTCTGCGGTCCTCGTCCGGGGCGACGGTCTCGCCACGCACGCGATGCTGGATCCACGGCGGAACGACATGCTCGACCGCGTTGGGGCCGACCTTGACGATAACCATCGTGTCGTCGGCCTCCTCCACAACGATGCTCACCCGATGGGCGATGCCGATGTGGCTGTCGAGCCGCCATGCGCGCTCCCACGCACGCTGCCGGCCGATGCCGACGAAGATGAGGGTGACCGGATCGGCGACCAGCTGCCCGCCACTCCCGGAGGAAAGCTCCTTGAGCAGCAACCGCCAGACGTCGCCGTCGATCTGACGCGACACCCAGCCGACGAGCGACGGAGCACGGTTATCGAGATCAGGCAGGGAGACGGCGAGAGAGTCGTCGAGGCTCGGGAGCGCGCTCACCACGCCGGCGTGCCGGCGGCAGTACACGCGGTCCTCGATCGTCACCCGGTGTTCCGGGCACCACGCGGTGCGGCACTCGCGGCCGCGACGGTCGACATACGCGCACGGGATGCCCTCGTGCGAGGTGCATCCCCCCTGGGTGCACGGGTGTCCTGCCTCGGGGCTTATCACTGGATCCACCTTAGCATCGGTCGAGTTGTTGCGAGCCACAACTCACCTACCAGACAAAGGGAATGAGACGCGCCGTGTGCGCCGCGTAACTCGTGTACTCGGGGAAGGAGCGCGTCAACAGGCCCTCTTCGAAGCGAGCTCGCAGCATCTGCACGACGATGAACGGCGCGAGCGTCAGCGTCGCCCAGAGACCCGGCCGGGCGAGCACGAGCGCAACCGCGGCGAGGATCTCCGCTGCGTAGAGCGGGTGGCGTACGAAGCGGTATGGGCCACCCGTCACGAGCCGGCGCGCTTCGGGAATGATGCTCAGGCTGCGGCGCAGGTACAGGAGGCCGTAGACGCCGAGGCAGAACGCACCGAGCGTCAGCGGGACGGCCGCGTCACGGACAAGCACCGGGGGAACGAGGATGACCGGCAACGGGAAGGCTCCGACCACGAGGAGCATCGTCGTCCCAACGAGCCCCGCGGCGCGCGCGATCATGCGTCCGTCGCGCGCTTTCGGGCGCGGGCGTATGAGGTAGATCCCAACCGGGATAACGCAGAACGCGAGGTACACACCGGTGGTCAGCGGGCCTGCGAGGATGCCGCCGAGATGATCGTGCTTGGGAAGATCGTGAATCTGTGAAAGCAGATTCATGAACACCCGGTACCCGAGCAGCGCAAACAACACGGCCGGGAGCGCCCGGCCGAATACCAGGAAACGGATCTCTTCGACGCGACGTTCCAGCTCGCCACGGCGTGCTGGAATCGCGACCGCCTGGGCCATGCCCCAACTCTAGGTCAGCGCAATTCGAGGCGACGGTGCCGTATCGCGGTTGTCATCGAATCACCACTGTTTCTCGTTGTCCCGGCAGCGTCCGTTGGCGTGTCCGATTCTTCGTTACCAATCCTTAGCACGCAGGCCATTCTCGTTGCTGTAGCCGGGGTACACACTCACGGCAGTCGGATCGAGGCACCAGTCTCGGCCCGAAAATAAAACCCGAAAGGAGGTGAACAACGGAATGGATATGCTGAGCACCCTGTACCTTCGCGCAACTGAGTTTATCGCTCGCAAGCGTGAGGAGGCTGAGGAAGGCCAGGGCATGGTTGAGTATGCGCTCATCCTCGTCCTTATCGCCATCGTCGTCATCGTTATCCTGCAAGTCGTCGGCAAGCAGGTCAACAACGTGTTCTCGAACATCAGCAACGGCCTGGCCCAGTAGCTTTCGCAAGCAACCAGGACAGTCAAGAGGAGCCGCCCAATGGGACGGCTCCTCTTTTATTTGCACGCACTTTTCCGCGCGCAGGTGCTCGCCGAGCGTGCGCGATTCGTGACGCGGCATTCCACGTACGTGCAATTCGCCGTACCATGCGCACGATGCATTGCGGATGCGAGGCGCGGCCTTGATCCGCGTCCTGATTGCGGACCAGGTCGCGCGAATCGTCGGGGATCTCGAGAAGCTCGCGCCCTACGACAGCGATGTCGATGTCTGCGGCGTCGCCCACAATCCGTCCGCTGTCATCGAGGAGGCGTGGCTGCGTCAGCCTGACGTGCTGCTCCTCCACGAGACGTTCGCGGAGCCTCCCGCCGAGGATTTCGCCGCGCACCTCGAGACGGTGTCGCCGGCCACACGCGTGCTCCTCATGACATCGGGAGACCCGTTGCTCACGGGCCGCTGGGCGGCAGGGGTCATGGCCGACGAGGCCGACGGCCCTGCGCTCTTCGAAGCCATCTGCCTGGCTGCGGGTGTCACCCCGGAGCGCGATGCCGGCGGGGAGGGGTCACCCGCGGACGGCGAGGCGGCTGACGCGCCTCCCAGTCCCCGGCGAGCACATCCCGGCCGGGCGACGCTCATCGTGGTGTTCTCCGGCAAAGGCGGCACCGGGACGTCGATGGTCGCCACCAACCTTGGCGTTGCGCTGGCCCGGGGTGCTGACAACCGCGCCGCTGTGATCGACACCGATCTGCAGTTCGGGGACGCGGCGGCGATGCTGCACACCGAGGCGCATCCTCTGTCGATCGCGGATCTCGCCATCACGGGTGAGGACATCGACCCGGCGCGGCTCGAGGCCGTCCTCGCCACGGGGCCTGCCGGTGTGCGCGTGCTCCGTTCCGCGATGAGCCCGGAGCTCGCCGTTCTGATCAGCGCCCCGCATCTCCGCGCGATGATCCGCGCGATCTCCAGGGCCCACGAGTTCGTCGTCGTCGACACGCCATCGCAGTTCGACGAGCGCACGCTCGAAGCTTTCGAGCTCGCCGACCGGGTCCTGCTCGTCAGCAGCTACAACATGACGTCCGTCCACGCGACCAAAGCGGCGATGGCGGTGCTCGAAGCGCTCGGCGTCGCCCAAGAGCGAGTCGACGTGATCCTCAACCACAGCCGCCCGCGCGTCAGCTACCGGCGTGCGGACATCGAAGGCATCCTCGGCCGCCGTGCGCTTGCCGACCTCCCCTACGACCCGCGCGTCGATGAATCGCTCGAACTCGGGCTCCCCGATCCTGCAATCGCAGCCGCGTGCGGAGTTGAGCCGTCGGATCGTCGCCCTCGCGCAGACCATCGCCGGTCCGCCCGCTACGCCCGCGGACACGTCCCTCGATGCACTCGCACCGCCGTCCACGCCGACCTACCGTCGGCGGTTCAGCCTGGGCCGGAGGTAAGGTGACGCCGTGATCCGCGTGCTCATTGCCGATGGGAGCGAGCGCATTCGCGCCAATCTGCAACGGCGCCTCTCGGCCGAAGAGGACATCACCGTGTGCGGCGTGGCTGCCGACGGTGAGCACGCCCTCCAGGAAGCACTGCATCTCGTCCCCGACATCGCGGTGCTTGATGCTGGGCTCACCGGGCTCGACGGGGTCCAGACCACCGAGATGCTCGCGGAGTACGCGCCGCAGGCGGGGGTCATTCTCATGTCGATGGAGAGCGGCAGCGAGCTCTTCCGGCGCGCCATGCTCGCCGGCGCCCGCGAGGTCCTCCAGAAGCCGTTCGCCGGTGACGACCTCGTTGCCGCCATCCATCGCGTCCATGCGTTCCAGGCGCGGAAGCGCGCCGCTCAGTCAGCGCGTCAACCGGTCAACGGCAGCCCGCCGCCAGCCGAAGGTGCTCGTCGTCGGGACGGACGCATGATCACGATCGTCTCGGGCAAGGGCGGCGTCGGCAAGTCGATCATCGCGACGAACCTCTCGCTCATCCTCAACCGGCCCAACCCCGGAAGCGTTGTCCTTGTCGACCTGTCGCTCCAGTTCGGCGACATCGCCGCGCTCCTGGCGATGACCCCGGACGGGACGATCGCGGAGTTCGCGGCGAGCGACGCATCGATTGCCGACCGCCACGTGATCCAGCAGGCGCTGTCGCTCGGTCCGCAAGGCCTCACCGTCCTCGCCGCGCCGCCGAGCCCGGAGCTCGCGGACTACGTGACCACGGCGCACCTGCGATCCCTGATCGCTGAGTTGCGCTCGACCTACGAGATGGTCGTCGCCGACACCACCTCGCAGCTCACCGAGATCACGCTCGAAGCACTCGAGAACTCAGACCACATCGTCCTCGTCACCGACTTCAGCGTCACGTCGGTCAAGAACACGCGGCTGATCATGTCCGTGATCGGAGTCCTTCAGGTCGATCCCGAGCGCATCCTCGTCGTCGCCAATCACCGCGATGCCCCGCTCTCCGGGGGGATGGACCGGGCGCGCATCGAGGACTTCCTACGTCACCCCGTCGCCGCGGAGATTCCATTCGATGCTCCGGGGATCGGCGGATCCGTCAGCCTCGGCGTGCCGGTCGTGATCAGCGGCCACTCATCGCCCGCGACTGCCGCCTTCGAACGTCTTGCGGCAGCTGTCACGGGACAGGCGGACCCCGGCGATGCCGAGCAACCCGGCAAGAAACGCAGCCGCCGACGGCTGGGATTCGCCTCGCGCGACTAGCGCAGGGCGGCCCTATCTACCAAAAATCCGCCGTTTCTTGCGATCGTCGGCCTTCCCGGCGCCGCCGACGCCGGCTGCGGCGGGCACCGCACCACCCGGAACCAGCGCACCGGCGAGCTCACGAATTGAACGGCTGATATCGGATTCGGGGCTCGCCGTGACGAATGGGGTGCCGCGGTTGATCGAGTCGCCGACGACCCGCGGGTCATAGGGAATCTGCGCGCCGACGTCGTGACGCAGGTTCTGCTCGATCGATTCCTTGTTGAAGTCGGAGTGCGCGTCGCTGCGGTCGACGACGAGGAGGACCGACGCGGGATCGACCGTCAGGGATTCGAGCACTTTCAGGGCGAGCTTCGCGTCCTTGATCGCCGGAATCGTCAGCGCCGTGACCACGAGGATGTGCTGCGCAGACTCGATGACTTCGAGGTTGAAGTCGGCGAGGTGGCACGAGGTGTCGACGACGACGTAGTCGTACGTCTTGCGAAGCTCTGCCATCACCATGCGGACGTGGTCGTTGGTGATGAGGTCGGCGAGCTCTGGGCTGATCGGTGCCAGGAGCACACGGACCCCCGCCGGACCCTGCGCCATGATCTCGTTGAGCATCTCGGGCTCGAGGGTCTCCGACTCCACCACGTCGGTGATGCTCCGGCTGTGGTCGAGATTGAGCATCACGCCGATATCGCCGAATTGCAGATCGAGATCGACCAGGGCAACCCGTGACTCCGTCTCGACCGCGAGTGCCACCGAGAGGTTCGTGGCGAGCAGGGTCTTGCCGACGCCGCCCTTTCCGGAGAAGAGGACGATCACCTCGCCGAGCGCGGCTGCGCGTGGCTGCCCGGAGTTGTCCGGGGCGGCCGCGCGCGCGAACGTGCCCTTCTTCTCCTCGAGCTGATGCACCCGGCGGATCGCGGCGACCAGCTCGTCATGGCTGAACGGCTTGATCAGGTACTCACGGGCCCCGGCCTGCATGGCGCGGCGCAGGTAGTCGCGCTCCCCCTGGACGGACATGATGATCACCGGCGAGGCCGGCAACTCCTGAGCGAGCCGCTCGGTGAGCTGGATCCCGTCCATGATCGGCATGTTCACGTCGGTGAGGACGATGTCGGGGAGCAGTCGGTGGGCCTCCTCGAGGCCCTGCTTGCCATCGCCGGCAGTCCCGATGACCTCGATGTCCTCTTCGAACCCGAGCAGCTTGCGCAGGTTGTCCCGGGTGCTCGCGATGTCGTCGACGATGAGAAGCCGGATCAAATCGAAGGCGACCTCAGCCCACCGTGAGCCGTGCCGCCTGCACCGGGTCAACCGGAATGCCAGGACCCATCGTGGAGGCCACGGTGACCGTTCTCACGTAGGTGCCCTTGGCGCCGGTCGGCTTGGCGCGGACGATTGCATCCATCAAAGCGGCGAAATTGTCGCGCAGTTTGTCGTCGTCGAACGAGGCTTTACCGATTGCGGCATGAATAATGCCAGTCCTGTCATTTCGGAACTCGATCCGGCCGCTCTGGACATCCTGGATGGCCTTGGCGATATCGAAGGTGACAGTGCCAGCCTTGGGGTTCGGCATGAGTCCCCGGGGACCGAGGATCTTGCCGAGGCGTCCGACCATGCCCATGACCTCCGGCGTCGCCAGTGCGACGTCGAAGTCGATGACGCCTTCCTGCACCTTCTTGACGAGGTCTTCTCCGCCGACGACGTCGGCACCGGCCTCGATCGCCTCGCGCAGCTTCTCCCCTGTCGCGAAGACGGCGATCCGCCGGACCTTGCCCGTTCCATGCGGCAGCGTGACGGTGCTTCGGACGACCTGATCGGCGTGGCGGGGATCGATGCCGAGGCGGACGTGCGCCTCGATCGATGAATCAAATGTGGTTTTCGAGATCTGGCGAACCAGGCTCATCGCCTCGGCGGGTGGGTAGAACTTCCCGTCCTCGATGGCCGCCGCCGCCTCGCGGTACTTCTTACCGTGTGTGGTCATAAGACTTCTCCGTGGTGTTGGCGGGCGCGTGGCGCCCTCCCACTCTGTGGCTCAGTTGACGTTCAGACCCATGGATCGTGCCGTTCCCTCGATGATCCGCATCGCCTGCTCGAGGTCGTGCGCATTGAGGTCGGCCTGCTTGACCTCGGCAATCTCGCGGACCTGCTGGCGCGACAGCGTGCCCACCTTGGTGCGGTTCGGGACTCCCGAGCCCTTCTCGACGCCGGCAGCCTTCTTCAGCAGCTCAGCCGCGGGGGGCGTTTTGGTGATGAAGCTGAATGTCCGGTCCTCGAACACGGTGATCTGCGCGGGGATGACTCCGGTCTGATTGGCGGTGCGCTCGTTGTAGGCCTTGCAGAACTCCATGATGTTGAGTCCGTGCGGGCCGAGCGCGGTGCCGACAGGCGGCGCAGGCGTCGCCTTGCCGGCCTGCAACTGCAGTTTGATAACGGTCTTGATCTTCTTCTTGCTCATCGACTTTTCTTTGTCTTGTGGGTTTACCGCAACCGCTCGACCTGAAGCAGGTCCAGCTCAACCGGTGTCTCGCGCCCGAACATGTTCACGAGCACCTTGAGCTTGCCCTTCTCCACGTTGATCTCGGTCACCTTGCCATGGAAGTCGGTGAATGGTCCATCAATGACACGAACGTTCTCACCGACTTCGTACTCGACGTTGACCTTGGTGGGAGCCTCGGCCTTCACCTGCTTCTGGATGCCGCGAATCTCGTGTTCCTGCAACGGAACGGGCTTGTTGCCCGAGCCGACGAACGAGGTCACGCCCGGCGTGTTGCGGACGACGTACCAGGACTCGTCGGACATGACCATGTTGACGAGGATGTAGCCCGGGAAGATTCGCTTGCTGACCTTGCGCCGCTGGCCGTCCTTGATCTCCATGACCTCTTCGGTCGGCACGAGCACATCAAAGATCTGGTCGTGCATGTCCATGAACTCGACGCGCTTGAGGAGGTTGGCCTTGACCTTCTCCTCGTGTCCCGAGTAGGCATGGACGACGTACCAGCGGGCGTCCTTGGCGGAAACGGCATTAGTGACCACGATGTTCATTCTCCCACGGCGGCTACGGCGAGGCAGTTGGCAGCGGTTTTTCGGTCGGAATGCTGGTCGGCAGCGGTGCTGCGGTCACGGGCGCTGCCGCCGCGGTGGGCGTCGTGGCCGGAGTGGCATTCGCGGCCTGCGAAGTGACCGCGCGCTGCACCCCGAGGCTCAACAGGTAGTCCGCACCACCGACGAGCGCCGCGAAGATGATCACCGTCGCGATGACGATCCCCGTCATCCGGAGCAGTTCGTCCCGTGTCGGCCAGACGACCTTCTTGAGCTCCTCCCAGACGCCCCGAAAGTAGCCCGCAAGACCAACCCTTCCGGACCCACCGGAACCTGCGGCGGGCAGGGCGGGCCGTGGCGGCCGCGGACTTCCGGTGCCTCCCGGTGCGCTTCGAGCCTTGGCCATGAACGGTGATCTCTCCTGATGGTGGTGCCGGGGCGGGCTCTGCTGGTGGCGTGATGGCAGGGGCGGCACGACTCGAACGCGCGACCCTCGGTTTTGGAGACCGATGCTCTACCAGCTGAGCTACGCCCCTTCGGTTACTTGGTCTCGCGATGCTGCCTGTGCACGCGGCAACGTCTGCAGAACTTGCGCAATTCCAGACGATCCGGGTCATTGCGCTTGTTCTTGACCGTCGTGTAATTGCGTTCCTTGCACTCGTTGCACTGCAACGTGATGATTGCGGAACCGCCCTTGGATGCAGCCACGTGTCAACGCCTCAACACAAAAGAGACCTAGCGGCGCTAGGTCGATGAGGGAGCTTACCACAGATCAGAAGGGCGCTAAACCAGCCTCGACAGGGATGCCGGCCGGGCAGGTCGTGATCTCCCGTGGCCGGGGTGGCCTGAGCCCTGGGCGGTCGGTCCGGTGGCCCAGAATTGCGGCGTGAGCCAGGCCATCGAGGAGACCAACCGGCGCCTGCTTCGCGCGCGGGACGCCATGGATCTCACCTACAGCAGGCCGCTGGACATTGCCGCTCTGGCAGGCGTCGCCTGCATGTCTGCAGCGCACTTCAGCCGCTCCTTCCGGACGACATTCGGGGAGCCGCCCCACCGTTACCTGCAGCGCAGGCGCGTCGAGCGCGCTCTCTACCTGTTGCGCTGCACCGACCGCAGCGTGACCGACGTCTGCCTCGACGTCGGCTTCACGAGCCTCGGCACCTTCAGCAAGACCTTCCACGCGATCGTCGGCGAAACCCCGACGGAGTACCGGCAGCGCCAGCCCGTCGTCGCAGTGCCGACATGTTTCGCAATGGCCTGGACACGACCGAGCAGTTTTGGAGAAGACAGCCGCGTCCAGCGCGGATAGCGTTCGGACAGCAGTTACCCGCTCCGACAAAGGGAAATCACCGCAATGCTCAGCAGTCTTCGTATCTCGCAGATCTACGTGCTCGACCAGGACCAGGCCGTCGAGTTCTACGTCGGCAAACTCGGCCTGGAGATCAACACCGACCAGGACCTCGGCTTCATGCGCTTCCTCACCGTCAACGTCCCGGGCGACCCCGAACGCCAGATCATGCTGGAGAAACCTGGCCCACCGGCGATGGATCCGGCGACCGCTGACGAAGTCCGCTCGCTCCTGACCAAGGGACGCACCGGCGGCCATCTCTTCTTCACCACGCTGGACGCTCGCAAAACCTACGACGAGCTGAAGGCCAAGGGCGGTGTTGAGTTCACGCAGGAGCCGACCGAGCAGCCGTATGGCATCGACTTCGGGCTTCGTGACCCGTTCGGCAACCACATCCGCGTGGCGCAGATGACCCCGGTCCCGACGAACGCCGGCTGAACCCGCGGGCATGCGGATCGTCACGCGGTCGCCAACGCCCCGTCAGGCGAATCGGACTACGCTGTGAGCAAGGAATCGTCAACCCGGGGGAACGTCATCATGCACCCGTTGCTCAGCCCGAAGAACCTTGTGATCGCCGGCCTCGGTGCCGCGGTGATCGGACTTGGCACCGTTGTTGCCGTGGATCGCACCGCAGGCTCCACGCCGCCGCAGACGCAGTCGGCCGCCCTCTCAGCCGCGACGATCTCGTCGCATCTGCCGACATCCAGCTTCGCCGCGCTTGGCCAGTTCAAGAACGAGGCGTCGCAGGTCTTCGACTTCTTCACGACCGACACGAAATTGACCTGGCAGCAGATCGGCGCCGATCTCATGCGCGGCGAGACGCTCGAATCAGATCGCGGGGACCAACTCGGCCAAGGTGCAGCGTGACGCACTTGCCCAGGTCACTGCCGGGCTCGAACTCGGCGTGACCAAAGGCGTGATCACGTCTGCGGAGGAAGCCCGCCTGGTGACGGATGCACGGGATGCTATCTCCGTGCTGATGGCCGCGAAGTTGAGCGCTCTGGTTCCTGCGGGGCACTGACCGGCCTGCCGCGCAGGTCTGCCACTGCCTCGGCGGTGAGTGGCGGGTGCAGGAGGCACTCCTTGTCCGAGTTCCCCTCCCACCACCAGCGGCCGGCTCGCTCGTTCTCGCCCGGCGCCGTCGCTCGCGTGCACGGCGCGCAGCCGATCGACGTGTAGCCCCGCTCGTAGAGCGGATGCGCCTCGATCCCCTGCTCCCCCAGGTAGTCCCACACCTCCTCGCGGGACCACCCCGCCAGCGGCACCACCTTGGTGATGTCCCCGTGGCCCCGGTCCGACGCCACCACCGGCGTCCCCGCTCGCGTCGGCGTCTGCTCCCGGCGCAGCCCCGTGATCCAGGCGTCGTACTCCTCCAGCGCCTTCCCCAGCGGGTTCACCTTGCGCACCGCGCAGCACTCGTTGCGCAGCGCCATCGAGCGCCGGAACTGCATCGTCCCGTGCTCCCCGGTCATCGTCTCCAGCTCCTCCGCGTCCGGGGACAGGATCCGCAGCCGGATCGGATAGCGCGCCCGCACCGCCTCGATGTACTCCAGCGTCTCCTCGTGGAGCCGACCCGTGTCCAGGGTCAGCACCTCCGGCTCCGCCGTGATCCGGCACGCCAGGTCGATCAGCACCAGCAACTCCGCCTGGAAGCTCGCCACCAGCGCCACCCGCCGAAACCGCTTGTACGTCCAGCGCAGGATCTCCTCCGCCGTCCCGTCCGGCGCCGTCACTGCACTCATGCGCCGAGCCCCTCGGCCGCGGCGGCGAATGCCGGTCGCAGGCGCGGGGCGTCGATCACAAACGCGGACGAGCACCGGCACATGATCATGCAATGACCCCGATTGCGAACGGCTGAGCGTGAAATTCCCCTACTGGCTGAGCCAGAGATGGATCGCAGCCTGCGCCCGCCACGGGCGCCAGCGCTCGGCAATACCCACAACGTCGCGGGGCGCTACGGCGCTCCCCGTGAGGCGCTCGATCCCACGACGCAGGCCCAGATCGCCGGCTGGGAAAGCGTCGGCCTCGCCCATCCGCAGCGCGAGGTAGTTCGCCGTCCACGGACCGAGGCCGGGGACGGCGACGGTCGCGGCCACCAACTCCTCGAGCGTCAGGCTTCGGTCCAGGCGAAGCGAACCTGTAGCGACGGCGTGCGCAAAGCCGCGTATCGCGGCGACGCGCGCACCTGTGAGGCCAATGCCAGTGAGATCCGCCGTGGCGAGCGTCGCGGGGGTGGGGAACACATGCGTGAGCCCGAACTGGGTCAAGCCGGGAACGGCGGTCCCCGCACGCTCGACGAGACGGCCGGTGATCGTGCTCGCGCCGGCAACCGACACCTGCTGCCCGACGATCGCGCGCACGCCCACCTCGAAGGGATCCCAGACGCCAGGCACCCGGAGACCGCCACGAGCGAGGATCGAACCCGCGAGCAGCGGATCGCGACTGAGCACCTCCGCCGCCGCGGACAGATCGGCATCGAGGTTGAAGAGGTGGCGCACCTGCTGGACGACATGGATGAGACCGTTCCAGTGGGGCAGATGGGCGGTGAGACGGAGCTGCCCCACACCTGCAGTGGCGACCTCGATCGCGCCTGGATCACCGTCGATGGCAACGGTCCGCCGGTAGACGCCACCGGCGACGAGACTCCACACCCGCGATCGCGCGGGTCGCCAGATAGCCGAGCATCGCGTCCCAGTCGAGCGGCCCGTCGTAGCCGAGACGTAGCGGCAGGCCGCCGTCAGCGACGAGCCGGTCGGCGATGCGCCGCCGCGCACGCAGCTCGTGCGGCGCTGCGCGAAAGATCTGATGGATCGTGCGGTTGAACTGACGAAGGCTGCCGAACCCCGAAGCGAACGCGATCTCCGTGACGGAGAGATCGGTGTCATCGAGAAGGCGGCGCGCGAAGTGAGCCCGGCTCGAGCGCGCCGAGCTGCACCGGCGTGACGCCGACCTGCTCCTGGAAGAGGCGGCGGAGATGGCGCGCGGAGAGACCGAGCCGTGCGGCGACGACATCCTCCGAGTGACCGTCGTCGAGTCCGCCTTCCACCACGAGGCGGATACCGCGGCAGACGAGCGCAGAGGAGACCCCGGTCACAGGCACGGCCTCGCGGTACGGCCGGCAGCGCATGCACGCCCGGAAGCCCGCCGCCTCGGCCGCCGCGGCAAGACCGAAATGGCGCACGTTCGAGGGGTTCGGTCGCGCGGAGCAGCCCGGGCGGCAGTAGATGCCGGTGGTCACCACCGCGGAGTAGCCACTCATGGCGTTACTTGTAGCGGATCGACGCAGCGAGCACCGGCCACATCCGGACGCCGCGCGAATCTGTCCGAATATGGCCGGACGAGGCTCGCGACCCTGGTCATCCTTGCCCGATGCGTTCCGCTTCGGCCTGCGTCGGCTCGGCGACGACGCCACTCGGCGAGGTGCTCCTCATCACGTCGGGCGAGCGGCTCGCAGGTCTGTACTTCGACGGGCATCCCAGGAACTCCGGCGCTTGCGAGCGTGCAGCGCCGGGAGAGTGACGACGCTCGAACAGGTCCGAGCCGAGCTCGACGAGTACTTCGACGGGGCAGCGGACAAGCTTCTCCATCCCGACTCGAGCTCGTCGGAACGGCATTTCAGATGGCCGTATGGCACGCGCTGCTGGAGATCCCTCCAGGCAGCACGGCGACGTACGGCGAGATCGCGCGACAGCTCGGCAGGCCTGGCGCCGCCCGCGCGGTGGGCGCTGCGAACGGGCGGAACCCGGTGTCGATCATCGTCCCGTGCCACCGGCTCGTCGGCGCTGACGGCAGCCTCACCGGCTATGGCTGGGGCATCGATCGCAAACGGCAGCTGCTCGAGCTCGAGCGCCGGCCGACGCGCCGAGGTCAGCTCGGTGAGAGCGTGATCTCGACGGTATCGAGCAGGCTCGGGACCAGTGGCACGCCGGCGGCCGTCCTGCCGTTGGCGGGGGTCTTGCCGTTCGGTGTTGTCTTCCCGTTCGGGTGTGATGCGCCGTTTGCGGCCGCGGCGGGATAGCTCGCACTGCTGCCGTTCCGTCCGCATCCGCCGCCGTTGAAGAAGTCCTGCAACACAGCGAGCTGGCGGTGGACGGCGGCTTCGTTCCAGCCGTGGCCCTGGTCGCTGTCGGTGAAGACGTGCAGATCGGGAAGCCGGGCGATGAGGCCCTTCAGGCGGTCGACGTCCACGAGGCGGTCGTGACGGGCGACAATGATGAGCGTCGCTGCCGCGCGCGAGGCGACGAGTTCGACGTCATCGCGATGCAGGCAGTCGTTGAGCCACTCCCGGGCGGCTCGCGGATCCGCGCGACGCTGATTCTCGTAGTTGATGTCGGCGGTGCGGTTGTCGACATCGCCCTCCACGATGACGAAGCGCTTGTAGAGATCGCTGATCCAACGCTGGCGGCTCGACCAGACCACCGCGTCCCACATCGGGCGGCGGCTCAGGAGGCGGACCTGCTCCCGATAGCGCCCACGCATGAGGTTCGGGGAGAGCAGCGGGGTATGCAGGACGAGGCGCTCCGCTCGATCTCCGGCGCGCTTGGTGAGCGCGCAGGCGACGGTGGCCCCGAGGCACAGGCCGCCGACGTCGAAGCGGTCGATCTCAAGATGGGTCAGCAGGTCGAAGACGAGATCCGCCATCGCCGCTGAGGTATGCCGCCCACGGAGCGGCGGGGATGCCCCGTTTCCCGGGCAGGTCGGGAATGATCAGGGTGCGGTACTCGCCGAGTTCCTCGAAGCGCCCACCGAACTCCTCGGCGGAGCTGAGGAATCCATGGCAGAGCACCAGCGGCTTTCCCTGTCCGCAGACAAGGTAGCGAAGCTTCTGGCCGCGGATGGTGACGAACCGCTCGTCCATCATCAGCGAGTCAGCGCGAGATTTGGACGAGACCCGAGCGGCCAGGTGCGCGTCAAGACCGGTCGCCGTGCATCAATGGCGTCATTAAAGCCGCTCAGAGCCACGATGCGCGGTCCGCTGGCGTACGGACGTAAAACTCCCTTCACCACCGAGGCGCCCTCGGAGGGCACCGATCGGCCGCACTCGACGTTCGCGAACACCGCTGGAGGGACCTCACCGCTGATCGACGTTGCGCTCGCCACATGCTCGCTCCTTCCGGATCTCGACGAGGACGAACGTCTCGTCATCCCCGAGCTCGCCGCTCGTGGACTGGTCGCCGAGCCTCGCGTCTGGGACGACCCTTCCGTCGAGTGGGATGCGTTTCGTGCGGTCGTCGTGCGCTCGACCTGGGACTACTCCGAACGCCACGCTGCGTTCCTCGAGTGGTGCGCGAAGCCGCGGCTCCTGCTCAACACACTGCCGGTGATTGCCTGGAACATCGACAAGCAGTATCTCCGTGAACTGTCCTCGGCAGGCATCCCGGTCGTTCCGACGACGTGGGTCGATCCAGGGACCCCGCTGGAGAGCGTGCGACATTCCCGACGGACACGTCGTGGTCAAACCGGCGGTTTCCGCTGGTGCGCGCAACACCTCTCGATACCGTCCCACCGACGCCGGAGAGGCTCGCGCTCACGTCGCGCGCCTGATCGCCACGGGGAGAACCGTGCTCGTGCAGCCGTACGTGGAGTCGGTCGATGCCGACGGGGAGACCGGGCTCATCTTCATCGAAGGCGTGTTCTCCCATGCGATTCGCAAGGGGCCGATACTCCGGACCCACGGCGTGGCCACCGACGAGCTCTGGGCGCCGGAGGACATCTCGCCCCGAATCCCGGATGCCGGCGAGCGCGCCGTCGCCGAGGCGACCCTCGACGCACTGCCGTGGCCGCGCGAGCAGCTTGTCTATGCCCGTGTCGATCTCGTCCGTGGGGAGGCCGGAGCGCCCCTGCTGCTGGAGCTCGAGCTTGCCGAGCCGTCGCTGTTTCTCGGATACGGCGGCGACGCACCCGCCAGGCTGGCAGCCGCGATTACCGCGCGTGTCGACGGTGCTACGGCGTGAGGCTCGATGGTCGTCGCTCCGCGGCGCGTGCTTTCACGCGACCAGCGGGTCGGTTGTCTCCGGGTCCGCCGGCTCGATGTGCTGCACCACCGGACCACCCTTGGTCGCCCGTTCCCGTGAGGCCCGCTCGGCACGGTTCGTCGTGATCAATCGCGTGACGAGCGCGCTGAACGTCTCGTCGGGTCCGAGGGGCTCCTGACGCGACTTCGCGATGCGCGCCGTCATGCGATCCGGGTCGCGACCGTCATCGGCTGCACCTCCCCACCATCACCACGAGAGCCAGAGTGGCGGCAGCCAGGTCGCGTCATTGCCCTCCGCCGCGACGGTCAGGATGCTGCCCCGCACCACCTGGCCGGCGAGCTCGGCGTCCATCTCGGTGATCTGGTCCGGCATCGGGGCCGTCACCCCCGGGGCTGCGTCGGCACGCGGAGCGCGCGCACCCCGCAGGCTGCGGTGCGACTGCAACCAGGTGAGCACCTAGTTACCGCCACGCATGACAGTAATCATCGCAGCACACACCTCGGACGGAGGTTCAGAAGGTGCACCTCAGCCCAGCCTCCTCTTTCGCAGTCAACGTACTGACATTTTCGCCTGACGTGAGGCCATAATCTGATGCACAGCTTCCGCAAAGTCTGTCCGTAACCGCACATAGGTTGAAGGGACCTCTCGCCCAAACAATGAGCGCAGCAGCGAACGCCGGCGGCGAAGGATTCAGCCGAAACCGAATCCTTTCAGCGCTCCCCCTGTCGGAGCGGCAACAGGTGTTCGAAGTTGTGAAAAACGTCACGCTGCCGATCAAAACAGTGCTGTTCGAACCGGGGACCCCAATCGACGCAGTCCATTTCCCCGTCGATGGGGTGATCTCCCTGGTCACGCCCCTGCACGACGGCGCCATCGTTGAGGTCGCGACCATCGGCAACGAGGGCATCGTCGGGGTCCCTCTCGTCCCTCTCGGCGGCCTTGCCGTCCGGGCGATCTCACAGGTCGCCGGCCATTGCCTGCGCATGGATGCCAGCACCTTTCTCGAATGGGCGGATCGGAGCGAGGCGTTCCAGGCGCTCGTCGAGAGTTACACGCAGGCGCTCTTCGGCCAGATCTCGCAGGCCGCTGCGTGCAATCGCCTCCATTCGAGCGAGGAGCGTCTCAGCCGGTGGCTCCTCATGAGCCACGATCGGGTCGGCTCCGACGAATTCATGATCACGCAGGAATTCCTCGGCCAGATGCTCGCCGCTCGGCGGTCGACGGTCTCCGTCTCCGCCGGAATTCTGCAGCGCGCAGGGCTCATCCGATACGTGCGCGGCCACGTGACGATCGTCGACCGCGCCGGCCTCGAGGCGGTGTCGTGCGAGTGTTACGGCGTTATCAAGATGGAGCTGGACCGGGTGGTGCGGCGCCTGTCGCGACCGGAGGCACCCACAACCTCCTAGAGTCCCGGCTCGCCGTGATGTTCCAGGCATTTATATGAGCGGCACGCCCTCGGGGCGGCAGTACCCGATCGTCAACGCAGAGCAGCGCGCCGTCATCGTCGAGCTCGGTGCGGGCCTGCGCTCCTATCGTGCCGGCTCCGCTGATGTCGTTGACGGATACCGGCGCAACGAGCCGAGCGAAGGCGGCCGCGGCCAGTTGCTGCTCCCCTGGCCGAACCGCGTCGCCGCGGGGCGCTACGTCTTCGGCGGACGCGAGTTGCAGTTGACAGTTAACGATACGGAAAACCGGGTGTGCGATTCACGGCCTGACCCGGTCGTTGCCGTGGACGCTCGTCGATGCAGCCACTGACGCAACCACCCTCGCGCTGGACCTGCGCCCATCCGCGGGCTACCCGTTCTCACTCTCGTTCTCCGTGACGTACACGCTGACCTCCGAAGGCCTGAGCGTGCAGACCACGGCTCGCAACACCGGCGACGGCCCCTGCCCATATGGGGCCGGCGCCCACCCATATGTGCGCGTTGACGACTCACAGCCGATCGACGACGCGATGCTGCGCATCCCGGCGGACGCAACGCTTGAAGCGGACGCGCGCGGCATTCCGACCGGAGTCGTGTGCCCAGTCGATGGAACCGACTTCGACTTCCGCACGCCACGCCGAATCGGTGCGTCGGTGCTCGACACCGCGTTCACAGCCCTGTCTCCGGATAGCGATGGCATCACTCGGATCTCGCTCGCGGCAGCGTCTGGAAATCGAGCCGTCACCGTCTGGATGGACGCGACCCACCCATTCGCGATGATCTACAGCGGAGACACGCTCACTGATGTTCCGCGCCGGCGGCACGGGCTCGCCATCGAACCGATGACGTGCGCACCCGACGCCTTCAACTCGGGACTGGGATTGATCACGTTGCAGCCTGGCGAGGCGCACGTCAGCACCTGGGGGATCAGCCCGACCCTCTGAGCGATGCGACTCTCGGCTGTTGCACCATGTGGCGAACATGCCGGCCCGCCGCGCGAAGAGCGCCCGAAAGCACATCGTCCTCATCGCTCACGACAATCGCAAGGCCGATCTCCTCGAGTGGGCACGCTTCAATCGTGAGACCCTGTCCCGGCACGATCTGTATGGAACCGGCACGACCGGCGCCATGGTCGCCGACGCCCTTGGGCTGCCCGTCCATCGATTCCTCACCGGCCCACTCGGCGGCGATCAGCAGGTTGGTGCCGCGATCGCCGAGGGGCGGATCGACCTCGTCATCTTCTTCTGGGACCCGCTCGAGCCCCAGCCGCACGACGTCGACGTGAAGGCTCTGCTCCGTATCGCGGTGGTGCACAACGTGCCGATCGCCTCGAATCGGGCGACGGCCGATTACATCATGTCGAGCTCGTTGATCGACGAGATCTACCCGCGGTCCCTCGACGCGGTCGCAGGGCCTACTAAACCGACGGCGTAGAGGCCTAGCCGGTCCCGATCATTCGCGCAAGCGATGCCGGGTTGAACACGTGGAGGCGTCGTGGCGCAGCAGACAGCACCACCGAATCGCCGACCTTCAGCGAGTTGTCGACGTCGACGATTGCAACGACGTCCTGGCCGCCGGAGCTGCCGTGGATGAGGACGTCGTTGCCGAGGAATTCGATGACGTCCAGGTTCACTGTGACGTTGAGCCCAGGCCCGTCGAGCGCGCCGACCTCGAGGTGCTCCGGCCGGAAGCCGACCGTCACGGCGTCGAGCCCGCTGTCGCGCAGCAGGGCCGACAACGTTGCGTCCGGCTGCAACATGCTGCCGTCCCCTTTCAGCGTCACCACTCCCCCCTCGGTCGACACCTTGAGGTCGATGAAGTTCATCGACGGGGAGCCGATGAAGCCGGCGACAAAGCGGTTCAGCGGCGTTTCGTACAGCTCCTTCGGCGTGCCGACCTGCTGGAGCACCCCTTCGTTGATGACCGCAATGCGGTCTCCCATCGTCATCGCCTCGACCTGGTCGTGCGTGACGTAGATCATGGTGGCCTCGAGCCGCGTGTGGATGCGCGCGATCTCCGCACGCGTCTGCACGCGCAGCTTCGCGTCGAGGTTGGACAGCGGTTCGTCCATGAGGAACACCGATGGTTCACGGACGATCGCGCGACCGAGCGCCACGCGCTGGCGTTGACCGCCTGAGAGCTGTCCGGGCTTCCGATCGAGGAAGCGCTCGAGGTCGAGAATTTTGGCGGCCGCCTCGACCGCCTTGTCGATGTCCGCCTTCGGCGTCTTACGCAGTTGCAGACCGAAGGCCATGTTGTCGCGTACGCTCATGTGCGGGTAGAGCGCGTAGCTCTGGAACACCATCGCGATGTCGCGGTCCCGCGGTGGCAGGTTGTTGACGACTCGATCCCCGATGCGGATCTCCCCGCTCGTGATGTCCTCGAGCCCGGCGATCATGCGCAACGCGGTCGTCTTCCCGCACCCCGACGGACCGACGAAACAGATGAACTCGCCATCCTTGATGTCGATGTTCAGCTTGTCGACGGCGAGCGCGCCGCCGTCATAACGCTTGGTCAGATCGTCGAGGACTACGCCGGCCATGACACGCTCCTCATTTGACCGCCCCGGCGAGCACGCCTCGGACGAAGTATCGCTGGAAGGCAAAGAACACGATCAACGGAACGACGATCGAGATCATCGCGCCGGTGGAGATGATCCAGTAGTTCGACGATAAGAACCGAGTCTGGCCGTAGAGGAACAGCGTCAGCGTCTGGTGCGTGTTGTTCGCGAGGAACACCAGCGCCACGAGCAGGTCGTTCCACACCCAGATGAACTGGAAGATCGCGAGCGATGCAGCCGCCGGCAGCCCGAGCGGCATCACCACCTTGCGGAACAGCGTCCACTCCCCCGCACCATCGATGCGCCCGGCTTCCAGCAGGTCGTGCGGGATTCCCGTGTAGAAGTTGCGCATGAGGAAGATGCCGAATGGCAAGCCGAAAGCGACGTGGAAGATGATCACGCCGATAACGGTGCCGAAGAGCTTGAGGCCTGTCGTGGAACCGATGAAGTTGTAGAGACTTGCGACGGGGATCAATGCCATCTGTAGTGGCAACACCAGCATCGCCACGATCAGCAGGAACACCGACGGTCCGGCCGCGCCACCGTCCGAAGACGAGCGAGTAGGCGGTCAGGCTCGAGATGATCGTCACGAGGATGGTCACGGGAATCGTGATCGCGAGCGACGTCGTCAGCGAATCCAGCACCCCTCCGGGCTGGAACCCCGCCGAAAACAGCGCCTTGTAGTTGGAGAAGGTGAGTTGCGCGGGAGCAGTGAACACCGTCCACCACCCCGACTGCTCGAACGCGCTCTCGGGACGCAGCGAGATGATCGCGATGCCGACCGCGGGCACCAGCCAGAAGATCGCAATCG
>CAVWRW010000012.1:0-91281 GCA_963757475.1 Candidatus Dormiibacterota bacterium
CCGCAAGGACGACGTTGATGATGATCCGCGATGGACGCACGCGGAACCGTCGTTTCGGCGGTGTGCTGACCGCCGGGAGCGACGCAGCCTGGACAGCACTCATCCTCGGATCCTCTTGAGGTTCATCAGCATTGCGGGAACGACCAGCACGAAGAGGATCACTGCAAACGCGGCAGCGATACCCTGACCGCCATTGCTGGCGAAGTTGTTGTAAATCTCAAGCGCGATCGTGCTCGCACCGCCCTGCGAGGAAGGGTCGCCATGTTCAAGATGATGTCGAAGATCTTGAGGACGTTGATGAGCATGGTGACGAACACCACGACGAGCACAGGACGCAGCATCGGCACGGTGACACGGCGCAACGTCTGCCATTCCGATGCGCCGTCGATCTGCGCTGCTTCGAGCACCTCACGGTTGAGCGCCGACAAGCCCCGCGCCGATGACGACCATCGCAAAGCCCGCCCAGATCCAGAGGTACGCGATGATCATCGCGATGTCGACGATCGGCAGGCTGAAGATCGCCTGGAGGGTCGGATTCAATGAGCCGGTCGGGGTCAGTGACTGCGTCCCGAGAAAGAAGATGCCGTTGAAACCCGCCTGGAAGTTGTTCGCCGTGATCTGGATGCGATAGGTGCTCGAGCCGACGCCGGCGAACGAGAAGCTGCCATCCGACGCTGTCGTCGTTGTCGCACCGACGGTGCCGTCGGTGCCGAGCAGTGCGACGTGCAGCCCGGCGATCCCGTCCTCATCGGGAAACACCTGACCCCGCGAGGTCGGGTGCGACGGCGAGAAGTCACGCCACACCAGGCCGGTGATGGCGCCACTGCAGGATGTCGGGATCTTCGCAGTCGTGGCGTGGTTCGCCTGCAGCACGGCCGGGCTGATCCCGGTGAGGCCGAGCTCGACGGTTCCACCCGCAGTCACCGTCGACTTGCTCTGCAGGGTGCCCTCCGGGCCCGGACTCCACGCCCGAGGCGGCAAGCCCACCGACGCTTTCCCCCGCCGACGTGTCAACGGGATACAGACCCGGTGGGTTGACCGCGTTGGCGACGCCCTGCACTGCCGCGTTCACGACGCCCGTGTGCGGATCGTTGAAGAAGATGGAGGCCCACGTGAGTCCGGCGGCAGTGGCGCTGAAGACGAGTGGCATGAACACGATCGTCTTGAAGGCCGTCCCCCATCGGATCCGCTCGGTGAGGACGGCGAACACCAAACCGAAGAATGTGACGAGGAAGGGGAAGACAACGACCCAGACGACGTTGTTCTTCAGCGAGACGATGGTATCGGTCGTCGAGAAGATCGCCTTGTAGTTCCCAAGCGCGATGAACCGGGTACCCGAGCCGTCGAACAGGCTGCGCACGATTGTTGCGATGAACGGGTACACGACGATGATCAGCAGCCAGAGCGCACCGGGAAGCAGGAAAAGCAGCGAACCGAGGTGGCTCTTCCAGCCGCCGCCGCCGACCGGAGCGCCGATGGTGGGAACGACATCCTGCTTCGGCTCAGCCGGGAGAACGTCCACGGTCGGATCGGCAACGCTCACGCAACTACCCTCAGCACAGTTGGCCCGTGATGCTAGTCCCGTCGACGATCGAAGGCAACCACATAGTTTGTCGGAGGTCCGAATTTCTTGCTGGGAAGGCCCGATGACGATATCCCCCGTTAGGGTGAGTGTCAATGCGGCGGTTGCGTTTCGCGTGCAGGTGGAGTACATAGTCCTCGACGCGGTGATTTGTATAGGGGAGCGGGCCCGTTGGGTTCGCCTATCCGTAGAGGAGAACTATGACGCAAGTCAGCACACTTGGAAAGCTGGCAGTCGTGACTGCCGGCGTCCTTGGTATCGCAACGGCATGCGGCTCGACCAGCACAACGCCACCGGCGAGCTCGAGCGGCTCATCGAGCAGCAAGATCGGCGGTTCGGTCACCGTCTGGGGCGAGTGGACGGCACAGGAGCAGCAGGATTTCCTTGCGGCCCTCGTTCCTTTCAAACAGGCAACCGGCATCACCGTCAACTACTCGGGGAAGGGCAGCAACATGGACACCGCGTTGAACTCCGCGGTCTCCGGTGGTTCGCCTCCTGATATCGCGTTCGTCCCCGATCCCGGCACGCTCGACACGCTTGCCAAGAATGGGAAGGTCAAGGACCTGACCAGCGTGCTCGGTAACCTCACGTCGAACTTCGGCGCCGCGTGGAACACGCTCGCGAGCTACAGCGGCAAGCAGTACGGCGTGTGGTTCAAGGGTGCGAACAAGAACACCATCTGGTACAACCCCGCGCTCTTCACCGAGGCCGGCATCAGCACACCGCCGACGACGTGGGAGCAGTTGCTCACCGACGCAGGTCAGTTGAAGGCAGCCGGGGTCACGCCGTTCTCGCTGTGCACCGACGTCGGCTGGCCGGTTGCGGACTTCTGGCAGAACGTGTACCTGAAGACCGCCGGGGCGGACTATTACAACAAGCTCGCATCACACGCGCTGAAGTGGACCGATCCAACGGTGACCACAGCGTTCACCACGCTCGGGCAGCTATTCAGCAACACGGCATACCTCGCCGGAGGCCTCAACGGCGCGCTCGCGAACTCCTACCCGCTGTGCGTCGACAAGGTGTTCCCGAAGGCGCGGTTCGCAGCCGCAAGCGGCGATGGTCTTCGAGGGGGACTTCGTGGTCAGCGAGATCACCGGTAACTCGTCCAAGTACGCGGCGGGGACGACTGGAAACGGAGGTGCCGCATGCACCACCGATGCGGCAAGACGCCGTGCTACGACTTCTTCGCGTTCCCCGCGCCTTCAGCGGACAGCGCCAACCAGAATGCGGTTCAGGGCGCGGGCGACGTCGGCATGATGCTGAACGCAACCCCGCAGGCCAAGGCGCTGATCCAGTACATCGCCGGACCTGAGCCAGGAACGATCTGGGCAAATGCCGGCGGATTTGCCTCGCCGAACAACAAGGTGACCGGCGACGCGTATCCGGACGCGGTCTCGAAGGCGGATGCGGCAGCGCTCGTCAGCGCGACGCAGCTTCGTCTTCAGCCTTGACGACCTGCAGGGAAGCTGGGAGCCGATGATGTGGGCGGACCTGCTCAACTTCCTGAAGAACCCAACGAGTTCCAACGTCGCCACGATCGAGGCGACGATGGACCAACAGGCGACGACGGCCCTCGGCCACTAGCGTCCACACAACGTGTCATCAGGGCCAGCCCGGCCGGTCAACCGGTCGGGCTGGCCATATTCCATATCCCCGCATGAGCCGTTGCTCGGCAATCACTCAACGTGCTCACCGTCATCGCAAACTATCGAACCGCTGACGGCAGAGGTGCGACGTCGCGTCGCTGCTGCAACTGCACGCCGCAGCGTCACAGTCGGAGGCCGGTTGCTTGCGGTTCGTCGTGTATCGAGCCGTCGATGATCCCGACTCGTTCGCGTTCTACGAGGAGTACGTCGATGAAGGCGCGTTCCAGGCGCACCGGCTGACGCCGCACTTTCGTGACTACATCGACAACGGCGTCGTCCCATTGCTCGCAGAACGCACGTGGCACCGATACGAGCAGATCGGCGGCTGAAAGCCCGGGGAGAGGAGTGCACGGACGCGCGCCGACAAGACCGTCCGCTGCCGGCGTCGGTCGCGCCATAACGCGTACTCCCGTGGTATGACCTGCGCATGACGTCCGCGAAGCGTCCGTCGCTGGCACTGTTCATCAGCGAGCCCGGGCGTGCGCTGGCGGATTACGGCGCGATGCTGGCGAGCTCCCCCGTCTTCCTCTTCGCGCCACGTGGCGACGGTCATCCCGTCCTCGTCATGCCGGGACTGCTTGCTGAGGACGCGTCGACGGCGACCCTTCGCTTCTTCCTGCGCTCGATCGGCTATGAGGTAGCGGCTGGCGGCTCGGTCGAAACCTCGGTCCGACGCCTGAGATCATGAGCGGGATGACCGCTCGACTCGATGAGCTGTACGCAGTTGCGGGCAGGGCCGTGAGCCTCGTCGGTTGGAGCCTCGGCGGCATCTTCGCGCGCGAGCTTGCCCGCTCTCGGCCGAAGCTCGTCCGTCAGGTCATCACGCTCGGCAGCCCGTTCAGTCTCGATGACACGCACCACAGCCGCGCCGACGCCGTCTACGAGCGCCTCGCCGGCCTGCATGTCAGCGCCGACTCACTGCCGCCGCGCCGGGACCTACGCCGCCCGATCCCTGTCCCGACCACCGCCGTGTACTCGCGGCTCGACGGCGTGGTGCCGTGGGAGGCGTGCATCAACAGCCCCGGCCCGCGAAGTGAAAACGTTGCCGTCTATGGCAGTCATCTCGGTCTCGGTCACAATCCGGCGGTGCTCTGGGTGGTCGCGGACCGCCTTGCGCAGGCAGCGGGTGCATGGCAACCGTTCCATCCGCCGGCGATCGCGCGTCATCTCTTCCCGGAGCGAGGCGCCGCGGAAGCAGCCTGACGCGGCCTCCGCGCTTGCGGCCGCTTGCGCGGGCGTGAAGCCGCGCGGGGCTGACCTCCTGCAGCCGCGACCAGCTCACGCATCCCCGACTCGATGCCATCCCGTAGCACGTCGATGTCTGCGACCGTGTCGTAGTCGCCCGTGATTCCGAAGAAGAGCTTGCCGCAGTACGAGAAGATCGCGATGCTGATGCGCACGCTGCCCATGATCGGCACGAACGGATACGAGTAGACCATCCGCCGGCGGGCGACATACAGCGGGTATTGCGGACCCGGAACATTGGTGGTCACCGTCTGGAGCGCCCACTGCGGCGTTCGGGCGGCCAGGCGCGCGCCGAGCGCGAGCAGCATCGGCGGCGCGAAACCCGCGAGACGAGCGAGCGCATCGCCCGCGACCGCCTGCTTCGAATCTTTGAGCATCGACAGCTGCGCCGAGATGGATGCGAGGCGTTCGGCCGGATCGTCGATGGAGACGGGCAGGCCGGGGAACATCCCCGACACGCGATTGTTGAGCGTGCCCCGTTCATGCGCCGCGCGCACCGAAACCGGCACCAGCGTGCGCACGACCCGGTTCGTCGAGGTCCTCACCGCGGTGCTCGAGGAGCGCTCGGAATCCGGCCGTGATCGACGCAAGCACGACATCGTTGACGGTGCCGCCGAGTGCCTGCGCGCACGAGCTTGACGTCGTCGAGGCTCGCCTCGGCCCAGCTCCAGCGCCGGTGCGGCCCGATCGGCCCATTGAGCGAGGTGGCGGACTTCTTCCCCCATTCCGAGAGCGAGCGCACGAGGTTGGCGGCCTCGGCGATCCGAGCGCGTGGACCGGCCGTCAGTTGCAGGACGCTCGAGACCTTGCGCAGGCTGCCGAGCGGCTCGGCAACGGTTCGGAAAGCGCCGGCGGCCGCGAGCCGGAGTGCCCCGGGCTCGGCTATCCGGGAACCACGGGTCGGGCGGTTCGGGATCCGGCGACGCATCGCTCGAGTCGAACATCACGGTGAGCAGGTCGGTGGCGGCAACGCCGTCGACCATGCAGTGATGCACCTTCGAGATGATCGCCCAGCGACCTGCTGCAAGACCCTCGACCATCCAGAACTCCCAGAGCGGCTTGCTGCGGTCGAGGAGTTGTGCGAAGACGCGACCCGCGAGGTTGCGCAGCTCGTCGCGACCGCCGGGCGGCGGAATCGCAGTGTGGCGAATGTGGTACAGGATCTGGAAGTGCGGATCGTCGACCCAGACAGGCCGGCCGAGGCCGCCGCGGCGCGAAGCGCACCTTCTGTCGGTATCGGGGGACGAGTGGCAGCTTCGCCGCGATGAGCCGGACCAGATCGCCGTACGCAGGAGCCGGCCCCTCGAGCACGGCCACTGACCCGATGTGCATCGGGTTGTTCCCGTCCTCGATGTCGAGGAACATCGCGTCCTGCACGCTCATCACGTCCACGTCGTGTCCCTCCATGCGGCCCGCAGCGGAAGCTTGATCGCGAAGCGGCCCCCGCGATAGGGTTTGATCATCACTGATTCCAGCAGCGCACGTCACGCGCGAGCACACCTGCATCCCGGCACCGGGCGGCGTCTATCGGCGGTCTGGATCGCACTTGCAGCGCTTGCCCTTTCGGCGTGCGGCCAATCCAGCGCCGCGACCGCGCATCTCGGCACGCGCGCGTCCGACCTGAAGTCGTATCTCGCCGCGATCGAGCCGATACGGCTCGGCGTCAACGCGCTCCTCAACAACGCCGATCCGATCATCAACGGCTTCAAGGACAAGCAACTCACTGACGCGCAGGCATCCGCGCAGATGGGCGGTCTCGAGCAGAGCTTTGCGGATTTCACCGTCGAGGTCAACGCGCTCCAGCCCGCGGATCCGACGCTGGCATCCATCAACGCCCCTTATGCGCATACGTTCATCCTCGAGGAACTCGTACTCTGAACGCCCTCGTGAGCGGACTAGCCGAGGACGATTTCGACAGCCTGCCCGATACGCAATCCGATCAACGCGCCGCGATCATCGAGTGGCGCGTGCAACTCGAAATCCTCGCGATGCGACTCCACGTTTCGCTGCCGGCGGATATCCAGCAAGCGGGACGCGGCGAAATCGCGCCATCAGTGTCCGGCGGCAGCTGATCTTAGCGTACTACCCGCGACTTTCCCGGCTTGGCGCTGCACGGAATGCAGAGCGCGGCCCATGGCACTGCCTCGAGGCGCGCATCGGGAATGGCACTGCCGCATATGACACATCGCCCATACGTACCGGCCGCGACTCGCTCGAGCGCCTGATCGATCTCAGCTACGGTCGCGTAGATCGTCCGCGCCTGATATGCGTCGGTCATCCGTTCCACGGCATAACTGGTCGCGTCACCGATCCGTTTGCCGAAACCGAGATTCGCGATCTCCGCCGGGTCATGGAGTCCGAGCTGCTCGACCTTGGCAACAATCTCCGCCCGTTTGCGCTCGAGCAGCGCGCGCCTTTCCTCCATCGCCGGCGATTCGTCCACTAGCCGAAGGACGCAGCGCGCGGCCCCGCCTCCGCCTCGGCGATGAACTCGTCGACGGTACTCTCCGCCTCATCCCACAGACCGAGCTTCTCGGACCGTGACGTGAAGCCGACGAGGTCGGCAAAAAGGACGGTGACGACCTTGCGCTCCTCGCGCGCGAGCGCCGTCGCGGGAGCCATCGGCCGACCGCACTCGGAGCAGAACTTCGCCCCAGCCTGATTCTCGTGCCCGCAGGTCGCGCAGCGACTCATCCACTGAAGAGTACCCGGCAATGGACCGGTCCAAGCCAGCACCGGCCCTCCCGTGGGACACGATCGCGCGACAGAGCGGCGGCTGCGATTGGTTCGTCATCACTTACGGTAAGCGGTTACTTACGGCTCTGGCCGGCAACCGCTCGCAATGCCGAGTTGGATATGGCGATTCTCTGCCGGAAAAGCGACCATTCCGTTGTCAACGGAACGGCGGCGAGACAGCACACTCGTCGGGTGCGTGCCCCTGCCGCAGACCTGCGCCTTGACGTTCTGACGCAACTCGGACACCGCCTCCCGCGGACTCGAAGCCCCGAGGAAGCAGCGACCGAGGTCGTCACAGCGCTTGCCGCGCTCGACGTCGCGACGATCGTCAGCGCCGTCGAGTCCGACATCGCAGTTGTGACGGCGATGCATTCGCCGCCCAGCCTCAACGCCCGTCTCTCGGCGCAGATGAACGAGAGCGTCATCGGGATGCGCATCCCGCTCGATGGCGTCGAGTCGCTTCGCCAGCCGGTGCGCCTCCGCAAGCTCTACTACGGATCTGCCGATGCCGCGGCCACGCTGCGGCGGCTCACCACCGATTCGGCGCTCGCGAGGGCGCTGCCCAGCGCCGCCGACGAACGCTCGGTGCTCGCGGTGCCGGTCACGTGCCGCGACCGCGTCGTCGCCGTGCTCACCGTCTGGGGCACGGGCTGCAGTCCCGCGCTCGGACCGACTCTGGAAGTCGTCGCGGCGATGCTCGCGGCCGCCTGGTCGAGCGAGTCCCAGCCCGCGGTCGGCCATTTCGACGCGCAGCCGTCGGGAGTCCCGGACACCGAGCTGCGCAGCATCATCGACTCGCTGCTCGGCGGCGGCAAGATCGTCGCGGCGCTCCAGCCGATCGTCCGGCTCGTCAACGACACGGTCATCGGCTACGAGGCGCTCGCGCGCTATCCACCACTGCCTCGCGTTCGGACGCCCGACGAGCTCTTCGCCTCGGCGGCATCGCTGAACATGCAGAGCGCAGTGGACCTGGAATGCGTCAGCGCCGCACTGCACGCTGCGTCGAACATCGGCGAGGCAGACCTGTTCGTCAACGTGCTCATCGGAACCCTCATCGATCAACGTGGTGTCGCCGCGCTGGACAAGGCCGTGCATGACGCGCGAGTCGACCCTGCATCGATCGTCCTCGAGTTCAGCGAACGCGAGCCGGTTCCGGACCTTGCGCTGCTGCAGCGCATCGCTGCCGAGTTCCGCGCGCGAGGGTTCCGCATCGCCGTCGACGACGCCGGCGCGGGGCACGCGAGCATGCGGGTCATCGCGGAGCTGCGTCCCGAATTCATCAAGATCGACCGCTCGCTCATCCAGGCGATCGACGCCGACCGCGCACGACGCGCGCTCGTCGTCGCGCTGCTGTCGTTCAGCGGCCACATCGGTGCGCGCGTCATCGCCGAGGGCATCGAGACCGTTCGCGAACGCGAGACGTTGCAGTCGCTCGGCGTGCAGTTCGGACAGGGATGGCTGCTCGGCCGCCCCGTGCTGATGCACCACCTCGAAGGCAACAAGGAGGAGGTCGTCGACCCAACCTGGTTCGCGCGCCGCCAGGTCTCACCGACCCGTGTCGCGTTGGCCGACGCACCCGAGTCCGAGACGCTGCACGCCGTTCCCATCCGCTCGAACCCGGGTAAACGTGGGCTCGCGCGCGCGCTCAGCGACGCCGCGCTCGCGTTGCAGAGCGAGCACGACCCGATGCGCATCCTCGGCGTCATGGCCGATCAGATGAGCCGCGTCGTCCAAGTTACGGAGATGGCGATCTTCGTCGCCGACTACGAGACGTTTCGCCTCGTTCCCGTCCTCGCAACCGGCGACGATGCCGACGAGATCCTTGCCGACAGCATGGCGCTCGACGCCGGCATCACCGGGTGGGCGTTCGCCAAAGGCACGCCGCAGAACATCCCCGACACCTCGAAGCATCCTCTTGCTCGACAGATTCCCGGCACTGCGTACGTCGAGGAGTCGCTGCTGCTCGTCCCGCTCGTCGCAACTGAGCACAAGCTCGGGATCATCAACTGCTGGCGGCTCGGCGTCGGTCAGTTCAGCGACCGCGAGCTCGAGGCGGCGTCACTGTTCGCCCATGTCGCCGCGTCGGCGTGGCGCAACGCGCAGCTCTACGTCGAGCTCGTCAACGCGGCGATGACCGATCCGCTGACGCGTCTGTACAACAGCCGATGGTTGCGTGACACCGGTGAGCGCGACGTTGCGCGTGCGCAGCGCGATGGCAAGCCGCTGTCACTGCTGCTCGTCGACCTCGACCATTTCAAAGCGGTCAACGACAGCAGCGGTCATGCGATCGGGGATCTGCTGCTGCAACGCGTGGCGACGCAACTCCGGACGACGGTCCGTGGTGCCGACGCTGTCGTCCGCCTCGGCGGCGAGGAGTTCGTCATCCTGCTCCACGAGTGCAGCGGGGAAGCGGCGCTGCAGGTCGCCGAGGCAGTCCGTGCCGCGGTGCGCGACGTCGCGGTGCCCGAGGGATGCAGCCTCGAGCAGCTCACCGCATCGGTCGGCATTGCGACCTACCCCGATCACGGCAGGGATCTCGACCAGCTGCTCGGGGCGGCGGATCGCGCGATGTACGCGGCCAAACATGAGGGTCGCGATCGCTCGGTGCGGGCGTTGCCGCTGGCGAGCACCAGCAAGATCATCGCGCTGCCGCGCCGCCGCCCGCCGCGCCGTGCTCCGAAGCTCGTCGCCGGGGAATAACCCTCAGGGAATGTCGCGACGGATCGTGAAGATCCATCCGGACACGGCGAAGAGCAGGCCCCAACCGAGCAGGACGACGCCGCCCGCCCACGGGACGAGCAACGACGAACCGGACCGCCCGGCGCCTGTGATCGCACTGGCCGCAGCGCCGGGAAGATACGGATAGACGTCCTTGACCACCGGGATGATCTGGACCAGGGGTTCGAGGACGAAGAGGTACGCGAGCGCCCCGATGACGGCCGTGATCTGGTTGCGGATGAGCACACCGAGGCCGATGCCCACGACGGCGAAGATCGCGATGACCACGATCGCACTGAGCAGTGACTCGAGGACACCGCCGTCGATCCAGTGGATGGTGTCGCCCTTCGCCCCGAGCCACGGGATCATGATCGCCGCGGTCAGGAGCGCACAGACGATCCCGTAGATGATGCCGACCACCGCGGCGACCAGCATCTTGGCGATGATGACGAAACCGCGTCGTGGCTCGATGAGGAATGTCGGACGCGACGTGAAGTGGCGGAACTCTGTGGTGATCAGGATGATCCCGACCACGATCGAGAACAGGTAGGCGCTGCTCGCCGAAGCCGCGATCGACTTCTGCACTGATGGCGTGCTGAGCGGGAGCTGCACGCCGCCACGCACCCCGTTGCTGGCGATCTGCGCCACGACGCCGAGCGCAGCGAGCGCCATGGCGCCGAGCAGCATGCCCCAGCCGAGCTTGATGCTCGTGACCTTTCGCCATTCGGCGCGCAGCAGCCTGGTCATGCGTCAGGCCTCGGCGGTTCCGAGGTGTCGGATGTGAGGCGGAGGAACGTCTCCTCGAGGGTCGAACTGCCGCTGCGGAGCTCGTGGACCTCGACATGCGCTTCCCATGCAGCGTGCCCGACGGCCGCCAGCGTCACCCCGGCGCCCCCGACAGCGACGGAGCCGTCCGCGCGCGGCTTGAGTGTCGCGCGCAGCGCTGCGAGGGCGGTCCCGAGCGCGTCCGGAGTCGGCGTGCGCACGATCACTCCGGCGCTGGCGCCTTCGAGATCGTCGAGCCGCCCCTCATAGATGAGGCGGCCCTTGGCGATGATCACGACTCGGTCGACGGTCTGCTCGACCTCGGAGAGGACATGGCTCGAGATGAGGACGGTGCGGCCTTCGACATCCGCGAAGTGTCGGAGCAAACCGCGCAGCCACACGATCCCTTCCGGATCGAGGCCGTTGGCCGGCTCGTCGAGGAGCAGCACCCGAGGGTTGCCGATGAGCGCGGTGGCGAGGCCCAGACGCTGGCGCATCCCGAGCGAGAAGCCGCGGACGGGGTACTTGCCGGCCTGCGTGAGGCCGACCATCTCGAGCACCTCATCAGCACGGGTGTCGGGCACGCCCGCTGCTGCGCAGAAGACACGAAGGTGGTTGCGCGCCGAGCGCCCCGGGTAGAAGCTCGTCGCCTCGAGGACCGCACCGACCGTGCGTCCCGGCGCGGGAAGGTGCGCATACGCGACGCCGTTGATCGTCCCCGTCCCGGCAGTCGGCGTGGCGAGGCCGAGGATCATCCGGAGCGTTGTCGTCTTGCCCGCTCCGTTAGGGCCGAGGAATCCGGTGACGGACCCGGGCTCGACCGTGAAGCTCAGGTCGTCGACCGCTTTGATCTCACCGAATACCTTGGTGAGGCCGGCGGCCACGATGCGGCCCTCGACGCCCGGCGTCGCCGCGACGGTGCTCAGCGGGAAGCGACCGCCGCGCGGAGATGGACGTGCGCCCAGTCGCCGAGAGCGACCAGCGCCGGCCGCAGCGCCTCACCGCTTGACGTCAGGCGGTAGAGGGAGGCGATCGGCGGGCCTTCGAGCACTTCACGAGTGACCAAGCCGGCGTCCTTGAGCTCGGACAGCCGCGTGGACAGCATGCTTTCCGTGATCCCGGGGATCGCCCTGGCGATCTCGGCAAAGCGCGCTGGGCGTTCGAGCAGCACACCGATGACGAGGCCCGTCCAGCGCTTGCCGAGCACGCTGAACACCGACGTCAGCGCGGCGTCGCACTGGATCGCCGCGGCTTCGCACATCTCGTCCATCGCCGTCATCGTACTGCCTGGTCGGCTCACCCGAAGCAACTCGCATGGCCGGACCACGATGCAAATGCGACGCCACCGTCGAACGCCGATGCGTGCCTGCCGAAACGATGCTGTGTCGCCGGGGAGGTAAGTGCGTCAGCGAACAGACCCCACGATCGAACTGCCGCACTCTTGCACTTGGCGGGACTTCCTGCTCACCCGACTTCAAGGCGAACCTCCTCCGTGTCAGCGCCGCGTCTCGATCGAGCATCTGTGCGGCCGCCCGATGAGGGTTACCAGGACAGAGCACCTCAGCACGTGCACGTGGTCGGCAGCAAGATCGAGCCGCCGGCAATGAGTGCCATCACTGCTGACGCGCTGCTCATCGCGACGCTGTCGCTCTTCAATGAATCGGACGATATCGACGCGACGCTGCAGAAATGCCTCGGGCTGGTGACCGCGGCCACCGCCGCCGCGTTGGCGAGATCTGGCTCCGCGCCGGCGAGGCCCGCGACGTTGCTCTGGAATACACATCGTCCGACGGCTCCCCGGCGATGGTTGCCTTCGAGGCGCAGGGACGCTCACTGGGCCTCGGTCCCGGTCCGGCGATGGTGAGCCGCGTCGTACGCACCGGCCGGGCCGCGTCCGGCTCCTCGACCGCCGCTGATGGCTGGGGCGACCGCGCAGACGAAGCGTCGGCCGCTGCGATCCGCAGCGCGTTGACGTTCCCGATCCGAGCCAGGAGCGGGGTCATCGGTGTGCTCGCGCTATTCCGCGAGCCCGGCGTTCGTCCGCGCAACGACATCGATCGAAGCCATCCCGACGATCTGCCACCACATGGGACGCTTCCTCGAGCGCGTTCGTGCGGAGGGCGCGATCCACGAGGCGGCGATGGAGCTTTCGGCGCTCGCCTCGACGGACGCGCTCACCGGTCTGAAGAACCGGCGGGAATTCGATCGAGCGTTGCGGACGATCCCGCGTCTGCCCTTCACGATCCTGTCGCTGGACGTCGACCGGCTCAAGGAGATCAACGACTCGGACGGGCCACGCGGCGGGCGATGCGCTGCTCCGCGTGGTCGGGCATACCCTCGGGCTGCTCGTCCGCGGATGGGATGTCATGGCCCGGGTTGGCGGCGACGAGTTCGCAGCGTTGCTCCCCGAGGTCGGTGTCTTCGGTGCGAACCTCGTCGCCGAGCGCATGCGCGTCGCCATGCACTCCCTGCAGCTCGCCGAGCGGACCGGTGCGTATCACGGTCGGCTGGAGCGCGGCGCCGCCGCAGGCGCCGATCCGGTCTCGGTCTGGCAGCGCGCCGACCAGTCCTTGTACAAGGCGAAGCGGGCCGGCGGCGACCAGGTGGCCGGGTCCTCATACGAGGGTGGCGAGGCCGGCGACATCGCCGAGCGCTCGTATCACGGACGTGGTGACCCGCATCCTCGACGGCGGTCCGCTGACGACCATGTTCCAGCCGATCGTCGACCTCTCGGACGGTGCGGTGATGGGCTACGAGGCGCTCGCACGTCCCGAGGGCTTCGCGGCCATGGACTCTGTCGAGGCCGTGTTCGAGGCCGCGCCGCACGGGAGGACAGATCCGCGACCTCGACTGGGTCTGCCGCAAGCACGCAGTCGAGGAAGCGACGAAGCCTCCCGGCCGAACGTCCCCCTGTTCCTCAACATCAGCGCTGCCGCGCTGCTGGATCCCGGTCCACGGCGTCGACCAGTTGCTGCTATTGCTCAAGGCCGTCAACCGTCCGCCGAACACGGTGGTGCTCGAGATCACGGAGCACGAGCGGATCCGCGACTACGATGCGCTCGCCCGTGTCCTCGCCTCATACCGCTCCGAGGGGATTCCGCTTCGCGCTCGACGACGTCGGCGAAGGTCACTCCACACTCGAGCTGCTCGCGGCATCTTCCAGCGAATATCTGAAGCTGGGGCGCAGTCTGACGATGACCTCAACTCGCGTCGGCTCACGTGCCGCGATGGATGCGACCATGGCATTCGCACGCGTCAGCGGTGCAGTGGTTATTGCTGAAGGTGTCGAGAACGAGTTCGTCGCGGACCTCATGAAGGCCGGCGGGATTCGCCTCGGTCAGGGTTTCGGGCTGGGCCGTCCCACCGTCGCGAGCGACGTCGAGGATGTCGCTGCCGCGCTCAGCGAGCGAGCCGCACTCAGCGCGCTGCGCCCGCGATCTTCCTCCGCCCAGCTCGCGGGCTGAACGCGCCACCGCTGACCTACCGGCGCGTCAGCCGGTGATCAGGGACGTTTGGCCCTCGCGCCGTTCTTGTGTGCCGGGATCGCGACCGGCTCGAGTTCCTCGAGCAATGCTGCACTGGCGAGGACGAACTCGGCGTCGACTTGGTCGATGAGCCGAGCGTACTCCGCCCCGTCCGCCCCGATGGCACGCGCCTGCAGCTCACCACATCGCGCGGCCAGTGTCCCGGCGCCAAAGCTGCTCGCACTGCCTTTGAGGCTATGGGCCAGCTTCATCATCGAGCGCGTGTCATGGGTCTCCTGCGCCGAGCGCAGGCCGAGGATGCGAGCCGCCCCATCCTTGAGGAAGAGGCGGATGAGCTTGTCGAATTCTTCAGGGCCGAGCTCACGCAATCCCTGCACGTACGTCTGATCGAGCAAGCCCTCCGTGGGATCGGCCTGCTCGCGAGCGAGTGCAAGACGCGCTGTGGGGTCGGTCCATCTCGTGATCATCGCTGCGAGTGCTGCGGCCTTGACCGGCTTGCTCAGATAGGCGTCCATGCCGGCCTCCAGGCACTTGTCCTCGTCGCCCGACATGGCCCCAGCGGTCATCGCGATGACCGGTGTGTGCCGTTCGGATCCCTCACGCCGGCGCAGCTCGCGCGTTGCCTCGAACCCATCCATCTCCGGCATCTGACAGTCCATGAGCACCGCGTCATAACGCACGCGCGCAAGTGATGCAAGGGCACCAACGCCGTTGTCGGCGACGTCCACCGAATGACCCATCTTCTCGAGCATGCGCAACGAGACGCGCTGGTTCACGGGGTTGTCGTCGACGACAAGGATGCGCGCGCGTTCGCCGGCCGATGCTTCCTTGAACGAGTAGCGGATGCTGTGGGTGATGCCCCCCGAAGCGACCTCGTCCTCGTCCGGTGGCGCGAGCAGTTGGGCGAGGCAATCGTACAGGTCTGAGATTCGGGCAGGCTTCGTCAGAAACGCGCGGATGCCGGCTTCCTGGGCTGCGCGGGTGTCGCCGGGGCGGGCGGACGAGGTCAGCAGCACGAGGCGTACATCGTTGAGCGTTGGATCATTCCTGATCGCCCGCGCAAGGCCGATCCCATCCATCTCCGGCATCTGATAATCGAGCACCGCAAGCTGGAACGGGTCGCCGACCGCAACTGCGCGGCCGAGGCCGGCCAGCGCATCACGAGCGCCGGCGAAGCTCTCCGAGCGCGCGCCCCACACCTTGAGGTTCTGTTCGAGAATGATCCGGTTTGTCTTGTTGTCATCGACGACAAGCACGTGCACACCCTGGAGTGCCGTGCGCGAAGGAGCCGTCCGCACCAGCGTGCCGGCTTTCTTCTCGAGCGTGAGCGTGAACCAGAACGTGCTGCCTTTGCCAGGCTGACTCCGGACCCCGACCTCGCCACCCATCCGCTCGACGAGCCGCTTGCAGATCGCGAGACCGAGACCGGTGCCACCAAAGCGTCGCGTCGTTGACGCGTCGGCCTGCACGAAACTCTCGAACAGGCGCTTCTGCTGCTCGTCGTCGATGCCGATGCCGGTGTCGGTCACCTCGAAGCGGAGGGCCACGCTGCCGTCGCGCTCCAACTCCTTGCGGACGCGGAGGATCACCTCGCCCGTGTCCGTGAACTTGACGGCGTTGCCGAGCATGTTGATGAGGACCTGGCGGATGCGGCCAGGATCGCCGCGCATCAACATCGACATCTGCGGGTCGATCATCACCGCCAGCTCGATGTCCTTCTCATCCGCACGCGGGGCGATGAGCTTCGCCGCCTCCTCCACCACGTAGCGAAGGTCGAAGTCGATGACCTCGATGTCGATCTTGCCGGCCTCGATCTTCGAGAAGTCGAGAATGTCGTTGATCACCGTCAGGAGTGCGTCGGCTGACTGGGTGATCGCGTCGGCGTACTCGCGCTGCTCAGCACTCAGTGTCGTCGTGAAGAGCAGGCCCGTCATACCGATCACGCCGTTCATCGGCGTGCGGATCTCGTGGCTCATGTTGGCGAGGAACTCCGATTTAAGACGCGATGCCTCCATCGCCTGGGTATGCGCTACCGCAAGATCATTCTCGATCCGCTTGCGCTCCGTGATGTCGTTGAACGTGACCACGGCACCGGTGACGACCTTGCCGTCGTCCACGATGGGAAACGCTGAGAATTCCACGGGAAACGACGTGCCATCGCTGCGCCACATCACCTCGGTCGCCACGCGCCGGCTCTCACCGCCGTGGAGCACTTTGGTGATCGGACTATCGGCGAGCAGTGCCGGCGATCCGTCCGTGCGCGTGTGATGAAAGAGCGGCTGCGTGAGCTGTCCCATCACCTGCGTGACGTCCACCTGGAGCGCTGCGGCACCGGATGTGTTCATGAACGTGCAGCGGCCATCCGCATCGATGCCGTAGATGCCCTCGCCGGCGGATTCGAGCAACATGCGCAGGCTGTTGGCAAGACGGATCCGCTCGACGTCCGCAGCGATGTTGTCACTGCGCAACTGATCGGAAAGGCTGCTGAGGCGGACGGCGCCCGCGAGTGGTGGAACGAGGATGCGCGCGCGATCCGATTCGACGCGCGTGAACTGCATCTCACCGGCACTGCGTACCACCATCACGGCTCCGATCGAACTCGCCACCGCTGACCATGGGAATGGCCATAACCGGCCCGAGCCCTGATTGTTCGGCCCAGGCACGCGTCGACTCTCCCCAGCGCTGCTTGTGCAGGTCGCCGATGAAGATCTGACCCGTGATCACCGCGCGCTCACCGGGCGAGTCGCCGACGACGACCGCTTCCTCTACCGCTGGGTGGCCGTCCACGACGCGAAGCCCGTTCGGATCGACGAGGCTCACGACAATCCGCTCGGCTCCGAGGAGCCTTCCTACGTGAGCAAGCAGGCCCTTGTCGAGGACCTCGGACTGCTCGACGCGCCCGCTCAACCGGTCGACCGTGACGCGCTGCCACGCAGCGAGAAACTGCGCGAGCTCGTCGACCTCGTCGCGAAGCGTGATGCCTTGTCCGTGGTTCGAGTGGCCGTCCGGCGCGGCAGCGGTTGCCGTCTTGACGATCATGAACCGACCACCGAGACGTCCGAACGTGAACTGAAAGGCCGCGAGTGCAGCGAGGAGGATGACGACCACGACGAGGATCACGTCGAGCAAGGAACAACCTCCGCGGCTGATATGGGCAATGGGGAAGATACCGGGATCGGTGTGCTCATTCGTTGGTGTGGGCGAGCATTTCGACTCGCCTGCGCATCGCTGCGTTGACCCGGCTGACGAGGTCGCGAGGGCTGAAGGGCTTGACCATGTAGTCATCCGCTTTCAGGGAGAACGCCATGACCTTCTCGTCAGGCTCCGCGCTGCCGGTGAGGATGACGATCGTCATGTGCTTGTTCTGCGGGTCATCGCGGAGCAGCCGGCACACGTCAAAGCCACTGATCCCGGGAAGGTTGACGTCAAGGACCACACAGTCCGGTCGGAAATGCCGCGTCATTGTGATGGCATCCTCGCCGTTTGCCGACTCCTGCACCTCCATGCCGACGGCCGCAAGGCTCGATCGAGCCAGCTGCCGAACGTCATCCGCATCGTCGACGACGAGCACACGCTTGATTTGCTCGCTTTTACCGCTGTCAACGGCGATACGGCCGGATCCGGCGGTGCGTTTCGGCATCTCCGTTCGAAGCCGGGCGTCGATGTCGTCTGCGGTGCCGGGGCGTGCATAGAAGAATCCCTGGGCCTGGTCGCAGCCGAGGGTACGAAGTCTGGCCGCTTGATCCGACGTCTCGACGCCCTCCGCAACCACGCGCAGGTCGAGTGCATGGGCCATGCCCATCACCGCTGCGACAATCGCTGTTGCCTCAGGATCGCGTCCGAGCCCGTCGACGAACGACTTGTCGATCTTCAACTCGTCGAGCGGAAAGCGTTTGAGGTACGCGAGCGATGAGAAGCCTGTGCCGAAATCGTCGACCGAGATGTTGAAGTCCGAGCGATTTGAGCTCGCGCAACGTCGTGATCGCCATCTCGGCGTCCTGCATGACCATGCTCTCGGTGACCTCGAGGCACACAGTCCTGGGATCGATGCCCGCGGCATCGATGATGTTGCCGAACGCCTCTGCGAGGCCCGACTCGAACTGACGGGGCGAGACGTTGACGGCGACCATGAGCGGTCGGCCGCCGGGCAATGACTTCCGCCACCGCATGGCGTCCCGGCATACTTGAGCGAGCACCCATGCGCCGATCGGCGACGATGAGTCCGCTCTCTTCCGCCAGTGGGATGAAGTCGAGCGGTGACACCAGTCCGCGTTCCGGATGGTTCCAGCGCAGGAGCGCCTCGACGCCGACGATGTGTTCGGTGACCAGCGATACCTTGGGCTGGTAGGCGACAGAGAACTGCTCCGTCACGAGCGCCAGCCGGAGCGCCTCCTCGTCAGCGAAACGCGCGCGCAGCGCTGCGCGCATCTCCGGTGCGAACGGCTCGTGGCGCCCGGACCCGCGTGTCCGCGACCGGCGCATGGCCGTCTCCGCCTCGAGGATCAGGGTCTCCGGATCGTGATCGGGATCACGGGTGATCGTGATGCCGATCGCGGCGCTGAGGCGCACGACATCGGAGCCGATCTCGAGGGGCTCGTTCAACATCACCTCGATGCGGTTGGCCACCGCAGTCGCGGCGGCCTCGTCGGCGATGTCTTCGCAGAGGAGCAGGAAACGGTCCCCGCCGAGCCGCGCCAGCGTGTCGACGGGTCTTGCAACGCTGTCGTACGGGCGGAGCGTGACCTCGAGCCGTTGCGCGACCTCAAGGAGCAGCTTGTCGGCGGAGCCGTCGCCGAGACGGATCGCCAGGTCGGCGAAGTGGTCGAGATTGATCGCCAGCACAGCCGTGGACCACCCGTAGCGCGGCGCACGGACAAGTGCAGTCCGGAGGCGGTCGATGAAGAGGTCCCGATTTGGTAGACCGGTCAACGTGTCATGGAGTGCGTGAAACGCGAGCCGCTCTTCAGCAACACGTTGTTCGGTGATGTCTCGCCACACAACGATCGCGCCGAGCACAGCGCCGTCTGCGCTGCAGAGCTGCTCTCCATCGGCGATCATCCTGGACTGCCGTCCCGCTCCGGATGTCACGACCATCTCCACGTCGTGCACGAGTTCGCCCCGCAACGCTTGCTCCATCGGCGACTTGCCGGACGCTACGGGTGTGCCGTCCGGCTGCGAGAGCTCGTAGTACGCGGAGATGAGCTCCGGCAGGACACCAACCGGATCGAGTCCGGCGAAGGTCTCCATCGCGTGGTTGATGAGGATGACGTTGCCTTTTGGATCGCAGACAATCACGAGGTCGCGCATGTAGCCGAACGCCGCACGGACGAACCGTTGCTCGCGCTCGAGCATCTCGGCGGCAAGCTGGGGCACATTGATGACCCGAACGACTGACCGGAGTCGCTCGGAGCCGCCCGGATCGCTGCGGACGGCGCGATGCGTGGTCAGCAGAGTCCCCACCGTCGCGTCTCGAAGAACATCCATCTCACCTTGAGTTCGTACAGGCGTCAACGGCAGCGGGTGCCTGCCGATCGAGCGTAGATGGCGCATCGAGCGCACCTTCGGCCTGTAACTGAACGGAAACATTTGCGAATGATGTCGAAGCAACCGGCTTCCCAAATGCCTGAAATAGCAGGAGATCCCTCAGCGCGGGCAGCCACGAATGGTCGTTCATTCCTCTTCCGCCGACTGCACCGTGACGGTTGCGACGCGATGCGTCGGTTCGTTGCCGCACTTACGTGCAGACGCGCGCATTCCCGCGACAACAATCACATCGCACTCATATGTCGCACATCCCCGATGCCCGACCCGACGAGCGCGGGAGGGGTCACGGCGGCATCAACTGAGATGGTTGCGGGTCGCAGGGCGGTGACACCGGAGACGCCCGCGGGACACGGCGATAGGCTCGAGCGATGGTCACCGATCGTTCGCCTGTGGACGTGAACGATATGGACGCAGCCCCGCGCGAGCTCGGTCCCTTGCTGGCCGTCGGCGGCCCGTCGGCCGACGGCAGCGGGCTCGTCGAGCGAGTCCTCGCGCTCGCGCGCATCCACCTGGGTCTCGAGGTCTCATGGTTCGCGCGCTTCGCCGACGGGCATCAGATCCTCGACTACGTCACCGGTGAAGCTGCCGCCTTCGGCCTGGCACCCGGTGTCAGCGGCGCCTATGCAGACTCGATCTGCGCGCGCGTCATCGCCGATGAGGTCCCGAACATCGTGCCGGATGCACGGGCCGATGAGCGAGTCCGTGATATCCCGATTGCACGGATGCTTGGCATCGGTGCCTACGCCGGAGTGCCGGTGACGCTCCCGGACGGCGAGGTCTACGGCATGCTCTGCTGCATCGGCCGCGAAGCGCATCCCGAGATCGATACCGGGGATGTCCGGTTCATGCGCGTCCTCGCGGACGTCCTCGCCGAGGAGGTTGAGCGGCAGCGTCCGCTCGAGTTGCATCGCAAGGCGACGCTCGCACGGATCGACGCCGCCATCGCCGGCGTCGGCCTGCACATGGTCTTCCAACCGATCGTCCGGCTCGACACGCTGGAGGTCATCGGAGTCGAGGCACTGAGCCGCTTCGAGGGAGGCCCGCCAACGCCTGACCGCTGGTTCCACGAGGCGGCCACGGTCGGACGCAGTGCGGAGCTGGAGGTTGCGAGCCTTGCGCTTGCCGCAGCCGCGATTCCGGCCCTGCCCGGGAACGTCTACCTCTCGGTCAACGCATCCCCGGCGCTGATCACGGCGTGGGGTCGTCGCGAGATCCCCGACACGATCGCGCTTGACCGAGTGGTGCTCGAGATCACCGAGCACGAGCAGATCGACGACTACGACAAGCTGATCGAGACGCTGATGCCACTGCGCGCGCGTGGGCTACGGATCGCCATCGATGACGCGGGCGCCGGCTATTCGAGCTTTCGACACATCCTGCTGATCAAGCCCGATGTCATCAAGCTCGACATCTCGATCACGCGCGCCATCGACGAGGACCCCTCCCGCCGTGCGCTCGCGACGGCGCTCATCAGCTTCGCCGCGGAGATCGATGCCACGCTTGTCGCCGAGGGTGTCGAGACAGCAGCAGAGCTCCGGACGCTGCAAGCGCTCGGCGCCACGCTCGGTCAGGGCTATTTCTTTGCGCGTCCAGGCCCGCTTGAGCAGACGTTCGGTGCGGGCCGCCGTGAACCGGCTGGAACGCGTGCGTCGTAGCGCGGAATCGACGGTCGTCGATGACCTGCGCAGCTCGCTCCGCGCGTCTCAAGGGGAGTGCGATGCACTGCGGCTGGCGTTGCACGGCCGCGATGCGCTCCTGCATCAGCTTTCGGGCATCCAGCGTTCGCTCTCGCAGCGCGCGCCGCTGCAGGAGATTCTCGACGCCATCGTGAACGCCGCGGTCGAGCTCATCGGCGACGAGACAGTGAACCTGCGTCTGCTCGATCCGAACGACCCGAGCCATCTGATCCGGGTCGCGGGACGCGGCTATTCGGACGACGTGGCCCCGTTCATGAAGTGGGTTCGTGCCGGCGACGGCGCTGTGGGACGCGCATATGCCGAAGGACGCCTCGTCGTCATCGAGGACTACGCGCATTCGCCTGATCGCCTCGCGGTGCTTGGCGACGAAGGACTGGAAGCGGCGATGTCGGCGCCGGTTGAGGAGAACGGCCGCACAATCGGCGCGCTCACCGTCGCAACCCACCGAAAGGGGCGCACCTACAGTGCGACCGAGCAGCAGATGCTCGTTTCGATTGCCGGACACGCAAGCGTCGCGCTCACCAACGCGCGGACGGCCAACTCCATGGAGCACCTCGCGTTTCACGATCTGCTCACAGGACTCCCCAACCGTGCGCTCTTCGTCGATCGAGTCACCAGGGCACTTGCGCGCAGCGGTCGAACGCCGCAGACGGCTGCGGTACTCTTCGCCGATCTCGACAATCTCAAGGAGATCAACGACAGCCTCGGACATGCCGCGGGGGATCAGTTGCTGACGATGGTCGCGCGCCGTCTGCAGGAGGCGCTCCGGCCATCGGACACCGCGGCCCGTTTCGGCGGCGACGAGTTCGCCGTGCTGCTCGAGGATATCGGGAGCCACGAGCAGGTGATCCGCACGTGCGAGCGCATCATGGCCTCACTCCGCGCGCCGCTCGACATTCGCGGCACGACCATCGAGCCAAGCGCGAGCATCGGTATCGCGATGAGCGGCAGGTATGCCGGCGACGCCGAACGGCTTCTGCGTCACGCGGACCTCGCGATGTACGAGGCCAAGGCTGACGGCAAAGGCACCTATGCGGTGTACGACGCGACGACGCACCATCGTGGCGGCCGGCTGCAGCTCGCGTCGGACGTCGCCCAGTCCGTCGACTAACCTGCGGTGATGAGCACGACTGCCGCCAGCGCGATGCCCACACCCGCGATCTGCAGCGCGCGCAGCCGTTCTCCCAGCACGATCATCGAGCACAGCACAGTTGATACCGGATAGAGCGACACCAGCACCGCGACGATGCTGAGGAGCCCGCCGTGAACGGAGAGCAGGTACAGGGCGTTCGCGGAAACATCAAACACACCCGAGCCGATGATCACCAGCGGATTCGTACGCCCGAATGCCGGCATCCGTCGCATCGCGACTGAGGCTCCCACCAGGATCAGGACAGACGCCGCGCGCGCGGTGACGAGCGGCCAGAGATTCGCGTCGGTGGACGTCCGCGCCAGTGCGACGTAGAACAGCCCGAAACCGATTCCGGCTCCAATCGCGAGGAGCAGCGTTCCTCGACCAATGCGGAGAGCCCTGTTCCCGCCGGCGCTCAGAAGTGCGACCGCCGTGACGGCGAGCAGGATTCCGAGGTACTGAAGGAGCGCTGGGCGCTCTCCACCACCGACGCCGACCGCGACCGGGACGACGACCGCGACAACTCCGGTGACCGGCGCGACGAGCGACATCGCACCCGAAGCGAGACCGCGGTACAGCATGGCAACGCCGGCTGCGCCGGCAAGGCCACCGAGGGCGCCATATCCAAGGTCCGCCGCGCTCGCCGATCCGCCGATGACGAGCGCGACGACGAACATGCCGATGAGACCGACACCCTGCGAGAGCACGAGCACCGACAGCAGCGGCGTGGTCCGGTTGGCGAGGCCGCCGAGAAAATCCCCACTTCCCCAGAGCGCCGCAGCCGCAAGCGCCAGCCCGACGCTCAGGCTGTTCTCGTGGCGGCCGCCGTTCGCAAACCAAGCTCCTCGACCGCGGCCTCGCGCATCCGGAACTTCTGCACCTTGCCGGTGACGGTCATCGGGAAGCCGTCGACGAACTTCCAGTAGCGCGGGATCTTGTAGCTCGCGATCCGGTCGCTGCAGAACGCGTCCAGCTCGTCGCCGGTGAGCGCCGCACCGTCCTTGCGTAGCTTGACCCAGGCCATGACCTCCTCGCCGTACCGCTCGCGACGGCACGCCGATGACCTGCGCGTCGCTGACGTCGGGGTGGCGTAGAGGAATTCCTCGATCTCGCGCGGATAGATGTTCTCGCCGCCGCGGATGATCATGTCCTTGATGCGGCCGACGATGTTCACGTAGCCCTCGTCGTCCATCGTCGCGAGGTCGCCGGTGTGCATCCAGCGCGCGCCGTCGATGGCCTCGGCCGTCGCCTCGGGTTGTCCCAGTAGCCGAGCATCACGCTGTAGCCGCGCGTGCACAGCTCGCCGCGGCTCGCCGCGCGGGACGCACCGGCTCGTCTCGGGATCGACGATCTTGACCTCGACGTGCGGGTGCACGCGGCCGACGGTGCCGACGCGCTTCTCGAGCGGATCGTCGAGCGCGCTCTGCGTCGAGACCGGCGACGTCTCTGTCATGCCGTAGCAGATGGTCACCTCGCGCATGTTCATGCGCGACTGCACCTTCTTCATCACCTCGACCGGACACGGCGAGCCGGCCATGATGCCGGTGCGGAGCAGGCGCAGATCGAACTCGTGCGAAGTCGCGGATGCTCGAGCTCGGCGATGAACATGGTCGGCACGCCGTACAGCGACGTGCAGCGCTCGGCCTCGGCGACTCGAGCACGTGCCAGCGGTCGAACGCCTCCGCCGGGAACGACGATGCACGCGCCGTGCGTGGTGCAGGCGAGGTTGCCGAGCACCATGCCGAAGCAGTGGTAGAACGGCACGGGAATGCAGACGCGATCGGCTCGGTGTAGCTGCAGCGCCTCGCCGATGAAGAAGCCGTTGTTGAGGATGTTGTGGTGCGACAGCGTCGCGCCCTTGGGGAAGCCCGTCGTGCCCGACGTGTACTGGATGTTGATCGGGTCGTCGAACTGCAGCTCGCTCTCCACAGCGGCGAGCGCATCCTCTGACACCGTCTCGCCGTCTCGCGAGCAACGCCTCCCAGTCGTCCTCGAGCACCAGCGCCTCGCGCAGGTCGGGACACGTGCCGCTGACCTCAGCGAGCATGCCCACGTAGTCGGCCTGCCGGAAGGCCCGAGCGAGGAGCAGCAACGAAACGCCGGACTGCCGCAAGCGCGTACTCGAGCTCGCTCGTCCGGTAGGCCGGGTTGATGTTCACGAGGATCGCGCCGATGCGCGCGGTGGCGAACTGCACCACCACCCACTCGAACCGGTTCGGCGCCCAGATGCCCACGCGGTCACCCTTGGCGACGCCACGCGCGAGCAATCCCGCGGGCCGCGAGCGACACCTGATCCCACAGTTCGCGATACGTGGCCCGAAATTCCTGATGCGGCACGACGAGCGCCTCGGCGTCGCCGTGAGCCTCGACCGTCCGGCGAAGGTTCTCCCCGATCGTCTCGCCGAGCAACGGCAACGAACTGACTCCCGATGCGTAGGAAAGCACGCGGTAACGATACGCGGCCGGGCGTCGCGTCAGATCGTGTTGCGGATGACCCCGGCGAGACGCCGGATCGCACTCCCGAGCGTGGACTCGTCTGCACCGCCGAACCCGAGGATGAGCCCGGTCGCGGCGCTCCGGTCGCATAGCAGGTGGAAAGCGCCGACGGATACAGCGCCTCTGCTGCCGCGGCCCGGACGACTGCCTTGTCATCGGCCCCGTCGGGCAGAAACGCGACAAGGTGCAGACCCGCGTCCGTGTTGCCGACGGTCAGAACGTCGCGCGCGTGTTCCTCGATCGCAGCGATCATCGCGTCCCGGCGTGCGAGATAGATCGCGCGCATGCGCCGCAGGTGGCGGGCGAAATGGCCTTCGCGGAGAAAGTCCGTCAGCACGACCTGATAGAGCATCGGGGAGAACAGATCGAACGTCTCGCGCATCCTCACGAAGCGAAGGACCATCTCATGCGGCACGACGGCGTAGCCGAGCCGGATGGCCGGAAACAGCACCTTGCTGAATGTGCCGATGTAGATGACCCGCCCGTTCGTGTCCATACCCTGGAGCGCGCCGAGCGGCCGGCTGGAGTAGCGGTATTCGCTGTCGTAGTCGTCCTCGAGGATCCATCCGTTGTTCCGTTCGGCCCAGCCGAGGAGTTCGAGCCGGCGTGTGACTGCCATCGAGACTCCGAGCGGGTACTGATGCGACGGCGTCACGTACGTCAACTGCGCGCGCGGGCCGAGCCGGTTGATCGATGCAACGTCGATGCCCTCGTTGTCGATCGGGACCGGAACGACATTTGCCGCTGACGTGCCGAGCGCATGGCGCGCACCCCGATACCCGGGCTCCTCCATGCACACAATCGAATCCGCGTCGGTCACCGTCATCGCGGCAACCCGTAAGCCCATCTGCGAACCCGAGAGGATGATCACCTGCCCGGCATCGCAGTCGACCGCGCGCGCAGTACGGAGGTACGCGGCGATCGCTTCACGCAACGGTGCGTATCCCGCCGGGTCTCCGTACGCGAGCATCCCCGGCGGAAGATGAGCTGCGTGCCTGCGCGTGAGGCGTGCAAACGTCTCGTGCGGGAACCGGTCGAGCGCGGGGATGCTTCGGAACATTCCGGCACCCTGGTCGCGATACGCGCCATAAACACCAGGCAGCGGCGCGGTCGGCCGTCGCACGGGTTGCGGCGGTTCAACCGGTCGGCGCAAGCGCATCGGCCGCGCCACCTCATCCGGGATGCAGTCGCGGACATACGTACCTGAGCCGACCTTGCCCTCGAGATAGCCTTCGTGCAGCAATTGCTCGAACGCGTTGAGCACCGGCAGCCGCGAGATCTGCAGCTCAGCAGCGAGGGTGCGTGTCGAAGGCAGACGCTGGCCGGGACCCAGCCTGCCGGAGAGGATCGCCATCCGATACCCGTCGTAGATCTGCGTGTAGTACGGCACGCCTGACGCCCGATCGAACGCGATGTAGGGACTGAGGCCCGCGCTCTGTGCAGTCTTCATCGCTGTGGCTGCGCGGAGTGCCTGGTCGCCGGGCCACAAGGAGGCAACGCGCGTTGCGTCGTGGGACAGAGACTCGCATGACCCGGACGACCAAGCATCAGCAGCCTGACGTACGTGACGGCGAATGGCGAGTACCACTTCGATGCGCGTGGTGCAAACCATTTCCGCGTACCACTCCGCAGCAACGCCATGTTGCCATTCTGTGGTTTCCGACGGTCCGGCTCATCACCCACAAGGATGAATTTTCGCGCGATTGCATTACAGCGCAACGCGCTACGCCTGCAGGTCGAGGTCGATGTCGCGTCTGGGCGTCACCGGCGGAATGCCTTGCGCATTACCACTTTCTGCAAAAGCGTCCTGCCATTTTGCGCGTTTGCGCGAAGCAACTCATCACCCATTGGTGTGAATTTCACGGGCGACCGTGTCGACGTGCAGAGGCCGTCCGTATCGTGAGCATGCGAATGGAACCATTCAACTCTCCGAGGAGGCGCATATGACGTCGAAACACGCCTGGCGATTGAGAAGTGTCATCTCGCTGCTCGGAGTGGGCGCGATGCTCGTCGTTGCGGCGTGCGGTAGCACGAGCAGCGGCTCCGGTCCAAAGGTCACGAAGACGACCGCGACCTTCGCAGAGGGACCAGGATCCCAGCCGAACTACATCTTCCCGCTGGCGAGCCTCCAGTATTTCAGCGTCGCGAACCTCACCCAGTTTCAATTCCTCATGTACCGGCCGCTGTACTGGTTCGGTCAAAACGGCACGGTGGCGCTGAACAACAGCCTGAGCCTCGCCGATACGCCCGTGTACTCCTCGGACGGCAAGTCGATCACCATCACGCTGAAGGGCTGGAAGTGGTCGGACGGCACTCAGATCACCGCGCGTGACGTCCAGTTCTGGCAGAACCTCGTCACCGCCAACAAGGACAACTGGGCCGGATACTCGCCCGGCGAGTACCCCGACAACGTCCTGAGCACGACGATCAGCCCGACCAACAAGCTGCAGATCACCTTCAACCTCAGCCAGGCGTACGGCTCGTACTTCTTCACCTACAACGAGCTCAGCCAGATCACCCCGCTCCCCCAGCACGTCTGGGACAAGGAGTCGGCGACCGGCACGGTCGGTGATTACGACACGACCCCGGCCGGGGCGCAGGCGGTCTTCAAGTTCCTCGACGCGCAGTCGAAGAGCATCTCGACCTACGACACCAACCCGCTCTGGCAGGTGGAACTCGGGGCCGTGGAAGCTCAAGTCGATGGACACCGCGGGCAACGTCTCGATGGTGCCGAACACGAACTACAGCGGACCCGTGAAGCCGACCCTGACGCAGTTCAACGAAGTCCCGTACACACAGGCAACTGCCGAGTTCAACGAGCTCAAGTCCGCGACGTCGGTGGCCAATACAACCGTCGACTACGGCTATCTTCCGGCCAGCAACGTCCCCGAGAAGTCGACGCTCGACAACGCATACAACTTCGAGCCCTGGACGGGCTGGCAGATCACGTACTTCCCGGAGAACTTCACCAACCCGACCAGCGGACCGATCTTCAACCAGCTGTACTTCCGGCAGGCGATGCAGGACCTGGTGGACCAGAACACCTTCATCAACAAGGCGTTCTTCGGGTACGCGTATCCGACGTACGGCCCGGTGCCGGTGAAGCCGGCCTCCAACTTCGTCGAACTTGTTCGAGAAGTCAAACCCGTATCCGTACAGTCCCAGTGCCGCGATCACGCTGCTCAAGGCCAACGGCTGGACGGTCAATCCTGGCGGCACGAGCACCTGCACGAACCCGGGCACCAGCACCGGCCAGTGCGGCGCCGGCGTCAAGCAAGGAGCCAAGGCTTCCTTCAGCCTCCAGTACGAGAGCGGCCAGGCATCACTCGACCAGGAGATGGCGCAGTTCAAGTCGGACTTCGCGCTGGCGGGTATCGCGATCGACCTGACAACCGCCCCGTTCGACACGGTTATCGGAAATGCGGCGCCCTGCAAGGCAGGATCGGCATGCACCTGGGACATGGCGTTCTGGGGCGGTGGGTGGATTTACGCTCCTGACTACGAGCCGACCGGCGACGAGCTGTGGTCCTGCACCGGATCCGGCGCCAGCGTCCAGTACGCGGGCTCGGACTCGGGCGGCTACTGCGACCCGCAGGCGCAGAGCGACATCGTCGCGACCGAGACGAGCAACGACGTCTCGGCTGTGAACACCTATGAGGACTACCTCGCAAAGCAGCTCCCAGTCATCTGGATGCCCACCGCGTACGCGCAACTCTCGGAGATCAACAAGGACTTGAAGGGCACAGGCCCACAGGACCCGCTGTTGCAGATCTACCCGGAGAACTGGAGTTGGTCCTGATCCAGCTCTCACAAGTCAGCACTCATCGATCAAGGGATGCCGGCGTGAGCCGGCATCCCCTCTGAGCGCCTCAACGACCTCGCGTTTTTGGGCGTCACCGAGCGACAGAGCGACGCCGTCTTTCAGGCGTCGACAGCAGCCGCGGCAAAGTCGGCCATCGAAACGAAGGTCCACTCCGGTCGAACGTCAGCCTCTGGAGGCGGCGTCGCGCCCCAACCGGGGCGGCTGGCGCGCCGGTTGATCCATACGGTCGACAGGCCCGCGTCGTGCGCCGGGATGTGGTCGTGGAAGAGGCTCTGGGCAACGTGCAGCAAGCGTCCAGGCTTGACACCGAGGTCACCGAACTCGGCAAGCAGGGCCTCGAAATTCCGCGCCGACGGCTTGTACGAGCCGACGTCCTGCGCGGTGACGATTGCATCGAAGCGCACCGCCAACCGCGCGTTGCTGCCGGCGAAGGACTCGCGATCGACGTTGGAGAGAATGATGAGCTTGTATCGTGTCGCGAGCCGTCCGAGGGCTGCCGCCGAATCCGGGAACGCCGGCCAGTCGGGCACCGACCGTGCAAGCCGTTCGCAATCGTCAGCACTCACCGCTGCTCCGACACTTGCACCGAGGTTTCGCATCGCCGCGGCAAGGATTGCCGGATAGAGCGCAGACGGCGAGTTCGTGTTCCTCGCGTGCCTCGGCGGACGCGTAGCGTTCGAGCAACGCGTCCGTGCTCAACGTGATCCCTTCGCGCGCCGCCCAGGGAGCGAGGACAGCGCCGATGCCGGCTTCCCAGTCGATCAAGGTGCCGTAGCAGTCGAAGCTCAAGGCGTCGAAGTCAGCAAGGCTCGTCACGCCGACGCCTGCTCGGGATCCGCGGTTGCGGTACGCATCCGTCGAAGGTATCGAATCGGCGCCCGATGAGCTATTCCCCCTGAACCGACGTGCGGGGCATAGGCTTGGCCACCGTGGAGCGATATGCCGACGGTCCCGCGTATTCCGGGCCGACCACCTTCTGCCGCGTCCCGCTGCTGACGACGCCCGATGAGCTCGACGAGGTGCGTCCGGACGTCGCAGTCGTCGGTGCACCCTGGGACGAAGGAGTGACGTACCGGCCTGGCGCTCGCTTCGGACCCCGCAGCGTTCGTACCGCGTCGTATCAGTCCGCGGAGTGGCATCTCGAGCTCGAGGTGGCCCCGCTCGATGTCCTGCGCGTCGTCGACTACGGCGACGCGATGTGTCTGCCGGGTATGGCCGAGATCTCACACAAGGCGATCCGCACGCGGGTCGGCGATGTCGCGCAGCGCGGCATCGTCCCGATGGTGATCGGGGGCGATCACTCCATCACGTGGCCGTCGGCAACTGCGGTCGCTGACGCATATCCGCCGGGGAGCCTCGGCATCGTTCACTTCGATGCGCATGCGGATACCGGTGACAATCAGTTCGGCAACCTCTACTCACACGGATCACCGATGCGGCGCCTCATCGAATCCGGCGTGGTGCCGGGACGCAACTTCGTGCAGGTCGGCCTGCGCGGGTACTGGCCGCCGAAGGACGTCTTCGACTGGATGCGCGCGCAGGGTATGCGCTGGCATCTCATGGGCGAGCTCCGCGATCGCGGCGTTGCCCCGGTGATCGAGGACGCGATCGCCGAGGCGCTCGACGGACCGACGCATATCTACCTGTCCGTCGACATCGACGTGCTCGATCCGGGTTTTGCACCGGGAACCGGCACGCCGGAGCCCGGTGGCATGCAACCTGTCGACCTCCTGAGCGCGATCCGTCAGGTCGCGCTGCGCACTGACGTCGTGGCGATGGACGTTGTCGAGGTCTCCCCGCCGTACGACTGGGCCGAGATCACTGCGCAGAACGCGCATCGGTGCCTGCTCGAGGCTATCTCCGCGCTCGCGGTCAAGCGCCGCGACGGGACGACCGCGAAGGCGTGACTCGCTGGTCCCCCCTCAGGGGACCACGTCGTACATCGCGTCCAGCGCCGCGGCGAAGAGGAGATCGAGCGCCTCGTTGCCCTCGGGCGATCCGCCGAGGCCGTAGAGCGCGCCGCTCGTCGCCGGCCCCAGGCCGGGGGTCTTCGCGTACGCGACTGCGCCGCGCAGATCGTCGAGGAATGCCTCGGCCACGCCCGCGGCTGTCGTCGGCCGGGTCACGCAGAAATGCAGGCCCGGTGGCAGCTGCAACGCGTTGAGTCGCCAACCCTTGCTGATCAGGTGGTCGTTGACGTGATAGATGTCGATACCGCGCCCGCGGAACGCGATGATGAAGGTGGGATCGCCGAAGACCTCCAGCTCGGGGATGGCGGCAATGCCTTCGAGGATGGTCGCCGCGGTCTCGAAGATTCGTTCCGCGATCTCCATGTACCCCGCCTCGCCGAGGCTGATCATCGCCGCCCAGGCGGCGGCGACCACGCCGCCCGAGCGGCTGCCGGACAGCCCCGGGGACATGTAGATGCCGCCGGGCCAGTCCGGATAGCTGAAGTACTGATAGCGACGCAGCGCGCTGTTCCGGTACAGGAGCACCGACGTGCCCTTGAGCGCGTAGCCGAACTTGTGGGTGTCCGCCGAGATGCTCGTGACCCCCGGGAGCCGGAAGTCGAAGGCCGGGATCGGGTAGCCGAGCTTCTCCGCCCACGGCAGGATGAACCCGCCCATGCAGCCGTCGACGTGGAGGCCGAGGTCGTACTCGAGCGCCAGCTCCGACATTTCCTCGATCGGGTCGATGAGGCCGTGCGGATAGTTGCCGGCGGAGCCCACGATCGCCACGGTGTTCGACGTCACGCGGTCGCGCATCCACCCGACATCCGCCCGCCAGTCCTCGCCCACCGGCGCCTGGATGAGACGGATCCCGAGCATGTGCGCAGCCTTTTGCAGGGCCACGTGCGCTGTCACCGGGATGATGACCTCGGGCTCGGTGATCTCCTTCTCAATCCTGCCGCGCTCGCGGTAGACGAGCATCGGATTGATCAGGCTCTCGGTGCCGCCGAAGGTGACGACCCCGCAGACCTCCTCGCCCGGATGGTGCGAGGGGACGGCTTCCCCGTGGAGCAGCGACGCCGTCATCGCGACGATCTCGCCCTCGAGCTTCGTCGCGCTCGGGTACATGTCGCGCTGGAGAACGTTGGCGTGCGCGAAGAGCCCGTAGGCCTCGATCAGGAAGCGGTAGTGATCGTGCCCACCGTGGTAGATCGAGCCCGATACGTGGCCCGCGTTGCCGCTCCGATCCTCCTCCTCCGCCATCGCCCCAAGCTCGGCGAGGATGCTCTCGCGGGAGCGCGGCTCCACTGGGATCCGGTGATAGGCCTCGAAGCGGTCGCGGTACGGGTGGAAGTCGATGAGACCTCCGAAGTCCTGGGATTCCTCAGCCAATGTCTGCGCCTCCTCGCGGAGTGGATTGTGGCGCTCCAAGCGTCCCGGGGCGTCTATGCTCGGGCGCGATGGCTGACGACGTCGTGGTGATCGAGGCGTCCGGTCGCGAGGTGCAGATCACCAACCCGGGCAAGGTCTACTTCAACGAGCGCGGCGAGACGAAGCTCGATCTGGTCCGCTACTACCAGTCCGTCGAGGAGCCGCTGCTTCGCGCGATGGGTGGCCGCCCGGTGCTGCTGCAGCGATTTCCCAACGGGGCAAGCGGGCCGTCGTTCTTCCAGAAGCGCGTGCCCGACACACGCCCGGACTGGCTGGAGACGACGATCGTGAGCACACCCAACGGCACGACGTCGCGGGCGCTCGTCGCCGCCGACCTGGCGCATGTCCTCTGGGCGGTGAACATGGGGTGCCTCGGCTTTCACGTCTGGCCGTCGCAGGCCTCCGACCCCGAGCACGCCGACGAGCTCCGCATCGACCTGGACCCCGGCCCCGGTGTCACCTTCGCGATGGTCCAGGAGGCGGCGCGGGAGGTCCACGCGCTCTTTGACGAGCTCGGCGTCATGTGTCTGCCCAAGACCACCGGCAATCGCGGCATCCATGTGTACGTACGCCTGCAGCCGCTCTGGACATCATATGAGGTGCGGTCCTCGGCCGTTGCGGTCGCTCGCGAGCTCGAACGCCGCCGTCCCGACCTCATCACCGGCGCGTGGTGGAAGGAGGAACGCGGCACGCGAGTATTTGTCGATTTCAACCAGAACGCGCCGCACAAGACGATCTTCGGCGCGTGGTCCGTGCGGGCGAGGCCCGGAGCCCAGGTCTCGACGCCGTTCGCGTGGGACGAGCTCGACGGTATCGACCCCAACGTCCTCACCATCGTGTCGGTGCCCCCACGCGTGGCACGCGACGGCGACCCGTGGTTGGTGATGTCGTCAGCGCCGCAGTCGCTCGAACCTGTGTACGCGCTGCACGTGCGCGACACCGCGGCGGGCCTCCCCGATGCGCCGTGGCCTCCGCAGTATCCGAAGATGCCCGGCGAACCGTCGCGCGTCGCACCGAGTCGCGCACGCAAACCTGAGGTGGAGTAAGGCTATTCGGACCGCCAGCGCCGGTAGAGCTCGGTCAGGTCCTCGCGCGCTTCGGGGGTGAGGTCGTCGGGCTCGATCGTGCCGGTGGCACGGATCGTCGCTCGAATCTGCTCGAGATATGCAGTGCAGTTGGGGCAACCGCGGAGATGATGCTCGAATCTGCGCCGGTCGCGCCGGGAGAGTGTCCCCTCGAGATAATCGGTGACGAGTTCGACGACCTGACGGCACACCAGGTCTCGCGATCGCAGGAAGAGCATCAGTCTGCCCTCCGCATCTGGCCGTCGAGCAACTCGCGCATGCGACTGCGTCCGCGGTGGAGCAGGATGCGCTGATTCCCGGCGCTGATGCCGAGGACCCCACAGACCTCGTCACCGGACAAGCCCTCGACGTCTCGCAGGACCACGACAGTGCGCTGGCGTGACGGCAGTTGCTCGAGCGCCGTCTTGAGGATCGGCGCCCACACGGCTGCCTCGAGACGATCCTCGAACTCGGTGCGCCACTGCGCGACCGGGTCGGCCCATTGACCGCCTGCGTCGAAGCGTCCGGCGTCAACGACGGGACCCTCGTCGAGGGGGACGAGCCGCTCCTCCTTCGTCCCCGCGGAGCGGGCCCTGTTGACGAGGATGCGAAACAGCCACGTCTTGAACGACGAACGGCCCTCGAAGCGGTCGATCCCGCGAACAACTCCCAGCCACGTGTCCTGAACGGCCTCTTCAGCGACGGCCTCGCTCGAAACCATTGAGCGCGCCAGACGCAACATCGGCTGATGGTACCGGCCGACGAGAGTCACGAACGCCGCTTCATCGCCTCCGCGCAGGCGATCGACCAGTGACGTTTCGGCTTCCACACCGTGAAGCGTAGAGGGCCGTCCCTCGCTCCCGGGCGGCCGGCTCATCATCAGCACGCTCTCCTGTCTCGTGATCGGTGGCAAACGTTACGCGTGCTCTGGATCTCAGCTGCCCGTCAGGCCAGACGTAACGCCTGCGGGCCGGCGAGGGACTGTGCTGAGAAACGTCAGTCCGTTCGTCACGAGGAGCAACAGTGCACCGAGGGATTCGCATGACCGTGGGTGCGGGCGTCGTGCTCGGCATCTCAGGATTCGCCGCACCACTTGCGGCTCACGCGCAAACGACACAACCGGCAACTCACGCGGTCTTCGTGCAGACCAACGACACGACCGGCAATCAGATCGTCTCGTACCGTCGCGGCTCGCACGGTGAGCTCTCCTTTGCGGCCCGATACAACACCGGCGGGCTCGGCATCGCGCTCGATGGCGCGGTCGTTGACAAGCTCGCGTCGCAGAACGGCCTCGTCTACGACGCCGCGGACGGCGTCCTCGTCGCCGTGAACGGTGGCAGCAACTCCATCACCGAGTTTCAGGTGCATGGCACGCAGCTCAGCCATCGGATCACCGTCGGCTCTGGTGGAAGGATTCCGGTGAGCATCACAGCCGGCGGCGGCCGCATCTACGTGCTGAATGCCGGCGGCGCCGGCTCCGTGCAGGGGTTTGAGACGGGCACGCTCCACCGGATCCCCGGCAGCGCGCGCTCGCTCGACCTGACGGTGGGCCTCACGCCCGAGTTCCTGAACACGCCCGGCCAGATCGGCCTCACGCCGAATGGACGCCAGCTCGTCGTCACCACGAAGGCCAACACGAGCTCGATCGACGTCTTCCGGGTGTTCGCCGGAGGGGCGCTGTCGTCGTCCCCGGTGGCGACCGTGTCCGCCACGCCGGTGCCGTTCGGATTCACCTTCGATCACGCGGGTGACCTCGTCGTCACCGAGGCCGGTACCAGCGCCTTGACGACGTACGCGATCAAGAGCGACGGGACCGTGACCGAGCGCGCGTCGCTCGCAAACGGGGAAGCCGCCCTTTGCTGGGTCGCGCGCGCCGGCCGGTTCTTCTACGGCGCAAATGCGGGGAGCGCGCTCCTCACCGGCTACACGATCGGCTCCGGCGGCGTGCCGGCCATCGTGAGCGAGACCGCGACCGACGCCGGGCCGATCGACCTCGCCGCCACACCGGACGGCGCCTTCCTCTACGTCGAGACCGGCGGCGGCGACATCGTCGACGGCTTTGCAGTCCATGAAAACGGCTCGCTCTCCTTCACTGGGGGAAGCTCGGTCGCACCGGAGCTTCCTGGCCACTCGGGACTCGAGGGCATCGCGGTCTCCTGACCTGAGCTACTGGTTCGATCGGCGGCGGATCACCGCGGATGCCGCGGTGTCGCCGCCGTCGACGAACCAGACGGCGGTCTCGAGCCCATCACGAGCGATCGCGAGCTCGAGATCGGATGTCAGGTCGAGCGGGCGGCGATACTCGAGCACCCCGCGCACCTGCCCGCCGCTCGCCGCGCCGCCGGCATCCGCTGCCAGGGCGGTCTCGATCGCCGCCCAGTACACAGCATTGTTCGCGTGACCGAGGGTGTCGATGTCGGACACACGGATGGGCCAGCGAACCTTCCGCGTCTCGGCAACAGGCTCAGCGGGGAGCTCGAGCTTTGCCGAAACCTTGCGTCCGAGCCCGGAGGTCCCGTACAGCTGCTCGAACAAGGCCGGGAGACGGGCTGGACGTGAGTTCGAGCGGTCGAGCAGCACCCAGATGCTTTCCGCCTCGGCGTGACCACCGGCGTCGCCGGCGATCGATGTCCGTCGCGCCGCCCAGTGCGATCCGGCACCGCTCGCCCAGGTCGCCAGCGAGGCGGTCCGATCGGCGCTGAACTGCTGCTCGACATCGATCAGCGTTCGCCGAACCACCCAGGTGAGCAATTCATCCTCCGCGCCTGCATCAGTGACGTCATCGGAGGCCACGTCCTGCATGTATCGCGCCATGGCATCAAGACGAAGGCGGCCGTCAGCGGCAACGTCGGCGAGCCGGATCGTGCGCTGTGAGCGATAGACGCGACCGACGCGTGGCTCGGGCACGAGCGTCGATCCCATGAGCGCTTCCGCACCGGCCATCTGCACGGATTGTGAACGGAAGGTTTGTCAATTCGGGCGATAGGGTAGGATGTGTGCATCGCCCCATTCACGGGGTGTATCGCTCGTGGTCGTCATTCCTTCTCGAACGGACGCGCTGCGTCTGTTATTGCGTTCGAGAAGGAAATTGGAGAGACCAGAGTGACTGGTACGATCAAGAAGGTCGTCGCCGATCGCGGCTTCGGCTTCATTTCCGCAGAAGATGGACAGGAGTATTTCTTCCATCGCAGCGGCGTCGATAGTTCGTTGAACTTCGACACACTGGCCGCCGACGAGCGCGTGAGCTTCGAGGTGGAGCGCAGCGACAAGGGCCCCCGCGCCGCACAGGTTCGGGCAGCCTAAGTTCGCCGCCTGAGGGTGTGCAGTCATTGCCGAAAGGTGGTGGCTGCGCACCTTCACCGTTCTGTAAGGGTGATCGCCATACCCTTTGGAACATGCCTCGTCACACGCCGTTGGACTCGGCTCGTCTCCGCAGAGACCGGGGTCTCGCGCGCGCACGGAACATCACCGTCTCTGCGGGGGTCGGCGCCGCAGGGCTCACCGCCGCCATCGCCCTCGTCGCCGCAACGACCGCGCCGGGCCGCTCCTTGCCGTCAACGTCGGCATCAACGCAGGTGACTGGGCCTAGTCAGCCGGCGACCGGCGTGACGTCTCCCGACTTCGTACCTCCGGGCCAGCCTCCGCTCGCCGGCAACGGCGGGGTTCCCAGCGCGGTGTCGGGCGGGTCCTGATCCCGCTTCTGCCGTGATTGCAGCAGCCCTGGGGCCGACGCCGATGTGGTACGCAACGCGCGCCAGCGGCTACACAGCGCTGCTGCTGTTGAGCGCAACGGTCGCCGTCGGTCTTGTGACGTCGATGCGCCGCAGCGGGCGCAACTGGCCGAAATTCGTTGTGCAGTCCGTGCACCGCGACCTCTCGCTCCTCGTTGTCGTATTCCTGGTGGTGCATATCGCCACATCGGTGCTCGATCCCTTCGCAAAGCTCACCGTGCTCGACGCCGTGGTGCCATTCATCGCTTCGTATCGCCCCTTGTGGCTAGGCCTCGGCGTGGTGAGCATCGAACTGCTGATTGCGATCACCGCGACGAGTCTCGTGCGCCATCGTCTGAGCTGGCGCGCGTGGCGCGTCGTCCACATGCTGGCGTACATCAGCTGGCCCATCGCGGTCATCCACGGCATCGGAACCGGCACCGACACGAAGTCGGTCTGGGCACTCCTGCTCGTCACCGCATGCGTGGCTGCCGTCATCGGCGCGCTGGTGTGGCGATTGGCCCAGGTCGGCCCTCCCTTCAAGGCGCTCGGATGGGTCGGCATCGCCGCCGGACTGTCGGGCACGGGCGTCCTGATCGCATGGATGGCGATCGGTCCACTCCAACCTGGCTGGGCGAAGGCCGCTGGCACCCCCGCCGACCTCCTCGCAGGGGCGACGACGCACACGGTGAGCTCATCACCCTCACCCAGCCCCGGCGCATTGGCGGTGGGCCTCGATGATGCCGTACGCGGCGTGCTTGCACGATCCCAGGCCAGCGTGACCGCCACCATGGTCGACACGCGTGATGCGAGCGCTCAAGGTTGTCGTTGTCGCGAATGCCGACGGTTCAGGACGCCTCTCGATGTCCCGCGGCGGGACATCGCTCTGCGACGCGCCTGCGTCGATCGGCACCAGCGCAGTGACCGCGCAGTGCGGAACCGTGAGCGTCACGCTGCAACTCGTCACGAACGGTACGGCGATCAACGGCACGCTCACAACGCGCCCGGCGCCGGTGGCACCGTAATGGCAGCGGTCAACGCGATGCAGCGGCTGATCCCCGACGTGCGCGATGTCGAGGACCTGGACGCACATCTCGCTTCGTTCGGACCACGTCCGGCCGTCGAACCTACAGCGCTACTGCAGGCCCTTGACGACAGTGGCCTGCGTGGACGCGGTGGCGCCGACTTCCCGACCGGGACCAAGTGGCGAGCCGTGTCGAATCACACGCAAGGCGCCAACGCGGTGGTGATCGCGAATGCTGCGGAGCGTGAGCCGGCGAGTGACAAGGATCGAACCCTCATTGCGCTGCGACCGCACCTCGTGCTTGACGGACTCGAGCATGCCGCCGAGACCGTCGGAGCGCGCCGCGCAATCGTCTACACGTCACGTGCCGACGACGAGACGCGCCGCATCCTCCAGACTGCGATCGCTGAACGCCGCCGCAGCGTCGATACGCGGGTCTTCATCGAGGTTGTCAGCGGACCGAACCGATACGTGGCCGGTGAGGAGACCGCGCTCATCGCTCGCGTCTCCGGCCGGTTGGCGAGACCACACGTCGTGCCGCCACGTCCATACCAGAGCGGCGTCGACGGGAAGCCAACCCTCGTGCAGAACGTGGAGACGCTCGCGCATGCGGCGCTCATCGCTCGTCGCGGAGCAGCCTGGTTCCGTTCCGCCGGTACCGCGCGCACGCCGGGGACCATGCTGCTCTCGGTCATGGGTGTCGTTGGAGGTCCTGAGGTGCTCGAAGCTGACGGCACTGAAACGATCGGTGGCATCGTCGAGCGGGCGGGTGGCGTGGTCGGCGAGCCCTCCGCTGTCCTCATCGGCGGGTACTCGGGACGATGGGTGACGGCTCCGGCCATCTGGAACGTTCCGGTCGACCGCGATGCGCTCCGCGCCGCGGGTGCGTCGATCGGTGCCGGCGTGATCGCCGTTCTGCCGGCGGACGCCTGCGGGGTGAGCGAGACCGATCGGGTGCTCACGTACCTCGCGAAGGAGTCCGCCAAGCAGTGCGGTCCGTGCCAGTTCGGACTTGCCGCACTGGCCGACACGTTCCACCGAGTTTCGACAGGTCGAGCCCGACCCGCCGCACTCGACCAGCTCACTCGGTGGTCGGCGGACGTGCTCGGCCGTGGCGCCTGCCGGCACCCGGACGGCACCTCGCAGTTTGTCTTGAGCGCCGTCAAGGTGTTCGGGGCCGATTTGCGCAGTCACCTCCGCAACGGGGCATGCCGCTACAGCGATCGCAGTCCCCTGCTCCCGATTCCCGAGACCGAGGCCGGCTGGTGGTGAGGCTGCGCTTGCGTGTCGATCCGATCAAATGCAAGGCGCACGGCATGTGCGATGAGCTCATCCCAGAACGCATCCGCATGGATGACTGGGGCTATCCGGTCATCGATCCGCGCGCACTCCCGCCGGAGCTATACGACATCGCTCGGCGAGCCGTCGCTGCGTGCCCCCGCGCGGCGCTGAGCATGGTCGCGGTCGGTGAAGCGGGGGCGCGACCCCTGCCAGACAACGCCGACTGACGTTCCGCCGCCTGGAACGTCCGCGATCTCCCATCGTCCGTGAGTCGCCCCGACGATCGCGTTGGCGATGGCCAGGCCTAGACCGGCGCCGTCGCCCTCGCTCGTCGCGCGATGAAACCGGTCGAAGATCCGCTCGCGTCGCTCTTTTGGGAAGCCCGGGCCTGTATCGGCCACCACGAGGCGAACGCGCTGACGGTCGCGTGAAACTGCCACGCTGACTCGACCGCCCCGCGGTGTGTACCGGCAGGCGTTGTCGAGCAGCACCCCGATGAGGCGATCGATGTACTCCGCCGGAGCGTCCACGAGCGCGGGATCGGAGGGGTCGGCGAGGTTGTCGAGGCGCAATCCCTGGCGGTCGGCGATCACCACGAATCGACGCGCTCCAACATCGACTGCGGTTGCGAGGTCAACGGGTTCTTCGATCGGCTCCGGCGGCATCGAGTTCGAATCGCGAGAGCCACAGAAGGTTTTCGACGATGGTGCGCATGCGTCGCGTCTCTGCTGCGACACGGTCGATCGTTTCGGCGCCGGCATCTCCGGGCTGCAGCGTTGAGAGTGCAAGCGAGGTCTCGGCCTCGATGACGGCGAGCGGCGTACGCAGCTCATGGGATGCGTCAGCGGTGAATTCGAGCTGCCGGCGCCGGATGCGTTCGATCGGTCCCGATGCCTGCCTGCCGACGACGAAGGCGCCACCGAAAACGACGGCGAGGAGGATCGGCGCGACGACCGCCTCGGTGACGAGGAGCGTGTTGAACGAGCTCGACTCCGCCGAGAGGCTGATCGCTCCGATGATTCTTCCGCCTTGGAATGAGGATCCGGCGACCAGCACGTCGCTGCCCCCAAGGGCCATCTCGGTTGGTGCGCCTGCGGCGTGTGCCGATGCGGGCAGCGAGGGCGCCCCGGGAGTGGATTGAACGACGCTTCCTGCGTCGTTGAGGCGCCATACCAGGAGCGGATCATCCAGATCGGGCTCATCGAGCGCATGACCGCCGGCCTCGTGGACCAGTTGATGCAACTCGGCGGACAGGCGCTGCTCCGCAGATGAGCGCAGCGTGTGCGCGACCAGCACGTCAACCGCGACGCACAGGACGAGCATCACCCCCGCGACAACTGCCGTGGCGATGACGGCCGTGCGAAAGGCATGACGGGCCACTCCGGAGGGCACGCTCATCGCTCCACGAGCCGATACCCGACGCGCCGGACAGCCTCGATTCGAACCCCGGCGTCCACGATCTTGGCGCGGATCCGCGCGATATGCACATCGATGTTGTTGGAACCGATGGCGTCGAGTGAATCAGGCCATGCGTGATTGGCGATGGCATCCCGGCGCACAACCGCCGGGCTTCGCCGCGCAAGCAGCTCGACGATTGCGTGCTCGGTCGGTGTCAGCGCAATCGCGCGCCCGTTCACCGACACAGCGGCCGCCACCGGATCGATGATCATCGCGCCGATCCGCAGTTGCACGCCGAGCGACGTTGCCGGTCGGCGCAGCAGAGCACGAAGACGTGCAAGCAGCTCGTCGAAGTGAAATGGTTTGACGAGATAGTCGTCACAGCCCGCATCAAGACCTCTGATCCGATCCGGTGGTGTGTCGCGCGCCGTGAGCATCAGCACCGGCATCGAGACACCACTCGCGCGAAGCAGGGCGACCACATCGATGCCATCGCGGCCGGGCATCCGCCAGTCGATGACGGCGATGTCATACGGATTCCGCTCGAGAAACGCGGAGGCGTCGTCGCCACGCGACGCGGCATCCACCGTGTATCCCGCCTGCCTCAACCCGCGTGTGAGCACGTCGCGGAGCGTCGCATCATCTTCGGCGACGAGCACGTGCATCGAGCGAAATCACTGCGGGAATATCGGAATACTCATCCCGCGCAGCGTACTCTGCCCGACGGCCTTCACCGTTCTGCAAGGATCCGGGACCTACCATACGGACATGGTGATTGGCCCTGCCCGCGCATCGTGAAAACGAATATCGCGATCGTTGATCGTGCGCTCGCGCTCGCACGCGTGGATTGGTCACCGTCACGGCGTCAGCCCCGGCTCGAGTGGGTGGTCGTCGCGACCGTGATCGCGATCGCGGGCGCGCTGCTCGCCGACGCTGCCCTGGTCAAGGCGGGCACGTCCGTCTTCCCGACCACCGCCGGCTATTCGCATTTCCAGTTCGACGACTACGCCAAGCTCACGGTCATCGGTGTCGTGGTCGGCTGCGCCGGCTGGCCGATCACGACGCGGATCACGTCGGCGCCGCGTTGGCTTTTCAGCCGCCTCGCTGTGCTCATCTCACTGGTCCTCTTCCTTCCCGACGTCTGGTTGCTGCTGAGACACCAATCACCCCGTGCGGTGCTGGTGCTGATGATCATGCATGTCGCCGTTGCGTTCATCACCTATCAGGTCGTGGTCCATGTCGCTCCGCCTCGGGATCCTCGAAGGCGTTCCCGCGCGGCATTTGGGCGTCTCGACGAGGAGATGTAGAACCGGACTGCGCCGCGCTCGGCGCTCCGGTAGAGTCGGGCCACCATGCACGCTGCCGCGATCGGGTTCGGGCTCGGCTTTTTCGTCGCCCTGCAGCTCGGTCCGATGTCCCTCTTCCTGATTCGCTCGACATTACGCAGCGGATGGAAGGTGGGCCTTGCGGTCGGCGCGGGCATCGCATGCATCGACGGGCTGTATGCCGCTGCCGGTGCGGGGGGCGCCACTCCCCTGCTCAACATTCATCCCGTGCGTCTCGCACTCGGTCTGGTCGGCGCAGCGGTGCTGATCTGGCTCGGCGCGCGCACGCTCTATAGCGCGGTGCGCGTTCGCGTCGGCAGCGAGACGGCGTTCGAGACCTCAACCCCACGGCGTGCGTTTCTCACCGCGCTCGGTGGCACTGCGTCGAACCCCTCCACCATCGTGTCGTGGGGCGCCATCTTCGCCGCCGCCAGCACCGCCGGACTGGTCCACACGACGAGTGCGGCGATCCTGCTCGTCGCCGGCGTCGCCATTGGCAGCCTGACGTGGGTGACCATCCTCGCCTTCGGCGTCGCCGTCGTGCGACGATCGATGAGCACCCGCGCCGTGCGTGCTACGGACGGCGTCGCGGGAGCCGGACTGATCGGCTTCGGCGGCGTCCTCGCGTACACGACCCTCCACAACCACTGACGCTAGGTTCCCGAGCCCTTCCATTCCTCGCGGTGCTGCGGCTGCGCTGCAAAGGCCGCACGAACACGCTGGCGTAGGTCCGCGTCGAGGATCACGTCGGCACCAACGCGGGCAAGGACTTCGGCCGCCTGCAGCATCGCCTCCTCGGCACGTGGCGTGATCGCCGCCTCACGAAACGCGTGTGTATGCGGGCCGGTGCCCTCATCGGCGATCGCGAATTCCGGATGGAGCGTTGGCGCCGCATACGAAACGTCGCCCACGTCGGTGGAACCCGTCCGCGCCCACGGGACGACGACGTCTTCCTTGAACCCCACAGCGGCGAGATGCTCGCTCGTGCGCTCGGCGAGAACGGGGTTCGAGCGCAGGTCGAGATAGGTCTCCCTCTCGTCGAGCTGCAGCTCACAGCCGGTCGCGCGCGCTGCTGCTTCGAAGATGGCGCGGAAACGGACGTTCATCTCGCGCAGGTACTCGCCATCGCGCGCCCGAGTCAGATACTCGCCGCGCGTGAGCTCCGGGATGATGTTCGGCGCAGTACCACCCTCGATGATGAAGCCGTGCACGCGCGCGTCGTCACGCAACTGCTGGCGCCACAGGGAGATGCCGTTGTACGCCTGCACGAACGCATCGAGCGCGTTGATGCCCTGGTCGGGATGACCTGCGGCGTGCGCGGCCTTGCCGCGAAACGTCCACTCCCAGTGCGTGCATGCGAGCGCGTACTGCACGGCTGCGGTGCGATCCGATGGATGGAAGATGAGGACGGCGTCACAGTCGTCGAACAAGCCGTCGGCGCACATCGGGATCTTGCCACCGCCGCCCTCCTCCGCCGGCGTGCCGGCGATGGTCACGCGCGCATCGAGGCCGGCTGCGTCAAGTGACTCTGCGAGCCCGATGCCCGCGCCCGCCGACGACATGGCGATGAGGTTGTGGCCACACGCGTGGCCGAGACCGCGCAAGGCGTCGTACTCGCACAGAAATGCGACGTGCGGTCCGCTGGTCCCTCGACGGGCGACAAACGCGGTGGGCATTCCGGAGACACCGCGCTCCACCTCGAACCCATGCTGCTCGATCACTCCGCTCAGCAGACGCGACGACTCGACCTCCTCGTACCCGATCTCGGCGAGCGCGTGGATCGCCCTCGAGGTCTTCAGCAACTCATCGGACGATGCCCGGATCGCGTCATGGGCCGCCGAGTGGACGTCCGCCGGTGCAGTCAGTGTCATGGCTTCTCCTATGACGAAAGTCTCCTGAGGATACGTCGGCGGACGAGCGACCCGACCTCGTCAGGGAGCCCTTCGGTTGCGCCCTGAGCGTCGGCTTCCCCGGCCGCCGAGGAGATCGTCGACTGCCTCACGCGTGAGCGCTGCAAGCTCCTCCGACGGGACATCCTTGAGCAGGTCACCGGAGAGCACCAACCCGCCCATGATCGCGCCGACGGCGGCGACCATGCGCACTCGGTCGCGCAACGGCACCGCCGGGTCGGAGAACACGCGCCGGAACAGTTCCTCGATGTCCTGGTTCGCTTCGTCGTGCTCCTGCGCGTGGTGGAGGCGGAACGCCGAGGCGTTGCGTTGGTGCATGAGGATGAGACGCCGGTTCTCGAAGATCTCGTCGATCAGCCCGTCGAGCAGCTGCGCCCAGGCTTCGAGGCTCGCGGGCGTTTGGCCGAAGCGTTCCATCGCGCGCCCTCCGATTTCGTGCAGGCGCATGTGCAGTGCGAGCAGGATCTCGTCCTTGCTCGCGAAGTGGTAATAGATCGCGGCTTTCGAGAATCCGAGCTGGTCGGCGATCTCGCGCAGCGACGTCTTGTCGAAGCCCTGCTCGATGAAGAGGTCCATCGCGATGTCGAGGATGCGGTCGCGCGTGCGCATCGGCGGCTCGAGTGCTGCTGCAGGCGCCCGATGGTGTGAAGCGACCCGCCGCCCGACGCGGCCACCTGGGGTCCGGATCGTGCGGGGCACGTCCTTCATCATACTTGACGGCCGGTAAGTTAGCCGCTTACCATGCGGCAAGTAAGACGGACGACCGGCGATCTGAGGTGCGTCATGGCAACGACAATGATGATCGAGGCGGAGGGCCTCACCAAGCGCTACGGACAGACGCAGGCGCTCGCCGGAGTGAGCCTGCAGGTCCCCGCCGGGTCGATCCTCGGCGTGCTCGGCCCCAACGGCGCCGGCAAGAGCACCGCGGTGCGCATCCTGACAACGCTCGCGGTCCCCAACAGCGGACACGCGCGGATCGCGGGCCACGACGTCGTCGCCGAGGCGGCAGCCGTACGGCGCGTGATCGGCGTGACTGCGCAGGATGCGACCCTCGACGAGCTGCTCACGGGCCGGCAGAACCTCGTGATGGTGGGCGAGCTGAGCGGATTGCATCGCGGCGATGCCAAGGCGCGCGCCACCGATCTGCTCGCCAGATTCCAGCTCACGGAAGCTGCCGACCGTGTGCTCAAGGGCTACTCGGGCGGCATGCGCCGCCGTCTCGACCTGGCGGCCGGCCTGGTCATGCGTCCTCCCGTCCTCTTCCTCGACGAGCCCACCACAGGACTCGATCCCACCGGCCGCGTCGAGATGTGGCAGATCATCCGGGAGCTCGTCAGCGACGGCGCGACCCTGCTCCTCACCACGCAGTATCTCGACGAGGCAGACGAGCTCGCAGATCGGATCGCGGTCATCGATCACGGTTCCGTAATCGCCGAGGGCACTCCCGCCGAGCTGAAAGCGGCAACGGGTGGCGCGCGCCTCGAGGTGACGCTGAGCGCAGCACACCCCGCTGCGGTTACGGCACTCACGCCGCTCGTCGACGGCCGCGTCGACATGAGTCAGGACGGCAAGCAGCTCAAGGTCGCAGTGCGGAGCGGATCCGGGCTGGCAACTGCCGTCGTGCGCGCGCTCGATAGCGCCGGCGTGCTCGTCGACGACGTCCAGGTCCGTCCACCGTCGCTCGACGATGTCTTCTTCGCGCTGACGGGCCGTCCAGCTGACGACGAAACCGCACGGCACGAACCGGTGCGCGAGCTTGAGGAGGTCCCGGCATGAGCACCGCTACGTTCCCTTCGCGAGCGCTGGCGTCGCAACCCGTGCGTACGGGGCTCAATGCCAAGTGGCACAACGTCATGGCGCTCACGCGCCGGAACATCATTCACATCGCCCGCGAGCCGCTGCAGCTTTCCGACGTGACCGTGCAGCCGATCCTCTTCACGTTGCTCTTCGTGTACGTGTTCGGCTCAGGTGTGCCCATCCCCGGCGGTTATGCCAACTTCGCGATCGCCGGGCTGATGCTGATGAACTTGACCACATCTGCGATGGGCACCGCTGTCGGGTTGAGCAACGACCTGTCGACCGGCGCGATCGATCGCTTTCGCACGCTACCGATGTGGCGGTCCGCCGTGCTGCTGGGACGCTCGATAGCGGACGTCCTCTCTGCGGCGCTCTGCATCGTCATCGTGGCGTTGACCGGGCTCGTCGTCGGATGGCGGCCCGACGCCGGCGTGTTGTCGGTCCTGGGAGGGCTCGCCATCCCGCTGCTCTTCGCCTACTCGCTGTCCTGGGTCTGTGCCTGCCTCGGCATCGTCTCGAAAGGGCCGGAGTCGGCAACGGGTGTCGGCCTGATCTTTCTCTTTCCGCTGGCGATCGTCTCCAACGCGCTCGTGCCGACCCAGGGCATGCCCGCCTGGTTGCAGGTCATCGCCAACTGGAATCCTGTGAGCGCAGTGACCGCGGCGGCGCGCACGCTCTTCGGCAATCCGAACCCGTCAGCGGCCCTGCATGTATGGCCCATGCAGCATCCGGTACTCGCGTCACTTGCGTGGTCGGCCGCGATTCTGCTCGTGTTCGTGCCCCTCGCGACACATCTCTACCGTCGGCGCACGACGGGTTGATCGCTGCGCCCGAGCGCACCTCGGGCGCGTTCAACCCGGCTATCCTGCCCCGGTGGAGACGCTGAAAGTCAATGCGGTTGACCGGTTGTATGCGGAATCGGAGGCGTCGTTCGCCGATTGGGAAGTTGTCAAGGACGTCATCGACGAGTTCATCGACCTCGCGCTCAACTATCGGCAGAGCGGCCACCCCGGAGGGTCGCGCTCCAAGGTCCACCTTCTGCTCGCGACGATGCTTTCGGGCGCGATGCGTTGGGACATCAGACGGCCGTGGCTCGCCTACGCCGACCGCTTCGTCCTCTCGGCGGGCCACACGGCGCCCGTGGTCTACGCGTCGCTCGCCGCGCTCAACGAGGTGCTCCGCATTCGCGCCGCCCGCGACGACAACCCCGCATTCGCGTTTCCCGACAATGGCAAATGGGCGCTCACGCTCGAGGACCTGCTCATGCTGCGCCGCCGGGGCGGTCTCGCCGGTCATCCCGAGATGGCCGGGAAGACGCTCTTCTTCAAATTCAACACCGGCCCGTCGGGGCACGGTATGCCGCCATCAGCGGGCGAAGCGCTTGCTCTGAAGATCGCGGGCGCGAGCGACGGTGAAGGTATTCGTTGTCGAGGGTGAGGGTGGCCTCACTGCCGGCGCAAGCCATGAGACGCGCAACGCCGCGTGGGGGCTCGGCCTGTCGAACCTCGTGTTTCTCGTCGACTGGAACGACTACGGGATCGATGATTTCGCGGCGTCGTCGGTGGTTCCGGGAACACCAGCAACCTGGTTCGGAGCCTACGACTGGCGCGTCACGGGAACGATGGACGGCAGCGAGTGGGCACCCGTCACGAAGGCAGTCCTCGAAGCGGCGCGCGGCGAGAACCCCGCCCACGTCCCTTCGGTCGCATGGTTCCGGACTCGCAAGGGTCGCGGCTATCTCAAGTACGACAACAAGAGTCACGGCTCGCCGCACGCCATGAACAGCGCGCCGTTCTGGGAGCTGCGCCGCGAGTTCATGACAAAGTACGGGATGAACTACCTGGGCGTCGATGAGCCCGCGCCGGCGGATGCTGCGGCGGTCCGCGAACAGGCCGCGGAGAATCTCCGCCGCGCGGCGGCGGTGCTCGCCGAGCATCCAGCCGTCGTCGATGCGATCTCCGAGCGCCTCGTCAGTCTCGCGGCACAGGTCCCCGAAGAGATCGAGGGCACGACCATTCGCGGCCGCGGCGCGGATGTGTTCAGCAACCCGGGGTTGACCGACTTCCGCAACTATCCGGCCGCGCTGTACCGCAAGCCCGGCGACAAGCAACCGAACCGGGCAGCGTTCGGCGCATGGGCTTCGTGGGTGAACGCGACCGCACAGCAGGACTACGGCCGGCCGTTGTTCATTGCCGCGTCTGCGGACCTCGCCAACTCGACGGCGCTCGCGGGCTTTTCACGGGACTTCGGCGACATGCCGGGCACCGGCTGGTACCAGCGCGACACCAACCCACACGGCGCCCTCCTCCCGACCGAGATCACCGAGTTCACGAACGCCGGGATGATCGTCGGGCTCGCGACGGTCAACATGGCGCGCGACCCTTTCCACGACTTCAACGGCTTCTGGGGCGCGTGTTCGACGTACGGGTCGTTCAGCTATCTGAAATACGGCGAGATGCGTCTCTTCAGCCAGCTTGCCCAGGACTGCGAGCTCAAGGTGGGCAAGGTGCTCTGGGTGGCGGGCCATTCGGGCCCAGAGACTGCCGAGGACTCGCGCACCCACTTCGGCATCTACGAACCGGGCGTCACGCAACTCTTTCCGGAAGGCAAGGTGATCGACCTGCATCCGTGGGAGTTCAACGAGGTGCCGGTCGTCCTCGCGGCTGCGCTCGCGACCGACGTGCCGATCGTCGCACTGCATCTGACGCGGCCCGCCATCGAGCTCCCCGATCGCGAGGCGCTCGGCATGCCGAGCCACTTCGAGGCTGCTCGCGGAGCGTATGTCCTGCGCCAATTCCACGCCGGCAGTCCCCCGATGGGGACCGTTGTCGTCCAGGGCACGACATCGACGGCGAACCTCGTCAAGGCGCTCCCCGAGCTCGATGCGCGCGGTCTCAACGTGAAGATCGTCGCTGCGATCAGTCCGCAGCTGTTCCACATGCAGCCGGCCGAATATCGCGACGCCGTCATCGGGGCCGCCGACCGGCTCGATGCCATGGCGATCACCAACCGCACGTTCAAGCAGATGCGCGACTGGGTCGACGGTCCGCTCGGCGCCGAGTATTCGATGGCCGCCGACTGGGACAACCGCTGGCGCACAGGCGGCTCGGTCGACGAGGTGATGGACGAGGCGCATCTCACGACGCAGTACATCCTCGAGGGTATCGAGCGGTTCGTCCGCGACCGCGAGAGCCGGTTGCGACGGCTGCACGAGATGCTGTCGGCCGCCGACCACCGCGAGTAGGGCCGCCTCCGTTAGATATCGGCCTTGCGCAACGTGTGCGGCCCGTACTTGAGCGACGTGGTCTTGCCCGCGGTGTTCACGGAGAAGCTCACCTCCTCGCCGTAGTGTCCGTAGTCGTCACCCTCGACGATGGTGAACCGGCGCGCGCCGTCGGGCCGGAGACGCGCTGCGGATGCGAGCGGCGCCGTGTCGGTCGGGTCAACGAGGTAGAGCGCGCGGTTGATGCGCGCGACGATGAACTCCCCGGAATCGCCCCGGTACTGCCCGGTGAAACGTCCGAGGCTGGTGCGCGTGTGGTTGTGTCTGCTCTCGCCCGCGCTTTCCCAGCGCCGTCGCACCCACGACACGGTGTGGAAGAAGACGTCCAGCGACACTGCGGCCGTCGGTGCCGCAGTGTTGGTGAGCACCGCAGCCGCGATACGCAGGTCCGGCGAGAAGCCGATCTTCGTGACGAACCCGGGGTATCCGCCGCTGTGGCCGCGGATGCCAATGCCGTCGACGTGCCAGATCATCCAGCCGAGGCCGTGATTCGGTTCCTCGTTGCGCATCCACTGCGTGCGCTGCATCTCGCGGCGTGACAGGTCTGAGACGAGACCGCCGGCACCGGGGAAGTGCGCCTGCTGATACCGCAGCAGGTCCGGCACCGTCGAGACAAGTCCTCCCGCTGCCGCGAAGGCCCGCGCCTCGGCGTGCTTTGTTGGGCGCAACTCCTCGCCACGCCGGCGGTAGTAGTAGCCCGTGGCCAGTGTCTTGCGCACACGCGGCAGCAGTGACGCCGCGCTGTTGCCCAACGCGAGCGGCCGCAGCACGTCGCGTTGCAGCAGTGCCTCGAATGGCGTCGAGGTGACCGCCTCGAGCGCTTCACCAATCAGTGCGTACGCAACGTTGGAATAGCGAAAACCTGTCGACGGCTCCGCGTAGGTCAACTGCTGCCGCACTTCCTGGCGCAACGTATCGCGATCCGGAAAGTCCTCGTCGCCCCAGTGGTTCGAGCCATCGCGGATGACGCCGCCGCCATGAATGAGGAGATGCCGAATGTCGATGTCCTTGGCGTGCGGCAGCTTGCGAGTCCACTCGAGATAGGTCGCGATCGGTTCGTCGAGCCGGAGGCGACCGGCCTCGACCTGCTGCATGACCAGTGTCGCGGTCATCGTCTTGGTGATGGAGGCGCAGCGGTAGCTGGTCTGGTCGGGCGTCGCACGCCGGCTGGCTGCAACGTCCGCAAAGCCGAGCGCGTCGGCGAGCACGATGCGGTTGTTGTGGCTGAATCCGAACGAGATGCCCGGCACTTCGTCGGCGGTCGCTCGCGCCCGGATCCAGCGCCTCGAAATCTCAGCGGCGTCGGCCAGCTGAGTCGTGGTCACGGTCATCCCGTTGAGCGTATCGGGTCTGACCGCACGGCGCTCGTCACACCGTGAGGTCGGCTCGCTCCACGGCGGCGATGGCTTCCGGGGTACCGGTGAGCGTGACCTGGGCGGTCGCGCGCCTGCCACTCAGATACAGGACGAGCTCACTCGCAGGACCGGTCAACGTTGCCGTCGTTCCCGTCCCGTAGGTGCGCCGCCGGCCGTCGGGCAGGACAAGTGCGAGACCGAACGGCCGGATCCGGCGGGCGATACGGCGGGCCGTGAAGCCGGTCATCCGCCAGCTCAGTGCCTCGAGGTCATCTGTTCGCGGTCGGGGGCCCCGGCCGTTCGCCCGGCGCGCGTCCTCGTTGTGGATGAAGTACTCGAGGCCGTTGAAGACGTTGCGCACCTTCGGGACGCGCCACGGTATGAGTGGTGCCCCCGCTCGCAGGCGTGCGACCATCGCGGGGAATCCCTTGGCTTTCTCCCTCGCGCGCTGCGCGTCAGACCAGCGATGGAAGTGCTCACGGAGCACGAGATGTGCGGCAAGGTCCGCCGTCGTCCAGCCCTCACAGAGCGTGGGCGCATCGGGACCGAGCTCAGTCAGCAGGTCACAGATCGCGCGGCGTTCGCGGACATCTAGCGGCTCGGTCATGCCACCCCTTCCGACGCCTGGAGATGCTGCGCAAAGAAGTCGAGGGTTCGTCGCCATGAGTCGGCCGACGCCAACTCGTCATATGCCCGGCCCTGATCGTTGAAGAAGGAGTGCCGTGCGCCGGGGTAGATCTTGATGTCGTGCGCGACGCCCGCCGCGTTGAGCTCGGCCTCGAGCTTCCGGCCGGAACGCGCGGTGAAGTCCTTTCCCGGGTAGCTGCCAACCACGGGGCAGAGCCTGCGCAGCGCCTGCGTCGGTCGCGGGTTGGTCCCGTAGAAAGGCGCGATGGCGCGCAGCCGGCGGTCCCGGGTCGCCCAGGCGATGGCGATGCCACCCCCCATGCAGAATCCGATCGCGCCGGTCCGCGCGGCGTCAACCTCGGGCTGTGCGACGAGGAAGTCGAGTGCGGCGCTTAACTCCGGGACCGCGGCGGGCGTGCGGCCGGCCACCATCGCGCCCATGAGGCGAGCCATGCAGACAACGCGGCTACGATCGGTGAAGAGGTCCACCGCGAGTGCGGCGTACCCCTCCCCCGCAAAGCGGCCGGTGATGTCGCGGATGTTGCCGTTGAGGCCGTACGCCTCGTGGATCACCACGACGCCCGGAGCCGTGCCATCGCCATCGGGGAGCGCCAGGTAGCCGTGCAATGTGCCTTTCGGGGTCGGGAAGGCGACCGCGCGAGCTCTCATCTGCGTGAATACAACTCCGTGATGCGGGTGTCCTCCCCATCCGATTATCGGTAAGTCGGTCCTCGGCGCGAGTTCATCGGTGACGAGGAGATGCGAGTTGACACGCTCGATTTCGCGGCTCGTCACTCGCGAGTAACAGGTCTTCGCAAGCCGTCGCACACCCTCGCGGATACAACTTCGGGTGCGTTCCCATTGACACCAGAGAGGCGTGCGCGGGGGTACGCACCGAATGGGGACCTGGGGGTAACGAGTGTGGTGACCTTGGATACTCGCATCGGCGAGACGGGGCGACGATGGCACCAGGGCGTGCCGAGTGTCAGCAATCTCTTCCGACGCAGCAAGCAGGAGGATGCCATCGCAACCGTCGAGACGAGCACAACCCCATGTTCCATACGTCGATGCTCGAACATGACGGCGAAGCCGTGCGCCTACCGGGACCGGCGTGAGCGTTCGTGCCCAACGGCGACCTGCCCTGCCCACAGCGTTACCGTCGGAGGTGCCACATACTGCCGTCGCCACGCCGGCACCGTGCAGGCCATCGGCGAGCTCGCGAAGAACCCAAGTGGCCTGCCCGATCTCTCGGATCGCGGCCCAGGGCTGATCAACTGGATCGCACGCGATCTCGACAAGGACATCCGGACCTTGCTTGCCCGAACCGTCCGTCCCGGCGAGAGCGTCATCGTCGACGACACAGTGCGTCTCAAACATGATCATTGGCGGCAATCGCGTTGGGAGCGCAGCTGGCGCATCGTCGAGCACACGGGTCCAGTCCTCGCGGTAACCGTGCAGATGGCGGCGGACAATAAGTCCCGCATCCATGTGCGCGTCGGCGCGGAGATGGTTGCCGACAGCGTGCCTCCGTGGATCGCGCGTCGCTCCCAGGGCGTCGAGGTTGAAGCCGCGATTGACATCTCGCAGCGTCAGCTCTTCTACCAGATGCTCGAGGACAACATCTCCGCTGCGATCGTTCGATTCCGTGCGCGTGAGGACAGCGTCGCCGCGTAGGTCCCGCTACAGTCCGCCGGCAACCCGCAGGATCGCACCTGTCACGTAGTTCGCCTCGGCACTGAGGAGCCAGACGATCGCCGCCGCGATCTCGTCTGCCTCCCCAGGCCGTCCGAGCGGAATGCGTTCCGCCAGCCGTTCGGGACGGTCGGCCTCTCCGGCGTCCGCGTGGATGCCGGTGCGCACGATTCCCGGTGCGACCGCATTGACACGAATCCCCTGAGTCGCGAGCTCCTTCGACAGTCCGATCGTCAGTGCCTCGACCCCCGCTTTCGCCGCGGCGTAGTGCACGTATTCATGTGCGCTGCCGAGGGTTGCCGCGGCTGACGAGAGGTTGACGATCGCACCGCCATCGCCACCGCGGTCCGTCGACATCGTCTGCGCGGCGTGGCGCGCGCACAGGATTACGCCGACGAGGTTGACCTCGATGACCTGGCGGATGACTGCGACGGGCGTGTCAGCAAGGTCACCGAGATGGAGCGTCGCGCCTGCATTGTTGACGAGACCGGTCACCGGGCCGAGTGCCTCGCGCGCGGTCGCGAAGAGCCGCTCGACGCCCTCGTCGTTGCTGACGTCGCACTGGAGTGCGACGGCCCGAGCACCCGCCGCCTCCGCTTCACGAACGATGGCTTCAGCAGCTTCGTGGTTGCGGCGATAGTTCACGACAATGTCGTGGCCGCTGCGGGCAAGGCGGAGCGCTGTCGCCGCGCCGATGCCGCGACCGCCGCCCGTGACGATCGTGATCGGTCGTCGGTTCGTGTCCACGCGCTGATGATGGCGCAGCGAACGGCCCTTAACGACGAAGGAGGCGCCGGTTTCCCGGCGCCTCCCGTTATCGCTGAAGAGCGATTGTCAGCCGGCGGCAATCCGGTTGACGAACGTTGCACCCACGGAGCCGAGGCCCGTGAGGCCGTCATAACCGGGTGCTGCCCAGACACTGACGTCACGCGACGCGCAGTTGCCTGTGGCGTCGCAGTAGGTCTCGAGACCCTCGTAGTCGAGGACCCGGAGGCTGATGTTGTAGCCAGAGCTGGCGTTCTGCGTGTTGGCGTAGTCCACCCGAATCACAGCGGATGCGTTCGGATGTGCCGGCGGCAGAATGTCGCGGAACGCCTGCGGGTGCGCCACGTCGACGCTGTAGAGGGTCGGGTTCGCAAAGCCGATCGATCCGCCGGCTGCCTGGTCGACATCCGCGATCACACCGGCCAGCAGTGGCGATGCGAGGCTCGTGCCGCCTTCCTTGAACTGGCCGTAATGCGTGCTGCCGTTCGGGAAGGTCTCGGTCAGGCCGATGAGCATGCCGGTCTGTGCGTCCGCGTCCATGGAGATGTCAGGGACGACGCGCAGCGGCTGCGGGCCGAAGAGCGCCTCGTTGCGCAACGCGAGCGCGGCCGGCACGACGCCTGCCTGATACGAGGGCTGGAGGTAGGTGTAGCTCGTGCCGACACCGCCTCCGGCGTTGAAGCCCAGCGGCGTCTCCGGAGTTGTGGCAGAGCCGCAATTCTTGGCGGTGACGGGGCCGCAGAGGATCGACTTGCCCGTGGACCAGCCAACTTCACCGGCACGGTTGCCAGTGGCGCCGACTTCCAGGGACGTGCCGCCGACCGCGGTCACCAATGGGCTGGACGGTGGGTAATCGGGGGCCGCGATGCCGAAGTCGGCGAAGTTGTCGCCGGCATCACCGCTCGAGTAGAGGATGCTGACGCCCGTGCTGGCCGCCATCTCGAAGGTGTTGTCAAACGCGGTCTTGACTGATTGATCGTCGAGGAGGTCGCCCAGGACATCGCCCCACGAGTTGCTGACAACCGAGGCGCCGCTGGTGATGGCGGTGTTCTCAGCATTCAGCAGGCTGGTGTTCAGGCAATCCTCGGCGCCGACAAACGTGATGTTCGCGCCAGGTGCCATGGAGTGAGAGGACTCGACGTCGAGCGCCTGCTCGGCGAACCATCCACTTGCGCCGCACTCGGCCTCATTGCCAACCAACGCCGGCTTGTCGTTCTTGAACTCCTTGTTCGTGAGCGGCTGCGACGGGTCGTTGAGGGTGAAATAGTGCTGCGCATCCTTCAGCAGGGTGGGCGCGTCGTATGCGTCGACGATGGCGATCGTGACGCCCGAGCCGTCCGTTCCAGCCGAGATCTGGCTCGACAGGCCGTATGCGCTTTGCAGCTGGCTCGGCGTGTACCCGCAGATGTCGTAATTCAGCGGGCTCGTGTAAGGCTTGTACAGCGCAGGGTTGTCAGTCGTGTCGGGCTTCTGACCGTAGTAGGCCGAGCACGGCTGCGGATTCGCGAACGAAGGCGGCGGGGCCGGCTCCTGGGTTGGCGACGTGCCCGCAACGTTTGCGAAATTCTGGCTGAGGTCGTTGGTCGCCATCAACTCGTTCACGCCGGCCACACCGGAGACCGCTCCGGAGATCGACGCGGGAATCGACAGCGTGCTGTTCGCGAGCCGGAGCTGGTGTCCAGTCACGTTGTAGATGCTGAGGGTGGTGCCGAACGCGGCCTCAACCTGAGCAGCACTGCCCTGGGCTGCGATGAAGAGACGGTCCGCGGGGACGCTCCCGATCTTGAAGCCCTGAGCGCGAAGCCACGTCTCGGCCGACGCGACCGAAGCCTGGGTGGGCGCGTAGCGGGCGATCCACTGCGCATCGGTCAGGTAGTGGCGATATTGAGCGGATCCCGGCGTGGAGACCGCCTTGACGAGGGCTGCGGCACCGGCGGCATCACGCAGCCTGAGCACGAGGTCGAATTTGACCGCGCTCCCCGAGGCGACGTGTCCGACCGGCTTTGAACGCTCGGACGACGAAGTCAGCGACCCCGCCAGCATCGCGCGTCCGCCGACTGTTGCAGAGGCCGAAGCCGGCGTTCCGGAGGCCACGGTCGCGGCGCCAACCGCGAGACCAACCGATGCCAGCGCGGCCCACGAACGAACAGACGTCATCTACTTCCTCCTGGACGGCGCGAATTTGCGCCAATAACCACTACTACAAAGCGTCGTTGCATTAGGACCCCCCGCGCTCCTCACCCGATCTCGTGGCGAGCATTGTGGCGCGGTGGACGCGCCGGGTGCAACCGGAACGTTCGACCAAATCGTCTTAAGACGCGCTGGCGGCACTTCTAGCTGCGCCAACCGCGTGGCAAATTGGACTTAGCATTGCGGAATGCCCCGACGCGTCGCGGCCGTCCTTGTCCTCGGACTCGTGGCCGCTGCGTGTGGGTCACCGTCGGTGCACCCCTCGGCCACACCGGTTGCATCAACGACGCCCGCGCCGACGCCGACGCCAACACCGGCCCCGTCCCCGACCCCACAGTCCCTGGATGTCACACCGCTGATCCCCGAGCTCGCCTCCGGCGGTGGGCTGGATCTGTTGCAGGAGAACGGAACAACTGCCTACTCGTTCCCGACATCCAAGTCGTTCCAGCTGTTCTCGCCGTTCGGCAATGGCTTCCTCGCGGCGCCGCTGGTGAACAGCACGGCGAGCTCGCTCGTTGCGATCCAGCCTGACGGGAGCCTCCAAACGCTGCAGCAGCTCACAGAGGCAGAGAGTTCGAATGGTGTGGTCGGCGCGCCGGACGGCCATGCCTGGGCATGGGTCGCGGGCGCCCGGATACTCGAGCCAGTGCGACAGCGGCGTGAGCAGTGGAACGCTCGACATGGAGACCCCCGGATCGCAACCCCAGGTCGTCGCGACCCTGCCGCCGGGGCCCTGCCACGTACCGCTTGGTCCGTCGGCGGATGGGCGAATGACGAGCTCTGGGTGGTCGAGGAGACCGGTTGCCTCGCCACCGGTACCGGGACCACGAGCGCCTTCATCGTGCACGCCGGCAGCAGCACGCTCACCCCCGTCCAGCCTGCACTCGGAACCGGATGCAACCTCATGGCCGTTGCCCTCGATGGCTCGATGCTCTGTGTCGCGCATCCCAACAAGGCGCAGCGCGACGTGGCGCTTCGTCAACGCGGCGGGGGTCGCACAGAACTTCAGCGGCGCATCGCTTCCGTCGGCGTGTGCCGGTCACGGGACGGTCCAGGACTTCGAAGGATTCGCCCTCTCGTTCGACGCGCAGTACGTCAGCGTGGACGCGGGCTGCGCGAGCACCGCCGGTCGCTTCGATCAACTCTTCATCATTTCGACGGCCACCGGCACGGCCGAGTCAGTCAATACGTCGACGTACCTGGCGGCGAACTCGTGGTTGCCCGACGACACGCTGCTCTGCGACGACCTCAGCAATCCCGGAGCCGCGCACTCGTATCTCGTCACGGCAGCCGGAACCGTGACACCGCTGGGCTCCGGCGAAGCGACATGGACGACCACCAACGTGGAGTGGTAACAAGCGTTTTTGCAGCCCTGGCCGATGCTATCCTCGGCCCCAAGCACACATTCCGAGGCGATTCCAGAGGAAACCTTTTGCGATGGTGATAGTCATCGATCCCGCCGGCGAGAAGCACCAGTACCAGGCCGGGCGGCATATCGAGGTGAGCGACGGTCATCTCATCGTCAAGGACAAGCCTGCGGGCGACGCCATTGGCATCTTCGCGCCGGGAAAGTGGTTCAGCGCTCACGTCGACGCTGTGCCCGCACGGCCGGCCGGCGTCGCAGGTGGTGGCCAGGGCATCCGTACCCGCCTCGGGCAGTCCATCTAAAGGAGCCGCATCTCTCGTCGCGCATTCGCTGCGGCATGAGTAATGTCAGCTATAGTTGACATATGGCCTACCTCGCCTCAACCGCGGATGCGGACTCGGCGGTCGCCTCCATCCAGGCGGCATTGAACGGGTTGCCGACGGCTGACCGGCTCCTGGCCCTGCGGTCACTGGCGGTGATGATCGGAGCGAAGCGCGCCTCCACGGTCCTCGCCGCGCGATCCGAGGGGATGAGCTGGGCGGACATCGCCGAGCGTCTCGGGATGTCACGACAGTCGGTCTGGGACCGGTACGCCGCCGAGGACCACGACCCGCCGCCGCCGGCGCGAGGCCGCTCCGCCCGTGCGCGCACCGCGACTCATACCGCTTCCACGTGCGCCGCCTACAAAGCCGTCACCACCCGTCAGTAACCAGGAGACCCACCATGGTCAATCCCATCGACGACCGCAGCTTTGACACCGACGTACTCGGAGCCGACACGCCCGTGCTCGTTGAGTTCGGGGCGTCCTGGTGCCCACCGTGCCGGATGCTTGCGCCAATCCTCGAGGAAATCGCCGCCGAGCGAGCCGACTCGCTGCTCGTCGTCAGCATCGACGTCGACGCGAATCCGTTGACGCAGGCGCGATTCGGGATCATGTCGCTGCCGACGATGCTGCTGTTCAAGGCTGGGCAGCCGCTTCGGCAGACCGTCGGGCTCATGCCGAAGGGCCGGCTGCTCCAGTTCGTCGACGAGGCGCTCGCCACCGCCGCCTAGCGGCGTCAGATGGCGATTGCGATTTTCACCCCGAGAAGGATCAGCGGCCAGAGGAGCACAGCGAGCACCGCTGAGAGGATCGCCCCAATGGTCGCGAGGTGATCAAAGAAGTGATGCGCGGCAGCCACGACCACCCCGATGACCAGCCAGATGATCGGTAGCAGCGAGACGCTCGATCTGCGCATCGCTTAGTTGTTATCGACGCCGTCCTTGACGCCCTCGGCTGCGCCTTTGACCTTGTCTGCGGCCTCTCCGAGCGCGTGCTCGACATTGCCGGCGGCCTGCTGCGTCTTGCCCTCGGACTCACGCTCGGCATCGCCGGTCACCTTGCCCTGGACTTCTTTCGCCTTGCCAACGACCTGATCCTGTTCACCAGACATGTGCGGTCCTCCATGGCCGTATTTGATAGTCGCACTATCATAACACGCTATACCGCTGCTGGTCCCGTCTTAGGCTGAAGGCTCCCGCATTGCGGCTGCCCGTGCTGTCCAGAAGTCGAACCGGCGCTCGAGCCGGTCGGCTTCCGCCCGCAAGACCTTGAGGTCGGTGTCCTCCACCTCAGCGCGCGCGGCGTCCCCCATCGCAACAAGCCGCTCGTCGGTGACGACCAGCAGCCGGCGCTTGAAGTCGAGGAGCTCGCTGTAGACCTTCATCCAGTGCAGGGCGTCGTCCATGTGCGGGGTGCGCTCGTCCTCACCGGGGAGCAGACGATCCGGCTCTACCGCCTGCTGAGCGGCATCCGACGCTTCCTCCTGTTCGGCTTCGGTAGGGCGATCGTCGGAGTGGTCGCCTGGTTCGGTGCTCATGTCTCCAGTCTCAGACCTTGCGGTGTTGATGTCGACGTCGGCGAGGCGTGCGGGACGAGGATCCCATGTGCGAGGAGCATCTGGAGGCATTCAATGACGTACCACGCGCCCGCCATATTGAGACCGCGACCACGCATCAGGCGCTCGATCGCGGCGATGGCAAGGAGTCGCGCGAGAGCGCTGCTCAGCTCCCGGCGCGCCCCGGCGTGGAACCTCACAGCGCAGCCGACCGATAATATGATATCGTTGGTATCACTAAAGTCCGATGCTCGTCCGTTTCTGGAGGTTTGATTGATGGCTCGCAAGTACACCCCGGTTCAGCTTGATCTGAAGCCCGTGCTGGATGCACATCTCGCCGAGGCGGCGTCCTGCCCCCAGTGCGGCTCGCGTGTCACCCAGGTGCTGGGGCGAATGGGCCTTCGGCTCGTGTTCCGCTGTGAGAAGTGCCTCGTACGATTCTTCCGGCAGCGCCCGGCGACCAGCGCAAGCTTCCTCTAGACCTAGCCGGCGGCCGGGGGCCAGTCCTCGGACCGGAGCGCCCAGCGCTCGTGGTCGCGCCAGTCTCCGTCCAGCCTGAGGTATCGCGGCGAATAGCCCTCCTTGTGGAAGCCGAGACGCTGCACGAGTGCGAGTGAACGGGCGTTGGTCGGCTGGACGTTCGCCTCGAGGCGGTGCAGACCGAGTTCGCTGAACGCCCGATCGATGACTGCCCGGAGGCCCTGCGTCATCAACCCTTTTCCGGCGTGGGATGCGAAGGCGCCATATCCCAGGTAGGCGGACTGGAACGCGCCGCGCACGATGTTGCTGACGTTGACGTAGCCGACGAGCTGGCCACACGACGCATGTCGCAAGAGGAAGGCCATGTGATCGTCCCGCCCGGACTGGAGCAGGAACCCGGCGAAGCGCGTCTCGGAGTCCGGGGCTTCGATCCATGACTGATGCAGGGCGCGGCTCGCCCTGGCCGCCGCGATGAACTCGCCGGCATCAGCTGGCGTTGGCGTCGACAAAATGACTTCCATCGCAGCAAGGCTCCCGCTCAGTTCAAAAATGACGTCGATTTTGCACTCCGGCTAGAATTGTGGAGGGAGAAGGTATCGAGACATACCGGGGGGTCTAGAACAGCACGGCCATCCGGTGCTTTACTGGGTTCTGGAGAGAGGGAGACACATGGGAACGGGAACGGTAGACACACACTTGCCCGCTGGTCGGCGTTTGTCGCGCACGCGCATGGCCGCGTCGTCGGCGGTTGTCGCTGCCACAGCGCTCGCCGCGGTGTTCGCGGGGGGCACAGGGAACGCGCAGGCGGCGCCCACCTTTACCAATCCGACGTTCAACATGAATATCGGGACGCCGGGCGGCGCATTCGTCTATCCGTTCGGGATGGCATGGGATCCGACGACGAGCGACTCGACCGGCACGCAGCCTGGTTCGTTGCTCGTCGATGACTACAACAACTACAACGTCAAGCGTTTCGGCTCTGACGGCAAGTACATGACCACGTACAGCTCCAAGGGCAACAAGCCGGGGCAGTTCTCCGAGCAGCCGTCCGAGATCGCGGTGAACCCGACGAACGGCAACTTCGTCGTCGCCTTTGCTTTCAATGGTTATGGCTACGCGCAGTTCAACAGGGCCGGCGTTTTCCAGTTCCAGGTCACCAACACGGCCGCGTATTACGCACCGTTCATCGGTATCAGCTCGACCGGCGAGGTGTACCTCGTGCAATCGACAGGGTTGAGCAAGTCGAGCCCGAACCTCGTCTTCATGTACGACTCGGCCGGTCATTCTCTCGGGCAGTTCGGGACCAACGGCACCAACTGCTCGAAGGGACAGTTCGGTGTCATCCGTGGCATCGATGTCGATAAGTACGGCAACGTGTTCGTCAACGACGTCAGCAACCATTGCATCCAGGTCTTCACGAGCACTGGCGTCTTCGAGGGATTCTTCGGCACCCGTACTCAGTTGAGCGCGAACACTCGCGGCATGAAGCTGGACACGAACAATGAGCTCACCAGCAACGGCGGAGTCGCGTACATCGCCGATGCTGCCAAGGAAGACGTTGTCGCTTACAACTTCACCATCAATCCGACGACCCACAAGCTGGCGTCTGGCACGCTTGCGGGAACCATTGGCACACCGGGTTTGAGCGTTGGATCGGCGTGTGGCGGCAACGGTGAGCTCGACGCACCGCGCGACATCGCGGTCGGCCCCGACGGCACGGTCTTCGTGAGCGACTACGCGTGCTGGCTCATCGACACGTTCCATCCGCTCTACGACACCACCGACGGCGCCGGCGTATGGATCAACCAGATCCCTGACCCATCAATGCCTGCGCCGCTCGGGCAGCTCACTGATGCCAACGGCGTCGCGGTATCGCAGGACGGCTCAACCGTCTATGTGGCGGACACGTTCAACCAGCGCATCCAGGAATTCAACGGTCCGACGAGCACCGCCGGCACTCCCGGGAGCCCGGTGCAGCAGTGGGGCAGCCGCCTGCCAACCCTCGACGGGCCGTTCTCCATGGACTACCCGCGTGGGGTGGCCATCGATCCGAGCACGCAGAACGTCTGGGTATCCGACACACGGTCGGGCTACATCAAGGAGTACACGACCACCAACAGCCCGCCCAGCTCGCCGACGGTCAACTTCGTCCAGGACTTCGGTGGCGAGGGTATTAACCCGGGACAGTTCTTCTACTCGGACGGCATCACCGTGGCGCCTGGGCCTGCCGGGACCCATTGGGAACCTACTTCGATCCCGCAACGCTTTACATTCCCGACAGCGGCATCGGCTATTTCCAGGTCATGCAGGATCTTCCGAACGCCACGAGTACCGGCATGGCTTATCAGACCGTCGCTGAGTTCCCGTGCGGCATCCTCGTCGAGCCTGACGTCTTCAACGGCTGCACCAGCTCCGCTGTTGACGCGCTCGGGAACATCTACGCCGCCGACTACAACGAGGGAACAGTCCAGGAGTTCACGCCGACCGTCGACCCGATGAACGGCATTCCGAGCTACGCCCTGACGCAGACGATCGAACTGCCCGGCGGCAAGCCGCTCGGTGGACCGTACGGCGTCGCCATCAGTGGCAACAACCTGTACGTCACGCAGTCGACCAAGAACTCGGTGAGCGCGTTCGACATCACCGTCCCGACAGCAGCCGCGTACCTCGGCACGTGGGGCGGGGTCAAGGGAGCCGGCAACGGCCAGCTCAACCGCCCGCTCGGGATCGCGGTCGACGGCGCCGGCCTGATCTACGTCGACGACTACGGCAACGGCCGGATCTCCGTCTTCAACGCTCCGGCTTCTTAGTCAGGAAAGGCTGATCCTCAGCCAAGCGACAGCCCGCCGCCGGTGACGCCCGCGTAGGACGGCACCGGCGGTGGACGCCACAAATGGTGTGGAAATTCCAGGGACGTGCTGATATCGTCCCTATCATGAAAACCAACACCCCTATTGGGGCACCTAGCCGCCGCCGCAGCGGCGATCAAGTTCCTCATCTGGTAGCCCTTCCAAACGAGCGCGAGACGGTATTCGAGAGGGTCGTCGTCGCGCTGGACACCGATTCGGACCGGTCTGAACGGGTCGTCGAGGCGGCGGAACAGTTGGCACGGGTCGCGAACGGGGCCGTACTGGTCGCCCACATTCAGGAAGTCGAGCGTCCGGCGGTCATCGCCGCAACGCCGCGACCCGGTGCCATTCCGCCGCCCCTCCCCGCCGACAGCAGTCGCGAGGCGCAGGCGCTTGTCGACCGAGCTGTCGACCGGTTGCAGCGGGCGGGCCTCCACGCCGAGGGGATCGTCCGACCCGGCACAGGCTCGACTCGCGCGAGAGCTCTTGCAGATCGCCGATGGGTTCGACGCGACGGTCATCGTCGTCGGGGACAGCGGATCGAGGGTCACGGATCTACTTCTTGGCGGCGTCGCCCACAAGATCGTCCGCGATGCCTCGTGCTCAGTGCTGCTGATTCGATAAGCGAGGAATGTGAAGTGAGCATTGCGGAAGCACGTTCGACCGTTTCCTCTTCCCCATCCTCGTCCGACTCCTCAGGCAAGACAGTCCGCAGCCTGGTGCCCGCCCGGCATGGACCGCTTCCCTGGACGCGATTCCACTGGCTCGTCATCTGCGGCCTCGGCGTCTCGTGGATCCTCGACGGCCTGGAGATCCAGATCGTCGCGACCGTCGGGACCGTGCTCCAGGACCGCGGCACGCTGCACCTGACCACGCGGCGACGTCGGGCTCATCGGCTCGGTCTACCTGCTCGGCGAGGTCGTGGGCGCGCTGCGTCTTCGGCCGCATCACCGATCTGATCGGGCGCAAGAAGATGTTCATGGCCTGCCTGGGGCTGTACCTCGTGCCAGCGGTATCGGCGGCCTCTCGTTCAGCCTGTGGTTCCTGCTCGCTGTTCCGCTTCCTGGCCGGCATGGGCATCGGCGGCGAGTACACCGCCATCAACTCGGCGATCGACGAGCTGATCCCCTCGCACTACCGCGGCCGCGTCGACATCGCGGTCAACGGCACCTACTGGGCCGGCGCGGCGATCGGCGCCGTCGCCTCGATCTTCCTGCTCAACCCGCACCTGCTGCCGATCAACGTGGGCTGGCGCATCGGCTTCTTCATCGGCCCGGTCGCTCGGCCTGGTCATCATCTACCTGCGGCGCGACGATCCCCGAGAGCCCGCGCTGGCTGATGACCCACGGCCGCGAAGAGGAGGCCGAGCGGATCGTCGACGAGATCGAGGCGCGCGTGCGAGCGCGAGGCGTCCATCTCGAGCCGGTGCCGGACGAGCAAGGCGATCGAGGTGACCGGGCGTCGGCACCGTCTCCTACGTGCGAGATCGCCAAGACGATGCTCCGCGAGTACCCGTCGCGCTCGTTCCTGGGCTTCTCGATGATGGTGACGCAGGCCTTCCTGTACAACGCGATCTTCTTCACCTACGCCCTGGTGCTGGCCAACTTCTACCACGTCCCCTCGGAGCCGGCTCGGTACTACTTCTTCCCGTTCGCGGTCGGCAACCTGCTCGGCCCGCTGACTGATCGGCCACCTCTTCGACACGATCGGCCGCCGCAAGATGATCCTGTTCACGTACTGCGTGTCGGCGATCCTGCTGGCGATCTCCGGCTTCCTGTTCCACCAGGGCTGCTCAACGCGGTGACGCAAACGGCCTTCTGGTGCGTGATCTTCTTCCTCGCCTCGGCCGGCGCCTCGTCGGCCTACCTCACGGTCAGCGAGATCTTCCCGCTCGAGCTGCGCGGTCAGGCCATCTCCTTCTTCTTCGCCATCTCGCAGCTCGCCGGTGGCGTGGCCGCGCCGACGATCTTCGGCGCGTTGATCGGAGCGGGCAAGGACCCCGGGCCGCTGACCATCGGGTACTACGTCGGCGCGGCGATCATGTTCGCCGGCGGCGTGATCGCCTGGTTCTTCGGTGTCAACGCCGAGCGCGAAGTCGCTCGAGGACATCGCCACGCCGCTGTCTGCAGCGCCACGACCAGACGCGAAGCCGGAAGCGGTACCGTTGGCGAGCTGACATGGCAGACAAGTTCCGGGTCACCGACCTCATCCGCATGGACCACGACTGGTTCCGCGGCAAGTTCGCCGCGCTCGAGCAGGCTCGCGGCGACAGCGATGCACTGCCCGTGCTCTGGAAGGAGCTGTCGGACCGTCTCGAGGTCCATGCGGCCGCCGAGGAGACGCTCTTCTACCCGCGTCTCCTCAAGGACGACAAGGATGCGGTCGACGACACCGAGGACGCCATCCGTGACCACAACGACATCCGCGATGGCATCCGCAACTCGGAGGAGCACGCGATCGGCGAGGAAGCCTGGTGGAAGGCCGTCGATGCCACCAACAAGGCCAACACCGAGCACATGGAAGAAGAGGAAGAGGGGCCGCTCCGCGAGTTCGAGGAGTTCGCCTTGCCGACCGAGCAGCGGGAGGTCGCGATCGCCTTCGCCGCGTTCGAGCGCGACCATGCGGGACGGCGCGGGATCAGCGGTGAGGACAGGGATCCCAAACTGTATATCGAGGAAAACGCGCCACCTACGGCGTGATGGAGCTCCCGCAGGTCGACTGACCGGTCACGTGGATGGTGTGGGCCGTCGCGCCTGCGCTCACCTGCTGGGTTGCGTCCCCATTGATGGTGGTCCCGCTGGTCGTCGGCATCGACGCAGCGGACGCCGTCGAGACGAAGAACTCGCTCGATCCCGATGCCGGAACGACGTCGGCGGTGAACTTGCCGGCGAGCGAGAAGATCGCGGCGTAGGCGGGCGAGCCGCCGACCTGCACGACCCCGAGGGTCTCGGCCTCATTGCTGAGACACACGACATGGACGTCCGTGATGGCGCCGGAGACGATGCCGTCCGCGAGCGTGCCGGTCATGACCATCGTCGTGGTCCCCGGGGTCTGGCCGGCACAGCTGATGGTTCCGGTGATCGAGCTGATCTTGCCAACGCCGGTCACGTTGTCACTGCTGGGCGTGTTCTCGGTCAGCGATCCGCTCAGCTGCGCGCCGGTCGCGGCGTCGAACCCGCTCACGCCCGTCCCGGCGAACGTCCTCGCGTGGAAGCTGGTGCCGGAGCCGGTATCCGCGACCACCGCGAGCGCTCCAGAGGCCAGCGTGAGGTGAATTGACGTGCTCGGGGCCGTCGCCGGGCTCCCGGTCACGAAGATCTCGGGGCCGGCGACGCTTGGAAACGAGCATTCGATGGTTGCGATCGTCATCGCTCCGGCGATGGACGGCTCCCCGACGATCGTCACCTGGGCGGAGGGCGGACCGCTGGGAGTGCTTGCGGTCGGAGACGGCGTGCTCGCCGGAACGGTCGCTGGGGGCGTCTTCGCCGGGGTGGTGCTCGACCCGCACCCAACGGCGACGAGTGCCACGACGGCGCCGACCACGCCGGCTTTCAGCGAACGCATGCCCGGCGATTCTCCCACGCCCTCGCCAGCACCGCCATCTGTGCCTCGCAGCGATCGTCAGTGCAGCGGGATCGACGGTTTCAGCGAGACGCGCCCGTCAGCCTCGCGGACCTTGAACTGCGGTTCGGGGAAGGTTGCCGGGCCGCCCCTCACGGCACCAGTGCACACGTCAAAGATCGAGCCATGCCAGGGGCAGGTCACCCTGCCGTTCTCGAGCGTGCCCTCGTCGAGTGGGCCGCCCGCATGCGAGCAGACGGCGCCGATCGCGCAGAGCTTGCCCTCCTGACGGACGACCAAAGCCGGGAGATCCTCGACCATGACGCGCCGTAGTTTGTTTTCCGGAAACGATTCGCTGCTGCCGACGTCGACGTAACCCTCGGAGCCGTTGTAGAAGGCATTGCGATTCACCGCAGTTCCCATCGAGAACACGACATGGCCGCCGATGTAGCCACCGAGCACCGCCAGGACCAGTCCCGCCGATGCCAGACCGACTGCGGCCGGATGCAGTCCGACGCCGCCGAGCCAGCGGAAGAACACCGACAGGATTTCGATGGCTGCGACAGTGCTCATCGTCAGCCCGTGTGTCAGCGCGAGGCGCCGCTCGTGACCGAACGTGTCGTGGAAGTCTGTGTAGCCGGTCGCGACCGCCAGCACACCGGCGATGACGCCGACGAGGAGTGCGATGTCACCCGCCTCCGCCGGGACGAAGTGACCGAAGATCGCCAGGTAGTCAAGGACGACTCCGACTGTCCATGCGCCGATCGGGAGGTCGGTGAGCGCGGGATGCAGCGGGTGTCCAAGAAAGGTCGTGCCGTGGAGGAGGTTCTGGAGTACGCGTCCGGGTGCCCCGAGGGCCTTGTAGGTGGCGCCAGTGACCTTCTGGATGAAGTCGGCGAGGCCGTCCAGCCAGCTCTGCTTGCGAACCAGGCGGTCGATGAAGCTCTCCGGCACGGGCTTGTCCCTCGTGGCGCTGACACGAAACGTGCAGTATCGGCTACCACGAATCGGTATTGGCGATGCCGTGGCGTAGGCTGACCGTCCGATGCCACCGGTGACCTCCGCCGACGACTTCGGTCGCTTCGCGCACGCGCTCGACGTCCTCGAAGACGGTCCGCATCCACGGCGCAGCGTCTCGGTCGCCGGCAACCTGATCCTGACGTCGCACGCAGGGCTCGTGATCCTCTTCTTTCTCGTCCTGCTCTATTTCACGGGCCTCGCGTTCGCGCCGTTGCGAAGCGTGCACTTCGGCCTGGGATTCGCGCTCATACCGATCCTGCTCGTCAAGCTCGGCAGCACTGGATGGCGAGCGGTGAACTACTACTTCGATCGCGATCCCTACCGCGCAGCCGGACCGCCGTGGTTGTTGCCGCGAATCATGGCCCTGCCGTTGACCGCGTGCGCGATCGCCGCGACGATCAGCGGCGTGGTCCTCTGGGCCGAAGGCACCGACCGTGGCACATGGGCGACGGTGCACATCTACTCGGTCATCTCACTGGCCGTTGTCGTCGTTGTGCATCTGGCGATCTACACGCGCAAGGCCTTTCGCGCGTCGACACGGAGCCTCGAGCAGACGAAGACGACGAAACAGGAACGAGTCATGGTGTGGGCACTGCTTGTTGCGCTGGTGGTCGGCTCCGCGGCGGTCGGACTTGAGCCGACATGGAATCCGTCAGCGACGCCTGCGAGCACGAGCCAGCGAGCCGTTCGAAACTGAGCACTGACGCTGAGCAAGGAGTGACGTGACAACCGACGCCAATCACGTGAGTTTCGGCATCAAAACCAGTCAGATGAACGTCACGTACGCGGACATCCTGCGCGCGTGGCGCGAGGCCGACACGATCCCCGTCTTCGAGCATGCGTGGTTGTGGGATCACATGATCCCGCTCCGTGGGCCTGCCAACAGCGCGACGCTGGAGGCGTGGACTCTACTCGCCGCGCTCGCCGCGCAGACACAGCGCATCCGCGTCGGCGTCATGGTCACCGGCAACAGGACTCGCCGGCCTGCGGTTCTGGCGAAGATGGCCGCGACGGTGGACATCATCGCCGGCGGCAGGCTCGACTTCGGCATTGGCGCGGGCGGAACCGCGGTCAGCGATCCGGATGCGCTCGCGATCGTGCACCGTGAGTTCGACGCGTACGGGATCGACGTCGTTCGACCCAGCGAAGCGCTCCTGGCGCTGGACGAGTTCTGCACCATCGCCAAACGCCTATGGGACGAGGACGAGCCATTCGACTTCGACGGACGCGCATATGTGCTCAAGGGCGCGATCTGTGAGCCAAAACCCGTGCAGCGCCCGCATCCACCGATCGTCATCGGTGCGAGCGGTGAGCATCTTGCGCTTCGCGTGGTCGCCAAACACGCGGACATCTGGAACTGCCCGACCCGCGGCGACATCGACGAATTCCGCCACAAGAGCGCGGTCCTCGACGAGCACTGCGCTGCGATCGGTCGCGATCCGGCGGAGATCACGCGTTCCGTGCAACTGCTGGTCGCTGCCGACGAGGCATCCAGCCGGCCGGGCATCAGCGGCCCCGCGGCAACGCGCGAGCTGTTGCTCCGTTTCATCGAGGCCGGCGCGCGTCACTTGGTGATCGGACCACTCCCGCCGTATCCGTCCGTGCGCTGGCTGGCGGACGAAGTCGTTGCACCGGTGCTGGCGGCCGTCGCGTAAAGCGGGGCCGGCGCTAGCGGATCGGTGGTCCGCCGCGCGCAATGCGCTCAACGGTGTCGGGATCCTCGCCAGGCGTCGTTGCGTCGAGAATCCAGGTCACGCCGGCTTGTTCGAGTGATGCAATCGTCTCCGGAATCGTCGCGGGATCCTGGAGCGAGAGCGCGTAGCGGACCACGATGTCGATGTCCGGGCTCGCGCCGAGCTCCAGAAGAGCACTCCGTATCGCAACGATGTCGGCGGGATCCGGCGGTGGCGGTGATTCGGAGTCGGGGAAGATCGGGAAGCAGCCCTGCAGCTTTGCGATTCGTTGCAGCGGCTTGCGTTTCGGCCACCGCACCGCACCCCAGATCGGCATCGGATCCTGGAGCGGCGTCGGCTGGAACGCCGGGGTGTTCACGGTGTAGTGGCGCCCGGCGAAATGGACCGCATCGCCGCGGAGCAATCGCTGGACGACTTCCAGCAACTCGTCCAGCATCTCGCCTCGAGTGACGGGCTCGGTCTCGTCGCCGAAGGAGCTGAACTCCTTCCAGCCGTCGTCGCCGAGCCCGATGCCGAAGATCAGGCGGCCGCCCGACAGGCGGTCGAGCGTCGCGATCTCCCGGGCAAGCACCTGTGGACGCCGCCGGGGCATCGGGGTGACCAACGCGCCGATGCGTACACGAGTGGTCGCCGTCGCCACGGCGGCCATCGCGACCCACGCATCTGCGACCGCCATGCCGGGCCGAGCGAGCATGTGATCCCACAGGAAGAAGCCATCCCACCCAGCGTCTTCCGCGTCGATCGCCAGCTGCATCAATCGGCGCGCGTCGGCAAACTCCGCAAACGGCGGGAGGAAGACTCCGAAACGCACGCGCCGATTATGAGAGGGTGTAGACGAGGATCCGGTCGTTATAGGTGTCGGCGATGTACAGATCGCCATTGGGTCCGAAGGCAACGTCCTCCGGGTTGAGCAACGACTTCGGCCCACCGCCGGTCACATCGCTGCCGGTGATGATCGCCGCCACGCTGCCCGTCGTTTCATTGAGGACGACGACCCGGTTGTTGTTCCGATCGGCGACCGCAAGCAGACCATGACCGTTGGATGCAGCGCTGTACGGGGCGTTGAATCCCGACGTGAACACCTTGATCCACCCGGTGACCCTGCCGTTGTTGACAGCGAGCTCGACCACGCGATTGTTGAGGCTGTCCGCGACGAACAGGTTCCCGGTCGCGGCATCAATGCCGACACCCGCCGGCGTCGACAGCTGCCCCGTGCCGCCTCCCTTGGTGCCGTACGTCGCCACCGCCGCCTGGGTGCTCACATTCCAGGACTCGAGGCGGTTGTTCTTCGTGTCCGCCACCCACGCGTAGCCGTTCCCGATGGCGATCGAGTATGGGTAGTCCACATCACCGAGTGCAGTGCCCAGTGTTGCGAGCTTCGTGCCCGGGTCGCAGCCGGGAAACGACGGCGGGGAATCGATCGGCTTGAGCGTCTGCACATCGCTTTGCTTGGTGTCGGCGATCCAGTAGTTGCCGGTCGTCGGATCAACGGCGACGCCGCGCGGCCAGTTGAAATCGCCGACGCTCGTGAAGCCACGCTGGCCGCAGACGTTGATCAGCGCACCGGTCGCGGAGAACACCGTGGCGCGCTGGTTCACCGAATCCATCGCCACAACGCCACCGGACGCCGTGAACGAAAGTCCACGAACCTCGTTGAAGACCGACGTGCTCGTCATCCCGGGGGGAACGATCGGCGTCGGGATGGTGGCCTGGTAGCGTAGCCGGCTGCGGTTCGGTTGAACCGCTCCACGCGGTAGCCCCAGAGATCAGCGCCCCAAACATTGCCGTCGCTGTCGACTGCGACGCGCCGCAATTGCGTGAACGTGCCGGACTGAGTGTCGTCGCCCGGGGAACCGATGTTGGCAACCCACGCGCCGTTCGCCGTGAACTCCTGGACGCAGTCGTCATTCGAGTCGGCCACGTAGACCGCCTCGCCGGGCGAGCCGTGGTTGACGAACGGATCGGTCCCGACCGCAACGCCATACGGGTTCTTGAATTTGCCGTTGCCGTTGCCGCTGCACACTCCGTTCGTGTTGGCGGTGCCGTGCGTTCCCCACGTCCGCGCGCACGTCCATGCCGAACCGCTCCAGCTGAACTCGAGGATATTGTCGCTTTCGTAGTTGGCGACGTAGACGTTGCCGAGCGCGTCCGCCGTGGCGTCACGCATGCGGTTCAGCACGCACGCGCCGGCGCTCTTGATCGTTGCTGCTGCGGCAGGAGTCACCGCCGTGCCGCTCGTCGTCCAGACCGTGATCTGGCTCAGCGTCCCGTCGGCGACGTAGACGCGCTGACCAGCAGGAAGATTCGGGAGGTTCGCGGTGGTCGTGCTCACCGTGATGCCGATGGGCGCACCGCTCCCGGACCTTTCGCTCTTCCACGTCGAGATGAACGCGCCGTTGCTGCCGTTGAGCTTGACGACGCGTCCGTTGCCGTTGTCTGCGACATAGACATTGCCGGAGGAGTCGACGCCGACATCGCGAGGCTGCTGGAACTGCACGTTGCCGGCGCTCGCCGCTGTGCCCTCCGAGCCGATGCGCCACACCTTGGCGCCAGTGGACGTGTACTCGGCGACCTGGTCATTGCCCGTGTCGGCAATCACGACGTTACCGTTGGGCGCGATCTCCATGCCCGACGGATACATCGCCGCGTGACCCGGACCACCGATCGTCGACGAATACGATGCCGTCACCGCCGGCTTGGACACACCTGCAGCGTTGGCCGGCACCACGGCGATCAGCCCCGGCGCGACCATCGCCGCGCCGAGGATGATGCCCGCCCGTGACCCCGGTCGAGGGCGGGCGCGACTCATGGAACGGTCCACTCGCTGACGCGATCGTTGTTCTGCTCGACCACGTAGAGCTTGCCGCCCGGTCCGAACGCGAGCCCCTGGGGCGTGCGCAGCTTCCCGAGCGTCGTTCCGGCACCACCGAAGGTCGAGACCAGCGTGCCGCTGCGCGTGTACTGGCCGACGGTGTTGTTCGAGCTCAACGCGACGTAGAGGAAGCCGGCGTCACCCGCGATCCCGAAGGCGCCGACCGCGGCGCCGACGTTGAACTTCCCGAGCTGCACTCCGGCGGCCGAGAAATGGAACACGTTGCCGGTCGCATCGACGTCGACCCAGATCGAGCCGTCAGTGTCGACCCAGATACCGCGCGTGAAGCCAAGGCCGCTGCCGATGGTCGCGGTCTGGACGCCCGAGCTGTTGAAGGCAACCACGTCCTGACCGTTGCTGTTGGCGGCGTAGATCGTCCCGTTGGACGCGCAGGCAACCCCGTACGGATCTGCAAGTCCTGTTCCCGCCCACACCTCGTGACCGGACGTAGACCACGCAACGATCTCGTTGGAGTCGGTGTTGGCGACGATGATGTCCCCGTTCACCGGGTCGAAGCACATGAGACGCGGGTAGTTGAAGGAATTCGGTGTCTCACCGCGCATGCCCCATGCGAGCGAGAACTTGTAGACACCGCCGACAAGGGTGAACTTCTCCATGCGCTCGTTGTAGGTGTCGGTCACGAAGAGATCGCCTGCCGCGTCGAAGGCGTCGCCGCGCGGTCCGTTGAACCCGCCGGTCGGCGGAGGACCGGGAGGTGTCGGCACATCGCGGACGAGCGTGCCGCTCTCGGTGAAGACCTGGGCGCGGAAGTCGCCGAGGTCGCTGACCCACACGTCGTGATTGCCGTCCACGGCGATGTCACGCGCGCCATCCTCGAACTGCCCGGGTCCAGTCCCGCAGTCGCTGCCGTTCACACCGACCCCGTTGAAGTTGGTGATGAACGCTCCGAAGCTCTTGCTCGACGGGTCGGCATTGAACTCCTGCACCAGGCAGTCCCTGACCGTTGCTGACGAAGGCGAGGTTATTCGTGGTGTCGATCGCCAGGCCGCGCATATCGAACGTGGTCGACACGCCACCGGGTGGCTGGATCGTCTTCGTCGGCTTGCTGCCGGTGAGACCGTTCGGGTAGATGTCGATGCGGTGATGTCCCTGGTCGGCGATCCAGACATTGCCCGCGCTGTCGAACGCAAGGCTGCGCGGCTGGATGAAGGTGTTCGGCGCCGCCGGGGAGATGAATTGCGCCGGGGTGGTGGGGTTGCGCGGGTCGAGAATGACCATGCTCTGACCCCACTGGTTGGAGATGTACAGCTTCTCGTTGACCGGGTTGACCGCGCACTGCGACGGATAGTTGAAGTTCACCAGGTGCACTGCCTGGTTGCTGCCCCAACTGGTGATGAACGTGCCCGTTGGGCCGTACTCATTGACGTTGTAGAGGCTGCCCTCGGTCATGAACACGTCACCGCGACCGGGTCCCGTGCTGGTGTCGACGCACAGGCCGAACGGCGCCTGGTTGGTGCCAACGCCGAAGCCGGCCTTGCCGGCGAACACGAACGGCGTCGCGGGTGTGCCGTTGGCGTTGTAGTGGACGATCCGCAGGTTCCAGTAATCGCCGATGAGGATCGAACCGTCGGGCATGGTGGCCGCACCCCAGGCGTATACCTGAGCAGTCGCAGTGCCACCGATCGTTGTCACCGGGGTTGCGGCGAGCGCGGCCGCCTGACCACCGGTGGCGCTGAGCAACGCAAGCGAGGCGGCCAGCGACACTGCTGCGCCCCCACGACACGCAATTCCACGCGTTTGCAGTCGCACTGGATATTCCCCCTGAACCGAAGAAGCAGACCCCCCTGCACGTGTCACTTCGGATCGGCACGCAGCAGCCGCAGCAATCGTACGACTTTCTGGTGGTGGTCTAGTGGGCGGTGGTCTGGCGCGAGGCGAGCAGTCCCGCGACCGCCCCGGCCGCGGCCGCGACGGCGAGGCAGACGAGTGACCAGACCAGAACGGGCTTGTCCGTCATGAGAAAGACGATGCCCAGCCCGATCGCGAGGCGGGTCAACCACGAGATGACGAATGCAGGACTCCGCAGCCGGCTGAACGCGGTAGCGTCCGTCCGCGTCTCCCGGACGACGAGGCTGAGGCGAATCCCGTTGATGGCACCCATGACCGCAACGAGCAACCACGCGAACAGTCCGATGGCGAGCCACGGCACCCACCCCCAGGAGCTGACCATCATGTACAGACCCGAGGCGAGGATCGCCACGACCGATGCGGGCCCGAAGATGCGCGCCAGCCCGGCGACTCCCTCCCACATCTCGACCTCGGCGCTCGTCGTGGCGCGACGCAGATGGAAGAGGGCGATCCCCTCCGAGGTGAACGCCGTGAACAGCATGAGCGCGCCGACGATGTGCACGAAGAGCGCCAGCGAGTAGAGGGTCACACCATCACCTTCCCGCCGGCGATGTCGATGGTCACGCCGGTGATCCACGACGAGGCGGACGACGCGAGAAAGACCGCCGCGGCCGCAACGTCGTCCGGCTGGCCGATCCGGCCGAGTGGAAACTGCGCCCCGAGCGCGTCGCGCTCCTCGGCCGACATCCAGGCGCGCATCCGGTCGTTCTCGATCGCAGACGGAGCGACGCAGTTGACACGGATGCCGTCCTTGGCGAACTCGCCGGCGAGGTGCCGCGTGAACGCGACAACGCCTGCCTTGGCTGCGGCGTACGCGGCTGAAGACCTGGCCGCCTGCCGCGCCGCTGCCGATGACATGGTCACGATCGCACCCGAGTGCCGGGCGATCATGCCCGGGAGGAAGGCCGAGATCGTCAGAAACGTCGAGGTGAGATCACTCTCGAGTACCGCGCGCCAGTGCTCGCCCGTCTCGTGGTCTGTCGGGACGGGCATGCCGTTGCCGCCCGCGAATGCGGCGAGGATGTCGACCGGACCGAGTTGCCCCTCGACAGCGCCGCGCAGCACCGCCAACGCGTCCTCACTCGTGCAGTCGGCTGCCACTCCGATTGCGCGCCCTCTATCTCTGGTGATCGCCGCCACCGTTGCGTCGATCGCGGCCTGGTCACGCCCGACGACCGCGACGAGCGCACCGTTGGCCGCGAGCGCCCGAGCGGTTGCGGCGCCGATGCCCCGGGATCCGCCGGTGACCACGGCCACCTTGCCTGCAAGATCGTCGTACCGTTCCATGATTACAGCATACACTGTGTAAGCTAGAATGCAAGCATGAGCCCTCGCCCCTACCGCATGCAGCAACGCCTCGCGGGCGTCGATGCCACACGCGCGCGCATCCTCGCCTCGGCTCAGCAGGTGCTCATCAGCGGTGATCCCTTCACGCTCGACGCGGTCGCGCGCCACGCAGGCGTTGCCCGCCTGACGATCTACGACCGCTTCGGGAGCCGCGACGCGCTGCTCGAAGCCGTGTTCGACGACCTGGCCGAGTCAGGAGGCCTGCTGCGGCTTCCGGAGGCGTTCACCGATCCGGACCCGGTGGCGGGGTTGGAACGGTTCGTCGTCATCTTCTGCGGCTTCTACTCGACGCACCGGCTTCTCCTCCGCCGCCTCAACGCGCTGGCCGTACTGCGACCGGGAACGGATCCACAAATCGACCGCAACCCCCGCCGCCTGCAGGGTCTTCAGGTACTCCTCGGCCGTGTCGCCGACGCGGGCCATCCGCTCGCGGGCACGCCCGATGTCGTGCACCTCGTTCACGTCCTGACCGGTTTCTCGTTCATCGACGAGCTCAGCGGGCGCCGACCGCGAGCCGGCCGATGTGGTGCCACAGGTGGTCGCCCTCGTGCGCACGGTCACACACCTCGACTGACCGCGGTCGGGCTACGGAAGGGCTCCGTGACCGACGAGCTCGAACGCCTCCCACATCGAGGCGTAGCGACCGCGGCGCGCGAGCAGCTCGTCGTGTGACCCCACTTCCGCGATCTGCCCGCCGTGCATGACGATGATCCGGCCGGCTGCTCTCGCGGTCTGCAGGCGGTGCGCGATGACGACGGTGGTCCGGCCGTGTGAGACCTCCTGCATCGCCGCGGCGACATGCGCCTCGGTGACGAGGTCGAGGTTTGACGTCGCCTCATCGAGCAGCAGGAGCACGGGATCGACCAGCTCAGCGCGTGCCAGCGCGATCAACTGACGCTGGCCCGACGACAGCGACCGGCCCCGCTCGGAAAGCTCGTGGTGATACCCACCGCTGAGGCGCGCGATGAAGTCGTGCGCGCCGACGGCGCGTGCCGCAGCCTCGACGCGCGCGTCGCTGGCGTCCGGCCGTCCATACGCGATGTTGTCGCGAATGCTTCCCGAGAACAGGAACGCCTCCTGGGGCACGTAGCCGAGCTGGCGTCGGAAGTCGCGGAGGTCGAGATGTCGCAGGTCGTGGCTGTCAACCTGGACGCTGCCCTCGTCCGGGTCGTAGAAGCGGGCGAGCAGCTTCATGACCGTCGACTTTCCCGCTCCCGTCTCGCCGACGAGCGCCACCGTCTCCCCCGCCGACACATGCAGGTTGATGCCGCGCAGCGCCTCGGGCGGCTTGCGCCATTCGGCGTCGCGCGAGCGCACCACGCGAGCATCGGCCGGCCCGTGGCGACGCGGGCCTTCGCCGAACGACACCTGCCCGCCGATCCCCACGGGGTACGAGAAGCGGACATCACTGAGGGCGAGGTCGCCGCGGAGCCTGCCGGTCGCCTCCGGCTCGGCGGGATTCGGCGTGATGGTGTCGAGCTGCATGAGCTCGGCGATGCGTCCGACCGAGACACGCGTCTGCTGCCATGCGTCGAACACCTGCGAGAGCTGCTGGATCGGCGAGAAGAAGAGGTCGATGTAGAGCAGGAACGCGATCAACGCGCCTGACGTCAGATGCCCGGATGCGATGAGTTGCGCGCCGACACCCAGCACGATCGCGTCGGCGACGGCGGAGATGAACTGCACGAACGGGAAGTACGTCGCCACCAGGCGTTGGGCCGATACTCGCGCGTCGAGGTAACGGCGCCCGAGTCGGTGAAACTGCGCGTTGGCCGCTTCCTCGTGCACGAAAGCCTGCGCCTCGCGAACCCCGGAGAGGCTCTCCTGGAAGTCGGCGTTGACGATGGCGATGCGCTCGCGCGACATGCTGTAGAGACGCGCCGCCTTCCTGCGGAACAGGACGGTGGCGATTGCGAGTGGCACCACCACCGACAGCGTGGCGAGCCCGAGGTCGGTGTTGATGATCACGAGCGCAACACCGACACCGACGAAGGTCACCATCGACACGAGCGCGGAGAGCAGGCCGTTCTCGATGAGCGACTCGAACTGATCGACATCGGTCGTCATGCGCGTCATGATCCGGCCCGCCATCTCGCGTTCGTAGTAGTCGAGCGAAAGACGTTGCAGCTGCGCCCAGATCCGGATGCGCAACGAGAGCATGATTCGCTGCGCGGCACGGCCGGTCACGAACGTCTCGCCGATCTCGTCGACGAGGTCGACCAGCGTTGCGACGAGAAAGACCCCTGCGGCAGCGAAGAGCACCGTCGATGATCCCGTCGATACGCCGTTGTCGATGCCGATGCGGACCAGGATGGGACCCGCGAGCGTCATGAGGCCGTCGATGACGACGAGCAGCAGCCCGAAGAGCAGCGGTCGCCGGAACTCGCGGAGCAGCCGCGTGAGGCTGAAGGCCGGGTCGCGGCGCGACTCGCGTTCCAGGTCCACATTGGCGACGTCGCGGACCGGACGCAGACGCGCGACGCGGGCGAGCAATTCCGGCGTCGGGGCGAGGTTGAGCCGCCACCCACCGCCGCTGCCGCCGAGACCGGGGCCGATGCTCGGCGCACCGACGCTGCGCGCGGCGCCGGGGTTCGCCGATCGCTGACCGATGCCGCCCCACGCCGAGGCGGTGGTGCCATTCGAGCCCATCGATGTCGTCATGCTCGCCAAAGCCTCGATCGAGTCGCCGATCTGTTCGGCCTCCTCCTCGTCGAGTCCCGACAGCAACGTGCGATACAGGGCGCTGCGTGCCACGAGCTCCTCGTGCGTGCCCTGCTCGACGATGCGACCGTCGGCGAGCACGACGATGCGATCCGCGAGATGCAACGTGGAGCGGCGGTGCGCGATCAGGAGCGTCGTCCGGCCCGCGAGCACGCCGCGGAGTGCGTCGTGCACTGCGGCCTCGATCTTCGCGTCGATGGCACTCGTCGCGTCGTCGAGGATCAGCACGCGCGGGTCATAGAGGATCGCGCGCGCGAGCGCAATGCGCTGGCGCTGACCGCCTGAGAGGCTCAAGCCACGTTCACCGACGGTGGTGTCGTAGCCACGCGGCAGCTCCTCGATGAAATCGTGCGCCTGCGCGGCGCGAGCTGCCGCCTCGATCTGCTCGTCGGTCGCGTCGGGCCGCCCGTAGGCGATGTTCGCGCGGACCGAGTCGGAGAAGAGGAAGCTCTCCTCGAAGACGACGCCGATCTGCCTGCGCAGCGAGTGCAGCCGCACGCGACGTACGTCGATGCCGTCGACGCGCACGCTGCCCGCGGTGGGGTCGTAGAAGCGCGGGATGAGCATCGCGAGCGTCGATTTGCCACTGCCGCTCGGGCCGACGATCGCGACGCGCTCCCCCGGTGCGAGGTGCAGCGAAACGCCCGTGAGCACGGGCTCGCCGTCGCCGTACTGGAATTCGACGTTCTCCAGGGTCACGTCGCCGCGCAGCGTTGGCAGGTCGATCGCATCCGGGGCGTCGGCGATCGCCGCCGGCAGGTCGAGCAGCTGAAAGATCCGCTCGAGGCCCGCGCGAGCCTGCTGACCGATGGTCAGAATGCCGGCCAGCTGGCGGGCCGGGGCGATCAGCTGCGTCACGTACGGTGGAGAAGGCCAGGAACGTGCCGAGCGTGATCTGCTGACGCAGCGCAAGCCATCCTCCGAGGGCGAGGATCGCGACCTGCGCGATGGTCGGAATCGCCTCGAGCAATGGCTGATATCGCGACTGCAGCCGGACAGCGCGCATCTGCGAGCCGTACAGGACCTTGGCCGCGTCGGCGATGCGCTCGAGCTCCCGCTCCTCCTGCCCGAACGCCTTGACCACGCGGACGCCGTTGACGTCCTCATCGACGATCTGGACTAGATCGCCTTCGCGCTGCTGGCCGTCCCACGTGGCGGGAAAGATGCGCCAGCGCATGCGGTACGAGACGATGAGCACGCACGGCACGATGACGACACTCACGAGCGCCAGCAGCGGTGACAGGTAGAGCATCACCGCGAGCGACAGCAGCGTGAGCAGGATATTGCTGCTCATGATCGGAAAGAAGCCGAGCAATCCCTGGATGAGCGTCGAGTCGGAGTTCGCGCGCGCGACCAGCTGACCGGTCGGCATCCGGTTGAGATTGTCGAAGTCCAGCGCCTGGAGGTGATCGTGCATGTCGTTGCGGAGGTCGTACTGGACCGCGAGCGCCATCCGCCCACCCCGATAGCGGCGGATGTACGCAAAGCCGAAGCTCGCCCCGGCGAGCGCGACGAGCAGGACAAGCCACGGCCAGAGCGGCGAGTTGCGCTCGAGAATGACGCCGTCGACGATCTGACGGGCAACGAGCGGGACCGCGGTCTGCGACAGGCTGCCGAGCATCGCGGCGCCCAGCGAGAGCAGCACATCGCTGCGATGTCGCAGCGTGTATCCGGCGAGGCGCCGTATCCAGCCGGGGTGCGCGGCCGCCTCAGTCAACGGGATTCAGATGCGTGCTCACCACTCACAACGTTCAATCGACGAGTTCAAGGATACCCGCCGGGCGCCGATCGGCGGCCTCGCGCGGCTGTGCGAGGATGACGCACCGTGGATGAGCTGCTGATCAGGTTGTTGGAGGCGCGCAGCGCCGTGATCGCTGATGTCGCGGCCGACGGGGCCGAGATGCTCGTCCGTTGGGATGACACGGGCAGCATGCAGATCTACCGCCTGCCGGTCGCCGGCGGCGAGCTGACCCAGATGACGTTTCTCAGCGAGCCTGTGTCAGCGGCGCGCTACGTCGCCGGAACGCACGACGCCGTTGTCGCCGTGGACCACGGAGGCGACGAGAACTTTCAGCTGTGGCGACTCGATCTGCGCAACGGCGACCTCACCGAGCTCGTCGTCGAGTCCGGCGTGAAGCACGATCTTGGCGCGGTCAGTCGAGATGGCCGGTACGTGGCCTTCACATCGACGCGTCGCAACGGCGTCGATTTCGACGTGCATGTTCTCGAGCTTTCGAGTGGCGCAGAGTCGCATCGTGTTCGAAGGCGGCGCCAACATGGTCGAGTCGTTCTCGCCCGACGGGCGCTGGCTAACGGTATTCCGCCTCGACGGCGAGGTGGCGTTGAGCGGTGACCTGCTGCTCATCGACGTGCGCGACGGTGACGCGCGCACCGTCGTCGAGCGCAACGGGGCCGGGACCGCCCATGCGACCGCGTGGTATCCCGAACTCATCAAGCTTCCTGTTCAGCACCGACGCGGGACGCGATACAGCCGCGATCGCGCGCTACACCATCAACAACGACTCGTGGGCATACGTCCTCGAGGGTGCGTGGGATAGCGAAGCCAGCTTGAGCGCCGACGGCCGCTCGGCGCTGATCGTCCACGCGGAGGATGCAGTGACGCGGCTGCAGCTGTACGACGCAGCGACGTTTGCGTTGACGCGCGAGCTGCCGTTGCCCGATGTCGGCGCTGGGTTTGCGATACCGCTCGTGCCACGGCCTTCGCTCTCACCCGACGGCGCGACTGCGCTGCTGACCTTCACGTCGACAGCAAATCCGCTGACGCCCTGGCGCATCAGCACCGCGGACGGTGCGGCGCCGACACGGCTGATCCCGGATGCCGGCGTTGTGACGCCGGAGCTCGCGGTCACGCCGGAGCTGCATCGCATCGCGTCGTTCGACGGCGAGGAGTTCACCTATTTCCTGTATCGGCCCCGCGTTGCGAACCCGCCGGCCGTTGTCATGGTGCACGGTGGCCCGGAGGCTCGCTTCGTTCCCCGGTACGACCCGTTCATCATCCGGCTCGTGGCCGCCGGTATCGCCGTCGTCGCGCCCAACGTGCGTGGTTCCGCGGGCTGGGGCCGTCGCTTCACGTCACTCGACGATCGCCGCCTGCGACTGAACTCGGTGCGCGACCTCGGCGCCCTGCACGGGTCGCTCGCCGAGCGCGGCATCGACGCGACGCGCGTCGCGGTGATCGGCGCGTCGTACGGCGGCTACATGACGCTGGCCGCGCTCGCGTTCTCCCCTGAACTCTGGGCCGCGGGCATCGCGACCGTCGGGATCAGCAGCCTCGTCACGTTTCTCGAGAACACCTCCCCGTACCGGCGCCGGTTTCGTGAGGTTGAGTACGGCTTCCTCGATTCGGACCGCGACTTCCTCATCGAGGCTTCCCCGATCACGCGTGTCGACGACATGCGCGCGCCGTTGATGCTCGTGCACGGCGCCAACGACCCACGTGTGCCCGTCGGTGAGGCGCGGCAGTTGCACGAATTGCTGCGTGCGCGCGGCGTCGAGAGCGAATTGCTGGTCTACGACGACGAGGGTCACGGCCTCGCGAAGCGGGTCAACCGCCTCGATGCGTATCCCCGCATGTTCGACTTCCTCCGGCGCCACCTCGGCGTCTAGTTTCGTCAGACTGGGAATTCGCGACTCAGGAACGCGGATGTCTCCTCCCAGGCACGCGCTGCGGCCTCTGGATGATGAAACATCTCGGCGTTGTGGTTGTCGAACGCGTGGTTGGCGCCGCTGTGCAAATGGAATTCGGTGTGCGGGCGGCCATCGAACGCGCGCTTGACCGCCTCGCGCTGTTCGGCGGTGATATACGCGTCCGCATCGCCGAACTCGAAGAGCACCGGGCAGCGAACGTTCTCCGCCAGGTTGAGTGCATCGGGGATGGCCGAACCGTAGTAGCAGACCGCGACATCGGGGTCCGAGTCGGCGGCGACGAAATACGCGATCCCGCCGCCGAGGCAGAAACCGATGATGCCGGCGCGTCCGTCGCTGACCTCGGGTAGCGTGCGAAGGTGCGCGAGCGCCGCCGACGCATCGCGGACGGCCTGCGGGACATCGAGGCGGCCCATCAACCCATAGGCCTGCGGCAGCGCGTCCGGCTGGCGTTCATCGAGCGAGAGATCGGGCTCGATCCGTGAGTACAGTGCGGGTGCGAGTGCCACGTAGCCCATGTTGCTGAGGCGCGTGCACACGTCCTTGATGTAATCGGTCAGTCCGAAGATCTCCTGGACCACGATCATCCCGGGCCCCTTGCCCGAGTCGGGGATCGACAGGTATCCGGAGAACTCGTGTCCGTCGCCGGCGCGGATGCGTTCGTCACGGTTCGTTGTCATGGCGGGAGCATACATCGCATCCGAAGTGGCGGCCCCGGAGCCTCGCGTTCGAGGCCCGGGGCCTATCGGTGAGCCGCTCAGGCGGTGCCGGCCAGACGAGGCGAACGAGCCTCGGGCGCGAATCCCACGAGCAGGAGGACCACGGCGCTGGCCGCATGCAGCGCGATGTCGAGCCCACCGATCGGCACGATGCCGAGGAAGAGTCCCGTACTGACGAAGATCCCGAGGACGGCGAGAAGTGCATAGACGGCACCAATGCCCCGAGCAAACAAGCGCGACGAGTTCGTGCCGCCCGCAAAGGCAAGCAGCCCGAGGATCCCGACGGCCATATGCACGACGTTGTGCACAGCGTTGACCGGGAAGAGTCCCAGCAGGTTGCTGGTGGTTTGTGAATCGGTGCCGCCAACGATGGGCAGGAAGCCGACGATACCGACGAGCAGGTAGACGGCGCCGAACAGGCCTGCCGTTGTTTTGGTGAGCGACATAGCAATCCTCGTGTTTGGTCTGTCACATGACCGACCGATTTGGTTCTCACAGTGGCCTACGAACCCGGTACCGCGATCGGATCAACCGCCGGCATCGCTGATCCGCGTCGGCGCCCCTCGCGTATCGATGACGAGATGAACATGTCCGGCGAGCACACCATCGCGTTGATGGGCCTGCTCTTCCTGCCCGTGGCCGTTATCCCTGCGCTCTACATCCTGCAGCTGCTTCGCGGCACGGTCCGACCGTGCGGCCGGCATGTGGCTGCGCATGGCGTCCGCGGGTGCAGCTACGCAGATCGGCTCGTTGCTGCTGTTGGCGTCCGCTGACATTCACCTCACACTCGTCCCCTCGCACCTCATCGAGGAACCGATCACCGGTGTGCTGTTCCTCGATCGACGGTATCGCACTGGTCGCCGCAGCGATCGCAGCATTTGTGACACCGCACTGGCGTGTTCCAGCACTTGCGCTGCTCGTCGCGAACGTCCTCGTCTACGCCCTGTACGTCGGTGCGGGTTGGGAGGGCGCGGATGCCATCGGCGTGGGGACGAAAATCCTCGAGCTGGCCGGAATCATGGCGATTCTCGGCTCATATCGCGGATCAGCTACCGCGTTGCGCCGGGCGACCTCCGTGCGCGTGGACGAGACGGGGCAGGCGAGGTGTCCTTCTTTCGTGGGACCGGTTCGCTGACGACGCCTTCGTCGTCGATACCCCCGATCTCATCGCCCAGGCGCGGCAGAGTCTCGGCCTCGATCTCACCCTTGTCGCTCGTGGTCAGCGGCTCCGCGCCCTGTCGGGAGCGATAGGCCGCGCCCAGGACGATGTTGGCGATCGCCGCTATCGGTACACCGAACAGCGCGCCGAGAACACCGGCAACTTCGGCGCCGACGAGCAGCGCCGCCATCGCGACCAAGGGATGCAGCCGAGTCACACGGCCGCTGATCCTCGGTCCCACCACGTATGCCTCGAGTGCGTGACCGAGCAGGCCCACCCCCAACGTTGCGATGCCGAGCCCCGGACTCTGCAGCAGCGCCACGATGACGGCGAGCGCCATCGCGATGACGGCGCCGACCATCGGCACCAGCTCGAGAATCGCGGCTGCGACGCCGAGCAGGATCGCGTAATGGACGCCGAGCAACTCCATCGCGACCGTGATGTATGCACCGATGATCAGCGACATCAGCACCTGCCCGCGCACGTATGCCTCCGCGGTGGAGCCGGCAGCGAGCGCAACGAAGTCGAACAGTTGCGTGTGCGACGGGAAGAGCTTGCGCAGCGTCGCCATGACCGCCCGGCCCTCGATGAGGAGATAGATCGAGATGACGATGACCAGGACCACGCTGACGATCGAGCCGACGACTCCGGTCACGAGCCCCAGGCCCGACGTGAGGCTGAACCCCTTCAAGCTGGTGAACACGGCGTCCAGGTTGAGCGGGATACCCCACTGATTCAGCTGCGCCTGGAGGTGGGTGCCGAGCTCAGGAAGTTGCTTGCCCTGACGGAAGAGTGTTGGCGCGACGAGAAACCCAATACCGACGAGCACGGCCATGACAAGCGCGTACAGCAGCAATGCAGCGGGTCCGCGATGTGCGCGAAACGGCCGGAGACGTTGGGCGAGATCGACGACCGGCGTCAGGACGACCGCGACGACGGCCGCGAACACGAACAGCAGCACGACGCTGAACACGTGCCCCACGAAGTCCGCGGCCTCTCGATAGACCGCGAGCACGCCGGCGACCAGGAGCACCCAGGCCAGCGCGCGGAGCGGCGTCCCGAGACGATCCCACACGGTCTGGTTCGCCGCGGATGTCACCGGTGGTGCCATGGGTAAAATGATACTATCACTATCAGGTTTCAAATACGCGAGTGCGCACGGTACACGAGGAGTGAACTGATGAGCGAAGGGTTCGTCGCCGAAACAAGCGTTTCAATCGACGCTCCGGCCGAGGCTGTCTGGGACACGCTCACCGATCCTGCGAAGGTCAAGCGGTACATGCACGGCACCACGTTACAGACCGACTGGACGGTCGGGAGCCCGATCACGTGGTCGGGCGAATGGCAAGGCAAGTCGTACGAGGACAAGGGCACCGTGCTCGTCTTCGACCCCCCGAAGGAACTCTCCACCACCCACTGGAGCCCGATGGGCGGCAGCGAGGACAAGCCGGAGAACTACCACACGGTCACGTACCTCCTTGCGGAGGGCGACGAAACGACCACTCTCACGCTCCGGCAGGACAACAACCCCAGTCAGGAAGCCGCCGACCAGATGGCCGAAAAGAACTGGGGACCGGTGCTGCAGGGGATCAAAGAGGCCGCCGAGGAACGCTGACCGCCGGCGTTTCAGGCTTGCGCGAGTCGCTTGGGGAGAACGCTTCGCGCGCCGACGAGGAGCGAGTCGCACACGAGCGCAACGCAACGAGCGCGCTGCGATGGATCCATGAAGGTGGGGTCCGCATGCCCCAGGCCCATCATCATCGCCGAGACATCGCTGAGCGTCACGTCGGGCCGCAGACAGCCCGCATCCTGCGCACGCTGGAACAACACGCCAACTGCCTCGAACAACTCCGCGGAGATCTCACGTTTTGCCACGTCGAGATCAACGCCGGAAGCGACCATCGCCTCCGCAAGTGCTTTGAAGTTCGCGAACTCATCGCTCATGCGCCGGACGAAGGAGACGAAGGCTTCACCAGGGTCGTCTGCCGATGCCGCATTGCGCGCCTCAGCAACAAGTGGTGTGATGCGCGCTTCGAGGAGTGCCTCGAGCAATGCGCCCTTGGTCGGGAAGTTGCGATAGAGCGTGCCGACACCGACCTGCGCGAGATGCGCGATCTCGTCGACGGAGACGTCGACACCCCTCGTTGCGAGCAGCGAGTTGGCTGCCTCGAGGACACGCTCGCGGTTGCGCTGTGCGTCGGCGCGGAGATGCCGATCTGCATCGAGTGGCTCAACGTCCACCCGGCCCTCCCCTGCCCTACCGGTGCTCATCGCGCGTACTGCCCTGATTTGACAAACGGAACCATCGCTCCGTATAGTACCTCATAAGCGGAGCCCTCGCTCCGATTCTACCCCCACAGTGAGGCCGAAAGCAATGGAATCTCGCCGCGTCAATCCCTGGCTCGTCCTCCTCATTGTGGGAATCGCGCAGTTCATGGTCATCCTCGACGCGACCATCGTCAACGTCGCGCTCCCGTCGATTCAGCGCGGACTGCACTTCTCCCCCGAGAGCCTGCAGTGGATCGTCAACGCGTACACGCTGGCGTTCGGTGGCTTCCTGATGCTCGGCGGACGCGCTGCCGACCTCTTCGGCCGGCGCCGCCTGTTCATTCTCGGCATCGTGCTTTTCACCGGAGCCTCGCTCTTGAACGGGCTGGCGGGCTCCGCGGGGATTCTCGTTGCGGGCCGTGCCCTGCAGGGCCTCGGCGGCGCGCTCGTCTCCCCTGCCGCGTTGTCCGTGCTGACGACCACCTTCAAGGAAGGCCGTGAGCGGACGACGGCCCTCAGCGTCTGGAGTGCCGTCGCAGTCGGCGGCGGCGCCATCGGCCTGCTCCTCGGCGGCGTGCTGACGAGTGCCTTCTCGTGGCAGTGGGTGTTCTTCGTGAATGTGCCGGTGGGCGTGATCGCCATCCTGCTTGCGCTTCGCTACGTTCCCGAGAGCCGCGTCGAGAATGCACGCGGCTTCGACATCGCTGGAGCGGTCTCCGTCACCGCGGGTCTCGGCCTGCTGGTCTACGCGCTCGTCAACGCCCAGACCGCTGGCTGGGTCTCGCTGACCACGTTCGGCCTCCTTGCGATCGCCGCGGCGCTGCTGGTGTCCTTCGTCGTGCTCGAGTCGCGCTTGCGCCATCCGCTCGTTCGCCTCGGCATCTTCCGGATGCGGTCCATCACCGGATCCAACGCGGCGATGCTGCTCGTGGCCGCGGGCATGTTCGCGCTCTTCTTCTTCGCATCGATCTACGTGCAAGAGGTGCTCGGGTACAGCGCGTTGCGCGCCGGGCTCGCGTTCCTTCCCGTGACGCTCGGCATCATCATCGGCGCCGGTCTGTCCCAGCAACTGATCCGCCGCGTCGGTGTGCGCGCGGTGGGGCTGGTCGGCATGAGCATCGCCGCGATCGGCCTCATCGTCCTGAGCAGGATCCCCGTCGCGGGGACATACCTCGGCGACCTGTTGCCTGGGCTCATGATCATGGCAATCGGCATGGGCCTGACATTCGTGCCCATCACGCTCATCGCCACCACGAACGTCGAGGAGCATGACGCCGGACTCGCGTCAGGCCTGCTCAACACGTCGCAGCAGCTCGGCGGCGCGATCGGTCTCGCGGTGCTCGCGACCCTGGCCGCAAATACGACCTCGAACACGCTTGCGAAGCTCGGTCATGTGCCGAGCGCGGCGGCGCGAGTCGCGGCGCTCGTCGACGGCTTCCACGTCGCCTTTCTGGTCGGAGCGTTCCTGATGTTCGGTGGTGCGGCAATCCTCGCGGCGACCGTGCGACGTCGCGACGTCAGCATGATCGACACCGCCAGCGAACCCGCGGTGGCGGTCGCAGCCTGACGTTCGGAACCTCGGTGGTAGGCTCGAAATCTCGGCAGGTCTGACCCAGGAGGCTCCCCCGTGTCCATCTACGACGCACCCGTCAAAACGCTGCATGGCGCGCCGGCGTCGCTCGCCGATCACAAGGGCGATGCGCTGCTCATCGTCAACGTCGCGTCCAAGTGCGGCAACACACCGCAGTACACGCAGCTCGAGGAGCTGCAGAAGCGCTACGAGGGCCGCGGGTTCAGCGTGCTCGGCTTTCCCTCCAACCAGTTCGGAGGACAGGAGCCCGGCACACCCGATGAGATCGAGGCGTTCTGCTCGCTGAACTACGGCGTCACGTTTCCCATCTACGAAAAGATCGACGTCAACGGACCGGATCGGAATCCGCTCTACGCGGAGCTCACGCAGCACGCCGACACAAACGGCGACGGCGGCGACGTCAAATGGAACTTCGAGAAGTTCCTCGTATCGCCCGAGGGAGAGGTCGTTGCGCGTTTCCGGCCCAAAGTATTGCCCGATGCCCCAGAGGTCATCGAGGCGATCGAATCGCAGCTGCCGCGGTAGACGGGATGCCCAAGACCCACAGCTATGCGCTGACGCTCACGTGGACCGGGAACACCGGAACCGGTACCAGCGCATACGGCGCATTCGAGCGCTCGAGCGAGGTGACGGCCGGCGACAAGGCGCCATTGCTTGCATCCGCCGACCCCGCGTTTCGCGGCGCCCCGGACCGCTGGAACCCGGAGGAGCTCCTGATCGCGTCGCTGTCGCAGTGCCACATGCTCTGGTACCTCGTGCTCTGCGCCAAGGAACGCATTGTGGTCACCGACTACGTCGACCACCCGACAGGGACGATGGTGGAAACCCTTGACGGCGGCGGCCATTTCGAGGAGGTGACGTTGCACCCCGAGGTGACCATCACCGCCGGCGACCCCGACCGAGCGGCGGCGCTGCATGAGCGCGCCCACGACCTCTGCTTCGTCGCTAACTCAGTGAACTTCGCCGTGCGCGCGGAGCCGGCGATCACGGTCGCGGCTGCGTCAGCTCGCTGAGAGTCCTCGTCGCGCTCAGAGCGCGGCCGCAAGCGCTCCGACGATGAAGATGAGCGCAAGGTACGCGAGCGAGTAGTGAAACAGGAGTGCTGCCGCTCGTGACGTTCCCTCGCGCTGCGCCCAGCGCTCGAGACCGAAGTACAGCGCACCGAGCACCGCGGCCGGAATGAGGTAACCGACACCGAGCCACAGTGCGGGGATCAGGCTCGCGGCGATGAGGACGACGAGGTAGACGAGGATCCGCCGATACGTCGCTGCGGTGCTGATCAATGTCGGCAGCATCGGTACACGCGCGCTCCGGTAGTCGTCGCGAAGCAGGAGCGCGAGTGACCAGAAGTGTGGCGGCGTCCAGAGGAACACCAACGCGAAGAGCGCGACAGCGAGCCAGCCCACATCGCCGCGAACCGCTGCCCATCCGACGAGCGGCGGAAATGCGCCTGCCGCGCCGCCGATGACGATGTTCAGCGACGTTGTCCGCTTGAGCACCATCGTGTAGATGAAGACGTAGAACATTCCCCCGCCAAGCGCGAGCGCCGCTGCGAGAAGGTTCACCGCGACGGCGAAGACGATCACCGCAGCAGCGATCAATCCGCCTCCGAACACGAGCGCCTGCCAGGGCCGGATCCGGCCAGACGGCAATGGGCGGCTGCAGGTGCGCGCCATCACGCGATCGATGTCGCGATCGTACCAGCAGTTGATCGCGCCGGATCCGCCCGACGCGAGCGCGCCACCGATCGCGGCCCAGAGCAACAGTGGAGCCGACGGGAGACCCCGCGCGGCGATGACCATCGTCGCCAGCTCGGTAAGGACGAGGAGCACGATGATGCGCGGCTTGGTCAGGCTCACATAGTCGCGGGTGGTCAGCCGGACACGGGCCATCGAGCCCGGCACCGCCACGCCGCGTGCAGGCACATCAAGCGTGCCGGTGCCATCGGCGGGGATCAGGATCTCGGCGCTCGTCTGCATTGCTCTGTCCCTACGCGCTCGCGCCCGAGGGGCCGAGGAGCGTGGTGATCTCGGTATTGAAGTCGGCAACGCTCATCGTCCCGAGCGCACCAAGCACGGTATCCGCAACCTTGCCCTGCGCGCTGAGGAACACGAGTGCGGGCGCCGACGGGATTCTGTAATCGACCGCCAGCGTGGCGTTCGTGTCAGCAATGCTCGGATACGGCACGTGGAACTGGCGCTGGAACGCCAGCGCATCCTTCGTGTCATCGCGCAGATCAACGCCGAGGAATTCCACGCCCCGTGCTGACCACTGTGCATATGCGCTGTTCAAGTCCGGCTGCTCGTCCTTGCACGGGCCACACCACGATGCCCAGAAGATGAGGACGACCGGACGCCCGCGAAAGGCGGTGATGTTCACATCGCTGCCCGACAACGTCGGGCCACCGGAGGCGGTGACATTTCGCGGCGTCGGGGTCGCCGTGGCGTGCGCCGCCCCGCACCCGGCGACGCCAAACGAGGCGGCGGCGATCGCGCCAACCAGACGCACGGTCGTCATGGCTGCGTCGCCACCGCGGATGACGCGCGGCGATCCTCGACGTCGAACCAGCGGATGCCCAGATAGAGCAACGCGACGAGGAATGGGACGCTGCCCGGTACCCACATGACACCCGCCGCGATCTCCTGATCGGCGAGGAGGCTCAGCCCGCCGGTCGGAACGGGATACGCGTAGAGGGGGTGCGTGGCATAGCCGATCGCGATGGCGAGGAGCCAGCTGATGCCCATGCCCGCGAGAGCCACCCACGCGCGTCCCATGAGAGACAGGCGGCTCGTCGTGCCGAACACGGTGATGACCTGGTCCCAGAACAGCAATCCGAGGACGAGGAACGTGAGGTGCTCGAGGTCGTGAATCGAGGCGATCCGCAGGGTCGTGTTGTACACGGTGGGGATGTGCCAGAAGAGCAGGTTCACGCTGAAGAGCAGCACGACCACGGTGGCGGCTTTCCCGCCCGAGTGGAGGATGCCGGCAACGCGAGCGGGCCGGCTGCCGGCGATCGCAACCGGCCGCCCCTGCGCCGCGAGATAGCCGGCCCATGCCGTTCGAAACGGATCGCCTAGCAGGATCAGCGGCGGTGCGACGAGGAGGAGGAGCACGTGCTGGAGCATGTGATCCCACTGCAGCGTGATGTCGAAATACGCGATCGGCGACACCAGCGCGAGCAGGAGCGCACCGAGCCCAAGCGTGAATGCGGTATCGCCCCGATCCCAGGTGGCTGCCCGGCCGAGCGCGGGCGATGCCGTACGCCGCCCGCGCCAGTACAGATATGCAGCCGTCGCTGTGCCGACGATCGGTACTGGTTCAAAACTCCAGTCGAGCAGTGGAGACCACACCATGCCGGTGGTTTACGTGACGAACTCGATGAGGGCGTACACCGCAAAGGCGACGACGGTGATGTACGACCACTGCTCCGCCACCGCTCGAGCCTGGGCGGGCCTGATCGGGGATGTGCCGCGCACCTGGCCCATGACGAGGCTCATTGTCCAGAGGCCGACCATGATGAATTCCGCGAGGAGCACCCCGTACCAGACGGTCGAGATGTCGATGTACGTGCCGTTCTGAAGGTCCCATCCGAACTGATACATCATCAGGATGCGAACGGCACCGGTCAGGACCACAAATGTCAGCGCCAGCATGAGGAGTCCGTTGAGGGATCGTGCGGCGGACGCGCCGCGTGCGAGAGCCCGTTCAACTGCCCAGAGCGCCAGCAATGCGACGATGGGGACGAGCAGCGCGACGAGCGCGAGCACTTCGGGCGGGGCAGTAACGCCGCTAGGGCGCCACATCCCGCTGAAGTTGTTGGCGCGCAGGTAGAGGTACGCGAACAGAAAGGTCAGTTGCAGCGTGGTATTCGCGGCGAGGACGAGTCGCGAGCTGAATGCAAGCGTGCGATCACCGCCGGCCACGTCCTGGACGTCGGTGAGGCCCGTTGGGCTCGCCGGTCCGGTGGGAACTGCGGGAATGTCAGTCATCGTCAGGCTCCGCTCAACGAAGGTGTGGTGGTGGCGATCTGCGCGGCGGGTTTGCCCGTGTCGTAGTCATACGGCAGCGACCACGTCGTCGGCACGGTGTCGAAGTTGAAAACGGGCACCGGCGTCGGGATCTGCCACTCGATCCCGAGCGACTCCCAGGGATTCGCAGTCGCCGTCTGGCGCTGGAAGATAGCCTTCCAGATGAGGATGCCGAGGAAGAGCGCCATCGATGCGCCAAGCCCGAAGGCGAACACGGACGCCGAGATGTTGAGGGGCTGCAGGTACGCTGCGTAGCTGATGACACGGCGTGGCATGCCGAGGATGCCGACGGCGATCAGCGACATGAAAGTGCCGTTGAATGTGATGAACACGGCCCAGAACTGGAATTTCAGCAATTTGCCGTCCATGGAGAATCCCGTCATCTTCGGCAGCCAGTAGACGATGCCGGCCATGAGGGCGAACACCTCTCCTCCCATGATCGTGTAGTGGAAGTGCGCCTGCACGAAGTAGCTGGCGTGCAGCGAGATGTCGCTCGGCACGTCGGATAAGAAAACACCGGT
>CAVWRW010000013.1:0-54933 GCA_963757475.1 Candidatus Dormiibacterota bacterium
GGCGCTGCCGGGCTCTGCCGCGAAGACGGTCTGGTAGTCCTCGATCGGGCGGTCGCCGTGTGAATGTGCGTAGCGGATCGGGCGGCCGTGGCGCGCGAGGTAGCGGTCGAGCTGCGACGGGAGCCGCAGCTCCGCGATCGACAAGCGCGGGGCTCGCGGCGAACGGAGCCACCAGTTCGGCGGCCGCGGCGGCCGGCAGGGCGACGCGAGCCGGGAGTGGGGGAGGCGCGAGCGGCTCGAGCGACGCCGTGCGCAGCTCGACGAGCCAGCGCCCGTCCTTCGAGCGGAGTCGATAGGCGCAGCTCGACGGGGGATGTCGCCGAGGCGCGCCGGCAATGCAGCGGCCACGGTGGCCGAGTTGTTCACGACCACCAGGTCGCCGGGGCGTAGGTGGTCGCCGAGCCACTCGAAGCTGGTGTACTCGACGGAGCCGTCGGAGCGGTGCGCCACGAGCAGCGCCGTCGCGTGGTCGGGGTGCGCGGCTGAGTGGCCGCGACGGCGGCGTGAGACGTTCACGAACGCAACGGCCTCGCGCGCGCGGTAACGGCCGCTCGGCGCCAGCCGTCGATCAGCGCGAGCAGGCCCGGACGCTCGTCCTCCGGCGGCGGGCGGTCGGAGATGTCCTCGCCCGGGAACGCGTCCTGGTGCATCTGCGTGCGCATGTCGCCGGGGTCGACGGCGTAGACGCGCGAGGCCGGGCTGCTCGGCCGCGAGCATCGCCGCTGAGCTGTTCGAGCGCAGCCTTCGACGAGCCGTAGCCGCCCCAGCCCTCGTAGGCCTCGACGCGCCGCGTCGGACGTGACGTTCACGATGGCCGCGCCGGCGGCGAGCCGCGGCAGCGCTACCTGCGATGAGCGCGAGCGGGGCGATCACGTTCACCTCGTAGACGCCGGCGCAGCACGTCGAGCGGGTAGCCGGCGAGCGGCGGCAGCGGGCTCGGGCCGAGCGGCTCGCGTTGTTCACGAGCAGGTCGACGCGCTCGCCGGCGGCCTCGACGAGCGCGCCGCGGTGCCGGGGTCGGCCACGTCACCCGGAGATCGCCGTCACGTTCGCGAGGCCGTCGACGGCGGCGTGAGCGCGTCGCCGTCGCGGGCGTCGACCACGACGCGAGCCCGCGCATGCAAGCGCGCGCGACGAGGGCGAGGCCGAGCCCGGGAGGCGCCGGTGACGATCGCGACGGGCATCGGAGCCATGATGCAACTTCAAGTAGACTTGAAGTCAAGGCCAATGGCTGAGCTCCTGACCATCGGCGAGGTCGGCGCGGCGCACCGGCGTCGCGACCTCGGCGCTGCGCTTCTACGAGGACGCGGGCTGATCCGCTCCGAGCGCACGGTCGGATCCGGTCACCACCGTTTCCAGCGTTCGGTGATCCGGCGCGTCGCCTTCATCGTCTTCGCGCAGCGGTCGGGCTGACCCTCGCCGAGGTCGAGCGAGGAGCTCGCGAAGCTGCCCGAGAACCGGGTGCCGCGCCGCTCGGACTGGGCGAAGCTGTCGAGGTCGTGGGCTGCGCGAATCGATGAGCGGATCGCCGAGCTCGAGCGCCTGCGCGAGGGCCTTACGGAGTGCATCGGCGGCGGCTGCCTGTCCCTCGACCGCTGCAAGCTCGCCAATCCCGGTGACCGGGCGGGGCCCGCGGCCCCGGGCCGCGCTACCGGGTCGGCGACCCGCGACCTGCCACACCCGGCGCGTCCGGTTAGAGTCGCGCCGTGATCTCGCCGCAGAGCGCGCTCGACGTCATCAACGCGCGGTTCGGCCGCCATCCCGGCTACCGCGGCCTGCACGCGAAGGGAATCCTGGCGAAGGGCACGTTCACGGCGAGCCCCGAGGCCGCGCGCCTGACGCCGGGCGCAGCACATGCAGGGCGAGCCGATTCCGGTCACGGCGCGCCTGTCGAACGGCGGTGGCGACCCCACCGTGCCGGACTACGCGCCCGAGGTCCGCGGCCTGGCGGTGAAGCTCTACCTGCCGGATGGATCGCGCACCGACATCTCGGCCCAAACGGTGCCGCGCTTCCCGACCCGCACGCCCGACGCGTTCCTGAACCTCGTGCGGGCCAGCACCGGCGCCGCAAGGGTCTGGCGGCTGCCGCTCTTCCTGGCGACCCACCCGGAGGTGCTGGCGACACTGGGGAGCAACGTCCCCGCGCTCAAGCCGCCCTCGAGCTTCGCGACAATCCCGTACAACGCGGTGCACGCGTACAAGTGGGTCGACGGTGACGGCGGCGAGCGATACGTCCGCTACTTCTGGTTGCCGGAAGCGGAGGAACCGCGGCTCTCGAAGGACGAGGCGAAGAGCCGCGGTCGCGACTACCTCCACGAAGAGATCAAGGAGCGCCTGGCGCGCCGCCCGGTGCGGTTCACGCTCGAGCTGACGCTCGCGGCCCCGGGTGACAAGGTCGACGACCCGACCTCGGTCTGGCCCGACGAGCGCGAGAAGGTCGCCGCGGGCACGCTCGAGCTCGCCGAGCTCGACACCGATCGCGAGAGGGGCGACGACGTGCTGATCTTCGATCCCACCCGCGTAACCGATGGGATCGAGCTCTCGGACGACCCGGTGCTGCGCTACCGCCCGGCGGCGTACTCCGAGTCGGTGAAGCGGCGGACCGCGCGGTAGTGTCTCGGGCTGGATGCTCGAGCCCGCGATTACCACGTCCGGACTGACGAAGTCCTTCGGCGACGTCCGCGCGCTCGACGGCGTCGACCTCGAGGCGGCGCCCGGCACGGTGCTCGGGCTGCTCGGGCCCAACGGGGCGGGCAAGACGACGGCCGTGCGGATCCTCGCGACGCTGCTGCGGCCCGATGCCGGCAGCGCCGAGGTCGCCGGCCTCGACGTCGTCGCCGACGCGACGAGCTGCGCCATCAGATCGGCCTCGCGGGCCAGTACGCGGCGGTCGACGAGAACCTCACGGGTCTTGAGAACCTCGTCATGGTCGGGCGCCTGTACGGCATGTCGCGCGCCGCCGCGAAGGTGCGCGGGCGCGAGCTGCTGGCGCGCTTCGAGCTCGACGAGGCCGCCGACCGGCCGGCGAAGACGTACTCCGGCGGCATGCGGCGGCGGCTGGACCTCGCCGATGCGCTCGTCGCCAAGCCGCCCGTGCTGTTTCTCGACGAGCCGACGACGGGCCTGGATCCGCGCTCGCGCCTCGCGCTGTGGGAGACGATCGAGGCACTCGTCGCCGACGGCACGACCGTGCTGCTGACGACGCAGTACCTCGACGAGGCCGACCGCCTCGCCGATCGCATCGCGGTCATCGACCACGGCCGCGTCATCGCGGAGGGCACGCCGGACGAGCTCAAGGACCGCGTCGGAGGCGAGCGCCTCGAGGTGCGGCTGTCTCGAGGGCGCCGACACGGAGCGCCGCCATCGCCGCGCTCGCGCCGATGTCCGACGAACCGCCGGTCGTCGAGGAGGGGACGGTGCGGCTGCCGGTGCGCGGGCGCAGCGGCACGATCGTCGAGGCCGTGCGGCGCCTCGACGAGGCCGGCATCGGGGTCGAGGACCTCGGGGTGCGGCGCCCCACGCTCGACGACGTGTTCCTGTCGCTGACCGGCCGCGTGGCCGAGTCGCCGACGACGACGACGAGGAGACGAAGCAATGAGACAGCTCATCTCGGACACGATGGTCATCACCGAGCGCAACCTGATCCGGCTCACGCGCGCGCCCGATCTCGTCGTCGCCTTCACCGTGCAGCCGGTCATGTTCCTGCTGCTGTTCGTGTACGTCTTCGGCGGCGCGATCCAAACGCCGGGCTATGACTACAAGGACTTCCTGCTGCCGGGGATCATCGTCCAGAACATCGCCTTCGGTGGCTTCGTGACCGCGCTCGGCCTCAACGAGGACCTCAAGAAGGGCCTCATCGACCGCTTCCGCTCGCTGCCGATGGCGCGGCCCGCGGTGCTGGCCGGACGCACGCTGTCGGACGTCTTCACGAACTGCCTGTCGGTCGGCGTGCTGCTCGGCACCGGCCTGATCATCGGCTTCTCGTTTCACGCGAGCCTGCTCGAGGTCCTCGGCGGCTTCGCCCTGTTGCTGTTCTTCGGCTACGCGTTCTCGTGGGTCTTCGCGCTGCTCGGGATGCTCGTCTCCTCGCCCGAGGCCGCGAACTCCGTCGGCTTTTTGGCGGTCTTCCCGCTGACGTTCATCTCGTCGGCGTTCGTGCCGGTCGACTCGATGCCCGGCGCGCTGAAGTGGTTCGCCGACGTCAACCCGTTCACGATCGTCGTCAACGCGATGCGCTCGCTGTGGGTCGGCGCGCCGGCCGGTAACAACGTCTGGGGCGCGTTCGTGTGGTCGGCCGTGATCCTCGTGATCTTCGCGCCGCTGGCCGTGGCGCGGTACCGGCGGACGGCCAGGCGATGAGCGCGGACGAGAACACGCGGCTGATCGAGCGCTTCTACGCCGCTTTCGACAGGCGGGACGGAGAAGCGATGGCCGCTTGTTACGCGCCAGACGCGTGCTTCTCCGATCCCGTCTTCCCCGGACTGACCGGAGCCGAGCCGGGGGCGATGTGGCGGATGCTCACCGGCCGCTCGGACGATCTCCCAGTCGAGCTTCGCGAGCACGATGCGGATGACTCGAGCGGCTCCGCAAGCTGGCGCGCGACGTACACATTCACGCAGACCGGGCGTGCGGTGGTGAACGAAGTGCAGGCGCGGTTCGACGTTGAGAACGGCTTGATCGCGGAGCACGTCGACGACTTCGGCTTCTGGCGGTGGTCGCGCCAGGCGCTCGGAGCGCCCGGCCTGCTCCTCGGCTGGGAACCCGCCTATCAGGAAGTTGAAGAAGAAGCCGAAGATGAAAAGCATCGGCGCGGTGAAACGGGTGCGAGCACGCCACAGCGTTCCCAGCGCAACGAGGTAGATGATGCCCGTCGGCACCGAGATCATCTCAGTGGAGAACATGTAGAACGGTCGTAGCGCCGGCGCGATCCCGCTGACGAAGAGGTGGTGCTGCCAGACGACAAAGCTCAGCAGGCCGACGCCAACCATGCCTCCCACGGCGACCCGGTATCCCCACAGCGGCTTGCGGGTGAACACAGGCAGCAGCTCGGTCACGAGACCGAAGGCAGGGACCACGAAGATATAGACCTCCGGATGCCCGAAGAACCAGAACAGGTTCTCCCAAAGGAACGGCGAGCCGCCACCCGCTGGGACATAGAACGTCGTCTGGAACGTGCGATCGATCGTCTCCAGCAGCACTGCCCCGATGAGGGCGGGAGCTGCGAGCAGGCCCAAGAACGACGTGACAAGCACGGACCACACGAAGATCGGCATTCGCGTCAACGGCATCCCGGGCGCCCGCTTGGTGAGGATCGTCGCGATCATGTTGAAGCCGGAGAGCGCGATCGAGATCCCGATGAGACCGAATGCAATGAGATACGAGTCGATGCCGGCGACGTTCTGGTCGGAGAGCGGCGCATAGCCCGTCCATCCTGTCGAGAACCCGCCAAAGAAGACGGTCGAGAGCAGGATGATTCCCGCGGGGGGCAGTAGCCAGAACGTCAACGCCTCAAGCCGTGGGAACGCCATGTTGCGCGAGCCGATCATGATCGGCACGAAATAGTTTCCGAACGGACCGATGATGGCCGTGGATGCCATGAAGATCATCAGCGTGCTGTGCAGGCCGACAAGCGTCAGATACGAGCCGGCGTTGGCGACCGAAGGTGTCGGTGTCAGCAGCTCACTGCGGATGAACATCGCGCCGAGCCCGCCGATGAAGAGAAAGGCCAGGATCACAACGAGGTACTGCAGGCCGATGACCTTGTGGTCCGTGGTCATCCGGAAGTACTTGGAGAATCCGCTGCCTTCACCGTGGAGGAAGGCGTTGTCCTCCTCTGAAGCCTTGCGCCCACCAAAGAGGCGCGCGATCGGATAGTTGAAGAAGCCCATGCCGGCAAGGAAACCGACCGCGCTGAGGCTGTAGCCGAGCAGGATCCCGGCGTCCGAGCCGAGCGAGTTATCCTCGCCAAACGAATACGCAATCGCAACGCTGCCGATCGCCCAGCCGACGAAGAAGCCAACGATGGCGCCGATGACGCCCAGGAGCAGGCCCCATTCGTTGAGACGCCGGGCCAATGTCGGCCGCGTGCCCATCGGGCGTCGTGCCGGTGCTACAGCGTCCACTTTTTTGTCCTTTCTTGTAGTTGTGAATTGAGCACGATCAATTCCCGTAGACCTGCGGATCCGGCTCGTACGTGTGGCTGTACTGCGGCAGGTACTTCATGATCGGCGCGTCGAGCGTCGTCTCCTGCTGGATCCAGGAGGCGAAATCCGTCTGGCTCACCACCATCGCCGTGTTCTCGGCCATGTTGCCATGCCAGAGGCCGCACAACTCGGCGCATTGGACACGGAATGTCCCGATCTGCGTCGGTGTGACGGTGAAGACGTTGTCATTCAACGGCACCGCATCAGCCTTGACCCCAAGGGCGTAGAACCAGAAGGAGTGGACCACGTCGAGTGACGTGATGTGGAACTGGATCTTCTGGTTGGCGGGAAGTACCAACTGGGACGTCTCAATCCCGCCATACGTCGGATAGCGGTACGTGAACCACCACTGTTGGGCGATCACCTGAACCTCGAGCGGCTGGCTATCGTTCGTGGGTGCTGGGAGGGCTGCCGAGGCTGTGGAGATGCCGTTTCCAGGCTGCTCCTGGGCGAGTGCCACTGTGCCGTACACGGCTAGGCTCAGGACGATCACGAGTGTTGCGGCGATCCAGATCGTCTGCACGCGAGTATTGCCGCGGAGTGCGTCTGACGACACCTCGCCGACCGCCGGGGCGGACCGGTTGATGACCATCGTGAAGAAAAGGGCTGCGAGCACGCCGGAGAATACCGGCCAGGCGATGATCGCCAGTAACTTGATGATCCCGCTCTCGTCGGACGCTGCGTCGGACGCCTGGCCCGGCGGCATCGGCGCGAACCCGAGCCCGATGTCGCCGGCGATCGCGAGGATGAGCCAGGTACCGACGACGACACGGATCGCGCTGGCACGATTTCTCATCGCTCAGCCGACCTGCAGCTCGCCGGCCATATAGCCGAGGGTCTGCATGGGACCGCCGTTGCCATACAGGGTGCCGGCTGCGCAGGGGACGAAGCACTGCCACCGGAAAAGGCCGGGAGTGCTCGGCACCACGAAGTCGAACTGGATCACCACCTGTGCGTTCGCCGGCGCGTCGTCAGCGACGCCTTCAAGCGGGACGCTGACGCCGAGATCCGGGACCGTGAACGTGTGGGCCGCCGTCGTCGGGTCGATCGCCGACATCGTCTTGCCATTGACCGTCATCTCATCGTTGACCGTGCCTCTGACGAGACCGAAGTACTCGTTGCGCAGCCCGGTCTGCCCATCCTGCTGGTCAATGGTCATGTGCACGACTGCCCCGGCGGGAACGTGAAGATATGTCGTGGGGAGGTACCCGACCCAGTTGGGATGCTCGTTGTTCCCATCTCCCTCGGCGCCTACCGCGGCGACCGTGGTGAGCGTGAAGTTGACCACCGGCCTGCCCTGGAGGGTCGCCGACGTTGAAGTCGCGACGATCGTCGGCGGCACTGGATTGAGGAATCGCGTCACGAAGAACCCGACCAGCACGCCTGCGACGACCAGGCTCGCCACGAGGACCCACAGTCTCATCCGCATGCTCGCCTCACTTCTGTAAACGCGTGGCCATCACGTCGGGACGTAGGCGTGTTCAAACTGACTCCCGGACAGTCCCTGAATTGAATAGGCGCATCCGGTCCTCCGCCAACTGGAATGCACTCCGCAGCGCGCATGATCGGTGCACACGCACCGCTTCGTCAAGTGGCAACGCGCACGAATGTTTGCGCAAGCTTGCGCAAATACTGCGTGGCATCTACGTGGCCGCCACCGTTTTGATCGCCGACACGACGTCGCTGACGAAGAGCGGCGCCGGATACGTCACCCGCAGGTACCCCTGCGGGTCGATGACGTCGAGGTAGTTGGTCTTCGGCGGCTCGAGCGGTTCACCCCAGGCAAGCCACGTCAGCTTGAGCGCCGCATCGCTCGGACCGATGAGCCAGTGCCAGCCGGGGTTCCATTGCGTCGAAAGATTGGTCTTGATGAATGTCTTCACGTCGGCAGCTGTCCGGTCCGAAGTGACACTCACGATGAGCAGAACGGGTTTGACTGTCTTGGGCAGCGCCTGTTCGACTGCGACGATGTCACGTCCGAGAACCGGGCACAGATCGACGCAGAGTGGATCCATGAATGCCACAAGGACGACCTGTCCCTTGTAGGCGTCCAGTGAGATGGCGTTGCCGTTCTGATCCGTCAATCCGGTCAGCGGCGGGGTTGTCTGCCGGGTCAGCGGCGCCCCGATCACGTTGGTCGATGGCGAGATCACCGCAGGAGCGGCGGCTGCCGAGTGATGCATGGTCAGTGCAAGCACCGCGCCAACTCCAAGCCCTGCCGTCACCGCGCCGATAGCGATCAGCGCCTGCATTCGCTTCGATCGCGTCGTTACCTCGCCCAACGAGAACCTCCACGATCGGCGGACTGACCGCGCGATTATCGATCGGCGGTTCCGCGGTGGTCAAGCCGAGATTCAGCCGAAGGCGCCGTTACGCTCAAATGCGTCGATCCGAGTCTGGTCGTATCCCAGCATGGAGCGGACGATCGCGTCGCGATGCTCATCACGCGTCGGGGCACGCCGGTACTCGGGCTCCTCGGAGCCGACACGAACCGGGCTGCGCAACTGGCGTACGTTCCCGAAGCGCGGATGCGTTGTCTCCACCACCATGCCTCTCGCGGCGGTCTGCTCGTCGCGCAGCGCCTCCGCGACTGAGTTGACCGGCGCACACGGAACGCCGGCGCGGCTGAGGATGTCGAGCCACTCACGCGCGGTCCGCGCCGCGAACACCTCCTCGAGGATCTCCAGCAGAGCGGCCGCGTTGCGACGCCGATCGGGAAATGTCGCGAAGCGCGCATCGCTCGCGAGCTCGGGACGGTCGATCGCGACGGCGAGGCGCTGCCAGAACTTTTCCTTTGCGCACGCCACGACGATCCACGCGTCACTCGCCTCGAATGCCTGAAACGGCACGAGCGACGGGTGCGCCGAGTGGCGCGTGCGCTGCGGCTCGAACTCGCCGTTGAGGTTCCAGATCGCTGGATACGTGAGCATCGACGTCGCGGTGTCGAAGAGGCTCACGTCGCAGTCCATGCCGACGCCGTCGCGCCGGGCCGCATGAACGCCCGCCAGCATCGCGATCGCAGCGACGAGGCCCGCGGAATAGTCGACAAGCGACAGACCGGACTTCGCCGGCGGTCCGGCCGGCTCACCCGTGAGGTCCATCCATCCCGCGATGCCCTGCAGGAGATAGTCGTACCCCGGTTCGGCGGCGCGCGGACCTGACATCCCGTAGCCGGTGAGTGGGCAGCAGACGATGCGCGGGTTGATCGGCCCGAGATCCGCATATGTCAGCCGAAGCTTCGCGGGGACGTCGCCACGCAGATTCGAATAGACGACGTCACTGACGCGCACGAGATCCTCGAAGACCGTGCGTCCGTCCGGGTTGTTGAGATCGAGGCTGAGGCTCAACTTGTTGCGGTTGAATGCCTCGAAGAAGAGGCTGTCCTCGCCCTCCTGGTACGGGGGCACGTAGCGCCCGACGTCACCACCGGTCGCGGGATCCTCGATCTTGATGACCTCAGCGCCGAGATCCGCCAGGTGCACGCTGCCGAAAGGGCCGGCGCCGTACTGCTCGATCGCGATGATGCGAATGTCGGCGAGCGGCTTCACGCGAGCGCGTGGCTGCGCGCACCGACGAGCGCCGCGACCCGAGCCATCTCGTTGCCGACGATCATCATTCCCTCATCGACGCCCATCCCCGGCTTCGCGAGCACCTGCGCCGCACCGCACGCCATCGCGATGTGCGCTGAGACCTGCGCGGATCGATCGGTCTCGTTGCAGCTCCCACCGCAATAGGCCTCAAGCCCCGCGCGAGTCACGAGCAACAGCGCCTGGATCGTGTTGTTGACGCCGCCGAGATCCGGTGTCTTGACGTGAATGACGTCGGCCGCACCGGCTGCGACGAAGTGCTCGATGTCCTCGAGGGTGTTGCACCACTCGTCCACTGCGATGCGCACGTGACTCCCCTGCGCGGCGATCGCGCGGCGGAGCGCGGCGTAGACCTCGATCTGCGCTGCGCGGCTCCCCGCGTCGATCGGGTGCTCGACGCAGAGGCTGAACGGCCGCGCGGCGTCGCCGAGCCGCGCGAGATAGCCGGCCACACGACCCACATCGCCGCCGAACGCCTTTCCCGGTGTCCCGTACACATCGAAATGCAGCCGCGGCTCATAGTCGGGCCGCGTGCGCAGCGCGAGGATCCGGTCCCGCACCCACGCGACGTACGTCAGCAACAACTCGCCGTCCTCGCCCAGCTTCGAGCCCACATCGTTGATGAGGCCGTGCGGCAAGACGGCTGCTTCCTTGAGCACCATCTTGTCGACGTTGGTGTAGCGGTCATCCCCCGATTGCACGAACATCGGGACCGGCCGGATAGGAATGCCGGTTTGATACTCGTCACGCACGATCTCCGCCATCGTCACGCCGCGTGCACGCGCTGCTGCGTCAAGCAGTGCCTGCGTCACCCCGTAGCGAATCGCCGTGTGCAACGGCCGGCCATCCAGGATGAGCTTGTCGATGAGCCGTGCAGGCGAGCGGAAGTCAACGACCGGTGTGCTGCGCAACAAGGGCGCGACGTGACGCTCGATCATGCTCGCGGCAACTGCCGCGTCGAAGACCGCATCGCGCCCACCCACGCCGGAGTACTGGACGGCTGCGCAGTCGCCGTGGGCGACCTGTCCGTCATCGAGCAGCAGCAACACCGAGACGGCCTCGCCGGCCTGACGGATCGCCTTGAACCCGGCTGTGACCGGGCTGCCGGCATACGTGAAGCCGTCATGCGTCGCGCCATTCCCGATTGCCGCCTGATCGTCGACGAAGAATCCCGATCGGACGGGAACGGCCAGGACGTCGGTGATGATCACGAGTTCGGCTGCCTTGCGCTCCAAACGCCGGTGATCTGCGCGGCGGTCGCGAGGTCGAACCGATGTCGCATGAGCAACATCGACGCTTCATGTTGCTCGCGATCATCACTTGCTACGCAGTCGGTCGCGATCACGACGTAGAAGTCGCTGAACATTGCGTCTCGGGCAGTCGACTCGACACACCCCTCCGTGGTGCAGCCACCGATCACCACGGTCTTGATGCCGTTGCTCCGCAAGAGCATGTCGAGGTTGGTGCCGAAGAATGCGCTCGAACGGTACTTCGGGACGACGAGCTCGTCAGGGAGCGGCGCAAGCTCGGGGACAAACTCGTGGCCGGACGTGCCTGGCGCGGTGTAGCGCAGTGGCGCCCCGTTCTCGCGGTGCTCCGCATGCATCCGCAGGTTGAACCGAATCTGTGCGGGTAAGTCACTCATCCGATCGGGCAACGCCGTGTTCTGCACGTGGATGACGAGGACGGACGCGCGCCGAGCGTCCTGCAGCAGCCCCGCAAGCATGGGACGTGACTCGCCGTACATCGAGACGTCGACGCCGAGCGATGCGAAGACTTCCATCAGGCTCAACGAAGTCGCGCTGCATGTCGATCAACAGCAAGGCGGTGTGCGCAGGGTCGACCAGCTCACGCAGCTCCGTGAACACGGCCTTGCCGTCAACGACGATCACCGTCGACCCCCTGGACTCCCGCGGACGTCTTCGCGACGATCCTATACCAGGCGGCTGCGAGCCCTAGGCGACGGAGCGGTGTGCATCCTCTGTAAGGATGGCTTCGAGCTTGGCCTCGATCCAGGTGGCAGGCTCGGGACGTCCCGCATTGCACCAGTCACGCGCGAGCCCCGGTGGGAGTCCCGCGGAGATCTCCTGGTCGACGTGGTAGTGGCTCTGCATGGCGCTGATATTGCGCTCGCGGGTTGCCGGACTTTGCCAGTCCCACTCTCGAACGCTCGCCGTCCAGGCATCGAGGAGCTGCGGCGGCACGGCATCCCGGCGCGACTGCTCCGTCGAGACGGGGATCAGCCACGCACGAAGTTTCACGCCCATCGGCTGAGCATGGCTCACCGGCCGGAAAGTTCCCGGAAAGCTGTGCAACGAGCGCTCGTATCGCCGTGTCACGACACGTGTGACCGCATCTCTGACGCGTCCGCTCCGACGCGTCCCCGACCTATTTGGTCAGCAGCGTCGCAACCACGTTGATGGTCGTCGCCAGGACGACCACGCCGAACAGGTACGAGAGGAGGGCATGACGAAGCGCCGTCATACGGATCGCCCTGGAGTTGAGGTCGGTGTCCGATACCTGGAACGTCATGCCGATCGTGAGGGCGACATAGAGAAAATCGCCGAAATCCGGCGCCACCCCTTCGGAGTGGAAGTCGATCCCGCCCCCATCCCGGTAGTAGATGCGGGCGTAACGCAGCGTGAAGACGGCGTGGACCGAGGCCCACGAGATGAGGACACTCAGCACCACCAACGCGCTGATCCCTGATTTCGTCAGCCCGTTGGTCCCGCCGGCCGCGATGAGGGCGAACGCGATCCCGACGAGACTGAAGACACTGGCGCCGACGAGAATTGCTTCCGAGGCAGCTCGGGAGTCATCCTCGTGCGTGGCGATCACCTTGGTCCCGGCGCTGTCCTTTCCATGGGTCGCGACCGCGATGAACCCCATGAAAACAACCGCAGTGACGTCCCAACCCGCAAGCGCGGCTACCTGCCATTCCGACAGGAGAAAGATCGGAACGGCCACGACGATGCCGCAGGCGAGAGCGATTCCGAGCCGCAGACGTGCCTCCACGCGGGAAGCCTACCCCGTGTTCTGCAGACCTGCCGCAATACCGTTGACCGTGAGGAGCAGGAGCTGCTCCAGGCGCCGCTCCTCGGACTCCACCGTGTCTCCGCTTCGCAACGCGCGAAGTGCGCGGAGCTGGAGGTGGCTGAGCGCATCGATATACGGGCCGCGCAACTCCACCGCCCACGACAGGACGCGACGGTGCTCGAGCAACCGCGACTGCCCGGTGACCGCGAGCATTCGTTCAATGGTCTGGTCGTACTCGGCGAGGATTCGCTCCGCAAGGGCCGGCTGCTTCCCGAGTCGCAGGTACTCCACGGCCATGAAGCGATCGGTCTTGGCAAGGCTCATCTCAGCGTTGTCGATGAGCACGCGCAACAGCGGCCATTCCCGATACGCGACACGCACCTCATCGACGTCGGCCGCGGCGAGCGCGCTTCCGATGCCGTACCAGGCCGGTAAGTTGAGCCGGATCTGCGACCACGCAAAAACCCAGGGGATCGCACGCAGCGACTCGAGCGTCGGCGTGGCGCTGCGATGCGCGGGTCGCGAACCGAGATGGAGTCTCGCGAGCTCTCGCACTGGTGTGACCTCGGCGAAGTACGCGGCGAAGCCGTCGACGCGAGTCAGCTCCGTGTACGCGGCGAGCGCCGCCGTGTCGAGCGTTCGTGCGAGCCCGGCGAAACGAAGTGCGGCTCGTTCAGTCCGCTCTCGTGCGGCAGGAGCGGACGCCAGGAGGACCGCCGACGTGACCTGCTCGAGGTGCCGGCGCGCGAGGGTGCGATTCCCGTAGCGCGCGAAGATGACCTCGCCCTGTTCGGTGACCTTGAATCGACCCGCAACCGAGCCCGGAGCCTGCGCCATCACCGCACGGTTGGCCGGTCCGCCACCGCGACCGAGCGCGCCGCCGCGGCCGTGGAAGAGTGTGAGCCGAATCGAGTGCTCCGCTGCCCACGCGGCGAGCTCTGCCTGGGCGGCGTAGAGCGCGAGATTTGCCGTCACCGGTCCACTCTCTTTTGCGGAGTCGGAGTAGCCGAGCATGACCTCGAGCGAACGCTCGGATGCAGCGAGCCGGCGCTGCACCGGTTCGAGCTCGAGCATCGCGTCGAGGATCTCGCGGGCGTGACGGAGATCGAGAATGGTCTCGAACAGCGGGACGACGTCGAGCTCCGGAGCAGGATTCGGCGCACATGCCCGTTCCGCCAGCGCATAGACAGCCGCAACATCGGCGGCGCTGCGCGTGAAGCTGATCACGTAGCGGTGACAGGCTGCTGCCCCAAAACGCTGCTGGAGCAGCGCTATCGTGCGCAGCGTCGCGAGCACCTCATCGGTTTCGGGGGAATGGGCGCCACCGGCATCGAGCTCCGCGAGCGCGGCGGTGTGCACGCTGCTGTGTTGCCGGATCTCGAGATCGGCAAGGTGAAAGCCGAATGTCTGGACCTGCCACACAAGGTCCTGGAGCTCACCATGCGCCTGACGTGGCGCGCCGGCCACGACGAGTGACTCCTGAATGCAGCGCAAATCGTCGAGCAACTGCTCCGGTCCGGTGTACGCAAGCGCCAGATCCGCTCGCCGGGTGGCCGCGATACGCTCGGCAACGAGCAGCAGGAATTGCCGGTACGGTTCCCCTGGGGCACGGGCTTCGATGGGTTCCGCTCGTCCGCCGGCGATCTGGCGCGTGGTGCGCAGCCGGTGCAGCAACCGCGCATCGGCCGGCGTCGTCACGGAGTCGACAGTGAGGCTCCTGCCGATCCGTGTTGCCGCTGCTTCCAGTCCCCGCAGGATGTGCTCGGACTGGATGAGCATCGTCTCGAGCGTGACGTGCGCGGTGATGTACGGATTGCCGTCGCGATCGCCGCCGACCCAGCTACCGAAACGAAGAAATGGTGGTGCGGGCGCAGCGACCGCGCCGGAGTCCGCCGCCGCGAGTCCGGCGTTGAGCTCACGGTAGACGTCAGGAACAAGGCGAAAAAGGGTCTCATCGAAGACGCCCATGAGCGCACGCACTTCATCGAGTGGTTGCAGCTCCTGGCTGCGTAGCTGGGCTGTTCTCCACAGGGTGTCGACCGATTCGAGCAACTGACGCCGCGCGTCGACCTGCTCCGCGTCGGATGTGCGTGGATCGCTGCGACGCTCGAGCTGTTCGCCGACCCGCCGAATCGCTGCTGTGACGGCGCGCCGGCGCGCCTCGGTGGGATGCGCGGTGAACACAGGGGAAACCCGAAGGCCGGCAAGCAGTTCGGCGAGCCCACGCTCCCCGAGCTCGTCCCGCACCGCGGTGAGCGCAGTGGCGAGCGCTTCGGGCGGACCCTCCGCGCCGTAATCCGGCTCGCGCAGCGCGCGCGCCCGAAAGCGCTCCTCCGCAAGGTTGACGAGGTGGAAGTAGCACGTGAATGCTCGAGCCACCAGCTCGGCACGGTCGAGCGACCACGCGCTCACCAGGGCGTCGGCCGCCTCGGCATGACCACCTCGTCCGTCGCTGTCATCTCGCGCTCGGATGACCGTGCGTCGCAGAGCCTCGACGTCGGCGAGCAGCGAAGCGCCGCCGTACTCCGCGATGACCTGTCCAAGGACGTCACCGAGGACACGCACCTCATCGCGTACCGACGCAGGCATCTCCTGGCGCGCGGTCTCGCGCACGCTCGTGAGGTCGTTGACGCGTTCACGAGGTGTTGCCATGCGCCTCAACCTTAGCGACACCCCGAGCGGCGACGGCGCGGCTGGACCGCGCCCGGCGGCCAGAATGGCGGCGAATGAGTGAGCAGGCTGCCCCCGGCCGCGCGGTTACCGCGGCAGGATTCATCGCCTTCCTCCTCACCGGGGTCGTGCAGGCCACCTACGGCCCCTCGATTCCGCATATCGCCTCGCGGTTCGGGATCAGCGTTGGAACGGCGGGGCTGATCGTCACCGCGCACTTCCTCGGCGAGTGCGTTGGCATCGCGGGCCTCGGATTGACGCGGTCCCGCCTGGGCGTCGGCCGCCGGTTGATGCTGTGCGCACTGGTCTTCAGCATCGGGCTGATCGCCGCATCCATTGCGCCGACCTGGCCAATCCTGCTGCTGGCAGTGGGGTTTCTCGGATGCGGGGCGGGCGGGCTCGTCATCCTCGTCAACCTCTACTTCGCGACGCGATTCGGTCATCGCAGCGCGGCGATGCTGAGCTTCGTCAACGCGATCTATGGCGTCGGCTCGTTTCTCGGTCCGGCGCTGGTGGGCGTCACGGGCGGGTATGCACCGGTGCTCGCGGGTGCCGGCGTCGTCGGACTGGTCAGCGTTGCCGGCTTTACGCGGACCCCACGCTCGACGCCGGCGGCGACGGTTGCGCCGCGCCTTGTGATGGGTCGCACGGTCGGATTCGTCGTCGCCTTTGCGGTACTGCTCTTCATCTACGAGGGACTCGAGTCAGGCGTGGCGACGTGGGAGGCGACCGACCTCATCTCACTCGGGGGTTCGGTGCAGTTCGCCGCGGCTGCGACGTCGTTCTACTGGGTCGCATTCACGCTCGGCCGCGTGTTCGCAGCGCCGCTGGCGTTGCGCCTGAGCCCACCGACGCTCATCCTCGGCGCGCTCACCGTCGCAACGATCGTCCTCATCGCGATCCGTGTGAACCTCTACGCCCCGTTGGGATTCGCACTCGTCGGGCTCTGCGCGGCACCGATCTTCCCGGTCGCATTGACATGGCTCACCAAGGTGCTCCCCAACGCCGCGACCGTGCTCACCTATGTGATCCTCGGCGCCATCTTCGGCAGCGCGGTAGTTCCCGCGTTGCTCGGCCGGTTGATCAGCGTTGCCGGTATTCAGTCATTGCCACTCGGCGTCGCCGCGTGCGCAATCGTCACGCTCTGCATGGTCGCCGTCGTATCGGTGCGACTCCGCGATCGACTGGGGGCCAGCGTCTAGGCGATCCCTCCAAGCGGTTCGGATTCAGACCGACCTGTTCGCACTGTTGATCCGTACACAGCCGTGAACCCCTGCCGCCAGCTCGGATAGCGCAACGAGAAACCCAGCTCCCGCTTCGCTTTTGCGTTCGACGCGCCCCGCGCTTGCTCGCCCATGACGACACCGCCTTCGCCGGCGATCAGGCGTGCGATCCAGCGCGGGATGTGTCGAGGCGGCTTGGCGCCGAGCGCTTTGGCAAGCTCAGGCAGCCAGACGCGTGTCGCAGCCGGCTCGTCATCGACGATGTTGTAGATCCCGGAGCCGTCGTGCTCGAGCGCGATCACCGTCGCTGCGGCGGCATCGTCGAGGTGGACGAACGACATCACGCCCTCTCCGTTGCCCACGATCGGGAAGAACCGCTTGCGAACCGGGCCGATCAAGCCGTCGTTCGCAGCGCCGTAAAAACCACCGTAGCGAAGGGCGATCCCGCCCGCACCCGTCACCGCCTCGTCGAGGTGGCGCATCGCCGCGTTGGTCTCCTCGGTGCCGGCGACTGGGTTTGGATCGAGCGGATCCTCCTCCGTCTTGACCGGACCGCCCGTTCGTGCGTAGCGGTAGCACGCGAAGCTCTGGGCGACGAACCGGCGGACGCCCGCATCGGCGCCCGCAGCGAGCAGCGCGTCAGTTCCCTCGTTGCGCAGCCGGTTGGTGGCGGCAAACGTTCGGTCCAGGTGCCTGCCGAACTTCGCATTCGCGAGCGCGGACGCCTGATGGACGATCGCGTCGGGCTTGCTCTCGAGAATGGCCGACCGCACAGCGCGCGCATCGAGCAGATCGAGCGTGATCGCCGCTGCGCCCATCGTCCGTATCCGCTCGGCATTCTCGGGCGAATAACAGGTCCCGATCACCTCGTGGCCTCGGCTGATCAGCTGAGGAACGAGCCGGCTGCCGATGGCGCCGCTCGCTCCCGCTACAAACACTCGCATCGCGTTGTCCTCCTATTTGCTACCTCCCGCACCACCGCGGTCACTACGGTTGACACGCGGCACGGCGAGAATGTGACCGATGGACGAAAACGGCACACCGCTCGACTTGCTCCGCGACCTGTATCAGGGACCGCTCGACGAGTTCATCGCGCGACGAGCTCGGTTGGTTCGGGAGGCACGCGCCACCGATCCGGCTGCTGCCACGGAAATCGGGAAAGCCCGCAAGCCGCCCGTCTCGGTGTGGGCGATCGATCAACTTGCCATCGACCATCAGAACAAGCTCGCGGAACTCCTGGCGGCTGCCGCAGACGCCGGCCACGCGCAGCACGGCGTCGCCGATCAGGCGGAGACGCGCGAGGTCATTCTCGCTGCAGCCTCTCGGCTGCGTGATGCGGTCGAAGCGGCTGCTCGTGCTGCTGACGCGGTCCTCGAGAGCGCCGGCAGCACGAACAGTGACGACACCCGTCGTCGGATAAGGACCACGTTGCATGCTGCAGCGACCGGCGGTCGTGACGACCGCATGGCGCTGTGGCAGGGAACGCTGGACCACGAGATCGCTCCCTCGGGCTTCGGTGCGGCTGACGCCGTACAGGACGACGCGCCTGAGCTTGCAGCCGTGCTCGCACCGCTGCGGCATGTCAACGCGAATGCGAAGTCACGGCCTCGTGTACTGTCGCGCGACCGCGACCAGCGCGCGAGCAAGGAACGTGCGGCGCGAGAGGCCGCTGAACGCGCGGCTGACCAGCTCAGCGCGGCTGCTGTTCGTGCACGAGACCTCGCCAATGCGAAGCGCCTGCATGCCGACACGCTCGCCGACGAGCTTCGTTCTGCCGAACAGGATGCTGCAGCCGCAGAAAAGGCCGCAGCAGACGCCGAGGCGGCGGCGGAGACTGCTCGGTCAGCCTTGAATCCTTAGGGCGGTTAGCCCTTCGGTGGCAACGATTTCGCGTACGCGACGCCACGCTTGACCCAGGCGCGCAACTGGGCTGCGGACTCCAGTCCCGCGTCGTCGACACGCAACCAGCCGGGCATCTCCCGGCCGCGCATCACGGCAACGTGAACGTTCGGGTCACTCGTGAGATCGTCGGCTGAGGCTGGGTCAACCCGCACGAGCATCCCTCCCTGACCGCTCGCACTGACCGACATGTTGCCGTGCACGAGGAACGCAATGCCGCCGAACATGCGCTTCTCGACCACGTCCTTCTCGGATCGCAACGCTTCGCGGACGCGTTGCGCCAGGACTTCGTCAAATGCCATCGCTATGGACGCCGCGCTCGGCATCGAGATGCAAGGATCATCGGCACAAGTTTATCTGCTCGACATCTCGCGGACATCCCGGGATCGAGCAGCGTGTGGTACCGCCTGCTACGATCGGCGCCCGGGTATTCGGGCAGGGGATCACGAGGGGTCGTGCAATGCAATCGAGGTCAATGTCTCGCGGCGTGCGCGCGAGTATCGTCTGCGTCAGCCTCGCGGGAACACTCGTCGCCGCAACAGTTGCGTCCGCATCATCTGCATTGGCAGCCTCGAACGCCGCTGTGCAAGGTCAGCTGCAGGCATTCCCAGTATCCGGCAGCTACAAGATCGCGCAGCTGTTCTCAGGGTCCGACGGCCAGCTTTGGTTCGCAACGACGCAATCGCAACTCGGCCAGATCACATCGAGTGGTCACGCGACGCTCACCACGACTGTCCTGCCCCACGGCCCGACCACGGCAGTGATCGCCGGTGCAGGCCCTGAGGGTGTGTGGTCGTACGCCAACGAGGATATGTCGACAAGCAATCTCGGTCCCTGCGCCATCGCGTTGGTCACGCCGAGCGGCGTCACCGAACCGGTCACGCTGCCGTCGGTTGCGGCGTCGAGTGGGTGTGGCGGTGCCGCGACCGACGCGAGCGGCAATCTCTGGGTATCGCTCGACGATCAGTGCGGTTCGTTCACCTGTGGCAAGCGCGTGTCGTTCGTCGCGCAGATCACCCCGACCCGTGTGGTGACGCTGCTCCCGCCGCCGCGACCCGGCGTGCGCACCGGCCCGGTGACCCTGGGAACCGACGGAGCTATCTACGCGATCGGCGGCGTCAACGACGAGACCATGGGCCGGTATACCTCGTCGGGTGACACAACCGGGATCTATATCCCGGGCGGTGATCTGATCGCGCTCCTTCCCAGCTCGGGCGGGACGTTCTGGGCGGCCGACCCGAAGCTCTGCATCGGGCAGCCGACGGCGATCTGCCTGCTCATCGAGCGCTTCGCCCCGGGGGCGAGCAGCGCGAGCAGCTTCATCTTCCCGGTGGCGGTCCTGGGTGGGGCCGATCAGCTGGCCGCGGACGCTGCGGGCTCCCTCTGGGATGCCGGCGCCGAGCGCGGCGGGCCTGCTCGGTTCTTCCGGATGAACATCGATGGAACGATCGATCGGAGCACCGCTTATCCGGCTCCTGGAGGATCGGCACTGCACCCCGACGGGACTCTCGCGGTGAGCGTCGACGGGACGCTGTGGGCGAGCGCGCACACGTCGTCGGGACACGAGTACCTCGTTCGGTTCGTGCCGACCCCCTGACGCAGTGACGGGACCTAGCGCACCTCGCTGATGCGGATGAGGTTGCCCGCGGGATCGCGGATGGCGCAGTCGCGTATCCCATACGGCTGCTCCATCGGCTCCTGGACCACCTCGGCGCCTCCTGCCTGGACCTTCTCGAAGGCTCCATCAAGATCTTCGGTCGCGAAGAGGATCGTGGCGTAGCTGCCTTTGGCCATCATCTCGAGGATGGTCCGGCGCTCGTCGGGCGTGATGCCAGGGTCGACTGCCGGCGGGGTCAGGACGATCGATGTCTCGGGCTGGCCGGGAGGACCGACCGTGATCCAGCGCATCCCGCCATAGCCGACGTCCTGGCGAACTTCGAAGCCGAGCATGTCGCGATAGAACGCGAGGGACGCTTCCGGGTCGTTGTGCGGGAGGAACGTCCCGTGAATCGTGATGTCCACAGCGGGTCAGCGGTCCTGAATCAGTCCGAGGACGTTGCCGTCGGGATCAGTGAAGCTCGCCACGAGGCGGCCACCGCCAACGTCGCGCGGGGCATCCTTCAGGGTGCCACCGGCAGCGGTCACCTCGGCAAGCTTCGCCTCGATGTCCGCCACGTGCCAGTGGGCAACGGGCGAGGTCATATCGCTGTTCGGCACCAGGCCGATCTGCTGACCAGCAAGCTCGTAGCCGACGTAGTACGGAGCGTCGGCCATCGGCTCGACGCCGAGCAGTGCGGTGTACACAGGCTTCGCCTTCTCGAGGTCGGACACCGGATGCAGCACAGTCTTGACGCCCTGGTTGGAAGAGTCGCTCATGGCTTTCTCCTGAACGTGATTGGTGAGGTCCATGGCGGTCATGCTAGGTGCGGTCCGGGACCGGCGCTTCTCGATTCCTGACCGGTCTCGTCACCTGTTTGACGACACACGACGGCATCCCCGCTGTCGCTCGCGCCGCGCTGAGGCGGTAGACGCTCGGCGGCAATCCGACGAGTTCAGTGAAGCGGGTGCTGAAGGTGCCGAGTGACTGGCACCCCACCGCGAAACACACGTCGGTGACACTCATATCGCCTCGACGCAGCAGCATCATCGCGCGCTCGATGCGTCGCGTCATCAGGTAGCCGTACGGCGCCTCACCGTATGCGGCGCGAAACGCACGGCTGAGATGTCCGGCCGACATGTTCGCCCCGCGTGCGAGCGCCTCGACGTCCAACGGGCGAGCGTACTCGCGGTCGATCCGGTCACGAACGCGGCGCAGCCGTGAGAGGTCGCGAAGGTGCTGCTCGGCGGCGGTGGGCACGGTCACAGTGAAATCGTGCCACGTCGCGCCGGCAGCACCCCGCCGAACTACGCGGATGCGGCTCGAAGTGCCTGGCCCTGGCGGAGATAGCGTGTCGCGCCCACTTCGCCGTAGAACCCGAGCGCCCGCTGCAGCTCCACATCCGCCTCGCTCCGCCGTCCCTGCTCGACAAGGGTCGCGGCGAGGAGCAGACGATCAGCCGCTTCCTCGGTGCGGGCTTCCATCGCGGCGCAGATGTCGGCGGCGCGACGAAGATCGCCTTCGGCGCGCGCCCTCGCGGCCTCCACCCATCGATACTCCCGCTGCGGCAGAACGCCGACCAGTTCCTCGCCACGGCCGAGCGCGACCAGCGTCGATGCGAGGACATGCAGATGGTCCATCGTCCAGCCGAGGTTGACGCCCTGCATGAGACCGGCGAGAAACTCGTCGACGAGCAGCGTCGCTCGCTCGGCATCGCCGTTCTCCATCAGCACATTCGCGGCCACCGCAAGCGCCGGATAGAGACATTGCGGATCCGTGGCAAGACGCGCCAGTTCGAGCGCACGCTCGATATCGGCGAGCGCGCCGGCAGTGTCGTCGCTCGCGGACCTGATGCGGGCACGCGCTGAGTAGCAGTACGGCGCGGAGTAGTGCGGCCGTCCTGCCTCGATCTCGGCGAGAAACCCGTCGATGAAGCGCAGCGCCTCGTGCCATTGACCGCGGGCGAACTGACCGGTCGCGATGTCGGCATGAATCGAGCGCAGCCGCTGCGTCTGTCCCGAACGCTCGGCGACCTCCGCAGACTCGTCGAGAATCGTTGCGGTTCGTGTGAGATCTCCGCGCAACCACAACACCGAGGCGAGATTGAGCTGCGCCCTGCAGATCGCGGTCGGCGACGCCGCTTCCTCGGCGATCACGAGGCTCTGCTCGAGGTCTTCGATGCCCGCCATTTCGCCGGAGTCACAGCGCGCGACACCGATGTTGATGAGCGCGTTCGCGCGCACCTCTTCGAGGCCGAGTTGTTCCGCGATCGCCATTGCCTCACGTCCAAATCGGATCGCCTCATCACTGTCGCCGGCGAGCATCATGTGCCGAGATGCGCTTGCAACGACGTATGCCTTGACGGGGGTCGGTTCGCTGTTTGCGACCAGTCCGCGCGCGCGATCCAGGTGCTCCATCGCAGATCCCTGTTCGCCGCGATACCACAGCAGCTCTGCGAGGACGGTCTCAGCTTCCGCAGCCGACTCGGAGTCGCCGACCGCAAGCAGCGCATCGCTGGCCCGACGAAGCGTGTCGGTTTCCATCTCCCCGCCGAGGAACTTCGACCATCCGACTTTGAGTTGGAGAGTCGCGTGTTCCGGCGATCCAGCAGCCGCGAGTTCCAGCGCCGACTGATAGAAGCCCGTCGACGTCGCATACGCGTTGAGCGCAAAGGCGCGGTCACCCGCGTCGCGAAGGCTTTCGAGCGCGGATGCCGCAAACGCGGCATCGACGGTCTGACCGGACGCGCGACGGAGTTCGAGCGCATTCCTGTAGTGATGCGCGCGCATCTCGGCATGATCCTCGCCACGTCCGAGCGTGCCGATCCATTCCGCCGCGAGCCGATGCTTCTGCGCCCGCTCGCCGCGAGGTATCTGACCGTACGCGACGTCGCGGACGAGACTGTGCAGGAACGAGTATTCCGCCTCGTCAGCAACGATGGAACGCCGCGCACGCTGCACGAAATCCTTGCGCTCGAGCGCATGCAGGCGCACCTCGGTGGCGCGGCGGTCGCGTCTGCATTGATGACCGCACCGAGCCAGAACACCTTGCCGAGCACCGACGCCTCCTGCAGCAGGCGTTTCTCGTCTGCGGGCAGTGCGTCGATGCGCGCGGCGATGATGCCTTGCACGGTCTCCGGCAATGGGAGCTCGTCCGCGTCGGACCGCTCCGCAAGCATCCGGACGTACTGCTCGGCGAACAGCGGATTCCCGCCGGCTCTGTCGAGCAACATGAGCTGCGTCTCAGCCGCCATGAGCGGCCGGGCGCTGAGGCCGCTGATGAGCTCCGCGGTCTCCGCGTCGGTGAGCGGCGAGAGCGACAACCGTGTCGTGTTGCGCGTGTTCCCGGCCCAGCCGGGACGGCGCTCGAACAGTTCGGGTCGCGTCGTGCAGACGACAAGGATCGGCACGCCGACCGCCCAGTCGACGACGTACTCAACGAAGTCCAGCAGGTTGTCGTCCGCCCAATGCAGATCGTCGAAGACCAGGACCAGCGGGCTCTCCTCGCTGAGCGCCTCGAAGAAGCGCCGCCATGCCGTAAAGGCCTCATCACGCCGGTTACCGATGGGATCGGTGTCGCGGTTGATCCCCGCCAGCGGCCGCAGATGACCCTCCACCCAATGCGCGTCGACGGGATCCGGGATGAGTGCCGCGACGGCGGCTGCGAGCTTCTCGGCCGCCTCGTCGGGCGAGTCGGTCTCGAGGATGCCCGCCTGCGCCTTGACCATCTCCGCCAGCGCCCAGAACGTGACGCCGTCGCCGTACGGGAGCGACCGCCCCTGCCGCCAGTGGATGAAGTCGGGGTCCGCTTCGACGACGCTCCAGAGCTCGGCGATGAGCCTGCTCTTGCCGATGCCGGGAACGCCGACGAGGGTCACGAGCTGCGGGGACCGGTCCTGACGCATGCGGCCGAGCGCATCGGTGAGCACCCGAAGCTCGCTCGCACGGCCGACGAGCGGACCACGCGCATTCAGGATGTCGCCGACATCGACGCGTGAGCGCGCCTCCAGCGCTTCCCAGGCCGGCACTGGATCCACCTTTCCCTTGGCCGTGACCGGTGCTGCCGCTCGGTAGGTGATGACCTGGTCCGTGGCGCGGTACGTCGTCTCGCCGACGAGGATGCCATTGATCGGCGCCGCCGTCTGCAGGCGCGCGGTTGTGTTGACCACATCGCCCGACACGAGTCCCTCCCCCTGGTCGGGACGGGCACCGAGCGCCACGAGTGCCTGGCCGGTGTTGACGGCGATGCGCAACTGCAGATCGACCTCCTGCTGCTGCACCCAGTCGCGGATGGCGAGCGCGGCGCGGACACCCCGCTCCGGGTCGTCCTCGTGCGCGATCGGCGCCCCGAAGACCGCCATGACGGCATCACCGATGAACTTCTCCACCGTCCCGCCGAAGCGTTCCAGCTCCGCTCTCAGACGTCCGTAGTACGGCGAGAGAAAGGCTCGGACATCCTCGGGATCGAGTTGCTCGGAACGCGAGGTGAAGCCGACCAGATCGGCGAACAGGACCGTGACCACCTTCCGTTCCTCGCGGACGGCGGCTTTCGCCTCGACCATGGGGGCGGCGCACTCGGAGCAGAACTTGGCCCCTGCCTGGTTCTCATGCCCGCATGCGGGACAGCGGTTCATCGCAAGGAAGCCTACCCCCGACGCCGCAGTTGAGCGCCGAACTGTCACCATCGATCGAACTCACTGCTCGTGATGCCTACCCGGAGATCAGACCAATGTGGCGAAGCCTTGACGGAGACACTCGATCCCGGCCAGGTGCTGTTCCGCCAAGGTGAAGACGGGGTCCGCGCCTACGTTGTCGAAGAGGGATCCGTCAACCTCGTGCGCGAGTTTGCCGACGGCTCGGAGGAGCTGCTGACGATCGCGCGGCCCGGCGCGTATTTTGGCGAGATCGCCGCGCTGGTCGGATTGCCGCGAAGCGCCACCGCCCGAACGGAGGGCGGCGCTGTCCTCACGAGCTATTCGGCGACGGAATTCCGCAAGCTTTTGGCCGGTCGTTTGCGCGGTCGAGGGCCGGGCGAGCAGCCCGACGCGCCATGAGGATCTTGCTCATCTCGTGCTACGAGCTCGGTCATCAACCGCTGCACGTCGCATCTGCGGCAGCATTTCTCCGAGCTGCGGATCACGACGTCGGTGCCGTGGACCTTTCGGTCGAGACGTTCGCCGACGCGGATCTCGACTCTCCCGAGCTTGTGGCGATCGCCGTCCCGATGCACACGGCGATGCGTCTCGCGGTCCCGGTTGCTCGGGCGTTGCGTGCACGTCGTGGGAGCACGATCCGTATCGCGCTGTTCGGTCTCTACGCGCCACTCTGTGGGCCCGCGCTCGAACCGGGCCTCATTGACGCGGTGATCGGGGGCGAGTACGAGCAGGCGCTCGTGCGCTTCGCCAACGGTCAGGTCGATTCCCGGACCATCGTGCTCGACCGTCTGCAATTCCCACTCCCTGCTCGCGATCTGCTCCCGCCGCTCGAGCGCTACACGACATTGCTCGTCAACGGCGAAACACGGGTCACCGGATACGTCGAGGCGACGCGCGGTTGCGTCCACCGCTGTCGGCACTGCCCCGTTCCAGCCGTGTACGACGGACGCATTCGCGTGTGGCAGCGCGAGACCCTCGTCGAGGACGTCGCGCGGCTGTGGAACGACGGAATGCGCCACCTCACGTTCGGGGATCCGGACTTCCTCAATGCCGTCCCGCACGCGCTCGCGGTCGCACGTGCCGTGCACGAGCGTTGCCCGGACCTTACCTTCGACATCACCACGAAGGTCGAGCACATCCTTGAACACCCGAGTGTCATCGCCGAGCTGCGTGACCTGGGCCTGCTGTTCATCGTTTCGGCGGTGGAGTCGACGAGCGCGCGTGTGCTCGACATTCTCGACAAGGGACATTCGGCCGGGGACGTCCTGACGGCGCTGGACATCTGCCGATCAGTCGCTGTCGCGTTCCGCCCGTCGCTCCTCCCGTTCACGCCCTGGAGCACGCTGCAGGATCAAATCGATCTCCTCGATCTCATCGCCGGCAACGACCTGATCGACAGTGTCGACCCCGTGCAGCTCAGCATCCGGCTCCTCGTGCCGCCGGGCTCACTCCTGCTGGAACGTCCGGAGATGCGCGAGCATCTGCGTGGCTACGACGCCGATGGTTTCAGCCATCTCTGGCAGCATCCTGACCCGGTCATGGACGCGCTCCAGGCTGAGATTGCGGCGCTGGTGGCCGGCGACGCCGACAGCGGCGCGCCGCCGCGATCGACGCACACCGCCATCCGCCGGCTCACCGCTCGCGCAGCCGAAGCGTCTGGACTGACGTGGACCGATGCGCATCGAGAGCTTCCGCCTGGCCGTGGCGTGACTCCGCGGTTGAGCGAGCCCTGGTTCTGTTGCGCTGAGCCGACCACGGCGCAACTGACGGTGGCCGGCGTCGGACTCGGCGTCTGAGGCGGTCGCGCGGTCGATGTCGGGCATGATGGCGCGGTGATCAGTACAGAACCCGCAGGCACATCGTGGCCGGCACTTGCCGGACGGCTCACAGCCGCGCTGCATCCGCTGGCCGCCCCGATCGCCATCAGCTTCCTCGACGGACTGCCCGACGACGTTCCTGCTTTCGACGCGCCAATGCCGGAGCCGACGCCTGACGGCCGCACCGGTCGGGTCGCGGCTGGGTGTGTCTTCTGGATGCATGCCCCGGAGCGGACCTTCAGCACGGTTGCCGAGGACCATGCGAACTGCAGCGTCGGCAGCTACACGCACGGCCTGCTCAGTCTCGAGGAAGCCGCCACCCATGCCGACATCGGTGTCCTCGTCGAATCCGGATGGGTGACGCCGGACGTGTTCCCGACGATTCCGTCAGTAACCAGACGGCCTGCGGCGATCGTCTACGGACCGCTGGCAGAGACGCGCGATCCGAGCGTCATCCTCCTGCGGTTGAACGCCCAGGCGATGATGGTCATGACAGACGCGCTCCCAGATCTGCGCATCGAGGGCAAGCCGCAGTGCCACATCATCGCCGTCGCCCACGAGCAGCATCGCGTTGCGGCAAGCGTCGGCTGCGCGCTGAGCCGAGCGCGTACCGGGATGGGCGCCAACGCGCTGACGTGCGCGATTCCGGCCGCACTGGTTGCTGATGTCACCGAGCGGGTTGAGCGCGCGGCCGGCGTCGATGCCGGCGTCGCTCGCTATGCCGCCCAGGACGCGCAGCGCTTCCGCTAGGGGTCAGGCGCTGAAGCCGCGGAGGACGCTGTCGACGATCTGCCTGGCGAAGTCGAGGTCGAGGACTCCACCGAACATCAACCGGAAGTAGACCGGACCGACGAGGAGTTCGGTTGCGACCCTGGGGTCTGCGTCGGGACGGAGATCGCCGCGCGCGATTCCCCGTTGGATCACCTTGGTGATCTCTGCGCGCCGAGCCTCCACGACGGTCGCGCGAAACGGGTCACCGACGCGTGGGTTGCTCGCGATCTGCGAGAGCATCGACCTGATGACGGGTCCGAAATCCGTCTCAGTGACGGCGCGCATCGGGTTGGTGACCGCGGCCAGCATTTCGTTGCGTGTGTTGCCGAAGTCGGGGACCTCGATATGCGGACCGGCGAGCTGGGTCAGCAGATCCTGCGCGAGGGCCTCCTTTGAAGGCCAGCGGCGATAGATCGTCGCCTTTCCCACCCCGGCTCGCGCGGCGACATGCTCGAGGCGAAGGAGGCGAACCCTTCCTCGATGAGCAGCTCCAGCGCCGCGCTCAGGATTGCCTGGTGGGCACGTTCGCTCCGTGGACGCCCGCCGCGCGCCACGGCGGGTGCCAGCGTCGATTGGTCGCCAGGGAGTCGGTCATCTGCCATAGAGATGCTATGATACGGAACGCATCGTATTGATGTCTTGGAGACCCATAATGAACACGACCGACAACACCCGAATTGTTGCGCTCATCGAGCGCGCCGAGCGCGAGACCCCGTTCTGCGACTGCGGTGAGCCCATGGCTGCAACTGTCGAAGACCGCCAGATCTGGCTCGACTGCACTGCGCATCAGCCTTCCGAAGGAGGCGCCCTTCGCCGGCTGCTCTCCACCCTCGCGGCGGCCGGGCACACGCGGAAACTCATCGTCGAACCGGTGTAATCCCCGGGGCCGGCGGCCTCGATACCCGGCGGCGTTCGATCAGCTTTCGCCGCTCTGGGAACGCGTCTTATCGGCTGATCGGCGCAGGCTCCCCTCATGATCCCGGACCCGCCGCATCGTCACGAGCTAGTGGCGTAGCGCGATGGAGTTCGCCATGTGGTCATGCCATCCGCGCTTCCGTGGGTCAAACGCAGCCCAGATGAGGCCAACCGCGAGCGGTACGGCGGAGATGACGAATCCGATGTATCTGGCGAATGACCTCGCGAGACTGAGCGTTTCGCTGGTCGCTGCATCCACGATACGGATGCGCAGGAGACGCTGCCCCAGCGTGGCGCCGGTACTCCACATGAACGTGAAGTACACAAGGCCGAGCACGAAATAGATCAAGTACCCCGCGCCGGTTGGACTGCACGAATACTTGACTCCCTGGATGCTCGCTCCGGATGCGATGACCGTGTAGTTCGATGTGGCGCAGAGGAACCCGCTGTTGCCGAACGCAACGAGATTGACAGGAACCGCGACGAGATTGAGCACCACCGCATCGACGAGATACGCGACAAGGCGAATCCAGAAGCCGGCATACCTGACGGTCGGGACTGCGCCCCACGGTTGGGGGAATGCGCCGACCGGTGGCGGTGGCGCCGGCATCCAGGTCGCGCCATTCCACCACCAGCGTCCATCCGGCGAGTACTGAGGCGGTGCGATCACGCACCGAGCGTAGCCCGGCTCGCAGACGTCGGAAACGACGGTCTGCAACGTTTCTGGGACAAATCAGCGCGCGACGAGCGAGACCGTCCAACCCTGCGGGTTGATGGGAATGACGACGTCGGTACCAGGCCTCGCCGCCTCGAGCTTGTGCACCTCCGCGGCCCAGTGCTCCTCGAGATACGGCGGATACGACCAGTCCACTCGCATCCCGATGAACACCGACCCGGCAAGGACGAGGGCAGCGGCGAGACCGACGCAACGACCGATCCACACGCGTCGGCTTGTTGCGGTATCGGCCGCTAATCGTGCGTGCGCACGCCGCCCTCGCATCTGGCGCGCCCACGGCATCACGTAGGTCACGGCAAACCAGCCGAGTGAGATCGCGAATGCGAGCAGCGGGTAGAGGAAATAGCGGAGCCCGCCCGGGTGGAAGTTCGTGACGTCCGCAGGATCGCCGAGGCTCGGCCAACGGAACCCCGCGATGGAAGGAGCCACCAATGCGAGTGCGAATACGGCAAAGGCGTAATAGCAAAACGCGCGGAGGATTCTCGGCCCTCGCCACGCCGCCCATGCGCAGACCACAAACGGGATTACCGTGAGCACGGTCAGCGCGACGACGTTGCTTGCGACGAACGATCCCGCAATCGAGGCAAGACCGTGAGCGCCAACGATCAACCCGAGCGTGACCTGCCGGCCGATCATGCGGACGAGCGGATAAAAGCCGGCGGCGAGTGGTGCCGACGAACGCTCGAGGGCCAGACGATCGACGATCACCACGAGCTGCGCAGCAGCGCACACCGTATTCGCGATGAGCACGTACGTGAGGCGACGATCGCCGGGGTTGCGACGCCAGCGCCAGATCGCGATCGGTTCGAGAAGGATGCAGTAGGGTCCCGTGAGCCCACCGATGACGATGACCGCGGCGTCAAGAATGTGGCCCCCGACGCGGCGCGCCGGGTCGGCGAACATCACGAGGAACGCGAGCAGCCCGAGGTGCCACTGCGTGCTGGTCAGATTGCCCGACGTGTCATAGGCATTGGGGAGCGCGATCACGAGCAGCGCGATCGACACCCGGACGGCGACGCTCGGTATCGCCGCCGACATGCGCCGTGACACCAGGTAGCAGATGCCGACGATCTGAACGGCGAGCGCCACGATATTGAAGAAGGTCGGGACCGCGATGATGGGCAGCAGCAACGAGATCGACGCGATCAGGCGCTGAAAGAGCACGAAGTAGCCCGCGGCCGGATGCGGCAAGGACGCCAACGGCCCGAGCGTGTACGCGCCCTGATACCAGCCGCCGTCATCCGCGTAGAACTGCGCGTGGAAGAGCAGAGCAGGCATGTGTGACAGCCACAGAGCGGCGGTGAGCAGCGCGGCCACCACCAACCACCCGGATGACCACCGAGACATCGACCGGCGCCATTTCTCCCAGGCGAGGGGGATACCGGAGGGACGCCCTGAAAGGGATCCGTCCACCCTGGCGGCCGCGTCCTGACCCATCACGGCGACCATACCCGCTGCGGCCGGTTGTGAGGGCCCTAGGCCGCCCACTCCTCGGCGAGCAGCGCGTACACGAACTCGCTCTGCCACTCGCCCTTCACCCATTCGTTCTCGATGAAGTGCGCCTCCCGTCGCATCCCCAGTTTCTCCATGACGCGCGCAGATGCGACGTTGCGCGCCTCGAGGCGGCCGATGACACGATGCAAGCGCATCGTCATGAACGCGAACTCAAGCATCCGTCGCGACGCCTCCGTCGCGTAACCCTTGCGCTGATGCGCCGGGTGCACGACGAAGCCCAACTCACCCTGCTCGTGCCCCTCGCTGACCAGCCACAGCGACACGTCGGCGACGAGCTCGCCCGTGTCGCGCAGGATGACAGCGGCCGTCACGCCGTCACCCTCGCCCTTGATCGATATCGAGCCCATCTTCCGTCCGAGCGAGACGCGAACCTCATCGAGTGACCGAACATCGTGGTAGAGATAGCGGACGACTTCCTCATCGGACTGCATGGTGTGCAGGGCTTGCAGATCGCTCTCTTCGAATGGGCGCAGCAGGAGCCGCTCGGTGTGCATCGGCCAGTCCGGTGTGAACATGCGCGGCGATTATCCCAGTCAGCCTCTGTCCGGATCCGGCGAGGACTCGACGTGGGCAGCGCCGATAATCTGTCGGTGACCACCACCGAGTCGACGTTGTCACCGATCGTCGAGCTCCGGCAGTACACACTGCAACCCGGCAAGCGCGATGTCCTCATCGATCTCTTCGACAGGCACCGGCCAAGACAGTTCAGCTTTCCGCAGGGGATCATGTTCGCGCCTGATGGCACGCTGTTGGTCGACAACTCCGGCAACGACCGCATCCAGAGGTTCACGCTCAGCGCCAACGACACCGTGCTCGCCTGGGATGCAACCTATGCGCAATTTGGCGCCGGATCAGCTTCTCCTGCCGGCGACCTCAACAACCCGACCGGCATCTCGGTAGCGGCCGACGGCACACTGGGTTGCCGACACGCTCAACAACCGATATCTGTAACAACCGCGTGATGGTGCTGGGTGCGGGCTATCGATATGTGACGGCGCTGCAATTTGCCCTGACGCGACGTCTAATCCCGGGCGTGAAGCAATCCGTCCCTATGAGGCAACATACTCTCGAAGGACGTTCGATCGCAGGACCGTCGATGCAGGGAAGGAGTGAGCGATGACCGCGATGCCGGAGATCGTTTCCGCCGAGGAGTGGCAGGAGCAGCGCGACGCGCTGCTCCGGAAGCGAGAAGGAGGCCACGCGCGCCATCGACAGGATCGCCGCCAGCGCCGCCGCCTCCCGATGGTCAGGTTCGACAACGCAAGTACGTGTTCGACACGCCGGACGGCCGAGACCTGCTCGACCTGTTCGACGGCCGCGACCAGTGGTCGTCTACCAATTCATGGACCGCGGCCCCGACGACTACTGCCCGGGCTGCACCACTTCACCAACAACGTCGCCGACCTCCGCAGCGCTCGCCGAGCCGGCGTCACCTGGGTGACGGTGTCGAACATGCCGCTCGCGCAGATCGAGGCGTACAAGGCGCGCATGGGCTGGGACGATGCCGTTCGTGTCGTCGCACGGCACGACGCTTCGCCGACGACTGCGGTGCCGGCGGCGGCTTCATGCTCACCGTGTTCCTCCGCGACGGCGACGACGGTCTACCGCACCTACAACACGACCGGCTCGCGGCGTCGACCGGCTGCTGTTCTCAACAACATCCTCGACCTGACGCCGTACGGACGCCAGGAGGACTGGGAGGAACTCGCCGCCCGGCTGGCCGCAGCATCCGACGTACGGGTAGCCGGTACCGGGTCAGGACAGGATCCGAAATGCGAGAGCAGTTCCCGTCCCATAGGCGAGATGGCCGACCAGATCAGGAGCAAGCTCCTTGACGCTGTACTTCCAGATCGGCTTGTACAGTCCGGCGATCGGCAGGCTCACATAGCTGCTCCCCCAGACGGTGGCGCCGAAGAGCGGGCCGAACCTCAGGCGCTGGCGAGGCAGCGACGCAGCGACGACGCCGAACGCAACGCCCCACCCGATGCCATATCCCCAGTGCATCACGTTGTTGGTCAACCGTGCCCAACGTTCGTCGAGCGGGCGCTGGAGGTAGCCCTCGTAGAGCGACGCCCGACCTGCGCCGGCGCCGCAACGGCGTCCCATGTGCTGGGACCGCCGAACTCCCATTGCAGTGGCTGCTGATCGCCGCCCCCGCTGCGATACCGCGCGTAGCCGGCGCAGTCCATCGCAACGATGCCGGCTGCACCGGCAAGAGCTCCTCGCACCATCACTTGGACGGGTGTGAGCCTTCGCATCGCGGGCCTCCCTCAGATTCGCTCCGTCAAACGAACCGTCACGATATCCCCTGCGCTCTTCCCGATGACGTCGCGCAGGTCCGCCTTGATCGGCAGCTTGTGCGTGCCGTCCCCCAGTGCCATGAAGGCACTCTCGAACGGCGGCCGGTCGACCGTGCCTCGAACCTTCACCAGGCCCCGCGTGCCGAAGAACTCGACTGAATCGGGCATCACCACATAGGTCCAGCCGCCCTTGTTCGGGCTCTTCTGCAGCGGGGCCCGGAATTCCTTGTGCAGCGCGGTCATCGCTTACGCCGCTCGATGATCTCGAGGCCGTTGCCGTCCTGGTCGCGGAACGCGAACATCGGCGGCGCCCGGCCACCGCAAGACCTCGTCGGCATCGACGCCGCGCGCACCGCAACTCCGCATGGTCAGCGTCGGCGTCTGCGTCGTGAGGCGGATGCCGGTCTCGACACCTGCCGGCAAGCCATCGTGCGCACGGATGAGCGCGATCGTTGTCGTTGCCCCCGGGGGTGCGACCTCGATCCAGCGGGCGCCCCCGCCCATGGGCACATCGAGGCGCTTCTCGAAGCCGAGCGTGTCGACGTAGAAGTCAAGGGCCCGTTCCTGGTCGGTGACGGGGACGCCGACCGTCCTCATGTCGGTGATGCGAGTTGTGTTGTTCGTCTCGGTCATCACTGCTCCTCCTTCCATTGGTCATGTTCGTACATGAGTGATCCCGGAGTGGTGAGCGTTCGCCGGTCTCGATCCACGTCTTGAGGCCGGAGAGGATCATCGGCCAGCCACCGAAGAGCTGCGTCGTTCGCGCCCTCGCGCAGCTGGTCATGGGTCACGGTCAGATGGCACGAATCGCCGACGGGCTCGATCTCCCAGGTGACCCGCGTCTGCCTTCACGCTTCACGTCGTCGCCCCACAGCGCGCGTCGGTCTGCACCAGCCGCCGCGGCGGGTCGACTTCGAGGTTCTCGCCCTCGCTGAGCGGCACCGCCGGCGCGCGGGTTCCCGACCTGATACGCGCGAGCCCGGCGTCCAGTCGAACTCGATCGCGAGTGCCGAACTGAAACTTGGTGCGGATCTCGCTGTCGGTGATCGCCTCCCAGAGGCGTCCGGGCGTGGTGCGGATGTAGATCTCGAAAATCTTTTCCATGGTCTGCTCCAGTCGCTGTTTGATGTCGCTGAGCGTTGCGACCCACGGTTCGGCGTACTTGCTCACCCACCGGTCGTGGACGAGCCGGATCGGGACCGGATTGAGGAAGTGGAGCTTCTCGCGGCCGCGCCGCCTGGTCACGACCAGCCGTGCCTCCTCCAGCATCTGCAGGTGCTTCATGACCCCGATGCGGGTCATCGGGTAGTCCGCGGCCAGCGCGCGCAGCGTCTGGCCGTCCTCGACGGTAGAGGCGATCGAGCAGGTCGCGGCGGGTGGGGTCGGCAAGGGCCCGAAAGACGTCATCCACGTCGAGCAGCATAGGTAACTGACTAGTTACCTGTCAAGCGCCCTAGGCGGTGGCCGGATCCCGCCAGAGGTCGATACCGCTCTCGACCGCGTGCTGGTCGATCTCTGCGAGCTCCTCGGCGGAGAACTCCAGATGCTCGAGCGCCGCGACGTTCTGCTCGAGCTGGCGGACGCTGCTCGCGCCGATGAGCGCGGACGTGACGCGCGGGTCGCGGAGCGTCCAGGCGATCGCCATCTGCGCGAGGCTCTGGCCGCGCCGCTCCGCGATGGCGTTGAGCGCTCGCACGTGCGCCAGGATGTCGCTCGCTGAGCATGTCCTGCGCTGAGCGAGCTGTTCTCGCGAGCCCGGGAGTTCCTCGGGGATGCCGTGGAGATAGCGGTCGGTCAGCACGCCCTGTGCGCGTGCGGCGAGAACGCGATGCAGCCCGACACCCTCGTTGCCGAGGACGTCGAGGAGGCCGTGCTCGATCCAGCGGTTGAGCATCGAGTACGACGGCTGGTGGATGAGCAGCGGCGTGCCGAGTTCTGCGGAGGATTGCGACCGCCTCCGCGGTTCGCTTGTCGGAGTACGACGAGATGCCGACATACAGCGCCTTTCCCTGCTGCACCGCCGAGTGCAGCGCGCCGAGCGATTCCTCGAGCGGCGTGCTGGGGTCGAAACGGTGGTGGTAGAAGATGTCGACGTAGTCGATGCCGAGGCGCTCGAGGCTCTGGTCGAGGCTGGCGAGCAGGTACTTGCGCGAGCCGAGGTCGCCATAGGGACCGGGCCACATGTCCCAGCCGGCTTTCGTCGAGATCACCAACTCATCGCGGTGATCCCGCGAAAGTCGGTCGCCGAGGATGCGACCGAAATTCGCCTCGGCGCTCCCGTACGGCGGCCCGTAGTTGTTCGCAAGGTCGAAGTGCGTGATGCCGAGGTCGAACGCTCGCCGGAGGATGGCGCGCTGGCCCTCGAACGGTCGATCGCCGCCGAAGTTGTGCCACAGCCCCAGCGACAGAGCGGGAAGCATGAGACCGCTGCGCCCGCAGCGGCGGTACTGCATCGATGCGTAGCGGTCGTCTGCCGGGCGGTAGCTGTTGGCGTCGATCACAACGTGGAATTGTCGCCGATCGGTCCTCGTGTCAGATCGCGGTCCGAGCCATTCTCCGAGCCAGTAGGCTTGGCCGGAAAGGCAGGCATGGAGGACAGCCAATGACACGAGATGAGGATTCGGACGTCGCACCGAGTGCTCCCGACTACACGCCGATGAAGCCGATCCGGGCAAAGACCCGGGAGCAACCGCAACGGATCATGCCGCCGACCCGGAGAATGCAGACCTCAACGCGGGTGCCCTGAGTCAGCCCACAGCCCCGGACGCGGACTGACCCTATCCCGTCGCGGGCTTGATCGCCTCGACAACGTTTGCCGGCAACGGCGGAACGCCGGGCTGCCCAAACCTGGCGCGCTGCGCAACGAGAACGCACGCAAGGACGACTGCACCAGCCACATAGGTGCTCGGTCCGGGTCGCTCACCCAACACGAGCGCAGCGATGCCGATGGTGAGGAAGGGTTGGGCGAGCTGGAGTTGACTGGCGCGTGCGATACCCGCGCGTGCCAGGCCGCTGTACCACGCGAAGAAGCCGACGAACATCGTGACCGACGCGAGGTACACGAACGCTGCACCACTCGCGAGATCCGGGTGCGGCGGGCTGATGATTCCCGAGATGACGGTCAGCGGCAGGGACACGGGCAACGCGAGGACGACAACCCAGCAGATCACGCGCCAGCCCGGCATCTCACGCGCGAGCCGTCCCCCTTCCGCATAGCCGACCGCACCGAGGATCAGCGCGATCAGCAGCAACAGGTCCGCCGCATGCACGCTGCCGACATTGCTGCTCGTCAGCGCAAACGCGACGACAACGCATGCGCCGGTGAGGCTCGCTGCCCAGAAGAGCGGGCCTGGTCGCTCGCCGGCGCGCCACGTCGCGACCATGGCTGTCGCTGCAGGGAGCAGACCGGTCACCACCGCCGCGTGTGAAGCGGTCACGTGGTCGAGCGCTAACGCGGTCAGGACGCCATAGCCGATGCCGACGCCCGGAACGCACGCAAGCAGAATCAGAATTGACGTCGGCTTGGTCGCGGGGCTACGCGTCAACAGCAACGTCGTCCCGGCCAGCAAGGCTGCGCCAACCGACCTGCCCGCGCCGATGAACACCGCATCGAACCCGCGTAACGCGATGGTCGTCGCGGGAAACGTCGCTGAAAACAGCACCACGCCGATGCCGGCAAGGGTCATGCCGGAGACGGCCCCGTGGTTACTTGCCACCGGGCATCGTCGCAGAATTGGCACCATCTGCAAAGAGCCAATTCGCAGCATAATTGGCTCGGTGCCAACGCTCGACTCGCAGCAGATCGCCGCCTTGCTCGGTTGGGACGACGCACCGACGGCCCAGTGTTTCGGCGCCTGGCCGATGGATTGCGCCGTCTCGCGGAGGAGGGATACCTCGCCAACGGACCGCCACTGCCGCCCGAACGCCGGCTGGCGCAAGCGCTCGCGGTCAGCCGGAACACCGTGACCGCGGCCTACGCCTTGCTGCGGACCGATGGCTGGATCGAGGCCCGACAGGGTTCGGCGACCCGCATCGCCACAGCACGCACGTCGGAAGCCGCCGTGCATCGCGCGACTCGGTGATGGCGACTTGCTCCGCGACCTGGGCAGCGCGACGATCGACCTGACCGTGGCAGCGCCGAGCGCAGCACCGATCGTCGCTCGCTCCTTCGCTGATCCGAGCTCGCTGCTGCTCGATCCAAGAATCCTCACGCAGCGGTCACGGCTACTACGCCGGCGGTCATCCACACCTCCGCACGGCGGTTGCCGCACTGCTCAGCGCGCAAGGGTCTGCCCACGACGCCGCGAGGAGGTGATGATCACCAACGGCGTCGCAGCAGGCGCTCTCATTGCTCGTCGCGGAGCTGGTGCACCCCGGGATGGGTCTGGCGATCGAGGAGGTCGCCTATCCTGGAGTCGATCGACCTCGCCATGCGGTCCGGCGCGCTGATCCATCTGCTGCCGGTGGGCAAGGACGGGAGCGACGTCGATGCGCTGCAGGCGGCGTGTCGCCGGGGTCGCGTCGACGCCGCAGTCGTCGACGCGGACTTCCAGAATCCGACCGGCGCGCTGATGTCCGCCGAGACCCGCCGTCGACTCGTTCAGGTCGCACAGGAAGAGGACGTCGTGCTCATCGATGACCGCACGCACAGCGACCTCGATCACGGCGCGACTGCGCCGCCGCCGCTGGGTCGTTTGACGATCAGTCGCGTGTCATCACGATCGGCGGCATGTCGAAGCTCTACTGGGGTGGGCTGCGCATCGGATGGATCCGCGCTCGAGCGTCGCTGATCAATCGCCTCATCGAGCAGAAGTCGGGCAACGACCTCGGCACGTCCGCGCCGATGCAGATCATCGCCGCCGAACTGCTTGCACCACCATCACGACGCCACTCGCGCATGGCGAAACGAGCAGTTGCGCCGGTCGCTCGATGCGCTCGAAGTCGGCGCTGCGCACGTCGATGCCGGCTGCGGAATGGGATCGGCCTTCGGGCGGTCCGATCCTCTGGATCCGTCTCCCTGGCACCGATGCGCTGGAGTTCAGCCACCGCGCGCTCGCTGGACGGTGTCGCGGTCATCGCCGGGCCGTTGCTGTCGCCCGTCCGGGTCGCGCGACCGACCGGATTCGCATTCCGTTCTATGCGGATCCGGCAACGCTGACGGAGGCGGTCACCCGCCTCGCGCGATGCTGGGCGCAGATGACCGGACGGTGATCGTGCACCCGCACAGGGACGACATTGGTGCCGTCGTATCACCCATTGGAATGATGTCTGCTCTCGTGCCTCGCTGCTAGCATGCCGAGGTGAGCGAGGGCAACCGGCGTGCGGGGACTGCGGTCCGGTCGCGTGGCGTGCTGCGCCGCCTGGGCATCGGCCGCATCGCACTGCGACAGTTGTGTTCGCGCCCGGCGCCCGCGATTGCCGAATGCCTGATCCTCGCTGCGGCGGCCACGCTCGTCGCCACCGTGGTGCTCATCCAGAGCAACATCACCGACCAGGGACTGCGCAGCACCATCGTCGCGGCGGGAACCGCAGCCGATGTCCTCATCGAGCAGGACGGCATCGCACAACCGGCTGCGTACGACGCGTACCAACAACTTGCCACACAGCGCGTGCATGCGCAACTCGGCAACACCGTCACGCCCGGCGCGCAATTCGCTGTGTCGCTGACGCTCTGCGGCGCAGACACCTCGACTGCACCGTTGAAGGGCCGCCGGTGCGATGCCGGCTGTCCGTCGCCACGTATGCGGGCATCGCGGATCACGCGCACATCGTCACGGGGCGGTGGGCGACCGACGCGCGTGACGGTGCGGACTGGGAGTTCACCAGCATCAGCGCAGGCGACCGACCAGAGCGGCATCCCGCTGCACCTGGCAGTCGGCACCGAATACTGCTTCCAGAGCCTCGCTCGGAAGACCAACGCGCCGGAGATCTGGTGCGGGCGGCTCGTCGGCAAGTGGCTGCCGAACAGCATCGCCGATCCGTACTGGGCCGGCAATGTTCCCGACAGCGATGTCGTCGTCACGCAGAGCAGCTTCTTTCAGATCCTTGCCGAGCTCCCGGACGCCGTCGGCGCCTCCGATCAGCAGTACAGCCCTGACACATCCGCCATCCATGCGTCGGATGCGGACGGCATCGTCTCGGGCGTCAATCGACTCCGCGGTTACAGCCTGTCCAGCAACGGCGTGTTCGTCTCAGCGCTGGACTCCACGGTCAGCGGGTTCCTCGCGCGTCAGGATGCGTCGTCCGGCCCGATCCTGGTGACGACGCTCGGCCTGCTCGTGATCGCGCTGGCGGCCATGGGGTTTGCCGCGATACACCTCCTGCAAAGTCACGTTCCACAGGTGGCGCTCTGGCGAGCCCGCGGCTGGTCGCGGTCTCGGGTCTGGGGTCTGTACAGCACGGAGTTCGCGCTGCTCGCGGTGCTTGCGACGCCGTTTGCGGTCGTTGCATCGGCGGCGATCAGTTCGGCAGCCACCAGTTCGTCGACAGCCGGCACGGGCATCTGGCAGCGCCTCGCCGGCGCCGCGATTCCGAGCGTCATCGCGGAGGGCGCGTTCCTCGCCGTCCTCATCGTGCTGGCCGCGGCCCTCAGCGGCCCTGACCTCTCAGCGCGCCGGCAGGCTCGCGCTGCGACCGGCGGCCGCAGTGTCCGACGTCGCGCCCTGGACCTCGTGTTCCTGGGTCGTCGGAATCGGCCTGCTCTGGTACGTCCACCAGGGTGGTGTCGGCACCGATGAGGCGCAGAGCAGCGCCCTCGCGTTCGTGCTCTCGGCACTTGCGGTGGGGCTCATCGCGTCGCCGTCGCTACGCCTCGTCGGATCTCGTCGGTCGCCTCCTCAGCGTCAACCGTGCGGTCGGTGGGAGGCTCGCGCGGTGGGAGATCGAACGCGACCCGCGGCAGTACTCGCGTCTGAGCCTCCTCGTGATGCTCGCGGTCGCGGTGAGCGTCTTCGCCACCACGTACATCAGCAGCGACAACGCCGGCGCCGTCGACCGTGCGGACTACCAGGTCGGCGCGACCATGCGCGCAACCTTCTCCACGGCGGCCGGACCGCCGCAGGTGGGCGCAGCTCACGGCAGCGCTGCCCTCCGGTGTCCATGCAGCGCAGGTCTTTCGCGACGTCGGCAGGCCCGGGACAATGTGGCCTCGAGGCGACGGTCCTCGGGATCCAGGGGACGGGCTTCTGGAACATCGCATACGCCCGTCCGGATTTCGCGTCGCAATCACTGCGCTCGCTCACCGCGAAGATGAGCGCCGCGGACCCGGACGGAGCGACGGTTCCCGGCTCGCCGCGCGCGCTCGTGCTCTCGGTCTACAGCTCCGGCGTGAGTGCGCGGATCGATGTGCAGATCAGCGACTCAGCGGGTGACATTCGAGACGTGCCGCTCGGCACCACCGCAAACCCCGGGTGGAACGACCTGCGCGCGCCGCTCACGCAATGTCACCTTCCCCATACGAGTCCGCGCGATCACCGTCTCGCCGACCGACATCGGCGTCGTCGGTGACATGGCGTTCAGGAACCTGCGCACCGATTCCGGCGCGATGATCGAATCATTCGATATCACCGACGGGTGGTGGCAGGAGGCGTTCGCCCCGAACCCGGCGGCGCTGCCTGTCAGTCCGAACATTCTCCGCACCGACGGTGGCCAGCCATCCGTGGATATCCCCATCAACAACGAGGAGATGCTGCTCATGCCGCCCTCGTCGTCGCGGCCATTGCCCGTGTTGCTCGCCAGCCAATCCATGGCCGACCTCGGTCTCACCATCGGTCAGCCGTTCCCGATGCACATCGAGACGGTGAACATCGAGATGGTGGCCGTTGGCTCCTTCGATGAATTTCCAACGTACTACCCGGGAGCGAGGATTTTCTCGTCGCGCCGATGTCGTCGCTGCTCGCGCGCATGGGCAGGCTCGGAGTCGTCAGCCCGTGGGCGAACGAGCTCTGGATGAGCGTCCCAAGCGGCGACACCGCGGCCGTCACCGCAAAGGTGAACTCCGACCTGACGCTGCTGAACACCCAACTCATGACCGACGCGCAGGCGCAGCGCCGCTGCGCTCAACGATCCGCTGCGAAGTGGGTTCGCGGTGGAGCTGAGCATCGGCGCTCTCATCGCGTTGCTCGTCGTTGTCATGAACTTCGCAATGCATTTTCTCGCCGAGGCGCGAAACAGGACGACGCAATACGCGATCATGCGCGCCGAATGGAGTCCCGCAGTCGACGTTGCGCAACGCGCTCATCGGCGAGCAGATCGCGGTGCTCATCAGTGGGCTCGTTGCCGGAACCGCGATCGGTCTTGCCGTCGCGTGGGCTGTGTTGCCCGTGTTCCATCTGGGCAATCAACCCGCTGATCTCGTCCCGCCGTCACTGTTCCACATCGATGGGCTCACCCTCATTGCCGTGGTCCTCGGCACCGGTGTCCTGTCGCACTGGTGACGGGTGTCGTGGTCGCAGGACGCGGTGCGCGCGTGCACGTGATGACGGCCATCAGGGCACTCACATGACGCCCTCCATCGTCGACTGTGAAGGAGTCGTCCACATCTACAAGACCGCCGATCTCGAGGTGGTGGCGCTCCAGGGCCTCGATCTGCAGGTTGCGCCGGGCGAGATGGTGGCGATCGCAGGGCGCAGCGGCAGCGGCAAGACGACGCTCATGAACATCCTCGCCGGACTGGAGCGACCGAGCGCCGGTGTCCGTGCATGTCGCGGGGCACGACCTGACGCGGCTCGAGCGATCCGAAGAGGAGGCGTACCGGCGCGACGTGGTGGGCTACGTGCTGCAGCGCGCGCTCGGCAACCTCGCCCCGTATCTGAGTGCGCTCGAGAACGTGCAGGCGGCGACGGTGACCGGGCCGCCGAAAGGGCGCGCAGCCGCGGCAGCGGATCTGCTCGATCGTCTCGGCCTCGGGGATCAACTCTCCAAACGGCCATCCGAGCTCGCCGGACACCAGACGCAGCGCCTGGCGCTGGCGACGGCGCTGGCCAACCGTCCGCGCCTGCTGCTCGCCGATGAGCCGACGGCCGAGCTCGACACAGCGGCCACCGTCGCGCTGCTCGGCGACCTCACCGCGGTGCTCCGCGAAGCGGGCGCTGCTGCCGTCATCGTCACCCACGACACGCTCGTCGAGAAATACGTCGACCGCGTGGTCATGATCCGCGACGGCAGAACGAGCAGCGAGCGGCGCTGGATCGAGCGCGGCGGGGAGTTGGTTGATGACGAGCTCGCCATCATGGACCGCGCCGGTCGCATCCAATTGCCGCAGGCATACATCGCGCGGCTGGGGCTGAGCGGGCGGGTGCGTCTCCACCTCGAGAGCGATCGCATCGTCATCGTGCCGGCAGCCGGAGACGACGGTGACTGACCTCGTCGTCGCGCGCGGCGTGACGCGCGAATTCGTCGTTGGCGGAGAACGGATTCGCCCGGTGAATGGCGTGGACCTCACGGTGGAAGCGGGCGAGCTCGTCATGATCCTCGGCCGATCGGGTGCGGGCAAGACAACGCTGCTCAGCCTGATCGGGGCGCTCGACATCCCCGACAGCGGCACCATCACCGTGGGCGATGTGCAGGTCGAGACGCTGGCCGGCCGCGATCGCGACCGCTTCCTGCAGGCGTCTGTCGGGTGGGTGTTCCAGACCGCCGGGCTCGTGCCGATGCTCACCGCGCAGGAAAACGTCGAGCTCTCGCTCAGCGTCGCGGGCGTCGATCCATCGTCGATCACCGAGCGCGCAACCGAGGTCCTCGCAATGGTCGGACTCGAGGGCCGCCACGCGCACACGGCAGCGGAATTGTCGGGCGGCGAGCAGCATCGCGTTGCGCTTGCGCGAGCGGTCGCCAAGCGGCCGCTCGTCGTCATCGCCGATGAACCAACCGCCCAACTCGACAGCGAGACAGCGGCAGGGATCATCGACCTCCTCTGCACGGTTGCGAAGACGGGCACCGCGGTCCTCATGGCGACGCACGACCTTGGTGCAGTGGCATCTGCGAACCGGGTGATGCTCATGGAGGACGGCCGCCTGACGGCGTCTTCCGTCAGCGCTGCAACGTAGCTGAAGCCTTCATCGCGGCGACGCCGTAGTACATCGCCTCAGCCTCGTTGATCCAGAAGTGTGGATCGTTCGTGAGGTCTTCCCATGGGTAGTGGCTGAAGGCCCCCATGTCGCTCAACCCACGTAGCGGCGGCACCGTCACCGACGCGTCGCCGGCCGCATGTGCTGACAGCGCAGCGACCGCTTCTGCATCCTTGGTATCGGCCCATGCATGAATGTTGGGGAGTGCGCCGACGATGCCTGCAACGGTGACGATCGGCCCCGCCACAACGACACATGCCGACAGCGCCATCACAGCCGGGGCCACGCGGCGGGCCCACGCCGTGCGAACGACGGATTGCAACGCTCGGCCGCCGATCCATCCGAGCGTGGCGACAGCACACACGCATACATAGACGGGAACGACCTGCCCGTAGTCGTTCGTCAGCCTGCCCTCTTCGTAGATGCTCGGCGCAATCGCAGACGCGACGACGATGACGGCGCCGATTATCACGGCGCACGCAGCGATCACCAGCGATCGTGTCGATGCATTGACGGATGCTCGCGACCGGGCGCCGAACAGCGCAGCCAGCACGACAAGTGCGCACAGGCTCGTCCAGTGCGCCGAGAACAGTGAACCGAAGAACTGTGAGGTGTCCTGAACGGTCAAGCGCGGCATGTCGAGCAACGCTGGGTGATGTCCGATGATCTGCACAATTGCGGCGTTGCGAAGCGCGTTGCCTGGCGCTAGAGCGATGACACCGAGCGCAGCCAGCGACGCGAGCAACGCCACGATAAGGACGCGCAGCTTCGACCGGCCGATTGTGGAAAGCGGTGAAACCGCAACGGCTGTTGCCAATATGAGCGCAACCGTCTGCGCGATGGCATAGGTCTCGCTGGTGCCGCCTGCCAGGAATGCGACAACACCCGCGCCCGCGAAGGTCGCGATCCGTCGCCCGCCGGTACGCTCCGAGCGGCATATGAGTCCAACCAGCAGCGTCGCGAGGAGCAGCGGCGCCACGTAAGTCAATGACCCGGTCATCCAGTACAGCGACATGAACGGGCTGGGCGTGACCTGCAGCGTCGTGTACACGATCCCCGCCGCGAGGATGAAGCGAACAGCGATGCCGATCGACGGCAGGATCGGCTTCAGCGCGACCACGAGCACCCACACCCACGCGGCGATGAGGATGCCCGGGAGTACGCGTACCAAGTCCTCCGGGAGCGTCGCTGCGATCGAGATGAGTGCCGAGGACGCGAATCGACCCGTCCACGAGCGATACAGCAGGATCTGTTCGGACCAGAAGCCGCGCAGACGAACCGCCACGACGGTCGCATAGTCGTCTGCCACGTATCGGTTGAAAGTGCCGAGCGCCGCATATGCGGCGAGGGTCACGAGCATGACTACTCCGACGATCAACTCGACGATGCGGGAGACGGTGACCCGCGGCGTTCCGAACCCGACCATGGCTGGAGAATACGCGCGCCGAATGGCTGGAGATGGAATGGTCAGCTCGGGCCGCGATCTTTGCGGCCCACAGCCGCGCCGCGGCCACTCGCTTTGCTATCTACACTGTGCCGAGACAACAGCCTCCAGCATCGAGAAGGTAGCCATGCCCGGGTCCCCCGATCCGCAAATCGGTCCGGCCGCGCAGCCGGTGCTCAGCCCGCTGACAGGCGCGGCGATCTTCCTTGTGGTGACCATCGATCCAGCCGGCGAAGCGGTCGTCCGCGACCTTCTGGGCGATTGCGCGGGACTGCAGCGAGCGGTCGGCTTCCGCATCCCTGACGGCGGGCTCACCCTTGTCGTGGGCGTCGGATCCGCGGCCTGGGACCGGTTGTTCAGCGGACCGCGCCCGGCGGAGTTGCATCGATTTCCGCAGATCGACGGGGAGAAGCACCACGCCGTGACGACCCCGGGCGATCTGCTCTTCCACATCCGCGCCACGCAGATGGATCTGTGCTTCGAGGTCGCGGGGCAGATCATGGACCGGCTGCGCGGCAGCGCCACGGTCGTCGATGAGGTACATGGGTTCAAGTATTTCGACGAGCGTGACCTGCTTGGTTTTGTTGACGGGACCGAGAATCCAACCGGACGCGCCGCATTCGTGGCAGTGACGGTCGACAACTCCGATCCTGCGTTCGCCGGCGGGAGCTATGTCCATGTGCAGAAGTATCTGCACGACCTCGACGCATGGAACGCGTTGCCGGTGGAGGCGCAGGAGCGTGTGGTCGGGCGCTCCAAACTGGCCGATATCGAGATGGCGGACGATGTCAAGCCGAGCAACTCACACGTAGCGCTCAACGTGATCGCCGGCCCGGACGGAACCGAGCTCAAGATCCTGCGCGACAACATGCCGTTCGGCACCCTTGGTCGCCGCGAATTCGGCACGTACTACATCGCGTACGCCAAGTCTCCGCAGGTCACGGAACGGATGCTCACCAATATGTTCATCGGTGACCCGCCCGGCAACTACGACCGAATTCTTGACTTCTCGACACCGATCACCGGGTCGCTCTTCTTCGTACCGTCTCAGGACTTTCTCGACGCGATGCCGGATCCCCCCTCGGTGCCCAGCTGAGATTTCCGGGGCGGAGCCCAAGGTGGGGATTGACTACGGCCTGCGCCTCACCAAGGTCCTCACCGTGCCCACACCAGTCTCGGTCAGCTCCCGCCCATCTCACGCCTCAACAACGTGCCTGAGCATTGCAGCTAGGCCTGCCGGGTTCGCACCTCGATGAGCTTCGCGACCAGCTCACGAGGGAGCGGCGTATCGGTCGGAAACCGAAGCGCCCCTTTCGACTGCTGATACGGCACGACGTCAGCTTGCAGTTCTGAAAGTACGGATCCGCTGTGCGGCAAGTAGCTCAGATGGTTCTTGAACGCCGCGAATCCGGCCACGACCGTTCCGTCCATTTTGAACGCCGGCATCCCGTATGAGATGCACTGCTCCGCTTCAGGAATGACGCTCATGATGGTGTCCCGCAATTCGCGCAACGTGCTGCGCTTTGGCTCGTCGAGTTTTTCGAGATATTCGTCGATCTCGCGCCTTGACACGTCAGGCAGGTCCTCCACAGATGCGGCTCGTTCGGGGCGCCAGCGCCCAGAGACAGTACTCGCGCGATCTCACCATGTCGTCGGCTGCCCTTTCAGGTTTTACTGACGGCCGCTCGAAGCCCAGTAGTCTGACGATGCTTTGCTGGCGGCGAGCTCCTCCGGGTTCCGAAAGCCGGGGGCCATCGACGCATCCGTGCCCGCCATGTATTCGTGGTGGTCTATGCCGAGCAAGCGGATCCAGCTCTGCTGGCCCAACGTCAGCGCGATGAAGCAGCCAAGCTCGACGAGTTCCGGCTCGGAATATTCGCGATGAAGCCGATCCCACAGCTCGTCACTCATCTCCAGGCGCCAACTGATTGCCTCAGCGTATGCCAATGCTGCTTTCTGTCGACCGTTGTACTGCTCCGAGCTCTCGAAGTTGAGCAGTTCGTCGTACTGCTGCTCGGCTAAGCCCGCGGCCGTCGCCGTCGTCGAGCGCTGATTGCCGCAGAACTCGCAGTTCAGCGTGCGGGAGACGTAGACACGACAGAGTTCCTTGGTTGCATGATCACAGACGCCCGTGTAGAAGAGCGCCTTCCACGAGTCCGCGAAGGCCCAGAAAGCGTTGGGTGCATGAGCCCGCACCGCAGAGCTTTCGGGACGCGGCGTGCCCTCGCGCGCGCAGCGGTGCATCTCCTCCTGCATGCGCTCATCCATGTCTTCCAGCGGGACGTAGCTGATGCGGTTCTTGCCCACGCGTGACCTCCTGGGTTTTGGGTCGCGAGCGCAGCTGCGAGATACATCGCGGTGCGCTCGAGTACATCCTCAAGCAGGGCGAGGTGCTTTGTCAAAGACGCTCGTGCACCCGCAACGCAGCTCGGACATCGCCCGGGGCGGCTTGATCTCAACTGCGCAAACACACGAGTCTTCGCGGATGTCGATATCGGCGACCCTCATTCGTCGTATAGGTGAGGGCGCCACCCGGTGCCCACCCAGCCAGGAGATCTGTCATGCCGCATCCCGTTATCCATGCCGAGATTCGCTCGCAGGACCCCGACGCCACTCGCAAGTTCTTCGCCGACCTGTTCGGTTGGAAGGTCGCGTCTGAGGGCGCGTTCCCCGGCTACACCTTCATCGACACAGGCGTCGAAGGTGCTCCCTATGTCGCCATCAGTCCTCGACAGACGGCTGAAGATGAGGTGTTGTTCTTCGTGGGGGTCGAGGACGTTGCCGCCACATTGCGGAGGGCCGAGGAACTCGGCGGCACTGTCACCCAGCCAGAGCAGAAGGTACCAGGAACAAGTTTCGGTGTTTTCGCGGATGCGCAGGGTCACAAGATTGGGGTCGCCGCAAACGGCTGAACCCTTTCGCCGATGCACGGCTGCCGCGGTCGGGTGCGTGGGGTAAGAATGGTGGCGTGAGGCGAATCAAGCGCTAGTGGGCAGGCCCGACGCATCCCGACGGCGGTGCCGGGCCACGCACGCTCTTGCGGCAGGTGTGTTTATCAGCGTCCTTGGTTCCACGAGTTGCACAAACTCGTCGCCTCAACCTTCACCGACGCACTTCGCGGCGGCGTCAGCGACGCCGACGATCCTGGGGGTGACGCCTGGTCACGGTTCGGCGGCAACTCTTGCCGGATGCCCGCCAACTGTGCCCGAGAGCGCGTTAACGGTTCTCGTTCGGCTGGGCGGTAACCCGGACGACATTTCGGTCGCCGCCGATGGGTCGCTCTGGGTCAGCGACACGGACGAGAACGCCGTCATCCACCTGTCGAGTACAGGCGCGGTAATCGGCCGTATCGACGACCGCAATGCTCCGGAAGGTTCAGTGGTGCTCCCGGACGGACGTCTGGTGGTGGCCGATCAGGCCGACAACCGGATCACGGTGGTGACGCTCGTTGCCGGTGCGCCGACCAAGGTTTTGGACGTTCTCGCCGGTGCGGTCGGGCAGCTCGGAGTCGACGGCATCGGTTATGACTCGGTTGACGGACTGCTGTTGGTGCCCGACAGTCCGAAAGGACAGCTGTATAGCGTCTCGCCGGAGACCGGAACGGCACATCTCGTCGCGAGCGACTTGGGACGCATCGTCGATGCTGCCCTCGGGCCGGATGGAGCGATCTACGCGGTCGCCGAGACCGCGCGCGGACTGTTGAGAGTGCCGGCCACAGGTGGGAACACGGTACAGGTCGGTGGCCTCAGCGATCTCGATGACGTGGTATCTCTCGACGGCCTTTTGTATGTATCGGATCTCGCGGGTTCGGTATGGGCAGTGGATCCCTCGACGGGCCGCCAGCGCGAACTCGTTTCGGGGGCCCGAGCGCCGCAGGGTTTGGCGAGCGTGAACGGGCGACTACTGCTTGTTGACGAGGCGACGCGCGCGGTGGCGTGGATCATGCCGTGTCGCTGAACCGCAGTCACTCGCCGTTTGGATGGTGGCGGCCCGGCGCCGGCACCTTCGGATGGTCAGGATGACGGCTCGTCTGCAATTCGACTCCGACGGGCTGATGGCGGAGGAGCAACCGCGGCATATGAGGTCAAGTTTGCCGCCGGCGCGACTCCGCGCAACACCTGGACTGCAGCGACACATGTGGATCGCTTCACTCGCGTGCTGACTGCGCGCGTTTTGCCGATAAGCCGTCTCAGCGAACTCCGAGTATTCTCGCCGTCGTTCGCTAGCCATCGAGGCGACGCTCGTAGCACCTTTCACCTGAAACAGCGACAGCCGGCGCGGTGGCGCCTTTGACCGTGGCCGGCGGCTCGACGGTCGTCAGGAAACCCTCGCAAACGCACCCGCCGGAGCTCGTAAAGCGCGCCTGAGCGGCGTGCAACTCGCGCCTACGCCTTACCAAGTTTCGCTCCGTAAGGTCTGGGTCCCCGACCGCGGCGCTGCCGCTCGTTTCGAACAGGAGGGGCCGATACGGCCGATCTCGAGTTCAAAATCGTCGCGCTTACGGGCTGGAGCCCAAGGTGAGGATTGAACTCACGGCCTACGCCTTACCAAGGCGTTGCCGACGACGCCCCTTTCTGAACTCGATGGAGGGTTCCTTGGCCCGATAAGGACAATGCCTTCGGTGTTCAATATACGGGCTGATGAGGACGGTGAGATGCTCCAGACAGCACTCGACCAGCGCACTGATCGTCAACTCCGCGCGTTCAGTGCACCCAACCCCCACATGCCTGCCGAGCCGAGCGACTGTCCCTCCGCCGCCACTCGCTAGGACCGCGTACGGGCGGCTGCGTCGACAGGCTCGGCCGAGGCTCACGCCGCTGGAGCCCCTCGAGGATGGCAAGCGCGGTACTGCTGCGGACTGGCAGTGTGGATTTCCCCATTCCCGGTGAGCTTTGGCGACGACCGCTATCCGCCATCACGGCCGCAATTGCGGACTGCCGATTCGTTATAGAGCGAATCCACGAGGCGAAGCCGCTTCCCGAGCTCGCGGAGCGCGATCCCGGCGGCGTATCGCGAACTCGCGTCCGCGCCATTCTTCCGCACATGCGACCGCAGCCCCTCCAGCCAGACGGATCCTCTTAGCACCACCACGCCGGGCCCTGGTTTCGGGGCGCTAACGGGCAGTTCGACCCAGCGCATCAACTCAATGGCGGCATGGAGGTTGGGCGCGAGTGACCCGAACGCCCGAATGAGCGCGACTTCAGCCCAGATCGATCGCCCTCAAATCCTTCTGCAACCATGCGAACGCGAGATCGGTTGTCGGAGTCGCCCAAAAATGTCCAACGCCTGGTGATGCATCGTCGCGCCGATCCAGCGCCGAGCTGTGGGTCGCAGCTGATGCAGGCGGTCCCGGATTTGGTGCAACTCGTCGGCGTCGAATGTCGGCCATTCTTCGGGCGGCACGTAGTCAATTCGGACTGATGTGGTCCCGCCCATAGGGAGCGGCTCCAGCCACCACCGCAAGAGCGGACCTCCAGCGTATCCGGCCTCTGGCGGTCCCACCCTCAGCTGCCCGGTCAACGTGGATGGCAGCGCCACGCTCGTCGCCAACCGCTTGGACAGTGGTTGCAGCCACAGATCGACCACCTGCGCATAGCCTCGGATGGCGCCTTCGTAGACCAGCCGGGTCCGTTCGAGCAGGCGCTCCGGTGAGTAGAGCGTCCAAAAGAATCGATCCCCGTGCTCGCGATCCCGTCCGGGCCACGGGGGCAGCAGCTCCGATACAGCGGCTGCCTGAAGTTCGGCGATGCGCTGCCTGATCGCGCTCAACGGGATGGCTCTGCGCCCCTCTTGAATGCGCGCGTCCGACGGGAGGCCGGGCGAATCCCGGTTTCCAAGTCGACGAGCGGGATCGGTGTGAAGTTCCGTGACCCGGCACCGGTGAGTTCTCAGAGCGATTGCCCAGATCGATTCATCGAAGATCGGACCTGTCGTGGGAATGAGGGCGCGTTGATGGAAAGGCGATCGAGGGCGCGGTAAAAGCGGCCATTGAATAGGAGGCAATATGGCCAGCAAGTTCGAAACTTTCGCGGCGCTGCATGTGGCTGGCGATCCGTTGATCCTGTTCAATGCCGGGGACGTGGGAAGTGCCAAAGCGGTGGCCGAGGCCGGCGCCAAGGCAATCGCCACCGGCAGCGCTTCGGTCGCTGGCGCGCACGGCTTTTCGGACGCTGGGGAGCTCCCGCTCGAGCTTGCGCTGGCCAATGCCGAGCGGGTTGTCGCCGAGGTCGACCTGCCGGTCACCATCGACTTCGAGGGCGCCTATGCGGTCGCGCCCGAGGACGACGGCCGCGAATGTCGTGAAGCTGGCGGCGACCGGCGCGATCGGCTGCAATTTCGAGGACCAGGTGATCGGCGGCGCCGGTCTCTATCCGGTGGAATTGCAGGCGGCGCGCATCCGCGCGATCCGCGCCGCGACCGGGCCCGATTTCTTCATCAACGCGCGCACCGACATCTTCATCCAGGCCAAGCCTCGAAACCCATGACGAGGCGATGGTCGATGCCGCGCTGGAACGGGCGCGCGCTTATGCCGAAGCCGGCGCGAGCGGCATCTTCGTGCCCGGTGCTCGCCGACCTGGGCCTGCTCGGCCGCTTCTGCGCGGCCTCGCCGCTGCCGGTCAATTTCATGGCCTGGCCCGGTGCGCCTTCGGCTGCGGAGGTGGCGGCGTAGGGTCGCGCGGATCAGCCACGGGCCCTTCCCCTGGAAGCTGGCGATGAAGGCGCTCAAGGACGCCGCGGCGGCGGCGATGGCCGTGCGCCTAAAGCGCGGCGAGCGCCCCTACGAGTCGATCCACGTCCGCCTGATTGTTGTAGACATGGGCGGCGATGCGGATCGCATTTCCCCGGAAAGGCGACATAGACGCCGCGCTCGCGGAGCAGCGAGAAGGCGTGCTTCGCGGCATCGCGCTGGAGCTCGATCCCGAGCAGGTGCGGGCCGCGCGCCGGGGCCGAGGAGATGGGTCAGGCCGAGGCCGGATGGCTTCGAATCTCGATCTGCGCCGTCAGCCTCCAAAAGGCGCGCCTGCGATCTCGGCTATTCCCCGAATCGCGGGAACAGGCGCAACGACGCCTGACCGCGCCGTCGTTCAGCTCGAGCGCCGAGCGCTCCCCCATGTCGTAGCGGCGCGCGCCGGGGCGATAATCGTCGCGATAATCGACCAGGCTGGAGAAATCCTCCGAGCCCGGCGCGGAGAGCCAGTTCTGCTCGAGCGGCACCCCCTCCCAATATTTCTCGTCGGCTAATAGAGATAGGCAAGGCCATAGGGCCCCGAGCAGCCATTTGTAGCCGACCGCGATCAGGACAAAGTCCGGGCGGACCTCGTGCGAGATCGAGCGGCATGACGCCGAAGGACTGGCTGGCGTCGACCACCAAAGCGGCGCCGAGGGGGCGGGCGCGCGCACCGATCGCGACGAGGTCGATCAGCGCGCCATCGGTCCAGTGGACCGTCGGTACCGCGATCACGGCGATGCTGTTCGTCGAGCCCCGGCGAGGATTGGCTCGGTCCAGCTCTGGGCCGGGCGCCCGCGCAACCGTGCGGTATCCCGCAGCCCTTCTCCGCCGCGAAGGCGCGCCAGGTGTAGACGTCGGAGGGGAAACCTCGGCGATGAAGTAGCACCTGCTTGCCGGGCGCGGCGTGCAGATTGCGTGCCGCGACCGCGACTCCGTAGCTGACCGAGGGGATCAGGGCGATCGATCGGCCGTCGTGCCGGCCAGGCTCGGCGAACCAGCGAACGCTCGTTCCTCATAGGCGTCGATCCAGTGCCGCCATGGTCACGTGCGCGGCCTGGGCCCTCCGCGCCGCGCCCGCCCGATCGCCGCGCGCGCGCCGCGCGCGGCAGCGGGCCGATGCTCGCGCAGTTGAACCAGGCGACGTTTGTCGGGAATCTCGAACAGGGCGCGAGGATCGGCGGGCAGCATGCCCGCTGTCTATGGACTCGCGTGCGCGACTTTCCTAGCCTGCGAGGGCGCAAGGGGAGGGCGGATCATGGCGAAGGTCACGGGGCTGGGCGGCATATTCTACAAGGTGGCCGATCCGGCGAAGACGCAGGCCTGGTACAAGGAGATGCTCGGGATCGGCGGCGACTGGGGCGCCAATTTCCGCTGGTCCGACGAGACCGGCGAAGATCCGTTGAGCCTGCTGGAGCTCGTTCAAGGAAAGCACCGACTATATGGCGCCCTCGGCCGCGCCCTTCATGATCAACCTGCCGCGTCGACGATCTCGACGCGATGCTGGCCGGGCTCGAGGCAAAAGGGATCGAGATAGTTGGGCCGGCAGGACGAGGATTACGGCAATTTCGCCTGGATCCTCGACTGCGACGGCATCAAGCTCGAGCTCTGGCAGCAGAAGAGGGCCGGCGCCGTGCCTGAATCCGGCCGGCTCAGGCTCTGGTGGCCCGAAACGTGCGGAAAAAAAGAGCGTGATCTTGCCGCCCGACTTCATCACCGTCTGGCGGAATATGACCAAGGCCACGCGCACGAAGATCCGCGACCCAGAGGAATCTGCCAGGGCGAGCGCCGCGAGGTGCGGCCACAGCGATTCGGTATTGGAGCGGCGAGCGCGAAGCATCGACAGCGGCGAGCTCAACGGGAAACAGATAGGCGACCCAGGGCAAACAGGCCGCCGTTCCGACCAAGCTCACCACGGCCCGGCGAAGCAGCAAGACCATGACCTGCATGGATCGTGATCGGCATCGAGACCGTCTGGATTTCTTTCACGTTGCTCGGCCTGCGCGCCCACGCTGAGGAAGATCGTGCCGAGCAGCATGAAATTGGGCGGTGAAATAGAGCAGGACCCAGACAGCATGAAGATCGGCCAGCCGATCGCCGGCGCCAACCGGGCACGTAGGATCCAATTGGCGACTGGTCTGAGTGAAGACGTAGAGGGAGCCCCAGCACGCCCGCCCACAAGGAAAAGCCCGAGCAAGGGAGAGCGCCGAGCGTGGCCCACGAGCTTGCCGATGAAGACCGAGTCGAGCGGCACCGAGGCGGCGAGCACCTCGATCACCTTGTTCGATTTTTCCTCGATCAAATTGGTCACCATCATCGTCGCGAGCAGCACCGTGATCATGAAGACGATGTAAGCTGGGATGCCTGCGCGCCATCAAATGCCGGCTGCTGTGGAGATTGCCCGCCGCCTCCTCGGTGAGCACGCGACTGAAGTTCGGGTTTGGGTCAAAGTGATTGTGCGCGTTCGAGGAGGGCCGCTGCGCGTGCGGGCCTCGTTGAGGACGAGCCGCATCCTGATGCCGACTATTGTCGTCTATCTTGGCCGGGCCCGGTCAGCACCGGGCGGTCGAGGCGTGCCGGTGAAGACGGCGGAATAGGCCGCGGCTTCGTCGGCGAGCAGAGCCGCGGGCCTGGATGTCCGGATGCTCGGCGGGAGCGACCGCGGTCAGCCTCGGAAAGCTGAGGTCCGAGGTGCTGGCGGCGAGGGCCTGGCGCTGCCTCCTGCAGCGCTGACACCGTCTGGCTGTCGGTGCACTCAGGGGCCACCTGGGGCCTGTTGCGGCTTCGCGGTCGGCGTCGCTCGCCGGGCCCTGCCGGGCGGCGAAGGCAACGCCGAACAAGGATGACAGAGGCAATCAGGAGGAAGATGATGAACGTGCGCGAATAGACGGTCGCGAGGAAATCGCGGCGGGCGATCACCCAGGCGGCTTCGAACAGGCCCATCATGCTGCGCGATCTTCAAGCTCCGCCTGGCCGGATTCCTCGATCTCGCGCGCCGCGGCCTCGCCGGCGATGTGGATGAAGGCGTCGTGGAGGCCGGGCCGCTCGATCGGAGCTCCTCGATGCCGGCGCCGCCGTCGATCAGCGCCCTGAGCAGCGGCTCGATCCCGCCTGCGGGCAGCTCGAACAGCCGAAGCCGATCGGCTGGGCGCGCCGGCCGGCAACGCGCCGCGCCAGCGCCGTCGCTCATTGGTGACTGAGGCGGACATGCGGGGGCAGGGTCGCGCGCGTCGGTGACCGGCCCTCGAAGCGGATGCGGCCGCCGGCGATGATCGCGATGCGCTCGCAAAGCCGTTCGGCATGGGCGATGACGTGGGTGGAGAAGAGGATCGTCGGCCGTACGCCGCCTGCGCGCGAATCAGGCTTTCCAGCCGGCCCTGATTGAGCGCGTCGAGGCCCGAGAAGGGCTCGTCGAGCACGACAGCAGGGCTGTGGACGATCGTACCGAATAACTGAACGGTCTGGGCCATGCCCTTGGAAGGATCGTGATCGGCTTGGTCATGACGTCGCCGAGCCCGTGCTGTCGAGCAATATCGTCGCCGCGCTTGCGGCCCACGTGAGCGGCAGGCCACGCAGCGCGCCCATGAAGGCGATCGCCTCTCGCGCGGTCATCGAGGGATAGAGGCCACGCTCCTCGGGCAGGTAGCCGACGACTTCGCCTTCGAGCGGCCGCTCGTGCCGAGCAGGCTGCGCGTGCCGGAATCGGGGTCGAGGATCCCGAGCAACATCCGCAGGGTCGGGGTTTGCCGGCGCCGTTGGGGCCGAGGATGCC
>CAVWRW010000014.1:0-199607 GCA_963757475.1 Candidatus Dormiibacterota bacterium
GAAGGATAAACGGCTGGTCCTGAAGCTTTACCCTGATGCCCCTTTTCGCAGCTCACCTGCTCGGAGGTCAACCTTGGGAGAGCAAAGCGAATGGCGCGCACGGATGACGTAAATTCCGGCATGGTGGTGCTTCGCCGTTTGGCCAGAACCAGTAAGTCGAAGGAGTTTACATCATATCAGCCGGGTCGGCTCGTGAAACGGCTTCGGATCTCTTGCAGTATCAACGAGTTGTACGGTGACCTTTTCTTGACGATCGGAAGAAGCGCATTTCATGGAGCCGCCCGGCACCGAGCCACTAACATGGCCTCCGATGCGAAGAATCAAGATGGCAGAGGCTGCTCACAATACACAGTTCCAACCGTCAACATCGGAATACGGCAAACTTCAGTACGGCATGGCACAGTTGCGCCGAGACGACGACCGTCTCGCCGGCGACCGGCTTGCCGATGTCGAGCAGACCGAAGTACGCCGTCATCCCGGTCATCCCGAGCACGCTGAGATAGAGCGTCAGTGGAGCGACGTCCGTGGAGACCCGGGTCACGCCCGCGCCGTCGCTCAACGCGTATGCCTGCACACCGAAGGTGCCGGTCACGTGGTCGCCGACAGCGAAGCCGGGATGGCGCGATTCGATTACCTCTCCTGCGCCGAGCGCGCGCATCACCTCGCCGACGCCCACCGGTGGGACATAGGAGCGGCCGGCGTTCATCCAGCCGCGCATCGCCGGGTCGAGCGAGATGTAGAGCACGCGGACCACGAACTCGTCCTCGCCGGGGCTCGGCACCGCCTCCTCGGGGAACTCCCAGTCGGAGGGGACGGGCATCCCGTGAGGTCGCGCGGCAAGGCGCCACTGGCGGTTGATCGGCGGGGGTGTCGCTCATCCCTATATCAGAGCACGCGTCGAAGCTCATGCGAGTGGCTGGTAGGCTCTGTCGATGCTGAGTGCGGGTCTGATCCTGTTTCTCGCCGCCCTTCAGGGCGTCACCGAGCTCTTCCCCGTGTCGTCGCTCGGCCACGCGGTGGTGGTGCCGCCACTCGTCGGTCTGCACTTCCGCGAGACCGATCCTGCGTTCGTGCCGGTGCTCACCGTGCTCCACCTCGGGACCGCCGGCGCATTGCTCTTCCTGTACCGTCGCGACTGGGCGCGGATCATCCGGGGTTCTTCCGCGCCGCGGTGCGCGGACGGATCGACGATCCCGATCAGCGGCTGGCGATCATGCTTGTCGTCGGCACCGTGCCCGCCGGCGTCATCGGGCTGCTCCTCCAGGACCCGCTCAAGTCGCTCTTCGGCGACCCGCGCCTCGCGTCGCCTTCCTCATCGTCAACGGCGGGATCCTCTTTGCGGCCGAGATGTTCCGCCGCAGGGACGAGCGCCGGAGAACAGCGGCGGAGCCCGCGCACGCCGTGCTCGCACACGAGGACGGCGACCCGCAGTTCGCCCGAGATCGAGGGACTGAGCCTGAGGACCGCGTGTTCGTGGGCATCTTCCAGGCCGGGCGCGCTCCTCCCCGGCATCTCGCGATCCGGGATCACGATGGCGGCCGGGCTGGTGGCCGGGCTGCGGCACGAGGAGGCGGCCCGATTCTCGTTCCTGCTCGCGACGCCGATCATCCTCGCCGCCGGGCTGCTCGAGCTCCCGGCGCTGGGCACCGACTCGCCAACCGCGCTGGTGGCGATCGGCGCCGCGATCGTCGCCGGGATCGTGGCATATGCCAGTGCCCGGTTCCTGCTCCGCTACCTCCGATCGGGACGCCTCGACCCCTTCGCGTATTACTGTGCGGCTCTCGGGGCGGCGGCCTCGTCTTCATCCACTGAGTACTTGCACTGAGTACTTTCAACGAGTATCGCATTGAACGCACGTACGACATTCATCGGGGGATCGCAATGAAAGGGAAGCCATACACTCGCGCTCGCGCTCGTCGTCCTGGCCGTCATCTTCGCCATCGCCGCGGTCTTCTTCTTCACGGTGAAGACGACGTTTCTGGCGGGCGGCGCACATCCGGCGATCCACTGGAAGCACGCCATCGTCTTCACGGTGCTCGCGGTGCTCTCGCTGGTCGCCGCCAACTTCGCGAGGCCGAAAGCCGCAGCTCGGTAGGTGAGCGACGGTGCCGGCGCCGCTCACGCCACAGCAGACGGCCGCCGTCTACCGGCGGGCCTTTCACGACATTCGGCGCGAGCGGCTGTTTCTGTCGTCGGTGTCATTTTTCACGACGTTTGCGGCGACCCGGGCCATTACTCACGCGATCAAGGACGGTGTCGGGCCGTTTCACAACCTGACCGCGGGAGGCAAGCACCTCCATCACCTGATTTTCGGGATCGCCGGACTCCTCGGGAGCGGCTATCTCTGGTTGATCCACGTGGAACAGCAACGCGGCGGGCCAGAGGGATGACGCGCTCGCGAAATTCAATTCCGTGCTGTACGGCGGTGCATCTGCATTGACGCTCGATGAGTTCGCGCTCTGGCTCGACCTCGCGGACGTGTACTGGACGAAGCAGGGACGCGCGAGCGTCGACGCCGTGATCCTGTTCGGCGGCGTGCTCTCGATCGGACTCTGGGGGCAGCCGTTCTTCAAAGAACTCATCAAGGAAATTCGCCATATCTGACGGCGGATAAGCGATCATTCGCCTCGTGCAACGACGCGGAATCGCTGCCGTACTGCTGAGCTTTGGCGTCCTGATCGCATCCGCGGTCAACGTGCTCGCCGACGGATCGCAGAACCTCTATCCGAGTGGCGCAACCGGTTCGCGCGCGAACACGGAGTGGAGGACAAACTCCTACGGCGCCGGTGCGGTCACACGCCGAACGCTCCTTCACGCGTACGCGACCGCCGGCGAATTTCTGCTCGTTGGATCGTCCGCGATGGGACAGGGAACAGCCGACATCCTCATCTGGAACCCCGGCCTCGTGACGGGCACTCCGGGGACCGAGACGATTCCGGGGAGTGCGTCGTTCTCGTGTGCCGCGCAACGGCTTTCCTCGGGCATAGCAGCGCAGGGCAGGATCACGAGCCGCGCCGAGGAACTGGCGGGACCGGACACGGTCCCGAGTGGTGGCGTCACCAACGGCTACACGCCGTGCATGTACACCGCGCCGTCGACTGGCATCTACAGCATCGCCGTCATTGGTCCTGCGGGAATGGCGGCGAATGCCGACGGCGGTATCGGCGCCGATATCGCGCTCACGTCGGCGACCGACTTCAGTGCAGCGCAGGGGTCCTCGATCGCCGCGTGGGACGTGACCGTCCGCGACGTCCTCACCGATCCGTCGACGACGCGTACCGGGCGCGTCTTCAGCTACGTGCTCTCGCTGTTCACCGGCGGCAACGGGCTACCGGTGAACTCGACGATGTACGCGGTGACCACCGACGGATTCCGCTACCGGATCGATCAGCGCGGGATGGATCCCAACGGTTGGGTCGAGTACGGCAGCCAGTTGGGCTTTCTCGACCCGGACGGAACGACACCGCTCTACCACGACTCGGTCGCCGAGAACGTGGGGAGCCCGGGCCAGCTCACCACCGTGCAGGGCGGCGTCATCTTCGCTCCACCGTCGTTCCCGATCTTCTTCACGCCGCCGTCGAACGCCGCGTTGACAGCGCTCGGCATCCCGCTGGTGCCGAAAGCGTCGATCGTCAGCAATATCGGCTTCGCCGGGACGGTGGTCGGGAGCACGAGCTTTTTCCAGAGCGGCGGCACGTTCACGTACACATCGAACGTCGCCGGCGTCTACCAGATCGTGATCAGCCAGGACGGGGTCAACTTCGATCCGACCAATCCGCAGAATCGCGTGCTCAGCGGTCTCAAGGCTGCAGGGACGCAGACGGTGAGCTGGGACGGCAAGGACAACGCCGGCACCTACTTCCCGGAGGGCGGACCCTACCCATTCAAGATCGACGTGCACGCCGGCGAATATCACTTCCCGTTCATCGACGATGAGAACGACACGCAGGGTGGTCCGACGATCACGATGCTCAACCCGCCGGGCGGCGTCTGCCCGCCGTTCACCGGCGGTTGCAGCGGCGGCTTCTACGACGATCGCGGTTACACGACCACCACGGGCGTCACGGTCGGAACGCCGGGCTCGGTGCTCTGCGGCAACGCGCCGCCGACGATCGCGTTCAGCAATCCCATCACCGGGTTCGACACCGCGGGAACGCAACGCGCGTTCGGGGCGGACCCCGGCCTCAACACCAACGTCCCATGCACGGGCAGCTTTGGTGATGCCAAAGGGCTCGACCTCTGGACGTACTACCCGAGCGAGCAGCTGACGAGCTCACTGAACATCGTCCCGCCGGGCATCTATGCGGACATCGCGGTCGTCAAGACGGTCAGCAACACCAAGCCGATCATCGGCGACGACGTGTCGTACACGATCACCGCGCACGACAACGGCCCCGATGACGCAACGGGCGTCACCGTCACCGACGTGCTACCGAACGGCCTCGTGTACGTCAGCTCGACGGCGACGGTGGGCACCTATGCCGCGTCCGGCGGTCTCTGGACGATCGGGGGGCTCGCCGACGGCGCCACAGCGACGTTGCGCATCACGGTGCGAGTGGAGGCGCTCGGCGCCATCGTCAACACGGCGACGAAATCGACCGAGACTCAGACCGATCCGAACCTCACCAACGACACGTCATCGGCTCGGCTGGTCGCATCGCCGGTCCCGCCGCCGCCCGTCCCGGACACAGGCGCCACGCCGCACAGCCTCACGACGGTGTTGGGCGGAGCGCTCGCGATGCTCGGAGCCTTGCTCTGCGTGACGGCATTCGTCGTTCGACGGCTCGGGCTCACCATGAGTCCACGAATCGCCGTCGCTGCTCTGGGCGCGATGTTGCACTCGGCGCGCCGTCAGGACGCAGGATCACTGCTGCAACCAGCGCGCGGGTCTCCGCCGGGTCGATCACGTCATCGATCTCGAAGTACGTTGCGGTGTTGATCGCCGCGCCTCTCGCGTACGAATCCGCAACCATGGCCTCGTATTTCGCCCGCCGCTCGTCGGCATCGGCGATCGCGTCCAACTCCTTGCGGTAGGCGAGCTTCACCGCTCCTTCGAGCCCCATGCCGCCGAATTCGCCGGTGGGCCACGCGACCGTCATCAACGGGGCGCGAAAGCTCGCCGCCGGCCATCGCCTGCGCGCCGAGCCCGTATCCCTTGCGCAGCACCACCGTCATGAACGGCACCGTGAGCGCGGCGCCGGCAAGGAACAACCGGCTCGCGTGACGCACCAGCGCGGTGCGCTCCGCGTCGGGGCCGACCATGATGCCGGGCGTGTCGCAGAGGAAGAGCACGGGCAGCGAGAACGCCTCGCAGAGCTGGAGAAAGCGGGCCGCCTTGTCGGCGCAATCGCTCGTGATCGCGCCGGCCAGGTGCATCGGATTGCTCGCGAGGATCCCCAACGGGCGTCCCTCGATGCGCGCGAGCGCGGTCACCATGCCGCGCGCGAAACCGGCGCGCAGCTCGAGGACCGAGCCGGCGTCTGCGAGCAGCTCGACGGCGCGGTGAACGTCGTACGCGCGACGCCGGTTCTCGGGGACGACATCGCGCAACAGCAACTGGTCCGCTGCCTCCCACGCGTCGACCGGTCCCTGAAAGAACGCGATCGCCTGACGCGCGAGGCGAACCGCATCGGCTTCATCCGTCGCGGCGACATCGACGACACCGTTGCGCACCTGCATGTCGAACGGCCCAACGTCGTCCGCGTCGACGACGCCGAGGCCGCCGCCCTCGATCATCGCGGGGCCGCCCATCCCGATGCTGGCGTCCGGTGTCGCGATGATGATGTCGCAGCAGCCGAGCAACAGCGCGTTGCCTGCGAAGCAGCGGCCCGACGCGATACCGACACGCGGGACCACTCCCGAGAGACGTGCCCAGAGCGCGAACGCCATGACGTCCAGGCCGGCGACCATCGCATGGTCGGTGTCACCCGGCCGGCCGCCACCGCCTTCGGCGAACAGGACGACCGGCAACCGCCTGCGTTCGATGACGTCGAAGAGCCGGTCCTTCTTGCGATGGCCCATGACTCCCTGCGTGCCCGCGAGCACCGTGTAGTCGTATGAGAGCACCGCGCAGTCGGAGCGCTCGGCGCCGACGAGTGCACCGTTGATGCGGGCGGTGCCGCCGACGAGCCCGTCGGCAGGGGTTCGCTCGATCAGATCGTCCACGCTGCGCCGGCCGCGCTGCGCTGCGATGGCGAGGCCGCCGTACTCGACAAACGAGCCGTCGTCGCAGAGGTCGGCGAGATTCTCTCGGGCAGTGCGCCGTCCCGCAGCATGGCGTGACGCGACGACGTCCGCGCGGTTCGCATCGCCGGTCATCCGGCGCCGCCGCAAGGCCTCGTCAAGATCGGGTCGTGTCGTCTCGGAGTCCGGCATGCGAGGCGAGCTTATGCTAGGCGCCCTCGTGCCAACCCGACACCGAACCGCGGACGCGCTCGCACGCCATGCGCTGGCGATGCCCGAGGCGTGGGAGGACCATCCCTGGGAAGGTGATCGCGTCGCCAAAGTGCGCAAGAAGATCTTCGCCTTCCTGCCGTCGGATGACGCCGGCACGCTCGGCGTGAAGCTCCCGCGTTCGACGGCGTTCGCGTTGACGCTCGCGTGCGCCACGCCCATGGCGTACGGGCTCGGCAAGCACGGCTGGGTGACGGTCTCGCTCGCCGACGCGTCATGTCCGGACGCCACGCTGTTGATCGATTGGATCGGCGAAAGCTACGCGACCGTGGCCCCGAAGACACTCGTCGCGCGGATACGGAGCGCCGCACAGGACTGAGGCCCGGCATGGCAACCGCGCGCGGTGATCATCGCGAGCCAGCCACTCGGTATGCGCAGCCCGACATCTGGCCTGGACATGTATGCGTTCACTGTCACCATCCTGTGCGACGGGCACGCGCCGTACCAGACGCAGATGGGAAACCCGGTGCCGCCCGGCGGCATCCCGCTGATGTATCCGGGATCGAATGTCCCGGCGAAGGTCATTCCCGAGCAGCAGGGTCAGGTGATCATCGACTGGGACGCCGCCATTGCGGAGGCAACGCACCCAGCCAAGCGTTGAGTCGTCAGCCGGCGGCCAATCGTCGCGACGGACGTTCCGCAATCGAGAGGAACGTGAAGAGGCGCACGTCCGGGTCGAACGCATGCGGCGGTGCGGTGAGTCGGGCAGCGCCGACGCCTGCAGTCGTATCGGGGATGGCGACAAACGCCAGCTCCTCGAAGCCGTTTGCCTCGAACCACGCGCGGACCATGGGAGTGATATCGGGCTCGAACGTTCCGCGCGTCCAGATGACGGTGGCGCCGGCCGCACACAGCGCCGGCAGCTGCTCGATCGTGTACTCGATGTCCTCGTCGGTGACGTTGCCGAAGACGCCGCACACCAACACGATGTTTGCGGGAACGAGGCCCGCGTACGCGCTCGTCGTTGAGGCATCGCCGTTGACGACTTCGAGATATGGCGAGATGCCGGCAGCGCGCTCACGGCCACGCGCCGCGAGCTCAGGATCGAGCTCGACGAGTCGCGCGAGAACGTCACCGCGACGCGGGTGATCCTCGAGCACGCCGAGCAGGTCGCGCCCGTCACCGGCGCACATGCTGATGATGCGAATCACGCCGGGTGCGCAGCCGTCGAGCGCGGTGCGAATCAGGTCCTGCACGACGGCGAGCCGTTTCGCAAGGGGCGAGCCCGGCCGGTAGCCCTCGTGCCATTCGACCCACTCGCTCACGGAACGAGCCTACAAAAGGACGCCCGACGAGCGGCGTGGCCGGACCGAGCCTTACCCGATGTGACACAAAAAAGTGGTGCCCGCTCAGGGATTCGAACCCTGGACCTTGGGATTAAAGTCCCCTGCTCTACCAACTGAGCTAAACGGGCGTGTGGGCCGATTCTAGCCGCGGGTCGGACCGGCCCCGGAGCCGACCCGCCCGGCGCGCCGCTCGCCGCCGAGCCAGATCATCGATCGGTACTGCTGGGCGAGGCGCATCCGCAGCGGCGGTCCGGCCGGGGAAAACGACCCAGAGCGGGGCGAGGTCGTCCGCTCTTCGATCGCGCGGCGGAGATCGGCGGCAGTCTTTCCCGGGAAGACGGTCAGCACCCGGCCGAGGTCGTGCTCGCCGAAATGGCTGTCTCCAGCCCCGAGCGCCGCGCCGAGCTGTTCCCGATGATCGGCGTAGAAGGCGTCGAGCTGCTTCCAGGTCCCCGGGAGCACCGGCGCCGTATGGCGGAGCTCGATGCCGTCGACGCGATGCGTCTGCAGGAGCTGACGCGCTCTTCCCGGTGTCATCGAGGCGAACCAGGTCGGCATGAAGGGATGCGCGATCACCGCCAGGCCGCCGGCGTCGTGGATCGCGTCGATGGTGTCCTCAACGGACATGTGCATCCGCACCTGGTGCTCGAGGAACAAACCGATGATGTGGATCCCGGGTGGGAACGACGCCGTGACCTCCTCGCCGCCCACAACGTCGACCCCGAGGGACGCCCCGAGCTCGATCGCTTCACCGATCTCGGCCATCGTGTCGTGATCGGTGATGCAGAGGACGTTGAGTCCGATGGCTGCGGCCGCGCGAACGAGCGCTTCCGCGCTCACCATCCCGTCGCTCGCGAGCGTGTGGGAGTGGACCTCCGCGACGCCGAGCCCATCAGCGGCACGCGTGCTTGTGCCCATCGTCTGGCTCATGGAACTCAGTGTAGTCCGCTGCTGAGAGTGCGCTGAGAAGCGATCAACAAGATCGTATCGAGCCAAAGACGGTGCCGGGCCAACCATATACTCGAGGCTCATGAGGGAAGCGACCCGCATCCTCGTCGTCGATGACGAGCAGAGCATCACCGACTTCATCGCACTCGGGTTGCGCCACGAGGGCTTCGATGTGCGCACCGCTCCGGACGGGCACGTCGCGCTTCGGGTGGTCGACGAGTTCAAGCCACATCTCGTCGTCCTCGACCTGATGATGCCGCGGGTCAACGGCTGGGAGCTGTGTCGCGCGCTGTCGGGCGATCGATCTCGCGGGATCATCATCCTCAGCGCTCGCGACGAGACGAGCGATCGCGTGCAGGGGCTCGAGCTCGGCGCCGACGACTACCTCGTCAAGCCCTTTGATTTCTCCGAGTTGCTCGCGCGCATTCGCGCAGTGTTGCGACGGCGCAACCCTGATCTCACCCGCGTCGTGCATGCCGGCGACCTCAGCATCGACACCGCGACCCGCGAGGTCCGCACCGGCGATCGCATCGTCGACCTGTCGGTGCGCGAGTACGACCTCCTGCTGTACCTGGCGAGTCACGCGGATCAGGTGTTGCCGCGGCAACGCATCCTCGACGAGGTGTGGGGCTACAACTTCTTCGGCGACGAGAACAACATCGAGGTCTACGTCCGTTATCTGCGCCAGAAGCTCGGTGACACCGCGCACGAGCGCATTCAGACGGTGCGCGGCGTCGGTTATCGACTGCGCACCGCGGGCGACGGAAGCAGCGCCGCGGCGCGGTAGCCCGTGAGTCGCGTCACCCATGCGCTGGCATCGCTGCGCTGGCGCCTGACCCTCACCTTCGTCGGACTCCTCGCGCTGCTGCTCGTGCTGCTCGCCGGCTATCAGTGGCTGACGCTGCGCTGGAGCCTCATCAGCAACAAGGTCGCCGAGATGCAAGCCGACTACAACGTCCGCCAAGCGGCTCATCGCGACGAAGGCGACCGCACTCGGCGCGACCACCACGGTGAACAAGCGTCTCTGCATCGACTCATCCGGCACCTGGTTGGTACTGCTGTCGCCACCGCTGTCTCGACGGTCACCGGTCAGACGGTGCAGGTCATCGTCTACGACAGCAGCCTCACCAGGAAGCCGTTGCGCCCGCAGGCGCAACGCCACCGCAACTCGACACGAAAGCGCTCCAGGGTGTCGTCGTCCAGTGGCACCCGCTCGGCTGCGGAGGAGATCAGCACATCGAGCGGGAACCAACTCGTCGTCGGCTTTCCCGTGATCGCGGGCACCGGCGTGTGCGGCGTGGCCCAGCTCTCAGTCGCGATGACGCCGATCACGAACGTCCTGCACGACGAGCTCTTCCTGATCGTCCGTCGGCGGTCTCGTGGTGCTCCTGCTCGCGCTGATCATCGGCGTCCTGCTCACGGGGAGAACGTTGCGCCCGATGCGTCGACTCACCGCGACCGCCGAGCAACTTGCCGCCGGTGACCTGACCGCACGAAGCAGGTTGACACCGAGCTCCGACGAGGTCGGTCAGCTCGCGAGCAGCTTCGACCACATGGCGGACCGCATCCAGGAAGCCTTTGCCGCGCAACAGGATTCCGAGGCGCAGGTGCGCCGTTTCATCGATGACGCGTCGCACGAGTTGCGCACGCCGGTGACCGCGCTCAAGGGATATATCGATGTGTTGCGCAGAGGCGCGGGGCGCGAGCCCGCGGCCCTTGATGCGGCACTCGAGGCGATGAGCATCGAGTCGGAACGGATGCGAGTGCTTGTCCTCGACCTGCTCACGCTCGCTCGTCTCGACGCGCGCCGCTCGTCACATCCGGAAGACTTCGATCTCAACGGCGCGGTGGACGAGCTGCTCAACGAAGGCGTTCCCGGGATGCCCGAAATGGTGCAACCGCAACTACGGCATCTCCCCGCTCATCGTGCACGCCGACCGCAGCGCGGTAACCACGATCGGGCGCAATCTGCTCGTCAATGCGTGCAAATACGCGCACGGCGCAGCGCAGCGATGGACGACCACCGTCGAAGGTGGATGGGCGCGCCTCGACGTGCATGACGACGGCCCCGGCATCCCCGCAAGCGACCTTGTCCACGTCTTCGAGCGTTTCTACCGCGGCGAGAAGACGAGAGCCCGTGAAGAGGGCGGCAGCGGCCTCGGTCTCAGCATCGTGCAGGCGCTCGCACGCGCCCAGGGCGGCGATGTCGGCATTCAGAGCGCGAACGGTGCGGGGACCACGGTGACCGTGTGGCTGCCGCTCGCCGCAGTCCCGGTGGCCCCGCCGCAACCACCCCCAAGTCCTCCCGGTCCGCCAGTGGCGCCGGCGTTCCCCTACAAGTTGAACGGCGACTGAAACGACAGCGAGCTGAGCACGGTCAGCTGACCGGTCGCCATCGAGGAGTCCGAATCCGAAGAGGATCAGCCCGGCGACGATGCTGATGACGCGGAGGTGCCGGTTCACGCTGCGCAGCGCGCCCTGCAGCCGGTCCGCGAGGAGCGCGACGAGCAGGAACGGGACGGCGAGCCCGAGGCAGTACAGCACCATGAACGGCAGCCCGCCAAACTCGCGGTTCTGCGCGAGGGTGAGGATGGCGCCGAGCTGCGGGCCGAGACAGGGGAGCCACCCGGCGGCGAAGGTGAGCCCGAGGAGCAGACCGCCGGTCGCACCGCTCGAGACGGGCAGATGGAACCGCCGCTCACGAGCCAGCCAGCCGAAGCGCAGCACTCCCATGGTCTGCAGGGCGAGGACCATGATGATCGCCCCCGCGATGCGATTGACGAGATCGAGGTTGCGCTGGAACACCGTGATCGCGAGCACGCCTTCCAGCAGGTAGTACTCGGCGATGAAGATCAGGCTGAACCCGAGGACGAAGGCGAAGCCCGTGGCCATCACCGATGTGCGCCGCGACTCGGTGATGACCGCGGCCTCCTCCCGCTGTCGCAAGCGCTGGCCCACCGGCGCGCCCGCTCAGATAGGCCGCGTACGCGGGCATGAGCGGAAAGACGCACGGCGAGAGGAACGAGACGAGGCCGGCCAGAAATGCCAGCGGGATCGAGGGACCGGGCGCGGACAGGATCACGCCGCAAGGTTAGGGCGACGCGTATCAGGGAGGCCCTTCGACGTAGTAGCGCTGCCGCCAGCGGATGTACACGTAGAGCGCGAGCAGGACGAAGAAGATCTCGTACACCAGCGGCGTCGGCCAGTGGAACGCGGCCTCGGCGAAGCGCTGGATCCCGCTCGATGGAGGCGGGGGCGCACTCGGCTTTGATGCAACGGGCTTCGGGGTCGCCGTCGGAATCGGCGTTGCGACCGCCGACGGCACCGCCGCCCCGGGCGATTCCGGGTATCAAGTTCGGCGGGGTCGGCGCGCCGGTGTCGGTCTCCATGTAGACATGGCTGCCACCGGTCGGCGGATTCACGGCCACCACCACCTCGGGCGGCGTCGTGCTGGCAACCGCGATCGCGTCGATGTTCTTGCTGTCGCCCGGGAGGCCGGTGTCTGCTTTGCGGAACGTGAGGCCGCCGTCGGTCGAACGGTAGAAATCGCCGCCCGTGCTGCCTCCGGCGTCGACGCCGGCGTACGCCAGCGTGGGATCGAGCGGCCCGAATGTCGCGACCGTGATCGTCGTCCCGGTGGCTGACACCGGTTCCCTCGGTCCACGTGCTCCCGCCGTCCCCGCTCCGAAAGGAGCCCTGCGACGTCGCGACGATGAGCGGACGCTTCGGGACGGCCTGGTCGATCTGGCCCGCGGTGATCGATGACACCACCGCGCCCGACGGCAGCCCGGACTGCAGCACCTCCCACGCGCCGCCGCCACTGCTGCTGAACAGATAGCCCTGGGATACGTTGCCGCTGTCGGCTCCGGCGATCACCGTGAATTGCGGGTAGTTGGCTGCGACAGCAACCGACGCAATGGAATACGCGTCAAGCCCGCCGTCGTGCCAGAGCAGCCCATTGGGGCTGAGGGCGACGCCAGCGTTGGTGCCTGCTGCGATCCCATCGAGACCGAACGCGAGCGACCGGACATCGAGGTTCTGCAACCCGGTCGATGCCGGCGTCCACGTCGCTCCCGCATCGAGGCTCGCATAGACGCCTTTGCCGTCGGTCCCGGCGAACGCGTCGCCGCTCGAGCGGGCGTCAAAGCCGACGGTCCACACGCGGACGTCCGGCAGCGCGAGGTTCCACGTCGCCCCGCTGTCGTGGGAGACGAAGAGGCCGACGTCCGTCCCGGCCATGATCGTGCCCGGCTGACTCGGCTCGACAGCCACGCTCCAGATCCTCCCGGAGCCGAGCCCGGGCAGCGCGCCCACCTCGACGAATCCCACGGGTCCCGCTGCGGCGCGGCTGGTGAGTGTGCTCCACCCGAGGAGGACGGCAAGCAGAAGCAGCAGGGCGCCGATCGGCCGTCGGCGGAGACGCGGCGACGCGCTGGCGGCCGGACAGGTGCTGGCGGGGTGGTATGTGCTCACTGCAGGGCGCTGGTGTGTATCGAGTGCGGAATCTGGCGCCGCGGGGCCTCAAGCCCCGTTGCGGGGGGAGACGGGTCAACCATAACAGCGCGTTCCGGGTTTAGCGGGCGCCATGGACGAGGTATCTGCGATCCAGGATGGCAACGACGTTCAAGGACTATTACGCGATCCTCGGCGTCCCGCGCACCGCGACCGACAAGGAGATTCGTACCGCCTTCCGCAAGCTCGCCCGCAAGCATCACCCCGATGTCAACCAGGGTGACAAGGCGGCGGAGGACCGCTTCAAGGAGATCAACGAGGCCAATGAGGTCCTCAGCGATCCTGAGAAGCGCAAGAAGTACGACGAGCTCGGTCCGCGCTGGCAGGAGTACGAACAGTGGGAGCGCGCCGGCAAGCCGGGTCCGAACCCGTTCAGCGGTGACGGTGGCGGTGGCGAGCAGTTCGGCTATCGGACCGTGTCGCCCGACGAGCTCGAGAGCATGTTCGGCAACCGGGCGCCGTTCAGTGACTTCTTCCAGCAGTTCTTCGGTGGCGAACCCGAGGTGTCCGGCGGCAGCCGCGGCAGGCGCCGGGTGGTGCGGCGAGGACAGGACGTCGAAGGCGATGCCGAGATCAGCCTCGAGGATGCATACAACGGCTCCGCGCTCACCGTCGATCTGAGCTCGAACGACGGCCCGCGCCGGGTCGAGGTCAAGATCCCGGCAGGCATCAACGACGGAGCGCGCGTCCGCGCCTCAGGTCAGGGCAGCGCCGGCCGAGGAGGAGGGCCGCGCGGCGACCTCTTCATCCGCGTCCACATCCGCCCTCACGCGGCCTTCACCCGCACCGGCAACGATCTCGCCGTCCGCGTGCCGACGCCGCTTGCAACGGCGGTGGCCGGGGGCACCGTCCAGGTGCCGACGTTGCGGGGCACGACGGCACAGCTCTCAATCCCTGCCGGAACGCAGAATGGCGCTCGGCTGCGGCTTCGGGGGCTGGGCATGCCGCGCCTCCATGGCGAGGGGGCAGGCGATCTGCTTGCGACCGTCGACGTCCGGCTCCCGCAGCCGGTGCCTGACGATCTCACCGCCTGGGCGAAGGCGCAGCAGGCTCCGCAAAGCTGACCGGTCGCCGTGTTACGCGACGGTGAGGGAATGCTCCCGGGTCGCGCGGGCGATGGTGCAGACGTCGCCCGAGCACGTCGACGCGATGACGTCGACAACGAGCACGCCGGCGCCCGTCCCCGCTAGCTGAACCTCGACGCTGACCGGCAGGGAGTCGAGCGCCCACGAGCGTGGACCCGGACCGAGGAGGGATGGCGGATCGGCGCTCACGTTGACGTGCACCGGTGGTCCCTGGCTGGGATCGAGGTCCGCGCCGGCGAGGTCGACGTCGCCGGTGAGGTGCAGCGTTGTTCCGGCTGTGCCTGAGAGCGCGCCCGCGCCACTTTGCTGCCCGGCGGAGACAGCACCGACCGGAATCTCGACGACGGCACCCGTTTCGACGTCGACAGTGATGACGCGGTGGTGGTTGGTGTCGGCGACAACCAGGCGGCCGTCCGGCAGGACATCGAGGCCCCCAGGTTCGTCGACAGACTCCGGGAGGCCGACCGTCCGCAGCTGACCGTCGTGCCAGATCCTCACGAGCGAGTTGAAGGTGTCGGCGATGGCGATCGCGCCATCGGCGAGCGCTGCAACGCCGAGCGGATGCTGCAGTCGCGCGTGCTCGCGATCGCCGTCGTTGGAGCCCCACTCGAACAATCCGTGGCCGACGAGCGTCTCGACCGTGCCGTCGCGCAGGACCCGCAGGGCGGACACCTCAGAGTCGGCAAAAGCAATCGCACCGTCGCTCAGGCGTGTGAGCCCGCTCGGCTGCGCGAGATGCGCGGAGGCCGCCGGGCCGTCGCGCAGGCCCTCGGCGCCGGAGCCCGCGAGCGCGACGGCAGGACCCCTGTCGACGGAGACGGCGACGATGCGATGCACGCCGGCCTCCGCGATCGCGATACGGCCGTCGTCGAGCCGCAGGCAGTCCCACGGCGAGCGCAGGCCGGACGCGACGAGCGTGCGCTCGCCACTGGGGAACGCGAGCGAGATCACCGTGCCAGCGACGGTGTCGCACACGAGCAGGTGGTCACCGTCGAAGCGCACGCCCTGCGGCTGATTGAAGCCGTCGAAGGTCAGCAGCACGCGGCCGTCGAGGTCACAGACGAGCACCCTGTCGTTGCCGGTGTCGGCAACGGCAATCCGGCTTCCGCCGTCGGAGACGACCTTGCCGGGAAAGGCGAGCGTCGGTCCTGCGCTGCGCCGCACGGGCGTGAACGCCGGGCCGACGGCAAGGTCCGTGCGACCCTCCAGCAACTGCTCGATCACGCCGCCGAGCGCCCGCCCGTTGCCCTCGCCGGATGCCATGGCGACCACGTACCCGTCGGGGTCGATGACAACCAGCGTCGGCCAGGCGCGGACACCGTATTGCTGCCACGTCTCGAGGTCGGGGTCGTCGAGCACCGGATGCAGGATTCGGTGGCGAGCGACAGCGCGCTCGACGGCGGCATGGTCGGACTCATGGGGGAATTTCGGGGAGTGCACGCCGATCACAACCAATCGGTCGCCGAAGCGCTCCTCGAGCTCGCGGAGCTCCTCGACGACACGCAGGCAGTTGATGCAGCAGAACGTCCAGAAATCGAGCACCACGACGCGTCCGCGAAGGTCGCGCAGCGACAGGGGCATGTCCGTGTTGATCCATCCGCCCGAACCGCGCAGTTCGGGGGCGCGCACGCGCCCAGTCGCTGTCGTCGTCATGTCATGACATCATCGCGCGCACTTGCACCGGGACGCCGCTATCAGAGTGCTTGATATAATCCCGCCAGGGTGGTTGGTGCACCGACCGAGCGACGCCACGGTGGCGCAGCGGTCGCCGTGACTTTTTGAAACTCTCCCTATCCCTTCCTGACCGGCAGGGGGTGGCCCTCCGCCCCCTGCCACTCTTCTTCCAGCCTCAGCGCACGCCCTATTCGAGCAGTGACCTGCGCACCAGGGTGTGCTCGCGGTCAGGCCCCACCGAGACCACGTCGACGCTCGCGCCGCACAGCTCGCCGACGCGGTCGATGTAGATGCGGCACGCCTCTGGCAGGTCCTCGTAGCGCCGGCACTCGCGCGTCGGCGACATCCACCCGGGGAATTCCTCGTAGATCGGATCGACGTGCTTGAGGTGCGAGATGTTGGCCATCGGATGGTCCCAGTACTCGCCTTTGCTCATGTAGCCGGTGCAGATGCGCAACGTCTCGAACTCATCGAGCACGTCAACCTTGGTGAGCACCATCGCGTCGATGCCGTTGGTGGCGACTGCGTAGCGCGACACCGCGGCGTCGAACCACCCGACCCTGCGCGCGCGTCCCGTTGTGGTGCCGTACTCGGCGCCGACCTCACGAAGCTGGTCGCCGAGATCGTTCGTCAATTCGGTAGGGAATGGACCGTAGCCGACACGCGTGGTGTATGCCTTGAAAACGCCGACCGTCTTGGTCACCCGCGACGGCGGGATGCCGCTGCCCGTGCACGCGCCCCCCGCAGTTGGTGACGAAGATGTCACATACGGATAGGTGCCGAGGTCGATGTCGAGCATCACGCCCTGCGCGCCCTCGAGGAGGATCCGCTTGTTGCCCGTCAGCGCATCCTGGATGAGTGGATAGATGTCGCGAATGTACGGATCGATCCGCTCCGCGTAGCCGAGATATTCGTCGAGGATCTCGCGTTCGTTGAACGGCTCGGCGTTGTACAGGCGCGTCAACGTCTCGTTCTTGATACGGAGGACGAAGCGCAGCTTCTTCTCGAGAAATGCTGGCTTCTGCAGGTCGCCGATGCGGAAACCGATGCGGCGCACCTTGTCCTCGTATGCGGGACCGATCCCGCGCCACGTCGTCCCGAGGCGGTCATCACCGCGGAGTTCCTCGCCGGCCTGGTCAAGCACGGGGTGATACGGCATGACCATGTGCGCTCGTTCGCTGATGACGAGGTTCTCTGCGGCTATCCCGCCTGACTGCAACTCATCGAGCTCCTGCAGGAACGCCTTCGGGTCGACGACAACGCCGTGACCGATGACGCACGTGGTCTTCGGGTAGAGGATGCCGCTCGGGATGAGATGGAAACGATGCTCCTTGCCGCCGGTGACCACGGTGTGGCCCGCGTTGTTCCCACCCTGCGATCGAATGACCATGTCGACGCTGTCGGCCAGGAGGTCGATCACCTTGCCCTTGCCTTCATCGCCCCACTGCCCGCCCACAAGGACTGTGACGCTCATAGCGGCGGGAAGCGTACTGGAACCAGGCAGTCAGGGCGATTGGTTTAGTCGAACCGATGCGTGGCAAAGCTATTCGGTGCCGCGTTTTGACCGGCAAGGACCAAGAGAGACCATGGAAAACAAGAGCCCACTGACAGAACTGGCCGCGCAACTCCCTCCCGACTGGAAGTGGATTGCGCTCTTTCACACGCCCGAGGGTTTCGAGCGCGAGTGGCGCGCCTGGCTCGGAGCCGCAGTGCACGAGGAGGACCTGTCCCTCCTGCGCTGGTGGGGTCAGCGAGCCGACCAGGCCGCCTGACCCTCGAGACAATCCGGAGGCTGCCCGCCGCTACGATGCGCGGGCAATGCCAACGCCGGATCTCACGGCCGACTGCATCTTCTGCACCATCCTTCGCGGCGATGCGCCCGCCACTTTCGTGCATCGGGACGACCTGGTCGTGGCGTTCATGGACATCCGTCCGGTGCAACCGGGTCACCTCCTGGTCGTCCCGCGCGCTCACGCCAAGCTGATCCCAGAGTTGGATGCTGATGTGAGCACCCGGCTGTGGTCGGTCGCAACCGAGCTCAACCTCGCGTTGCGGAACAGCGAGCTCCCCGTCGAAGCTGTGAGCGTCTACGTCGCGGACGGAGACGCCGCGGGGCAGGAGGTGTCACATGTCCACATACACCTCATCCCGCGCCGTGCCAACGACGGGTTCGGGTTTCGCTTTCCGGCGGGGTTCCCGGCGTTCCCCGAGCGCACGGAGCTCGAGTCGATAGCGGCCCGGATCGCGCGTGGTCGCTGAGTCCGCGACCGCGCGTCTGCAGCGCTATCGCGCAGCACCCTGGTGGCCGACCGCGGCGACACTGGTCATCGCGGAGCTCGGGCTCGGTGCGGCACTGCTCATCCCGATCACGTTCAGCGATCCGAACGGCGTCGATCCGTACCTCGCGCGACTGAGCATCGCGTCAGTCCTCATCGCGCTGCCGTCGCTCTTCTTCCGCGTGCTCCAACCTGCGCGCCCGGTGCTGCTCGCCCTCGCCGCCGTGGCAACGACGTATACCTTGCTCATCGCAGGTCCGCAGATCCTCGTCGACCTGCTGGGCACCCATTCCGGCAGCTTCGATGCCCAGGTGTTCTGGTCTTCGGTCGCCGAGACGATCGGGACGCTGCTCATCGCGCTCGCGGCGTGGCGGACGGTCGCCCCCGAGTGGCGGCCGGCGCTTCGGATGCGCCACATCGGTCTGGGCGGACTTGCTGTCGGCGTGCTCGGCAGTGTCGTGCTCGTCGGTCTCGGCCTCGCTCTGCCCGCGGGACTGCTCGGTCGCGTCGCGCTGCAGCCTGTCGCGTTCGGTCGCGACTTTCCATACCTCGGACCGGCCAACGCACTCCAGGCCTTCTCGCAGGAGGTGCAGTTCCGTGGCCTCCTGCTCGGCGCACTCGAGAAGACGATGAGCCCGCGTTGGGCCAATGTGAGCCAGGCGGGGATCTTCGCTCTTGCCCACCTGGCGATCAGCTACGGCGGGCCTGAAGCGCCGTTTGTCCCGATCACCTTTCTGGTCGGCCTTGCGTTCGGGTGGCTGGTCCGCAGAACGAACTCACTCTGGCCGGCGGTGATCATCCACGCCGTCGCCGACATCGCGCTGCAGTTCGGGATCGTCCAGGGGCTGTATGGCTATTGACTCGCGTCGCCGCCTGATCGCCGCGTTCGTGCCGGCAGTCGGCGCGCTGTCGCTCCTGATGGTCGGAACCACACAAGTGGAGGCCGCGTCCGCCTGGTGGAGTCCCGTCGGTCTCTCCGGCGTCGCGATCACGAAGGTTTCTGCCATAGGCGACACGATCACCGTGCGCACCGGAACCGGGACCACCCTGTCCTCCACGGATGCCGGCAAGACGTTCACGCCGATCGAGCGCAGCGCCGCGGTTTTCCCGCCGACGGGAACCGCAATCGTCGGTAACACCGGATGGACGATCGGCTCCGACCATCGGGTCTCACATAACGACGATCTGGCCGGCCGTGGCGCTGTGATGACAGATCCCCAATCGCCGGACCTCGGCGCGGGCGCGGACCTGCTCGCCGCCCCTGCGGCTCTGCCCGGCGTGGTCGTCGCCGTCAGCACGAACGGCATCGTCTGGCGTCGCGGCCAGGACGGAGACTGGAAGCAGGCGCTGCTGCTGCTGCCGCAGAGCCTCGTGCAGGGTGTCCCGCGCGTGACATCAGTGACGGCGTTCACGCAACCGCTCAGTGATGCAATCTATCTCGGCACCGATGGCTACGCCGTGCTCATCAGCACCGATGGCGGCGACGATTGGATTCGCGCCGGGCCGGGGCTGCCGGATTCGGTGTACGCACTCTCCGCCGAACTCGGCACGCCATACCGTCTACGCCGGAACGTCGGACGGTCTGTGGGTGCATGTGCTGCAGGCATTCCCCTCGCCGCCCGCATACCAGGATGCCGCTCTCGTCTGGCGCTGGCTCGGCATCGGCGCGGTCACCCTCGTCGCCGCTGCGCTCACGCTCCTCGGACTGATGCGACTGATGCCGCGACGCGCCGATGTGGCGACACCGTGATCCACCTCGACGCGCTTTCGATCCTCGAGATGGCCGCTGTCGGATTGCTTGCCGCCGCGATCAACGCACTCGCCGGTGGCGGGACCCTCCTGTCGTTCCCGGTGCTCCTCGCGATCGGCTACCCGGCGCTCGTTGCCAACGTCAGCAACACCCTCGGGATCCTCCCGGGATACGTGGGCGGCAGCCTCTCCTACCGTCGCGAGCTCGCCGGCCAGGGCCGGAGAGTGATCGTTCTCGGCATCGCGGGGGCGATCGGCGCGCTCATCGGCGCCTTCCTCCTGACGCGCACGTCCCAGTCCGCGTTTCGCGCTGTCGTGCCGTGGCTGATCCTGTTCGCCTGTCTGCTCCTCGCCGTGCAGCCGCTCGTGAGCCGCTGGCTCGAGGCCCGACGGGAAGGCCCGGCCACGATCGGCCCGCTGCTCATCGCCGGTGACACCGCAGGGGGTGTATACGGCGCCTTCTTCGGCGCAGGCCTCGGTGTGCTCGTGCTCGCAGTCCTCGGTCTCTTTCTCACCGACTCCCTCCAGCGGCTCAATGCTCTCAAGGGCGTGATCTCGTTGGTGGTGAATGAAGTCGCAGCCGTCTGCTTCGCCATTGCCGCACCGGTTGCCTGGCCGATCGTGGGGGCCATGGCGCCGGCCTCCTTCGTCGGAGGCTTCGCCGGCGCATGGCTCGCACGCCGTGTGCCACCGACACCGCTGCGCATCCTCATCGTGGTCCTCGGCGTCGCGGTCGCGGTGCGGCTGCTCGTCTGACCGCGCGCACAAGTCGGCTTCGGCTAGCGTGGTCCGGTGCCGAATCGCCTTGCCGCCGAATCCAGTCCGTACCTCCTGCAGCACGCGAACAATCCGGTCGATTGGTATCCGTGGGGGGACGAGGCGTTCGCGACCGCTCGCGCTGACGACCGCCCGATCATCCTCTCGGTCGGCTACAGCGCATGCCACTGGTGCCACGTCATGGCCCACGAGTCGTTCGAGAGCCCGGAGATCGCCGCCCTCATGAATGAGCTCTTCGTCAGCATCAAGGTCGATCGCGAGGAACGTCCCGACATCGACACGATCTACATGAGCGCGGCCCAGGCGATGGGCGTGCACGGCGGATGGCCGCTCACGGTGTTCCTCACCCCCGACGGGCTGCCGTACTTCGCGGGCACGTATTTCCCTCCCGTGGATCGCCAGGGGATGCGCGGATTCGGCACCGTGCTTCGCGCGGCCGCCGATGCATACCACTCGCAGACCGCAGAGGTCGGAACGATGGGTGAGCGCGTGCGCGACGCCGTTGTCCCGCAGCACCTTCCTGCGCCGGGGGAGCCGTCGGCAGCGCTCCTCAACGCCGCAGCCACGGCGCTCGTCGCGCAGACCGACCGGGCGCATGGCGGCTTCGGTGCGGCGCCGAAGTTTCCCCATCCACAGGCGCTCGATCTGCTGCTTCGCCGCTATCGCGCGACCGGCGACACCTCACTCGAAAATGCGGCGACACTGACGCTCGATGCGATGGCGCGCGGCGGCATCCACGACCAGGTGGGCGGCGGCTTCCATCGCTACAGCGTTGACGAGCGCTGGGCCGTGCCCCACTTCGAGAAGATGCTGTACGACAACGCGCTGCTCGCTCCGGTGTACCTGCACGCGTACCAGCTGACCGGGCGCGACGACATGCTCGAGGTTTGCATACGCACGCTCGACTACATGGCGCGCGAGCTGCGCCTGCCGGACGGCGGCTTCGCGGCGTCGCAGGACGCCGACAGTCCTGGCGGCGAGGGTGCGTACTTCGTCTGGTCGCCGGCGCAATTGCAGGACGTCCTCGGCGCCGACGATGGAGCCCTCGCGGCGCGGCTGTTCGGCGTCGTGCCGAGCGGCAACTTCGAGCACGGGACGACGGTGCTGTCGATGCCGTACCCGCTTGCGCAGGTGGCGCGATCGCTCCAGATCGATGAGGCGTCACTACATGCGCAGGTCGAAAGCATCCGCGAGCGCCTCTATGCCGCGCGCATGGATCGCGCTGCACCCGCACGTGACGACAAGGTGATCACTGCGTGGAACGCCCTCGCGATCACCGCCTTCGCGCAAGCGGGTGCCGCGCTGACTCGAGAGGACTACATCGACGTCGCACGGTCGTGTGCCGATTTCGTGCTGGAACAGCTTGTCGCAGACGGCGTGGTCTTCAGGATCTGGAACGGCGGTACGGCGCGAATCATCGGATTCCTCGACGACGCGGCCAACCTCGGTGACGCTCTGCTCACGCTCTACGAGGCAACGGGTGAGCCGCGCTACTTCAGGGCCGCGCTCGCCCTCTGTGAACGCATCGTCCTGCAGCACCGTGACAGCGACGGCGCCTACTTCGACACCGCGGCCGATTCTCCGCCGTTGATCGTTCGCCCGCGCACCATCGACGACAACCCGGTGAGCGCGGGACAGTCAGTTGCTGCGACGCTGTTCAGCCGCATGCACGCGTTCACCGGCGACGGCCGGTGGCACGACTACGCGACCGAGATCGTCGCGCCGCTTACCACCGTGGTCGGGCGCGCGCCACTCGCCGTTGCCGGGCTCGCCGCCGCGATGGAGCTCCTCGTCGGTCCCATGCGCGAGGTCGCGATCGCCGGCGGCCCGGCCGGTGCCGACACGCGCGATCTGGTTGCCGTCGTGCGCCGGCGCTTCGATCCACTGCGGGTGCTCGCGTGGGGTCCAGCCGGCGATGTCCCGCTGCTCGACGATCGCCCGGCTGTGGACGGCAAGGCCACCGCGTACGTCTGTCGTGGCTTTGTGTGCAAGGCGCCGGTGACAGATGCGAGCGCGCTCGAGCGCGAGCTCAGCGAGCCTGGCTGACGCTCAGAACTGCCCGCAACCTGATGGGGTTGCCATGGCCTCGAGCGGGGGCAGGAACGTGAAGCTCGGCAGCGTTCGCCGGTCGCCGACCGGCAGGTAGTCGCCGGTCTGCGGGTCCTCGACGTACTCGAGGCGGGGTCCATTGGTGGTGATCTCGCGCAGGGCCGCGATGAGCCGGTCGATGTGCTCGACGGTCGTCCCGATCCCGAACGACGCCCGTATCGCGCCGGGGATCTCGTAATGCTCGCCGCGGCGCAGCCGCTCGCGGATCGTGTGCGCCTCACCGATGCTCACGCCCAGCAGATGCGTGATGTACGGGTGCGCGCAGAAGCAGCCATGGCGAACGCCAATCGCATACTCGGCGCTGAGCACCGACGCGACGAGCGCATGGTGCATCCCGTCGACCGTGAACGTGCTGACGCCGAGCCGGTCGACATCGGGTCCGTCCCACAGGCGGAGGCGGTGCAGGCTTGGAAGCTCGTTGATCTGCCCGTCGAGGTATGCGAGCAACCGCTTCTCGTGGGCGCCGATGTGCACCATCCCCGTGCTGCCGAGCACCGTGCACGCGGCGCCGAGCGCGATCGCGCCGACAACGTTCGGGCTGCCGGCCTCGTGACGGTCGGGCAGCGATGCCCACTGCACATCATCGGTGGTGACGTAGGTAACGGCGCCGCCGCCCGCGAGCATCGGTTCGGAGTCGCCCATCACCGCCGACGGCGCGACGAGGACCCCGCCACCAAACGGCGCGTACATCTTGTGACCGGACAGCGCGAGAAAGTCGATCCCCATGGCCACCATGTCGATCGAACGATGCGGCGCGAGCTGCGCGGCGTCGACGCAGAGCAGGGCTCCATGCTCGTGCGCCAGCGTCCCGATCTCGGCGATGGGAAAGACTTCGCCGGTGACGTTGCTCGCGCCGGTGATCGCGACGATGCCCACGGGGCGGTGACGATCCTCGAGCGCGCGGCGCAGCTCCGCGAGCAGTTGCTCGGGAGACTCCGGTGCTTCGAGCAGATCGACGTTGGCGAGACGGCGCCAGGGGAGCATGTTGGCGTGGTGCTCGACGATGGTGCTCAGCACGCAGTGGCCCGGACGCAGCACCAGGCTGTGGGTCAAAAGGTTGATGGCCTCGGTCGTGTTCCTGACAAAGATGACTGTATCGGTCGAGCGCGCGCCGACGAACGTCGCTACGGCGACACGCGCCGCCTCGTACGCGCGTGTCGAGACCTGCGAGGCGAACCCGGCGCCGCGATGCACGCTCGAGTACCAGGGAAGGAACTCGATCACCGCGTCGGCGACCGGCTCCATCGCCGGCGTGCTTGCCGCCATGTCGAGGTTCACGTAGGTGCGCGTCTCACCGGAGGCGAGCTGCACCTCGAGGTCCTGACCCACGAGCCGGGGAAGGATCGTGCCCGCCGGTCGACGCCCTCGCTGGGCGCGCGGTGTGGATTCGGTGAGCATCAGGTCTTCGAGGGTACTGCCAACCGACCCTGGAGCAGCACACTGCCCACCACATCGCCGCCGAGGTGATATGCGATGTCGATCCAGTGCTGCGAGTTCAGGATCACCGCGTCGCAGCGCATACCCTGCCGGAGCATGCCTCGATCCTTGAGCCCGAGCGCCGCGGCTCCCCCGGTTGTCGCGGCCGCGAGCGCCTCCGCCGGGGTGAGGCCGCCCTGTGCGACGGCCAGCGAGATCATCAGCGGCATCGACTCGGTGTACGAGGTCCCGGGGTTGCAGTCGGTCGCGACGGCCACGGTGCAGCCGGCGTCGATGCAGCCGGCGTCCTGGTGGTGGCGGCCCGCCGAGCACGACCGATGCGCCCGGGCAGCATGACCCCGACCACCCCGGCGCTCGCGAGCGCGGCGCAATCCTCGGCCGTTGCGTGCTCGAGGTGATCGGCGCTCACCGCTCCGAACTCGAGCGGCGAGCATTGCACCACCGCTGTGAGAACGCTGTTCGGCGTGAATCTTTGGACGGAGGTGATGGGGGCGGCCCGCGCTGAAGACGCGTTCGCATTCATCGACGGTGAAGGCGCCCGTCTCACAGAAGGCATCGATGAAGCCGGCCCGTTTCGCGGCATCCACGACGCCGCGGTTGCAGACGTCGTCGATGTACGCCTCGCGCGAACCATCCGGCAGCGCCTGGAGCGGCAGATATGTCGGCACGACGTCCGGAAGGTCGGGGTACGCGCGCAGATGCAGTGCCGCATCGAGCTGGCGCATCTCCGCCTCATGCTCCAGTCCGTAGCCACTCTTGACCTCGATCGTCGTCGTGCCATGCGCGAGCATCTCGAGTGCCCTGCGCCGCGCGGTCGTTGTCAGCTCCTCAACGCTCCCCGCTGCGGTCGTACGCACCGTCGCTCGGATGCCGCCTCCCGCCGATGCGATCTCCTCGTACGACGTGCCCGATGCACGCCGGGCGTATTCGTCGCCACGGTCGCCGAGCCAGACGATGTGCGTGTGCGCGTCGACGAATCCAGGGACGACAGCCGCCCCGCGCGCGTGCACCTCGATTGTTCCTTCGCGGATGTCCGACCGATCCAGCTCACGCTCCGGACCGGCGTAGGTGATGATGCCGTCACGAGCCATGAGCGCCGCGTCCTGCACCACCCCAGGAGCATCCCCGCGCTCCGGGTCGCATGTGCAGAGCGCGCCGATGCCGCGAACGATCACCGACGTCATGAGGCGCGCGCCCTTTCACGCGATGCGAGGCCGGCGCAGAAGTTGACGAACGTCGCAGCGGCGAGGCGGACCGTCACGCCGTTGACGTCAGCACTGGCGTCCACCTCGGCGATGTCCGCGGCAGCGACCCGAGGCTCGGCCCCGAGTGCGTATGCGGCGCGAAGCAGGTCCTCCGGTCGCAAACCGCCGGGCAGGCTCGCCGGACACGCCGGTGCGAACGCACGGTCCACGACGTCGATGTCGAAATCCACGTAGAGACGCTCAACTCCTGCGGACGCCAGGGCGGACAAAGCGCCGGCGACGACGGCGTCCATGCCCCGCTCACGCACGGCTCCGACCGGAAAGACGTGAATCCCCTGAGCGCGTGCCCAGTCCGCATGCTCGCGCGCGTTGCCGAGTGGATGGATGCCGATCTGCGCCACACGGCTCCCCGGCAGCCCGGCAACGATCAGCTCGCGCACCGGTGTGCCGTTGCGCGAACCCTCGGTGAACGGACGGCAATCGTGGTGCGCGTCGAGCGTCAGCAGGCCCCAGGCCGCGTTCGGAGAGGCGGCCATGACACCCTGCATTGCCGGGCGCGTCAGCGAGTTGTCGCCGCCGATGACGAAAACAGCCGCGCACGTTCGCGCCGCGGCCTCGGTGGCCGCACGGATACGGTCATGCGCGGCGCTTGCGTCTGTATCCCCGCTGTCGCCGAGGACGTCGCCGAGGTCCCGGACGTGCAGATCCGCGATGTCGACCTCGTGCTCCGCGTCCCACGTCGGGAAACGATTGAGCGCCGCACGAAACGATGGCGGCGTCGTCCACGACTGCGCCGGGGAGATTGAGGCCCGTGAGATCGGCGCTCCCAGCAGGGCGATGTCCGGCACTGCCGCGCCGCCATTGAGCCAGTCGCGGGCGTTCACACCTCGGGTGCTGCGTCGAGCATCGGCACGCGGACGCCGCGAGCGCGTGCGGCGTCCTGCGCCTCGGGATAGCCGGCATCGGCATGGCGCATGACCCCGGTGGACGGGTCGTTCGTCAACATCAGCTCGCAGCGCCGGGCCGAGAGCTCGGTGCCGTCAGCGCAGACCTGCGCGCCGGCGTGGATCGATAGCCCCATGCCGACGCCGCCACCGTGGTGCACCGCAACCCACGTCGCCCCGCTCGACGTGTTGAGCAGCGCGTTGAGGATCGGCCAGTCCGCGATCGCATCGCTGCCGTCGCGCATGGACTCGGTCTCGCGCATGGGCGACGCGACGGAACCGCTGTCGAGATGGTCGCGCCCGATGACGATCGGCGCAGACAATTCCCCGCTGCGCACCATGTCGTTGAAACGCATTCCGGCGAGGTGGCGTTCACCGGCGCCGAGCCAGCAGATGCGTGCGGGGAGCCCCTGGAAATGCACGCGTTCGCGGGCGAGCGACATCCAGCGGTGGAGGCCGTCGTGGTCCGGGAACAGCTCGAGCATGGCCGCGTCTGTGCGCGCGATGTCCTGCGGGTCGCCGCTCAACGCGACCCAGCGGAACGGCCCGCGACCCTCACAGAACTGATCGCGGATGTATGCAGGTACGAAGCCCGGATAGGCAAAGGCATCGGCGAATCCGCCGATGCGGGCCTGGTCGCGGAGTGAGTTCCCGTAGTCGAACACCTCTGCACCTCGCTTCTGGTACTCGACCATAGCCGCGCAATGGCGCGCCATCGACTCGCGCGACCTGCGCATGTATCCCTCCGGATCACTGACGCGCAACGCGGCCGCGTCCTCGAGGCTCAGTCCCGCCGGCACATAGCCGTTCAGCGGATCGTGCGCGCTCGTCTGGTCGGTGACAACGTCGATTGCGAGTGCGGAGTCGAGCAGCGCCGGCAGCGCCTCGGCAGCATTGGCGCAGACCGCGACCGAAAGCGCGCGTCCTTCTTCGCGAGCGACGTCCACACGCCGCACTGCGGCATCGAGCGTCTCCGCCACCTCATCGACGTAGCCCGTGTCGAGACGTCGCTGGATGCGCGTCCGGTCGACGTCGATGCAGAGTGCGACTCCGCCGCTCATCGTCACCGCGAGCGGCTGGGCGCCGCCCATGCCGCCGAGCCCCGAAGTCACGACGAGACGGCCGCGCAGGCTGCCGCCGAATCGCTTCCGCGCCACGGCCTCGAAGGTCTCGAACGTGCCCTGCAGGATGCCCTGGGTGCCGATGTAGATCCACGACCCGGCGGTCATCTGTCCGTACATCGTCAGCCCCATCGCCTCGAGCCGCCAGAACTCCTCCCACGTCGCCCATCGCGGGACGAGCAGGGAGTTGGCGATCAGCACGCGCGGCGCGAGCTCGTGGGTGCGGGCGATCCCGACGGGTTTGCCGGACTGCACGAGCAGCGTCTCGTCATCGCGCAACGAGCGCAGCGACGCGACGATGGCGTCGAAGCATTCCCACGAGCGCGCCGCGCGTCCCGTGCCACCGTACACGACGAGCGAATCCGGGTCCTCGGCGACCTCGGGATCGAGGTTGTTCATCAGGCAGCGCAACGGTGCTTCCGTCTGCCAGCTGCCGCAGCTCAAGGTGTTCCCGCGTGGCGCGCGCACCGGCCGCGCTCCGGCGGTCATCGGAGCGTCACTCCGGCGGCGGCGAGCGGCTCGCGCCACGCGGCCTCACGCACCCAGCCCTCAACGGCCTCGATGTCACCGCTGAGGACGCGGTCGGCCGCGAGCGGCGGCGCAAGCGCACGCACCGAGGTGATCAGCGCGCCGGTGGCCGGACCCGGGTGTTGCGGATGGCGCATCTCCACTGCCTGCACAGCGCCCATCACCTCGATGGCGAGCACCGACCGCAGCAGGCCGACGGAGCGCCGCGTCCGGAGCGCGGCCTCGTACCCCATGGAGACGTGATCCTCCTGGCCGGCACTGGTGGTTGCGCTCTGCACCGCAAACGGCGTGGCCGCGTGCCGCAGCGCGGCGACCAGTGCGGCTGCGGTGTACTGCGTGATCATCAGGCCGCTGTTGAGGCCGGGTTCGGGGCTGAGGAACGCCGGGAGCCCCCGCGAGCGCGCAGGGTCGAGCAGGCGGTCGAGACGCCGCTCGCTGATCGCCGCGATGTCGGCACATACCGACGCGATGAGGTCTGCGGCATACGCGAGCGCCTGTCCGTGGAAGTTGCCGGCGCTCACCACCTCGTCATCGAGGACCACCGGGTTATCGACAACACTGGCCAATTCATGTTCGACGGTCTGCCGGCAGAATGCGACCGCGTCGCGCGCGGCTCCATGCACCTGGGGCGCGCACCGCAGCGAGTACGCGTCCTGGACGGCATGGCGCGAGACCCGGTGCGAGGCGACGATCGGGCTGTCGTGCAACAGAGCCCGGAGGTTGGCGGCGGAGTCTGCCTGGCCACGTGCCGGCCGGAGGCCGACGACACGCTCACCGTACGCAACGGTGGTGCCGAGCAAGGCCTCGACGCTGAGCGCACACGCGATATCAGCGACGCGAAGCAGATCTTCGAGGTCGTGCACTGCCAGAGCGAGCAGCGTCGTCATCGCGTCTGTGCCATTGATCAACGCGAGCCCTTCCTTGGGTTCGACGTCGATGGGGGTGAGACCGTGGGCGCGCAGTGCAGATGCTGCGTCGATCCGCGCTCCGTCGGGTCCCGAAACCCAACCCTCGCCGAGAAGCACCGTCGCGATGGCGGCCAGCGGCGCAAGGTCGCCCGACGCCCCGAGCGAGCCGTGCTCCGGCACCCAGGGCACGATGCCGGCATCAAGCAGGGCGACGAGCGCCTCGACGAGCTCCGGTCGCACCCCCGAGAGCCCGGCGGCGAGCGTGCGGCCGCGCAGGAGGATCATGCCGCGGACGACCTCGTCGTCGAGGCGGGGCCCGGACCCGGCCGCATGGCTCAGCACGACCGAGCGCTGCAGGAGTGATCGATCTGGTGGGTCGACCGCGCGATCCGCCAGAGCGCCGAACCCCGTGGTGACTCCGTAGACGACTGCGCCCTCTCGATCGAGACGGTCGACAACCGCGCGAGCCGAGAGCCATGCGTGCATGGACGCCCCCGGCGAGGCCGACGGCTTCGCGCCCGCGAGCCGCTCGCACCACGGCGTCGATCGACAACGCGCCGCCGTCGACAGTGATCATGCGGCGAGCAGCCTACCCGACCCCGCGGCGCGTCGACATTGGCAGTGCGCGCGAAGCCGGGAGGTGCGCACGTACGTTATGCGTGCATGGATCCGCAGCCACCGAGCGCGCCGCCACCCTGGCCGCCGCCAGTCGCTCCAACGCCGCCACGTCTGGACGTATCGGACCATCCATGGACTCCGAGCCGGCGGCGATCTCGCACCAGGCTGGTCCCCGGCGCCGCTGGCCGTTCGCTTCGCTCGTGATCGCACTCCTGCTCATGGCCATGACCGGCGTGGCCCTGGGAGCCGCCAGTTCGACGGCGTCGGCTGCATCGACGGCAACCCAACTCGAGACTGCCGGAGACTTCGCGGCGGCGATCGCGGTCGATGGGGTGATCGAAGGCAGGACCGGTCCGCTCTTCATCCTCGACACGTCTGCGGCATCCGCTGCGTCTATTGCCGAGGAGCACACGTTGATGTCCTGGGCGAAGTCGCTTGGCCGCAAGGGTCAGGTCGATGAGGCGGTGGTGCTCTACCGGTCCGTCACCGACCGGGCGCTCCGTCCCGAGGCGACCGCGGCGCTCGCAACGCTCCTCTACGCATCGTCGACGAGTGACGCGGCGCACCAGGCCTATCCGGCCGCGATCACGCGGCTGGAGGAGATCATCGCCCTGGCGCCCAACACCGCCACCGGAGCGCAGGCGCAAGTGCAGCTCCCGATCGACCAGGCGGGCGAGGCTCGCGTGCTCGTCGCAGCCGGCCACGCGACGGATGCCGTGACGCTGCTCGATCAGGTGGTGGACGAGGGGTCGGCCGCGGCAACCAGGACCGCCGAATCGCTCTATCCGGCAGCACTGCTCATCGCCGGGCAGGAGGAGCTGGCGCAGCTGTCCGACAAGGAAGCGGTGGTCGATCTCCAGCGTCTCGTCGCCAAGTTCCCGGGCACTGCTCAGGCGCTGGAGGCGCAGGCCATGCTCGCTGCGCCTGTGGCTGTGTCCGGGACGCTCGTCGCTCGCAGCGGTGCTCCCGCGTCGGGCCCGGTCCGCCTGAGTACGAACTACAAAGCCGAGCCGGGTGGGACGTACAAGACGAGCGGCCCCTTCATCACCGGCGCGGCCGACTCGGCAGGTGACTTCACGTTCGGATCCGTCCCTGTCGGCGGCCCGTACGTCCTGGAGTTCTTCGCCGACGGCAACTGGACCACGCTCATCGACCCAGCGACCGGGCAGCCGTCGCACCCGGTCAAGGTCACTCCGCTCGACCCGGTCGATCTCACGTTCGTCGTGCTGCCGCCGTCCTCCTGACCTCGCGGCGCGGGCCGGCCTGGCGCACTAGTCGGCTTTGTCCCTGTGAGGGGGTGCCCTGCACGGCTACGATGAGTTCATGGGAGGGGAGTTCGAGGGTGTCGTGCGTCCTCGACGCGCGCCCCGGGCCGGACGAGCGGCCCAGGCCACCCTCGAGTTTGCGGTCGTCGTGCCCCTCTTTCTCATCTGCCTCCTCGGTGCGCTGGACGCGGGGCTCTGGGCTCTGCAGACGTCGGCTGAGGTGTCTGCAGTGGAGCAGGCCGCGACGGTCGCCGCCTCCGCGGGCTCGAACCCGGCGGCCGAGACTGCGCCTGACGCCCGAGCGGTGACCGCGGCGGTGTCGGGCCAGCTGCGCACGGCGCTGTTCGGGACGAGCATCGCCGGGTGGTGCCAGCCGGTCACGACTGGCGCATGCCAACCGGACGTGTCCGCACGCTGTCCGTCAACGCCCGCGGAGGTGCAGGCGACGATGGGGCCGCGAGCCGTCGTGGTCTGCGTCACGGAGCAGGACCCGCCACCCTGTGTCGCACCACCATCGGGCGTGCCGTCGCCCTATCCGCCGAAGTGCGACGAATTCGCCACTGATCACCGTGCGCGTGATCGGTTTCATCGCATCCTTCGTGCCTCCCGGATTCGGTCCCGGAGCGACCGGTTTCGAGCTTCCCACAGACATTTCTGCAACGACGCACACGCTGCGGTTCGCACCGTGACGCGCCGGGGGCGGCGCGGCGATGACGCTCAGGCCGTCCTCGAGACCGCGCTCATCCTGCCGATCCTGCTGCTGCTCGTCTGCAACTTCGTCGGCCTGATGGTGCAGGTGACCGTGCAACAGCAGCTCAACGCCGCCACGGCGCTTGCGGCGCAGTCACGTTTTCAGGCGCCCGAACAACGCGGTGGATCCGTCGGGAACGCGGTGCTGCGGTGCAGGCGAATCGCAACTCAGCACCGCGGGACTCCCGACAGGATGCCGCTACGCAGCCGAGACCTTCTACGGGACGATGACGACGTACACGGGCATGCTCGTCTGGCAGACCGCACCGCTCTGCACGTCCGGCGGCGACAGCGGTGACGGAGCGCATCCGTCACAGGCGCCGCAGGCGTATCCCGGCTCGCCGCTTGCTGCCGACGTCTCCTGTGACATCGGCTCGACTGCTGCCGGTGGCGTCATCGTCCCGGGATATCTGGATCGCGCGCTGCAGCCGCCGAACGGGCTCACCGTCGTCACCTGCAGGGCGAGTACGCGCCTGGACTTCTCGAAGACACCGCTTGCCTGGGGCGTGTTCTGGAGCCCAACGGTGCACGCCCAGTCAGAAGCGTTGCCACCGCCGTTTCGCCAGTGACTCCTTGCACCGACAGAGTCCGACGCCGGCGGCAGCGCGGGCAGACGCTGATGGTGTTCGCGCTCGGTTTCTCGCTGTTCCTGTTCGGTCTGACGTGTCTGGTCGCGGACAGCGCATATCTCTACGTGTGGTCCGGACGCGTCGAGGCTGCCGCGCAACTCGGTGCGCAGTCGGGCGCGGATGCTGTCGACCCGCGCTTTCTCTATGCGCAGTCCGTGCAGGTCGTCGACATCAACCCGCAGGACATGCAGGGCATGCTCTAACATTTCAACGCGCGTGTATCCAGGCGGGCGATCAGTCGGCGCAGGTCCCGCGCGACAAGCAGCAATACCGTCGTGCTGAAGACTCCGGACGATGCGCAGGCCCCCGACGGCACGTCATGCGCGAGCGACGGATGTCAGGTCTATGCGGTCGTCTCGCGCGTCGTGCATCTGCCCGTTCCGCTGCCGGGATTTCCGGACTCCGTGACGGTGCGCGGAAGCGGATACGCTGCTGCGGTCGTCGGCACGGACCATGCAACGAGTGTGTGCACTGGGATCACGTGGGTACCCGCGCCACCGCCCTGAGTACCTAAGCTCGCACGGTGGTGATTCGCGAGCCCGCGCTCTGGCGCGACATTCCAGTCCGCGGCGACGTGCTCGACGCGTCGACCCGCGGCCTGACCGGGCTGGAGAGCCTCCGCCTGATACGCGGCCGTCCGCCGATGGGACGGCTCACCGGGGTCGACTTCGAGGGCGCGGACGAGGGCACCGCGGATTTCAGCATGCCCGTGAGCGGCTGGTTCGAATGGTCGAGCGCCGGCGTGCCCGGTGGCGTCCTCGCGCTGCCGGCGGACGCGGCGCTCGGATGCGCGCTGCAGTCGTTGCTGCCGGCGCACACGCAGTACACGACGGCCGAGATGTCGATGACGTACGTCCGCCCCGCGCGCGTGGGATCGGTCGTCACCGCGCACGGTCGCTTGCTCTACTCGGGTCGGACGATGGGTCTCTCCGAGGCCGGAGTGGTCGATGACGAGGGCCGTTTGATAGCGCACGCAACGTCACGGATGCGCATCTTCAGCGACCCCACGACCGGCGCTCCAAGTCGCGGTGGCACGGCCGCGCCGCCGGCGCCGGTGCGTGCTGCGATGACGGACGACGACGGTCCTGATCCGTACCTTCGCCCGCTCGCGGGCGGCAGCGACGTTGCAACAGTCCGGGGTATGCGCGGCATCGACGTCGTCCGTGCGCAGATTCGCGGCGACCTGCCGCTCCCGCCGCTTCACCATCTGCTCGGCATCGCGCCGACGGATGCGGGCGAGGGTGCCGCTGCATGTGCGCTGCCCCTGAGCGGATGGCTCGCGACACCGTTTGGCTGGCCGCAGGGAGGCTTCATCGTTCTCCTCGCCGACCTGGCACTCGCGCTCGCCGTGCAGACAACGCTCGAGGCAGGCGAGCGAATGGCATCGGTCGATATCAAGGTGAACTTCCTTCGCCCGGTCGCCGGCGACGGCAGTCTCATCGAAGCGCGCGCGAAGGTCGTGCACCGCGGTCGGAGCCTTGCAGTCAGCACAGCCGAGGTGGTCGCCGCGGACGGCCGGACGGTCGCACTCGCGACCGGCTCAGCCGCCCTGCTCGGCACCTGACCTCAGGCGATCTCGCGTTCGCCGCGGGCGATCCGTGGGGTGCGTGACTCCTCGCCGGCAACCGCACCCCGAGGTCACGCGCGATCTGACGGCCGTCGGGACTGCCCCAGCCGCTCGCCAGATCCCAGCCACGCCGGGCGGCGTATGGCCCACCGGTATTGCCCGCGGTGACGTCGTTGAACCCGCGACCGCGGAACGCGTAGAGCTTCGGATGCGGGAGCCCGATGCGATGTCCCAGCTGCGCCGACACGAGTGTCCAGAGCGCCGTGTACATCGGCGCGACTGCGCTGGTCCCACCCGTCGACCGGAGGCGGCGCAACGCGACCACGTTCCAGCCGGTGAGCGGGTCGGCATTACCCGACCCGTCCGGAAGGCCACGACCGGGTGCGCCGCTGTCGGCCGATCTCGGCCGGATACCGAGCCCGGCCTGATACGCGGGAACGGGAAACGCCCCGCTGACACCGCTGCCGGCGGCTCCGGCGCCGCGAGCCAGCTCGTTCCAGACCGTCTCTGTGCGGATCTGTCCCCGAGAGGCGAGCAGGGTGGTGCCGCCGCACGCCCACACATGCGGGCTCGACGCCGGGAATTCCGGATGCTGAAAGCCGTCGAGCTCATCGTTGCTCGAGCCGGCATCCCCGGCGGCCGCGCTGAACGTGACGCCGTGCAATGCACCGGTTGCGAATGCGGAGTTGAGACCGCGGATCCCCTGCGGCGACCAGTTGTCCTCCGATGATCCCCAGCTGATCGACACTGCCGCAGGTTGCCGCCCCGCGTCGGCTGCGGCAGTTGCCACCGCGTCGATGAATCCCCGCTCGTTGTTGGGGGCGTTGTAGTTGACGATCGTCAGGTGCGCCTTCGGCGCCATCGCAGCCACCATCGCGCCGATCACCTGGTAGTCGAGGGCGACTTCGACGTCGGCGCCGCCGGGATCGGGTGTCGGCGTGGCCCCGTCAATCCAGACGTTGGTGATGTCGGGCGCGGGGAGTCCGAGCCGCGCGAACGACGCGGCGAGGTCGAACGGATGGACAACGCCGCCGAGCTCGATCATCGCTGCCACCAACTCGACGCCCTCGCCGCCGTTGGGAAGGCGTGGGTAGTCGTACAGCGCCGCGATCTGTGGTGGGTCGTACGCGAAGATGGCAGCGCGACCGTCCTCGAGCGAACGAAGGTGCGAGCGCGCGATCGGCCTGTCGTCGAGCCCGAAGACGCCGTCGATCAGGCCGTCCAGCTGCGCCGGGATGTGGACAGGCCCGGTATGACCGCGATACTCGACCGAGCGGCCGTCGGGCTGCTGCCAGCGAAAACGCTCGAGGTCGACGCCGAATGCCGCGCCCAGTTGCGCCGCACTCCCGCGAACCATGACGCGCCTCGTTGCCGCGTCCTCGAACGTCACCTGCAGACCGGCGGCAGTCGCCCAGCGGACGACGCGATCCCGGTCGGCAGGGTCGTACCCGTGCCGCGCGGTCAGCTGGTTGATGTCCATGTGACGCGAGCGCCCGTCCGGCAGTGACTGGAGCCAGGCGAGGCTCTGCGCAGTGGTCGGTCCGGTTGTTCGCTCTCGGATGAGCAGCGTGACGCCGGCATCGGCTTGCAGCTCCTCGTCGGAGAGCTTGCGCAGCCGGCGGTGACCGGCACGCGTGCCGCCGGCGGGGTGGAATGCACTGCCGCGCAGCGCGAGGGTGTCGGGCATCGTCGTCCCCTTCTCGAGGACGTCGGGCGGGCGCCGCCGTTGCGACGGCGCTGCATCCCGACGCGGAGCCGACCATCATCGAGTTCGCGCTCCGGACACTTCGCGGACGTCCCGCCCACAGCTCAGTGCGCCGTGCGCACCCGCTCCAGTGCTTCTATGGCGCTCTGATTCTCGAGCGATGAGAGATCGCCGGGATCGTTGCCGAGATAGACGGAGCGCACGACCCGGCGCAGCACCTTCGCGTTGCGTGTTTTGGGCAGCTCTGACACGATCTCGACAGCATGCGGCGCCAGCGCCTTGCCCATCTCGTCGGTGACGCATCGCGCAAGTGCCGTGCGAAGCTCCGGTGAGTCGGTGACGCCCGGTTTGAGCACGACGAAGACGACGAGTGCTTCGCCCTTGAGCGGATCGGGTACGCCGATCGCCGCTGCTTCGGACACGGCACGGTGAGCGACGAGCGCGGATTCGACCTCAGCCGGCCCGAGCCGCTTGCCGGCGACCTTGATCGTGTCATCGCTGCGGCCGCGGATGTACCAGAGGCCGTCGGCATCCACCTCCACCCAGTCACCGTGCACCCAGATGTCGGGCCACCGTGACCAGTACGTGTCGAGGTAGCGCTCCCTGTCACGCCAGAAGCCCCGCGTCATGCCGGGCCAGGGCGCGCGGATCACCAGCTCGCCGACGCGGTCGCGGATGCTCCGGCCGTTCTCGTCGACGATGTCCGCCGCCATGCCCGGGCACGGTCCCGCGAACGCGCATGGCTGCAGCGGCGTGAGCATGTTGCCGGCGAGGATGCCGCCGGATATCTCGGTGCCGCCGGAATAGTTGATCACCGGCAGCCGTCCGCCGCCGATCTTCTGCTGGTACCAGAGCCAGGGATCGGTGTTCCACGGCTCGCCGGTGGAGCCGAGCACGCGCAGGGATGAGAGATCGTGTGCCAGCACCGGCTCGTCGCCGCTGCGCATCAATGCGCGGATCACTGTTGGCGCGATACCGAGCACCGTGACGCGATGCCGTTCGACCACGGACCAGAGACGATCCGGTCCCGGGTGGTCGGGGACGCCGTCGAACAGCACGAGCGTCGCGCCGATGCTGAGGGTGCCGCAGATCGCCCACGGACCCATCATCCAGCCGATGTCGGTGAACCAGAGCAGGCGATCGTGCTCGCCGATGTCGAAGCAGTGGGCCATGTCCTGCATCGCCTTCACGGGAAACCCGCCGTGGACGTGCACGGTGCCCTTCGGCCGGCCCGTCGTCCCGCTCGTGTAGATGATCATGAACGTCGAGTCGGCGTCCGTGTCCGCGACGGGCGGCGCGGTGCTCCACCACGGGGGCATTGCGGGGAACATGACGTCGCGATCAGCCCGCATGGTGAGGTTCGAGTGCCGATCTGCGGCACCACGAGGATGTGCTCGAGTGACGGCAGTTGCTCCGCAGCCTCGTCCGCCACCGATTTCATGCTGATCGTGCGCCCCCGCCGTGTGAATCCGTCAACAACGACCAAAACCTTGGCATCGCAGTCGCGCAACCGGGAGACGATTGCTCCTGCGCCGTACCCGCTGAAGAGCGGCACGACGATTGCCCCCAGCCAGGCGCAGGCGAGAAAGATCGACACCGTTTCGGGGATCATGGGCAGGCACAGGCCGACGCTGTCTCCCGTCCGGACACCGAGGTTGTACAGCTGTGCCGCCGCCCAGGAGGTGTGCTGTTGGAGGTCGGAGTAGGTCCATTCGCCCGTGGTGCCGTCGTCGCCTTCCCAGACGACGGCGGGCCGCTCCGGCGCACGCTGCGCCCAGCGGGTCACCGCGTTGTGCGCAAGGTTGAGCCGGCCGCCGCGCCAGAACCGCGTCCACGGCAAGCCGCCCGAGGTGTCCATCGCAATGTCGAACCGCCGCGTCCATTCGACACCGATGTCGTCGACCATCGCCGTCCAGAAGCGCTCCGGTTCGTCTCGGGCGATGCGCGCGACGCCGTCGAGATCGCCCACGCCGAGTGAGTGATGAAATGCCTGAGCCGCGAGCCCTCGGACTGCTCTGCCGTCGGCGTCCAGGCGAAACGCGAGTCGGAACCGGTGCTCACCACCGCGTGACCATAGCGCGTGGTCAGCGGTCGATCGCGGACATGTCCCAGTGGCGGTCGCCCTGCACCTCACCCGGCCGCACCACCTCGTCAATACGTTCGATGTCGCCTGCGTCGAGGCTCACGTCCGCCGCCGCGGCGTTCTCGTCGACGCGGCTGCGACGCTTCGTCCCCGGGATCGGCACGACATCATCGCCACGGTGGAGCAGCCATGCCAGTGCGAGTTGCGCGGCGGTCAGGCCGCGCTCCGCGGCAAGCGTCGAGAGCCGTTCGCGATCGCCATGTTGGTCTCGAGGTTTTCCGCAGCGAAGCGTGGGAAGTTGTTGCGCCGGATGTCGCCCTCGGGGAGCGTCTCCGCGTTGACGCTCGCCGTGAGAATGCCGCGACCGAGCGGGCTGTACGCGACGAACCCGATGCCCAGCTCGCGGATGGTCGGGAGCACGCTCTCCTCGACATCGCGCGTGAACAGTGAGTACTCGCTCTGCACCGCAGCGATCGGATGCACCGCATGCGCCTTGCGGATGTTCGCGGCGCCGGCCTCGCTGAGGCCGATGTAGCGCACCTTGCCGGCGGCAACCAGCTCCGCCATCGCGCCGACCGTTTCCTCGATCGGCACCGAGCGGTCGACGCGGTGCTGGTAGTACAGGTCGATGGTGTCGATGTCGAGCCGCTGGAGCGACGCGTCGCATGCGCGATGCACGTACTCGGGCCTGCCGTTGATGGTCTGTCCGTCAGGACCACGCACCAGACCGAATTTCGTTGCGACGACGAACTGGTCGCGGCGACCGGTCAGCGCACGGCCCACCAGCTCCTCGTTGGTGAACGGCCCGTACATGTCTGCCGTGTCGAGCAGCGTGATGCCAACTTCCGCGGCTCGGTCGATGGCCGCGATCGCTTCATGTTCAGTGCGTTCTTCGGCGGTTCCGTAGAAATCGGACATGCCCATGCAGCCAAGTCCGATCGCCGAGACCTCGAGCCCCTGCGTCCCCAGCGTTCGATGCTCCACGTCAGCCTCCTGAGCGCCGGTGCGGTCACCGGCACGGGAAAGGATGCAGCGAAGCGCCGCCCCTATGCGGTCTGCGTGATCGGGGGAGCTTCCCGGCGTTGCGCTCGACCCGTGTCGGCCCAGCCGTAGATGGTGGCGCCAACCCCGGTGAGACCGGCGATGAGAAACGCCAGCTCCGTCCCGCCGACTTGCGCGAGCCACCCTGCGAGCAGACCGCCGAGCGGTGCGGTGCCGAAGAAGACGTAACCGTAGATCCCGAGGACACGGCCGCGGAGCCTGTCAGTCACCGCCAGCTGCAGCGTTGCGTTCGTCTGCGAGGCATAGATCGTGAACGCGATGCCCGTCACCACGAGCGCGAGCCCTGCGGCCCACGTGACGTGGAGCGGCGCAAGCACGATCTCCGAGACCGAGAACAACGCTGCGCCGCTGAGCATTGCGTGGCGGCTCGCTCGACCCAACGACGCCGAGAAGAGTGCTCCGATGAGTGCACCGAATCCGAACAGCGCTGAGAGGATGCCGAACACCTCGGGTCCGCTGTTCAATGTGCGCGACGCAAGGACCGGCAACAGCACGTTGAAGTTGATGCTGATCGTCGCGATGAACAGCATCATCACGAGCACCGCACGGATCACCGGCGTGCGCCAGGCGAACTGCAAGCCTTCGATCGAACCGCGAAAGAGGTTCTGTGGGTTGAGGTCGCGGTGCGTCGGAAACAGCTGGTGCACACGCATCATCCAGAGCGCGGCGAGCACGGCAAGATAGCTCAGCGCGTTGATGAGGAAGCAGATGCCGACGCCGGCGACCGCGATGAGGGCGCCGGCGATCGCCGGCCCGACGATGCGCGACGCGTTGAACAGGCTCGAGTTGAGCGCAACCGCGTTCGGCAGCTCGTCGCGTCCGACCATCTGGATGGTGAATGCCTGACGGACCGGGTTGTCGAGGACGGTGATCGTCCCGGTGATGGCCGCGATCACGTAGACCTCCCACACCGTCGCGTGGCCGGTGAGGGTCAGGACCGCGAGCAACGTCGCCGTGATCATGAATGCTGCCTGCGTGCCGATCAGGACCTTGCGTTGATCGAGCCTGTCGGCGATCGCTCCGCCGAAGAGTCCCAGCAGCGCGTACGGTCCGAACTGGCAGACCGCGAGGATGCCGACGGCGAGCGCTGAATGTGTGTTCTGGACGACAAACCACGCCTGCGCGACGCTCTGCATCCACGTGCCGCTGATGGAGACGACCTGTCCGAAGAAGTACAGCCGGTAGTTGTAGTGCCGGCGAAGGCTCGTGAATGTGCGCGCCGTCGCGCTGCCGATACCGAGGCTCATTCGGCCTGGACCAGCAGTGCCTCGAGCGGTGCGATCGCATCCGCGATGGCGGTGAGATCCACGTCGGCAAGCGCGCTCAACCGCGCGGACAGCCAGGCGGTGCGCTTCGTGCGGATGACCTTGAGCACGCGGAGTCCCTCGGATGTGACCTCGAGATCGACCCTGCGCCGGTCGCGCTCGCCCTGGCGGCGGGTGATGAGACCGCTGGCCTCGAGCCGGTCCACGTGACTGCAGATCGACGGCACCGAGGTCCCCTCCCGGGCAGCGAGCTCGGCAACGCCGATGCCCGGGTTGTCCTGGATCGAGCTCAGCAGGGAGAGCTGCCCCGCGGATACACCCGACGTGTGCACCTCGCGGCGGAGGTGACGGTTCAGGTGGAGCAGGACGGGCCGGAGCCGGTTGGCGACGTCGACGGGCTTGTTGCTGGGGGCGGCCACGAGATTGATTATATAGCCTAACTAACCTTCTTGGCAAGACTCGACGCGTCTCGGTCCGGTCACGAAATCTCGATTCCGGGAACCGCGCCGGGGCCGCGTGCGTGTCCACCTCCGCACGACGTCAATCCACTGGAGGTCCGAGACCATGCGCAAGTTCCTGTTCGCCGGTATGGGTGTTGGCGCGGCAGTCGTGCTGCAGGCGAGCCAGGCGCTGGCCTGCGGAGGCCTCGTCGCGCCTGACGGTGACGTGCGCCTCGCCAAGGCGACGACGTTCGTGGCGTGGTCAGCCGGCGTCGAGCACTACGTCACGAGCTTCGCGTATACCGGCGCCGTCGCCGACGTGGGCTGGATCGTGCCGCTCCCCGCGATTCCGACGTCCATCATCGAAGCCGGAGCGTGGACTCTGCAGCGTCTCGAGCGCGAGTTCGCGCCGCCTGAGGATTTCGCCCTTTCCGCCGCGGTGCCCGCAACCGCCGGACTCTCGCGTCGTCGTCGAGCAGGTGCAGGTCGAGGCGCTCGACGTGACAGTCCTCAAGGGCAGCGGCCAGGCGGTGATCAACTGGTGCATTCACAACGGCTTTCTCGTCTCAGCCGAGATCGAGAACCACCTGCTCCGCTACGCCGGGAGCAGTCCCATCTTCATGGCAGCGAAATACAACACGTCGATCGCAGAGCAGCGTCATCAGCAGGCCGGCGACGGCGTCCCGCTCCTCATCACCATGCACACCCCCCAGTTGTGGGTGCCGCTCGAGATCCTTGCGAACGAGGGCGCCCCGGTGAACGCCGACCTGTTCCTGCTCACGGACAGGCCGCTCATGACCCAGAGCGGCCTGCCGGTCACCTCCGCCTCGAATAACGGCTCGGTGATCGACGGCGCGAAGGGATTCACCGTCGCAGGCGCCGAGCCGATGAATGCGAGCCTGCACCACGACCTTTCCATCGATCGGAACATGTCCTGGGTTCCGGCCGGCGGGTACCTGACATACCTCAAGCTCAACGCACCGGGCGCAGACGTGAGCTATGACCTCGGCGTGGGCTCCAACAACGTGATCAGGCTCATGTCGTTTGGGACGCCCCTGGCCAACCTCGCCGGCGCGAATGCTCCGATCCCGACGCCCGCCGATCCGTCCGCCATGGTCTTTCCGCTCCTGCTCGTCGCCGGCACGATCCTTGTCGTCACCCCGATCTCAGTGGCGGCGTGGCGTCGCTCCGGTCAGAGTCGACGTCATGCGAATCCCATGGCCTGAGCGGAATGGACCGTCCTGGAAGCTCGCGCTGCTGACACTCGCTGGCGCTGCGTTGGCCGTGGCATGCGGTCACTCGCCCCGCACGACCGTTCCCACAATCCTTGCGCTGCAGCCGGTCACGGCGATGGTGTCGGGCACGCCCGAGACCATTCTCGAGGGGGACGCCGATCGATCCCTCTACTACTCATCGTCGGACTCCCCGACACACGTCACGTGCCGCAGCCTGTGCGCCGAAACGTGGGTTCCCTTTCTCAAGCCTCAGGCGCCTTTGATCACCCCGCCGTATCAGAACGGTCCCAGCGGCACCTTAATGTGGGTGTGGCTCTCCGGCGAGTGTCAGGCCGAGTACAACGGCCATCCGCTGTACACGTACGCCGGGGATCTGCGGCCGGATGAGGCCAGCGGCAACGATCGGCAGGACACGTGGTTCGTCGTGACCCCTGACATCGCTCCGCCGGCGGGATGGTCCGGGAGCCGCGCCCGGTCAACGTGCTGAGGAACGCAGCGAGCGTCACCTGACTGGAAAGTTCAGGATCTCCACGGGCTCGATGGCTTCGGCGATCGGCGTATTGGTCACCGTCGCGAAGAAGGAGAGCTCGGCCTCCATCGAGCGCGCGATGTTCTCCGCCTTGCGGAACCCGTGCTGCTCACCCTCGAAACCGATATACGCGCACGGCACGCCGCCGGCCTGCAGCGCCGCGAACATCAACTCCGCCTGTTGTGGCGGGACCACCGGATCGTCGAGACCCTGCAGCAACAGCACCGCACCGCGCACACGGTCGATGAAGTGCACGGGCGAACGCTCGTACCGCACGTGTCCCTCCGGATACGGCGAACTCGTAGTCGCGACTCGAACTTGTGCGGGTCCTGCTCGAAGAGCACCTCGACGTCGGCGATACCGAAGAGGCTGCAACCGGCTCTGAACACGTCGTGAAAGACCATCGCGCACAGCACGACGTAGCCGCCGGCGCTGCCGCCGTGAATGAAGAGACGCTCTGCATCGACGACGCCCGTTTCGGCGAGGTGCTGCGCGCCCGCAACACAATCGCCGACGTCGACGATCCCTCCGTTGCCGTTGAGACGCTCGCGGTACGGACGGCCGTAGCCGGTGCTGCCGCCGTAGTCGACGTCCAGGTAGGCGAATCCTCTGCTGGTCCAGTACTGCACCGAGGCGTCGAGCGCGAAGTTGGTCGCCGGTCGGGCCGCCGTGAGCGCGCACCAGGAGCGGCGGCTTGCGCCCCGGTTCGGGCGTGATCGCGTCGTTCCGAGGTTCATAGAGCCAGGCATGTGAGGTGTCGCCGCCCTCGCCCGGGAAGGTGACGTGCCGCGGTGTCGACGTCACTGCTGGGTCGAACGTCATGTCCCCACTGTCGACGCGGAGCACGTGGCTCTCCCGCGTCGTCAGGTGTTCGCGCACGACACTCATCGGAGCGTCGGGCCCGCCCGCAAGGAACACCAGGTCATCGCCGCTGGCGCTGATGTACTGGCCGAACTGTGTGTACGGAGTATCGCGCCGCGTCAGCTGTCCATCCGCGCCAAGGACATGGAATTCCCACTCCCCGTTCCGCGAGGCCCACAGCGGCGATCTTCCCCTCGCCACAGTGACGCATAGGTCGACAGCCCGAAGACCCACTGCGGGCCGCCGCATTCAGCGTCCATCGGCGCGAGCGGCACGACCTGTCCACCGTCGCTGCGGTAGAGGTTCCACCAGCCGGTCCGGTCCGAGCTGAAGTGCAGCGCCGAGCCCGGGCTGACCACGAGGGCTGGAAGATCGACTCGCGCAGGCCTCCGGCAACGAGACGCGGGCTCTGCGGCACGCCCGCAGCGTCGAACGCCGCAACCCAGAGCTCGCAGCCGTCCCACGGCATGTTCGGGAAATTCCATGTCAGCCATGCGAGGCTCCGGCCGTCGGGGCTGACCCGCGGCGTGGAATAGAAGTCGTTGCCGGCGACGATGGTCACGGCTTCACCACCGGCGAGCGGGATGACGCGGATGTCGTTCACCACCGACGGACCGCGATGGTCCTCGCCGACGCAGACGATCCGAGCGCGCGACGCGTCGATCTCGAGATCCGCATATCGCAGGTCGCCGACGTCGCCGGTGAGCGGCTCGGGTTCGCCATCAGTGATCCGGTAAAGACGCCGGTCACTCGCGTTGGAGAAGTAGACGGTGCCGGCATGAACGCGCATCGCCGCGCCGCCGTACTCATGCACTCTGGTGCGCGCCGAAAACGGCGCAGCGATCAGATCGCTGGTGACTCCGTCACGGTTGCGAACGATGACGCAGCGTCCGCCTTCCGCTGGGCGTCCCTCGACCCAGTACGCGTCACTGCCGTCGAGCTGAACGTCGGCAAGGCGCAGGCGTCCCGCCGCAGCCTCCCTTGCGCTGATCGGCGACGGCCAGATACCCGATGCCGCGACGCCGGCGCCGGCCTGGCTCACGCAGTCGGAACGACGACGAACTGCTCGGCGAGGCGCCCTTCTTCGAGGCCGTTCGCTTGTGCCGTCGCCGCGAGCCAGCCGCGCACGCGCTCCTCGAGAGCGTCCCAGTCCGTGTACTGGCTGCGGTGGCAGCGCAGCGCGGCGAGTTTGCGATCCGCGGTGTCAGTCACATCGACCACCTGGGTTTCCTGTCCCATGCCCATCGCCGCGCTCATCCAGACCTCGGCGACCGAGTAGGGCTCGAGGCCCTCCTGCTCGAGGAGCTCCATGTGCGCGAACGGGTTGCGAGCGTCGGGATAGACCGCGCAGAGGGTCGCCTCCCCGGCCGCGAGATGGTCCGGGTGGCTCGCGAAGATCCGCGTGAAGTTGCGATTCGGCGATTGCGTGATCACCCGCTGCGGCGTTTTCTGCCGGATGACCCGGGTGATGTCGCGGCGCAACTCGATGCTCGGGGTGAGCCGCCCGTCCGGGTATCCGAGGAAGGTGAGATCGGTGACCCCGACCTCAGCAGCAGCCGCGGTCTGCTCGATCCGGCGGATGCGGGCCATCTCGGGGCGGCTGATGCTGCGGTCGGATCCGCCGGCGTCACCGTCGGTGATGATGCAGTAGGAGACCGTGACCCCCGCGTCGGTCCACTTCGCTGTGGTCGCCGCGTTGCCGAAGTCACAGTCGTCGGGGTGGGCGACCACCACGAGGACGCGTTCGATTCCGTCTATCTCTGACACGATCACGATGGTACCGGGAAGGGCAGATCAGACCTCCCGGACCCCGTGCGACACTCGAGGTATGGCCCCGCGTCTCCCAGCCGGTATCCCACTCCCCGAAACCGTGCGACGTCTGCTGTCGCGGCCGGTCGCGTCGTCGCGCCCGCTGCCGTTGCGGGATCCCACCCCGAACCCGGGGCTCTTCGGGCCGGACTCCGTGACCTGGCGGGTGATGCGCGAGCCCCGGCTGCTCCTCGCTGCCGGCCGCGCCCTGCTGCTGCAGGCAGCACATCCGCTCGTCGCCCAGGGCGCGATCGACCACAGCACCTACAAAACCGATCCCTACGGTCGCCTCGAGCGGACGGTGCGCTGGGTGACGGTGGTCAGCTTCGGCACCACGCATGAGGCGGAGCGGGTCTCAGGGCGGGTGAACGGCCTCCATCGCCGCGTCTCGGGGCAGCTGCCTGCTGCCAGTGGCACCGCACGGGTTCCAGCCGGGACCGTCTACTCGGCGGATGACCCCGCATTGCTCCGCTGGGTACATGCGTCGTTCGTCGATACGATGCTCGTCGCCCACGACGCGCTGATCGGTGGTCTCACGGAGCAGGACCGCGATGCGTTCGTCCGCGAGTGGGACGCCGTCGCGCATCTGATGGGACTTCCGGGCGGTGGCTGGGCCAATGCCGCGGCGTTGCGTCGCTACGTCCAACGTCAGGTGCATCGCGGCCCGGCGCTCCCCGGCGGAGGGTCGCTCGAGGTCGCCGAAACCGTCCTCCATCCACCCGTGCGATCGGCATGGATGCGCTCCGCGACGGACACGCTGGCCTTCGTCGCCACCGGGCTCCTGCCCCCGGAGTTGCGGCGTGGATACGGGCTCTCCTGGAGCCCTGCGCACGCGATCGCGTTTGTGACGCTGACCCGATCGCTCCGGCTGGCGACAGCGGCGCTGCCCCGGCGGCTTCGGATCTCGCCCGTCTACGACCTCGCGCTCGCCCGATCGGAGGGACGCTGGCCGGATACGCAGGCGGCCTGATGAGTTCGGATATCACCCAGCGGGGTGATTTTCGAGACGAAGCGGCGTCGACCCCTTGAGCAATCGTTACCCTACGGCTTGAGTTCCTGGGGCAGAGGACCGCTACGTGGACATTTCGTCGCACACAAGGAGGCGCGTCAATGACGTTTCGGAGTTGGCGGGCGAAAACGCTGCCTGCCGCTATCGGTCTTGGGGCGATCGTTCTCGCCGCATGCGGTAGCAGCAGTACGGCGACAGGCCCGAAAGTCACCAAAACTACCGCGACCTTCGCAGAGGGTCCGGGCGCGCAACCGAACTACATCTTCCCGCTGGCGGGCCTCCAGTATTTCAGCGTCTCGAACCTCAGCCAGTTTCAGTTCCTTCTGTACCGGCCGCTGTACTGGTTCGGTCAAAACGGCACGGTGGCGCTGAACAACAGCCTGAGCCTCGCCGATACGCCCGTGTACTCCTCGGACGGCAAGTCGATCACCATCACGCTGAAGGGCTGGAAGTGGTCGGACGGAACTCAGATCACCGCGCGTGACGTCCAGTTCTGGCAGAACCTCGTCACCGCCAACAAGGACAACTGGGCCGGCTACTCGCCCGGCGAGTACCCCGACAACGTCCTGAGCACGACGATCAGCCCGACCAACAAGCTGCAGATCACCTTCAACCTCAGCCAGGCGTACGGCTCGTACTTCTTCACCTACAACGAGCTCAGCCAGATCACCCCGCTCCCCCAGCACGTCTGGGACAAGGAGTCGGCGACCGGCACGGTCGGTGATTACGACACGACCCCGGCCGGGGCGCAGGCGGTCTTCAAGTTCCTCGACGCGCAGTCGAAGAGCATCTCGACCTACGACACCAACCCGCTCTGGCAGGTGGACTCGGGGCCGTGGAAGCTCAAGTCGATGGACACCGCGGGCAACGTCTCGATGGTGCCGAACACGAACTACGGCGGACCCGTCAAGCCGACCCTGACGCAGTTCAACGAAGTCCCCTACACCGCCGACACCGCCGAGTTCAACGAGTTGAAAGCGGCGACATCGCCGACCAACACGACGGTCGACTACGGCTACCTGCCATCCCAGGACACGCCCCAGAAATCCACGCTCGACAACGTCTACAACTACGCGCCGTGGACGGGCTGGCAGATCACGTACTTCCCGGAGAACTTCACCAACCCGACGAGCGGACCGATCTTCAACCAGCTGTACTTCCGGCAGGCGATGCAGGACCTGGTCGACCAGAACACCTTCATCAACAAGGCGTTCTTCGGCAATGCATATCCGACGTACGGCCCGGTGCCGGTGAAGCCGACCTCCAACTTCGTCGACTCGTTCGAGAAGAACAACCCGTACCCGTACAGTCCGTCAACAGCGGTTTCGCTGTTGCAGGCCAACGGCTGGACGGTCAACCCGGGCGGCACGAGCACGTGCACAAGCCCTGGCACCGGCACGGGTCAGTGCGGCGCCGGCGTCAAGCAGGGCGCGAAAGCTTCGTTCAGCCTCCAGTACGTGAGCGGCACTCCCGCACTCGACCAGGAGATGGCGCAGTTCAAGTCCGACTTCGCACAGGCGGGGATCGCAATCGACCTGACAACCGCTCCATTCGACACCGTCATCGGTAACGCAACGCCCTGCAAGCCGGGCGCGGCGTGCACCTGGGACATGGAGTTCTGGGGCGGCGGGTGGATCTACGCTCCTGACTACGAGCCGACCGGCGACGAGCTGTGGTCGTGCACCGGATCCGGTGCCAACGTCCAGTACGCGGGCTCGGACTCGGGCGGTTACTGCGACCCGCAGGCGGAGAGCGACATCCTCGCGACCGAGACCAGCGACAACGTCTCGGCCATGTACACCTACGAGGACTACCTCACCAAGCAGCTCCCGGTGATCTGGATGCCAGTTGCCTACGCGCAGCTGTCTGAGATCAACAAGGACCTCAAGGGCGCGACGCCTCAGGATCCGCTGTTGCAGATCTATCCGGAGAACTGGCGCTGGTCCTGAACCAGGGCTGACTAACCACTGACGTATCTGCTGAGGGATGCCGGCGCCGTGCCGGCATCCCCTCTCAGGCCGTCCATTCCGGTAACGTTGTCAAATGGTCGTCAGGGCGAGGTAGGAGCCAATGCTCGGCTACATCATCCGGCGCGTGCTGCAGTCGATCCTGATCACGGTCGGGGTCACGCTCATCGTGTTCATCCTGCTGCACGTCATCCCCGGAGGTGGCGTCGCCCGCGCGATTCTCGGGCCGCGCGCCAACGCCGTGCAGATCGCGGCCTTCAACCACCAGAACGGGTTGGACCAACCCCTGCCGGTGCAGTACCTGACCTATCTCTGGCAGCTCGCGCACGGGAACTTCGGCTTCTCCTACAAGCTCAACCAGAGCGTCGGCTCGCTGCTCGTCCAGTACCTGCCGAAGACCCTGCTGCTCCTCGGTCTTGCATACGCCGTTTCGGTCATCGTCGCCGTCCCGCTCGGCATCTACCAGGCCGTGCGACGCAACAAGCTCGACGACTACGTGCTGACGGGCGCCTCGTTCGTCTTCTACTCGATGCCAGTGTTCTGGCTGGGCATCATCCTCATCGTCATCTTCAGCGGAGCGCTGCACGTGCTTCCCTCGGAAGGACCGCAGGGGGCATTCGTCACCGACGACCTCAACCAGTTGAGCTCGCTGATCCTGCCGGTTGCAACACTGGCACTGGTGACCATAGCGTCGTTCAGCCGCTACATGCGCTCATCGACGCTCGAGAACATGGTGCAGGACTACGTGCGCACCGCCAAGGCCAAAGGCGCTTCGGATACGCGAGTCCTGTTTGTGCATGTGCTCCGCAACGCGATGATCCCGATCCTGACGTTGATCGGCCTGTCCGTCGGCTACGTTTTCAGCGGCGCGCTGATTACTGAAGCGCTCTTCAACTACCCGGGAATGGGCTACATCTTCTGGAACGCTGCGTTGACGCAGGACTATCCGATCATTCTCGGCGTCATCGTCGTGACCGGCTTTGCGACCGTCCTCGGTTCGCTGATGGCCGACATCATGTACGCGATCGCCGATCCGCGCGTGAGGTACCGCCGAGCATGAGCACACTGGACCAACCCCGAGGCATTGCGATTCCCGTGCAGGCGCCACCGGTCCCGCAAGAGAAACCGGGAGAGGTTCAGGACGTCGCGCCGGCGTACGAGGCCCAGGGTGTCTGGCGGCTTGCGTTCAATGTCTTTGTCCAGCACCGCCTCGCGGTGATCGGCCTCGGCATCGTCATCTTCATGACGTTGTTCTGTTTTATCGGTCCCCTCGTCTACCACACCGACCAGACGACCGTTAATCTCAACAACGCCGAGCTCGCACCGGGAGCCGGACACCTGCTCGGCACCGACGAATTCGGTTTCGATGTCATCGGGCGGTTGATGATCGGCGGTCAGACCTCGCTTGAGATCGGCATCGCCGCGGCGCTGGTCGCGACCATATTCGGAGTGATCTGGGGCGCGGTCGCCGGGTTCTTCGGCGGGTGGATCGACGCGCTGCTGATGCGTTTTGTCGATGTCATGCTCGCGATCCCGAGCCTGTTTCTGCTCCTCTTTCTCGCCGTCGCGTTCCCGCGCACCGTCCCGATCCTGATCCTCGTCGTGGCGGTCACCGCGTGGCTCATCCCCGCACGCCTCATCCGAGCCGAGGCGCTGACATTACGGACGCGCGACTATGTCCAGGCCGTCACCATGATGGGCGGCGGCGGCTTCCGCATCGTGATGCGCCACATCATTCCCAATTCCATCGGCACGATCATGGTGAACGCGACGTTCCAGGTCGCCGACGCGATCCTGCTGGTGGCGGCGATCAATTTTCTCGGGCTCGGCATTGCGCCGCCGGCCACCAACTGGGGCGCCATGCTCTCCGGTGGGGTGAACTTCGTCTACGACGGTTGGTGGTGGCTCATCTACCCGGCCGGAATCGCCATCGTCCTCACCGTCGTTGCCTTCAACTTCATCGGTGACGCGCTGCGCGACGCGCTCGAGGTCAGGCTCCAGAAGCGCTGACGGCCGGCCGCGCTATGCGGCTGTTGCGACCGGCGGACGAAGCGGGAAGTGACACGCGGCCTCGTGGTTCGGGCCGAACGGGCGCAGCGGTGGCTCCTGGTCGGCGCACAGCTGCTGCGCGAAAGGGCACCGTGTGCGGAAACGGCATCCGGACGGGGGATTGATCGCCGAAGGGATCTCGCCTTTCGGGCCATCCATATCCTTGGCGCGCTCGACGTCCGGATCCGGAATCGGGATCGCGCTGATGAGGCCCTTCGAGTACGGATGCGCGGGCTGCGTGTACAGCTGCTCGCCGCTGCCGATCTCCACCATCTTGCCGAGATACATGACACCGATGCGATCGGACATGTATTTCACGACAGACAGATCGTGCGAGATGATCACGTAGGTCAGCCCGTACTTCTCCTGCAGGCTGTTCATCATGTTCAGGATCTGCGAGCGGATGGACACGTCGAGCGCGGATACGGGTTCGTCGGCGACGATGAGCTTGGGATTCAGCGCAAGTGCGCGTGCCAGGCCGATGCGCTGACGCTGGCCGCCGCTGAACTCGTGGGGATAACGGTCGAGCGCACCGCGCGCAAGGCCGACATCGTTGAGCAACTCTGCGCAGCGTTCGACCTGCTGCTTCTTGTTCCCGATCCCCTGAATGGCGAGCGGCTCACGCAGGATCGTGACCACGCGCATGCGCGGGTCGAGCGATGCGTACGGGTCCTGGAACATCATCTGCATGTCGCGCCGCTTGGTCCGGAGCTTTCCATGCGACATGTGAGCGATGTCCTCGCCGTTGATGATGATCGAGCCCGATGTCGCCGGCTCGAGGGCCACGATCATCCGACCGGTCGTCGTCTTGCCACAGCCCGATTCGCCAACCAGGCCAAAGGTTTCGCCAGGTTTCACCGCGAACGAGACGTCGGAGACCGCGTGTACGGCACCGACCGTGCGTTGCAGCACTGCTCCGCGTGTCACGGGGAATTCCTTGACGAGATTGCGAACCTCGAGGAACGGCTTCACGCCGTTGCCGGTCGCCGGTGCCGGTGCGGTGAGCGGTGGTGCCGTGGTCATCGGACCGGCGCGAAATCCGGCTCGGCGGGAGCTTCCACACCGGCGGGGTGATGACACGCGTACAGGTGTCCCGGCTCGTGCTCGATGAGGACCGGCTCCTCGGTATGACATATGGCGGTGTCATACCTGCAGCGAGCCGCAAATCGACACGCGGGCGGCGGCGCCGTGAGGTCCGGCGGGAGGCCGGGAATGCTGTACAGCCCGGTCGCGGCGTCCTGGTCGAGCCGCGGAATCGCCTCGACGAGGGCTTCCGTGTAGCGGTGCCGCATCCCTTTGAAGAGTGTCCGCGTCTCCGCCTGCTCGACGATTTTCCCTGCGTACATAACGGCGACTCGATCCGCGCGTCCGGCGATGACACCCATGTCGTGGGTGATGAGCAGCACCGCCATGTGCAGCCGGCGACGGAGGTCGTCGAGAAGGTCGAGGATCTGCGCCTGGATGGTCACGTCGAGCGCCGTCGTTGGTTCGTCGGCGATGAGCAACTTCGGGTCACACACGAGCGCCATCGCGATCATGACGCGCTGCCGGAGACCGCCCGACAGCTGATGCGGGTAATCGTTGAGGCGCTCCTTGGGCCGCGGCATTCCCACCAGACCGAGAACTTCCGCGCAGCGCTCACGGTTCTCTTCGTCGCTAGTCTCGCGATGGATGTGCAGCACCTCGCCGATCTGATCGCCGATGGTCATGGTCGGGTTCAGCGACGTCATCGGATCCTGGAAGATGACCGCGACCTCGTTGCCGCGGATGTCGCGCATCTCCTTCTCGGGAAGTGGGACCACATCGCGGCCGTTGAGCTTGATGCTGCCGGCAACGATATTGCCGCCAGAGGGAAGGAGTTTCATGATCGACATGCCGGTGATGCTCTTGCCACATCCCGAACTCACCGACCAGCCCGAGAGTCTCGCCCGGCGCGATGTGCAGCGACACCCCGTCGACCGCGCGAACCGTGGTTCGGGTCAGCCGGATGTGGGTCCGCAGACCCTCGATCTCGAGTACGTTGCCCGAACTTTCCATGCCGAAAAGAGCAAATCCTCCTGACCGGCACTATATCAGCGGGGAAGGGCGAGTTTGGGTGTTGTTGACGCCCCCCCGGAACGGCTAGGCTCGCGCGTGTGACTCAGGAAGTGGGAGATGCTGTCGTCGGCCTGCACGAAGGCGATTTCGAAGGTGTTCGCGGCCTGCGCATCCATCACCGGTCGTGGCTGCCTGCCGGTCAGCCGCGGGGGATCGTTGTCATCGCGCACGGATTTGCCGAGCACGGTGGCCGCTATGTGCGCCTCGCCGAGCGACTGGTCGCCGACGGTGTCGCCGTCCGCGCCGCCGACCATCGCGGGCACGGCCTCAGTGAGGGAAAACGGACCAGCGTCCTCCGTTTCGACGACTACGTCGACGACCTCACTACCACCATCACGCAGGCAAAGGACGCGTGGCCGTCGCTCAAGCTGATCCTGCTCGGGCACAGCATGGGCGGCCTCGTGGCGTTGCGCTTCGCCGTGCGCGATCCGGCGCTGATCGACGGCCTCGTCGTGTCAGCGCCGGCCGCATGTCCCGGTGACGTGTCGCGACTCAAGCTCACCCTGGGTCGCGCCCTTTCTCGCGTCGCGCCGAACACCGCTGTCATGCGCTTGCCGCTCAACAAGATCAGCCGTGACCCTGCCGTCGTCGAGGCGTACAACACCGACCCACTCGTCTTTCGCACGCCCATCAAAGCGCGGCTCGGGGCCGAGATGCTCGCGACCATGGGCCGCGTCGATGCGGGACTGCCCGCGATGCAGGTGCCGCTCCTGGTCATGCAAGGCACGTCCGACGGCCTCGTCGACCCTGGGTGCGGCCCGCAGGTCTACAACCGCGCCGGCTCACCCGACAAGACGTTGAAGATGTACGACGGTCTCTGGCACGAGATCTTCAACGAGCCCGAGCGCGACCACGTTCTCGACGACCTTTCCGCCTGGGTCAAGGCACATCTGTCCTGAGCCCGCGCGCGCCGGTGCACTACAGTTGCAACCGATGCGTGAGCTCTGGTTGGTCAAGCCGGGATCCAAGGTCGACATCTCCGCGCTCGATCCCGGTGACACGCGGCCACTGAAGGGCGGGCGCAATGCGGCCAACTCGGCGCTCGCCAAGGACCAAGTGGCGCTTCGCGAGTTGCAGACGCGCCTGTGGGCCGAGAACAAGCGATCAGTGCTCGTTATCCTCCAGGGCACCGACGCATCGGGAAAGGACGGGACCGTGGCCCACGTCTTCAGCGGCGTGAATCCGCAGGGAACGTCGGTGACGTCATTCAAAACACCGACGCCAGAGGAACTGTCCCACGATTTCCTGTGGCGAGTGCATCGTGCGGTCCCGCATGCCGGTCAGATCGGGATCTTCAATCGATCGCAGTACGAGGACGTGCTCGTGGCGCGGGTTCGCAAGCTCGTGCCGAAAGCGGTGTGGAAGCGCCGATATACCGACATCGTCGCCTTCGAATCGCTCCTGGCCGAGGGCGGCACGGCGCTCATCAAGTGCTGCCTGCTGATCTCCAAGGACGAGCAGCGACGGCGTTTCGAGGAACGGCTCAAGGACCCGCAGAAACGGTGGAAGTTCCAGGCCGGCGACCTCGAGGACCGCGCTCTCTGGAAGGAATATCAGGCAGCCTATTCAGAGGCGCTGCAGCGAACATCGACGAAGATCGCGCCGTGGTACATCATCCCCGCGGATCACAAATGGTTCCGCAACTGGGCGGTGAGCCGCCTCCTCATCGAGACGCTCACCGAAATGGATCCGCAGTATCCGCAGCCGCCGGATCTCGCTGGTATCAAGATCGACTGACCCGCGCCGGCCGGCGCCAATCAGGCAAGCGCTGCCGCAACCCAGTCGGAAGCACCTGACCCAACTGGCGTGGCGACCCCGATCGGATTCGAACCGACGATCTCCACCTTGACAGGGTGGCGTGTTAGGCCAGGCTACACCACGGGGCCGTGGAGCCCCCGATGATACCAACCGCCGCTCAGGGCAACCCGCTACGGTTCGACGATGGCTCGCCGCGCCTTGCGTCCCAATGAGATTTCGTCGGGAGGGGTGGTGGTACGCCCGGCTGCAAACGGCCCCGAGATCTGCCTCGTCAGCGACGGCAGGCACTGGGGATTTCCGAAGGGTCTGCTCGAGCCGGGCGAGTCCCCTGAGGGCGCAGCGCTCCGCGAGATCGCCGAGGAAACCGGGATCCCGCGATCGTCGCTCCAGGTCATCGCCGCCCTGCCCAACGCCGAGTACGTCTTCCGCCGTCCCAACCGGGGAGCGCTTGTCTTCAAGCGCGTGCATCACTTCCTCGTCGGAGCTCCGGAGGACGCGGCGCTGCACCCGGATCCGGGAGAGATTGCGGAGGCTGCCTGGCTTGGCTTTGACGAGGCGCGCGCCCGTCTCACCTTCAAGAACTCGATCGAGGTCCTCGACGCGGCCGCTGCCCTGCTCGCGTCAGGGGGTATGACGGCCGCACCGTAGAATCGGCCAGGCATGCAACTCTTCGACACCGCGCGCCAGGAGGTGGTCCCCTTCGAACCGATCGACGGGCGGGTCGGCATCTACGTCTGCGGTATCACGCCGTACGACTCGGCGCACCTCGGTCACGCCTTCGTCTATCACGTGTTCGACGTCATCGCCAGGCGCCTGCGCGACCAGGGCATCACGGTGCGGAGCGTGCGCAACGTCACCGATGTCGACGACGACATCCTCCGTGTCGCGCGTTTGCGCGAGCGCGACTTTCGCGAGCTCGCCGAGGAGCAGGTGGCCCTGTTCGATGCGGAGATGGCGACGATCGGTGTGCGTCCGGTTGACGTCGAACCGCGCGCGACGGCCCATGTTGCCGAGATGGCCGACTGGGTGCATCGCCTCGTCGATCGCGGCTACGCATATGCCGTTGACGGCTGGGTGTTCTTCGATTCCGACGTGTATCCCGACTACGGGCGCCTCAGCCGCCTCGACCACGACACGATGGTGCGGCTCTCACGCGAGCGCGGCGCGAACCCGGACGACCCGCGCAAGCGTCATCCGCTCGACTTCGTGCTCTGGCAGGAGTCAGCGCCTGGAGAGCCGAGCTGGCCGAGCCCGTGGGGAGCCGGACGTCCCGGATGGCACATCGAGTGCACGGTGATGTCGACCGGAGCGCTCGGATACCCGATCGACATCCACGGCGGTGGTGACGACCTCATCTACCCGCACCACGAGTTGGAGATCGCACAGGCCGAAACTGCCGGCATCGCGCCCTACGTGCGCCACTGGTCGCACGTGGCGATGGTCAACCATGACGGCGAGAAGATGAGCAAGTCACTCGGCAATCTCGTCTTTGTTCGCGACCTCGTCGGACGCGTGCCGGGTGGCGCGGTCCGAGTGCTGCTCGCCCAGCACCACTACCGCAGCTCATGGACGTACGACGACGCAGAGGTGGACGCCGCGGCGGCCCGGTACGAGCGATACCAGGCCGCGATCCAGTCGAGCGGCACGATCTCGGCCGAGACGGCGAAAGAGCACGAGCGCCGTTTCCTGGAGCGTCTCGACGATGATCTCGACACCCCCGGTGCGCTCGACGAACTCGATGCGCTTGCAGCAGACCTCATTGCAGGGCGTGAAGACATCGCGCCGGAGGTCGATGGTGGGGCGTTGCTCGAGCGGCTCCTCGGCATCCTCGGAGCGGAGACAGCGCCGGTCGCGGTCTGAGCGGCTAGCGGCCCCAGGGAGCGCGGTCGCCGCGAGCCCGGAATCGGATCACAGCGGCGGAGATGTTCTCCTCGAGGAACCGATAGAAGAGCTGGCGCTGGGAGATGTCGATCGCGGCCTCGACCTCCTGCCCCTCGCGGCGGCGGGCGATCCACGGCGGCACTCCGTCGGCAACCATCTCGGTTCCGACCCGGACGTGCACGAGCGAGTCGTTCTCCTCGGAGACGTGCACGGTGACCTTGAGCACGAGCCCGGTGTGCTCCACGATCCGCCACGCCCTTTCCCAGCGAGCCTTGCGAGCCGGGTCGTGAGCGAGACGGACGAACTCGTCGACGATCACGCTCTCACCGCTGCGCGCGGCGCGGCCGAGCAAACGGCGAACGCTCTGGTCGAGGTCGCGCGAGATCCAGTTGACGAGGGAGGGGGCGCGATCGTTCAGATCGGGGAAGCCGTTCGGGTCCTTGGCAAGCTCACCGATCGCCTGCACGGTTCCCGCATGGCGGCGGCAGTAGCTGATGCCCGAGAACGACACGCTATGCGCGGAGCAGAACGCTGCCTGGCAAGGGCGGCCACGGCGATCACGGTATGCGCACAACTGCGCGCCTTCATTGGTGCAGCCTCGCTGGGTGCACTTCGTCGCCGTGGGCGCAAGGGCGTCGTCGGTTTCCTGGGAGGATCGGAACGCAGTAGTCATCGGCGGCACTCCACGACGCCGATCATCCTAACCCGGGGTTCCGGCCCTCTCTGGTGACGGCGCTGTCGCGACCTGACGATCAAGTGCGACGGCGAGGCGGCGAATCGAACCCATCAGATCGGCGAACATCGCCGGCGTCAGCGACTGGGCGCCGTCGCTGAGGGCGTTCTCCGGATCGGGATGGACTTCGATCATGAGCCCGTCGGCTCCCGCCGCGAACGCGGCCAGCGCCATCGGGGGCACGAGCGGCCGGTGACCGGTGGCGTGCGACGGATCGACGATCACCGGCAGGTGGGACAGCCCTTTCACCACCGGGACTGCGCTCAGGTCGAGCGTGTTCCGCGTGGCCGCTTCGAACGTCCGGATCCCGCGCTCGCAGAGGACGACGTTGGGGTTGCCGTGAGCGACGACGTACTCGGCGGCGAGGAGCCACTCCTCGATCGTGTTGCTCAGGCCTCGCTTGAGCAGCACCGGCTTGCTCGCGCTGCCGACAGCCTCGAGCAGCGCGAAGTTCTGCGCGTTGCGAGTGCCGACCTGGAGCATGTCCGCGTGCGCGGAGACGATCTCGACATCTGCCGGGGTCAGCACCTCGGTCACCACCGGCAACCCCGTCTCGGCGCGCGCTTCCGCGAGATGTTCAAGACCGTCGAGCCCGAGGCCACGGAACGAGTAGGGGGACGACCGTGGCTTGAACGCCCCGCCGCGAAACATGGACGCTCCCGCGGCGGCGACGTCGCGCGCAGTCGCCAGCACCTGCTCGCGGCTCTCGACGGCGCACGGGCCGGCGATGACGACAAACGATCCATCGCCAAAGCGAACGCCGGAGACATCTACCACCGTGGGCTCAGGATGCCACTCACGGGTCACCTGCTTGTACGGCTTGCTCACGGGGATGGCGTCGACCACGCCGGGGAGGTCGCAGAGCGCGTCGCGGATGGAGCCGGGATTGCTGCCAAGGACGCCGATCGCGAGCCGGTCGATGCCGGGGAGCTCGATCGGTTCGAATCCCCGATCGCGCACATGTCTCATGACATTGGCGACCTGTTCAGGCGTCGCCTGCACGTTCATAAGGACCAGCATCGGCTGATCGTACGGGAAGGCGTGCTCACGTCCACTTCCAGCTGTTGAGGACAGACTGCAACGCCGCCTGGTCCGCACTGAAGTTTGCGGCGGCCGTGTTGAGCACGATGTCGTAGGTGTCGCCGCCGTGGTTGACCACCATGTCCTCGTCCTTGGCCGTCGCCCCTGCGGAAGATGTGAGGTTGTACGTGATCATCACGCCCGACACGCCGTCGATATCGACGGGCTCCGCCGTGCTCAGGTTCGTCGCCCCGCTCTGACTCACGCTCTCGAGATACTGGGCGAGCTGATCGTCGGCGATCGGTTGCGGGGCGGTGCGAGCGTCGATGTGCCCGCCGTCCACCGCCTCGAACAACATGACGACGGTGCCGGAGCCGCTCACCGAGGCCACGGCACTCTGGCTCGCGGTGTCGTCGGTCCATCCGGCGGGCACGACGGTGCTGAACGCCGTCGCGGTGAACGGATGGCTGGCTGAACCGGTGCCTGACGGGGAGGTGCTCGACGAAGGGGTCACCGTCGCGGGCGGGGAGCCGCACGCCGTCAGCAGGAGTGTCGCGGCGACCGCGCCCGCCGCCAGGGCGCGCGCGCAGAGCGAGCAAGGGGTCACGCCGTCGAGGATAGCCGAGGTATCCGGACTGAGCAGCCTTCGATCGGGGCACAATCCCCCGCATGGCGACAAGCTCCGCGCTCCGGGTCACACGGCTCGGTCCCGCGCACTCGGCGCAACTGTCCGCGTTGATCGACCGCGAACCGGTCACCAACGTGTATCTCCGCAGCGAGCTTCGCCTCGGATTCGAGGTTGGTGACTGGTGGGGCGCCTTCGAGGAGAACGAGCTGACTGCCGTCGTCCTCGGGTGGTCGCTCGTGGTGCCGTACATCCCCGACATCGAGGCGGCGCAGCCGCTCGCGCAGGCACTCGCGACGAGCGCGCATCCGCGCATGGTCGTCGGCCACCGCGAGTCGGTCATGGCGCTGCACAACGCGTTTCGCCCCCCGCGGCAGGCGCGCGAGCTGCGCGATCCGCAGCCACTCCTCGTCCTCGACAGGGGCGACCTGCGCGGCACTCCGTCTGCCGAGGTCCGTCTCTCCGCCCGCGGCGACCTCGAGGCACTCATCCTCGCCGCAGCGCGCATGCATCGCGAGGAGATGGGCATCGATCCGCTTGCCGTCGACGCGCCTGCGTGGCGCAACCGGATGATGAGCCTCATCGAGCGACGCTGGAGCTGGGTATGGATGCGCGACCGCGAGGTGGTGTTCAAAGCCGAGCTGTCGGCGTGGACTCCCGAGGTCGTCCAGATCCAGGGTGTGTACACCGCCCCGCAGCACCGTGGGCAGGGCATCGCCCGTGCCGGGCTCGCTGCGGTGTGCGAGCAGGTGTTCCTCGACGTCCCGCGCTGCAGCCTCTATGTGAACCAGTACAACGTGATCGCGCAGCGTGTGTACGAGCGTCTCGGGTTTCGACCGGCGGACGTCTTCGCGACAGTGATGTACTAGGTAGACAAACATGATTGAGACACGTGCGGACGTCACGTTGCCGGTGCCACCCGAGGAGGCCTTCGCGGTGGTTGCCGACATCGAGCACGCCGACTGGCTCCCCGCGATCCGCCGCCTCCGCCACATCAGCGGACCGGCGGGTGGTGTCGGCGCGCGCTATGAGGTGGAGGCAGGCCTCGTCGGCAGGCACATGCGCGGCGTGCTCGTCTGCAGCGAGCTCACGCCACCGAAGCACATGGTCCTCGTCCTCGAGGAGGGCATCGACCTCACCCTCGACGTCAGCGTCAAGAAGGTCGGTGGTGGGTGTTCGGTGACCATGTCCGCGCGCTATTCAGTGAGCGGGCGTCCGTTCGCCGGCGCAGTCGAGATGGCATCACAGGGTCCGGCACGCCGCGAAACCGCCCGTGCCTGCGAGCAGCTGGCCGCACGCTTCGGACGCAAGGACGACGTCAAGACGTCCGCCCGATGACTCCGCGAGACATCGACGCTCCCGAGATCCTCGTCGAGCAGGCAAAGGCACTGCCTCCGCTCACCGACGCCGAGACGACAGCTCTGCTCACGACCATTCGGGAGCTCGGCAAAGGGCCTGCGCTCGATCGGCTCGTCGAGCATCAGTTGAAAACGATCCTCGAGCTGGCCGCGGAACGCCGAGGCAAAGGCGTCGAGGTTGGCGATCTCGCGCAGGAGGCCGCGATCGCGAGCGTCATCGCCGTCACCGAGTACGCGGTTCGCGGTGGTCCCGCAGCCGGGCTCAACCACTTCGTCGCCAGGCTCGTCGGCGCGCACATGGACGACATGATCGAGATGGCGGCGCTCGACCGCGCCAGCGCAGAGGCGTTCCTCCGCGACGCGCAGACATATGAGACCGCCGAGGTCCGGCTGCGCCATGAGCTCGGCCGCGATGCGACGGCGATCGAGCTTGCGGCCGAGCTCGGCTGGCCCGACGAGCGCGTGGCCATCGTCTCGGGGATGCTCCACGAGGCCCGCTCGCGATACGACAGCGAGATCGTCGAATACCTCGACGATGTCGACGAGGAAGAGTAGGCGGCGTCCTAGACGTTGGCCTGGTAGGCCAGCTTCAGGTAATCGACGAACGGCTCATCCACGTCATCGACGCTGCGCAGCGCGAGACGCACGTTCACATAGTCATTGCCGAGCCCGGGGGCGCTGAGCAGCCTGCCACCGGGGACGGCATCCGGAAGACGCACCCCGACGTCGAACTCGATCTCGCGTCGTCGCACGCACGAGCGCGAACGTCCGCTTCGGTGTCATCAGCGTCACCCATGTCTTGCGCGCCTGGACGTCGACCTCACCGATCTCCGCCGCGCGCAGCAACACCTCGTCGAGGATGGGACGCAACTGCGGCCGATCTGCGTACTGCCCGTCGATCAACTCGTCGGCGCTCGCGAGCATGAAGCCCGGGTATCCGAAGCGCTCCATGACGAGGAGCATCTGCGGGTATCCGGTCACGCCCTCGGCCGTCAGCCACTCGCGAACCTGCGGCTCGTCAACGTCGCCAAGCTCACGAACCCGTGCAGCCCAGACCTCGACAGTTTCGCCGGTGCGGCGCACGAGGATCTGCTCGATCCGCTCGCGCATCTGCTGCCACGTCCGCGGCTGGGAGGAGGGGGCGGCAGCCTTCGGTTTCGCTCTCGCCGGCATCGACGTGACTATGCCTCAGTGACGAAGGTCGTCGCCACGCCAGTCGAGATCGTGCAATCCGTCGCCCGTGCCGCGACGGATCGCGTCCTGCCCGAAGCGTTCGCGCAGCCTGTCGAGCGTGCGGTCGATGCGATCGTTCGCGGGCTGCGCGAAGAGATCCAGCTGCGGCGCTTCTTCCAGCCCGCTGACACCAACTCCGAGCAGACGAACCGCATCACCCGACCACGCGGTATCGAGTAACGCGACAGCGGCATCGCGCACTGTGGTGTCGGTCGCGGTCGCGGATGCGAGCGTCTCCTGCCGCGTGATCGTCGTGAAGTTTGAATAGCGCAGTTTCAGCGTCACTGTGCGCGCAGTCCATCCACCGGTGCGCAGGCGCGCTCCGACGTCGCTCGACAGCTCGGCGATGCGCAGATGGAGCGCGGACCGCTGTGCGACGTCGCGCGCGAATGTCTCTTCCCTGGAAACGCTTTTCGGCGCGCCGGGGACCGATACCGGTGCTGTGTCGATGCCCTGGGCACGCTCCCACAGTGATGATCCCGACGCGCGCCCGACTCGGCGTTGCACCGTGTCGAGCGGGAGTGCCGCGAGCTGTCCCAGCGTCGCGATGCCGAGACCGTTCAACGCGCGTTCTGCCGCAGGACCGAGCCCGGGCAGCCGGCGCAACGGAAGCGGCGCGAGGAATGCCGCTTCGTCGCCCGGATCGACGACGACGAAGCCGCGCGGCTTGCGCAGGTCCGAGGCGATCTTCGCAACGGTCTTGCACGTTGCGACACCAAACGATGCATGCAGACCCGTGGCCTCGAGGATGCGGTCGCGGATTGCCTCCGCAATGTGCTGCGCGGTGCCGAAACGGCGGGTCGATCCGCTGACCTCGAGGAACGCCTCATCGAGCGACAGCGGTTCGATGACCGGCGTGTAGTCACGGGCGATGTCGAACACCGTCTTCGACGCAGCTCGGTACGCGCGGAAGTCGACCGGCACGACAACCGCTTGCGGACACAGCCGCATTGCGGTGATGAGCGGCATCGCCGAGTGCACACCAAAGACGCGAGCCTCGTACGAGGCGGCACTCACCACACCGCGATGGAGCTGCGGGCTTCCGTCAGCTGATGGAGCACCGCCGACAATCACCGGGCGGCCTTGAAGCTCGGGGCGGCGCAACTGCTCGACGGACGCATAGAAGGCGTCGAGGTCGAGGTGGATGATGGAGCGCTGCGTCACCGCAGCATCGTGCCGCACCGGGTCAGGCGCTGGTGCTGTGCTGCCTCCACTCATCGATATCCGCTTCACGCACGTAGCCGGCGCGAATCATCAGTTCCATGTACGGAACAGCCAGATGCGGAGCGGCGCGACGCAGCACCCACGGTGGCGGATTGTCCTTGTTCTTGTTGACGCTCTGGTAGAAGTAGATCTGGTTGAGATCGCAAAGGAGCGCGAGTCGATGTAAGGAAATTCCCCTCTCCGCACACCGTTCTTTGACGTACTCCTTGAATTCCACCTTCAGCCCCAGTATAAGCCGATGTCCCGAAACGCAACTGGCACATCGCCGAGTGCGGTGATGACAGCGTCAGCATCGCTCGGCACGTCTCCGCCACTCCTGCGCAGCAGCACTGCGCGCATCCCGGCAGCATGCGCACCGGCGATGTCGTGGGTCTCGCTGTCACCGACCATCACCGTGCCCGCTGCATCCGTGCCGAGCGCCTGCAATGCCGCCGCGAACAGACGCGGCGACGGTTTCCGCCACCCCACCTCGGCAGAAAACGTGACGGTGTCGAGGTGCGCGTCCAGCCCCACGTGGGCAAGCTGCGCATGCAGCGAGGGAACGCGGTACGGCGCGTTGGAGCAGAGGCCGACACGCAGCCCGTCCTGCCGGAGGCCGTCGAGCAGCGGCAACGCCGCGGGATCCAGACGAGCACCGTGCCACCAGGCCTCCTGCTCGATGCGGAGCACCTCATCGAGGAGCGAGTTGTCGAGATGCACACCCGCCTCGGCGTAGGCGATGCGTGAAACGTCCACCACGCTGATCTCGCGAAGTTCGCCGCGGCGCTGGTGCTCGAGGACCTCCCGTTCGACGCGATCCAGGACCGTCGTCCGGAGCGCTGCCGCGGTCAGTCCCTCGTGCCCGGACGTTGCGAGGAGCGCAGCGATCTGCGCATCCGCGGTCGCAAGGGCTGCGTCGGGACGGACGAACTCGACAAGCGTCTCGCCATAGTCAAAAAGGACGCCTTCGAGTGCGCGCGGGATCCGTTCCACGATCTCGCTCACGCAGGGGCCGCGCCGCCACCTCCGCCGCCACCGCCGCCGCGGCCACCCCGGCCACCCCTGCGCTTGCGGCCGCCCTGCCACCGGCGCTTCGGCCGCTTTCCGGACGCCGGCGCCCCGGACTTCGGGGCGGGCGACAATTTCTCGAGGTAGGCCACGCCTGGGGGCGGCTCGTTGGGGTGCGCCGCACGAGCGCCGGGCGTTGCGGCAACCCGGGCCTCGTACTCGGCGAGCACCGCCTCGAGCGGCCGCTTGTCACCCGGAGGTGCCGCGGTCTCCGCCCATGGCTGTGCCTTCGGGCTCGCCTCAGCCGCGATCAGATCGGTGCCCGGGATCTCGGGCACAGCGTCGAGGACCGACTCGATGGCGCGGGCGATGAGGCGATCCGCCTCGGCGCCGTCCTGCAGCGGGTCAGCCATCGACCGGGGTGCTCCAGCCTGCCAGCGCGAGGCCGGCGATCGTCTTGACGTCCACGTCGCCGGCCCGGATGAGGTCCGCCACGTCGTTGCGGCTCACGTGGGCGACATCCATCCGTTCGTCGACGTCGCGATCGGTCGGACCCTCGGTGAGTCCGGTCGCGACGTAGAAGTGCATGACCTCAGTGGAGTATCCGGGCGTCAGGGCTGCCGAGACGAGCTTGCGGAGGCTCGACGCGCGGAGACCCGTCTCCTCGGCGAGCTCGCGCTCGGCGGTGCGATCGGGCTCCTCTTCGGGATCACGGGTGCCTGCCGGCAGCTCCCACAGTGCGCGACCGACGGCGTGGCGCCACTGCCGGACGAGCACGACGCGGTCCGCATCGTCGATGGCAACGATGGCGACAGCGCCGGGATGCGCCACGACCTCGCGGTGCGCGGGGGTCCCGTCGACGAGACGAACGTCGTCTTCGTGGATCGTGAGCAGGCGGCCGCTGTAGATCGTCCGGCGCGCGGTCGGTGTCTCGCGAAGATGTTCCGCCGACCGTAGGTCGCCGGAATCCAGGTCAATGCTCACGAGGTGAGTTTGACGCCCCTGTCAGCGACTCAGGCGCAGGACCACTCGTGGGACTGCCCGTTCGCGAACATCTTGGCGGCGATATTGGCCTGCGCCGCGGGGTCCCAGATCGACGCTGCTGTGCCCCCGTTGGCGATGAACGTGGACATGAGGAACTGGAAGACGCCGATGTACGGACCGCTCGGATTCACCGAGTTCCAGTGGAAGTGCGACTCGCAGTTGGCCGTCTTGAGCATCCACGAGACGCTGACGCCGTACTTCTCGGCGGCGGCGGTGATGTCGGCGACGACCTGCGCCTGGCTCACGGAAAGGCCCTGCGGCACCACGAAGCCCGGCGCGTGCGCGTGATAGAGGCGCACCCGGATCACCGGGGGCTGCGGTCGATACGAGCTCGGCGCGATCGGCGCCCGCACGCGGAGCATCATCGGCTGGTTGATGACGTTGGTGAGGCGGTCGACCTCACCGACAGACGAGCGCACGACGGACGCGGACGCCGCGACACCCTGCGAGGGCGTGGTGATGAGCACAGCGGTCGCCGGTCCAGCCACCATCATCAGGCAACCAAGAACGAGGCCACGTGCCCGTTTGGGCATATGCAACGTCGATCACTCCTTGCTGGTCGGGCTCCCGGCAGTTCTCCCCTTGCCGGGGCTACGAACTCGACCCCTGCTGCCTCCCTGGAGACTCACGTCTCGATGGCAGCTGGCGCCCTGAGCCGTCGGCGACCGTACCACACCGGTTACCGGTGGCCGCAAGTCGCTCAAACGGAGCGATCGCGTCCTACCAGCCTGTGGACGCTCCCAGCGCGCATGACGCGGGTGCTGCGTTGATGACGACCGGGACGTCGACCGCGAAGGTCGTTCCCGACTGCCAGACGAACTCCTCGGTGCCGCCTCCGAGGATCGCGCCGGCGGCGTTGTGGCAGACGGCGAACGCTACGAGCGGGCTGCCGGATGCCAGGCTCGCGGATGGCTGCAGGGTTCCTTTGACGTCGCCGAACCCGTGTCCGGTGTGGCATGGAGAGCATGAGTAGGCGCCTGTCACTGTCGTGAAGATCGGCCCAGCGTCGGTCGGCCACGAGCCAACCGTGACGGTGACGCTGACGCTCGTCGCGCCGTCGCATGCGTCGGTACAGTCGGCGCTGACCGCGAGCGTCTCGCCGGGTCCAAGGTTCACGGCCACAGACTCGAGGGACCCGAGAGTTCTTGCCCGCTTTGTGGGTGACGAAGTGCGCCTGCACCATGGCGGCGCCGTGGTACGTGGCGTTGTTCTTGAGGCTCGCCACCGGGAAGGCGGCGAGGTCGAACGTGCCGACCCCGTCGGCAAGGACCGACACCGTCATCGTGTCTGGTGGCAGTGGGGTGGGAGAGGGAGTCGGCGATGACGGGTGGGTTGGCGCGGGGGTCGGTGTCGCGGCCGGCGTCCCGGAGCATGCCGCGAGCACGAACACGCCGGCGCTCGCCAGCCAGAGGAGTGGAGATCGCCGTCGAAGCATCGCCTTCATCCTAGGGACACTGCTCGGCTCAACTCGGGCAGTGACAGAATTGACATGCGGGTCAAGCGCGCGGCGCAGCCACCGACGAGGTGATGAAAGAGATCATCGCGAAGACGGCGCTGGGGCTCTGACCTCCCGCAGCATCGCGCTCCGGCGTTGTCTGGTGGTCCATGGAGCCAGGTGGTCACCGCCGGGGTAGATGTGCTCGTGTACGTCCACGGCTTCTACCAGACTCCGCCTCAGCGCGGGCAACGGATTCCATCCGTCACGGTCACCGTGGAACACATGGATCGGCGCCCGGATTTTCTCGACAGCGAACGGCCACGCCCTCCCTCGCGTCTGACCATCCAACCAGTAGCCCACCCCACCTTGCCGTGTCGCCTCGAGCGTGTCCTCGATGAGAGCATCACCGACGGAGGCAACAAAGTCGCGTTCGGCCTCGGTCATGTGCGACGTCATATCGAGCCACGCTCCCACGATGTCGGGTGCACTCCGAAAGGCATGCATTTCTGCTTCGAATCGTGCGCGTGACCCCTCGGGATCGCCGAGTTCCTCACGCCAGCCAGCGGCGAAATCGGCGGGCATGTCGTCGAAGGCCCAGTCCGTGTCGAGCCTGCCCTGTCCGCCGGCAAGAACGACCGTCCGCACACGGTCGGGAACAGTCGCGGCAACAGCCAGGGCATATGACCCCCCAGCCGATGTTCCTTGCACAGCGAACGTCGACATACCGACGGCATCCGTGACGGCAACGGCGTCACGCGCCCGCGCAAGCACATCCCAGTCGTCCGCGGGGTCGGTGAGTCCATAGCCGGCGCGATCGACGGCAATGACGCAGATGCCCAATTCCTGAAGCAGGTCAAGCTCGTAGAGACGGACCTCGGCCCGCGATCCCGGGCAGCCGTGCAGATACAGCAACGAGGGCTCGACGTCCGCGCCGTATCGCCGGAAGCCCACGCGCCGTCCTTCGGCAGTCGTGATGGTCTGGTCGGATTCGTCCACCAGGTCCTGTTCCATTCTCTCTCCCGAGCGATTCGTGCCTACCTCGACTTTTAGATAGCTGAGGTCGAAGTCATGTTCCCAGCGCACGCCGTCGTGCGATATCTCCCAGCGACCAACGATCGCATTGCCGTCTTCGCGGAATGTGCCGGTGAACCGCTGCGAAAAATCGACCGGCGAGAAGTCGGGCTTATCTCGCAATAACTTCCAGACGCCTTCCTTGAACGTCATCGAATAGATGCGGACGACACCACGCGAGTTGAAATAATGCTGCGTGTAGGTCGTGCCGTCGACATCGAGCCCGACGATCGAGAGACTGTCCGGCGCGGGATCCGGTGCCTTCGTGCGTTGGATGAGGAAGCGGCCGTCGAGTGCCCATTCGAACACAGCGAAAGCGTCGTCGTCGGGCTCGGCACCTGGCGCCTGGGGAAATGAAGCCTCCAACTGCCATGTACCGATGAACACGTCGAGGCGCTCGAGTGCCGCGCTCCGAGCATTGTTTGCCATGCTCACAACTCCAACAGCGAAGCGTTTGCGCGGTGGCGCTAGCGCTTGCTGAACTCGTGGCGCTGAAACAGCGAGTGCAACGTGATCCCCGCAGCCTCGAGCGCCTCGCGACCGCCCTCTTCACGGTCGACAACACACAACGCACCGACAATCGTCGCGCCTGTCGCATTCACGGCCTCGGCCGCCTGGAGAAACGTTCCACCGGTCGTCATCGTGTCGTCGACGATGAGCACGCGCTGTCCGGGCCGCAGATCCGGGCCTTCGATCGGACGGCCCGTCCCGTGCGCCTTCACTTCCTTGCGCACGATGAAAGCGGTGATCGGATGCTCGGTCGCGCCGCTCAGCGCGGCGACCGCGGCGCAAATCGGATCGGCTCCAAGCGTCAGACCACCGATTGCGTCCGCGTTGAGATCGCGGCAGTGCTCGAGCGCAAACGTCGCGACGAGGTACAGACCGCGCCCGTCAAGCGTCACCTGCTTGCCGTCGACGTAGTAGTCACTCTTGCGTCCGCTCGTCAGCGTGAAATCGCCGTACGTAAACGCGCGCACCGCAACGAGCTCGCGAAGCTCGTCACGCAGCGAGGTGTCGGTCACCGTCGTCATGGCGCCCACCGCAGCACCGGATGGCGCGCGGCGCGCACCTCGTCCACACGGCTCACCGGCGTCTCGTGCGGCGCTTCCTGGACGAACGAGAGATCACGCTCCGCCTCCTCGACGATGGAGGCACAGATGGCGGCGAGGCCGTCGAGACTCTGCTTCGACTCGGTCTCCGTCGGCTCGAACATGAGCGCCTCGGGAACCGTCAAGGGGAAGTACACCGTGGGCGCGTACACGCCGTAGTCGAGCAGCCGCTTGGCGACATCCATGGCGCGCAGCCCTGTAACACGACCGCCGTGGGTCGTCGCGACGAACTCGTGCATGCACGGTGTCTCGACCGCCATCGCGAAGAGCCCCTTGAGCTGCGACTGCAGATACCGGGCGTTGAGCACCGCGTCGCGCGCGATCCACGACACGTGATCGCCGTATGCGCGGATGTATGCATACGCACGGACCAGCATGCCGAAGTTGCCATAGTAGGAACGCACCTTGCCAACGCTCTTCGGACGGTTGTCGTCGAGGAAGAAGCGATCGCCGTCGCGTTCCACGGTCGGCGTCGGCAGGAAGTCGATGAGACGCTCACCGACGCCGACCGGACCGGCACCCGGACCGCCGCCGCCGTGCGGAGTCGAGAACGTCTTGTGGAGATTGAGGTGAACGACGTCGAAGCCCATGTCCCCGGGGCGCGCGACGCCGACGAGTGCATTGAGATTCGCGCCGTCGTAGTAGACGAGCGCCCCCGCCTCATGCGCGAGCCGGGCGATCTCCACGATGTCCTTCTCGAAGACACCGAGCGTGTTGGGGTTCGTGAGCATCACCGCGGCAACGGTCGAGTCGAGATGCTGCGAGAAGTCAGCGACATCAACCGTGCCGTCGTGGTTGCTCTTCACCGTCACAACGTCAAGTCCGCACGCCGCAGCCGACGCGGGATTCGTGCCGTGCGCCGAGTTCGGGGATGAGCACCCGCGTCCGTTCCGTATCGCCGCGCGACGCGTGATAGGCCTGGATCATGCGCAGCCCCGTCCACTCCCCGTGCGCGCCGGCCGCCGGCTGCAACGACATGCGCGCCATCCCCGTGATCGACGCGAGCAGGCGGTCCAGCTCCCACATCAGCTGCAGCGCCCCCTGCGTGTCCGCCTCGTCCTGATACGGATGCAGGTTGGCAAAGCCGTCAAGCCAGGCGAGCTGCTCGTCGACAACGGGGTTGTACTTCATCGTGCACGAACCAAGCGGGTACATCCCCTCGTGCAGGTTGTGGTTGCGCCGTGCCAGCCGTCCGAAATGGCGTGCGAGCACCGGCTCCGGGACGTGCGGGACCGCAGCGGGCTCTGAGCGCAACAGCGACTGCGGAATGGCGGTGTCCTCCATGGTGACCGGCACGCCGGCCGCAGTCACCGCGGGACCACTCGTGTAGTCGGCGCTGAGCTCGAAGACCAGCGGCTCATCCACCGCCCATCCGGCTTTGGTCGTGACCCCCGGGATCATCTCGATCATGCCGGCACCATGACAACAAGCTCGCTCGAGCGCACATCGATGACCTCTGCAGCCGCGGCGGCGTAACGATCGATCGCCGCCGGCGACGTCAACTCTGTGCAGCAGACCAGCAACTCGTTGTCGCGCGCGGGGTCGATGCGACCGAGCGGCAGGCCCGCGACGATGCCGCGTTCGCGCAACGAACGAGCGAAATCGGCGGAGCTGCCCGGCGTCCGCAGCACGAACTCCCAGAGGAACGGCGTCGACGGATACGCAGGCGACAGCCCATCCACTTTCGCAAGCAGGTTTGCGAGATGGTGTGCGCGCTGGGCGCTGACCTCCGCAACGGTCCGCATGCCGCCCGCGCCCATGTGCGCCATGTAGACGGTCGCAGCGAGCGCGATCAATGCATGGTTGGTGCAGATGTTGGACGTCGCGTGCTCGCGGCGGATGTGCTGCTCGCGCGCCTGCAAGGTGAGCGTGTACGCGCGGCGCTCGTCGTGGTCGAGCGTCATGCCGACAAGGCGTCCGGGGATGCGCCGCATCTGTGCCTGCGACACCGCCATGAATCCGACGTGCGGGCCGCCGAAGGACGCGGGGATGCCAAGCGGCTGACCGTCGCCCACCGCCACGTCAAAGCCGCTCGCTCCGGGCGGTGTGAGCAATGCGCATGCGTGGAGATCCGTGGCGCAGATCGCGAGCGCGCCCGCGTCGTGCGCCGCCTCCGCGAGCGGGGCGAGGTCCTGGATCGTGCCGACGAAGCTCGGTTGCTGGACCAGCAGCGCCGCATGGTCCGCCGTCAACGCACCGCGGACGGTGTCTGCGGCAAGGACGCCGTCCTGCGTCGGCAGCACATCGATGCCGATGCGCCGGCCCTCGCCGAACGTGCGGAGCACCTGGATCGTCTCGGGGTGGACGCTGTCGGCCACCGCGATGCGCGTCCGGTGGTTGGCCTGGACGGCGATGACCATTGCCTCGGCAGCCGCTGTTGCGCCGTCGTACATCGAGGCGTTGGCGACGTCGAGTCCAGTGAGCGCGCAGATCATCGACTGGAACTCGAAGATCGTCTGCAGGGTCCCCTGCGACGCCTCGGCCTGGTACGGCGTGTAGGCCGTGTAGAACTCCGGGCGGGAGATCGTGCCCCGGACGATCGCCGGGCTGAAGCGGCGGTAGACGCCGGCTCCGAGAAAGCTGTCGAACTGGCTCAACGAGCGATTACGGGCCGCGAGCCGTTCCAACTCGGCCACGAGGTCCTGCTCGGCGAGCGGCGGGGGAAGGTCGATCGAGGGGTTGCGCAGAGCGTCGGGAATGGTGGTGAACAGGTCCGCCTCTGTCGCCGCCCCCACCGCATCGAGCATCTCGCGTCGCTCGGCGTCGGAATTGGGGAGGTACGCCATATCCAAAGTATGCGAAGCAACGGATGAGGTTTGCTCCGGCCAGCGGGCGGTAGACTGCTATCGATGTCCAAGCGCGCTTCCACCGTCTCCATCGAAGATCTCGTCGCCGCGATCGAGACCGCCCGCGACAAGGTGATGGCCGACGAGGTCAAGAGCCTCGTGAAGCTCGGCCTCCCGAAGACCGTCGCCTACAAGATGGTGGCGGACCGGTACCGCCAGCGAGCCGAGGGTGACGACGGAGAAGCAGAACTCCGCAAGCCCCTGGCCCGATATGTCCTGACGCCGGGCTCAGACCCCGGCTTTTGACCCACGGCGCGGCGCGACGCCGCCCCCGGATATACCAAGCGATCAGGCCGATGGCGACCACCACGGCGATGACGATCGCGAGCGTGCCGAGCGGACCCGACACCTTCGTGTAGTTCGCACCGACCTCGTAGCCGAGGACCGTCAGGAACGTCACCCAGACGGTCGATCCGAGGAGCGAGAGCCCGCCAAACCAGACCGGCGGCATCCTCGCCAGCCCGGCCGGGAACGAGATGTACGTGTGGATCACCGGGAGCATCCGGCCGAAGAACACGGCCGCCAACCCGTAGCGGGCGATCCAGCTATCCGCGAGATCGATGTGGGCCGGTGAGATGCCGATGCGCCGTCCGGGGCCGAGGAGGAGGGGGCGTCCGAAACGTCGGGCGACCGCGTAGGCGAGCAAGGCGCCGACCCAATTGCCGGCGATGCCCGCGACGATCACCACAACGATGTTGAAGTGCCCGGTGGCCGCGAGCACGCCGGCCACCGGCATGATCACCTCGCTCGGGACGGGTACCCCACAGCTGTTGATCAGCATCAGGAAGAACACGATGAGGAGACCCCCACTCGTGACCCACTGACCGATAACGCCGCCCATCGCCGGGGATTGTGGCCTACGCTGCCGCGAGCATGCGGCCACTGCTCCGTCCGGCCACGGTTCCGCCCTGGCCGATTCCCTTCGACCCGGCGTACGAGCTCGACTGGGGACAGCCGGAATACGCCAGGCGTCTGCTTCGCGAGCATCTCGACCAGTCCCACGACGGCGCCAGCCGGCGCTCGACGGTCATCGCCCGGCACATCAGGCGACTCCGGCGTCTCATCCCGGCCCCGCCGTCGCGGATCCTCGACGCCGGCTGCGGGCCCGGACTGTATGCGGTGGCACTCGCACGCCTCGGCCATCACGTCACCGGGGTCGACGTCAGCGCTCCGGCGCTCAGGCATGCACGAGGCCTGGTGCGCGAGGCCAAGCCGTCCGGAACGGCGCGCTTCGTCCGTGCCGACCTGCGCGACGTGGAACTCGTTCCGGGCAGCTTCGACGCGGCGCTGCTCGTGTACTACGTTCTCGAGGCCTTCCCGCGCGTCATCCAGCCGCTGGTCCTGTCACATCTGGCGACCGCGCTGGCCCCTGATGGCCTGCTGATCGCCGAGATGCGTCTCCGGCCGCAACAACCGCCGGGACGTCTCGAGTGGTGGGACCCCGTGCCGAACTCACTGCTCTCCGATCGTCGCCACCTCCTCCTCGGCGACTCGGTGTACGACCAGGCTCGCCACACGTACGTGCTGCGCGACGTCGCCGTCTTCGACGACGGGAGCATCGCGGTTCGGCAGACAAGCGCCTGGCTCTGTCCCTTCGGATCGATCCCACGCCTCTTCAAGCGCGGCGGCCTGCAGGTCGTCGCCATCTACGACGCCTGGACGCGCGAGACTGGATCGCCGGCGTCGGAAAGCCTGCTGGTGGTGGCGCGAAAACAGAAGCCCTGAAGCACCCCAGAAAGGGCGGTACGAGCGGCTACCATTCGTCTCCTTCGGTCCGGGAGTTCTGTTTGGAGTTTATTCACCATGCCGACGCCTGATCGCATTCGCACCGTTGCCATCGTCGGACACAGCCACGACGGCAAGACGACCCTCTGTGAGGCGCTGCTTCACGTCGCCGGAGCGACGCAGCGCATGGGGTCGACGGAGCTTGGCACCTCCCTCTTCGACTTCGAGCCCGAGGAGCAGCGCCACTCCATGAGCATCGGCCTGTCGATCTCGCACTGCGACTGGGACGGCTATCGCGTCAACCTCATTGACGCGCCCGGCTTTCAGGACTTCGCCGGCGAGGTCGTCGAGGCGCTCGCGGTTGCCGACGCCGCCGTGCTCGTGGTCGCGGCCACGGGGAGCGTGCAGGTTGGCGCGGAGATGGCGTGGGAGATGATCCAGGCCGCCGGCATCCCCGCACTCATCGTTGTGAACCGCATGGACAAAGAGAACGCGGCATACGAAGCGACGGTCGATGCACTCCGCGAGGCGTTCGACCGCAAACCGATCGCGGTCGCGGTGCCGATCGGTAGTGCTGACGGCTTCCGTGGTTACGTCGATCTCGTCGACGATCGGGCTCACGAGTTCGACGGTCATGGACGCGCGACGGACACCGCCGTGCCCGATGAGATCAACGCGGAGATCGAGCGCGCGCACGCGCGCGCTGGTCGATGCGGCCGCCGAGAGTGACGATGCGCTCCTCGAGAAATACCTGGAGGGCACCGAGCTCACTGATGACGAGGTGCGCACTGCGCTGCACGCCGCGACGGCGCGCGGAACGCTGGTGCCGATCATCTGCTCCGCCGCAGCGTCGGAGAAGGGCGCAGCGCTCGTGCTCGACAGCATCGTTCGCTACCTGCCGGGGCCGAGCGAACGCACCCGCACCGGCGTCGACGCAAAGGGCACCGAGACCCAGATCGCGTGCGACCCGGACGGCAAGCTCGTCGCGCAGGTGTTCAAGACGACGGTCGACACCTTCGGCCGGGTTTCGTTCTTCAAGGTCCTGCGCGGGACGATGCGCGGCGACACGCATCCGATCAGCGCGCAGCTCGGCCAGGAGGAGCGGTTCGCCCAGCTGGGACAGCCCAACGGCAAAGCGATCGTTACCGTCCCCGAGGTCGTCGCCGGCGACATCGGCGTGGTCACGAAGCTTGCGCACACGCACACCGGCGACACCCTCTGCGTCAAGGACGCGCCGGTGACGCTGCCGCCGTTGCCGTCACCGACGTCGACGGCGTCGGCGGCGATCGTCGCGAAAACGAAGGGCGACGAGGACAAGATCATGAGCGCGCTCGCGCGCCTCACCGAGGAGGACGTCACCTTCTCCACGGATCGCGATCCGGTGACCAACGAGGTCCTGGTGCACGGGCTCGGCGACGTCCATCTCGACGTCGCGCTCGAGCGCATGAAGCGCAAGTTCGGCGTCGACGCGGAACTGCATCCTCCGAAGATTCCGTACCGCGAGACGATCACCGGAACGGCCCGTGTCGCGCACAAGTACAAGAAGCAATCCGGCGGTGCCGGGCTGTACGGCGACGCGACCATCGAGATCGAGCCGCTCCCGCGCGGGGGAGGCTTCGAGTGGGAGGACAAGATCTTCGGCGGCTCGATCCCGCAGCAGTTCCGCCCGTCGGTCGAGAAAGGTGTCCGTCAGACCATCGAGCACGGAGCGGTGACCGGCAATCCGATCGTCGACGTCAAGGTGCGTCTCGTCGACGGCTCGACACATGCGGTGGACGGCAAGGACATCGCTTTCCAGATCGCGGGAGCGATGGCGATGCGCGAGGCGGTGCAGAAAGCCTCGCCGATCATTCTCGAGCCGATCATGGACGTCAATGTGATCGTCCCCGAACGGTTCACCGGCGACATCATGGGTTTGCTCAACTCCAAGCGCGGCCGGGTCGGCGGCATGAACCCGATCGGCGACGGCCGTGCCGAGGTGAACGCGCACGTGCCCCAGTCAGAGATGTACACATTCCCAGTCGAGTTGCGTGCGATGACCCAGGGTCGTGGCAGGTATTCGATGGCATTCGCGAGCTACGAGGAGGTGCCGGCGCACGTCGCTCAGAAGCTCATCGACGCGCACAGCAGCGAACATTCGGCCGCATGAGCCGGCATTTGGGTCAAGGAGTTAGCAATGGGTGAGACGGTCGAATTTCCAAGCAACGGCCACACGGCCAGCGGATACCTCGCGACGCCGGCGAGCGGCCGCGGGCCGGGCATCGTGGTCATCCAGGAGTGGTGGGGGCTCGTGCCGCACATCCGCGATCTCTGCGACCGCTTCGCTGCCGAGGGTTTCGTCGCCCTCGCCCCTGACCTCTATCACGGCAAGGACACGAAGGAGCCGGATGAGGCGGGCAAGCTGCTCATGGAGATGGACCTGCCGACGGCTGCTCGCGACATGCTCGGCGCGGGCAAGTGGCTGGCCCAGAGCGACAAGACCGCCGGCGATCGTGTCGGGATCGTCGGCTTCTGCATGGGAGGCGCCCTGGCCCTCTACGCGGCCACGCTGAGCGACGTCTTCGCGGCAGTCGTTGCCTTCTATCCGTACTTCGGTGTTACCGCGGCCGCGAAACCGGAGGTCGCCAACATCAAGGGCGCCGTGCTCGGGCACTTCGCCACGAAGGACGAGGCGTACACCCCTGATCAGGTTGCGGCGCTGGAAGGTCAGTTGCGCGACGCGAGGGTCGATGTCGAGTTCTTCTGGTACGACGGCACAGACCACGCCTTCTTCAACGACACCCGGCCGGAGGTCTTCGACGAGGACGCCGCGCGGCTGGCGTGGGACCGGACCCGAGCCTTCTTCCGGACCCACCTGGCGACCACCGTCGCACCCGTTTAGGGACCGGATCCGGGGCAGCCCCGGGGGGCCGCGCCTGAATTCGGCTCCAATTCGGCTCCGATGTGTCTAGAATGCGCGCAACCTGCCTCCGAGCAGTCGCAGAACCACCCAACCACCCGGAGGAGAGCACATGGCCACTGGCTATTGCCTCAAATGCAAGGAGCAGCGCGAAATCAAGGGCGCTGAAGCAATCACCATGAAGAACGGCAAGCCTGCGACCACGGGCACGTGCCCGGTCTGCGGCACCAAGATCTTCAAGATCGGCAAGGCCGCCTAGGGAGGCTGGTGACGGGGTGCAAGCGCGCCCCAGCACCACCCCTTTGACCAGCTAGCCGAGCAGTTCCCGCTGGAGCTGGTCGAGCGGCAGCGACCCCATGTGGAGCGCGTCCATATGGAAGCGCTTGAGATCGAATTCGCCGCCGAGGCGCGCCCGGAGCTGGGCCCTGATGTCGAGCCAGGTCCGCTCGCCCACCTTGTAGCTGATCGCCTGCCCCGGCATCCCGCAGTAACGCTCGAGCTCGCTCAGCGCGAATCCCGACCCTCCGATGTCGGAATACTGCTTGACGAAGGGGAGGGCGGTATCGAAGTCCCAGACGTGACCGGGCAGATACGACTCAGTGCGCGGAATCTCGAGTTGCAGATGGAGACCGATGTCGACGATCACCCGCATCGCCCGGAAGGCCTGCGCGGAGAGCATCCCGAGCAGGTAGTCCGGATTCTCGAGGTATCCGAGCTCCTGCATCAGCCGCTCCGCGTAGAGCGCCCATCCCTCGCCGTGGCCGGAATATGTCCCGAGCTGGCGCTGGAAGCGCGTCAGCCGGTCCTGGAATGTCATGCAGAGTCCTATCTGGAGGTGATGGCCGGGAGCGCCCTCGTGGTACGCGGTGCTCACCTCCGTCCAGAGGGGGAAGCGCGTTCGCTCGCGTTGCGGGTACCAGGTTCGCCCCGGCCGGCTGAAGTCGGCTGACGGAGCCGTGTAGTACATCGCCGCCGCCGTGCCTGGTGGGGCGGCGCAGCACTCGATGCGGCGGATCTGCTCCGGGATGTCGAAGTGCACGCCGTTGAGCTCGGCAATGGTTCGATCGCTCAGCTCCTGCAGGAACCCGAGCAACTGGTCGATGCTGTCGAGGCTGCGCGCCGGATCCTCGCGGAGCAGCGCGATGGCACCCTCGATTCCGGCACCGGGAGCAACGCGCTCGGCGGTCTGCTCCCGCTCCACGTCGATGCGATGCAGCTCGTCCCAGCCCCATGCGTAGACCTCGCGGGGGTCGACGCTCGTGCCAAGCCACCTGCGGACAGCGAGCGCGTATGCCTCCTCGCCGACGGCGTCGGATTCAGGCGCGCGGGGCGCGTACTCGTCGCGGAGGAAGCGCGCCAGCTCCGCATACCCGGCGGTGGCGACGCTCGCGCTCTCGAGCAGCCGCGCAGTCGGAACGCCATGTGTGTCCGGCGCCTTCGCGAGCGCCACGAAATACGGGTCGCCGGACACGCTGCTCACGCCGCCGAGCGTTGCCGCCTGATCGGCGCAGACAAGTGCCTGCCGGCGCGCGGCGACCTGGCCGGTGGCGAGGCCGTGGCGGAGCGATGCGGTGAATCCGGCGAGGGAGTCAGGGACACGGGTCATCCGGGTCGCGAGGTGCTCCCAATCCTCCTCGGTGTCGCGCGGGCTCAGGTCGAACGAGCTGCGCAGGAAGGTGATCGGCGAATCGAAGTTCGAGAGCTGTTTCCAGGCGTGACCAGCCTCGAACCCCTCGATCTGCATGGTCAGCCGATCGCGCAGCACCGCCGCCGCGATCCGATCGTCGTCATTCTCGACCGTCGCGGCGTCGAGCTTCCGCAGCGTCGTGCGATCAAGCTCGACGCGTGCTTCCACGCCATCCGGCGAGTAGTCCGTGACCTTGTCGTCGTATCCCGGCTCGCCGATGCCGGTGGCCAGGAAGGGATCGAGGGCGCAGAGCTCCTCGACGAACGAGTTGGAGAGCTCGAAGACCTGCGTCATCCGCCCGAGATTACGCCTCGAGTGCGACCACGGCGCCGACGCCCGCGATCGACGCGACCTTGTCGCCGTCGTCGAGCCGCATGATGATCACGCCTCGCGTCTGACGCCCCGAGATGCGCACCTGGTCGAGCGGGATGCGGATCACCTGGCCCATCGTCGAGATGACCATCAACTCCTCATCGAGCGCCTCGACGACACGCATGCCGACGATCTCGCCGATCTTCGGTATGGCGGTCTGATCGACGGTGTACACGCCCTGGATGTTGCGGCTCTTGATCGGGTAATCGCTCATCGGTGTCAGCTTGCCGAAGCCGTTCTCGGTGATGACGAGCACGTGACCCTCGGGGTTGACGATGTCGAACCCGGCGACCTCATCGCCCTTGCGCAGACGGATCGCGCCGACGCCCATGGTGTCGCGGCCCATCGGTCGAACTTCCTTCTCCGTGAAACGCGATCCCTTGCCCTGGCGCGTGACCACGAGCACCTCGTCGCCACCGGACGAACGCCGGACCCAGTTGAGCTCGTCGTCATCCTGCAGGTTGATGGCGATCAGACCGTTGCGGCGCACGGCTGCATACGCGGCGGCAGGCGTCTTCTTGATCTGACCGAGCTTCGTGACCATGACGAGGTACTGCTCGTCGCTGAACACTTCCATGTCGATGAGCGCGGTGACCTTCTCGCCCTGGTCGACATCGATGAGGTTGATGATCGGGATGCCCTTGGCCTGACGTTTCACATCGGGAATCTCGTGCGTGCGCAGGCGGAACACACGTCCCCGGTTGGTGAAGAACAGCATGTCGCTGTGCGTGTTCGCGGTGGTCGAGTGCTCGATGTAGTCCTCGTCCGTTGAGCGCCGCGCGCCGACGATGCCCTTGCCGCCGCGATGCTGCGCGCGATACGTGTCGAGTGGCATGCGCTTGACGTAGCCGCGATGGGTGAGCGTCACGAAGACCTGCTCCTGGGGTATGAGGTCTTCCTCGTTCATCTCGAGCTCGTCGTGACGGATCTCGCTGCGCCGCGGATCAGCGAACCGCCGGCGCAGGTTGGTGACCTCGTCCTTGATCACAGCGTCGATGAGCCGTGGATTCGCAAGCAACTCCTCGAGCTGATTGATCTTCTTGATCAGCTCCTCGTACTCCTCGCGGAGCTTGCCGCTCTCGAGTTGCGTGAGCCGTCCGAGGCGAAGGTCGACGATCGCCTTCGATTGGCGGTCCGTGAGCTCGAAGCGCGCCTCCAGCGCGGTCTGCGCGGCCTTCTCGTCCTGCGCGGCGCGGATGATCCGGATGGTCTCGTCGAGGTTGTCGAGAACCTTGATGAGGCCTTCGAGGATGTGTGCGCGGTCTCGCGCGGTCTCCAGCTCGTGTTGCGTCCGCCGCGTCACGACGTTCTGGCGATGGCTGATGTAGTGCTGGAGCATCGCCTTGAGGCTCAGCACCTGCGGCCGCCCGTCGACGATGGCGAGCATGAGGGCGCCGAAGGTCATCTGCAGCTGGGTGTGCTTGTAGAGGTTGTTGAGGACGGTGTGCGGGCGCGCGTTCGACTTGAGCTCGATGACGATGCGGACCTTGTCCTCACGTCCTGACTTATCGTGGAGGTCGGCGATGCCGTCGATCTTGCGGTCGTTGACGAGCTCCGCGATGTTCTGCATCAGGCGCGATTTGTTGACCTGGTATGGCAGTTCGCGAACGATGATCTGCTCGCGGCCCGACTTCGACTCTTCGAAATCGACCTGCGCGCGCATCACGATGCGCCCGCGCCCGGTGCCGTAGACGTTCGCAATATCGCGGGTGTAGATGATCCCGCCGGTGGGGAAGTCAGGGCCCTTGACGATGCGGATGAGGTCTTCCGTCGCCGTCTCCGGGTCGTCGATCAGGCGCACCACCGCATCGCAGATCTCACCGAGGTTGTGGGGAGGGATATTGGTCGCCATGCCGACAGCGATTCCGCTCGCGCCGTTGACGAGGAGGTTCGGGAGCAGCGACGGCATCACGACCGGCTCACGCACACCGGGGACGTTCGCGAAGTTCGGGCCAAAGTCGACGGTATCCTTCTCGATGTCGTCGACGAGGCTCATGGCCACCGCGGTCATGCGCGCTTCGGTGTATCGGTACGCGGCAGGCGGGTCGCCGTCGACCGAGCCGAAGTTTCCCTGACCGTCGATGAGCGGATAGCGCATCACCCACGGCTGCGCGAGGCGCACGAGCGTGTCGTAGACGGCAGAGTCACCGTGGGGGTGGTATTTGCCGAGGACTTCGCCGACGACGGCGGCGCACTTCTGATACCGAGCCCCGGCCGTCATGCCGGTGTCGAGCATCGCCCAGAGAATACGGCGCTGCGCCGGCTTCAACCCGTCGCGGATGTCCGGAAGCGCGCGGCTGATGATCACGCTCATCGCGTAATCCATGTAGGAGGCGCGCATCTCCGCCTCGAGCTCGATGGGATGGATCTGACCTGGTTCGAAAATAGCCATTACTGCGCTCCAACCTCCACCGGAGTTCTCACCGCGTCCGTGATCACGCTGCTCACGCCCTGGTCGGCAGCGCGGGCGGCAACACGGATCGCGTTCATCGTCGCCTCGGCGTCCGACCGCCCGTGCGCGATCACCACCTCACCAGCAACACCGAGCAGCAACGCGCCGCCCGTCTTCCGATAGTCGACACGGTCCCGCAGGGGACGGAGCTTCGGCTTGAGCAGTGCGCCGCCGACCTTGCCACCCATGGATTTGCGAGCTTCCCGAGCAATGCTCGCAAAGAGAAAGTCCCCAATGCCCTCGGCGACTTTGAGGACGACGTTGCCCGTGAACCCGTCGGTCACCACGACGTCGCAGCCGCCTCGGAAGACGTCCTTGCCCTCGACGTTGCCGACGAAGTTGATCGGCAGCGCGGCGATGAGCGGGTGCGCGGCCTGGACGAGCTCGGAGCCCTTCTCCGCCTCCTCGCCGTTGCTGAGCAGAGCGACGCGTGGGCGCTCGATGCCGAGCATGGTGCGAGCGTAGACGTCGCCCATCAATGCGAACTGCGCCAGCCATTCCGGCTTGCAGTCCGTGTTGGCGCCGACGTCGAGCATGAAGGTCTGTCCGGACTCGCTGGGAAACGCGGCGCCGATCGCGGGTCGCGCGATCCCCGGGATGCGCTTGATGGTGAACAGCGCCGCTGCGAGCATGGCGCCACTGTTGCCCGGCGCTCACCACTGCGCGTGCAGTGCCGCCCGCCACGAGCGCGCAGCTGCTCACCAGCGATGAGTTACGCTTGGCGCGCACCGCGTTGGCCGGATGCTCGTTCATCTCGATGACCTCGCGGGCATCGACGACCGTGATCGCCTCCGGCGTAGGCGCTCCGGCGCTCCGCAGCTCCGCTTCGATGGCTTCACGGCGACCAACGAGCGTGACGGCGATGCCGTGCTCGTTCACGGCGCGCAGCGCACCCTGGACGATCGCTGCCGGGGCGTTGTCACCGCCCATCGCGTCCACCGCGATCGGGAGCGACATCAGACGTCGAGGTTACGCACGCTCGTCGCGTGGGTTTGAATGAATCGCTTGCGCGGCTCGACGTCCGAGCCCATGAGGCGGTCGAAGATGTCGTCCGCCTTGATCGCGTCGGCGACGCCGACCTGGAGCAGCACGCGGCGGTCCGGATCCATCGTCGTCGCCCACAACTCCTCGGACATCATCTCGCCGAGTCCCTTGTACCGGGAGATCTCCGTGTCGCGGCCCAGCGACTTCGCCTTCTCGTCGCGCTGGTCGTCGCTGAAGGCGTACTCGGTCTGCTTGTTCCGTCCCTTGCCCTTCTCGAGCTTGTACAGCGGTGGCTGCGCGAGGTAGAGGTATCCACCATCGACGAGGGGCCGCAGATGGCGCCAGAAGAACGTCAGCAGCAGCGTGCGGATGTGCGAGCCGTCGACGTCCGCGTCAGCCATGAGCACGATGCGGTGGTAGCGAAGCTTGTCGACGCTGAACGTCTCGCCGAAGCCGCCGCCGAGGGCCATGATCAGGTCCTTGATCTGCTCGTTGCCGAGGATCTTGTCGGCGCGGGCCTTCTCGACGTTGAGGATCTTGCCGCGCAGCGGCAGGATGGCCTGGTTGCGGCGCTCGCGGGCCTCTTTAGCGGTGCCGCCTGCGGACAGTCCCTCGACGATGAAGATCTCGCAGTGCGCGGGGTCGCGCTCACTGCAGTCAACGAGCTTGCCGGGGAGCGTCGCCGACTCGAGCAGTGACTTGCGCTGCACGAGATCTCGGGCTTTCGCTGCGGCCTGGCGCGCGCGTGCGGCGGTCAGCGACTGGTCGATGATCTTGCGGCCTTCCCCCGGGTTCTCCTCGAGGTATTGCATGAGCGCGTCGCTCAGCACAGTCGACACCTGACCGGCCACCTCGCTGTTGCCCAGCTTGGTCTTCGTCTGACCCTCGAACTGCGGCTCGCGGAGCTTGACGCTGATCACCGCGGTGAGTCCGTCGCGGACGTCATCGCCCGTGAGGTTCGGGTCCTGTTCCTTGAGGATCGACGCCTTGCGCGCGTACTTGTTCAACGTCGCGGTCAGTGCGGTTCGGAACCCCGTGACGTGCGCGCCGCCTTCCTCGGTGTGCACGTTGTTGGCGAATGCGAGCACGTGCTCCGTGAAGACCGTGTTCTGGTACTGGAGCGCTATCTCGACGACGTTGCCGTCAATCTCCCGCTCCACATACATCGGCTTGAAGTTGATGACGTTGCGGTTGGCGTTGAGATATCGAACAAAGGATTGAATCCCGCCTTCGAAATGGAACGTGTACGCCGCGGCGTCGCTCTCATCGAAGAGCTGGATCGTGATGCCCTTGTTGAGGAATGCATAGCTGCGCAGTGAGTTTTCCACGGTATCCCAGGAGAACTCGATCTCCGGAAAGATATCGGGGTCCGGCCAGAAACGAACCAGCGTGCCGCGCCGATCGGACTTCCCGGTGACGGCGACAGGGCCGTCGGGCACGCCGCGTGTGTACGTCTGTGCGTGCACTTCGCCGTCGAGGTAGACCTCGACGAGCAGCCGCTCGCTCAGCGCGTTGACGACCGAGAGGCCCACGCCGTGCAAACCACCGGACACCTTGTAGCCGCCCCCGCCGAATTTGCCTCCGGCGTGCAGCGTCGTGAGGACGACTTCGAGCGCGGAACGCTTCGCCGTCGGATGCATGCCCACAGGGATGCCTCGGCCGTTGTCGAGGACCGAAACGGACTTGTCCGCGTGGAGCGTGACCTTGATGGTGTCGCACCAGCCGGCGAGCGCCTCGTCGATGCTGTTGTCGACAAGCTCGACGACAAGGTGGTGCAGCCCACGCAGGTCGGTCGAGCCGATGTACATACCCGGTCTGCGGCGAACAGGCTCGAGACCTTCCAGGATCTGAATCTGGTCGGCCGAATACGTGCCCTTCGAGACCCGGCTGATTCCCTCAGCCGGTGGGTTTTCAGTGGGAGTGTTCGAGCTGCCTCCGTTCGGGCTCGACGTGGGTTCGTCGGGCTCCTCGCGGGGCGTTTCAGGGCGTGCGATGTCGGTTATTGGTACTGCTCCGGTTGTGACGTGAGTGTGGGATTTCGGGCCAAGGACGAAACCGCTCGATTGTTCAGCGCTGACTGCTCAAATCGGCCGTTCCAGATGCCTCTATTCTACCAGCCTCGAGGCCTTCTTTGCTCCCCTTCGCGAGGTGCGCTGCACTAGCATCGGTACGGTGAAGGACAGTGTCGCGGACATTGCGGAAGAAGCCCTTACAGAGTACCGCCGCAAGCGCGACTTCAATCAGACCCCGGAGCCGAGCGGGGATCCGAGTGGACGTGCCGATGCTGCGCGTTCTGCGTGGGATCTCCTGCCGCACGGCCATCGGTTCTGCGTGCAGAAACACCGGGCGACCCGGATGCACTTCGACTTCCGACTCGAGCACGATGGGGTGCTGCTCTCGTGGGCGGTGCCGAGAGGTCCAAGCCTCGATCCGGCCAAGAAGCGCTTGGCGGTCGAGACCGAAGACCATCCCATCGATTACGGAGAGTTCGAGGGCGTCATCCCCTCCGGATATGGGGCCGGCACGGTGATGCTGTGGGATATCGGGACCTTCGAGTGGGTCAAGGAGTTGGCCGAGGACTACGAGCGCTCGCGCCGGAAAGGCGACATCAAGTTCCGGCTCCACGGCAGCAAGCTTTCCGGAGAGTTCGCCCTGGTGCACATCGGAGAGCGCGGGCGCCAGTACGGGGGCAGCAACGACGGCACCAAGAACTGGCTGATGCTCAAGAAGCGCGACGCGTCGGTGGTCGAGGGATACGAAGCGATCGACCATGATGTTTCGGTCAAGACCGGCAGAAGCCTGGCGGAGATAGCCCGTGATGGTGGCGGCGACCCCCGAGAGATGAAACGTGCCCGAGAGCGGAGCTCGACGCCTGCTCCCGCGGCGGTGGCCTCTACAGCCGAGCCTGTACAAGCGCCATCGCCCATGCTGGCCACACCCGCCGAGAGACCGTTCTCACGAGAGGGGTGGCTCTTCGAGCTGAAGTACGACGGCATCCGGGCCATGGTCAGCGTCGCGGGGGACACGATCCGAATCAGTGGTCGCCGCGGTAACGACGAGACAGCTCGCTATCCGGAGGCGCAGGCGATCCGGGCCGGGATCAAAGCACGTCAGGCAGTCGTCGACGGCGAGCTCGTCGTGCTCGATGCCGACGGCCGTCCGTCCTTCGAGCGTCTGCAACAGCGCATCAACGTCTCGAGGGAAACCGACGCGCGGCGTCTCGCCGCCGAGCATCCCGTGACGTTCGTCGCCTTTGACCTCGTGCAGCTCGAGGGGCGTGACCTCATGACAACAGAGCTGCGCATTCGCAAGAAGACGCTGCGCGAGACAATCGTCGACTCGCCGCATATTCTCTTCGCGGAGCATGTCGAGCGCGATGGCGTCGCCCTCTTCGACGAAGCGCGCAAGTCCGGCATCGAAGGCATCGTCGCCAAGCGCGCGGACTCGCTCTATCGCCCAGGGATGCGCACACCCGAGTGGGTGAAGATCAAGTCCTGGCGCACGCAGTCGTGCGTCATCGTCGGGTACACCGCCGGCCGCGGACGGCGCTCCAACCAGCTCGGCGCGCTCATCCTCGCCATCCAGCATAACGGCCGCCTCGTGCACTGCGGCCAGGTCGGCACCGGCTTCAACGACAAAACCCTCCGCGAGCTCAAGGAGCAACTCTCACCCCTGATCGTCGCAACGTGCCCCCTCGACAAGACGCCAAAAACCACCGAACCGGCAACGTGGGTAAAACCGGAGCTCATCTGCGAAGTCCGCTTCTCTGAGTGGACCAACGAAGGCATGCTCCGCCACCCCGCGTACCAAAAACTCAGACCCGACCAAACCATCGAAGACACCCGCCGCGAACGACCAATAGCCGTCCCACCAAAGCCCCAACCAGACAACGCAAACAGCAACAAACCTGAACGCCCGCCAGAAGAGTCCCGCAACGAAACGAGGCCAGCTGCCCAGTCCGTCGCCGACAAGGCACCGGGGAAAAGGGCGTCAAGCTCAGAGCGGCCGAGTCCGCACACAGCGCGCATACGACCCAGCCCCAAAACGATTTCAGCAAAAGGGAGTCCGGGTGGCTCTGTGGGGAGCAGCGTCGCCGGAGTGCTTGGCGACGAGGATGCACAGCCCTCCAGAATCGCCGCCAAACCAAAGGAGACCAAGCACGCAGGCGACGAGGGGCCCCCACAGAGACAGGACCCGGACACCATCAATGCGGCGCTGAAAACGTTGCGCACCCTGCGCGGCAACGCGCGCTGGGAGATAGGAGGCCGCCGCCTCCCGCTGACCAACCTTGACAAGGTCCTATGGCCCGCCGACGGCCTGACCAAGCGGGACATGATCGAGTACTACGTTCGGATGGCCCCCTACATGCTTCCGTACCTGCGCGATCGCCCCCTCTCGATGCAGGTGTTCCCCGACGGCATCGATGGAAAGTCCTTCTGGCGGAAGGACAAACCGACGCACGCTCCGTCGTGGATCGAATCCTGGACGTACCACGGCGAAAAGACGAAGACGTACATCGTCGTCAACGAGGTCGCGACGCTCGCGTGGGTCGCCAACGCGGGCGTCATCGATCTGCACCCGTGGCACTCACGAATCGATGATCCCGGTGCACCGGACTGGGCTGTCTTCGACCTCGATCCATTCGAGCCCGCCACATTTCAGGACGTCATCAACATTGCCAAGCTGGTGAAGGCGGCGCTCGACCATTACGCCATGCACGGCGTCGTGAAGACGAGCGGGCAGACTGGCCTGCAAATCTACGTGCCGATACGACGCGGTCCCGACTACGCCGCCGTCCGCAATTGGGTGGAGGAGGTCGGCAAAGCGATCGACCAGGCGGCACCTGGTCGCGTCAGCTGGGAATGGGCAGTCGCCAAACGGACTGGGCGCATCCGCATCGACTACACGCAGAACATCATCAACAAGACGCTTGCGGCGCCGTACTCACTCCGTCCCGCGGCCGGCGCACCGGTGTCGACGCCGATCGCCTGGGAGGAGCTCGACGACCCCGAACTGCGCCCGGATCGGTGGACCATCGCGACGATCGCACAACGTGTTGACGAGGTTGGCGATCTGTTCGCACCGGCGCTGCACGCCGACCAGGACCTGCCGGCCTGAGCCATGCGGCCGACGCTGACGTGCGCGTAAACCGCCTGCAGCGGGTACCCTCCAGCGCTATGCAACGGTTGCTGTTTCCGCTCGCGCTGGTGGCTGCCGCGGTTGTCGTCGCAGGCTGCGGCTCCACGACGCCAACGCCAACCCAGACCGCCGCAGTGACGACGCAGGCAACGCCGACACCGGTGCCGACGATTCCCCCAACCCCGACGCCTGCGCCCACTCCGACGCCCGCTATCCCGTGCATGCCGGGTCAGTTCGAGATCTCGATCAACAATCAGCAGGGCGCGGCGGGGACGATCTACGCGACGTTCGAGATTCGGAACACGACGACGAGCGACTGCACCGAGAACGGCTACCCGAAGCTGCAGATGATCGGGCCGAGTGGGGAGCTTGCGACGTCGTGGACGAACGACAACTCGATGGCGTCGCCGTCGGCCGTCGACCTCTCCCCGGGTTCGGATCCGCTCGGCGCCGCGGGCGCCACCGGGCACGGCTACTTTCTCGTGTCATGGACCGATGCGACGTGTTCTGCGTCCGCCTCCACGTCGCCGAAGTTCTGGCAGATCACACTGCCGACATCAGGCTTTCAGACCGATGTCACCGCCATGCCGGGCAGTGATGTCTGCGGCGGGGCCATCAAGATCGGTCCGATCAAGTCCGCACCCTATAGCTGACCCCCCGGTCCAACGCCAGCGCTGCCGGCGGCGTCATCCGACGCCAACGACAGAATCCCAATAGAATTCGGCCATGGCGGTGCTGCTGCTCAATGCCTCGTTGCAGCCGCTCAACGTGATCAGTCACAGGCGGCTGGTCGTCCTGCTGACCAAGGAACGGGTTGCGTTCGTCGACGCCGCGGCCGAGCGCGCCGCGGCAGAGGCGCTCGCCGGTCGCCGGCTTCCCGAGGGCGTGGTCATTGTCCGGTTGCTGCGCACGATCCACGTCCCGCGCCGGTTGCTCCGTCCCAACCGTCGCAACCTCCTGCTGCGCGACGACCACACCTGTCAGTACTGCGGCCGGCTGGGCACCGCCGCCGACCTCACCGTGGACCACGTCATCCCCGTGTCCCGTGGCGGCGCGCCGGACCGCTGGGAGAACGTCGTGATCGCCTGCCGCAAATGCAACTGGCGCAAGGCGAACCACCGCCCGGAGGAGGTCGGTCTGCTGCTGCGCCGCAAGCCCGTGCCGCTGACGCAGGAGTACGCGCACATCATCTTTCTGCGCTATCCGGAGCTGAAAGAGGCATACGACCGGCTGCTCGCCGCCGCCTGACACCGACACGTTCACGGCGATGCCGCGCCTCTATACTCGATAGGCTATGCCTCGATCCATGTGGCGGGGGGCCATCAGCTTCGGCATGGTGGCAATTCCCGTGCGGCTGTATCTCGCTACCGAATCGAAGAGCGTCTCGTTCCGGCTGCTCTGTCCGAACGACCTCACGCCGGTACGCAACAAGCGCTGGTGCCCTGAGGAGGACCGCGAGATCGGCTGGAGCGATGCGCTTCGCGGGTACGAGGTCGGCAAGGACGAGTACGTGGTCATCAGCGATTCCGACCTCGATCAACTGCCGCTGACCACGACGCACGCCATCGACATCATCGAGTTCTGTCCCGACTCCGAGATCGAGGCGGGCGTGTACTTGAAGAGTGCGTACTACCTCGAGCCGGAAGCGGTCGGCGCCAAGCCGTACGCGCTGCTCCGCCAGGCGCTCGAGAAGACGGGCAAGGTGGCCATCGGCAAGATCGCGCTGCGCGACCGTGAACACCTCTGCCGCCTTGCGCTCCATGAGCAAGGACTGCTGCTCAACACACTGCACTGGCCTGATGAGATCCGTTCGGCGGCCGAGCTCTCCATCCCCGAAGAGAAGGCCGACGTCAAGAAGGCCGAGCTCGACATGGCCGTCATGCTCATCGAGAACCTGAGCGCTCATTTCGACCCCGCACGGCATCACGACGCATACCGCGAAGCGCTGCTCGAGGTCGTCGAGTCGAAGCTCACCAACGAGCCGATCAAGCGGCAGGAAGTGCCCGAGCAGGGAAAGGTCACCGACCTCATGGCCGCGCTGAAAGCGTCGGTCGAAGCCGCCAAGACGCGCCGCGGCGACGCAGCCGACAGCGATGCGGAATCGGCGGAACCGGCGCGCCGGCGCCGCGCTTCCTGAGGCTGCGCGGACCGGGAGTGGCGATCAGGTCTTCCACGTCACACGCCGTCGCGCCGGCGCCCGAGGAGCCGCTGCTCTTCCGCACTCCGACGCGGCCACTGCTACCGGGGCACATCCCGCTCGAGGCGGCGGTGCCCTGCTCGGATCCGTTCGACGATCACGACTGGCTCTTCAGCATCGACTGGGACGGAGCGCGCGCGCTCCTCTACCTCGATCCCGACAGCCCGACCCGCATCCAGGGTGAGACGCCGGTCGAGCTCGGGCGGCGCTTTCCCGACGTTGTCGAGACGGTGGTCGCTCCAGGCGGCCGGGCCGCAGTGCTCGACGGCGTCATCGCGGTCCTCGATGCCCAGGGGCGGCCGGATCTCGCCGCGCTCGGCAAGCGCCTTGCCGCGGGACCGTCGCTCGCTGCCGAGCTTCCTGCCGTGTACCTCGCCTTTGACGTGCTCCACCTCGACGGACGACCGGTCACCGGATGGGCGCTCGAGCGTCGTGTCGAGGCGCTGAGCGCGTTTGCCGGCAGTGGCGATGTGCTCCAGGTGCCGGACCACGTCCGCGGACGGGGAAACGCTCTTGGCGGCCGCGGCCAGCGCTCGTAGCCTCCCCGCGCTGCTGGCGCGCCGGGCGAGGGCTCCCTACCGGCCGGGTCTGGCGTCGCCGGACCGCCTCCGGATCCCGCTCGTCGAGCAGACAACCTGTGTCATCGCAGGCATCGTCGAGCGCCGCCTCGGCGCCCCGCGACTCATCCTCGGCGAGCAGGTTGCCGGGCGGCTCGTGTTCGCCGGCCAGGTGGAGGGACCGCACGACAAGGTCGTCTCCCGCTGGCTCGCCCAGCAGTCCGCGACCTTGAACGTCGGCGCAGCGATGCTCGACGGCGTGCAGCCCTTCGATGCGACCTGGCTGCGGCCAGCCCTGACCGCGACGGTTCGACATCAGGGCCGGGGAACGGGCGGTGCGTTGCTGCGCCCCACGCTCCTCGCCGTTCGCGACGACATCGAGCCGCGCTGGTGCGTTCGCCGCTCACCCGTTGCCGCGCCCGCCGAAGTCGCCTCCGGCTTCGGCTTTGCACCAACGCTGATCGTTCCCCTCCCGCTCGGCGACACCGCACTGCTGCCCCGGCCCCGCGCATGACCGGCGCGGTGCTGATGTGCCGGCCGGACCACTTCGGCATCGAGTACGAGATCAACCCATGGATGCACGTGGCCATCCAGGTCGATCACGCACTGGCCACGGCCCAGTGGGAGGCGCTGCATCGGACCTACATCGACCTTGGCGTCGAGATCGAGCTCGCAGCGCCTGTCGCGGGGCTCCCGGACATGGTGTTCACCGCGAACGCCGCCGTAGTCTGGGACGGGCGCGCTGTTCTGGCGAACTTCCATCATCCTGAGCGACAGGGCGAGGAGCCGCACTGGCGATCGGAGCTGGAGCGCTTGCACTTCGAGGTGCACGAGCTGCCTCGATCGCTGTCGTTCGAGGGCGCAGGTGACGCGCTTTTCGTCGGCGACCGGCTCTTCTGCGGAACCGGATTCCGGACGGACCGCGAATCCCACCGGCCCGTCGCTCGCATCCTCGAAGTCGAGGTTGTGTCCCTCGAGCTGATCGATCCGCGCTTCTATCACCTCGACACCTGCTTCTGTCCGCTGGATGCGACCACCGTCATCGCCGCGCCGGACGCGTTCTCGCCGGCGTCCGCGCAGCTGATCCGTCAGTTCGTCCCGAACCTCATCGAGGTCCCTGCCGAGGTGGCCGCCGGATTCGCCTGCAATGCAATGCCGCTCGGGAAGCAGGTGGTCTCGTCACTCACGATCGCGCAACTTGCTGACCCGCTGGCGGCCGCCGGGTTCACGGTCATCCCGATGGCGATGGGGGAGTTCCTCAAAGCCGGCGGCGGCGTTCGCTGCCTGTCGCTGCCGCTCGGTGCCGGCAGCCCGAACGGGCTCGTCACCCCACGCAACGCCCAGGGAAGCTCCAACAACCTCTGAGCTTTTTCCCAGACTTCCGCGCGAAGATGGGGCCCGTGTCCACTCCGAGCACGGTCGAGCCGAGCCGCATCCTCGTCGTCGACGACGAACGGGCGATCACCGACCTGGTCGCCATGGCCCTCAAGTACGAGGGCTTCACCGTGCAGACCGCGGCGACTGCAAAAAGTGCCCGTCATGCGGTCATGGACTTCCGGCCCGAGCTGATGATTCTCGACGTCGGGCTCCCCGACGATGATGGCTTCACGCTGGTGCAACGCTTGATCACCGACGGGGTCAAGGTCCCGGTGATCTTCCTCACCGCGCGCGACGCGACCGAAGAGAAGGTCCACGGCCTGACCATCGGCGGCGACGATTACGTCACCAAGCCCTTCAGCATCGAGGAGCTGGTCGCGCGGATTCGCGTGGTGCTCCGCCGCCACAACCCCGATGCCGGCACAGCAAGCAACAAGCTCGTGCTCCACGACCTCGAGCTCGATGACGAAACCCACGAGGTCTTCCGCGGGGGTGCAGTCGTCGACTTGACGCGCACCGAGTTCCGTCTCTTGCGCTACCTGATGATGAACAGCGGCCGGGTGCTGTCCCGGACTCAAATCCTCGATCACGTCTGGGACTACGACTTCGGCGGCGACGCGAGTGTGCTCGAGACGTACATCAGCTATCTGCGGCGCAAGGTCGATCAGATCGATCCCCCGTTGATCCACACGGTTCGCGGCGTCGGCTACGTGATGCGCGTGCCGCGCACCAGCGCGGCACAGGCGTAAGCCGCGTGCCGACGATGTCCTCGGAACCCTAAATGTCGCTGCGCCTCCGACTGCTGCTCACCTTGGCCCCCTTGTTCATCATCGGTCTCGCAGCCGCTGATATCGGAACGTATGCAGCCTTGCAATCATCGCTCCTGCAGGGCGTCGATCAGCAATTGCTCGACATTCAGGGAGGTGTCCTGCAGGTGCTGCAGCATCCGAATCAGCCACCCCCCGACGGTGGTTTCGGCCAGGGGACGTCGTTCCCGGCGGGAACGTATGGCGAGATTGTCGACTCCACGGGTGACACCTTTGGAGGCAACCTGGTTGGCAGCTATGTGACGACTTCCTCGTCGCATCCAGTGTTGCCGTCGAACATCGCCAGCGATTCCGGTCCCTTGACTGTCTCGGGTGTCGGAGTCTGGGAGTCGTATCGCGTTTCCGTTACCCCGCTTGTGGCTCAGACTGGACAGCCGGCCAAGCTGGTCGTCGCGGTACCCCTCGACGGCGTCGACGGCGTGGATGGGACCCTGAGCACGCTCCTCCTCTTCGAGATCGGGATCAGCAGCGGAATCATCGTCCTCGTGTTACTCGCGACGTTCTTCCTTGTGCGCAGAGGGATGCGCCCGCTCGAACGCATGGGGGCCACCGCGCGGACCATCGCTTCGACCGGGCTCGGCAGCCGCGTCTCACCGTCGACCGAGAAGACCGAGGTTGGGCGTCTCGGCCTCGCGCTCAACGAGATGCTCGGTCAGATCGAGCGCGCCTTCGCCGAGCGCGAGGTGGTCGAGCAGCGCCTGCGTCACTTCGTTTCCGACGCGTCCCACGAGCTGCGCACGCCACTGACGTCGATGCGCGGGTATGCGGAACTGTTGCAGCGCAATCCCGACATGTCACGTGAGGACGTCTTGCTCGCCGTACGCCGTATCGAGGACGAGACGCGGCGCATGGGACTGCTCGTCGACGACCTCCTGCTGCTCGCGCGGCTTGATCAGCGCCGGCCGCTCGACCGCGCGCCCGTCGACCTTACGTCGATGATCAACGACGCGGTGAGTGATGCGCGCGCGGCCGATCCGGGACGCAATGTGATGGCGCGCATCGCAACGCCGATGGTCGTGACGGGCGACGACCTGCGCTTGCGCCAGGCCGTCGCGAATCTCGTGCGCAACGCGCTCGTGCACACACCGGCGGGAAGCCCGGTCGAGGTCACGCTGCAGCCTGAGAATGCGCACGCGGAGATCGACATCATCGACCACGGACCCGGCGTCCCCGAAGCGCAGCGCGAGCGCATCTTCGAGCGTTTCCATCGCGCCGACCCGCTGCGCAGCAGGGACCAGGGAGGCAGCGGCCTCGGCCTGAGCATTGCGGCAGCGGTCGTGAACGCGCACGGCGGTCGCATCAGCGTGCAGGACACGCCCGGCGGCGGGGCGACGTTCCGCATCGAGCTTCCGGTGGGCTGATCGATGTCCGATCAAGTGCTCTGGTACACCACGCGCGGCGCCGGCGCGGTAAGCCTGATCCTGCTCAGCGCCGTCGTGGTGCTCGGCCTGCTCGCCCGCCTGCGAGTCGAGACGCGCGGATGGCCTCGATTTCTCAGCGCGGCCGTGCACGGCGATCTCGCGCTGATGACCCTCGTGTTCCTTCTGCTGCACATCAGTCACCGCCGTGGTGGATCCGTTCACACACCTCGGTCTCATCGCTGCGCTGGTGCCGTTCGGGTCGTACTACCGCACGTTCTGGCTCGGCCTCGGCGTCATTGCGTTCGAGCTGCTGCTCGCGATCGTCGCGACGAGCGTGCTCCGCCATCACATCGGCGCACGGACCTGGCGCGCGATCCACTGGCTCGCGTATGCGAGCTGGCCGGTGGCCGTGCTGCACGGCATCGGGACCGGCACGGACAACACAGCGGATTGGATGGTGGCGATCGACATCGTGTGCGTCGCCGCGGTGCTTGCAGCAGTTGCCTGGCGCGTGTTCGCCGCGCCGCCGGATCCGCTTGCGGGCGAGCGCCGCGATGCGGCGGAGCGCGCGTCGTTCGGTGCCGGACGATGACCCTCTCCGTGTTGGCGGGGCCGCCGCTGACAGCCGGGACGGAAAGCTACACAGCGCATGTCGCGCGCCTTGGACCGCTTCCACCGGGCACACGCTCGCTCATCGACGTCATCGAGCGGAGCGATCTTCGTGGCAAGGGTGGTGCCGGGTTTCCTGCCGCAGTCAAGTGGCGCGCCGTTGCATCGCAGCGCGTGGGCAACCCGGTCGTGCTCGCCAACGGTGGCGAGGGTGAACCACTGAGTCGCAAGGACCGCACGCTGATGGAGCAGCGACCGCATCTCGTGATCGACGGCGCGCTGCTCGCCGCCGGTGCCGTCGGCGCGCGGGAGATCGTGCTCTACGTGGGGGCCGACCACACGGGTGCCATCCGCGCGATGCAACGAGCTGCAGGCGAGCGGCCTGTATCGGAACGCGAGGTGCTGCGCGTCGTGAGCGCACCGGTGCGCTACGTCTCCGGCGAGGAGACTGCCGCAGTGAACTTCGTGAACACCGGTATCGCGCTGCCGACGTCAATCCCTCCGCGTCCGTACGAACGCGGAATCGACGGCCGGCCAACGTTGGTGCAGAACGTCGAGACGCTCGCGCACGTCGCGCTCATCGCGCGCTCCGGCGATGCGTGGTTCCGCTCGCTTGGTGTCGGAGGCGCATCCGGCACGACGTTGATCTCCATCGGCGGCGCGGTGCCGCAGACGATGCTCATCGAAGCGCCGCAGGGGACGACCGTCACTGACGCCGTCAACGCGGCGGGCGGTCTCACCGCGGAAACCGAGGCGGTCCTGCTCGGCGGCTACTTCGGCAGCTGGATCCCAGCGTCGACCGCGTGGGGCCTCGTCATCGACGCCGAGCGCCTGCGCGCTGGAGGCTACTCGCTGGGATGCGGCGTGATGGCCGTGCTCCCGGCTGGGCGATGCGGTGTCGTCGAGACGGCAAAGATCCTTGCGTATCTCGCGCACGAGAGCGCCCGCCAGTGCGGGCCGTGCACCTTCGGGCTGCGCGCCATCGCCGCGGCGACCGGCCGCGTCGCCGCACTCACCGCCGCAGACGGCGATCTCGATCACATCAAACGCTGGGCCGGACTCCTTGTGGGCCGCGGCGCGTGCCGGCATCCCGACGGCGCCGCAGGATTGCTCGGCTCGGCGCTTCGCGTGTTCGCGGACGAGTTCCAGCGTCACGCGGAGCATCACCGCTGCAGCGCGCCCACCGCGCAATCGATGGCGTCGTGAGCGGCCGATTCGTTGTCGCCGTCGACCGCATCAAGTGCGACGGGCACGGTGTCTGCGCCGACCTGCTGCCGGAGATGATCGAGCTCGACGACTGGGGCTACCCGATCATCGCGCCCGGCGCAATCCCGCCGTCAGTGCTTCCCCACGCGCGCCGTGCCGTGTCCGGCTGCCCGACGCTCGCGCTCCGGCTCCAGGCGATCGCCGCGCGTCGCTGATCGCCGCCGCCTGCGTCAGGCGTGCTTGAGGAAGAGGTCGAACTCCATCGTCGCGGCCGGGTCGACGGTGACGAACCCGCCGACGTTCGGTGCCTGCATGTTGAAGTCAGCCCATGGGAACGTGATCGATCCGACCACCTCGATGTCGGATCCGGAAAGTCGCGCCTCGACCGGGATCGTCACGGTCTTCGTCGTGCCGTGAATCGTGAGTGCACCGATGAGTGACACGTGTACCTCGGCACCGGACGCCGCGTTGCTCGGCAGTGTCACGGGGGACGAGAGCACGAAGGTGGCTTTCGGGAATTGCGCACTCTCGAGTCCAAGCGTCTGGATGTGGCTGTCGCGCATCTGCTGATCACTCGTCAGCGATTGGACGTCGACGGTGAACGTTGCTGTGCTCACGACCAACGCCGCCGGCGTTCCGGTGATCATTGCGGTTCCGGTGATCGCTGAGGTCCTGCCGACCGCATCGCTCGGCGCTTGCAGGAACGCGAGTTGTTCGCGAACGCGATAGCCGGCCACCGACTTCGCAGCAACCGTCCACGTGCCGGGAATCTCCGACGAGGTCACCGCAGGCGACGCGGCCGCGGTGGATGCCGGTGCCGAGAGTGCAAGCGGCGCGGGCGCCGAATGGCTGAAGAGTACGAAATACACGAAGAGCACACCCGCCGCTGCGACCACGACAACGGCGCACGCCGCGCTGATGATCCAGCCGAGCGCGCTGTGGGGGCGGGGAAATGAGCGTCGAGGGTTGGGCATGGCGGCTCCTTATGCCCCGAGTGTAGTGAGCGCTCCGTTGGAGGACGGACAGAGGCTCCTGTGAGTTCGCTCAGACACGCGAGTTACACAGTTCGCTCCAAGGAACCTCGCGTCCCGGACACAGCCGCGGTCGGCACGCTGGAACGATGCATGACTCGAGCCGCACGGCCGCGCCAGTCGTCGACATCGCGATTCCCGTGTACAACGAGGAACGCGACCTTGAGGCGAGCGTTCGCACGCTGCACGCGTATCTTGCCGCACACATCGCGCACGCCGCGCGCATCACAATCGTCGACAATGCGAGCGCCGACGGCACACGCGCCATCGGGATGCAACTCGCGCGCGACCTTGACGGTGTGCGATTCCTCCGCCTCGACGAGAAGGGCCGCGGCCGCGCGCTTCGCACCGCGTGGCTGGACACCGATGCGGAGATCGTTGCGTACATGGATGTCGATCTCTCGACCAACCTCAACGCCCTGTCGCCGCTCCTCGACCCGATCGTCGAAGGTCGCGCCGACATCACGATCGGCAGCAGGCTCGCTCCCGGTGCGCGGGTGACTCGCGGTCTCAAGCGTGAGTGCATCTCTCGTGGCTACAACCTCCTGCTCCGCATGGCGTTGCACGCGCGATATCGCGACGCGCAATGCGGCTTCAAAGCAGTACGCGCCCGGGTTGCTCGCGAGATCCTCCCCATGGTTCGCGATCAGGGCTGGTTCTTCGACACCGAGTTGCTCGCGCTCGCGCAGCGCGTGGGAATGCGCATCGTTGAAGTCCCCGTGACGTGGGTCGAGGACACCGACTCGCGCGTCGATATCGCGAGCACCGCGATGACCGATCTCCGCGGCGTCGCGCGCATGGTGCGCGATGCGCGGCGCACGAGGCTCAGCCCGCTTGCGGATTCCCAGCGTTCACCCAGGAATCTCTCACCGCCACTCCAGCGGCCGTCGCCACCATGAAGTGATCATGCACACCCCACGTCGCCGGCTCACTGTCGCGGAACGGGACCGCGCGCTAAGGTTTCGGAAGAAGCTCACAGTCTCGTCAGGCATCGCCGGCACGGTCGCCGTCGTCGCCCTGGCCGCACTCTCTGCGCAAACGCACGCTGGAACCACCACTGCAAGTTCGACCACATCGATGACATCCACCACGACATCCGGCACCGCCACGACATCCGGCTCCGCCACGTCGAGCACGGCCACCGCCACGCCGTCGCCGCTGGCCACAGGCTCGGCTAGCAGTGGCAGCTCATCGTCCGCCAGTACGGTGAGCGGCGCTTCGTGACCGTCACCGCGCACCAGGGAACCGCATTCGGGACCCTGATGCAGGTGGTCGTCACGGATCCCGATCACCTCGAGCGCGCAACCTCAGCGGTGGAGCGCGTCGTGGAGTCGATCGACGAGACGTGCAGCCGGTTCCGGGACGACAGCGAGCTGAGCATTCTGCTCGCAAGTCCCGGTCGCCATGAGTTGACGGTTTCCGAGACGCTTGGTCAGGCGATCGCCACCGCGTTGCGCGCAGCCGAGCTGACCGACGGCGCCGTCGACCCCACTGTCGGTGGTGCTGTTCGCAATGCGGGCTATACCGTCGACTTCGGGTTGCTCGCACCCGACGGTGCGCCGATATCGCTGACCGTCCACCCGGTGCCCGGCTGGCGCCGGATCATCTACTCGCCGGCAACCCGCACGGTTGAGATTCCGGCCGGCATCGAGGTCGACCTCGGTGCGACCGCGAAAGCGCTCGCGTCGGATCTCGCTGCCGAGGCGGCGAGCGAGGCAGTCGACGGCGGCGGTGTCCTCGTCAGCCTCGGCGGTGATGTCGCCGTAGCGGGGATGCCTCCCGACGATGGCTGGCACGTGCAGATCGCCGAGAACAGCCGCGCGCCGATCACGCGCGACGGCGAGACGATCGCGATCCGCTCAGGCGGCGTTGCCACCTCGAGCACGACGGTGCGTCGCTGGCGTCGAGGCGGCATCGAGCTGCATCACATCATCGACCCGGCCACAGGCCTGCCTGCCATCGGTCCGTGGCGAACCGTGAGCGTGGTCGCCGGGAACTGCGTCGACGCGAACATCGCCGCAACGGCTGCGATCGTCCGTGGCGTCGCAGCGCCAGCGTGGCTCGAGTCCGCCGGCCTGCCGGCGCGCCTTGTCGATCGCTCCGGCGATATCCGCCGGGTCGGCGGTTGGCCTCCCCCGAGCGCTCAGGCGTCCTGAGCGATGAGCGCCTGCACTTCGCGCTGATAGCGACGCGTGTCGTCGTAGACGCCGTGGGTCGCGACGCTCGCATCCCCCTGGTAGTAGCCGGCCAGCGTCGCGGCGATGTCCGCCTCGTGCTTGTTCATGAGGTGGCGGAGCAGCATGGCCCCCGCGGTGACGTTGTCCTGCGCGCGCCAGATGTCGAGCTGTGTGCCCGCGATATGGCGCGATACCCACTCGCCGGTGAACGGCTCGATCTGCATCACGCCGACAGCGCCGGTCGGCGACACCTGATCCTGATGCCACTTCGACTCCGCCCAGGCCACTGCCCGGAGCAGCCGCGCGTCGACGCCGACATCTGCGGCCACGAAGCTGACCAGCGCGTTCATGCGCGGGAGGCGCCCGGGCACGACCATCTCATCGCCCTCGGCGATCGGCGCGTTGACCCCGATCCCGTTGGCGCGGGCAAGCGCCGTCGGGTCGACGCCGAAACGCCGTGCCGTCTCGAAGACGCCCTCACCGCGTCCCACCCGGTACGTCTCGGCGTCGTCGCCGCCGCGGGCATATGCCGGCAACGCGAGGGAGGTGTCGGGGATCTGCAGCATCTGGCCGACCTGCAGGTGCTCCGCCGCGGCGATCGCGTTGGCGCTCAGCAGCGCACTGACGCTCGTGCCGTGACGGACGGCGATGTCCGACGCGGTGTCTCCGGGGCGAACGATGTATGAGCTCGCGAAGACCGCGGAGGGGATGGTTGCCACGGCGGTCGCACCGAGCGCTGCTGCGGCAAAACGAGACTTCGTCTTCATCCGGGTTCCTCGTGTAGTGAGACGTTGGGGGAGATGGGGGAACCGGTCGCCCGTTGGCAACCAGCGCAGCGTAGGCACACCCGATCGCTGGCGTCAAGCATTGAAGGGCGCCGTAACGGTTTCGTCACAACGGAGTCCGCTCTGTGTGAACTATCCCTCAACCGGCGCGAGTGCTACGCTGACCCTCGAAAGCCATGCGACTCCCGAGCCTGCCACGCACCTCGCTGCCGACCACGCTGCTGGCGGCAACATGCGGCGTCGGCCTCGGAATGATCACCTTTGTGCTCGCCGCGTGGCTCCATAACGTCGGTGCAACCGGTGCTGCTTCGATGCTGTCCGAAGCCGCGTTGCTCGCCGCGCTCGCGTGCGTGGCGGGGTTCACGCTGTTCGGCGGCAACGCGCGGCTCCGCGGTGCGCGAGTGCCGATCAACCGCGCGCTCCCGCCGTCGTGGTGGCCGCGTGAGCCGGATTCGGTCGCACTGCTCGCCGCCTGCGTCGGCGCGCCCGCTCGTTATTGGCGCCGGCGCCGCAGTCCTGCTCTTCCGCTAGCCGAACTGGGCAATAGCCCAGGACGCGGCCTCGCGGACAACGGGATCCGGGTCATCCTCAGCACTGCGCTGCAACGCGGGTAGCGCGCGTCGATCGCCGGCATTACCCAGAGCTATCGCGCAATTTCGCGCGAGTCCCGCCCGCCCCGTCCTCCAAACGGCAGTGCGCCGAAAACGCGCGGCGAAATCCTCTTCACTGAGCTCGAGGCATTCGATCAGATCAGGATTCGGCACGGGACCACGCGCAGTGCTGGACGGCCCCACCTCGAGCGGCTCAGGCGCGAGCCGATCGTTGATGGGACACGCCTCCTGACAGAGGTCGCATCCGAACGCCCATGTGCCGATGAGCGGCCGCAACTCGACGGCGATGGCCCCGCGATGCTCGATCGTGAGGTACGAGATGCAGCGTCGTGCGTCGATCACCCCCGGCGCAGTGATCGCTCCCGTTGGACACGCGGGAAGGCATTCGCGGCACTGTCCGCACCCCCGCCGCGACGGAGCGTCCGTAGGCAGCGGCACGGAGACCGCGATACCGGCGAGCATCACGTAGGATCCGGCCTCCCTCGTGATCACCGACGCGTGCTTGCCGGCGAACCCGATGCCGGCCCGCTCCGCAATGGGCCGATCGAGCGCCCACCCATGATCGATGAATCGCTTGGCCTCGAGGCCGTCAACCCGACCGCGCAGCCAGCCGACAAGGGCATCGCAGCGCTCCGCAAGCAGATCGTGATAGTCGACCGTTCCCTCGCCGGCATCGATGCACGCATACGCGGAGAAGCGACCGCGTATCGGACCGCCGGGATCCGCCTCGGCCATGCGCGCTGGGCGATACGGCCAGGCGAGCGCGATGATCGAACGCGCCCACGGGTACCGTGCGCCGATGTCCGCGGACGCCTCGACGCGCTCGCGCGAGTACCAGCGCATCCCGTCCATCCGGCCCGCGTCGATCGCGGCGAGCCCTCGTTCCCGCGCCTCGGTGAACGGACGCGCCGAGGTGACACCGCAGGCCGAGAACCCGAGGCGGCGCGCCTCGTCGCCCAGTTCGGCCTTCAGTGCCATTCGGTCCATGGCTCGATGGTGTCACGCGGCCCGACACCGTAGGATCGAGCCATGCCTCGTCTCCTCTGCATCATGGGTTCGGGCGAGACCACACCCACGATGGTCTCCGTCCACGCCGACCTGTTGACGCGACTCGGTCCTCGCCCCGTGCCTGCTGTGCTCCTCGACACGCCATTCGGATTTCAGGAGAACGCCGCAGACATCAGCGAAAAAACCGTGGCGTACTTTCGCGACCGAGTCGGTTTCCCCATCACGGTGGCATCGTTCCGCAACCGCGAGGAAGCGACGCCGCTCGAGTACGAGACCATGCTCTCCCGAGTCGCCGAGGCGCGCTACGTGTTCGCCGGTCCGGGCAGCCCGACGTACGCACTGCGTCAGTGGCAGAACACCGCGGTGCCGCAGCTCCTCAGCGCGAAGTTGCGCGATGGCGGGTGCGTGACCCTTGCCAGCGCCGCCGCCGTCGGCGTGGGGATGTTCGCTCTACCCGTGTACGAGGTCTACAAAGTCGGCGAGGATCCGCGCTGGCTCGAAGGCCTCGATCTGATCGGCGTCACCGGACTGCGCGTCGCCGTCGTGCCGCACTACAACAATGCCGAGGGCGGCACGCACGACACCCGCTACTGCTACATGGGCGAGCGGCGGCTGCGCATGCTCGAGGCGCAGCTTCCCGACGATGTCGACATCCTCGGTGTCGACGAGCACACCGCGGCGATCTTCGACCTCGACGCGTCGACCGTGTCCATCCGCGGACGCGGTGTCCTCACGCTCCGCCGCCACGGCAAGTCGCAGCGATTCGAAAACGGCACGACCATTGCGATCAAAGATCTCGCGCGCGACGCTCGGGCCGCGGATGCCGACAGCGAAGCACCGTCCCCCGTCACCGACGAACGCGGTGTCGAAACGTCGCTGGCGCCTCCCGCGCCCGGCGTGTCGCCCTTCCTTCAGGAGGTCACACGGCAGTCCGAGCTCGCCGACAGTGCGCTCGCCGGGCGCGACGTCGACTCCGCGGTCGGCGCCGTCCTCGCCATCGACACGCAGATGCACGAGTGGGAGGCGGACACGCTGGACTCGGACGAGCAGGATCGAGCGCGAGAAGTGTTGCGGCGGTATGTGGTTCGGCTCGGCGACCTCGCCCGGAGCGGCGCCGGCGACCCACGCGATCTGCTCGCTCCCGTGGTGGACGGCATTCTCGACCTCCGAGTCCAGATGCGCGCCGCCGGCGAGTACGCCCTTGCCGACAAGTTGCGCGACGCGCTCATCGACGCCGGCATCGAGGTGCGCGACACATCCGACGGCTCGGTGTGGGAGCTCGCAGTCACGACACCCGCGTGACGTCAGCTCAGGCCGTGGCCTCGCCGCGCGCTGACGTGTCGAGCATCGGTTCCTCGGGGCGGCCGAGCCAGTAGCCCTGCCCGGCGGTGACGCCGAGTGCGGTCAGCTGATCCGCGGTTGCCTCGTCCTCGATGCCCTCGGCGATGACGCACGAGCCGGAGCTGCGCGCATACGCAACGGTTGCCTCGATGACCGCGCGGGCCCCGCGCTCGCCCCAGTCCTGGGTGATGCTCTTCGCGACCTTGACGTACTCGGGCACCGCGGCTGCGAGCAACTCGAGGGTCGAGTGCCCTTCGCCGATGTCGTCCAGCGCGAACCGGAAGCCGTGCTCGCGATAGCTCGCGAGGACGAAACGCAGACGCTGCTTGTCGGCAATGGACTCGCGCTCCGTGATCTCCAGCACCATCGTCTCGGGACTGCGTTCCGCCCAGCGTGCGAGAAGCAGCATGTGGTCGACGGGGTGGATGGGATCGAGGAGCATCGCCGCTGAGACGTTGAGAAAGAGCGGCGCGTCATCGGGGAGCGCCGACGCGGCCGACATCGCAATACGCCGGCAGATCCAGTCGACCTCCTTGGTGACGCCACGCCGGTGCGCGAGCGCGAACACATCCTCGACACCGTCGAGCGGATCGCGTAAGCCGGGGACGCGCGCGAGCGCTTCGTAGCCGAGCACCTTGTGGTCGGTGAGCCGCACGATCGGCTGGAAGGTCGCGCGGATGACGCGTCGTTTGCTGAGAATCGCGTCGAGCATCGCGCCGGCATCGCCGCCACCGTGCAGCAGGCTGGGCAGGGACCGCTCGCCGGCGACGACCACGCGATCACGGCCCTCGTGCTTCGCGCGTGACAAGGCCTCATCCGCTGCGAGCCACAACGCGTGCACGCCGCCGGCACCCGCCGCGACACCTGCGCTGATGCGCGCCTTGCCGTGCGGCAGCGCGACGCCGTGCAGCGAGAGTCGCATCCGCTCCGCGATGGCGATCGCCTCCTCCTCGCCGGTTGCGTCCATGATTGACACGAACTCGTCGCCGCCGATGCGGAGCAGCTGGTCGCCGGCCCGGAGCTGCGCGCGCAACGTGCGCGCAACTTCGACGAGCAGCATGTCGCCCGCCTCATGCCCGAACTCGTCGTTGAGCGGCTTGAGATGGTCGACGTCGATGGCGACGACGGCGGTGGCGCTCGCCATCTCGCCGAGACGTTCCTCGAACGCGCGCCGGTTGCCGACCTTGGTGAGCGGGTCGGTCGTGGCGTGCATGGCCTTCTCCTCGAAGAGCCCGGCGCGCGCGACGGCGACCGCGGCCTCATCGGCGATGGCCTGGACGACGGTCAGATCGTCGACATCCCACGTGCCGCGGCCCGCATGCGATATCAGTGCGAGCACGCCGATCACCCGGCCACCGGTAGCGCGCAAGGGGGCGGCGACGAAGCTTCGTGACCGGCGTCCGCCGCCAAGGCTCTCGAGCTCTTCGAGCCGCAAGTCGGGCATGCCCGCATATGCCTGCTTGATGTCGCGCGGGGTGCGCAGCAGACATGCGTCGCCGGTCGAGTAGACGCGTCCGATGACTCCTTCACCGGCACCCATCGTCACGAGCGGACCGGCCGACGGCGTCACGCCACCAGGGCCGAGGATGAGCGGGAGAGTCGCAAGCGCACCCGAGTCGGTGTCGAAGAGCAGGACGCGGCCCCAGGTTGCGTCGGGGTACGCCTCGTGACAGCCGTTGAGCACCGCGGCTGCGACGCCGCGCGAGTCAGTGGTGAGCCCGAGCCGTTGAGCGACGTCTGCGACGGCTCGCAATCGCCGCGACTGGGCCTGATAGTGGCGCTCGGTCAGCGACCAGTTGGAGTACGCGAGGACGGTCACGCCGATGACGAGCGCTTCGATCTGGATCAGCTCCTTGAACCCGCCGCCGTCCATCATCCCGGCCCACCACCACACTCCCGCGAGTCCGGCGAGTGACGCAAGCAGGATCGTCCAGAGCGCGAAGGCGCGGGCCGACGGATCGACGGTGAGCAGCACCGCGACGAAGCCGAGCAGGATCAGCGGCACCGGATGGGACAGGCGCGGAGCCGCCAGGCCGAGGATGATCGTGCACAGTCCGACGCTCGTCAGTCCCTGCACCAGCGCCGCGGTCGACGGGCTGACGCGGGCGGCGTGGCGCAACCGGATCGTGATCTCGAGCATGACCGCCGCAACAACCACGACCTCGATCTCGACGAGCATCACGCGTGGCGGCAGGGCGGAATCGACCAGTTGCCATCCGGTGATTCCGAGCAGCACGCCTGTTGCGAGTATCGGCAGCCAGCGCCGGGCGGCGCTCTCGGTATGCATAACCCTCTCGGGTCCCAAGCGTAGTCGGCAGCGTCCGGCAGGATTGACGCGTTACGGGCTTGTGTCGGGTTCCTCTGAGATCAGGAACCCGCGATGGACACCGTCCCGGTCAGCGCGGCGCCGATCGTCCGTTTCCCGTCCTTGGGGGACAGGACCAGTTGAGCGCTGCCGGCCGCACTCGGCACGAAGAAGAGCTGCACCGGCGCACTCGACTGGCTCGTGAGCTCGCCGCCGCACACGGTCCCGTGCACAAACGGCTCCTTGTCGATGTTCTGGAAGATCGCGTTCACCGGCGTCAGGGGACCCTGGATCACGGCGCTGATGCAGACCTGACCGACGACCGAGAAGCCGGTGTTGTCGACCGAGACGTCGATCTCGAGCTGCTTGCCGGCGGGCGCCGTCGCCGGGATCACGCCACTCAGGTCGGCCATCGCATTTCCGGAGGTTGCGAACAATGGAGCGACCACACCGAGGAAGAGTCCGAGGAGCACCGCACCGGCCACGACGAGGAAGACGATCCGCGGATTTCCCTGGATCCAGCGCTTGATCGCTGCGATGACGCCTCCTCAGACCGTTTGACTAGATCGTTGCCGGCGGGTGGTACTCCCCGAACACGGTACGCAGCGACCCGCTGATCTCGCCCAGCGTCGCCTCTGCGCGAACGGCGTCGAGGATGCGCGGCATCAGCGATGCATCAGAGCTCGCCGCCTGGTGGATGGCCGTGAGCGACGCCTCGACGCGTGCCGGATCCCTCCGTGAGCGGTGTTCAGCGAGCCGCCGCGCCTGATCCGCCATGACCCGCTCGTCCGGTCTGAAGAGGAGCGGTGCACCCTCCTCCTCGGTCTCGGTATGGCGATTCACGCCGACGATCACCTTGTCACCGGCGGCGATAGCCCGCTCGGTGCGATACGCCTCATCCTGAATGAGCTGCTGCATCCAGCCCGATTCGATGCAGGCGACGGCACCCCCGCGCGCGTCGACCTCCGCGAGGAGTTCCAGCGCGCGTCGCTCCAGCTCGTCGGTGAGCCACTCGACGTGGTAGGAGCCCGCAAGGGGATCCACGGTGTTGGTGACTCCAGTCTCCTCCGCGATGATCTGTTGCGTGCGCACCGCGATGCGTTGCGCTTTCTCGGTCGGAATTGAAAGCGCCTCGTCGTAGCAGGAGAGCGCCAGCGACTGGACGCCACCGAGCACTGCGGCCAACGCCTCGATCGCCGCGCGCACGATGTTGTTCTCGGGCTGTTGCGCTGTCAGTGTCGACCCGCCCGTTTGCGTATGTGTCCGCAACATGAGCGACCTCGGATCGCGCGCACCGAAGCGCTCCGCCATCACCCGCGCCCACATCCGCCGCAATGCGCGGTACTTGGCGATCTCCTCGAAGAAATCGATGTGCGTGTTGAAGATCCACGAGAGCTTCGGCGCGAAGTCGTCGACCCCGACGCCGAGCGCAACCGCCGCCTCGACATATGCGATGGCGTTGGCGATCGCGAATGCCATCTCCTGCACAGCGGTGCTTCCCGCCTCGCGAATGTGATATCCGGACAGCGAGATCGGGTTGAATTTCGGTGCGTGCACGGTGCACCACGCGATGAGGTCCGCGGCGAGTCGCAACGACGGCCGCGGCGGATAGATGAACGTGCCCCGCGCGATGTATTCCTTGAGCACGTCGTTCTGTACCGTGCCCATGACCGCGCCGGCGTCGACGCCCTGGCGTTCGGCGGCCACGACGTACATCGCGACGAGCACCGGCGCCGGAGCATTGATGGTCATCGACGTGCTCACGTCGCTCGAGCGGGATGCCGTCGAACAGATCTTCCATGTCGCGCACCGAATCGATGGCGACGCCCACCTGGCCCACCTCACCTGCGCTTCGTGGATCGTCGCTGTCGAGACCCATCTGCGTCGGCAGGTCGAATGCGACTGAGAAGTCCCGGCTGTCCCTGCGCGAGCAAATAACGAAAGCGCGCATTGGCATCGGTGGCCGTCCCGAAGCCCGCGTACTGGCGGATGCTCCAGAGACGCCCGCGGTACATCGTCGGCTGGATGCCACGCGTGAACGGCGGCTGACCCGGCAAGCCTTCGTCCCGCTGTGCGTCATGTCCGGCGAGGTCCTCGGCTGTGTACAGCGGCGCGACCGGGATGCCGCTGCCCGTCTCGAAGACATCCTTACGTTCGGCTTGGGCCATCAAGGCAGCATATACACTCCCCGCGATGGCGCTTCCGGTGACCCCGCTGCTCGTCGAGGACTCGGCCGCCGCACTCGCTGTCGACGGATGGCGCTACACGCAGCGTCAGCTCTACTACGCGACATGCGCGCGCGCCGAGACGCCCCCGTCGAACGCCGCATCCAATGGCGAGATCGGGCTCGGGGTGCTCCTGATTCTCATCGAACTCATCCTCATCGGCATCAAGGTCGCGTTCGTGCTCTTCGTATCTCTCGGCGTTGCGCTGGTGCTCACCGGAGTCATCGGACGGCTGCGCCGGCCCGTGCTCACCGGGCGCGTGCTCGCGCTCTCGTTCGATGAGTTCAAGACGAGGTTCGGCGAGCTGCGGCCACCGGGACTCATCGACCCCGATGCGACGCTGCCGGCATCAGCCCCGGGCAACGCGGATGCGATCACCGTCATCTGCGATACGCCCGACACAGCAAGCATGGTTGCCGCCAACCTCACCCACGTCGAGATGGGTGCCGTGACTGTGGTCGCGGCGAAGGACGGCGCCGCCGCCGCGCCCACCGGACGAGCGATCGTCCTGCACGACGCGTCGCCACGCGGATGCGCGCTCGTGCTCAACCTCCGCGACGACGGCATCACGGTCGAGGACGCGGGGCTGCGGCCGTCAGACGTCGACGGGCCGACGCATCAGGTCATCGAGGGTGCTCCGGCACGGCTTCCCCGAGACCTCAGCTCGTTGTTGCGCGCGGAGGAAGTCGACTGGCTGCTCAGCGGGCGCAGGGTGGAAGTCGCGACGCTGACGCCGGAAGTCGCTATGGATCGACTCCTCGCAGCGGTCAGACGGCTCGCTCCGCCTCCCGGCGGTGCTCCGCAGCCAGCCGGCTGAGCAATTCGGGGTCGAGGTCGGCGCCCGACACGGCAGCAACCTTGCACGCCGTCTCCGCGCGGAGTGTCGCGGTGCGACGTCCCTCCTCGAGCAGCGCTCGCTCCCCGAGCACGGCGCCGGGCCCGACCTGTGCCAGTGGCACGCCGTCGACCTCGACAGAGAGCACGCCGTCGAGCAGCACGTACATCTCATGCCCCTCGTCGCCCTGCGCGACGAGGTTCGCACCGTGCTTGATGGTCTCGATGCGGGGTTTCGCGGACCCGCGCATGAAGTCGTAGCGAGAGTTCGCGCTCGAGCGCGGTCTCCACCTCGGTCACGAGGGCGGGCGAATCCTCATCGCCCCACGGCGTGTGATCCCCGAACGCATGGAGTGACCACCGCTTGTAGTCCACCAGGCCTGATTTCAAGACGAGGTTGCGCTCGCGATCGTAGATCCAGTGCCGTGGAAACGGGCTGGCGCCGATGACCTCGTGCGTCGAGGACCCGTCAGCGAAGATCGTGAGGCTGAGCGTCGTCCATGCGAGCGGCGCCGACACCTGGATGAACGGAGGATGACTCACGCGCCGCGGCGCCGGAACGCCGGTGCGTCCGCCCGCGGTCTGCGTGAAGCGCACCCAGCCGTCGCCCGTGACGGCCGGCTGTTGCAGATCGGGAAACGCCACAGCCGCAAATGTCATGCCACGGCCGCCGAGTCGCAGCGTCGTAGCACCGATATGGCCGCCGCCCGGCTGCCCGAAGTCGGTGATGCGCCCGTCGTCCACCTCGATCCATGCGGACAGCTCGTTGGCGAAACGGAACCGATCCGCCTCGCGAAGCGCGTCGAGTGAGTCGATGTGGTCTGGCGGTGGCTCGTCGTAGTGAGCGACGCCCATCTCAAACGGCATCTTGGTCACGCCCTCGATTGCCTCAGACGGGATCCACGAAATGGACGTTACCGATGACTGGATGCGCATGGTCTGTTCCTCCGTGGCCGAGATCATCGCTCGCAGCCGGATCGAGCGTCGAGGGTGCATGGACCACGACCACAGGTGAGGGCCGCCCCCGCGGATCGTGGTGGCAGCCCCATTTCATCCGGCGCCACGCTGACTAGAGTGAGGCCATGCCTTCGGACTCAATGATCCGCGTCGTCCTCGCGGACGACAACCTCATCGTCCGCGAAGGTGTCCGGGCCCTGCTGTCGATCGCGGGAGACCTCGAGGTCGTCGGCGTTGCCGGGGACTACGACGAGCTGCTCGCAGGCGCGGCCGAGCACGTGCCACAGGTGGTCGTGACCGACATCCGCATGCCACCGGATTTCACCGACGAGGGGATTCGCGCGGCGCGCGTCGTGCGCATGCGCAATCCCGGGACGGGCGTGGTGATCCTGTCGCAGTACGACGAGCCCGAATATGCCATCGCGCTGCTGAGCGAAGGCGCCGCCGGCTATGCGTATCTCCTCAAGGATCGCGTCGGTGACGGCGACCAGCTCGCCCGCGCGGTGCGCGAGGTCAGCACCGGCGGGTCAATGCTCGACCCCCGCATTGTCGACGCGCTGACCAAACCGGTCAGTGAAGGCGGCGGCCTCAGCGACGCCGAAGAACGCCTGTTGCGGATGGTGGCCGAGGGCAAGCCCATCAAGGCGATCGCCGCGTCACTGCACACAACGCCGACGTCGGTCGGCGACGACGTCGAGCAACTCTTCCTCAAGCTCGCCCAGCAAGCCAGTGCCGGCACGCAGGGTGCACTCGATCGATTGCGGTTGCTGCACAAGGTCATCATCGACCGCGAGGAGCAGGGCGAGAGTTCTCAGTCGCATGCTTCCCGGCGGGATTGCGCAGCAGATGCGCGAGCACGGCATCGAGGCTGGCCGGACGGAACGACTCACCGTGACGGTGCTCATGTCCGATATTCGCGCCTACTCGACCATCGCTGAGAAGTCGGACCCGTCGATCCTCGCAGGTCAGTTGAACGAGCACCGCGCTGCCATGAACCACGCGCTGCTCGAGCAGGGCGGCACCGTGATGCAGTTCGTCGGTGACGCGGTGATGGCGGTCTTCGGCGCGCCCCTGCCACAACCGGATCACGCGCAGCGTTCGCTCGCCGCAGCCCTGGCGATGCATGCTGCGCAGGCGCGAGTCAACGAACGGTGGGCAGCGCAGGGTCTGCCGCCCTTCCATATCGGCATCGGTCTGTCCACTGGAGACGTCGCGGCCGCGCTGCTCGGCTCCGAGGAGCGCCTCGAATATTCGGTGGTTGGCGACGCCGTGAACCTCGCGCAACGGCTCCAGCAGTGGGGCGAGGGCGGACAGACTGTGCTGAGCGAACCGACCTACGACGCGCTGGAGGACAAACCTGGTGCAGAGCGGATCGAACCGGCCCTCGTGAAGGGCCGCGAAACGCCGGTCGGCGCGTACCGGGTGGGCGTGGCCACCGTATGAGCGAGCGTGCAGCCGCGCGACTGTCGCAAGCAATCGCCGCTGACCGGCCGTTGCCTGGGCGCTTGCGGTGTTAGCCCTCGCCTTCTTCATCACCGACGCGGCGGTGTACTTTTCGCCGCTCACGCCCCCGGCACTGTTCAAGGCCGGCGGGGGTGTGCTCACTGCCTTCTGGCTCTTTCCGTATGCGTCGATCATCCCGATGGGATTGCTCATCGCGCTTCGCAGGCCGGCGAACCGGATCGGATGGCTGATGCTCATCGCCGTGATGCTCCTCGGTCTCGGAGCAGCCGCTGCGTTGATCGGATCAATCCTTGCGCAAACGCATAACAGGATCGGCGACCCCATCCTGCTCTTCTCGGCGCTGTGGAATGCGACGGGTGGCGGTGTGCTCGCGCTGCTTCTGGTGATACTGCTGATCTTTCCGGACGGCCATCTGCCGTCGCAGCGCTGGCGATGGTTGTTGTACTCAATCATTGGCTTCGCGGTCATCGGACTGATCCTCGTCATCGTCAGTCCGATTCCAGGCACGCTCGGTGAGACGACTTCGCCCCAACCTGGAGTAGTGCTCCCGGTCAGCATGCTTGCGATCTCGGGGATCGCGGGGATTGTCACAGCCTTCTCGAATGTTGTGGGCGTCTTCTTCACCCTGGAGGCTGGCGCTGTCCTGGTATCGATCTTCCTGCGGATGCGCGGCGCGGACGCCGATCGCCGGCACCAGGTGAAGTGGGTCGCTTTCGCCGGAGTGATCACGCTGACGATCGTCTTCGTGCTCAACGCGATTCCCGTCGGCAACTCCGGCGAGCCCCCGCCGCTGTACTTCGTCATCGCCGGCCCGCTCCTTCTCCTCGCCGGTGTCGCGGTCCCCGGAGCCATTGGCGTAGCCGTGCTCAAGTACCAGCTGTACGACATCGACGTTCTCATCAGTCGAACGCTCGTGTACGGCGTGTTGGCCGCGTTGATCACCGCGGTATACGTGGGCATTGCAGTTGGCGTGGGGACATTGGTGGGCAGCGGCGGCAAGCCGAACCTCGCGTTATCGATCCTCGCGACGGCCATCGTTGCCGTCGGCTTTCAGCCGGTGCGTGAGCGCGTCCAGAAGATCGCGAACCGGCTCGTCTACGGCAAACGCGCGACGCCGTACGAGGTGCTGAGCGAGTTCTCCGGGCGCGTCGCGGAAACGTATGCGGCTGACGAGGTGTTGCCACGCATGGCGCGTGTACTGCAGGAAGGGACGGGTGCGGAGTCAGCAACCGTGTGGCTGCGCGGGATGGCCGAACTGCATAGCGCAGCGACCTTTCCTGACGAGAGCGCGACGCAGGAATCCGTGCCGATGACAAACGGTTCGCTGCCCCCGCTGCCGGGCGCAACCCGTGCCGTGGAGGTTCGCCATCAGGGAGAACTGCTCGGCGCGCTGAGCGTCAGCAAGCGCAGAGGGGAGGCGTTGACACCCATCGAGGACAAGCTCATCGACGACCTCGCGCTCCAGGCAGGACTCGTGCTCAAGAACGTCGGGCTCAGCGCCGATCTGCAGGCGCGCCTCGATGAGTTGCGCGCGTCACGGCAGCGACTCGTCCACGCGCAGGATCTCGAGCGCCGGCGTCTCGAACGCAACCTCCACGACGGTGCACAGCAACATCTGGTGGCACTGAAGGTGAAGCTCGGACTCGTCGAGATGCTCGTCGCACGCGACCCGGCCAAAGCCGCGCTGACGCTCGGACAGCTGAAGGGCGACGCAGATGAGGCGCTCGAGACATTGCGCGATCTGGCCCGTGGCATCTACCCGCCGCTGCTCGCCGACAAAGGCCTCGTGGTTGCCCTGGAGTTCGCAGTCTCGCAAAGCGACGGTGCCGGTGAGTGTCGAAGCCGAAGCGGTGACCCGTTACTCCCAGGATGTGGAGGCGACGGTCTATTTCTGCGTCCTCGAGGCGCTGCAGAACGTGCAGAAATATGCCGGCGCGACGCATGTCGTCGTGCGCCTGTGTGCCGGCGGCGGAAAACTCACCTTCAGCGTCATCGATGATGGAGCCGGCTTCGACTTGGCTGTCGCGAAACGGGGCACCGGCTTGACCAACATGGCCGACCGAATCGATGCACTCGGCGGCAGCGTCGTGGTCACGTCACATTCAGGCGCCGGGACGACGGTGCACGGCGAGCTCCCTGCTCCGTCTCGCGACTCCGTCGCCGTCTGAAGGTCCTAGACGGACGAAGCGGCCGCCCAGGCCTCGATGAGACGGTCCGGACTGAACTCCGACTTCGAGATGAATCCGGCCGCACCCGCCTCGGCGGCGCGAGGTCCGTATTCATCGGCCTCGTAGGTCGACAGCACCAGCACGACCACCGGCTTGGCTGCATCCACCTCGGAGAGGATCTCCCTGGTGGCATCAAGCCCACTGATCCCGGGGAGATTCACATCCATGAGGACGAGATCGGGACGGAGCTCGCGAGCTGAGGTGACCGAGTCCTCGCCGTTCTCGACCTCCCCGACGACTTCAAACCCCTCGGTGAGCTCGACGACCGTGCGCGCGACGTCTCGAAAGGGCGCTTGATCGTCCACGATCAACACTCGGACGCTCATGTCAGGTCTCCCATGCTGCCACGGTATCCCGCAGCGTCGCCGCGGGCAACCATGCAGCCATCCGCTCAGCGGGTGATGCAGGCACCCTGAACCGCAACGGGCTCGCCTATTCTCATCCCGTGACGATCCGCGTGGTCCTTGCAGAGGACAACTATCTGCTCCGTGAAGGCATCCGTCAGCTGCTCGAGACGTCCGACGAGATCGAATTGCTCGCATCGTGCGCCGATCTGCCGGAGCTGGAGCGCGCCATCGAGGAGCACAACCCGGCGGTGGTCATCACGGATATCCGCATGCCACCGACCGGCACCGACGAGGGATTGCGCGCCGCCGAACGGCTGCGCACCGATCGACCCGAGGTCGGTGTCGTCGTGCTCAGCCAGTACGCCGAGCCGGAGTACGCCTTGGCACTGCTCGAGAAAGGCGCCGGCGGTCGCGCCTATCTGCTCAAGGAGCGTGTCTCAGACATCGATCAACTGGTGGGCGCCGTGCGTGAGGTGTCACGCGGTGGCTCGGTCATCGACCCGCGCGTTGTCGAGGTGCTCGTCGCAGCGCGAAGCGCCGCGCGCAACTCGCCGATCGCGCAGCTGACGCCGCGCGAGCTCGACGTCCTGCAGCAGGTCGCGACGGGCAGAAACAATGCCGGCATCGCCGCGGCGCTGTTCCTCACTGAGCGCGCGGTGGAGAAGCACATCAACGCGATCTTCTCCAAGCTCGACCTGTCCGAGGAGCCCGATGTGCACCGCCGCGTGAAAGCCGCCCTCGTCTACCTCGCCGCGCAGCCGTAGGTCAGTCCCGCTCCTGCGCATCGTGCGCGCCGACGAGCACGGCCATGTTCCCCATCGGGTGCTTGTTCTCACGCATCAATTGATGCGCGACGCCGACCTCATCGAATGCGAACGTTCGTGACAGGCACGGGTCGACCTCGCCCCTGATGACCATGTCGTTGAACGCCGCCGCCTCCTGGTCGTTGGCGAAGTGCGAGCCCTGCAGCCGTTTCTGGCGCATCCAGAGATAGCGAAGGTCGACCGCGGCGTGATACCCGGTGGTGCCGGCGCAGATGACAACCATCCCGCCGTTCTCGCACACGAACATCGACGTCGGGATCGTTTCTTCACCCGGATGCTCGAAGACGATCCGCGGGTTGCGCCGCTCGCCGACGACATCCCAGAGCGCGTGACCGAACGCGCGCGCACCTGCGGTCCATTTGGCGAACGCAGCGTCATCACGCCAGTCCGGGATGATGCCCCAGTGCGAGAACTCGCGCCGGTCGATGTAGCCGCGCGCGCCGAGACCGACGCAGTACTCGCCGCGCTCCGGTCCCGACGTGACGGCCACCGGAATTGCACCTTTGGCTTTCGCGATCTGAATCGCCTGCGAACCGAGACCACCCGACCCGCCCCAGATGAGGACGACATCGCCCTCGCGCACCGTGTGCGGCTGCCATGAGCACAGCATCCGGTACGCGGTGGCGCCGACCAGCGTGCCCGCCGCCGCTGCGGCCCAGCTCAACTGTGGTGGCTTGGGCAACAGTTGATGCGCCTGCACAAGCGTGTACTGCGCGAAGCTGCCCCAGTTCGTCTCGTACCCCCAGATCCGAGCGCTCGGGGCGATGATCGGATCGCCACCTGCCTTGATCCACGGGTCGTCCAAATTCCACATGCCGCAGTGAGCGACGACGTGATCACCGACCGCGACGTTCTCAACTCCCTCGCCGACCGCCCACACGATGCCGGAGGCATCGCTGCCGCCGATGTGAAACGGCTCCTGTTCGCCTGCTTTCTGACGAGCAGCGATGACGTCGACCGGACGCCCGAGCGCGGCCCAGACGTTGTTGTAGTTGACGCCGGCCGCCATGACATAGACGAGAGCCTCACCCGGACCTGGCGTCGGCGTTGTCACGGTCTCGATCTCAAACGCCGTCTTCGGATCGCCGTAGCGCTCCGGGCGGATCAGCGATGCATGCATCGACCCGGGGACGTCGCCGAGCGACGGCATCGTCCCGACATCGGTCGAATCGCTGTGCGGCATTGCGCTCGGACGATACACGGGGCGCTCCCTTCAACGACGCGCCGGATGGCGCCGTTCGACGTGTCCACGGTTCGCTACACTCACCGACGCTCTTGGGACGACCGCGCATAGGGAGGCCGGGCGGTGACGTGTGACCACTGCGGTAAGCAGGTACCGGATGCGGTCTTCTGCACCAACTGCGGCGCCCATCAGGGTCTCGCCGCAGACGGGATCGCTGCGCAGGAACGCACCCAGCACTTCGCTGCGCACCCCGGTGAGCACGTCTCGCAGCCGTCCGTGTTCAGCACGCTGTTTCCGCATCTGGGACATCGAAAGATCCACGAGTTCCGGTGGGCGTTCCTCCTCGGGCTCGCCGCCATCGTCGTCCTGGTTGCGACCGGGCTGATCGTCGCCGCATTGCTGGCGTCGATCTTCCTTGTGCCGACGCTCTACATCCTCTATCTCTATGAGGCGCAGGTCTATCGGGACGAGCCCGCGCTCGTGCTCGGTGCCACGCTTGTCGGCGGGATCGTTCTCGGGCTCATCGTCACGATCATCGCCGACCGCGTCATCGGCGCGACCATCGGTTCCGACTCTGGTGCGATCTTCGGTTACACGGTGATCCTGCCGGTCATTCAGCTGGTCGTCATGCCGCTGCCGGCGTTGCTGCTGCTGACGCGTCCGCAGTTCGGCGAGACGATCGACGGACTCGTCTTCGGCATCACCGCCGGTCTTGGCTTCGGAATCGCCGAGGGCATCGTCAATTATTCGAATGTCATCGCCAACCTCGGTGTGCACACGAACTCGGCGTCGTGGATCTACCCGATGGTGTCACTCGCCGTGCTCGTGCCGCTGCTGCACGGGAGCGCGTCCGGGGCGATCACCGCATCGCTGTGGCGTCCGTTCCGCCATGGCACCGCACGCTGGGTGTCACTGTTCGCGGTGCCGATCGCGCTCGTCGCCGTGCTGGCGTTCTATGCGGGCGGCCAGGTGCTCGTCACGCACGATGTCGCGCCGCTCGTCGTGCTCGCCTATCAGGGCGCCATCGTGCTCATCCTCATCGTGTACATCCGCCATCTGGTGCACCACGCGTTGCTCGAAGAGGGACGCGACCTCGGGTATCGCGCAATCGTGTGCGCACACTGCCACCACCACGTGATGGCCGCGGGATTCTGCCCGAGCTGCGGAAGCGCACTGAGTGCATCGCCGCGCCGCGATACGGGCGCCGAACCGTCACCAGCCGTGGCTTCTTCGACGCCGGAGGCCACATAGATGGCGCTCTTCTGCGCACAGTGTGGCACCGAGAATCCGGACGGCAACGCGTTCTGCATGAGCTGCGGTGCGGCGCTCACGGCCACGGCCTCGGCCACGTCCGACGAGGTCACGCAGACCATCCAGACCGGACCGTTCAGCGCACCCTCGCCGCCCGTTGCGGTCGCGCCCGGCACTGCACTGCCGCCCCTGACGTTCATGTCCGCGGCGAGTGCCCCGTCGGGCGGATATCTCCCGCCGTCCGGCCCATATCTACCGTCGCCACCGTCTGGAACGCCGCCCACGCATCGGACGTCGAGCACCATGCTCATCGCAATCGTCGTGGCCGTGCTGGTGGTCGTCGCTGGAGGCGGTGTCGCTTATGCGGCACTGAACAAGGGCGGGACCACGCCGGGACCGTCCCCGAACATCCCGGTCACAGTCCCCACCACCGCACCAACATCGGCGCCAACCGCCGCTCCAACTCAGGCGCCGGTGACAACACCCGCACCGGTATCGCCGGGCGGCGGTGGGCAAACCGTCAGCACTGCTTTTGCGAAGATATTCGTGCCGGCAGGATTCACGGTCGCCGACCAGGAGTCCGGCTCCATTGTCCTGGTGCCGAAGAACGGCAATGAAGAGGCGGTCGGAGCTCAGGCGCAGCCGCTCACCGGGGCGACGACCAACGCGCAACTCGACCAGGACCTCCTGCAGGACGACCAGGCGAATGACGACCCGAGCGCAAAGATGTGCAGCACCAAGGCGCCGTCGCAGACGCAGCTGGTGGGATCCGGCGGCCCCATCACCGCCGATGTCATCTCCATCTGCGAGAACCTCACGCCACCGAACGGACCAGCGTTCGCAGCGGTCGACGGCTACTTCGCGGGCGTGGCCAAAGCGGCCGATGGCAGCTTCAAAGCGGTGTGGTTCGAATTTCTCGCGCCGGCCAGCAGCTTCCAGGCGTTCACGAGCAGCATTCCTTCCGCGCTGATCTCGCAGAGCGTGTTCTTGGACGCTTCGCCGCCCGCGTAGAAGTCCGGATCAGCTCCCCTGGAAGTGCAGGTTGGTGAGCACGTAGTCGAACGACTGGTCGGTCGCGAGGTAGAACGGCGCATCGCCGCTCGTGTTCGTCTCGCACCACATCTCGGCGACGAGAGTCGTGTTGCCGTGTGTCGCCGCAACGATCACGATGCCCACGGGGTTGCCAGAGCTCCCGGACGTTGACACGAGATTCGCCGTGTACCCGTTGCCGACGGCGGGGATGAGCCCGATCTCCGCCCCGGGGACAGGCTCGACCTCGGTGATGTCCTGGAACTGGTTGCTCGAGAAATCCCCAAGCGCCTTCCGCACCGCCTGCGAGGTGTTGGTTGCGGCCATCGCAGTGATGAGGATCTCGCCGACCGTGTTGCCGCTCTGGTCCTGCGCGAGGAAGTCCGCGGAGCTTGACGAAGGATCGGGTTGGTTGATCGTCAGCTGCGTGGCGCTGTAGTCGACGATGAAGCCCCATTTCGTGTCAACGAATTCGCGCAAAGTCGGGGAGCCGCGCGCCGACATCGGGACCGCAGTAGAAGCCACAACCCTGCGCGCTCGTCGACACCTTGACGGCGAAAACCGTCACCAATGTCGCCACCAGGGCAATCGCGGCCAGTGCAGCGACGATGACCGCTGTGTGCGACAGCTTCGACGGGTGGGTCGCGCTCGCATACGGGGCCAGCGGCAGCGCTCGTGCCAGAGCGCCGGCACCTGTGGGCGCGCCGCACTTGCCGCAGAACGCACTGCCCGCGCTGAGCGGTGCACCGCAATGGCCGCAGAAGTGGCCGCCGAACGTCGTCGTCACGACGCGATCTCTGCTGCAACGTGGCGCGCATGCTTAGGCGCTGCGAGGCGCGCTGCGCCGCAGTTCGGACAGAACGCCATCGTCTGCACGAGCCGACCACACTCGCCGCACGGTTCGAGCGGCCCGATGCTGTGCTTCCCCGCCTCCTCGAGCAACGCCGCGTGGACCACGACCCGGACCACCACGAGCAAGACGGCGCCAATCACCGTCCAGATGAGCAGGAGCGACAGCGGATCAGGCGTGTAGTACCCGGCAACGCCGAGCACGATCTGGATGACGAATCCCGCGATGACTCCGATGGGCGTTACCCATCCCGCGCGCCCGGCGTGACCCGGCTCCCGCCTCCACAGGGCCGCGGCGATGACGCCGGTCGTTCCCGCGTTGACAATGGATGCCACGACACCACTGCGCAGGATGCGGAGCACATCGTCGGTCGCGATGCCGTGGAGCAGGGGTGCCGTGAAGAAAGGCCATGAGCTGGCGATGACCTCGACGAGCGTGAATCCGAGCGCCGAAGCGACGGCGAAGGTCAGGCCGTCAAGCGTCTCGTCGAATTTCGTTCGGGTGAGGAGGACGAGCGGGCCTGCGAGCATGAGCACCTGCGCGATCACCGGGAGGAACACCCCGGTGACGAGCGGTCCCTGAACGGTGCCGCTCAGTTGCGTCGTCGTCAGGTGGTTCGCGATCACGAAGTACAGGAATCCGAGCACGCCGCCCGCGACCACCGTGAGGAGCAGCACCTGAACCGGCTCGTCTTCGTAGACCTCGAACTCGTAGAGGTAGAGGAGGTACAGGACGGGAAGCAGCAATACCGAGACCAAGGTCGCGGGTGCGACGAGCCGGAGGGCGGCAAGCAGCAGCACGAGTCCGACGCCGGCGACGAGCACCTCACGAAACACGTGCACCTGGCGGTGGGGCAGATGCGGGAAGAGCGTCGTGATCACCGAGGTGCGCGTCACGTGCTCGTCCGGCGCAGCCGCATATGACGACGCGCGTCCGCGCGCCGCGTTGCCTTCGAGGTGCTCGCCGCAATTGCCGCAGAACACGCCCGCCGGCACGCGCGCGCCGCAATGCCTGCAGGTCACGATCTCGGTCGTCGCGCCTGCGTTGTCGCCGGCGCTCACGGGAGTGTCGGTCATCCGCTCGCTCCGTGATTCTTCTCGAACCACTCGAAGTCGTTGGTGAGCGCACCGACGTCGGGCGTGCCGAGTCCCGTCGCCATGTCCCAGCCAGGGCCCGCGGCGAAGTGCAGATTCGATCCGAGCGTGATGTCGTGGAACGCCGGCGCGGGCAGCCCCGTGGGCGACTGCGCGAATAGATAGAGAGCGGGGTTGGCGAAGCCGACGAGCGGCAGCGACTTCTGCGCGAGATCCTCGTCGATCAGCGCGGTGACTGCTGCCCAGAACGGCGCCGCCGCCGACGTTCCGCCGACCGGTCCCTCCTGCGCCTGTCCTGCGGTTTGCCCCGGAGCGATGATGTCCCAGCCGGAGATGATGTCAGCATCGGCTGCAACATCCGGGACGCCACGGCCGGTCATCGATGCCGGGATGCCGGGTGCCACCTGCCACGTTGGTCGCTGCAACTCAGTGCTCACTCCGCCGCCGCTGCCCCACTGCTCGACGGGCTCACCCCATGACAACTCCTGAAAGTAGGCGCCGTTCCGGCCGAAGAATGCGGTGGTGCCACCAACCGCGGTCACGCCGACACTCGACGCGTCGGGCATGACGGAGATCTCCGTGTTGCCGGCGGGGTCCGGGGAGGGGTAGTCGTTGAGGCACATGTACGCCCCGCGGTCTCCAGATGCCCAGAAGATGCTCATCCCCTGGGCCGCCGCTGCGACGTCGACCTGGTTCTCGGCTGCTCCGTCCGCTGCGGCGCCCCGTTCCTGCTCGCAATCGTGCTCGCCGATGCTGCTCGACAGGATCACATCCGGGGACGCTGCTGCGACGGCCTTGACGACATCGGGGACCGCCGCGCTGTTGCTGAACTCGTAGACGACTTCGTGCGCGCCGGGCGCGATTCCGTGCACGATCTCGAGGTCGAGCGCAGCCTCTCCCGCCACTTCCGAATACTGCTTGTCGCCGCGGACGAGCGGCGCGCCCCAGCCGGCCGCGTCCTGGTGGACCTCGACATTGAAGGGAGCCGTCGGCGTGAACTTCTGTGCGTAGGCGTTGAGCACTGCAGTGGGCGGAACGCCCCACTCGAGGAAGACGACGGTCTGACCGGTGCCGTCGAGACCCGCTTTGCGCAGCGGGGTGATGTCGTAGAAGGTGGACATGTCCGCGGGCGTCACCCCGTCGACGTCTGCGGCGGGAAGCGCGGACGTGAGGTCACGCTGGTAGTCGTCGAGACCCGTGACCGCGATCACCGTGCCGGCGAGCGGCGTGGGAACTGCGGGGGCGGTCAGCGATGAGAAGAACGCGGTACCGGCGGGGCTGACGAACCGGTGGATGCTCACCCCGAGAAACCGCTCGACTGCAGCCGCAGGTCCGGTCACCGTCAGGAGGACTGCGCCAGGCGTCCAGTGCGCAGCGAGGCCCGCCGCCGACAACGCCGTGATCGCCGCTGCAACACGAGCGGGATCCGGACCGAAGCGGGCGGCAAACTGCGCCGCGGTCAATGCGGAGCCAGTAGCCATGGCGTTCTGTAGTCCCGTTGGATTGCGGTCGGCGAGCGTGAGGTCGAAGGTCATGCGCTGAGCCGGCGGAATCGCTCCGAGGTCGCGGCTGTCGTGGATCGCAACCTCGAGCGGCGCGAGCCCACTCGACGGCGAGATCTGCGCCGCGGATCGCGTTGCCGGGTGCGTTGAAGGGATCTGCGAGGTGCAGGCGGCGAGGCCGAGCAAGCACACCAGGCTCACCACGAGCAATCAACTCACGAGACGCGAATCTTACGGTCCCGGTCGATAGCGCCACACCGGTGGAAATGCCGCCACAGCCGCGCCGAGCCCGACCAGGCAGAGCGCGCCACCGGTAACGATCGCAACCTCTGCGCCGAAGGCGTTGGCGACGACGCCGGTCTCCACATCGCCGAGATAGGGGCCGCCGGCGACCACCATGAAGTAGAGCGCGGTGAGCCGTCCACGCAATTCATCGGGTGCGATCCGCTGCATGATGGTCATGCGGCACACGGCGCTGAAGCTGTCGGCCCCACCCGCCAGCGCCAGGAGGAGCAGGGCGACCCAGAGGCTCCGCGCGAACCCGAAGGCGACGATGGCGACGCCCCAGGCCACGATCGAGATCACGATGAGCCGGCCGGGCCGCTTGGACCGAGCGGTCGGTCCACTGATCAGCGCTGCCACCACTGCGCCGAATCCCGGGGCGGCATAGAGGAAGCCGAGACCCTGCGCGCCTGCGTGGAACGTGTTTGCGGCGAGCACCGGAAAGACCGCGCGCGGCAACCCGAAGATCATCGCCGCGAGGTCCATCGCGAACGTGCCGAGCAGGATCGGCTGGCGGCGGGTGAAGTCGATGCCGCGAAGGATTGCCGCGATCGGCCGTTCCCGGTGCGTCGACGAGTGTCCCTGCGGCGGCAGCACGATGACCGCAATCAGCGCGGCGCTGAAGGTGAGGACGTCCACCGAGTACGCCTGCGCGAGGCCGAGGTGCGCGATGACGAGGCCACCGATCGCAGGCCCCGCGACGAGCGTCGTCTGGAACAGCACGATGTTGAGCGACAACGCTCCCGGAAGCTGATCGCTGCCAACGAGGTTCGGGATGATCGCCGTGCGCGTCGGCGAGTCGACAGCGCCGACCAGTGCCGCGACCGCCACCACGCCGTAGATCGCCACCAGCGGCGGGTTGCCGGTAAACGCACCCAACGCGAGCAGGCCGGAACAGGAGGCGAGGCAGAGTTGGGTGACGAGCAACACGCGGCGGCGATCGAAGCGGTCCGCGATCGCTCCGCCGCCGATCGACCCGGCGATGAGTGGAACCGCCTGAACGATGCCGAGCAGTCCCACGTACAGGGCCGACTTCGTCAATGCGTACACCTGGAACGGCACCGCGACGAGCGTGATCTGCCGCCCCACAAGTGAGATGAGTTGCCCGATGAACAGCCGGCGGAACGGCCGCGACTCCCGCAGTGCACGGGCGTCGATCGCCATGTGGCGGACCGCCCGGCTGGCAGCCGGCCTGCGACCCGGTGCGGCGCTGGGTTCGACGTTCGGAGTGTCCGGGGCCGGGGTCGGTTCCAGTCCCGGCCCGTCTGGGGCCGGTGGCGTCAGCTCGTCGGACACGGCGTTCCCGGCGATGAGAGCGCGAGGTTGGCTGCAGCGCAGACCGCCGCCATCGCAAGGCGCGTCCACACTCTGGAGAGCACCGGCCCAAGGCTATCCTGTCCGCCGATGTGCACGCGGCTCTCGATCCCGACCGGCACGTCGTGACCGATCGCGACACCTGGAACCCGACCCAGTACGAGCGCTTTCGCAGTGAGCGCGAGCAGCCGTTCCATGACCTCGCGGCACTGATCACACGACGGCCGGCGGACCGTGTGGTCGACCTCGGATGCGGCACCGGCATGCTCACCGCGGCGCTGCACCGTGAGCTCGGCGCGTCCGTGACGATCGGCGTCGATTCGTCAGACGCGATGCTCGAGCGCGCTCGGAGTCTCGACGTCCCCGGATTGACGTTCGTGCACGGCGACATCGCTGAGTGGGAGCCGGACGCACCGTTCGACGTCGTCTTCTCCAATGCGGCCCTGCATTGGTTGCCCGATCATCCGCGGCTCTTCAGACGGCTCACGAAAATGCTGGTCCCCGGCGGCGAGCTTGCCGTGCAGGTTCCGGCCAACTTCGATCATGTGTCGCATGTGCTCGCAGCTGACGTCGCTCAACAGGAACCGTTCGCGACGGCGATGCATGGGTACACGCGCACGTACTCCGTGCTCGCGCCCGAGGCATACGCGAATCTCCTCTATGAACTCGGATACGCCGCGCAGTCAGTCCGCCTGCAGGTCTATGGTCATGTGCTCGACTCCGCCGACGCGGTGGTGGAGTGGGTGAGGGGCACGCTGCTCACCGACTACGAGGCGCGCATGCCCGAGTCACTGCACGCGGAATTCGTCGCGCGGTATCGCGAACGGCTCAATGCCGCGCTCGGCGACCAGCGACCGTATTTCTACCCGTTCAAGCGCATCTTGTTGTGGGCTCGCCTGGCCGGCGCCTGACGATGCAGATCAAACGCCTCGACCTCGGACACCTCTTCATCGATGGGAGTCAGTGGCCGGTGCACGGCTACGTGATCCTGCACGAGCAACTCGGGACGATTCTCGTCGACACCGGCTGCGGCGGTCCCGACGACGTCATGCGATATTTCGCCGTCGTCAATCGAACTGTGGCGCAGGCGCTCGCGGCGCACGATCTCGCGCCGATCGACGTGACCATGGTGATCAACACCCACCTGCATTTCGACCACTGCGGGCAGAATCCGGCATTCGAACACGCGCCACTGATGGTGCAGCGATCCGAGCACGAGCGCATCTTTCGCGAGCGCGACGAGATCACGGATTGGATCGAGGCGTCGGGCATGCGCTTCGAGCTCGTGGATGGGGAGGTGCAGCTGGCAGACGACCTGCGCATCATCACGACGCCGGGCCACACCTCGGGACATCAATCGGTCGTTGCGACAACAGAATCCGGGACCGAGCTCTTCATCGGTGACGCGGCGTATACGCGCGCAATCTGGGACCGCGCGAGCAAGTCATCCAAGCTGCCGTCGGGACAGGCGGCCGATCCTGACATCTGGCGTCAGACCATCGCCGATCTACGAGCCCGGAAGCCGGAGAAGATCCACTTCTGCCACGACTTTTCCTGAGACGACCGCCAGTCGCTACCTACGCGATCGCGTTGACGATCTCCGGCCGCAAACCGGGATACGACGCGAGGTACTCGCGACGGTCCTTCTTCAACTGCTCGACCAGCGCGCGGTACTCGTCGATCCGACCCTGCCGCTCATACAGCTTGCGCGGCTGGAGAATCTCGGGATCGTCGATCCCCGGAAGCGACAGGGCGACCTCGTAGCCGAAATCCGGATCGGTCTCCCACTGGATCGTGCCCTCGGCGATCGCCTTGACCATCGCGCTCGAGTACGAGATCGTGACCTTCTTGCCGCGCTCGTCGTCATCTCTGCCGCCGACGCGACCGGTGTTCAGCAGGTACACAGCGAAGTTGCCGCTGTCCATGAGCTCGAGGAAGCGATTCCCCTGCTGCTCGTGACGGAGCGGGAAGAACGGGTTGGTGCCGGGAACACGCAGGAACTTGCCTGCCTCTTCCGCGCCGCCGGCCGATGTTCCGCGCGTCTCTCCGAGCATGAAGTACAGCGCCGCCTGCTCACGGTTGAGCCGGGCCACGCCGGGGATGAGGTTGTCGTTGCGGTTGAGGATCAGGAAGTGATCGACTGCGCTGACTTCTCGCGCGTCCTTGTGCCAGCCGAGCGCGTCCATCTGAAAGACGGCCCGACCGTTCGGTGTGTACGACGTGTCGAAGAAGTCGACAACGCCGGCGTCGTTCTGCGACACGTTCTCGAGGTATGTCTCGGGCTTGCAGACGGCACCGTAGATGGTGGGTTCGTCGGCCGGATCAAGTGCGAACGTCTTCGCAAAGCATCCGTTCTCGGTGGCGACGATGCGTCCGCCCGGATACAGTGCGACGAAATCATCCTGCACCGGTTTGCTGTCGTTCTGGCGCGTGAAGGTCGTCGTGGTCTTGCCGGTGCCCGACAATCCGATGATCAGCAGCGCCTGCTCGCCGCGCGCAGTCGGCACCACCTTGCAACCGGCATGGAGCGGAAGGCCACCCTCGTCATAGGTGAGCTTGTTCCACATGCGGAGGCCGCCCTTCTTCGACTTACCGAAGTAGTCGCTGTTGAGGACGCGCGTCACACCTGCCTCGAGGTCGACGGCGATCACGCGATCGTTCGGATAGCCGGGCGCGTCGAGGTTTGGCGTGTAGATAACGGTCAGCACCGGCTCGAAATCCTGACCGGGATTCTCCGCTTCGAAGTACAGCCACCGCTGCATGCCGGCGATGTTTGCGTTCGCGGCTTCGATGAAGAGGCGCGCGGCAACACGACGCTCGCTGTCATTGCCGATGTAGCCGTCGATGACGAGCATGTCCTGGTCGCGGATGTACGCATCCTGACGATCGGCGATCTTCTGCCCGTCGGCACGACTCATCGTCTGGTCCGAATGCTCCTCGGGCCGATCGGTGACCACGTACGTGCTCCCCTTGCTGCGCGAAACGACCTTGGTCTGCACGTTGTAGTTGTCGTATTCGGTATGGCGCGCGTTCGGCATGCTCGACGTCAACTCGCGCAACTCCGCGGGCGACGGGTTCCAGCGGATGTTGCGAGCTGCGGGCAGATTGCCCGCATGGGTCTTGATGACGTCGGTCATGACTCCTCCAATATCCCTGGCGGATCCCGTGGCGTCGTGTCCCCCCGCTCGCCACGTTCGTCTGTCCAGCCAGGTGTTTCCGGACCTCGCGAGCATAGCAAAGGGTCCCGCGCGTGGGCCGATTGCGCCGGTATCCGCCCTGTATGGTTGTAGGCTGTCGCTGATGACTTAAACCGCACCCGCTCCGATCGCTGAGGCCACCTCGCTTCGCGAGAAGTCGTGGGTCTTCTTCAACGGCGAAATCGTTCACTATGCCGATGCCAAAGTAGGTCTGCTGACGCACGGCCTCAACTACGGTACGGGCGTGTTCGAGGGCATCCGCGCGTACTGGAACGCCGAGCGCGAGCAGCTCTACGCGCTTTCGATGCCACAGCACTTCGAGCGCATGCATCAGAACGCCCGTGTGCTGCAGATGGTCATTCCCTGGAGCCCCGAGGAACTCATCGAAACGACGCTCGACCTGCTCCGGCGTAACGAGTACCGCGAGGACGTCTACATCCGGCCGCTCTCCTTCAAGGCTGCGGAAATCATCGGGGTCAAGCTCCACGATGTCCCCGACAGCTTCGCGATCGTCACCGCGCCGATGGGCCTGTACGTCGGCAACGGCGGGATCCGTTGCATGGTCTCGTCCTGGCGCCGCATCGACGACACCATGGCCCCGGTTCGGACCAAGTGCACGGGGCTCTACGTCAACTCGGCGCTCGCGAAAAGCGAAGCGCTGCAAGGCGGATTCGACGAGGCGATCATGCTGACGAGCGGTGGTCACGTCTCCGAAGGGAGTGCCGAGAACATCTTCATCGTCCGCCGCGGCGAGGTGCTCACCCCGCCGCCGTCCGACAGCATTCTGGAGGGCATCACGCGGGCGTCCGTGATGCACCTGCTCCGCGAGGAGCTCGGGCTCGAAGTCCGCGAGCGGACCATCGACCGCTCCGAGCTCTACATCTCCGACGAGGTGTTCATGGTTGGTACCGGCGCCCAGGTCGCACCCGTTGTGGAGATCGACCGCCGGCGCATCGGCGACGGCGAGCCCGGTCCCCTGACGATGCGCGTCCAGGACACGTACGCCAAGGTCGTCACGGGCGGCGATCCGAAATACATGGCCTGGTTGACGCCCGTCTACTGAGACCGAGCCGGGAACGCCTCGCGGATTGCGTGCGCCCCCGCTCGGCGGAGCAGCGCCCGGGCATGCCGCATCGGATCAACGCCCGCATCGAGCTCGTCGAGCGCGATCGCCGCGTCGAACAAATCGGGTAGCCGGTCGGCGACGGTTCCGCAGACCGCGACGCATGGGATTCCCGACCGCTTCGCCCGGGCAGCCACCTCAGCCGGCGCTTTCCCGACCCTTGTCTGGCCGTCCAACCGACCCTCGCCGGTGATCGCGATCGAGGCGCCAGACAGCGAGGAGTCGAGCCCGACCACGTCACAAACGAGCGCGGCACCCGGCATCAGGCGGGCGCCGATGAGCGCCAGCCCGAATCCACACCCGCCCCCCGCGCCTGCCCCCTGCAAAGCGGCGACGTCACCGCCGGCGAGGTCGTGAGCCACATCCGCGAGATGCGCGAGCGCCCGCTCGAGGCGCTCGACCTCGGCTGGCGACGCCCCCTTCTGCGCGGCGAACATGCGGGCCGCGCCCTCTGGACCGAGCAACGGGCTTCGAATGTCACACGCCACTTCAATCGAGCAGCGCGCCAGCTCTGGATGGAGATCGGACACATCAATCTCAACCAGGCCCTCGAGGCCGGCACCGCCGGGTGCGATCTCGGCGCCGTGTGCGTCCAGCAGCCGCACGCCGAGCGCCTGCAGCAGACCGGCGCCCCCATCGGTACAGGCGCTCCCGCCGACCCCGACGACGATCCGCGTGCATCCCGCATCGAGGGCTCGACGAATCAGCTCGCCCGTGCCGCGAGATGTCGCGTGCATCGCGTCCACCTGTGCAGGCGGCACCAGACGCAGCCCTGAGGCTTCGGCAAGCTCGACCACCGACGTGGTCGCCTCGAGCATGCCGAGTCGCGCCGTGACCGATGCGCCAAGGGGTCCCGTCACGCGCAACCTCGCCACGCTCGAACCCGGGCGAGCCGCGAGCAGCACATCGAGCGTCCCATCGCCGCCGTCGGCCACCGGCACCAGGATGGCACTGGCCCCCGCGTCGCGGACACCAAGACCCAAAGCCTTTGCAGCGGCCAGGGCGCTGAGCGTTCCCTTGAACGCGTTTGGGGCGCAGACCGCGACGGGCGGTGCGCTCAGGAGGCGGTGAGTGCCGAGGCGCACGCCGCGCAGGTGCCGTAGAAATCGAGAGCGGCGTGGTCGAGCGCGAACCCGTAGCCGCCTCGAACCGCATCGATGAGCTGGTCGACCGCCGTGTCGTCGATCTCGGTCGTCGATCCGCAATGCCGGCAGACGAGATGGTGGTGATGGTTGGCGGCGCATGACGTGTAGACGTGGATATGCCCCTCGGCCTCGAAGCGCTGCGCCAGACCCGCATCGACGAGGAAGTCGAGGGTCCGGAACACTGTCGCGCGCCCCAGTTGCGGGTGCTCGGCGTGTAGCGACTCGTAGAGCTCCTGGGCACTCACCGTGTGCGGCGCCCGCGCAAGGGCTCCGGCGACGATCATCCGTTGCAGCGTCAGGCGATGTCCCTGGGCGGCAAGCCGGTCAGCGACGCTCGTTGTGGCAGAGATGGCCAACGGTCAGCCCACCCGCCGTAGCCAGAGGTCCGGGTGGCGCAACTCGTCGAGCGACGGCATCATTTCCGCGGACTCCCACACGCGGTTGAGTGTGGTCAGCCCGGCTCGATCGAAGACCGCGACGGCGAACTGCTCGCCCACCTCGTACTGGCGCATCTTGATCTCGAGGCCGGTGATCGTGAGGATGAGGCGCTCCATCGGCCCTCGCTGGCGGCGGCGTCGCTGCATGGCGGCCTCGAGCTTGTCAGCACCGCGGACCGCCTTCCGCCCGGCCCGATGCATGAGGAAGTTGCTGTACCCCTCGAGCACGCTCATCACTGCCTGGACACGACTGATCGCGCGGAGTTGACCGCGCACGGTGTCCGGCAGCTTGCGGACCACGTCTCGCGACGGCAGCAGCGTCTCGCCGTCGGCCGACAGGGCGTCGACCATGAGGCCGCGCATCAGGTCCTGCAGGTGCTCGCCGAGCCAGGGATGGAGCTCGAACTGCCACGCGTGCGTCAGCTCGTGGAGGATCAGCCAGGGCCGCAGCTCGGTGTCACCGAGCGAGAGGTCGCGCTCGATCCCGGCGATGTTCGGTTCCACAAGATAGAGCGCGCTCGGCTGCGCGACGGTGTCGGGCTCATCGTCGAGCGTGAGCACCGGATCGTACTGGCCGAGCACCCGGCGCGACATGAGGCCGAAGAGCTCGCCGACGTACCGGTCGAGCATTCGCCGGCTGATCCCCGTGGCCATCGACTCTGGAACCCGGGCGCGAAGACGCTCCACGGGCGCCAGCAGGCGCTGCACCATCGCGAGGTTGGCGTCGATGAATCCCACGCGATCCAGCGCGACGAATCTCGGGTACGACGTCAGGGGCACCTGGGAGATCTCGGTCATCATTGGCGCCACCCTGGCGGCCATCTCCGTGTAGGCGGCCTCGAGTGCCGGTGCATCGATGCTCTGGCCCGGGATCACCCCCGTCCGCGAGATCGCGATGCGGCGAACGTCATCCCAGTCGACGAGGCGCCGCTGCGTTTTCACCTGCGGGTCGGAGCAGCACCCTGGCCGAGATGACGGCTCCGGCGCCGACAGCTCCGACGGTCAGCGCGCGCCGGACAACGTCAGATCGAGTGGTCGGGCTCATGCTTCGATCATACGGGTGACCGCTCGCAGACCCCGCTCTCCTACATGGAGGAGCCGGTCCGTCCGTCGATGTACACCGGATGCTCGGGAGGCTTGCCCTCGAGCCAGTATGCGTCGAGCCGCTCGTCGGTCCAGCCCCGCTCACGCAGGAAGGGCTCGTCGAGGATCTGCTGTCCGGTAAGCGTCGGCGGCGCGGTCCCGACGATCTCCATCATCGCGTCGCAGAGGATCTCCGGCGAGCGCCACTGGCTGCGGTCGCCGAGTCCCCAGTTGATGCTCGCGAGGCTCTCGATGATGGTCACCGGCCAGAGCGAGTTGCATGCGATCCCGTCGGACGCAACCTCGGCGGCGATACCGATCGCCATTCTCGTCATGCCCATCTTCGTCGTCATGTAGGCGACGTGTCCCGGGCTCGGCGTCGTGGTGATCGGCGGGGAGCACATGATGATGTGACCCCAGTGGCGATCGACCATATGCGGCAGCGCGTAGTACGAGCAGAGATACGACGCGCGAACGTTGATCTCCCACATGAGGTCGTAGCGTTTTGGTGGGGTGTCGAGCACCGGCTGCCACCACATCGCGCCGGCGTTGTTGACAAGAATGTCGAGACGCCCGAATCGCTCGACGGTCGTGTCGACCATCGCCTTGACCTCTTCCTCGTGGCGCACATCAACGCGCACGGCGATCGCGGTACCGCCTGCGGCCTCGATCTCTGCCGCAACAGTGTGGATGCTGCCGGGGAGCTTGTCGGTCCCCGCCTCGGACTTGCCAGTGATGACGACGGATGCGCCTTCCCTGGCAAGGCGAAGTGCCATGGCGCGGCCGATGCCGCGGCTCGATCCAGTGACGACCGCGACGCGTTGCTCGAGTGGGCGAGAAGCACTCATCGGCGCGCATCATATGCGCCGCGGCAACGGCCGTATACGACGCTGATTCGGCGTGGAGGGAGCACCGGGCGATGGGCAGCGACGTCGTGAAGTGGGTCGGAAGGATCCTCGCCGTGGTTGGCACTGCCGCCTTCGTCTATGGGCTGATCACCCTCATCTCGAACGGCAATTGCGGGTGTGACGAGAACGGGTTCTGCACGGGGCCACCGTGCCCGCCCGCCGACGACCTCGGATTCGTCGGCCTTTTCGCCGGGATCTGGGTCGCGATCGGCGGGATCATCATGATGAGCGCTGCGGCATCGCGCGCGAAGGTGGCGAAGTGGCGTGCGCAGTTCGCATCCGGGGCGGGCGCGTACACCGGCTCGCGCGTGGTTGCCCCGGCGGGCGCGCTCGCGGGAAGCGGTCTGACGTTCCAGTCGATGGGCGGCTCGTTCGGCTCGACGTCGGGAGTGGCCGTAGCGCCGGGCATGAACCCGGCGATGTTCGACCCCAAAGCGATGTCGGATCTTGCGCAGCAACTGCAGACCGTGCGCCAGGCAAACAGCGGCAACCCCGAGGCGGCGCGGGAGGCCACGCTCGACGTCTTACGCGGCCATGGGTATCAGATTCCTGCGAACGTGCCCCCGGGGCCGCTTGTTCTCCAGAGCCCGACGATCATGTCGAGTGGTCCCGGATTCGCGCTTCCCGGCAGTCAGGGACCTGCACCGGGTTCCGCCGAGGCCATCCTCGCGGCGGATGCGCAGGCAGGCGTCCCGACCGCGCAGCCGGCCCAGGGCGACGCGACCGGACGGCTTCAGGAGCTCGCTGCGCTGAAGGCGCAGGGGGTCGTCAACGACGCCGAATACGCGGCGCAGCGTCAGCGGATTCTCGAACTCGATCTGAATCGCTCAGGGAACCAGTGCCGCGATCTCCGCGACGATGCGGGCGAGATGGTCGGTCAGCGGACCCGGGAGCCGGCGTTGGAGGATCTCCACGACGCTCGTGTAGTACCAGAGCTGCTGCTTCGGGTCGGTGACCGTGAAACGCTGCCACACGACGTCGCCCTCGGTCCGCAGGTCTTCGAGGATGGCGCTCGAGTTGTGCACCTTGTCGCACGCCGAGACGAGCAGGACGTCCTCATCCGCATCGTTGTCGAGATGCCGGAGATATCGATCTTTACGCTCATGCCACTCGGGCTTGGGTTGACCGGGGACTGCGACCGCGTCACTGCAGGCCATGACGATGCGTGCGACCCGCTCCCCGAATTGATCCTCGATGACGCTGTGCGTCGCGGCGCCGTCCTCGGAATCCTCGACGGTGTCGTGGAGGAGCGCGGCGATGGCGACGTCCTCATCGGCACCGTGCTCCATCGCGAGCGCCGAGACCGACATGACGTGCGCCATATACGGGATGCCGGTCTTCTTGCGGAACTGGTCTCCGTGGACGGCCCAGGCCAGAGCGAACGCCGCTGCGAAGCGGCGGGTCAGCGGCGGCGCGGTGGTATCGCGATCGGGCACCGCCCCATTGTCGGTCGTCCCGGATGGGGCGCGAGGGCCGCACGCCGGGCGCGCCAGAATGGCGCGTGCGCTTCTATCTGGGGCATCGACTTCCGGGAGGCTTCTGGGCCGGCATGTCGACATACGCCCGACGTCCCCACCGCGCGGTCCGTCAGGCGGCGAAAGCGACCGGTGGCATCGGCTGCGTCGGCTATGTCGTCCTCGCGGTCGTGCTCGCGCTGAGCATCGCGTACTGGTACATCAGCGTCCCCATCCTCGTGCTGACGGCGATCGCGGTCGGCGTCACCGTGCACCGCCACCACGTGCAGCGCGCGCGTCAGGCGGCGGCCGCCGCATCCACGTCTGCTGCGCCGGCCCCGTTCGTGCCAGTGGTGGTCGCGCCGTCGCAACCGCCGGTGCAGGCACCCGCACGAAAGCCGCCGCTCACGGTTCCGGCCGACACTTTCAAGGTCGGCTCTCTCGTGCATCTGGAGAAGGACGGGACGCGCGCGACATATTTCGTCGACCATGGCCGGACGCCTGACGAGATCGTCTTGAAGCGCGTGACCAGCTCACCGGCGGCGACTGATGACTGATACGGCACTGCTCGGCCTCGTCGTCGATCGGATCGATACCGATCCACCGCCACCCGGCGCCGGGGACCTCATCCTCGCCGCGTTTCAGGGCGCGGAAGCCGTCGATGTGGCGCTCCGCGGTGAAGGGGGATCGGCTGCGACATCCGCGATGCAGATTGCAAAGGCGGTCGTCCCGTCGGCCGTCTATCTCACCGCCATCGAGGTCGAGGGCTTCCGGGGCATCGGGCCACCGTCGGCGCTGCAGATCGATCCAGGGCCCGGGCTGACGCTGATCGTCGGGCGCAACGGGTCCGGGAAGTCCTCGTTCTCCGAAGCGCTCGAAATGGTCCTGCTCGGCACGAACCAGCGCTGGGAGCAGCGCGTCAAGGTGTGGCGTGACGGATGGCAGAATCTGCACCACCGGCATACACGTGTGGCCGCGCGTTTCACCATCGACGGACGCAAGCAGCCGTTGGACGTTGCGCGAGTTTGGAAGGACGGCGAAGGCGTAGACGGGTCGACGTTGACCGTCGACGGCAAACCTGTGTCGCCGGAATCACTTGGGTGGGCGCAGCAGCTCGCGGGATATCCGCCGCTGCTCTCGCACAACGAGCTCGAGCACGCACTCGATCGCGAGCAGTCGAAGCTCTATGACGCGCTCGCCGGCATCCTCGGCCTCAGCGATCTCGCTGCAGCGCAACAGGTGCTGCGCAAGGCGCGGCTCGATCGCGAAGACGCTGTCAAAGCGGCGCGCGGCGCGTTGCCCCAGTTGCGCGCACTCCTCGAGCGAACCACGGACGAGCGCGCTGCGTTGGTGCGCGCAGCGCTTGCGGCAAAGACGTGGGACCTCGACGTCGTCGCGGGCATGGTCGGTGGTGACGCGCAGAGCGACGAGAGTTCTCGTGCTCCGCAAGCTCCGCGATCTTGCGGGTCTGCCGGTGCTGGATCGCGAGCGACTCAACACCGCGATCGCCGAGCTGCGCGATGCGAACGCTGCCGCCGAGCGGTTGCGCAGCACCGATGCGGGAAAGGCGCACGAGCTGGCGTCACTGCTCCAGCAGGCGCTCGACGTGCACGCCCATGCGGAGGGCGAACGCTGTCCGGTGTGCGGCACCGAGGGGGTGCTGACCTACCAGTGGCGTGTGCAGGCGCGCGACCAGGTGGTGGCGCTGCGGGCGGACGCGGAAGCGGTTCGCAAGGCGCACGATATGGTCGGCAACGCCGTGCGGCAGGCTCGCCAGCTCGTGACCGCGCCGCTGCGAACACTGCGTGAAAGTGTTGGAGCAGGTATCGACATCGGCCCGGCGATCGACGTCTGGGAGCGATGGTCCTCGGTGGCGGCCGACGAAGACGCCCTGGCGCTCGCCAGCCATCTCGAGACGCACGGACCACCGCTCATCGCGGCGGTCGGCGACGTGCGTCGCGCCGCAGCTGCAGAGCTCGAGCGCCTGGAACGAGCCTGGCGTCCTGCCGCCGACGCGATCGCGTTGTGGTTGCCACTCGGGCGCCGGGCCCAGGAAGCCGAGCAGGAAGTCCGGCGGCTCAAGGACGCGGAAGGTTGGTTGAAGGATGCGCATGACGAGCTTCGTGACGAGCGTTTCCGTCCCATCGCCGGCGCGGTGCAGGAGAACTGGACACAGCTGCGGCAGGACAGCAACGTCTCGCTCGGCGAACTGCGCTTGCTCGGCGCGCAGACGCAGCGCCGCCTCTCGCTCGATGTCAAGGTCGACGGCGAGGACGGATCCGCACTCGGCGTCATGAGCCAGGGTGAGCTGAACTGCCTTGCCCTGTCACTGTTCCTGCCGCGTGCGTCGATGCCGGAATCGCCGTTTCGGTTCGTTGTCATCGACGACCCGGTGCAGGCGATGGACCCGGCCAAGGTCGCGGGCCTCGCGCAGGTGCTGGCGCGTGCCGCGAAGGAGCGCCAGGTGATCGTTCTCACGCACGACACACGCCTCGCGGATGCGATGAGCGCGCTCGACATCCCCGCCACGGTGATCGACGTGGTGCGCCGCGAGCAGTCCGTCGTGGAGTTGCGCCGGATTTCGGATCCGGTGCAGCGCTACATCGAGGACGCCTTCGCTGTTGCAAACAGCAAGGATCTGCCCCCCGAAGCGCTGCGCGTCGTCCCGGGCTTTTGCAGGCTCGCGCTCGAGGCTGCCTCGTCACTTGCGGCGACCCGGCACCTGCTGCACCAGGGCAAGACGTGGGACGAGGTCGACGCGACGCTCAAGAAACCGACGACGCTGAACATGTGGCTGGCGCTCGCGCTGTTGCACGATGCCGACCGCGCCGGTGACGTCACCGGCTACCTTCTGAAGAACTATCCGTGGGCTGTCGACTCCGTCAAGGAGTGCAACCACGGTACCCACAGCGGGAAGGTGTACGGCGACATGCGCGAGTTCATTCGCGGTGTCGAGCAGTTGACGAAAAAGATGCTCGAGGCGCATTGACGTGGCACCGACGCAGGTGGACGCACACACACTCGTGTCGGCGGCGCGCGACCTGATCCGAGATGACGACGCAACGACCGCGGGGCTGTGGCCTCGTGCGGCAGCGTTGCTCGCGCGCCAGGGGCTCGAGCTTGCGATGGTGCGTCTCTGGCAGGTCACCGCACCCGGCCTGGAACGAACGCCGACGCGTTGCCAGTTGTTGTGCGTCGGCGACATGCTGAACGATCGAAAGCTGGGAGGGCGCGCGATGTTGACGTGGAACTCCCTGTCCAACGCCTGTCACCATCGCGTGTACGAGTTGCCGCCCACAGCGTCGGAGCTGAACCTTGCGCTCGAGAGCGTGTGGGACCTCGCTGAAGCGGTGGAGCGCCTGCGCGGCAAGATCAAGGCGTAGGCCGCGGGCGCTCGAAATCCGCGACAGCCATCTGTCGCGCCCGCACTCGACACTCATCGCTGGAGATCCGTGGCGGGGTAGCGAAGTGAGGAAAAGCGATGCTCAGGAAGGTGGAACCCATCACCCTCGGCTGCGACGTTCGCATCGAGGGCGACAACATCGCCGTCACGGGTCTCTCTCTACGCGACGCCGATCTGGCGTTGTACGTGGGCGAGCATCCGGCGGTTGACCGCCCGGCGGTCGTGGAGCGTGGGCTCAAGGTCGGCCTGATCGCGCTACGCAATGCCGGCGTGACGATCAACGTGGATTTCGTCGCGCGTGAATTCGACAGGCTCATGCACCGCACCGATGAGTTCCACGATCGGGCGGCGGTCGCGCTCGACTCCGCGTTGCGTGAGACCTTCGCGGCGAAGGACGGCACGCTCCCGCGCACCCTCGAGCAGTTCCTCGGCAAGGACGGAACGTTGCGCAGGCTCGTCGACGACCTCTTCGACGAGGAGCGCCGCGACAGCGCGATCGGCCGCATGCGCACGCTGCTCGCCGGCTACTTCGACGGCGACGGAGCCATCATCAGCCGGATGCTCGATCCGCGACTCGCAGGCAGTCCGCTGCACGGGTTCCGCACCGAGATGCGCGAGATGTTGAAGGACGTCAGCGATCGACTGATCCGACTCGAGGCCGCTCGTGACGCGCGCGCCGATGAGCGCCAGAAGGGCACCGCAAAGGGGCTCGATTTCGAGGACGCGGTGGAGGCGCGTCTCGCTGCGCTGCTGCGGGGTACGGGCGATCTCGTGGAGCCCACCGGGACCGCGGTCGGCAACAGCGTGCGCAGCCGCAAGGGTGACTTCCTCATCACGCTGGATCCGTCGTGGACTCGCGGTGTCCCGGTGTGCGTCGCCGTCGAGGCGAAGAGCGGACGCGTCGGTCTGTCCAAGCTCTGCCGCGACCTGGATGAGAACTCGGCGTAACCGCGGCGCGGCAATCGCCGTCGCCGTCTACCGGGCGGGCAATGCGCCGTCCGGATGCGCACCCTTCACGCTGCACGGCGAGCACATCATCTGCGAGTTCGATCCGGACGATCCCGACGACACCGCGTTCACGGCGGCCGTGCGGCTCGGGCGCGCGCTCGCGCTGTCCGCCGCGCGTGAGCACGCGGACGTCGTTGACGCGGCGGCGGTGCGACGTGATCTCGATGGCATCCGCGCGCAGCTCAATGCGATTGCCGGCATGAAGTCGAAGCTCACGTCGATCTCGACCGCGACCGGCGATGTTCGCAATAGTCTCGACGCGCTGCGCCAGGGCGTCCTCGATCGGGTCATGTCGATCGAAGGCAACGTGGCCGATGTGACCGGTCACGCGGAGGTAGCCTGATGCACGTCGACGACGTGCGGCGTGCGGTGACGCAGCTCATGCAGTGTTTCCTCGATAGCGCGCTCGAAACGCAGTTCGTCATCCTCGAGAACGTTGATGTGGGCGACGAGTTCGTGCAGTTCAAGCTGAACCACCGCATCCTCTACGGCGAAGTGGGTTCCCGTGAGTGGGCTGCGCCCGATGAGCGACGTCCGCTCGATGCAGATGCACAAGCGCGGCTCGCCGCCCTTGGGTTCACCCACGGCGGTCCGGAGCGCAATTTCATCTGCGACAACCTTGCGCAAAGCGCACCGTACCTGGCGGATCTATACCTCCGACTGGCGGTTGCGGCCTACGGAGCAGTTCCTGAACGCTTGTCGGTGAGGAGCAACGTCGACGCGGTCCGCCGGCTCGCGGGCCCGCTGGCACGGATGCCGGGGTTCAGCTGGCCCGCAGCCGACCCCGGCCGGCACGAATTGCTGCGCACGACACCGGTCACGTCATCATCGTCGGGATTGAAATTCCGAGCCGAGCGTGCGTTGCGCAGCAACTTCGCCGAGATCGGTTCAACGTCCGAGGAGCTCGAGGCGCTGCGTCATGAGGTCGAGGCGGCGGGGTCATTCGACGCGCTCCCCGAGTGGGCGCAGGACTGGATCCGCAAGGCCGAGGAAGGTCCTCTCTGGGTAGTGCTCGGGCGCTGAACTTCGGGACGTCAGACGGTCGCCGCGCGCCGGACGCCGTCGGCGAACGCGGGTGACGGCCGGTGACCGAGCGCGCTTTCCACGGTCGACAGCGCCTCATCAACTGGCATCCCGTGATGGCGAGCGAGAAAGGTCGCGGCGACGGTCGGCGTGCGGTTTTCGGCAACGACGCAGTGCACGTACACCTTGTGCCCGCCGGCTGCGCGAGCAGCGATGAAGTCCGCCGTGTCGGCGAGGACGAAGGCGAGGTTCGGATTGTCCTTGGCACCGCTGTCGATGAGGCCGATGACGCGGTGCTCGGTCCGGTCCGGGACGTCCTTGGTCCCCATGCGACACAACGACACGACAACATCCGCGCCGCCGTGCAACGCCGCGTCGAGCCCTGCGACACCACCGAACTGGACGCCCCCGAGCTCTACCGTCGCCGGCCGGGCGGAGAACTGCTCGAGGTAGTGCGGAATCAGATGGACGCGGCCGGGCCAACCGTTCGGATCGGATTTGCCGCCCCTCGCAGCGCGTCGTGCCATGGCGTCGAGGTCGGCCGCGCGAAGATCGGGCCGCCCGTACAGGCGCTTGCCGCGCAGCATCGTCGTCCATTCGAGCGGCAGAGCGGTCGCCCCCCAGCGCGCACCGAGGAGCGCGCCCGCGATGGCACCCACGGTGTCGGTGTCGCCGCCCGATCGGACGGCAGCGCCGATGGCACTGACGAGGTGCTCGCAGGGTGCCGCACCGCTCGGGATCGGCGTCCGAACGATCGCGGACAGCGCAGTCTGGAATGCGTGAATCACCCAGCCGTTGTTCTCATGGAAATCGACGCAGGGACGCTCGCACGCTTCATCGATGAGCTGGGTCCACCAGGAACGCCGCGCTTTCGGGACGTGAACGAGCGCGCTGCGTACGGCTTCGGCGAAGTCCCACGGCTCGTCAGAACCAGGCGCAGCGTGAATCGTGTGGTCGATCGCCACGGCCCAGATGACGCTCGCGTCCAGACAATCGATGTGCGTGTGCGTGAGCTCAGTGGTGGCGCGAGCGTACGCAGCAATCTGGTCGGGGTGATTCTGATATGAGAGCGCGGCCGGTCCAATACGCATCAACGCGCCGTTCGGCGCGTTGTCTGGCCGCGTGCGCTGAAACGCCGCCGCCGACTCGCGCAATGGCGATCCAGAACTGAGCACGGCGCTCGTCTGGGTGCCGACATCCTTGGGTCGGCTGGCGAACCACGCGAGGAAGTCTTCTTCGACAGCCTCGATCCGACGATTCCCGGCGGCGAGCGGCGACAGGATGGCGAGTGCCATCTGGGTGACATCTGTCCACTCGCCGGGCTTCCAGGCGTAGATGCCGCCGCCGGTCATGCGCAGTTCGGCGGTTTCAGCAAGGGGTCCGCGGAACTCATGCGGCGCGCCGAGCGCGTCCCCCGCGGCCGAGGCGAGCACGACCCCCGCGGAGCGATCGGCGACGACGGGGTCAGTCGGCGTCATGCGGAGACGCGGACGGCAATCACGTGTGTCACTGAGATACGCCGCAGGAGCGACACATGGCTGTCGCTCGAAAACCGCGGGAACTCAGCGGGTTCGGCGGAACTCCGCGTGACGTGAAGGTCGGCAAGGGATCGACGTAGTCGAGGTCCATCTGACGTCGGTCGGAACTATGCCACTCGTTTGTAGGGTCTGTTGGAAGGTGCTGCCGCCCCACCCAGCCGCCTTAGCACTCGCCCCGGCCACCCGCTAGCAGTCCAACGAGCCGAGTGCTAAACTGTCCCCTGGAACCCAAGGCTAGAGGACATACCAGGAGGAACCATGGCCAAGCAGTTGTTGTTCGACGTCGAGGCTCGCGCCCATCTCAAACGAGGGGTCGATCGGGTCGCGGACGCCGTGAAGATCACCATCGGCCCCAAGGGCCGGAACGTCGTGCTGGACAAGAAGTTCGGCTCGCCGACCATCACCAACGATGGAGTCACGATCGCCAAGGAGATCGAGCTCGAGGAGCCCTTCGAGAATATGGGCGCCCAGCTGGTCAAGGAAGTGGCGAGCAAGACCAACGACATCGCCGGTGACGGGACCACCACCGCCACCGTTCTCGCCCAGGCGCTGATCGCAGCCGGCCTGCAGAACGTGGCCGCTGGCGCCAACCCGATCCAGCTCAAGAAGGGCATCGAGCTCGGCGTTGAGGCGATCGTGAAGGCAATCAAGGAGCAGTCGATCCCGATCTCCGAGCGCGAGAAGATCGCGCAGGTCGCATCGATCTCCGCCGCTGATCCCACCATCGGCGAGACCGTCGCCGACGCGATGGAGAAGGTTGGCAAGGACGGCGTCATCACCGTCGAGGAGTTGAAGGGCCTGGAGACCGAGCTCGAGCTCGTCGAGGGCATGCAGTTCGACAAGGGCTACATCTCCGCGTACATGGTCACGAATGCCCAGCGCATGGAGGCCGTGCTCGAGGACCCCTACATCCTCATCACCGACAAGAAGATCTCCGCGATCGCGGATCTTCTGCCGATCCTCGAGAAGGTCGTCCAGAGCGGCAAGCCGCTCGTGGTGATCGCCGAGGACGTCGAGGGCGAGGCGCTTGCCACCCTCATCGTCAACAAGCTGCGCGGCACCTTCAACGCCGTCGCGGTGAAGGCACCAGGCTTCGGTGATCGTCGCAAGGCGATGCTGCAGGACATCGCGATCCTGACCGGCGGCCAGGTCATCAGCGAGGAGGTCGGCCTCAAGCTCGACTCCGCGCAACTCACCTCGCTGGGCCGCGCCCGCAGCGTGAGCATCACCAAGGACGACACAACCGTCGTCGAGGGCAACGGCAGCAAGGACGCGATCAAGGGCCGCATCGAGCAGATCAAGGCCGAGATCGACAAGTCCACCAGCGACTGGGACAAGGAGAAGCTCCAGGAGCGTCTCGCGAAGCTCAGCGGCGGTGTTGCCGTGATCAAGGTCGGCGCCCCGACCGAGACCGAGCTCAAGGAGAAGAAGCACCGCATGGAGGACGCCGTGTCCGCCACGCGCGCCGCAGTCGAAGAGGGCATCGTGCCTGGTGGTGGAGTCGTGCTCGTGAACGCGATCCCCGCGCTCGACAGCGTCAAGGCCGAGGGCGACGTGCTCACCGGCGTCAACATCCTCCGCCGTGCGCTCGAGGAGCCCCTCCGCCAGATCGCGCAAAACGCTGGTATGGAAGGCTCCGTCGTGGTCGACAAGGTCAAGTCCCTTCCCAAGGGCCAGGGCTTTGACGCCGCGAAGGGCGAGTACGTCGACATGGTCAAGGCCGGGATCATCGACCCGACCAAGGTCACCCGCTCGGCTGTCCAGAACGCGGCGTCGATCGCCGCGCTGCTCCTCACCACCGAGGCGCTGATCACGGACATCCCTGAGAAGAAGGGTGGATCGGCGGCTCCGCCGATGCCGGAGTACTGATCAGCAACTGATCGATTTCCGAAAGGGCGGTCCGGGCGAGAGCTCGGGCCGCTCTTTCTTTTTGCCTTCGCTCGTTCTCAGGCAATGGGCGCCTCGTGTGTGCGACGCTCCGGTTGTCCGCTTGAGGACGAAAGAGAAGGGGAAGTAGTTCGTGCCAGGGTTTCGGATCGGTGGCATCGTTCGCGGTTCGTCGGTTGGTGCGCTGGTTGCCGTCGCTGCGCTTGGTCTGGCGCAGCCAGCGGGTGTACAAGCGGGGCATCTGCATGCCTCGGCCAACGGGTGTGCGTCGACTCCGGGAATCAAGCCGCTGATTCGTGGTCATCGTGGACCGAAGTGTTGCACCGCCGGCGGCAGGGCTTGACGCCAGCTCGATCAACGTCGACTGGAGCAGCTCGAACGACAACGGGCCAGGCCTTGTTGCCGACAACCCGATTGATCGGGGCGACGCGGCTTCGGGCTGCACGCCGCTTCGCATTCGGGTGCTCGCCGGCATCGCAACACCCGATTGGGTTACGGCCATGACCGGCTCGGTAGACGTGACGAACCCATACAGCGATCCACGCCGGGGATTGCCGGTGCAGTTCTGGACCCGGCGTACGAGACGCTTTACGACAAGCTGGAATCCGAACTGGCGACTGCGCTACGAGGGAATCCCGAATGTCGTGGAGTTCGTGGTCTCCCGTTGCGCGCTCTTCTACCCGGAGCCGTTCATTCTGGGTACGTCGATCGCGACCAACGATACGAATCTCCTAGCGGCTGGGTTATACCGAGGACGCTGGTCAGGCGTGCGAGCAGGAAGAGATCGACACTGCGAACGCGGACTGGCCGACGACGCGGATCGGCGTGTCATTCAACCCGTACCAGACACTGGTGCCTGCGACGAACAGCAAGGGCTACACGACCGGGACCGACGAGGCCTACACCGAGCAGATGATGACGTACTGCCGCTCAACGCTCGGACAGCGGTGCGTCCTCGAGAACAACTCAATCCGTGACCCGATCTCTGCGGTCGGCGGGACGCAGCCGTACTACGGACGAGATGTACGCGGCGATGAGCGCACTCGGCGCTCCAATCGCGTTCCAGACCGCCACCGCCTCAGGGATCGGTGATTTCTGGGGCACGTTGGAGTGGGCGGCACAACAGCACGCAGCATCAGTGGAACTGCCGCTTGATGGCACGTATCCGACGGCCGGCGGCACGGGTGCGCCCGCGTGGCAGACGCTCCCCGAGGTCTCGCAGTGGTTCCAGGGCACTCCAGCCTTCAGCGGCGAACCCAGTCAGCGCAACTCAAGGAACCTCAACCGCTGGTGATGCAGTCGGCACGGTCACCCTCAACGAGCTCGCCGCATACGACACACAGGTCCCGTACGGCGACGTCGGATCGGTTCCCTTCGATGCTGTTTCCGCGGTGATCACGTGGCCGAACGGCGCGGTCCAACCTGGGCTCGTCTCGCTCGGCACCGGTACGCCAGCGTCGTCGGTCATCTGCGGCGACGCCGCCACTTGCACTGTCACGGTCTTCAGCGGCGGCTACACCTTCCCCGAGCTCCCCGTTTCTGGTGCTGGGTCAGTCGCGATCACGCTCGCGAACAACGGCGTCACCTACACGCCGGCTGACGGCGTGGATATCGTCGGGACGTTCCCCGTGACGGTGTCGCCGGCGCCGCTCACCCTGAAGACCTTCGCAGTGACTCCGGCCAAGTCCTCCCCAACCGTCAAGCTCGCGGCAACGTTCTCAGACGCCGACCCGCTCGGCGTCGCCGCGGATTACACGATCAAGGTGATGTGGGGTGACGGCACATCGTCCACCATCGCGGCCACGGCGGCGAGCAAGGACTTCTCTGTGTCGGCGACACACCACTACAAGCGCGCCGGCAAGGACATCGTGACGATCACGATCACCGACACCGGCGGTGCGACCGTCTCGGGAAGCCGGACGATCACCGTCCGCTGACGCCCGGCGATATGTGACCGGATCAACGATTCGCAACAACCCAGCGACAGACGAATCGACGCGAGGGTGTGGCGGGTAGATTCGAGCCGCCCACCCACAGTCGAGGTATTTCCATGAGCGACGTCGCGCCCGACAACTCCTTCGGTGAGTCCATTGGCGAGGGTTTCCTGCATGTCACAGGGATCGGCAGCCGGCTCGTCAAGCGTGAAGCGGCCGAGGAGCAGCTGGACGCCGTCGATGACAAGATGCTCGGCGACCTGGACCGCGAGTTCCACGAGCGGGGCGAGGACGCGGTGCCCGGCCTCGACCTCAGCGCCGTGACCAAGGTCGACCCGGAATTCAGCGCCGACGCCTTCCTGCTGATCGCGCGGGACACCTTCCGGTTCATGCAGGACGCCAAGACCCAGGGCGCTCCTTCGCTCGATGCGGACATCTCGTCCGCTGAGGTGACGGCTGCGACCGTTGTCAACGGACTGGAGCATGCCGTCGTCCGTTTCGGGATCATCGGCGACGCTGCGCCCATCACCCAGGACTGGACCTTCGAACGCGATCCGAGTGGCGATACGACCGTTGACGACGAGCAGCACGAGGTCGCCGATGGCGGCTGGACGGTTGCGCATCGCGGCTGGCGCCTGACGGGGATTGCAACCGCCGCGTAAGGCAGCTTCGGGCATCATGGGCGGCTTGTTCATGATGGGCAACGTCCGCCTTCCCGGTCCGTTCTCGCGGATCCCTCTCGCCTGGATCATCGCCGTGATCCTGTTCGTCTTCGCCGGGATTGTTCTGGCCACCCACGGCAAGACCGAGGAGGCTGTGATCCTTGCGGTCATCGGCGTGCTGCTCGTCATTCGCGGGGCCTTCGTGTTCAACGCCAGACGTGACGACGGTCCTGAAGTTCAGATCACAGCAACACCACTCCCGACCGCTGCGCCCGTCCCACCGGCCAGGCCGGAGGTGCCGACGACCGTCATCGAGGCCAGGGAACTCTCCAAGCGATACGACTCGATCGTCGCGGTCGACAGCGTCAGCTTCTCAGTCCAGCGCGGCGAGATCTTCGGGCTGCTCGGGCCCAACGGTGCCGGCAAGTCCACGACGCTCGAGATGCTCGAGGGCTTGCGCGACATCGACTCGGGGACGGCGCTCGTTCTCGGCACCGACATCCGGCACGATGCGACCGCTGTCAAACGGCGTATCGGCGTGCAGTTGCAGGCGACTGCGCTGCCGAGCTTCACCACCGTCGCGGAATCGATCGACCTGTTTCGCGCCTTCTACGATCACACACGTGCCACGGCCGAGCTCCTCGAGGAATTCGACCTCGTCGCGCAGGCAAACCAGATCACCACAAAGCTGAGTGGCGGCCAGCAACAACGGTTGAGCATCGCGCTCGCGATGGTCAACGACCCCGACGTCGTCTTCCTCGACGAGCCGACGACCGGTCTCGATCCGCAGGCTCGGATCTCGCTCTGGGATTTCATCGAGCGCTTTCGAGCGCGCGGCAAGACGGTGATGCTCACGACGCACTACATGGAAGAAGCGGAACGCCTCTGCGATCGCGTCGCGGTGATGGACCTGGGCCACGTGGTTGCGCTGGACACACCCGACGGCCTTGTCGCGCAGTACGGGCCTGGCACCACGATCACCTTCTCCAGCAACAGCGCCGATGTGAACGGGATGCGCGCGCTCAAGGGCGTCGACTTTGCCGACGTCGATGGCGTCTTCGTTCGCATCGGCACCCATGCACCGGAGTCCGTCCTCGCGCAGTTGCTCCGTCCTGACGACGGTGGCGGCGCCGCCGACGTGACCAACCTCAGGGTCGAGCGCGGCACGCTCGAAGACGTGTTCCTCGCGATCACCGGGCGGGCGTTGCGCGAATGAGAGGGTTTCTCGCGCTCGTCACGACCACCGTGCGAAGCAGCTTCCGGAACCGCGCCGCGCTCATCTTCACGTTGCTCATCCCCATCTTCCTCATGGTGCTGCTCGGCAACGTGCTCGGTGGCGGCAATGCATCGGTCAATATCGGCGTCGTCGACGAGGCCGGCACAACGCTCAGCCATCAGTACGTTGCGACCCTCAAGCACGAGAAGAACCTGGTGGTGGAAGAGGGGAGTGCATCGCACGAGGCGGACCGCCTGCAACATGACGACGTCGTTGCGGTTGTCATCATCCATCCGGATTTCGCGACGCCGTGTCCACCCGATCAGAAGTGCGCGGGGCTGGACACCGGTATCACCCTTGATCTCGACAGCAACGATCCGTCGGACTCTGCAGATCGCGTCACAGGTGATCAGTGCCATAACGCAGGACTTCTCGGTCGCCGCGCACATCGGTGGTACCCCGGGAATCACCTTGAACACCGCCGAGATCGGGACGCAGAATATCACGGCGATCGACTACTTCCTGCCGTCGATGATGACCTACGTCGCCGTGCTTGCCGGCCTCACATATGTGTCGATCACCATCGTCGATCAGCGTGAGCGAAAGGTCCTGCGCCGTTATCGGGCAACGCCGCTCCACCCGCTGCAGGTGCTGGGTGCGGCAATGACCGGAGGAGCGGTCACCGTCGCGCTCGAGGTTGTCGTCCTCGCCATCGTTGGCGTCGCGCTCTTCGGCGCGCGCGCGCATGGAAGCTGGTTGCTCGCCGTCGTCGCGCTGGTCGTCGGGATTGCGAGCTTCGTCAGCATAGGTTTTCTGCTCACGTCCTTCGTGCGGACGAGCGACGCTGCGCGCGGTATCTCATCGCTGATCGGATTTCCGATGCTCTTCCTGAGCGGCATCTTCTTCCCGGTCGACGCCTTGCCGCAGTGGATCCAGGACGTTGTGCACGTCCTGCCCGTCTACTACGTCTCGGATGCGCTGCACCAGATCCTCAACTCGGGCGGCGGCCTGACACTGCTCGATGTCGCCGTGCCGCTCGCGTGGGCGGCTGGTTGCTTCGCGCTTGCGGCGTGGCGGTTCCGCTGGGAGTAGCGGTCAGCCGCAGGCGATGGCGCGATAGGACGCGCTGCCCAGGTCCCGTGCCAGCTCGCCGTAGATGGTGATGTTGCTGCCACGCTCGGGTGGCGGACAGTTCTTCGGGAACACGACGAACACACTTCGCGCGCCCGCTGAGATGTATCCGTCGCAGGACGTGGCGTTGCAGATGTAGGGCTCGAAGGTTCCGGAAAGCGTTGTGACGCCGTGGTCGTTCGTCCTTTTCACGGGGTTGGCGAACAACCCGGTGAAGCCGACGACGAAGAGGATGAGGATCGCGACCACAGAGACCACAAGCACCGGGATGCTCCACGCCGGACGCTGCTTCCGCACGGGAGCCGCATCGTCGTCGCCCTCCTTGTCGAGTGAGGCGTGCTCGGGGGTTGTCTGCGGAGTCTCCACGGCACTGCTACGGTACCGAATGCCGTGCGGCAGCCGATCATCTTCGTCACCGACTACGGCCGCGACGACGCCTACGCGGCAGCGCTGACGGGCGCCGCATGGCGAGTTGATCCCCACGCACTTTGCGTCGACGGCACCCACGGCATTCCTGCCGGCGACGTGCTTGCCGGCGCATACCAGCTCAAGGCGCTCGCATTGGCGTTCGCCGATGGCGCGGTCTTCTGTGCAGTGGTCGACCCGGGCGTCGGCACCGACCGACGGGCGATCGCCATCGAGATCGGCAGGATCCGGTGCGTCGCACCGGACAACGGGCTCGTCTCCTATCTCTGGGACGAGACGGAGTTGTACCGGAGCGCCGTCAGCCTCGACATCCCGCTCGATGCGGCACCCACATTCCACGGCCGCGACGTCTTCGCACCAGTCGCCGCCCAGCTCGCGGCGGGAGGGCGGCTCGACGCCGCCGGCGAGCCCATCGACGATCCGATCGTCCTCGCCGAGGCCTTCGCGGAACGAATCGGGACAGGGTTGCAGGGCCGCGTCTGCGTGGTTGACCACTTCGGCAACGCCATCACGACGATCCGGAATGCCGACATCGGTCCCTCGACGGTGCGCTCGGTGAGCTGGCAGGGCGGCGCGAGCGCTGGTCTCGTCACCACCTATGCGGATATCGAGCAGGGCCCAGCAGCGCTCATCGGCAGCGCCGGCCACCTCGAGGTCGCAGCACGCGGGGTTCCGGTAGGCGCCGTCGGCGGTCCCAAACTCGGCGATGCCGTCTTCGTGGAATTGGCATGAGTGGCCCCCTCGACAGCTCCGACGGGCTAGGGGATCTCACGTCTGAACAAGTTGCCCAGCTCGACGCCGCGGCGCTCGAATGCGGTGTCAGCACGCTGCAGCTCATGGAGGTCGCGGGCTGGCAGGTCGCGCGCTGCGCGTGGCAGCACCTCGGCAATCGCCCAGCCGATATCGGGGTTGTCGCCGGGTATGGCAACAACGGCGGGGATGGCCTCGTCGCCGCGCGACACCTCGCGACGTGGGGCTGCGACGTGCGAGCCATCGTCGTAGCCGACGACTCACGTGTGCGTGGTGTGGTCCTCGATCATGTCGTCGCGGCGCGCGCGTGTGGCATCGATGTGCGCATCGACGCGGACCCCGCGGCGACGGTCGACCTGGCTGCGGGTGCCGCGCTGCTCGTCGACGCGCTCCTCGGCACCGGTCTTCGCAGCGCGCCTCGGGATCCCCAGGCAAGCGCGATCCGGGCGATCAACAGCGCTGGCCGTCCGGTCCTGAGCGTCGATGTCCCGAGCGGCCTCGACGCCACGCGCGGCGACGCGTTTGATCCGTGCGTGCGCGCCACCCTGACGTGCACGCTGACAGCGATGAAGCAGGGCCTGCGAAGCGGCGCCGCCGCCGCGTACGCGGGCGCGGTCTGGGTAGCCGACATCGGGATGCCGGCGGCGGCATGGCGGAAAGCGGGGCTCGTCCAGCCACCGCGTGTCACTGGCGGTGAGTTGGTGCACACTTCGTCCTGATCTCCCGCTTGACCGCGGGCCGGACTCCACAGTATTCTTCGACCGTCTTACTCGCGCCGTCAGCGCAAACGTCATGATCAACGTCTCAGCACACATCGCTCCCGAGGCGCGCGAGCTTGCCGCAACCGTACGCGAGCAGCTCGATGATCTAGTCACGTATGCCACGCATCTGGTCAATCACCAGGCTGATGCGGTGGCGTTCGTCGCTGGGGGCATCCACCACGCGAGCCGTTATCCACCCACGCGCCTTCGCGTCGACGGACGAGCCGCCCTCTACCGGGCGGTGACGCGCGCCTGCCGGCATGGGCAGCGCTTTCCACCGCGGCCCGCCGGTATCGGCCGGATGTTCCGGCGCAGCGGCACCACCGTGCAGGTTGAGGTCGACACCGTCGACGCCGGTCGGATCAACACCGTCAAGCGCGCCATGGCGATGCTCGGTTTCGATCGTCGCGCCGCCCTGCTCCTGCGCGACCTCTGCGGTCTCAACTACAACGAGATGGCCCGTGCACTTGAGTGCTCACCGGAGGCAGCCGCGCGCCTGGTGGCGGCGGCGCGCCGCGAGTTCGGCTCGATCTACCGCGAGATCGCGCTGTGAGGTGCAGCCTCCTCGCTCTGAGCAGCTATCTCGACGCTGAACTCGAGGTTGCGCAAACGGGCGAGCTCGAGGCGCACCTCCTCGCCTGCGATCGCTGCCGTACCGCGATCGAGCACCTTCGCGAAGAGTCCGAGCGCATCGGCGCGCTTGCGCGGGTGCACATCCCCGATGGAGCCGTGCACGAACTCTTCAGCCAGATCGGGTTGATCGAGGAAGGCGACGAACTGCCTGACGCACCGCCGCATCACGATCGGCCGTCGACAGTCGAGGCGCCGCCATGGTTCGGCGCCGAGCGCGGACGGGCATTGCCGTGGGCGCCTCGCGGCGGCTACGAGTTCGAACCCCAGCCATCCGCGGGAGCTCATCGGAGAACGAACCCCGAGCGTCGCCGTCGCCGAGCCGCCCGAGCTCTTCCTCTGGGAAGAGCCGATGGACCAGATCCCGACCTCCACAATGCCGAAGCCTGTGCCCACGCCGCCCCCGGTTCCGGCGCGCATCCCACCGCCGGTGGTCGACGCGCCGCGCGCGCCCGAAGCACTCGCTGAGGAACCGCAGCCCCCGGAGGTCGGGGTCGCGGAGCCACAGCCACCGGCAATCGCAGACGCAATCACCGAGCCGCAGCAGCCGTACACCGCTGGAGCCCCGAACGCGTTCCAGCGGGTGCGCGATGCCGTCGCTGTCCGGTTCGCGCTGTGGCGTGGCGCGAGTTCGCACCTCGAATCCAACGTCGAGATCGTCAGCGGTGCCGGGGCGCCATCGTGGAACAAGCGTGCGCACCCCAAGGCATGGAGTGACAGTCCGCCGGTCGTGGTCGCGCCCGAGCCTCCTGCCGTCGCACAGCCGGTACCGCCGCCGCTCGTACCGCCGGTGGTGGAGCCTGAGGTCGAGACGCAGCCAGTCGAGTGGCAGGAACCGGCCGCGACGAAGCCACCTCTTCACGACGTGGCCGCCACCGAGCCGGCCCGCGTCGTGCCCGCTTCGACGGAGCCGGGCCTGTCCGAACCGCTCAACACCGAGCCGTCAGCCGCCGAGTTGGCGACTCCCGAGCTCGCCGACATTCTCGGCGAGGTCTCGTCGCTTGCCGCGCCGCTCGGCCGAGGCACGAAATCCGCGCCGGCGCCCGTGAGACCGCACCGAAACGGCCGCATGGGGCCGATGGTCGCTCCGCTCGCCGTTCCGGAGCAGCTGCCGGAGCTCGTCGACGAGCCGCTGGACCACGACGTTCCCGGCGAGCACCTGTCCGCAGTCGATGCCATCGTCTCCCCCGACGCCTTCCGCGAGGACACGCAACCCTCGGCGCCGTCTGCGCCATCCGGACCGGGTCGCCACGTTCGCCGTCTGAAGTCGCAAACGTCAGACCGGCGCTCCTGGAATCCGACGCAACCGAGAACCGGCCGGCACGTCCTCCCCATCGGTGGACCTGCCGTTGCGGCTGCGGACCGCGATCGCCGCTTGTGGATCTTCGCCGCGGCGACTGTTGTGGTCCTCGTCTTCGGTCTCCTCATCGGCCGCAGCGTTTCGCAGACCGGGCCACTCGCAGCGCCGCACGTCACGCAGCCGCGGCCGACGGCACACGCCACCGCTGCTCCGACAGTCGCGCCGCTGCCGGTCGCAACTCCGGCGACCGCCGCCCCGACAGTTCCGGCCGCGCCGACCCCGGCGCAGCTCACGGGCAGCCACACCATCGGCACCGGATCGAGTGGATTCTCGGTTGCCGACGTGCGCATCGGCGAGCACCCGAATGACTTCCGTCTCGTCTTCGATCTCGCATTCCCGGACACGGTCAGTGGCGCACCGACGACCGTCATCGGCTACGACGGACCGACGACGCTCTACGTCGAGTTCAGCGGCGTCACGGGCACGTCCCCGATCCAGTCGATGCCCGCCGGTCAGGTGGTTGTGTCGGTGACTCCGCTGCCGATGGTGCGCAACACGAACCGGCTGATCTTCAAGATCACGTTGCGCAAGAACGCGCCCTTCGACGCGTACTACCTCTCCAGCGCCCGCCTCGTCATCGATATCACGTAGCGCGAAGCGCCGCGAGTCAACTCGCGGTGGTCGTTGCTTCCTCGGGTGCGGCGGAACCTGCGGCCTCGGTGATCGGTTGACCATGCGTCTCGCGCAGGTCGAACTTCAGCACCTTGCCGGCGGGGTTGCGCGGCAGGACATCGATGAACACGACCGACTTCGGCTGCTTGTATCGCGCCAGCTTGTCCTGCGAGAACGCGATGACCTCATCCTCGGTGAGCGTCGCACCATCCTTGGGCACCACGACGGCGCGCACGGTCTCGCCCCATCGCGGATGCTGGACGCCGATGACCGCGACCTCCTTGATACCGGGGTGCTGATACAGCGCATCCTCCACCTCGGCCGGGTACACGTTCTCGCCGCCGCTGATGATCATGTCCTTCTTGCGATCGACGATGAAGAAGTAGCCGTCGGAGTCGCGAATGCCCACATCGCCGGTGTGGAACCATCCGTCGATCATCACCTCGGCGGTGGCGTCGGGCCGGTTCCAGTAGCCCTTCATCACGTTCGGCCCGCGCACGACAATCTCGCCGCGCTCGCCGTCCGGAACTTCGCGACCGTTATCGTCGACGACCTTGACGTCCGTGAAGAACGGCGCGATGCCCGCCGACCCGAGCTTCTTCGTCGACATCGATGACGGCAGGAACGACGCAAAGGGCGACGTCTCAGTGAGGCCATATCCCTGGTTGAACGGGAGTCCCCGTGCCGCGTATAGGTTGATCAGCGCTTCCGGCACGGGCGCGCCGCCGCACGACAACACGCGAATGCTGCTCAGGTCGCGCGTGGCGAAATCCGGATGCTGCGCCATGAAGAGATACATGGCGGGCACACCGAACATCGAGGTGATGTGGAACTTCTCGATGTTCTCGAGCACCATGCCCGGCTCAAACATCTGCTCCATCACGACCGTCGCGCCCTTCATGAAACACAGCAACGGCGTGACGTTGAGACCACCGATATGGAAGAGCGGCGCGACCACCAGCGTGATCTCCTGCGACGTTCCATCATCGGCGAGTCCGGCATTGATGTTGTTCCAGATGATGTTGCCGTGCGTCAGCATCGCGCCTTTCGGGCGTCCGGTCGTTCCGGACGTGTACATGATCAGCGCGACATCGCTCATCGCGACCTGGTAGTCGAGATCGGTGTCTCGCTGATCGTGCAGCAGGGATTCGAAGCCACGTGCGCCGCTCTGTTCAACAGCGCAGACGTACTCGTGCACAGGCAGGTCGGCGCGGATCGCATCGATGATCGAGGCGAATGCCTCCTCGTACACGAGGGTGTGCAGTCCGGCGTCGCGGATGATGAAGCTGAGCTCGGGACCGGTGAGGCGGAAGTTGAGGGGCACAAAGATCGCATCGAGCTTCGCAGCCGCGAACAGCGTGAAGAAGAATCGAGGATGGTTGAGGCCGAGAAAGCCGACACGATCGCCGGGGTTCACGCCCAGCGCATGAAGCCCGTGCGCGACTTTGTTGGTGAGGGTGTTGAGCTCTGCGTAGGTCCAGCGCTCCTCGCGGAAGATGAGGGCGATGTTGTCCGGATTGAGCTGGGCGCGCCGGCTGAGCATAAAGCCGAGTCCCTGGTCATTCGCCATTGCAGTAGCCTCCGAGTCCTCTTCGCCTCATCGCGATTCTCCCATTCGCACAGGGAGAACGTTTGCGCTACGCCGACCAGCCCCCGTCCACCACCAGCACGGAGCCGGTGACGAACGACGCGGCTTCGGACGCGAGGAAGAGCGCCGCGCCCGCGATTTCGTCCGGGACGGCGTGGCGGCCGAGCGCAGTCTGACCAATGATGTGCTCGTGGACGTCCGTCGTCTCCACGAGGTAACGCGCGAGCTTCGTCTCGACGAGACCCGGCGCAATTGCGTTGACGCGGATGCCGAGCGGACCGAGCTCGCGCGCGAGTGTGCGCGTGAGCGTGATGAGCGCCGCTTTGCTCGCGTTGTATGCGCCGGTCAGTGGCTCCGGCCGTATCCCCGCGACCGAGGCCATGTTGATGACACTGCCGCCGTGATCGCGCATCCACGCCGCAACCGCGTGGCGGGTGAGACGCAGCGGTCCCAGGACGTTGACGTCCCAGATCTTGTTGATGGCGCCCTCGTCAGCGTCGAGGATCGGACCGAACTGCGGATTGGTAGCGGCGTTGTTGACAAGGACGTCGAGCCGGCCCGTCTGACGCATCACCTCGGCGACAACGGCCTCACATGCGGCGGCGTCGCCGGCGTGGCCGGGCACCGCAAACGCCGCGCCACCCGCGGCGATGATCTCCGCGGCCGCCTCCTCGCAGGGTTCCGCGTGCCGTGCGTTGATCGCGACGGTCGCTCCGGCCTCGGCGAACGCGGTCGCGATCGCGCGGCCGATACCGCGGCTCCCGCCCGTGACCAGCGCGACCTTTCCGTCGAGCGCGAAACGAGCAGCGACGCTCAATTGAGGCCGGAGGTGGCGGCGTGGTTCTTGGATCGAACCAGCATCCGGTCGAGGAGCGCCGCCTCGCGTCGCAGCAGCCGGAGCACGGCGGACAGGCGCTCGGCGGTGCCGTCGATCTCGAGCAGACGCTGACGCTGCGCCGTCTCGACCTGCATCGCCGCCGCCACGAGGTACGACAGCAACTCGGGGTCGGACGGCAACCCGAACTCGAGCGGGTCCCCCTGGCCGACGCCGCGGAGCTGGGTGGCATAGCCGCGGAATGCGGTGGTCACCGCAGTGGCAAGGCGCTCTGTGTCGTCCGCTGGCGCGGGGATGTCCTGCAGGTAGTGCACGGATCCAACCAGGTATGGGCGGTCACGGGAGAACGAGTCGATGCGGAAGCGCGACGCACCGATGACGCCGAGGTTGTACCGGCCGTCCGGGAGCTCCTCGATCTCATCGAGCTGCGCGAGCGTCCCGACCTCGTACGGAAGCACCGCGCTCGCGCCGACCTCGGAGCCCTCGCGGATCGCGACGATGCCGAACGTTGTCGACGCCCGCCGGCAGTCGCGCATCATCGCCCGGTAGCGCGGCTCGAAGATGTGCAGCGACATCGGCATGTGCGGGAAGAGCACGTGATCCGAGGGGGAATAAGGGGACCTCGACGGCCATCAGGCGCGCTCCGATCCGAGCCGCACTAGGCGGCTTTGCAGTTCTTGGTGTGCTTGACGATGCGCTCGCGGCGGGGCTCGCCGGGGCGGCGGCTGTGCCGGAATGCGATCTCGACGCCGATCTCGTTCTGGCGCATGAGGTTGTTACAGATGGGGCAGCGGACGTGGGTCAGAATGTCGCGCTGGGAGGCGACACCCTTGGATTCCTTGATCGTGTTTGCCATGGCGGCTGGGGCTCCTTAGAACGGTCTCTAGATCGATTGTACGCGGCGTCGGGGTACGATTCGGCGCCGATGTCATCGCACCTCGGCCTGCTCCGCCCTCGAATCGCCGCGCTGGCCGCCGTCGCGGTCGGGTTTCTGGCCTTGGCCGGGTGCGGCAGCCTGGTGACCGTGAGCAGCGAGATCACCCCGCCAGCACCTGACTGTGCGACCCCCCGTCCGGTCGCCGCGATCGATTCCTTCACGACGCAGGTGACCCTCCAGACGGGCACTTCCGGCCTGCAGTTCGGTGATATCACCGTCGGCTGCGGTAAGGCGGCGAGCGCGTCCGCCAACGTGAATGTCCAGTTCACCGTGTGGCTGGCGAATGGGACGCAGGTCATCACGACGCGCGGGGCTGGCGCGGCGACCAATCCGTTGCAGCTTGGCGACCCGTCAACGCTGCCGTTCTGGCGGCTCGGTGTCCCCGGTATGCGCGTCGGCGGAACTCGGAAGCTCGTGGTCCCGCCGGCGCTCGGTTTCGGATCTGCCGGAAACTCCTCAGCGGGCGTCCCTGCCAACGCCACGCTCATCGTCGACGTGGAGTTGGTCTCGATCGCCTGAGGCTAGGACCTTGCCCGCATCCAGAGGACGTACAGGGCGGTGAATGCGGCAGCCATCACCACGACGAAGCCCAGCGGGATACCGATCACCTCGAGCAGGCCGGGAGCCGTGGTCGCGAACATGCACCGCGAAGCATACCCAACCGGAGGTCAGAGAGCCGCGCTGATTCGTCGTTGGGCGCAGTGACCGGCACCCGCTCGGCGTCGCTCAATGACGGCAGGCGCAGCGCCGAGATTGACCGCCTCGACAGTGGCGAAACAGTCGACGTTGTCGTCATCGGCGGAGGCATCACCGGCGCGGGGGTTGCGCTCGACGCAGTGACGCGCGGGTTGCGAAGTCGCGCTCGTCGAGCGGGGCGATCTTGCGAACGGCACCAGCGGTCTGAGCAGCAAGCTCGCGCACGGCGGGCTCCGCTACCTGCGGCAAGGCGAAGTCGCGGTGGCGTGGGAGTCGGCGCGCGAGCGCCATATCCTCATGACGCGCACAGCGCCACACCTGGTGCGGTCGATGCCGTTCGTTGCGCCACTCGACGATGCGATGCGGCCGGTATATGGCGCGTTCGCCGAGACGGGCATTCGTGTCGGTGACGTCATGCGTGCGGCTGCCGGGACCCGTCGCAGCACACTCGCCGCGCCGCGTCGCATCGGCGCTCATGAAGCGCTGCGCTTCATTCCGAGCCTCCGCCGCGATGACCTTCGCGGCGCCATCCTCTTCTGGGACGGGAAGCTCGAGGATGACGTGCGCCTCGTGATCGCAGTGGCGCGTACCGCGGCGGCGAACGGCGCGATGATCCTGACGTACTGCGACGCCGTCGACGTGGAATGCGGTCGCGTCGGCGTCCGCGACACCGTGACCGGGCGCACGTTCGAGATCGCGACAACGCACATCGTCAACGCGACCGGTGTGTGGGCAAACGGTCTCGCTCCCGGTGTGCCTCTCGCCCCGAGCAAGGGCTCACACGTAATCGTGCGGGCGAGTTCCCTCGGCAACATGCGCGCATCTCTGGTGGTGCCGATCGCCGGGGAATCAGCGCGCTGGGTCGGAGCGACGCCGGCGGGCGACGGTCACGTGATCGTCGGTGTTACCGACGAGCCGTATCACGGGTCGCCCGGTGAGCAGCCGCAGGTCACGCCTGCCGAGGAGCGCTATCTCCTCGATGCGCTGTCACGAGCGCTCGAGGGGCCGCTCGACCACGCGGACGTGGTGGGCTCGTACGCCGGGCTGCGGCCGCTGCTCAGCGCAGGCGGGGAGAGCACCCGCGACCTGAGCCGCCGCCACTCGATCGTCGAGGATCCGCGCACCGGCATGGTCACGGTCGTCGGCGGCAAGCTGACCACGTACCGCCGCATGGCGCAGGACACGGTCGATCGCATCGCACCCGACCGGCGCAGCACCACTGCTGCTTTGCCGCTGGTCGGAGCGGCGCCGCCGAGAGTCCTCCGGAGCCTCGATGTTCCCGAGCGCCTGCTGCGCCGCTACGGCATCGAAGCGCCTGCGGTCATGTCGCTGGCCGATGGGGACCTGTCACTGCTGCGGCCGCTGGCTGACGGGGTGGCCGCGCTCGGTGTCGAGATCCTCTTCGGTGTCCTCCACGAGGGTGCGCGCACCCTCGACGACCTGCTCGACCGGCGTGTGCGGCTGGGGCTCGTGCCTGCCGAACGGCGCTCGGCCGAGGAGGCGGCGGCGCGGCTCGTTGCTTAGGAAGCGACTTCCACGCGGGCGCCGAGGAGCCCGAGTTCGATGTCGTGCATGATCGTGATGCGGAACGCCTGACGGGCGGCCGCGTCGAGCTCTGGCGCGACGGTCTCATTGCGCGGGCGGCCGATCCAGGGTGGCTGGTGACGGCCCATCGGCTCACCGCCGACGCGGACGACGACAGCGCGATCGTCCTCCTCATCGACTTCGATCGAGACGTGCTGGAGCACACCGGTGCTGTCGACGAGTGTCCATGAGCGGAGCCAGACGGGCATCGTGCTGCCCGGGACACGGACTGGACGGACCGCGCCGCTCACGACGTAGGCGTCCTTGTGCGGAGCGTCGGCGGTCAGGGCAATGCGGACGGCAGTGTCGAGTTCGGCGCCGACCCACGTCGCGAGGGATGGAGCGCGATTTTCGACATCCGGGAGCATGTGCGTGAAGAAGCCGTTGGCGAGTGACGGTGCGACCGTCGCGTGGCGCCGGCAGTACGGGAGGCCGAGGACGATCCGGCTGTGCTCGTCGCACCAGGCGGTGCCGCACTTGACCTGACGACGATCAACGTAGGTGCAGCGACAGCTGGCTGGCTTCGAGCAGTCGCCGTCCATGCATTTCTGATCAGGCGCGGGAGCGGACTCGTGGCCCGACGTGCTGTCGGTCGAGTGCTTGCGGGAGAGCCGCTGCCACGGCTTCATCGTGCCCACGAACTAGAGCCTAGTCGCGGTGAGGCGCTGTCCAAGCCAGGCGCATCCATCTTGTTACGCCATGGGTGCTGGTCGTGACCTGGACTGGCTCGCGCATGGGCGCGCCATTGTTAGGAGTTCGGCGCGGGGGCTGCGACAACTCCCCATGATCGCTTGGCGTCACTTTGATGCCATATGGGCTTGACATGGCATCACTGATGGTGCCATAGTGGCGCCATGAACCTGCAACCCTACGTGGACAGCATCCAACGGCAGCTCGAAGTAGCGGCCGAGACCGGGGGTGACGAGGCTCGCGCGCTTGCCGAGCGACTCGCCGCGCCGCTGGACTCGGCGATCCGGCTCGCACTCCAGGACGCTCTCGCGGCTGCTGCCGAGGAGATCACCCTCGATCTCGCGCCCGGCTCCGTCGAGCTGCGCCTGCACGGTCGTGATCTCGATTTCGTTGTCACCGCTCCGCCTGCCGACGTCTCCTCCACGAACGCCGGGGGCGCCGACACTGCAACCCGCGCCTGGACCGCCGACGCGGACGACGTGGACGAAGGCGGGATGTCGCGGATCAACTTCCGCCTGCCTGAGCAGCTGAAGGTTCGGATCGAGCGCGCCGCCGGGAGCGAGGCGCTCTCCGTCAACGCGTGGCTCGTTCGCGTCGTCGGTGCGCGAGTGGAAGGAACAGACCCCGGATCTCGAAACGAATCGCGCCAGGCGCGGAGCGGCAATCACTACAAGGGATGGGTCCGCTGATTCAGGCGGATCCACACATTTGAGGAGCGACGAACGTCATGCCTACCTTTGATACCCCAGGACCAATCTCCGTCAGCGTGGAGTTCGGCGTGGGCGACCTTCGCGTCGCCGCGGCCGACCGAACCGACACCGTCGTCGAGGTGCGCCCGTCTGATCCGACGCGGAAGGCAGATGTCGAGGCCGCCGAACAAACTCGCGTCGACTATTCGAACGGCGCACTGGTCGGTGAAGGCGCCGAAGGGTTGGCGCTATATCGGCCCGCGCAAGGACTTCAGGGTCGGTCAACATCGTCATCGAGTTGCCGGGCGGCTCGCAGTTGCACGGTTCGGCGGGGATGGGCCCGCTCCACGCGACGGGTCGCCTCGGAGACTGCCGCTACGACACAGGCCTTGGGGACGTTCAAATCGCCGAGGCGTCGTCGCTCGAGGTCAAGACGGGCTTGGGGGACATCATGGTCGACGGCGTCGCCGGCCCCGCTGATATCAAGACCGGCTCCGGTGCCGTCCGGATCGGCACGATCGCCGGCACGGCGGTCATCCGGAATTCCAACGGGGATTCCTGGGTCGGCGCGGTGAGCGGGGACGTGCGAGTGAATGCTGCGAACGGCCGCATCACGCTTGACCGCGCTGGAGCCACTGTCACCGCGAAGACCGCCAACGGCGACATCCGGATCGGCGAGGTGGTTGGCGGCGTGACTGTTGCGCACACCGCGCTCGGTAAGGTCGACATCGGGGTCCGTGACGGCGTCGCCGCCTGGCTCGATCTCAACACCTCGTTCGGCACCGTCGTCAGCGACCTCGATGGGACGTCCGAACCCGGCCCCGGAGCGAACTGGTGGAAGTCCGCGTGCGCACCTCGTTCGGCGACATCACCATCCATCGCGTCGCGGCGGCTGCCCCCGCGGGAATCGTTTGATGACAACCGCTCAAGTCCGGGAACCTGCGATCCGCGTGCAGGGACTGGAGAAGGCGTACGAGAAGCTCGAGGTGCTGCGCGGCGTGGACTTCGACGTTGCGCGCGGCAGCATCTTCGCGCTGCTCGGCTCGAACGGTGCCGGCAAGACGACGATCATCAAAATCCTGTCCACGCTGCTCAAGTCCGACTCCGGAGCGGCGATCGTGAACGGCTTCGATGTCGCCACGCAGGCTGCGGATGTGCGTCAGTCCATCAGCCTCACCGGACAGTTCGCGGCCGTCGACGAGATTCTCAGCGGGCGCGAGAACCTCGTCCTGGTCGCGCGGTTGCGCCACCTCAAGGAGCCGGGCACGATTGCTGATGACCTGCTCAAGCGTTTCTCGCTGACCGACGCGGGCGCGCGCAGGGTGGCGACCTATTCCGGTGGAATGCGCCGCCGCCTCGACATCGCGATGAGCCTTATCGGGAACCCGCCCGTCATCTTCCTCGACGAGCCGACGGCCGGGCTCGACCCACAGGGACGCATCGAGGTGTGGGAGGCCGTCAAAGAACTCGCCGCGCTCGGCACGACAGTGCTGCTCACGACGCAGTATCTCGACGAGGCCGAACAACTGGCCGATCGGATTGCGATCCTCAACGTTGGCCGGATCATCGTGAACGGCACGCTGCCCGAGCTCAAGCAGCTGCTGCCGCCGGCGAAGGTCGAATACATCGAGAAGCAGCCGACGCTCGAAGACGTCTTCTTCGCCATCGTCGGCGACAGCGGCAAGGAGCAACCATGACCAGGCATTTCTTCGGCGACACCGCCGTTCTGACAGGACGATCCCTGCGCCACATCACGCGCAGCCTGGACACGATCATCACAACGACGATCATGCCGATCTTCTTCCTGCTGCTTTTCGTCTACGTCTTCGGCGGCGCGATCAAGTCGGGTTCGGGGACGTATGTCGACTATCTCCTGCCCGGCATCCTGCTCATCACCATTGCCTCGGGTATCTCGTACACCGCCTTCCGCCTCTTCATGGACATACAGAGCGGCATCTTCGAGCGGTTCCAGTCCATGCCGATCGCGCGGTCATCGGTGCTCTGGGCGCATGTGCTGACCTCCTTGGTCGCGAATCTCATTTCGCTCGTGGTGGTGGTGCTCGTCGCGCTCCTCATGGGCTTCCGTTCGGGAGCGGGAGTGACGGCATGGCTCGCGGTTGTCGGCATCCTGGTCGTGTTCACCCTGGCGTTGACGTGGCTTGCGGTCATTCCCGGTCTCTCTGCGAAGTCCGTGGACGGCGCGAGCGTCTTCTCGTATCCGCTCGTCTTCCTGCCGTTCATCAGCTCTGCATTCGTGCCCACCAACACGATGCCCGGCCCGGTGCGCGCCTTCGCTGATCACCAGCCCGTGACGTCGATCGTCAACACGATTCGCGAGCTGTATTCACAGCAACCGGTTGGCGCCGACGTCTGGATTGCGCTTGCCTGGTGTGTCGGTATCCTCGTCGTCGCGTACGGCTTCGCGATGGTCATCTACCGCAGGAAGATCAGCTAGGAGAGCGTCGAACGGGAAGTACCCGTTTCGGTCGGACTCCGGCGATGACCCTCTGTCACTGATCGGTTCGCGGCCTGTCGCTACCCGAGGAAAGTGCTCCGGCGGTTCGTAGGATCGTCCGGATGGAAATGGGAGATTCGAGGTCTGGACCGGCGGTGGCGCCGCCGCCACCACCCTATTACGGAACGCCCCCGCCGCCCCCACCGGCGTACCGGGCAACCGGGAGCACCCCATTTCCAGTGCCGAGGCTGGATCGACCGACGATCCGGCGCGAGCTCATCGTGGTCCTGCTGGTGTTTCCGGCGATGGCAACGATCACCGCGATCATCACCCTGGTCGCGGAGGTGAGCGGCCATTCGCGCGGTGGGTCTGTCTTTGGCGAGCTCGATCCCACCGCCGCCACCATCCTGCAGGTGCTCTACACGCTCGCGCTCGCGGCGCCATTAGCACTCGTCTGGTATCTGCTTGGCCGCTCCGGTCTGTCGTTCAAGTCAATCGGTCTCGACCGATCACACCTGGTTCGCGACATCGTGATGGGCCTGCTGCTGATGCTCGCGGCGCGGTTCCTGTCGAACTGGATTGGCGAGTTCCTCTTCTACTCCCATGTCCCGGGCGTGTACGGCACACCATTACCTCCGGGCACGTCCAAGTTGCCGTTCATCATCACGGGCATAGCAACGTCTGTGGTCTCAGGGGTGGTGGAGGAGGTGGTAGTGCTCGGGTACCTCACCAACCGCCTTCGCGGTCTGGGCTGGGCCATGCCGGCGATCGCGATCGTCTCCCTGATCCTTCGCGGCTCGTATCACGTGGAGTACGGGTTAGGCGTGCTGCAGCCTCTCGTCTTCGGAGCGATGATGACCGCGTTCTACCTGCAAACGCGCCGGCTCTTGCCCGTGATAATCGGTCACGTCGGGTACGACATCTGGGTGACACTCCAGGCCGCCACCTATCTCTGACATGCGGCGGCCTTACCGCCCGATGCGCCTGATTGGCTTCGGCCTGATCAGCTTCGGGATCATCCTGTCGATATGGGTGCCCAGCGCTCGAGGCGCTGCGCCGTGGCTGGTGGTGGCGATCACGCTCATGGTTCTGGGAAGCGCCATCGTTCTCTTCGCAGACATATCGGCGCGGAGACCACACAAGCAGACCAACGGGCTGCCAATTGATGCTTTGCTACAACGCCCTGTCACATGGGTGGCTGTGCGCAGTCGTGCGAATCACTACGAAGCTGACGCTGCAGGCAACCGCTGGGAGCTCGCGGTGGAGACGTCAGCTCACGGGACGCGCTACATCCTCACGATTGACGGACACGCCGTGAATGAAATGGCGTACTGCCCTGCAGGTTGGGTCCTCGACGAGGCGAGCGTCTAACCCGCGGCGCGGCGGCGGTAGTCAGCGGTTTCAGACGGCTGGGGCGCGAGCAACGACGTCACGTAGTCCTCGACGTTGTCGAAGCTGGAGAGGAGCCCGTCGTACTTGGACATATGGTCGCGACCGGCCTGGTCGGGGAACGCCAACCGGTACGTCAGCTCTGTCACACCGTCGACTTCCTTGAGGTCCATCGTCTCGACGGCCTCCACACCCGGCCATCCGTCGAAGATCCACGTCTCAACCGTCCGGGTCGGCGGCTCGACCTCGAGGTAGGTACCCCGAAACGAGCACTCAACTCCGTCGGGCGTGACCATGACGATGTGATAGTCGCCGCCGATACGCAGGTCGATCGAGCACACGGTCACTTCCTCCTCAAATGGAGCGAAGTGTTTCCGTACATGCTCCGGCTTCGTAAACACGTCGAAAACGAGTTGGATCGGAGCGTGGAACTCTCGAGAGATGAGAATCTCGAGATCGCTCGGGAATTCGATCGCTGCCGCACCACGCTGCTGAGCTGTCATTGCCGCTCTCCTTGTTCCTGTAGCTCGTTGAGGTAAACGCCCACCCGATCCATTCGCTCGTTCACCTCCTGCTCGTACTGGGCCAACCACTTATGCAGTGGCGCAAGGCGCGCGGATTCGAGGCGGTACAGGCGGCGACGTCCATCAGCACGACACCCCACCAGTCCCACCGCACGGAGCACCCGCAGGTGTTTGGAAACCTGAGGCTGGGGCATCGAGAGGTGCTTCACGATCGCTCCCACCGCCTTCTCGCCACCGATCAGCGTGTCCAGCACGTCACGACGACCAGCATCGCCAAGGGCGTTGAAGACGTCGGCTGTGGTGGACGAACGGGCCATTGCGAAGATTATATATGCCGATATGGACATGTATCAGGCCGCGCTGCATGCGGACAGGCAAGAACGTCTCGTGAAACGTGCTGGGCGACCGAGCCGCGCCGGCGCCGGGCCCTGCCAGCCCGGTCCGCGGCCCAGTGGTACCCCGTATCGGATTCGAACCGATGGTCTCCGCCTTGAGAGGGCGGTGTCCTGGGCCTCTAGACGAACGGGGCCTGGAGGCTCTGGATCATACCAGCGGCCTTCGTCGGCTCCCCGAGGTCAGACCTGATCGGGAGCGGCCATCCCAAGCGAATGCAGGGCGTCGGCGAGGGTGGCTCGTGTTGCAGCGACGAGCGCGCGGCGGAATCCGCGGACGGCCGGGTCCTCCTCTCGGACCATCGCCGGCGTGTGCTCGTAAAAGTCGCTGAACGCCGAGGCAAGGCCAAAGGCGTACGTCGTGAGGATCGACGGCGACAGGGCGAGCGCGGTTTCCGTGAGCGCTCGCGGATACGCCTCGACGGCGTGCAGGAGCTCGCGCTCGGCCGGGTGCAACGCTCCGGGTGACGTCGCCGCCTCGGTGCCCGCGTCGACCTTGCGCAGGATGCCCGCGGCGCGCGCATGCGCGTACTGGAGATAGACACCCGTGTCGCCGGTGACGCGCAGCGCCTCGTCGAAATCGAAGGCGATGATCTGGTTCAGCGAGAACTTCAGCAGGTAATAGCGCACGGCCCCGGCGGCGACGGCCTTCGCACTCTCCGCGTCCCGCGCGTTCACGCTGAGCCGCGCGATTGCACGATCGAGGAGGTCGTCGGCGCGCACTTCAATGCCGCGCCGGCCGCTGAGCGCGACGCTAGCGTGGCCCTCCTCAATCTCGACACCGAGCTCCGCTGCCGCGGCGGGAGTCAGCGCCACGACTTCGTAGCTGAGGTGGATCGAGTTGTCGGCCTCCCGGTCGTGATGCAACCGGCGCAGTGCGCGTTGCACCACGCGCTGTGGATACGCCTGGCGCGCATCGATGACGTTGATCACACGTTGCGCGTTCCCGAAATGCGCCGCGGGTGCACCCGGCACCGGCTCGGTCGTCGTGCTCATCAGGGACGGATTGCCTTCCCAGGGTCGATAGTAGAAGTCGCGCCCGAGGAGCCCGAACTTCCAGAGCTGGTAAGCGATATCCTTCGCGGTATACGTTGCGATACCGTCAGATTTGACAAGAACCTTGGTATCGTCGTCCCCTTCCTCGTCATCGCCCTCAGCGGGCATCACCCAGCAGCCGGCGAGCTTGCCGGATTCTGTGTACACGATCGCACCGGACTCCTTGAGCAGCTCGAACGCCTGCCGCCAGAACCCCAGCGCGATGATGTCGGACTCCCAGGTCAGCAGGTCGTACGCGATGTCGAACCGATGCATGGTCGCCAGGTGCGCGTTGACGATGCGCCGGGCGATGTCCTTGACGAACACCGCCGTCTCGTTGCCGCCCTGCTCCACGTCGTGGAGGATCTCCCGACGCCGCTCCAGCAACGCGGGGTCGCGTTCGTAGCGGCCCGACACCTCGACATAGACGCGCGAGCAGTACTGATCGAACGGCTCACCGGGGAGCTGCTCGAAGCCGAGCTCGCGGATGCCGACGACGACATCCGCGACCTGCACGCCCGTGTCGTCGATGTAGTTGTTGACCTCGACGGCGTGTCCTGTCCTGCGGAGGACGCGGGCGACGGTGTCGCCGATGCAGGCGTTGCGGAGGTGGCCGATGTGGGCGGCCTTGTTCGGGTTCGTCGCGGTGTGCTCGACGAGCGTCTTGCCCGACGCGCTGGCCGCCTCCGCTGAAAGTTGCAGCGCCCCGGTGTCTTCGAGGTCACGCGCCGATGCGAGGACGGCATCGCCCCATGCGGCGTCCGCGAGATGGGCGTTGACGTATCCCGGGGGCGTCACTTCCCAGGTGCGCACCCGTGGGACCTGCGCGGCATTGAGGTGAGCGGCAAGCTCCGTCGCGATCGCCGTGGGGGCACGTCGAAGGATGCGGGCGAGCCCGAGCGCCGCGGGAGTCGACCAGTCGCCGAACTCCGGACGGGCGGACCGCTCGAGGACGAGTTCGAAGCCGGGCTCCACGCCGGCGGCGTCGAGCGCGTCGCGAACGGCCTTGAGCAGCAACGTTCTCGTGTCAGGCATCCGCGCAAGGGTAACGGGGAGCGCGCGTCCGTCCCGACCGGCGACAATTCGCCGCCGTGGACTCGCGACCATGCGTGATTCCGGCCGCAGGCCTGGGAACGCGCTTTCTTCCCGCCACCAAGGAGCTGCCGAAAGAGCTGCTCCCGGTTCTCGATCGCCCGGTGATCCAGTGGGCGGTCGAGGAAGCCGTCGCCTCAGGCGCCGATGAGATCGTGCTCGTGCTCGCTGAGGGCAAGGAGGCGCTCGCCGCCCATCTGCGTCCAGATCTCCCGCTCGAGCGGCTGCTCGAGGAGCGCGGCAAGCTCGCCGAGCTCGAAGCCGTGCGCAAGGCCGGAAACCTCTGCAGGGTCACTGTCGCGCGCCAGACGGCGCCGCGCGGGCTGGGCGACGCCGTGCTCTGCGCTGCCGACGCTGTCGGCGACCGCACCTTCCTCTGCATGCTGCCCGACGACCTCTCGGTCGCCGACCCGCCGCTGCTACGTCAGCTCTGGGACGCCCACGAGCAGCTCGGGACGTCGATCCTCGCGCTGATGCGTGTTCCGGGCGATCAGATTTCCCGGTACGGATGCGCCGAGATCGGTGAGTCGCGTGGCAAGCTCCACCGTGTGCAAGGTCTTGTGGAGAAGCCGCGCCCTGGCGAGGCCAAGAGCGATCTCGCCGTCATGGGCAGGTACGTCCTGACGCCCGCGATCTTCCCGGCGATCCGCGATACCCAGCCGGGTGCCCTCGGCGAGATCCAGCTGACCGACGCCATCGGCAAGCTCCTCGGCTCCGGCGAGGTCTGGGGTCTGGAGTTCGAAGGTGAGCTGCTCGACGTCGGCACTCCCGCCGGCTGGCTCGCGACGAATCTCCGCCTGGCGCAGCAATACCCGGAGTTCAGTGGCGTCGTAGCGCAGAGTCAGGGCATGGTCGGCGCATGAACGTCTTTCGCAGAGAGTGGGGAGCGATCACCTTCGTGGTGACCATCCTGATCGGCGCCGTCGCAGTGGCGATCTCGCTCGGCGTCTCCGCGGCGCACGGCTCGCCGCCGACAACGCCCGTTCCCTGTCCCACCTACACCCCGTACGTGGTGACACCGTCCCCGGTGCCCACCGCGACACCGGCTCCGACCAAGAGTGGCGCACCGACCCCTTCTCCGACTGCTACCGCCGTGCCGACCGTCGCGCCGTCACCCACAGCATTCAATCCGGCGCTTGCCAACTGCCCGACACCACCGTTGCCGCCGACGCCGACTCCGAGCCCGACGCCGACGCCAACGGCGGTCGGCGCAACGCCCGCTCCGACCGTGGCGCCCACACCGACGCCGACTCCGACCGCTCCGCCGAACTCGACGCCGCTGCCGACCGCGACGCCGACACCAGCAGCCGGCTCGGGCTAGCTTCGGCTATCAGCGCTCGGGGTTCAGAGCGCGAAGAGCAACCGGCTGCCGTTCTCGCGCGTGATCGCTGAGCGCTGCAACTCCATATCGACCGAGGGCGGGTGCCCGGTGTCGATGACCACGGCGATCTGCTCGGACAGGCGGAGCCCGCCGATGCGCACGCAATCCCGCAGGAACGTGAATGCCATCGGCCTGACGAGATTCCAGATGTAGCCGCGCACGGCCGACGCCGCCTCGGCGGGCTCGAGCAGCGCATCGGCGCCCCGGATGCTGCGGTCGCGAAACGCGAGGACGCAGACCTCGTCCGTGAGCTGCACTGGCGCCGTCCACGAGTACTGGTCGTCGTCCGCGAGGGTGCCGACGATGCTGTCCTTGTCGGCGAAGAGCGCAAGTCGCTCGACCAGCAGTTGCATCGGCCGCGGCGGTCCTTCGACGAAGAGCGGGATGTCGCGGAGTGGCTCGCTACGTTCCTGCGCCGGATACCGCGCGGAGAAGCCGAGGTCATCGATGCCGCTGAAGGGCGCGGGCACCTTGATGACGAGCTCGTCCATCACCGAGCCTCGCGGAACGGGACGATCATCGTGCTCATCACGTCAACCTTTCATCGAATCTAGCACAGGCATTGCGGCAATCGAGCGAGTTGAACGATTGCTACACTCGCGCGACCATGCCGGCACTGGACGACGTGCGGGTCCTCGACCTCACCAGGTTGTTGCCGGGCCCGTTCTGCACGATGCTCCTGGCAGACTTCGGCGCGGACGTCATCAAGGTCGAAGACACCACCGGCGGCGACTACATGCGCTGGATGCCGCCGCTCGTCGGCGAATACTCGGCGATGTTCCATCCCATCAACCGCAACAAGCGGTCGCTCGCAGTCGATCTCAAGAACCCCTTGGGGCACGAGGCGTTTCTCCGCCTGGTGGAGCGTGCCGATGTCATCGTGGAAAGCTTTCGTCCCGGCGTCATCGACCGGCTCGGGATCGGCTTCGACGCGCTCCAGGAGCGCAATCCACGGATCGTGCTCTGCAGCATCAGCGGTTACGGACAGGACGGACCATATCGCGACCATGCCGGTCACGACCTCAACTACGCGGCAGTCGCCGGCGTGTTGCTCCTCGGTGGCGCGGTCGATGCCGCACCGGCGATGCCCGGGCTGCAGGTGGGGGATCTCGGCGGCGGCGCGCTCCACGCGGCGCTCGCGATCATGGTTGCGCTGCATCATGCGGCGCGCACCGGCGAGGGTCAGCACTGCGACATCTCAATGGTCGACGGCTTGATCAGCTGGGCGAGCGTGCACGCATCCCAATTCTTCGCAACGGGTATTGCTCCGGAGCCGGGAAACGGGATGCTCACCGGTCGTTATCCCTGCTACCGGATATACGCGTGCGCGGACGGGTTCCTCGCGGTCGGCACCCTCGAGCCGAAGTTCTGGCGTGCGTTCGTGGCAGCGATCGGCGTTCCCGAAGTTACCGAAAACGGCTTCGCAGAAGGGGTAGTCGGCGAGCGCACGATTGCCACGGTCCAGGCAGTGCTCCTCAGCAAGACCCGAGCGCAGTGGAGCGAGGCGCTCGATGGACTCGATGTCTGCGTCGAGCCGGTGCTCGCGCTGGCCGAGACGTTCGAGCACCCGCAGGTGCGGAGTCGCGAGATGCGCCTCGATGCGGGCGAGGGGAGACCCACCGCGCAGACCGGATTTCCGATCCGCCTCCTCGGTTCACCGGCGACCTTCCGTCGTGGCGCGCCTGGGTATGGCGAGCACACGGACGAGGTCCTGGCCGGCGCGGGATACGACGCGGGCACCATCGCGTCGATGCGCACCGCGGGAGTCGATCCGATGAGTCAATCCGCCCAGGCGCGGAGCACGCCGCGGACAAGTCGCAGCGCGCAGACCCGCGAGCGGATCATCGCGGCTGCCACCGAGGTCTTCGCGCGATCGGGATTCCACGGGGCCAAGGTGGCCGACATCGCCGAGCGCGCCGGTATCGCGTATGGCCTTGTGTATCACTACTTTCACAACAAGGACGACATCCTCGCGGCGATCTTCACCGAGCGCTGGGCGGAGTACGTCAGCTACCTCCATGAGGTGCGGGACATGGAGCTCGGCTTCCGCGAGCAGATGCGCAGGCTCGTGCATTTCTGGGTCGAGGTGTACCGCCGCGAGCCGGACCTCATGACCGTGATGATCAACGAGGTCACGCGCTCATACGAGTTCCTCGAGTCGCACGACATCGGTACGGTGATGGTTGCCTTCGACACCATCGAGGAGATGATCCGCAAGGCGCGCGAACGCGGCGAGATCTCACACGACATCGATCCGCAGGTGGCGAGCTACGTCGTCTTCGGCGCCGCGGAGATGGTGCTTACCGGCTACGTGATGGGGACGTTGCGCCGCAGCGATCCGGCGGCGTTCGCGCACGACGAGGGGCAGTTGCTCGAGGTCCTGCTCAATGGTCTCGCGCCAAGCACCGCACCTACGCCGTCGGACTGACGACGGCGGCCCACCAGGCGTCCACCTGGCGCTCGGTCGCATCGAGGTCGCCGCTGTTGTCGATGACCCACGTGGCACGACGCCGTTTCTCCTCGATCGGCAATTGCGCGTCAAGACGTTGCCGCGCAGCCGCCTCGTCGAGCCCGTTGCGCTGCTGAAGGCGATGGATCTGTACTTCCGGCGGCGCATAGACGACGAGCACACCGGGGAAGGTCAACTCGCGGTCGCCCTCGTAGAGGAGCGGGATGTCGACGGCCACGAGCGGGGTGTCGCTTGCCAGGCCGGCAGCAATGCGTTGCTGGCTCAACTCGATGATGCGTGGATGCGTGATGCGCTCGAGGTCGTGCCGCGCCGTCGCGTCGGCAAAGACGATCTCACCGAGCTGGCGCCGGTCGAGCGTGCCGTCCGGAAGCATGACGCCGGTCCCGAAACGCTGGACCACGCGCTCGAGCGTCGGCTCCCCCGGGAGCACTGCCTCGCGAGCGATCGCGTCAGAGTCGATCACCGTTGCGCCACGGGCCGCGAGCATCGCGGCGACGCTGCTTTTGCCCGTTGCGATGCCCCCGGTGAGGCCGATGAGCCGCATCGGCTGAAAGTACTCCTGCAGCCCTGCGCTTCGGTCAGTCGCTGGGCTTCGGCGGACACGTGTTGGGCGTTGCCCAGCTCGCATCACCCCGCACGTAGAGGAGCGTTCCGTTGTCGTCGGCGACGAGCGTCCAGCCTGGGGCGTGGTCGAGCTCGGCGGTGAGCGGACCTCGGCCGTACAGCACGGCCGTCGTGTTGCCGGCGGTGAGCAACTGCAGCGCGGTTGGGCTTGTGGTCGCATCATCCGCGATGCGCAGGTAGTCGTCGAAGACACCGGTGCCAAGCGAGATCGATTCCCCGTACTCGTAGACCGACGCCTTCGGCCACAGCTGGTCGATGACGAACCCACCGGTCCCGTATGCCGTGAAGACCCGCTGCACTGTCGGGGACTGGGCGAGCACGGCCGTTGCACACGACGGGTAGGCATCGGCGACGGCCTTCGGTGTCGCGCTGTTGTAGACCCGCGCACCGACGACGCCGACCGCGACAACAGCGGCGGCGAGGAGCGCTACTCCCATCACGGACGCCTTCGGTTGGGCATGAACCACGGGTCGGCGCGGCGTGCGCCGGGCTTCGATCGATCGCCACCAATCGGCGGCCATCGCCATCCACGGCGGCACCATGACGGCCATGCACAGCGCCGTGTTGCGCACTGAGGTCAGCGCCAGCGCGGCGCCGACGCCCGCCAAGGCGAAGTCACGAAGCTCAAATCGACTTCGGCGCGATCGGCGCAGCAACGTCGCCACCATCAGGGCGAGAAAGGTGAGGAGCAGGGCGAGCAACACCCACTCCGCGGGGTCCGCGAAGTTCGGGGACTGCCACTCGATGATGCCCTTCGCGCGCTCCGTCGCTCCGGTCGTCGCGGCGAAAACAAACAGCGATGGTCCATACGGATTGATGCAGGCGGCGAGCACGGAGGCGCCGACGGCGACCGCCAGGCCGATGATCCGCTGCCGCGGAGCGACTGTCCCGAGTGACCAGCGACGCTTGATCACCTCGGCGACCAGCACGATCACGAGAAAGCCGATGCCTGCGATGAAGCCCGCATGGAGGTTCGCCCAGAGCAGGAAGAGCGGGGGAAGCAACCAGTGGCGCCGTCCTCCGGAGCGCAGATAGGACTCGGCGATCCAGAGCGTCCAGCACACCAGAGCGAACGTGAAGACCTGCGGGCGGGTCCCGAGCACCGGCTCGGCGACGCGGGCGCCGAGCACGAGGCCGATGGCGAGGACCACTGGGCCGGCGCCTCGGATCCGGCCCCGGAGCAGCGTCGCGAGCAGGCCGCTCCACGCGACGGCGCCCATCACGAACGTCACGAGGATGAGCCCGCCGACCGAGCTCAGAGCGGCGAAGATCGTCTCCGACAACCACTCGTGCGCGACCAGCGGATTGCCGAACGCCGTATACGCGAACAGCTCGCCGGCCGGAATCTGGTGGTGGGCGATGATCCAGTCGCCGAGCTTGATGTGCCACCAGACATCGGGATCGCTCAACGCATCGAGCCCGACCGCGGCCACGAGGATCAGGACGGCGCCCAGAAGTGCCTGGCGCGGCTCCGACAGCCACGTCCTGATGCGGTGGCCGCGTTGGGCGGAATTCGGCGCAGCGACCGGTGGGTCGGCGCGGACAAGGGTTGCCATTCGACCGCAGGGTAGGTGCCTGCCGCGCTCTGCGACGGGCCGCTGCCGGCTGGCGACAGATTCGTATACTCCACGCGATGGCCACCGGGACCCGCGCTCCAAAGCGTCGTCAGCCAACTCGCGCGAGCTCCCGCCCCGCCCACGCAGCTCCGGTCGCCGTCAGCGGCCAGCACATGATCTCGTGGCGGCACTGCCTGCTCGGGTTGGTCGTCGGCGAGGTAACGCTCCTTGTCCTCAGCAACGCCGGGTTGATTGCCAGCAACGCTGCATTCGGCTCCGCGGGAACGATCGACGGTGGGGTCGTCGGCGTCTCGACCCTGCTCGCCGTCATCTTCGGCGGCTACCTCGCCGCGCGCCTCGCCGGACGCGCCGGGATGTATCAGGGCATCGTGGTCGCTATCGGCTTCATCGCCGTCGGCGCCCTGTATGAATTCCTCCAGGAGTCATCGATCATCGCTGGGGCGCTGGCGGCCAATACCCACCACCTCATCGATCTCGGCCCAATGGACATGGGCAGCGTCTTCAGCGGCGACCTGCTCGCACTGTTCGGCGGCACAGTCGGCGGACTGCTCTCCGGCAAACGCTGAAGCCCGCCGGCGCACTCAGCAGCGCGCCAGCAGAACCTCGGTTCTAAACTCCGACCGCCCCTGCCTGCGCGGGCTGACCCGAGACGGCAGGAGCCTCGCGGTATGACTGCCCGATTAGATCGACCCGGCCGAGCGACTGGGCGAACTCAAGGCACGCGGCGCGTGTAAACCGAAGGTGCTTCCCCGGCGTATGCCAGGCGCGCAAATGCCCCTGAGCGACGGCGCGGCGCAGCGTCGAACGGGACACACCGCAGAGTGCCGCCGCTTCGCCAGTTGTGAGGATCTCTTCCTCGCGCTCTGCCAATTCCTCCTCCTCCAGACCGTCAACCAGTGGAGATCCAGACGTGAATCTCGTCAGGTGCAGTTATACAACGCTTTGGGGTACACGTGCGGATCATCCTGCTGGGTGATGCTGGGAGCGTATCTGGCGAACGTATACTCCAGACGAGGTCAAAGTCACTCACCAGCCCGGTAGAGACAGCGCGAGGATCACCATGAATGTCGACGTCCAGGCAATGGCACGGCGTCTGCAGGGGAGCCTCGGGACGGTAATCGTTGGGAAGGAAGCGGAGATCGAGCTCTGCATCGTCGGGCTCCTCTGTCGAGGCCACCTTCTCATCGAGGATGTCCCGGGAACCGGCAAAACGCTACTCGCCAAGGCACTTGCCCGCAGCAGTGGGTGCAGCTTCGAACGAGTGCAGTTCACCCCGGACCTGCTCCCGGGCGACGTGACCGGGGTGAGCGTCTACAACCCCCAGCAGCAGACATTTGAATTCCGCCGCGGGCCGATCTTTGCCCAGGTCCTGCTTGCTGACGAGATCAACCGTGCGACGCCGAAGACGCAATCGGCGCTGCTCGAGGCGATGGAGGAGTGGCAGGTCACCGTCGACGGCACCAGCCATCCGCTCCCCGATCCGTTCATGGTGCTCGCCACGCAGAACCCGATCGAGCTGGGCGGCACGTTCCCACTTCCTGAGGCCCAGGTCGACCGCTTCCTCCTCAAGCTGAAGCTCGGCTACCTGCCCGCGAACGAGGAGGTGGCGATGCTCGACCGCTTCCAGTCCGGGAGCCCGCTCGGGACCCTCGAGGCGGTGACCGACGCGGTCGAGATCAAGGCCGCACAGGATGTGTGCCGCGGCATCTACTGCGACAACATGCTCAAGGAATACTGCGTTCGCATCGTCCGGCGCACTCGCGAGCACCGCGACGTCTCGCTGGGCTCGTCGCCGCGCGGCACGCTGGGACTGCTCCACGCCGGCCAGGCGCGGGCGGCACTCGCCGGCCGTGACTTCGTCCTCCCCGACGACATCAAGGACATCGCCCCGAACGTGCTCGAGCACCGCGTGGTGCTGCGTCCGAACGCCGAGTTGCGCGGCCTCACCGCCGCCGCCGTGCTCGAGGAGATCCTGGCAACCGAGTCAGTGCCGATGACGGGCCGGCGCCTGGCGTGACCGCGACCGCGGTGCGCACGGTGGGCGCGTCGTGACTGCGCGGGTACCGCTGATCGCGTGTGTCGCGGTCCTGGCGTTCTTCGCCGGGATCACCGGGATCCATCTTGCGTACACGCTTGCGTATGTCCTCATCCTGTTGCTCGCCGTCGCGTACATCTGGTCGCGACTGCTGGCGCGGAAATTGCGGGTCACCCGTGAGTCGCCGCAGGGCTCCTTCATGATGGGCGAGCCGTTTGAGGAGACCTTCACGGTCAAGAACACGAGCGGCCTCCGGCTCCCGTATTGCGAGGTGCGCGACGGCACGAAGCTCCCCGGCTATGCGCCCGGCCGCGCCTTCTCGCTCGCAGCCGGCGGCAGTGTCACGTGGACAGCCCGTGGTGCGTTCAACCTGCGCGGCATCCACCACTTCGGACCGCTCGAGGCGCGTCTCGGTGACCCGTTCGGGCTGTTCCCGAAACGCATCCGGGTGGCTCCCGAGAACGAGGTCATCGTCTATCCCGCGCTCCACGCCCTCCTGCAGGTGGTGCCGCAGTGGAGCGGCAACGGTGTCGCCGAGGCCCATCGCGGGCAGCCCGTCGACGTCCCGCCCGATGTGTCGACGATCCGCGACTACGCGCCGACCGACGGCCTGAGCAGGATCCACTGGGCGTCGACGGCCCGCACCGGACGCCTCATCAGCCGAACGTTCGACACCGGCCAGAGCGCGGACCTGCTCGTCGTCCTCGACCTCCAGCGCGGGATCCACGCCGGCAGCGGCATCGAGTCGTCGGTCGAGTACGCGGTGTCGATCTGCGCGTCGGTCGTGCACGGAGCGATCCGCCGCGGCCAGGCGGTCGGCATGGTCACCAACGGCAAGGGTGGCACCGGTTTCGGCGCCGGCCGGGGTGAGGTGCAGCGGCTCCGCATCCTTGACTACCTGGCGCTCGCCACTGACGACGGCGTGCGCAGCCTCGCCGAGACGATCACCCGCCACGGCGAGGGCTGGCGAGGCCGCGGCGGCATGGTGGTCATCACCGCCAACCGGTCGAGCGAGTGGGTCGAGGCCCTCGTCGACACCGCGACCCGTGGCCAGCGCCACCTCTGCATCTTCATCGAGCCAACGTCGTTCGGCGCCAAGGGGCAGGCGCTCCGCATTCCCGCCGCCTGGCGGCTGGCGCTCGACTGGTGGGTCGTCCGCCGCGGCGACGTGCTCGGGACCGGCGAGAGCGCGTCGGCAACGGGCTGATCCGATGGAAGCCTGGGTCGACCGCAGCGTTCAGCTTCGCGAGCGCGCGCGCCCTAAGGCCGAGCCGGTCAAGAACTACACGTTCGAGATCGGGGCGGCGCTCTGCGTCGCGCTGATTGCCGCGACCGCCTGGGCAGTGCTCGCGGCGGGTTGGGTGAACGGCGGCGGTGGCGCGGCAGTGGTCGCGGTGACGTCGGTCGTCGAGGCTGCCCTGCTGGCGCAGGCGCGCGCTCCGCGCATCGCCGCGGCGATCGCGGCACCGTTCCTCGGCCTGGCCGCGATCATCCCCACAACGCTTGCGGCGATGCCACCGGTTGCGGGCCAGACCGTGGGGTCGATTGCCGGGCACTACCTCCGCGCGCTCTTCACGGGACTTTCGTCGTCGACCGACTGGGACTTCACCGTCGGCCTCTGCGCCATCCTCTTCCTTTGCGGATACTGGCTCGGCTGGGTGGCATTGCGAGAGCACCGCGGCGTGCTCGCCGTCATCCCGGTCTTCTCAGTTCTGGCCACCAATGTCGTCAACGCGAAGAATCCGGATCCGATCGCGTTCCCGGAGACGATCGCGGTCGTGCTTGCGCTCGCGGTCATCGCTGCGGCGTACCTCGGCGCGCTCGGCGATCGCTGGGCGGTCGCGCGGATCACCCCGATCGGCGGGATGCGTGTCCGGTTCGGCAGCAGTGCCGCGGCAGTGGCGGTCGGCCTGACCGTGGTGGCGTTGCTGGTTCCGCCGCTGACGGATACCGACATCTCGTCGCGGCTGTTCCCCAACGGGCTCGGCATCGGCGCGTCGGGGAAAGGCGGTGGTCAGCCCGGTCTGGGCGGCGTCGCGACGATTGGCTTCAACCCGTCTGTCGAGCTGGGCGGTCCGCTGGTGAGCAAGCCACGGCTCGAGATGACATACGCGACGGCCAACAACGTGCCGACGTACATTCGCGTCGAGGACGACACCCAGTTCGTCGACGGTAGCTGGTTCCCGCAGACGGGCATCCTCGGTCCGACGTCGAACACATGGAACGACGTGCCGTTCCCGGGTGGCACGCTGCCGCGCGACACCGATCCAACGCACGGCGGGGTCGGCGCGGATCAGGAGCAGGTGCAGGCGACTGTCGTCATGCAGAAGGGCGCAACCGGCCAGCAGCCGCTCGTGCCGTTCGTCGGCGATCCCGATGCGGTGAACCTTCCCGGTACGGCGTATGGCGCTGTCGCCGCGACGGCGCCGACGCACGCTGCTCTCCGTCGACGACGTGCAGCTCGACCAGGACATCGTCAACGGCACGACGGTGCAGTCGACCGCGCTCGTCTCCACGGCAACAGCGGCCCAGCTCGAGGCTGCCGGCACGAACTACCCATCGTGGACATCGCCCTATACGGAGACCAAGGACGATGGCAGCAAAAGCGTCGAGACCATCGCCAGGCTCGCGAAGGAGTGGACCGCCGGGACGACCAATCCCTACGACGAGGCGACGGCCATCCAGAACCGCCTCCGCAATCCAGCCTACTTCCAGTACACGCTGGACCCTCCGGCGGTGCCGAATCCGGCGATCTGGCCGGTCGTGTACTTCCTCACGGTCAGCCACCGCGGGTACTGCCAGTACTTCGCCTCGGCGATGGGCTCGATGCTCCGCACGCTCGGTATCCCGACCCGGCTCGTCAGCGGCTACGGGCCGGGCACAACGCGGGCACAGAGCGGACGCCAGGGACAGCGCGAGCAGACGGTGTCGACGAGCGATGCACACAGCTGGGTCGAGGGGTACTTCCCCGGCTACGGATGGATCCCATTCGAGCCGACGCCGCCCTCCGCACAGGGCAACTACGAGCCACTGCCTCGTGGCACGCAGGCGGTGACCGGCGTGGTCCTCCCAACATCGACCCCGAGCGTCACCAAAGCGACCCCCACGCCGGTGCGCGGCTTCGGCGGCAATGACCCCGGCGTCACCAAAGCCAAGCCCACCCATCCCGGGATCCCCGGCTCGGTGATCGGCGCGCTCGCGGTTCTGGGTGGCGCCATCGTTCTGATCATTGCGGCGGTGCTCTGGTTCGCGCTCCCGAGGTCGCTCAAGGGGGCGTGGCGGCGTGTCGAGACCTTGGGGGTGATATCGGGGATGGACCGGCGACGAGCCGAGACGCACCGCGCGTACGCAGCACGGCTGGCGAAGGCGAGACCCCGCGCCAAGGACGCGTTGACCGAGCTTGCCGCCGTGACCGCGCGTGCCGAGTTCAGCGCCGAAGGAGCGTCGGGACGAGAGCGCACGGTCGCGCTCAAGACCTGGCGGCGCGCGCTGTTCGCGGCTAGGCCGCGGCTGGGGAAATCTCCAGGCTGAGCAGGTCATGGGCGACGAGCGCGCCCGGGAGTTCGAGCCGGGCCGCGAGGTGGCTCAGCAGGAACGTCGTCGCCGGGTTCTCGGTCATGAGCGCCGCCACTTCGTCGCGCCAGAGGTGCCCGCCCTCGGCAGGTCCTTCCCAGCCGGTGCACTCGCAGACGTAGAGCGTGCACCCCGCGATGGAGCGACGCAGGCCTGCGCAGAGCGCGCTGTCCCCGGAAAAGCCGATCGTCACGCCGGAGGCATCGCTCAGCTGATACGCGAGCGACGGGCCAATGCTGTGCGTTACCGCATGGGTGCGCACGCGGTACCCGGCGAGCTCGACGTCGCTGCCGTCCTGAAGCACGACGTATTCGAGGTCCACGTTGGCAGCGACGGTGCCGAGCATGTGCGTGCCGTATCCCGTGGCAAGCAGCCGTGTGACGTACTCGCGCGTCCCCACCGGGCCGGCGATGACCAGCCGTTCCGGTGATGGCGTGTCGGCGTATGCCCGGGCGCCGAGCACCGTCGGCAGCATGAAGGTGTGGTCGGCGTGGAAGTGCGTGAGCAGGATGACCCTGAGTTCGTCGATGGACGCGGACGCTCGCCGGACTACCGCCGGGACAGGCGCCCCACAGTCGACAAGGACCCGTCCGTCAACGAGGTAGCCGGCGTTGCACCCGCAGTTGCTGAAGGCACTGCCGCTGCCGAGGACGGTGAGGCGCATGGCGCAAGGTTAGCCGCAGGTACGTGGTGGTATTAACAAATCCGTGCGCCTCGATCGATTCACAGAACGCTCCCAGGAAGCGCTGACCGCCGCGCAACAGGCGGCGCAGCAACTGCAGCATCCCGCTGTCGAACCCGAGCACCTGCTCCTGGCTCTGCTTGAGCAGGAGGATGGGCTCGTTCCGACCCTGCTCCGCCGCCTCGAAGTCGCCCCCGACCCGATGGCGGCTCGCCTCCATGCGATTCTCGAGAACCGACCGAAGCAGGTGGGCGTCACCGACCCACAGGTGAGCAGTGGGCTGCGCACGGTCTTGATGACGGCCTTCGAGGAGATGAACCGCCTCAAGGACGAGTACGTGTCCACCGAGCATCTCCTGCTCGCGCTCTGCGCGAAGCCGGAGGGCGATGCCGGCCGCCTCCTCCAGCAGGCTGGCGTGACGCCCGACAAGGTGTACTCAACGCTCGAGGCGGTGCGTGGCTCGCAACGGGTCACGGACGCGAACCCTGAGGCCAAGTACCAGGCGCTCGAGAAGTACGGGCGCGACCTCACGGACGCCGCTCGCCGAGGCAAGCTCGACCCGGTCATCGGTCGAGACGACGAGATCCGGCGCGTGATCCAGGTGCTCTCACGACGCACCAAGAACAATCCGGTCCTCATCGGTGAGCCGGGCGTCGGCAAGACCGCGATCGCGGAAGGCCTGGCGCAGCGGATCTCGTCGGGCGACGTGCCCGAGGGCCTCAAGGACAAGCGCGTCGTCGCGCTCGACCTCGGGGCGATGGTCGCGGGGAGCAAGTACCGCGGCGAGTTCGAGGACCGGCTCAAGGCGGTCCTCCACGAGGTCACGTCGTCTGACGGCGCGGTGATCCTTTTCATCGACGAGCTGCACACGCTCGTCGGCGCCGGCGCGGCCGAAGGTGCGATGGATGCGGGCAACATGCTGAAGCCGGCGCTTGCGCGCGGCGAGTTGCGCTGCATCGGCGCGACGACGCTCGACGAGTATCGCAAGCACATCGAGAAGGACGCCGCGCTCGAGCGGCGCTTTCAGCCGATCGTCGTCGAGCAGCCCTCGGTGGAGGACACGATCAGCATCCTGCGCGGCCTCAAGGAGCGCTACGAGGTGCACCATGGCGTGCGCATCACCGACGCGGCAATCGTCGCTGCAGCCGTGCTGAGCAACCGCTACATCACCGACCGTTTCCTGCCGGACAAGGCGATCGACCTCATCGACGAGGCCGCATCGCGGCTGCGCATCGAGATCGACTCGCTGCCCACCGAGCTCGACGTCGTCGAGCGCGAGGTGCGCCAGCTCGAGATCGAGCGCCAGGCGTTGAACAAGGAGACCGACAAGCGCTCAAAGGAACGCCTCGACGCGCTCGAGCGCGAGCTCGCCGATCTGCAGGAGCGCGGCCGCGGGCTGCGCGAGCGCTGGGAGCAGGAGAAGGGCGCGCTCTCGACGATCCGAGAGATCAAGGGCAAGATGGAGCAGGTTCGCCACGAGGCGGACCGCGCCGAGCAGATGAGCGATTTCGGTCGCGCGGCCGAACTTCGCTACGGGCAGCTCAACGAGTTGCAGCGAGCCCTCGAGCAGGAGCAGGCCCGGCTCATCGAGATGCAGGGCGACCGTCCACTGCTGAAAGAAGAGGTGGGCGAGGAGGACATTGCAGCGGTTGTCTCGCGCTGGACCCGCGTTCCGGTGAGCAAGATGCTCGAGGGCGAGATGCAGAAGCTGCTCCGCATCGAGCAGGACCTCCACGCGCGCGTCATCGGCCAGGACGACGCCATCAGCGCCGTCGCCAACGCCGTGCGTCGCGGTCGCGCCGGGCTCGCGCGATCCCAACAGGCCCATCGGCTCGTTCATCTTTCTCGGGTCCAACCGGTGTCGGCAAGACCGAGCTCGCGCGCGCGCTCGCGGAGCTGCTCTTCGACGATGAGCACTCGATGATCCGCCTCGACATGAGCGAGTACATGGAGAAGCACACGGTGTCGCGCCTCGTTGGCGCGCCGCCGGGTTACGTCGGTTACGAGGAAGGCGGTCAGCTCACCGAGGCGGTGCGCCGGCGTCCGTACTGCGTGCTGCTGCTCGACGAGATCGAGAAGGCGCACCCCGACGTGTTCAACATCCTGTTGCAGCTGCTCGAGGATGGGCGCCTCACCGACGGTCAGGGCCGCACGGTCGACTTCCGCAATTGCGTGGTGATCATGACGAGCAACATCGGCTCGCAGCTCATCGCCGAGGTGTCCGCGGACGCGGATGCCGCGCAATGGGAGCGCATTCGCGACGGCGTCCTGGCGGAGCTGCGCAACCAACTTCCGGCCCGAGTTCCTCAACCGCGTCGACGACGTGATCCTGTTCTCGCGGCTCGACCGCACGCAGCTTCGCGAGATCGTCGACATCCAGCTGCGCGCCGTCCGCGACAGGCTCGCGGCGCGCAAGCTCAAGCTCCACGTCACCGAGCGGGCCATCGACGCGATCGCCGCCGAGGGGTACGACCCGACGTATGGCGCGCGGCCGCTGAAGCGCGTGATCCAGCGCCGCCTCCAGGACCCGATCGCGATGGCGATCCTCGAAGGCCGCTTCAGCGAGGGCGACACCGTCGAGGTTGACGCCAAGGATGGCCAGATCACGATCGGCCGCGTTGGGCCGGCTGTCGCTCGCGCAGTCTCCGAGACCGCCGAGGTCTGACCGGCTCAGGTCCGCGCGGGTGCGGTTCTTTCAGGAGCCGCCCTCTCCGGAGCGGCACGCGCGGCGAGCACTGAGCCGGCGAGAATCAGCACGAACCCGACGGCGATCCCGGCGGTGAGCCGCTCGTGGAGCAGCAGCACGCCGAGGGTCACCGCGACCGCGGGATTGACGTACGTGATGACCGTCGCGCGCACCGGGCCGACCTCGGCGATGAGCGCGAAGAAGATGAGAAACGCGATCGCCGTGCAGACCACGCCGAGTGCGATGGACGCCGCGATGACCTCGCCCGAGGGCCACGCATGCGGCAGTTGGACCAGTGCAGCCGGCGCATAGGCGACGGCGGCGAGGAGCAGCGATCCCGCGATGACGCCGAGGGCTGGGAGGTCGCTCAATTTCCGTTGATGATGTACGGCCCGGTCGCGTAACAGATCGCGACGATGAGCACCTCGCCGATGGCGCCGAAGGTGGAGGAGGACACGTCGAAACCGACGAGCACGCCGACACCCACAAGGCCGATGCAGAGGCCGAGGATGCGCCGCCAACCGTGGTGCTCGCCGCTCCGGGTGAGCACGCCGATGACGACGCCGATGAGCGGCACGGTGGACACGAGCAACCCGGAGAGCGAGCTCGAGATGCGCAGCTCCGCGTCGGAGAGCAGGACCCACGGGACGCCCATCTCGATAATCGTGTAGGCCACGATCCACCCCCAGCGGCGCAGGATCGGGCGGACCTGCACGCGGGTCAGCGCGATCGGAACCAGCAGCACTGCGCCGAGCAGGAAGCGCACGAAGACCAGGTCGATCGGCCCGAGTCCCTTGAGCGTCACCTTGATGAGCAGGTACGGAATGCCCCATATCACGCACATGGCCACGAAAAGCACCAGCCCGCGTCTGCTCACGGGGAGATCTTCTACGCTGTGCGGCTCCCCATGACCGAGGCCACCGCCCATCCGCACGCCGAGCCCGCTGCTGCTCATGGTCTCCGCGCTTTTCGTCGCCTCGCTCGTCGCGTCGAACATCATCGCTGTGAAGATCGCGGCAGTCGGCCCGTTCTCGGTGCCGGCGGCGATCGTCATCTTCCCGCTCGCGTATCTCTTCGGCGACGTGCTCACCGAAGTGTGGGGCTACCGCGTCGCGCGCACGGTCATCTGGACCGGCTTCCTCGCCAATGTCGTCGTCGTGCTCTTCATCGCCGCGGCGATCGCGATTCCCGCGGACCCGCACTACACGGACCAGGCGGCGTATGCACGCGTCCTCGGCTCGAACGCCGCGGCTCGTCGCCGCATCGCTCATCGCCTATCTGCTCGGCGAGTTCCTCAACGCGTTCGTGCTGGCGCGCCTCAAGGTTGCGACACAAGGCCGGCTGCTCTGGACACGAACCATCGGCTCGACGCTGCTCGGCCAGGGGGTCGACAGCATCGTCTTCATCTCGCTCGCCTTCGCAGGGACGCAACCGTGGTCGTTGCTCATCGTCATCATTCGTGACGTGTGGGTCGTGAAGGTGCTGTACGAGATCATCGCGACGCCGATGACGTACGCCATCGTCACCGCACTCAAGCGAGATCGAGGGAGTCGACACGTTTGACCGGGACACGAAGTTCGCGCCGATCCCGCTCGCCGCGTTGCGCGCACGATGCGCGGGGCGCAGCGATGAGCGAGGAGCTGTACGGCACGCGCGCCATCCGTGAGGCGAAGCTCGTGGCGTTCGACAATCGCACGCCAGAGCGGGATTACACGATCCAGTTCACCATCCCGGAATTCACGTGCCTCTGTCCGATCTCCGGGTTTCCCGACTTCGCCACGCTGCACATCCGCTACGTGCCCGGGCCGCGGTGCGTCGAGTTGAAGTCGATGAAGCTGTACATCAACGGGTATCGCGATCGAAACGTCTATCACGAGGACGTGGTCAATGTCGTGCTCGAGGACCTCGTGGCGTTGCTCGATCCTCGCTACTGCGAGGTCGTCGGCGATTTCAACGTTCGAGGCAATATCAAGACGATCGTTCGCGCGCATCATCGCGACACCGCATGGGCCGGCGAAGTGGACCCATGGTGGGCGGCAGGCGAAGCGGCGACGCGACCGGACTTCTAGCGACAAATGGTCAAACGGGGTAAGTCCGCAGCCGTACCCCGTTTCCGCCGGATCCAGGGCATACTGCACGCCAAGTCCCCGCGCCGTGCCAGTAACAGCACGACCGTTCTCTCAACGTCCCACCAAAATTTGGATGGCCACATACAACACTCCCCTCCGGCTGGTCGCTCCTCGCAACTCGTACCCGCGAGGATCTGCATCAGGCCCTCCTCACGTGCACCTGCCATCGCGCATTCGGCGATGTGCCCGTCGACTGGTGGGACGATAGCGCGGATGTCTGGCGACCCACCTCGATCATCCGATGTCCTCGGCGAGGTGTGGGACACACGGCGCCATGTCGAGGTACTGTCCCCGCGATCTGGCGGCACGCCCCTGGTCGCGTCAGCATCGCCCACGTCCGCCTGTCCCGCCTGCTCACCGCAGGGGTGTCGCGGTACTGGGCGCCAGGTACCAGCGCCTCCTCGTGCTTCGGCTCATCGAGCGGGCAACTCCTTGGGGACGAGACGGATTCGCTGCGCCGCCTCGCCGCGCGCCTTCGCCATGACGAAGCGCTCGGCCACGACGTCTGGGCAACGGCGTTCCTGGCGGGCGCACCGGACGAGTTCGAGTATGCCCCCGAGATGCCGCCGATCCCGGTGACAGCGGCATGGGAGCCGGCCCAGGACGGTGATCCCGCGATCATCCACGCGGCGCTCGCGTGCTCGCCGGCGACCTCTTCGGATCGACGGCTCACTCGAGGAAGCCGGAGCAACGGCAGCCGAACGGCCGGGCACCCTTTCCTCGCTGTGATCACCTCGCTCCTGTTGCGGTCGCCGGCCACGCGACCGTCAGCCCAGCGGGATCCGATCCTCGCTGGGCCTGAGGAGGACACTGACCGCCGGGTCATCGCGGCATTCCTCGCGGATTCGGAGCCAGAGACGGTCGCCGTCGATCTCGAACCCCGGCCTGACGCGCGAGCAGAGCACGACCTGAGGATCGATCGCGCCCACGCCATCGAAGACAGGAATCGGGGCGGCAATCTCGAAGGCAGGACCGAGCTCGGTCATCCGGCGCGTCCATGCGGCGATCGGAACGCGCGGCATCGGCTCGCCGAGCAGAGTGGCGAGCAGGAGCGCAAGGCCGGCGATCGTGGACCGCGCCGGCTCTCGGGCTGTGCTGAGAGTGCCCGCTCGTGGATGAGACCCGGTGACGACATCGCGGGCGCGCACCCCGAATCGTCGGGCGGCACTGCCACCCACAGGCCGCGTGACCCGAATCTGGCGCTGGAACTGCCGTGCTCGAACGATGGGCCGGGTCCTGTCATCGGCTGCCGCCAGCAGGCCGCCGAGCTTCGATCCTGGCCGCGGCGGTTGCAGCCGGTCGGGCAACCCGTCTCCTCGTCCCAGGACGCGCGTCGCGCGACGATCTGCCGTCACGCACGGCCGCAAGCGGCAGCGCCAACCGGCGCACGCCGAGCTCGAGGATGGCCGCCACCGAGCCGTCGCCAACCGCGCGCGGGGGGTAGACGGTGCCACCGATCGCGTCCGCGGCGATGCGAGCGAACCCGAGTCCCCATCGCTCGCGATCTGCCTGGCGCCGGGCCGTCTTGACCGGGCGTATCCCCCAGCGCGCCGCCAGACCACCCGGAAGGTCGTGCTTGATCGACTTCGAGCCGTACCGATTCGGCGCCGTCGTGGCGTTCCGCATTGACGGCAAGCTGCACGAGCACCAGCGCGGCGGCTTCCGGGCGCGAGCACCGGCCGCGAACGGGCGCCGGTCATCTCGACAGCGAGCGCGGTTCGTGCGGTGATACCGGCGCGGGCGAGGTCGACGACATCGTCGGTGGTGCCCCAGCCACCGGCGTCGCGACCGGCGACGAGGCGCAGCGAGCTGGCCAGGATGCGCACGCGCTGCGCCTGCGTGTCGTCAAGGGCGCGCGACCGAGCGATCGATGGCGTCGAGGAGACGGCTCAGGACCGCGTCGCAGTGCGATCGACGCCGGACTGGGTGCGGACAACGAGGCGCATGTTGCGAACCGGGTACGCCACCGCGCCGGGTCCGGGGCCGTCCCATTCGGGCGTGCGCGCAACACCTCGCCCGCCGAGTCGATCAGGGCCGCCGCGAGCGGCAGCTCCGCGATCTCCGCGAGGCTGAGGTTCACGCCGTTCCCGTCGGCACTCTGCGTCACCGTCGGTCGCGACCGTAACGCTGAGACGGTACTTGCGATTGCCGTGGCTGACGAGCCGTACTGCGGACTGTTGTGCCCGCAACCACTCACCAAATCGCCGCACCGCCTTCGTCGACGTGTCGGAGTGGAAGGTGACGATGTCGGGGTGATGCACGACGAGACGGATCGCCTCGCGATGATGGTGCTGGTCGAGGCTTGGCAGGTGGACGACGACGGTGCCGTCGTGAATGCGCAGGTCGCCGACGGTGCGGTCGAGCATGCGGTCGATGCGCTCGAGGAGCGAGGCGTCGCCGTCGCGCTTGTCATGGAGCAGTGCGCGTGGATGCGAACGTTGGATCTGACTGCGGACGTTGAACGCGTCGATGTTCTGCGAGTACACGATCACCGGACATTCGCGGAGCTCGCGTGCGAGGCGCGACAGCACATCCCCACTGCTCGCGCTGCGGTCGGGCGCCTTGCCGAGGTCCCAGTCAATGATCGCGAGGACCGGCCGGCTCGAGTAGAGGTTGTTTCCAGCAGCGACAACGCGCGCGATGCGCTCCGCGCCGCCAGCGGGTGAAAACGTTTGCGCGTGAAATGACTTTGCGAGCGCGTCCAGAGTCTCGGCGTCGTCCTCGAGGATGAGTACCTCGGGGTTGGCTCTCATCGCGCGGCGACCGCCGGCGGTCAGTGTACAAGCCGATCTCTGCGTCGGGCTCGCGCAGCGCGGTCCAGTCGAGCCCTCGCGCGCGAAGCGGGCTACTGCAACACTCCGGAACATGCGCTGAGGGCACCGCGAACCATGCGGGATATGCGCCGATCGAGCCTCGAGCGCTGCACCGCGCAGCAGCGAGCCGTCGCCAGCTCGACACCGCCGCCCGGCGCCAGGCGCATGCCGCCGACGTTCGCCGGGCACGCCTCGACGATGGCGGCAAGGAGTGGGGTCGGACGGTCGAAGCAGCGCATGTGGCGAGGAAGCCGGGCGGCGCGGCGCCCAAGCCAGAGAACCAGGACCGGACGGGTCGCGCAGGACCAGACGAGCCCGGGCGTACGATTGCCCCACAGGCACCGACGACCATCCAGGGCCATGGGAGGCAGGCCGCTGCAATCTCGGCGGCATCGTCGGGTCGGGCGTCACGGACCACCGCCATCCCCTGCGGGGCGGTGTCGCGGACGGCGACCGCGAACTCGCCGTCGTCAGTGACCACGAGGATGCTGCGGCTCCGGTCCGGAGCGAAAACGCCGAGCAGCAGGCGGGGACGTCGGTGTACCCCACGCAGCAGTCCCTCCCAGCCGATCCCCGCGAAGCGACGGAATGCGCCCGTGTCGCGGCAGGCCTCCTCCATCGTAGAGGCGGCGGCGGGCGCAAGGGGCGGTCAAGGCGGACACGGGCATACCGCAACCATCGGGTCGGAAGCCGGACATCACACGGACAGACACACCGGCCCGTGACGTGGCAGACTGAGCGCGGTATGTCGACCTCAGACGCCGGGCAGCCGGCCGCAACTGCGGGCCGGCTGGCACTGACCGGGATCATCCATAGCCCACTCGTCGATACGGCGGGTGGCAGCTTGGCCGGGTGGACGACGTGATCGCCCGCTTCGCCGAGGGCGGCTATCCGCCCGTGACAGGTCTGGTCGGACGCATCGCCGGGACGCGGCTGTTCATCCCGCGCGATCGGATCGCCGAGATGCGATCCGGGGCGCGTACAGCTCGCGGGCGAGGACCTCAACCTCGCGCACTTCGAGCGCCGCCAGGGAGAGGTGCTCCTCGGTGACGACGTGCTCGGGCGCCGGCTCATCAGCGTCGAAGCCGGGACGCTCGTCGATCGCGCACGACATCGAGCTTAAGTCAGGGCGATGCCGGATGGGTGGTCGCCGGCGTCGATACACGACCGCAAGGGGCCTGCTCGGCAGATTCTCGGGCACGCCGCGGCGAAGGACAGGGATTCCTCGACTGGTCGTCGGTCGAGCCCTTCGTCGGTCACGTGCCGACGTCGCGACTGCTCATGCCGCTGCGCCGCCTGCGCCGCCTCCACCCCGCGCAGATCGCCGACCTCGTCGAGGCGGCGTCGCACGACGAGGGCGAGGAGATCATCTCCGCCGTGCACGGGGATCCCGAGCTCGAGGCGGACGTGTTCGAGGAGTTGAACACCGAGCACCAGGTCGAGTTCCTCCGCGACAAATCGGACGCGGAGGCCGCAGCGGTCCTTGCGGAGATGGGCCCGGACGATGCGGCAGACCTCGTCACCGAGCTCGACCAGCCGCGCCGCGCGCCGATTCTTTCGCTGCTTCCGCCGTCGCAGCAGGCGAAGGTGCGCGCGCTGCTCAGCTACGGGCAGAGCAGTGCGGGCGGACTGATGAGCACCGACTTCGTTTCAGTGGCGACCGACGCGACGGTTGCGGACGCACTCGCCGCGGTGCGCGCCGCCGACGTCCTGCCGCAGGTCTCCGCCGACGTGTTCCTGCTCGATGACGGCCGGCTCGCAGGATCCGTCCCGCTCGTCGAGTTGATTCGCGCGGACGGCGCGCGGCGTGTGGCCGAGCTTGTCGAGCACACCAACGCGTCCGTCAACGTGGACGATGATTTCCCGGAAGTGGCCCGGCGCATGGCCGATTTCAACCTCACCGTCGTCGCGGTGGTTGAGGACGATGGCCGCGTGATCGGCGTCATCACCGTTGATGACGTGCTCGAAGGCGATGCTGCCCAACTCGTGGCGACGTCGCGCTGAAGCAGACGGAGACTGAAGCTCGGACTGACGCGCGGGTTGTACACTCCGAAGCCGGCAACCACAATCGCGGAGTGTATTCACTAGCATCATGGACGGCGGCGACAGTCCCCAGTCCCGGCAACATCCGGGCACGCCCGCGCAAGAGGTGATCACTCAGTCGTGACCTCCTGAGCGGGCGGGCCCGCTCAGTCTTGCCGTCATCGACGGTGGGAGGTCCGAATTGGCCCAGGAGAAGGCTCGCAAGCCAGTCGCCACCAAGGCGAAAGGCCCGACCGCGGTCCTGGATGACGCACACCATGGCGAGATCCGCGGCGCCTTCGGCACCATCGGCGAGCATGACCACAACGCAAACGCCAGGCGCCCGTGGCGCCGGAGGCTGCTCGCCCTTGCGGTGATCATGGGGCCTGGCCTCATCGTGATGGTCGGCGACAACGATGCGGGCGGTGTCTCCACCTACGCAGCGGCCGGACAGGACTACGGCCCGACGTTGCTCTGGACGCTGCTTTTGCTCATCCCCGTGCTCATCGTCAACCAGGAGATGGTGGTGCGCCTCGGCGCCGTCTCCGGCGTCGGCCACGGACGCCTCATCTTCGAGCGTTTCGGCAACGTCTGGGGACGCTTCGCTGTGGGCGATCTCTTCGTGCTCAATTTCTTGACGATTGCAACGGAGTTCATCGGCATCGCGCTCGGCGCGTCGTATTTCGGCGTCCCCGTCGTGGATCGCGGTGCCACTGGCCGGCGTACTGCTCGTCGGCATCACCGTCAGCGGGCGCTTCGAGACCTGGGAGCGGCTGATGTTCGTGATCCTCTTCGGCAATCTGCTCGTCATCCCGTTGATGTTTCTCTGCCATCCGCAACTCGGTAGGCCGCACGCATTTCGTGCTTCCCGGGATCGAGGGTGGCTTCAGTCCAACGGCGTGCTGCTCATCGTCGCGATCGTCGGGACGACGGTCACACCGTGGCAGCTGTTCTTTCAGCAGTCGAATGTCGTCGACAAGCGCATCACGCCACGGTGGATCCCATACGAGCGTGCTGATACGGTGATCGGCGCGATGGTCGTCGTCATCGGCGCGACGGCGATCATGATCGCCACTGCCTATGCATTCGCCGGCACGCCGCTGCACGGACGAGTTCACCAATGCGCTCGCCCTCGCGAAAGGCTCACGAAGTACGTCGGCCCAGCAGCGGGCGCAGTCTTTGCTGTCCTGCTGATCGACGCATCCATCGTCGGTGCCAGTGCCGTGACACTCGCGACGTCGTACGCGTTCGGGGACACGTTCGGCATCCGGAATTCACTCCACCGACCGTGGCGCGAGGCCAAGCCTTTCTATGCGATGTTCACGGTGCTGGTCGTGTTGGCGGCCGCGCTTCGTCCTCATCCCCAACGCGCCGCTCGGCGTGATCACGACGGCAGTGCAGGCGCTAGCAGGCGTGATGCTGCCGAGCGCCTGTCTCTTTCTCCTCTTCCTCTGCAACGACCGCGATGTTCTCGGCCCGTGGGTGAACCGCCCCTGGCAATGTCCTTGCCACACTGATCCTTGGCGTGCTGTTGATGCTCTCGGTCATCCTCGTCGTCTCGACGATCGTCCCGAACATCGACGTCCCGCAGCTCTTCATCGTGCTGTCCATCGTGGTGGTCGGTCTCGCGATAACGTTCTTCGTCAACGTGCGAGCGCAACGCGGTGCGGCATTCGATCCGCGCGAGAACGAGGATCGCGAAACCTGGCGGATGCCGCCGATCGCCCTGCTGACTCGTCCGGTCAAATCGCGGACGCGACTGATCATGCTCTGTACGGTGCGCGGCTACGCGATCATCGCCATGGCACTCCTGCTGGTGAAGGCGATCCAGCTGGCGACGCGGGCCAGGCTAGTCCGGCATCGCACCCGTGTGAACGGGGTGACGCACGGACGTCCGGGCGCATGTTCGTAGGTCACGCCGTGTTCCCTCGCAACGACGCTCGAGGAAGAGACGGTGCCGTACACATCGCCGTGAATGCATGCGGCGTCGGCCGGTCTGCCCGTCGGCGAGACGTGACTGGCAAGCAGCGCGCGCATGCGCAGCAGCATCGCGTCCGCGCCGCCACCGACGCGAGGCGCGTCCATCCCCGCTCGGAGCATCGCCACCTTGGGGGCGCGTCGTCGTCGAGGTCGGCAGTCGTGAGCACGTGCGCGCCGGTTGGAGGTCGATCACCCGCACCGGCCCGGTGTCGTCGATCTCGGCAACGAGCGCGCGGTCGGGCGAGACCCAGACGACGTTGACCGGGTTGTAGCGGCCGGGTCCCAGCACCGCCAGCCGAGCGGGGATGTTGTGCGCGCGTCGGCGCCGATGAGCAACGCAACGGGATCTCGCCGCGCGAACGCCGGTCGGATCCGGGGGTGGGGCTTGCCGGTGGCCGGATGGCGATTGGTCACGGCGCAGACCGTGCCTCCCGCGGCGACCGCCAGCCAGGTGCCTCCGGCGACGAGATCGCGGCCCCCCATCACCAGCGGGCTCGTGCTCAGGACGCCGGGCGGCGCGCTGGCGCGGGCGATGAGCTCGTCGCGGTTGGCGGCCAGGATGATCGGCGCGTCCGCGAGAGCAGCGCCAGGCGAGCAGGATCGTGCACACCGGGCGAATCCTAGGGGGAAGCTCACGCCCATGTGAACTCTGTGAACACGCCCTCGCGGCCACGTCACACATCGCCGATATCCCTATGCCGGCGAGGGTATTAAGACCAGAGTTTGGATCACGTCAATGAACGCAAACGCCTTCGGTGGGCTCACCCCCCGCAAGCGCCATCGCGGCCGCGTCGTCGCGGCGCTGCTTCCGGGCGTCTTCGCGTTGCTGTTCGCCGGGGCCTCGGGCGTCGCCGCATCGTCGACCCCGGCCGCAGCGCCGACCGCGACCCCCGCGCCGACGCCCACCCCGAGGGTCTGCCATCACGGCACCAATCCGGATGGGACCTGCTGCCCGCGCCGGAACCCCTGCGTCACGCCGCCCCCGACGTTGACGCCCACGCCGACCGCCACGCCCACGCCGACCCCTAAGCCAACGCCGACGCCGAGCGGGACGACCAACGGCGGCAACGGCAGCCGACGCCGACCCCGAAGCCCACTGCCACGCCGGCACCAACGTCGAAGCCCTCGGGCTCCTCGGGCAGCACCGGCAGCGGGCACTCCGGTGGCGGTGCCGGGCCGACTGGCGCGACCGGGGCCTCGGGTCTTCCGGTATCACCAAGGCAACTCGCGTGCAGGTGCCTGCCGATCCAACCCCGTTCGGGGCACTCGGGACGGTGGCTGCTCTCAGCCCTGGCGGCCTTGACGCCGCACGGATCCCACCGGTTGAAGCGCTCACGCCGTTGAGCGGGCTCGACTTCGGCGCCGGTCTCAACCTCGGTCCGTTGCTCCTCCTCATCGACATGATCGGGATCGGCCTGCTCGTCTACCTCGTGCGGACGCGCTGGCTCGCGCCCGAGGCCTGAGCGACAGCAAGGGGCCCGCGCCGGCTCCGATCCCCTCGAGCCCGCCCCGAATGGCAGCGGCCGTGACCGCCGCTGCGCGCCGGGCAGCATCGGGGAGCGGGGCGCCCCAGGCGAGCTCGGCGGCGAGCGTCGCCGAGTGCGTGCAACCCGTTCCGTGCGTGGCTGAACCGTCCACCCAGCGCAATCGGGACCTCGAGGTGATCGACACCGTCGAAGAGGAGATCGAAGCCGCCTCCGTCACCGCCGGTGATCAGGACGGCGTGCGCGCCGCGTTCCACGATCGCCTGGCGAGCGTTCGCCGGTCCCCGTCTCTGCCCGCCAGCATGCGAGCCTCGGTGAGATTCGGCGTCACCACGGTCGCCAGCGGCAGCAGCCGCGCGATGAGCATCTCAATGCCATCCGGATCGAGCAACGATGCCCCGGTGCTGGCGCCGAGGACGGGATCGATCACGAGCGGCGTCGGGTGGCGCTCGAGAAAGTCGGCGACGGAGGCGACAATCTCAGCTGAGAGGAGCGCGCCCGTCTTGGCGACGTCGACGCCGATATCGCCGTACACAGCGTCGAGCTGCGTGGTGATGACGCCGACCGGCAGAGGGTGCACGGCGAGAATCGCTTCGGTGTTCTGCGCTGTCACGCCAACGATTGCCGTCATCCCGTGGCAGCCCGCGGCGGCGAACGCCTTGAGATCGGCCTGGATGCCGGCACCACCGCCGGAGTCAGACGTGGCGATCGAGAGACAGCGAGGGGGCGTCACCGCTCCATCGTAGATGGACTGACGTGGCGCCTCAGACAGCCGCCCGGTGCAGGACCTCTGGTGTGGTTGCGATCACCGGCGTTCGTGCGCTCTCATCGAAGATGACGAACCGGTTCTTGCCCTGCCGCTTGGCGAGATACATCGCCATGTCGGCGCGACGCATGAGCTCCTCGGGTTCGGGCGCATCGGCAGGATCGTCGACGACCGCGACGCCGACGCTTGCCCCGATTGTGACCATGGCATCGCCCATGGGGATCGGGCGCCGGAGCGTCTCGATGATCCGCTCGGCGACAACGGATGCGTCGGACTTGTGGCGCATGCCGTCGAGCAGCATGCCGAACTCGTCGCCGCCGAGGCGTGCGGCCATGTCGAGCTTGCGTACCTGCACCCGCAGGCGCGCGGCGACAGCGCTGAGCACCTGGTCGCCGACTGCGTGCCCGAAGTTGTCGTTGATCTCCTTGAAGCCATCGAGATCGATGAACATGACGGCAATCGGGCGCCGCGTCGAGTCGAGCTGGGAGAGGGACGTCGTGACCGTTTCGATGAAGAGCGAGCGATTCGCAATCTGCGTGAGCGGATCGTAGAAGGCACGCCGTGCGAGCTCGGCCTTCTCGAGCGACATCGCGAGTATCGCCTCAGCGAGCTGGCCGTTCTCGAGCGCGACGCTGATCAGCCCCGCGACCGTCGTCAGCAGGCTCTGCTCGTGGCGGCCGAGTGTCGCTCCGCCGCGCGTCGGGTCGAGAAGCAGGAGCATGCCCTGCGGTCCCTCGCGGCCGCGCAGCACCACCACCGTTCCGGCATGCGCGTTGCGCTCGGCAAGCGCCAGGCCGAGGGACTGATCGTTCGTGAGCGGCCCGGTGAGGATCGTCTCAGACCGGAGCTCGTTGAGCACCTCCTGTTCGGCGAAGGTCAGCTCGGACGTCGAGACGACCGCATGGTCGTCGTCACCGATCGACGTGAAGCGCACAGCCGGGCCGCGAACCTCCGGGATGACAACGAGCTGCGCGCGAGCGACGCCGAACATCTCGGTGATGCCGTTGAGCAGCTCGCCGGCGCGCTCGCCCATCTGCCGGGTCGAGTGCAGGATCTCGGTCGTGCGATAGAGAAACTCGTTGCGGTCGGCGCGGCGCTGGCTTTCGCTCGCTGCGATCTGTCCGGCGAGGACGAGGATCGCCGGTGGCACGAGCGCGAACGCGAGCCAGGGCGATGTGGTGAGGATCATGAGCGCGACGATCCCGAGGCAGGCGTTCGTGGTGCACGCGGCGACCTGGAAGAGGTACGCGCGGCTCACCTCGCCGAGCCGGATCCGGCCCTGCGCAAGCGTGGTGCCGACATTGAGCGCGATCGGATAGACGAACCAACCGGCGACCACCATCGCGACGGCGAACGCGACGATGCTGCGCAACGCGAGCGGGTTGTGCGGATCGGGTCCGACGGCGTTGAAGACGAGGACGGTGACGCCGATGTAGAGGACGTCGAGCATCGCGTTGGCGAAGTCCTTCACCAGGTTGATGCGCCGCCGGGTCCAGCTCGCGAGCAGCACCCCCGCGACGAAGCAGGCGAGCAACTGGTGAGGGTCGATGAGGAAGAGGCCCATCGCCAGCGGAATCTCGGTCAGCGAGAGATACGACGCCTCGCGGTGCACGCGCACCTGTACGAAGAGGAGGCTCGTGCCGTAGCAGGTCGCGAGCTCGACCCACCAGGGGATGGCGCCTATGAGGCTCGTGCGCTGCACGTTGTGCAAGGGGAGGAGCCAGAGCGCGGCGCCGATCAGGCCGAGGAGGACCGAGAACGCCACGAGCCGCTGCGGGCCGTTGAGCCTCCCGATCCGCGCCCGAGCGCGCGTCACGAAGAGCGGTTGGCGCGCAACAGAGATATCGCTCATCTCACGTCACTGCGCCGCGTTCCCCTGATCAATGTCGACCTCCTGTCGATCCACATTCAGGCCCCCGCTGAGTGGCGTCTCGATTGTGTCGCGACATCAGGCCTCGCCCGTCCACGCGAGCGTCACAGCGTGGTAACGCGACCGGAACGGAAATATCAAATGTGAATTTGGCGTTGGTCCGCAAGGTGTCCCGCGCCGTCACATAGCGTCGTGACATGACCATTTCAGACGACCGTTCCGCCAGCGTCACCCCGCCCACACCGCCGCCTTCGTTCGTCCGCCGGCACCCCATCCTTGCCGCGTTCGGCGTGCTCTCCGGCCTCTCGCTGTTCTCGGCACTGTGGCCGGTCAGCGCGATCGTCGTCAGCGTTGTGATCGCGGCAGATGCGACCGGTCTCGACCGCAAGGCCTGGTCAGTGACCAAGGCTGTTGCCGAGCGCATCGCCACGGCGGTGCATGCGCGCACGCACGAGGATCCGGCTCCTTCCGCGCCCGCCCCGGTGGCTCCCGCGCCGCCGGCGCCGCAACCGTCACCGCCGCGACGGGACGTCCACCTGCCGTCGAACGCCGCACGTGTCAGCCGCGAGGCACGGCCTCAGCCAGGGTCGCATCCACCAATTCGGGCGCGTCATCCGCGCAGAGCCGACCACCCCGTGGAGACGCGGATCGACGGGCGCGGAATGTGAATGCTGTCAGCCGAGGCGCGCGCGAGCGCTGCGCAGGCGCTGCAGCGTGACGTCTTTTCCGAGGAAGACCATCGACTCGATGACCGGCAGCCCGGTGGGGCTGCCGAGGATGGCGACGTAGAGGACGCGAAATGCGTCGCGCGCCTTGGATCCCGCGGCTTCGGCAACGCTGCGAATGCGCTCGAGCAGGGCCGCCTGGTCCTCGAGGCCGCCAGCCTCGACCGCGGCGATGGCCGCATCGATGATCGCCTCGGCAGTCTTCTGATCGACCTTCTTCGGCGGAAACTCAACGGTCGGATCGACGACGATGTCGCCGAGGAGCGGCGCGCAAAGTCGCGTCGCGTCGGCGAGCGTGATCATCCGGTCGCGGAGCATCGGGATCAGCGAACGGCGCACCTCTTTGCTCGTGCCGATCAGGGGAAACTCGAGCGCTTCGACGAGGGCATCGGTGTCCATCGCCCGGATGTGCACGCCGTTGAGATCGTCGAGTCGTTTGGGGTCGAAGATCGCGGGCGCGGAGTTGACACGGTCGAGCGTGAACCGCTCACAGAGCTGCGCGGGCGTGAAGACCTCTTCACCGTCGCCGGACGACCATCCGAGCAGCGCCATCGCGTTGACGATCGCCGACGGCAGGTAGCCGAGCTCGCCGTACTCGAGCACGTTGCGCGCGCCGCGGCGCTTGCTGAGCTTCTGATGATCGGGGCCGAGCACCGCCGGGACATGCGCGAAATTCGGTGGCGTCCAGCCGAATGCCCGATACAGCGCAAGGTGTTTCGGCGTCGACGGGATCCACTCCTCGGAGCGGATGACATCACTGATCTCCATGAGATGGTCGTCCACCACAACCGCGAGGTGATACGTGGGGAAGCCATCGGATTTCAGCAACACCTGATCGTCGATGTCGGCGTTCTCGAAGCTGACATGGCCGCGCACCGCGTCGTCCCACTCGTGACTCCGTCCGGCATGAGAAGACGCACCACGGCGGGTGCGCCGTTCGCGCGTTCCGTCGCAACGTCTTCCTGACGCGTGAGACAGCGCCGGTCATACCGAGTCGGTTCCTTGCGTGCACGCTGCTCATCGCGCATCGCGGCAAGTCGCGCGGGAGTGCACGTGCACCAGTACGCATTGCCGTCCGCGACAAGCGTGTCCGCGTACGCGCTGTAGGTGTCGATGCGCAGCGACTGGATGTATGGACCGTGCGGGCCGCCGATCTCCGGTCCCTCGTCATAGTCGAGACCCAGCCAGCTGAGCGTCTCGATGATCAGCGCCTCGGTGCCGGGGATGTAGCGCTCCTGGTCGGTGTCCTCGATGCGCAGGATGAACGCGCCACCGGCGTGACGCGCTGTGAGCCACGCGAACAGCGCGGTTCTGACCGAGCCGAAATGCAGCGCACCTGTGGGCGAGGGCGCGAATCGCGTCCGGACGCGCGGGCCGGCGCCGGCTGGCACCTAGTGCGGCGCGAAGAGAACGAGCGTCAGGATCGTCCAGGCAAGCAGGCCGACAATCAGCATCGGCGCGTCCAGGTTGGAGACCACGACGCTCATGACGCGCGGTGAGCCACCACCGTGCGCTCCGGCCGTCTCGCTGACGCGCACGACTCCCGGAGGCTTGCCGACGTCGGCCATGCCCCACGGCGGCGGCGGGGCGGGCGGAGTTCCGCGCGGCGTGATGTGGACTTGCCCATCCTGGCGGCTCAACTTCTCCTCGTAGAGGATGCCGACGATGAGCGCGGTGCCGAGCGCGCCGGTGCCGAGGCCCATCAGGATCAGGATGATGCCGAGGGCGGCATTGAGGTAGTCGTTGTAGACGTGGCCGCCAAGCAGGTCGAAGATGCCGCCTGCAATCAGCGCCAGTGAGACGAGGCCGAACCCGAGGACTTTGCCGACGATCTCGCGAACAGGCATGGCGCGAGTATACCGGCGCGCTCCGGTCACTTCGCAACGCGCGACGGGTTACGCGCCCGAACCTAAGATTGGCCCTCGCGCCCGCATCGTCTAGCGGTTAGGACACCACCCTTTCAAGGTGGTAACCGGGGTTCGACTCCCCGTGCGGGTAGCTAGCCGGCCTCGCGCCGGAGCGAGATCCATAGGTCCGGCTTGACGAATGCCGCCACCAGCAGTGGCCAGACCCTCGGACTGTTGCAAAGGAAGGTGACGACCTCCCCGGACGCGGCGTCGAACGAACGCTCGGCGCTGCGGTGTCTGCCCGAACTCGAGCCGGAACATGTGGTGCCCCGGCTCCACCGCGACCTCGACGGTCTCCTTGTCGGCGATCGATCCCACCACGGCGCGGTCGATCACGATGTTCCACTGCTCGCTATGGGCAGCAAGGCCCCAGGTCCGAACCAGCAGCAGCGTCGCGTCGCTCGTTGCTCGCTCACGCTGATGCTGGCTGACAGCAGCCGCGACAGCACGGGCGTCGCCACCGCCGACTCGACCCCCAAGGCGCAAGAGGAAGTAACCGATGAGCGCCACCACGACGACGACGCCGATGACGATCTGGACGACGTGGTTGCCCGAGCCACCCAGGAGGCCTGCCACGATCAGTCTTCCGTCACGCATTGTCGGTACCTCCAGCGCGGGGTATCCGTCGAATCGCGCCGGCGGGTGGGATCGGACCGCCACCGCTCCGCGTCCGCCGAGCCGACGCGCCCGTGATGAGCCGCTCGCGGTCGAAGAGAGACGACACGACGCGAAACAGAATGATGTCGGCAACGAGCAGGACGACCGCGAACACCACCGCGAGCGTCACGCTCGGAGTGAAGACATTGAACGACACCAACGCCACCACGGCGAGCGGTGGAATGCTCGACAGCGTCCCCAACTGTTGCGCGACGCGAACGTCGCTCGCTCGCGTCGATATTCCGATGCCTACCCAGATCGACCAGCCCGCCAGGAGTGGTGCGAAGAGGATCTCCGCCACGATATGCGGACCTTGCCCCAACGCTGAAATCACAGCCGGGTTGCTCGCGAAGAGACGAGCGCAGACCTGGATGATGGCAAAGAGCACGTACGCGACCCCCACCGCAGGAACGACAACACCGAGCGCTTTGCCGAGGAGCAGCTCATCGCGGCGCAGCGGGGTTGTCAGCAGGGGCTCGAGGGTGCCCTGCTCGCGCTCGCCGACGACCGAGTACGCAGCGATGACAGCCGGCAGCAGGGCAGGCGCGATCAGCAATACGAGAAAGGTGCCGCTGACTGCCGCGTCCACTTTGCTCGCCGGGATCGATGGCCCGAGGCGAAAGATGGTGAGGAGCGGCTCAACGAGGAACACGAGCGGGGCCAGCGCCATCGTCCCGATGATGAACGGGCTGCGGCGGTATTCACGGAGCTCCTTGAGCAGCACCGCACCCAAACGTCCGAAACTGAACTTCATCGTTTCACTGCCTCGGTGTCCTCTTCGATCAACTGCAGATAGACGTCCTCGAGGGAATGGCGCAACTCGCTGATCGAGACCACGTCGGCACGGGCGGCAACGAGGGCCCGGGTCACTTGGGGAGCGACATTTCTCGGATCGGCGACGGTGAGCACGTAGCTGCTCGCGCCGTCGGGCCGCCAGCTTTCGACGCCGTCGGTGCTGTTGAAAACATCATCCGGCGCAGCGATCGGTGTCAACGTCTCGACGACGAGCGACCGAGTGAAGAGCCGCTCACGGAGCTCGTCGGGCCGGCCCACCAAGCGGAGCGTGGTGTTGAGGATGGCGACGCGATCGCACAGCCGCTCCGCCTCCTCGAGCCGGTGAGTCGTGAGAAACACAGTGACCCCGCGCTGGCGCAAACCGTTGATGAGGTCGTTCACCTCGCGCGTTGCCACGGGATCCAGCCCGGACGTCGGCTCATCGAGGAACATGACCGCGGGGTCGTTGAGCAGTGCGCGTGCCAACCCGACACGCTGCAGGAGCCCCTTCGACAGACTGCCGCAGAGGTCGTGAGCTCGCGCGCTGAGGTTGACCGCCTCGAGCGCCTCTCCGATGCGAACCGCCGCGTTGTGCTGCTGATAAAGACCTGCGAAGAGCTGCAGGTTCTCGGTCACCGTGAGGCGTCGGTACAGGCCCGGGTTCTCCGGCATGATCGCGATGCGCTGACGGATTTCCGGGCCGTTATCCGGCGTCAATGGAATGCCGGCGACGCTTGCCGAGCCTGACGTCGGCGCGATGAGGGTCCCGAGTGTGCGAACCGTGGTCGTCTTCCCCGCGCCATTGGGTCCCAGGAATCCAAACACCTCGCCCTGCGCCACAGAAAACGAGACGTCATCAAAAGCGGTGCGGTTGCCGAATCGCTTGCCGAGGTGGTCGACGACCAGTGCCGGCGGCTTCGCGGTCGGTTGCGCTTCAGCCGCCATAGCGTAGTGATACACCACTCAAGGATTGACGGCTCCAACTTGCCACTTGAAACCTTTGGCGCGATCGATGATACTGAGGCCCACGGGCGCAGGGCCGCCGGAAGGGATGGGTGCAAGGGGGGTGTGGATGGCGACGATGCCGAGTCAGGTTCAGCGTCGTCATCGCACGCGTGGTTGGGCAATCCACGGGGTGACCCTGGTGTGCATCGTGCTGGTCATCGTCGTCGCCCAGGTCGTCGGCCACGAAGCGGGCGACCTCGTCGCAAAGATCAACCAGGGTCTCGCCCGCTAGGCGCGACGTCGCCGCCGCCCTGCTGCCGAAGTGGCGGCGCAGCGACCTCACTGTGAAACTGGCCTTCGAGCGCTGGGCTCGACGACGGCGGTGTCTTTGGATTGCGGATCGTCGCCGCGGCGAACACACCGGCCGCGGCGCAGATCACCGCCGCGATCAAGACCGCCCGTTGAAACCCTGATTCGAAAACGGCGGGGTGCAGATAGCTGTCGCCGGTAATCCCGGCGAGCGCCGGAAGGCACGCCACGGCGAGGAGACTGCCCGTGCGTGCGACCGTATTGTTGACGGCGGACGCCATGCCAGTGCGTTCCGGCGGTGCAGAGGACAGCGCCGTTGCGGTCAGCGGCGCTACCAGCATTGAGAGCCCGAATCCGAAGAACAGCACGGGCGGAAGCACTTCGGTGAAGTAGTTGCCGGATGCGTCGATGCGCGCGTAGAGCGCCATGCCAACCGCCATCAGTATCGGACCAACGGACATCTGCATCCGCGGTCCGATACGCGCCGACAGCGCTCCCGACCGCGAGGACAGCAGGAACATCAGGCCGGTCGCAGGGAGCACCGATGCGCCTGCCAGCGTCGGGCTGTAGTGGGATACCTGCTGGAGCTCGATGGGCAGCAGGAAGAACACGCCACCGAGCATTCCGTAGATGAACAGCGTCTCAATGTTGGTCGCGCTGAATTGCATCGATCGAAAGATCCCGAGCGGCACGATCGGCGCGCGGACGTGCAGCTCGACGATCACGAATGCGATCAACGCAGCAAACCCGACGACGAGCGCACCGACGACCACCGGTGACGTCCAGCTTCCCGCGGTTCCCTGAATGAGGCCGAAGGAGATGCCGACGAGCGCCAGGATCGTCAGAGCGCTCCCGGCGATATCGATGTACCCGGTCGCCTCAGGGTCTCGCGATTCGGGAACATGGCGGAAGGAGATCCAGATCACTGCCGCCGCGATCGGGGCATTGATCAGAAAGATGAGCCGCCACGAGATGGCGCTGATGAGAAAGCCGCCAACAAATGGACCGAGCGCTGTCGCGACGCCGCCGAGGCCCGACCACGCCCCGATCACCCGTCCGCGCTCGCCCGGCGCAAACGAGGCCTCGAGGATCGCGAGGCTCCCGGGTGTGAGTAGCGCGCCGCCAACGCCCTGCAGGGCGCGGGCCGCGATCAGGAGCTCGATGTTCGGCGCCGTCGCACAGATCAGCGAAGCAACGGCGAACCAGACGACCCCGATCATGAAGAGGCGCCGGCGGCCGAAACGATCGGAGAGGCCGCCCGACAGCAGGATCAGCCCTGCCAGCGAGAGCAGGTAGCCGACCGATACCCACTGCAGCCCGGCGATATCCGCGTGGAATTCCTTGCCGATGGCGGGTTGCGCGATGCCGACGACACTGCCGTCGAGCTGGGCCATCGCGCTGCCGAGCACCGTGGCGGTGAGCACCCATTTCCCCCGGCCGGTCGAGAGGTGCAGGCTCTCAGCCCCGGTGATGGCTCCAGCTACGGGTTGTGGTGCCGGGTCAGTCACCCCACGCGACATCGCCGAAGTAGCCGGCGGGTTTGGGATGGCGGCTGTACGCGGCGACACCGTTGCGGCTGTCGGCGATCGTGGTGTTGACGCCGTGGCCCGGCATCACGAGCGTGCCCTCGGGCAAGGGCAGCAACTTCGCTTTGATGCTCTCGATGAGCGTCTCGAGGTCACCTTTGGCGGCGGTCTTGCCCGGCCCGCCGTTGAACAGCGTGTCGCCGGTGATCACGGCGTTGCCGACGCGGAGTGAAATGCTGCCGACGGTGTGTCCCGGAGTGTGCAGGACCCTGATGCGTGCAGCGCCGACTTTGACCTCGGCGCCGTCATCGAGCCGGCCGTCGATGCGCTCCTCGGGAATGTTGATCTCGACAGCACCCACGAGGACCGGTGCTCCCGTAGCGGCGCGGACCGCGTCGTACGTCATCCAGTGGTCGCGGTGCCAGTGCGTGGCGATCACCGTGCGGACACCGCCTTCTGCTGTGATCGCCTCGAGCAGCGGCCCTTCTTCCAGGGGCATGTCGACGAGCAACGCCTCGCCGGCTGCGACATCCCGCACGATGTAGGCGTTGTTGCTGTACGGCCCCATCGGACCGACCTTCACGATCCGGACGCCACCGTCCTCGAAGACCGTGATATCAGCGCCGGCCACGAGCCACCGTCTTGGCGGTCTTTTGCTTCGCCGCTGACTTTGCGGGCGTTTTTGCCGGTGACTTGGCGGCAGCCTCGGCGCGCAGCGCTGCCTTGAACGCGCGCTTCTGCGTCTGGTACGCCTCGCGCTCGGCGACGGTGCTGACGTCCGCGAGCGTCGGCCAGTCGGGCACGACCGTTTCCCATCCGGCAGGACGTGCGCCGAGGTGCTTGACGACGACGCCGACCATCACGCGCGCCTTGGCGGCGCCGAAGCCGGGGAGCGCCGCGAACCGCTTCTGGAGGTCCTTGGCGTCCTTGGCTTCTGTCCAGATCCGGGTCGGATCCCCGCCGTACTCGTCGGCGATGATCTGGCAGAGCCCGTAGACGCGGCGCGCCATGCTCGCTGGGAACCGGTGGAGCGCCGGTGGCTTGACGAATGCCGCAACGACCGTCTCGGGATCCATCGAGGCGATCTCCGTTGCGTTGAAGGTGCCGAGACGCTTCTGCATGGTCAGCGGGCCGAGGAATGCCCACTCGATCGGGACCTGCTGATCGAGACAGAAGCCGATGAGCATCGCCGTGGGACTTTCACTGACCAAACGATCGGCGTCAGGGTTGCCGGTCCACTCCAGGTGGGGCTGCAATGCGGTCGTGGCCACTCGCGCACGATACCGCGCACAGGCGTCGCGCTGAGGCGGGCGGCCGAGACTGCGTACACTCGGCGCATGTCGTGGCTTGGGAGGCTCTTCGGTGCCAAGCCCCCGCCTGCGCCCACGAATACGGTCGTGGTCGCGGGTGACCTCGTGTCGCCGCTCACGTCGAACGGGTCCGAGCTGTCGACCGCGGTTGACAGCGCGCTGCGTGCCTACCTCGAGGCACAGGCGAAAGCACTCGCAGCGGGGGAACCGGAACGCATTCCGTTCTGGTTGCGCCGGGACGCGGAGAAAGCAGGGGACCTCGAGGACGAGTTGCGCGACCGGGTGATTCAGCGCCGCGCCGCCGAGGACGAGACCCGCTAGTCGTGCGTGCCCTGGCGTTCAAGGATTTCGGCGAGGTCGAGCTGGTCGATGTGCCGAAGCCGGTGCTCGAGGAGCCGACGGATGCGCTCGTCCGAGTCACGAAGACGGCGATCTGCGGCAGCGACCTGCACGTCGTGCACGGCCGGATTCCGGGAATGAGTCCGGGCGGCATCCTCGGTCACGAGTTCGTCGGCATCGTGGAGGCTGTCGGCAGTGCAGTGCGCCGGTTTGCCGAGGGCGATCGCGTGGTCGGCTCGTTCACGATTCCCTGCGGCGAGTGCTGGTATTGCGAGCGCCGCCATTTCAGCCGCTGCCCCGATCAGCGGGTGTTCGGCTATGGGTCGTTCTTCGGGGACATTGCCGGCGCGCAGGCGGAGTACGTGCGCGTGCCGGCTGCTGACCTCGTGCTGCATTCGCTCGACGAGTCGCTGACGGACGAGCAGGGGATCTTCGTCGGCGACATATTCACGACGGGCTACGACTGCGCGATCGAGGCGCGGATCGAGCCGAGCGATGTGGTTGCGGTGGTCGGATGCGGACCTGTCGGGCTCATGGCAATCCTCGCGTCGCAACAGTTCGGACCGTCGATGATCTACGCGGTGGACACGGTGTCGCAGCGCCTCGAGATGGCGCAGAGCCTCGGCGCGATTCCTGTTGATGCCAACGCGGTGCACGCGCCGAGTTTCATCCAGGACCGCACCGGCGGACGAGGCGCCGATGCCGTTTTGGAATGCGTGGGCGCCGCGCCGGCGCTGCTCGACTGCATCGACATCGCTCGCGCCGGCGGCCGGATCAGTGTGATGGGCGTCCACAGCGACCAGGAGCTGGTGCTGCCGCTCAACACCACCTTTCTCAAGGCGATCACATTGAAGTTCTGCGGGACGGCGAACATCGTGGGCCGTTGGGACGATGCATTGGCACTACTCGCGAAGGGGACGTCGCATCCGGAGGCGATCATTTCGCACCGGATGTCGCTTGACGACGCTGTGCGTGGCTACGAGTTGTTCCAGCGGCGCGAGGCGTTGAAGGTCGTGCTGACGCCGTAGCGATCGGCGTCTGCTAGCCTTACTACCCGAGTAGTGAGACCTATACAACCGTCGATTGCTCAGGAAGCCACGTAGGACAATCGCCATG
>CAVWRW010000015.1:0-268437 GCA_963757475.1 Candidatus Dormiibacterota bacterium
GCGTTGCTCTACCACTGAGCTACTGGGCTGGATAAGGGTTTTCTCAACGCCGGACCAGTATTAACGCAATTACCCTAAGAACGGGTCGCCGGGTCGGTGCCTGAGCATCCGATTGCGGGTGGCCCTGTCTAGGCGACCGGAGAAGCCATCTGCCGCCAGCGCATGGACGGCGAGCACGCGTTCGCGGCCGTACAAGCGACCAACCGGTCTGATACCAGCGATCGGTCGCGCCGAGGACAACCTGCCTGCCGGCCTCGGCGAAACTCCACCGGTCAAGCAGCACTCCCGCGTAGCGATGTCGCCAAAGCCAACACAGCACGACACCGGAAGCGCGTGGCCGCCACGTCGGGCGGCTGCACGCGAGGACCGTCACATCTTGAATGCGCTTGCCGCATTCGACCGTGGCGAGCGCCCACCGCCTGCACCGTGTATTTCGAAGATCAGACAAGTTCCGCCATCAGCCACGTGCGACGTGCATCAGGTCCGCATGTTGCCCTCGGCGAGGCTGAAGTCGTCACCGAGGCTGGTATCGCGACTCCGATGCCTCGCATCGGGAGGCCGACCCGCACGAAACGGCATTCAGTTCAGCGAGGAACCGTTTGGGGCTCGGGATCGACTCAATGCTCCATGCGCCGTTAGTCCAGCGCTCAGCCAATGTCTGGAAGGTTCCGCTTACAACCTGGTACATCCCACAGCAGAGCATGCCTGCGACGTCGTCCACGACACGGAGGTGAGGACGCTGGCAAGGCCGCTCGGCGTGGGTTGAATCGACCATGTGAGACCGTTCCAGCGCTCGGCGAGGGCGAAGGTTTGCGACGTGGAAGCCTCGTCGCCGACAGCCGTGCAGCTAGATGTCGAGGTGCACGACACACCGTTCAGCCACGTCTGGGTGAAGCCGACCGGATCTTGCGCAGATTCGATCGCCCAATTTGCGCCGTTCCATGCTTCCACGAGCATGTGCACCATGTTCGAGCTGTCGAAGAAGCCACCCACGGCGGTACATGCGCTTGCTGCCGAGCACGACACGCTGGTGAGCTGACTGTAGCGATCGGCTGCCGCAGGGTTGGGCGTCGCTTCGACGGTCCATTCACTCCCGTTCCACTGTTCCGCGAGGGTGATGTCAACGCCGGTTGACGGGACTGTGTAATTCCCGACCGCAGTGCAGTCGGTTGCGGTGGGACAGGACACCCCGGACAGCTCGCGCGGCAGGAATGGGAGGGTGGGGTCGCCGAGCGTCGGCATGGATTGGATAGCCCAGGCGCTGCCGTTCCAGCGCTCCGCCAGGTTGACGTCCCCGGACGGTGTCAGGTAGCCCCCAACTGCGGTGCACGCGGATGCCGATGAGCACGACACAGCGCGGAGGTCACTCGCGACCGCTCCGACGGGCGGACTACAGACTGAGGCGTCCATTTGGCGCCGTTCCACAGGTCTGCGTATCCAAAGGACGAGGTCCCCTCCGAGTCGCCAACCGCGACGCAGTTCACGCTGCAAGAGACATCGTTGAGAGTGCTGTCGCTTGGCAACGAGATCGTAGCCGTTCGCTGAATCGTCCACTTTGATGCTGGCACGCCGCGGCCGGACGACGAAGCCAACGCAATCTGCGGCGCCGAACCCAAGGCACCGATGACGGCAACCACCAAGATGGCTGATCTGAGCCTCATGATATTCCCTCTCCGAATTCACCGACCCCATAGGCGTGCGGCAGCGTCAGCTTAGCACCGGCCCAGGTTCCGAACCCCTGCAGGCAAAGTCGGCCACCTTCGCGTCAGGGACTCAACAAGCGCATCGAAGTCCCCCGTCGCGGAGCGAAGATCGGGTCGACGCATGCCGGTAGCAGCGTCGGCCCTCTAGTGCTGCCAGACACCTCCGTGTCGCAGTTGACGCTAGCTGCGCTGTTGCTCAACCAAGGTTGTCTGGGTCGACGCCGTCGGGAAGTTGTAGCCCACGGCCGCGCACGCTGTTGGGATCGTGCACACACACCGAGCAAGACGTTGCCCTGCGTTGGTTTCGGGTCGGGTGCGCAACGAGCGCCCAACTCGTCCCCTGCCACTGCTCGATGAGGCTGGTATGGGCGCCTGCGCCCGTCACCCCGAGGCCGACCGCCACGCAGTTGATGGCGCCGGCACACGACACGCCGACGAGACTGCCGCTCCCTGACGCCGGGTTGGTAGTCGGGACGATGCGCCACGAAACGCCATTCCATACTTCCGCCAAAGTGGCGGCTCCCGCGGCGCCCAGAATACTGGCCCACCGCAAAGCAAGCGGTGTTCCCACTGCAGGCGACACCTGAAAGCTCACTGGTTGACGACGAAGCGCATCGGGCTGGAGACGATGCGCCACGACATCCCGTCCCAGCGTTCAACAAGTGTGTCTGCACTCTGCTGCGCTCGCACATGCTCGCCGACCGAAACGCAACTCAACGCCGTCAGGCATGTAACGCCGCTCAGCAAGCTCGAGCCGCCGGACGGGGTCGACTAGCGACGACAGACCAGCGAGTACCGTCCCAGCTTTCAAACCAACGTGCGCTCAGATCCGAAGCCGAGGTCGACTGCCCGACCGCCACGCAGCCGCGCCGGCAACGCAGGAGACACCGCTCGACCCGGCCCCTTGCCCTGGCGTCGGGGTGGGGATTTGTGACCATGAGCCGCCGTCCCAGCCAGCCACGAGCGTCTGTTCGAGTCCGCCGCCACCCACAAAGCGGTCGCCGACTGCGCTGCACGATCGGACACTCGCGCAGGACACCGCGTCCAGGGAACCGATCGCGGTGATGCCGGGCTCGACATCACCGTCCACGCACGACCGTCCCAGTGCTCAACGAGGGGACGATCGTGGGTGTGCCCGAAGGCATCCCCCACAGCGAAGCATGATGTTGGAGAGGGACACGAAATGGACGAGAGCGTGGCGCGCGTTGCCGGCGGGTTGGGTGAGGCACAATCGTCCACGAGCGCGAGGCGGCGATTGCAGGGGAAACCTGCGCCCCAAGTGCCAGCGCAGCGATGACTATGGCTCCCGCGCGCCAATAACGTCGAGATCGTTTCGGTCTTCCACAACTCATGACTCCCCTCCCGGGCTTGATCCTCTTCCAACTGGATCTTACGACACCGGTCGGGCAGGGTCCGGACGCTCCGACCTCCAGAGATCTGCAATCGTATGGGGTCGATAGGTCGCGCGTATGGCCGGCCGCGACGGCAGACTAGGACGATCCGTGCCCGCCGCCCGCTAGGTGCTGGGATGGCGCTCCCGCGACGCCCGTTTGCGTGCTGGTGGCTCTTCGTTTACTAACGAAGTCTCACTAACGGTTTGGGGGCGTGTGTATTCGTCCCTCACTTTCAATTCTGTCCCTTCAGCGATCTCAAATGGGCTGTTGGGTCGCCTTGCCAAGGCGTTGCTCTACCACTGAGCTACTTGGGCGGGATAAGGGTTTTCGAAAGCGAGACTGAGTTTACTGAGCGTTTACCCAAAAATAGGTCCCCTCATCGGTGCTTGAGCATCCGATTGCGGTTGGCCCAAGTTTAGGCCACGGATGAAGGCCGTCATCGCCATCGGCCGACTACCGAGCGTACGTTCGCGCACGTCGGCCACTCTTGGTCCAGAGATCCTGGGCATCACTCATGAATAGGTAGGGCCCGTCGAGGTGCACGATCCTCGCCTGGGTTAGCTTTCGCTCACTCCTCTGGAGAGTTGGTCACTGATTGTGAGCAGTGAACTCGGAGCGAGCGCCCGCGCTCCTTCGTGGAATCTGCTACGGCTACGGGAGCGAATCCGAAACGTTGGTCCCGTAGACGACGATGTGCCAGGGCGTTCCCGGGTTTGCCTTGATCATCAGGGAGATCGGCACCCCGGCCACGGCCTCTCCGCCGTCCCAAATGCCGACTGAGGGCGTCGCGCACGATTCCTGCGTAGCTGTCGAACCGTCGGATCCAATCATTTCGAGCGATCCAGGGCCGGAGCAGCTGAGGACGATATACCAGTATTTCGTGGTCGGCGTGAACGCCGGAAGGTGAGGGAACCGGTTCCGTGCGTGTCGGGAACCAGTGACGTCTCGCCGGCGAGAAGCGTGAAGTCGCTCGGCCAGGGGTACTCCGGGGACCGGAGTTGGCGGCACGATCTCGTAGGGTTTCGGTGCAGGTCCGCTGAACTGCACGACGCGCGCTTCCCAGATCATCGACTGTGCCGTCTCTATCTGCAGGGACACTGGTTGCCCGGTGACCTGATTCTGCGGCACCATCAGGCCGTTGAGGCCGTTTGAGGTTTCGCAGCTCTCTGACGTGTAGTGCACCGAACCATCAGACGAGAGGATGGTGATCGATCCGGTACCCATGCACGCATACTGAATCCAGTACGGCTTGGTCGGGGTGAAGGTCGGCAGCGATGCCGACCCTTCGGCGTACGTGTCAGCGACCAAGAGTGGAAAGGCAGGCAGCGGCAGGCCGATACTCAGGCTCGGAAAGTTCGCCGGCACCTGACTTTCTGCGACGAGCAGTTCCCATTTCACCGCCGAGCCGGTCACGACGTCCAGGGTCAGCGGTGCACCGGTTGCCGCTGAATTCAACGCGACCGTGGTTGCAACCTCGGACCTCGAGCACGGTTGGAGATCCACCTTGACAGCATCGTTGGTCGACTTCGATCTGAAGCTGCCCGCTCCCACTGCAGTCGTACTGGACGTACAGCACCTTTGCGTTGGCCAGGAAGGTGGGGAGCACCGCTCTGCCCGTGCCGCGCGTGGTCGGCACGACGATCTTCGCTGATACTGGAATCCCGGAGCTACCGGTGACGGGCAGTGCGGCAAGCTCGGTAGGCGGCGCAGGTACTGTCGAGTGGTCGTGACCGTTGAGCTCGAGCCCAAATGTTGCAACCGCCAGCGCGACCACCGCAATGCCGACTGCCCCCGCCAAGCGATTAAGAGCCCTGTGACGCGGGCGTTCCGTTACGGGAGAGAAGGTGGTGCGCTGTGCTGGCGGGCTCTTGGCCTCGATGCGCTCGTCCACAGACGCAGCCATCCGAACGACAGGCGGCGTGGATGCGGCGGCTCCCGCTCGGGCGCGCGCGATCAAGCCCTGTGGGAGCGGGCTCTTCAAGGCTGTCAGCCGGTCAGTCAACGATTCCGACAACTGCGGTGCGTTCATCGACTGTCCTCCAGCAGCTTCCGCCGCAACGCGATTAGTGCCCGGTGCGTGGCGACGGCGACGGCGCCCGATGAGATACCCAGCGCCGCCGAAACACCCGCGTAGTCGAGATCAGCGCCGAACCGCAGCGCGAGTACCGAGCGTTCGCGCGGCGTGAGAGCGCGAATTGCTTCAAGAAGTCGATCGTTGCTGATTCCAAGCGGTATATCGTCGTTGCCGGCCCTGCCACTGGGAAGCTGGACGAGCCGTTCCCACAGTCGTTGCCGACGCACCGCGGCTCTCCCCGCATCTCGCGCGACGTTTACGACAATGCGCCAGAGCCATGCCTCGACCTGTCCCTTCCGACTGTCGAAGCGTGGTAACCCGCGGAGAGCACGCTCCAACGCCGATTGCGCTAGATCCTCGGCCTCGAGGTCGCTGCCCGCCACCATGCTTGCGAACTGATAAACGCGGGCGGCGTAACGCTCGCAGAGTTCGCCGGCCGAAAGCGTTGTCTCTGCCTCACGTGCCGATAGGCGGTCGGCGGCCACTGACGCAGTGGTCGTTGAGGTGGTCACGAGATGCATACGCTCGAAGTGCCGGCAAACATTACATAGTCCTACAGGGCATAGGCCGGAGCGGGGCCGTTACCGACGCTCTAAATGCGTGTCATCTACAGGCGGCTCATTGCTGCGAGAGTGGCGCGAGCGGATCGGTGGCAGGGCGACGGCATCAGCCGTACTGGTCACGATCGACCGCGGCGCCCACTGGCACCAGACTTTGGCTTGTGGCCCATGGTGGCTCGGATACGAGTTACCAACCGAGGTGCATGCTTTATGCAACAACAGGCTTTGGCGCAGCGACGACGGTGGCCAGACCTGGAGCAGCTCGACCGTCTCCTAAGCTTCCCCGTAATACCCGAGCGTGCGGACGTTTGTCGAGGTACATTTGCGAATGCTCGCCTGGCGGGCGAGTGCCTACTTGCATGCGAGTCCGAGGATGTAGATCCGATCTCCGCCCAGGTGGTCGGATCGTCCATCGTGCCACGGAGTTGTCGCTCATCGTCCACTTCGAAATTGCCGTCTATACCAGAGGCTAGCGATGACCGTACTTATCCAGAGCACCACCACCATTACAACCAGCGCGATCCACCAAGTCACACCAGCGAGGGTGGCGGAGACACACGCGACCCAAGCGATGGCAACTCCGACAGCGACCATCGCCGACCCCTTTCGCGGTAGGCGTGGGAGACTCCCAAATCGGACGACCCGGCTCAGCGCATATGTCGAGACTGCAGATATGAGACCAAAGGCACCAACGACAACGAACCGGCTCAACACGTGAGAAGCGCTCTCATCCGTCTCGAACGGTACGTCCCCAATAAGTGAGAAGGGCGACGACCTTGTCAAGCTTCCGGACGCTCCCGCGACATTGGTGCGTCAAATACATCATTGCCTGTCGCGCATGATCCGAGCTGGGGTGCACACAGCTCAAGGGACATTGGCGGATGCTCGCCTGGAGACTGTTCTGGCACGACCGCGAATGCTTCAGAACGCGTGATGGCCAGGCGGCGTCGCATCCTCGCCGAGAGTTAACAGCCTCGCCTCCAGATCCTGGTGAAAGGAGAATCTGTTCACAAGGCCGGTGGGTCCACCGATGAAGCTCCAATCGTCGTCCCAGAGCCGAGAGACGAGCCATGAGCGATCGGCAGGGAACATTAGGTCGGGCAAGGAGCGCCTCCGAGAGGTCTCCAGACCGCAGGGCCGCCACGTAGCAGCCTGTTGCGGCCCTGCCTCTACGAGGACGTAGTGCCACCCTGCGTACAAGGTCACTCTGGGCGCGTCGGGAAAGACGGTATCGTCGACTCCGGTGTCGAGATAGCCAAGCCACCAGAGCTGGCCCCCCGAGTGGTCCCCGAGCAGAGTGAGCATTGCCCGATCGTGACTTACTGGCTCTCACCGGTATCCGGGATCACCACCGTAGCGTAGGCACCGAAGACGGGCGGGATGGCGGAGGTTACGGTCGGGCCCTTCGTCGTTCCGCCAACGATCCACACGACCTCGGCGTCTGTCCCGATACGCCAGGCACGGTCATCTCTCGGCAAACTGACCACGGCGCCAGCATAGGCCGCCTCCGCGGAGCCGGAGCACCCGAACTGGTCACTCTTCGCGACGACGCTGGAAGCAGCGCGAACCTACGAATAGGCACCCGCTGGGTGGGTCCGGCGTCCGGTCCAAGGTACATTTGTGGATGCTGGCCTGGGCGTCGATTCTCGTCCTCGATTCGCTGGACATCGTCGGCGACACCCCTCCTCGTAGGGGCTATAAAACACCGCTGCTGCGGTCTGCCAGCTCACAATCCAGCGCCGCGCCCAGCCATGACCTTCGCCGCTAACACGGGCCAACGCCATCCGCTTGGTCCCGCACGGGAGAAAGAAACCCCAGCGCTTGCCGCCGCTGCGGCGTCGAGTTCGTGGTCGCCGATATAGAGCGTTCCCTCCCTGCTCCGGCGGCATCGACGGAGCGTCTCCTCAAGAAGGTCGGCCTTGACTTGGCGGTCGTCGATCCGAAGGTCGGTCCCGACTACAAGGGCGAAGTAGCGTGCCAATCCCGTCTGCTTGAGGACGTCGACGGCGAGCGGCGTGGGTGTGTATGTGCACACGGCAAGTTTGATCTTCGCCTCTCTCCATTCCGACAGCGCCGGTTCAACACCTGCCATACAACGCGTTAGGCTCCAAGCCTCGGTCCGATAATGCGAGCGGTAGGCGACAATCGCCTCGTCAACGCGATCATCGGGTCCAAGCAGGTGAGCCAGGCTCTCATGCAACGGTGGCCCGGCGCATGACGAGAGGTCGAGGTCGGCAGGCGGGGCGACGCCGAGTTGGTCGAGCGTGCTGACCATGGCTGCCACCACACTCGGCGTCGAATCTACCAGCGTGCCGTCAAGGTCACAGATGACCAGGTCCCACGCCCTCGTCATCGCACCATGTTTTCGCTAGCCACTCGCTGCGGCGACGAGATCCGTCATCGTGAAAACCGATCTGAGTTCTAGTTCAGCTCTCGCGAGGTTTGCCGATCCTCCAGACTTACGGTCAATGACGCAGACGACGACATCGACGTGCGCGCCCTGGTCCCTGAGTGCGCCTGTCGAGGCGACGATTTGCCCCCCGGTCGTCACCACGTCCTCAATAACGGTCACACGCCGTCCTTCAACGCTGCCGCCCTCAGCGATCCGCCGTGTGCCGTATGCCTTTGCGGCCTTGCGGACGAAAACAGCTGGGAGCCCCGTCTGCTGCGACGCGATTGTTGCGAGCGGGACTCCGCCTAACTCAAGCCCAGCAAGCACTTCCGTATCCGCTGGAATGAGCGCCACGAGCTTTTCTACCACCGCTCGCAAAAGTTCAGGATCGCCCTCGAATAGGTACTTATCGAAGTATTCGGTGCTCACCTGCCCGGAGCGGAGAGTGAATTCACCCGTCAGGTGCGCTCGCGAGTGAATCCTCTGTGCCAGCGAGGTCGATGCGCTCATCTAGGACCAATTACCGCTTCGAGCATCGAACAAGGCTAGACCAAGGCGCGCCGTCATGGTTCGCCAAGTTACATTGGCGGATGCTGGCGTGGCCGATGGCGATATCCCTCCACACCGTGCCGAAGCCGTTACTCCCCGGACCGGGCCCCGACACCCGGCCTACCCTCGCGAGGTGTCCAAGGGGCTGCTGCGTTACGTTCCCGTGAGCCTTGCTGCGGCGCTCGCAGCGCTGTTATACGAGCAGACTGCCATCGCATTCATTCAGCAGCCGTCGTTTCAGTTTGTCTACCTCGTTGTTTTCCCCACGCTGGCGATCGCCGTAGGGTTCACCACCTACCGCTTAACAGGTGGGAACCTCTTCCGCGCCTGTCTGGGAGGGGTCTCTTGCGCTCTTGTTCTCGAGATGTACGCCGCCCTGGTCGTTGGGGTTGCGGGGGCAGTGGTGTAACCGGTCCAGCAAACGACCTGCCGTCCGAACGATCGGCTGGGTACATTGGCGGATGCTCGCCTGCACCAAGATCTGGATACCTGGAAGCGATGCCGTGCCTGTAGCTCCTTATGTCTTCGACGTGACTGCGCCTGTGTGGATAGGCGGCGGCCCCGCCGTTGATGTCGACGACGACTGCCCGAAAGCACCCATGAAGCCGACTCCGAACGCGACGGTAAGAATCAGCAAGGCGACGATCATGCCGCCGATGAAGATCCGCATCTCTTTCCTTGGTCAATGATCTTACAAGGGCCCCAGCCGTGGATCCCGATGAACAATCGCTCTGGGTACATTTGCGGATGCTGGCCTGCGCTAGGGCCGCGTCGTAGAAGGGAGGAAGGCGTTGCCCTGCTACATCGGTCGCGCTAGCCTTACTGGATGAGGCGGTCGCTCGTAATCGCCCTGAGAGTTGCCGCGGTACCGGTTGGAGTTGGAGTTGGCCTCTGGGCGGCGCTACTGACGAGTGGTTCTCCGTGTCCGCCCCCTCCTCCCGGAGCGCTCGACGGATGCCCACAGATATTCACGACGCCGAGCCTTGGGGCATGGCTGTGCGCGTTGCTTGGCCTCGCCGCGGCGGGCCTCATTGGCCTAATCTCCGCAGCCATAAGCCCGCCGTTATCAAGCTGACCTAGTGCCAAATGGGCGCTTGCAGGATCCTCTGGCGACATTGGCGGACCCTGGCCTGCAGGAGGGTGACCTCTCACGGCCGCCTCAAGGTACAGCAGGTTTCGTCCGACTGAGCGTCGTATCTGGAAGTCGGGTTCGCACGTTCCATTCAGTGCCGACTGCGCGCCTTTACGCCAGCGGAGCCGGAGGTTGCTCATGCCCCGTGGACTGATGCTCGGGATAGTCGCGACGCTCGCAATCCTCAGCCTCGCCGGCTGTGACTTGGGGAACGCCCATCCGAGCGTGACGGCGGGCACGTTGCCATCACAGTCGACACAACCCACCCTCATCACGCCACCGGTCAAGCCCTCGTCGTCTTGGACCCCGTCACCCGCCACCGCCCAGGTGTCGTCGACGATCACGGCTCCCGCGCCGCTCGTTCTGACCTGGGATCCGACCAGCGAAGTCGGGTCGGCGCCGTCGCGATACATCGCGCGCGACTATCGGGGCCGCGTGGTCGGGACCTTGACCATCGATCAGTACTCGCAAGCTGCAGGGGTCTCGATTGCTCCGGACGGCTCCAGGCTACTCATCGGCGGCAGGCTCCTGTACGACGTTTATGGCCACCGGCTCGCCGACATCTATGCCGATGATTTGCCGCAGCCGATCTGGGCTGACGACTCGAGCCATCTCTGCGGATTCCCGGGGACAGCAAACAACGCTAGTTCGACTGGAGTCCTCGTCGAGGTCTCAGCAGTCGGGCAGGTCCGCACCGTGGCAAGCCTCGGCCAAGGCGGATGGGGCGTCATCGCATGCAGCCCCGACGCCGACCGCGTCGTCGTTTCCGACAGCACGGGAGGCTCCACGGTCCGAGCGCTCAAGTGGGTGGTTCTCCGGCTCTCCACCGGTGGTCCCATCGCAACGTACCCTGGCTGGTCCGCGATCGGAGCCGTTGCAACTCACGACGGCCGTCTCCTCGCCGTCGACGAGGCGAGCGGCATCAGTATCCGCGATATGGCAACCGGGCAAGAGCTCGCTCGGATCGTCCGCTGGGGGAGCCAGGCCGGCTATCCGCTGATCGGTGCTGCGGTAGTCTTCTCGTGGGATGGCACGCGTCTTCTCATCGACGGGGGCGGAGCGGGCGGCGGGTTTCACCCCGAGTGGATGGTGCACTGGGCCACGAATCGGAACGTGACCACTAACACAGGGACCAATCCCGCACTGAGGGGGATGGGCGATGCCGTCCCCATGATCCCCGGGTCCGCCTTTTTCCTTCCTCCCGGCGACGTTACGGCGGATGCCGCTGCGGCTCACCTCCTGACCGCCAGCGGAAGCCTGCAGCGGCTCTCCGACTAGTCGATGGTGGCGTCTGAGAACCTCTGCTCGACAACAGGGTGCGCGGTGCTCTGGCTACATTCACGGATGCTGGCCTGCGGAGCGGCTACCTGCTGCGGCCGTCGCACCGTTACGCGGCGCGTGCAGTCGTGCTCTCCGCCGGGCGCTAGCATGGCCGCATGCAAGAGATCCTTACTAAGGCTCTTCTTCTTGGGTCGGTGCCAGTAGGACTCGGAGTCCGTTTCTGGACTGCAAGCCTCTGGCCGCCGTTTCCAGACCGCCGTCCCTACGGCTGCTCGTATTCCACCTACGAGTTCACATTCCAGGTATGGCAATGCGCGCTAATTGGTGCTGCCGCCGCGGCGCTCCTTGTCGTCATATCCATCACCGTACGCCATGCCCAACCCTATCCTCGACACCTGGGTTGAGAGCACACCCCCGGGTACATTTGCGGATGCTGGCCTGGTCCTGCTATCAGTCCCTTGGTCACCGCAAGTCCAGGTAGTGATCCACCGGCGTTCCTAGACATATGCTGCATAGCCGCCGTTATGAGTAGTCCCGATGCCCGTGACGCCCTCCGACAACTCCCGACGAGTACGTTGGTTGCGCTTGCAGTGCGGAACCAGCGGGCTGCAGGTGCGACCTCCGAGGGCGAGGACCTCGGTCCACTCGTCGCTCTCCACGAGCGCGTAAACCGCGACGTCTTCTCAGCAGCGAGTGCGTTAGCACGCAGTCTCGATCCGGATGAACGAGCCATCTGTGCACGGATCCTTCGTGAGCTTGGACAAGGTGTGGGAAGACCGTTCGCACAGGAGGCTGTCCCGGTCCTGACGGCCATGGCGCAGATCGAGACCGATACCGACGTGTTGGCATGCATCGTTTCAGCCCTCGCATGGCAACAAGAACCCGCCGCATTGGACGCTGTGCTTCCCTTCGCCCATCATCCCGACGCTAGGGTGAGGTTCGCCGTGGCCGCGGACCCATTCGGGCTGGTGGCGGATCCGGAGACCGCCGACCCCCGCCTCATCGAGGCCGTGATTGCCCTCTCGAGTGATGACGATGCAGAGGTCCGTTGGTACGCCACGTACGCACTAGCCCATGAATACCCGGGTGAGGGGCCGGCTCTGCGGAACGCGTTGGCGAACCGCCTCGCCGATCCCGATCAGAAGGTGTCGGAGGTCGCAAGGGAAGGACTGGCGAGCCGCCGTGATCCCCGAGTCGGAGCCTAAGCCCCAGGGACATTGGCGGATGCTGGCATGACCGGCCATGGTCCTTGCCGGCGCTAGGCTGCTGCGATGGACTACACAGTTCGAGCACTCGTGGAAGAGGACTGGGGTCTGCTCCGTGGCCTTCGGTTACAAGCACTCGCGGAATCGCCTCAGGCATTCGCCAGCACACTCGATGACGCCCGCAAGATACGCGAGGAGGGCTGGCGTGAGCGGGCCCGGGGGACAGGCCAGTCGACTACCTTCATCGCGTTTACTGACGGCCATCCCATAGCGTTGACCGCCGTGCTCATCGAGGAGAACCAATCCGCACAGGCGGTTAGCGTGTGGGTACACCCGGACCACCGGAGACAAGGCGTGGCAGCAGCGTTGATGAAAGCTGCTGCCGCGTTCGCTGTCCAAGCGGACGCGAGGCTAATCCGCGTTTGGGTCACCGAAACGAACCTTTCCGCTCGCGCGCTTTATGAGTTGCTGGGGTACAGAGCCACCGGCGCCCGCCAACCCCTACCTTCGGATCGTTCGCTTGATGAGTGTGAGCTAGCCGCTCGAATCGGCTCGCGGTTCGACACCTAGGTACATTTACGGATGCTGGCCTGCGCCGGGCTGCTCTACCCTCCGCCGAGTGGGCCGCAGGCGATAACGGCGTATCTGACCCCCGCTACGGACGTTGTAATAGTAGATGCGGACTGCGCGACGCACGGCGGCACAGGAGGTTGTTCGGGTGTCCGGGAGAACCCAAGCGACGAGAAGAAGCGCAGGCGTTCGCGCCATCGTTCGCGCCGGGGTCCTGATCCTTCTCGGAGCCGGTGTAGCCGCTTGTGGCACGAGCGCTGCGACCGCCTCGGGGTCCTTCGCTTCCGTAACTCCCAAAGGCTCGGCTTCGACATCCGCAGCGGCATCTCCGAGCGCATCGACCGCCCCAAGCCCAACTGCAGGTTGGTTGAGCTTTAGCAGCGCCTCGGGGAAGCTCTCGTTCCGATATAACCCAACGTGGAAGCCGAGCGAATGCCCATCGAATGACTCTCCGCTGGTTGTCTTTGCCCCCAACGTTTGTGGGCAGATTGAACCATCGTTCGGAGTTAATTCGGCGCCATCTGCCCAACCACTAACCGCCGCTGACCTACGCTGCGATCCGAGCCAACCCCCAGCGACGTCATCGAGCGTGGTAGTCGATGGCGTCGCTGGGACGCGTGAGTACATCGACTACTCCGCATCCGTGTATCAGGACTGCCGGCACCCAGTCGAGCATGCGCTGGACTATTCGTTCTACACGGGTGGCCGGACTTACAACATCCTGTACCTCTATATTCCGAGTGAGGGGTCAGACAAGACGAGTGCAGTTGACCAGATGGTTCAAACACTGAGGTTTTCAGCCTAGACACTGTCAGTCGTAGACATCCGCACCATCGGCAAGCGAGCGGAGGGACTGCCGGCTCCGCCAGCAGGGTAGTGCCGTAGCTTCGGCGACATTAAGGGATCCTCGCCTGCGCGGGCCTCGCCTCCCTAATGCAATGCGAAGACTCGGTTCCACGCTGACACGGACGGTCAGCCCAACCGAGCTCGCAGCGCTCCTTCCTAGAGGTGGGATCCAAAGGATCGTGGCGTTGCCAGGCAGAATCTACCCGGGCGTACATCCGGTTTCGACGAACCACGTGGCGCGGAAAGGCTGAAACCCAAAGCGCTCGTACAGGCGTCGGGCCGGGTTCCCCTCAGATACTGTCAGTCCCAGGCGTGTGTAACCGGTTTGAGCGCAGGACCGCAAAGCGTGCCCGAGCAGTAGCGCGCCAAGCCCATGCCCCTGGAGATCGGAGACGACGAATAACTCGGGAAGCCACGGATCCCCCGCCCACCACTCAGTTGCTTCCATCTCGGTGACGACCACCGCGCCTACTATGCCGTCGCGCGAATCTCGGAAGAGACCCGAAGGCGCGGGGAGGATTGAACCGCAGGGCCCGTTCCCCTCCAGGAGCCGTCTCCAGTACTCGGCACGATCCATCCCTGACCAGATCGCGAAATCGATGTGGTCGCGCGTCGTGGCCGACGCGTGAGCGACGGCGAGGCCTTCTGCATCGCAGTCCAGACGTTCGAGGCGCACCCCAGCTGGCGCTGACTGAGGCGGCCAGGCTTTGGCCGCCATGAGCTCGACCACCATATCGTGGGCAAGGCGGCGGAGCCGACCTCCGGTCGCGAGCAACTCTGCCGCTTCTCGGTTGTCATGAATGCGAGCCACGTCCACGACCTTGAGCGTATCGGACTCTGCTCAACGCGGGCTAAGTGATGCATGTCCACCGCCCTACCCGGTATCACAGGTTGGGCCAACCTCTCGACGTCCGCCGAGTAGCAAAATGGCAGGTCGAGTGCAACCGGCACCTTCTTCGGCCCGCTCAAGGTCGCCGTGTGGCTGGTGAGGGGGCGGGGCCTGAAGCGCTGTGTTCTTGGATAGCCGCCTCTAGCGACATTTGCGGATGCTCGCCTGCGCGAGACGCGGTCTCCTGAGCGCCTAAGATCCTTGTTGATATGAGTCACGCGTCAACGGATGACAACGAATTGCGTGCGTGGCTCACGGCGGTCCCGCCCGAACCGCGCTTCTTTGGCCGATTGAGGCTGGCGGCCGTCCGCTTCTTTCGTCGTCGACGCGCCGGCGGGGCCTATGGCGGCGGCGCTAGTCCTCCCGAGGGAGCAGTCCTTCCGGTGCGACCCAAGCGCCCCGCGCCAACGCTCCTCGCCGCTGCGGAGCTAGAACTTCCACAGGATTAGGGTTCCGGCTGCCGCATACCGGCGCTGGGTACATTCGCGGACGCTAGCCTGGGGGATGACGGGCGCACCAGGTCCATCCCCGAGTGGCCGTCAGGCGGCCTTGGAAGGACTAGCCGTCGCCAGTCGCGCTACCGCCTGAGAGAGGACCAGCAGGACCACGGCTGCCCCCACACCGAACAAGGCACATTGCCACGGCGCGACGGTCGGCTCCGACGTGATCAAGCCGCAATTACGTAGGTCGTTCACACCCTGAACCCTCACGAGAACTCGCACTCTCCATAGAGATCCTCGGCGTACCGGGATGACTCTTCCCGCGATGCCCCGTTGCGTGATGGTGGCGCTTCGTTTACTAACGAGCCTCTCAATCACGCTGGCGACAAGGCCCGATCACGAGCGGAGATGCACGCGTCCGCCGGTAGTTACGACGTCGGCAGCGATCCCAGCCACGTGATCGCAAAGACGGCGGTGGCGATGGCAAGGATTGGGAAGGGTCGCCTTGCTCGAGCGGCGATCACGCCGCGGCGACAGCACGGCGACGCCGAGCACGGCGATGCCGGCGAAGAAGAGCACTCCGGCTTGCCCCAGCGGTCCTGCCAGAGCTGCAGCGAGCACTCCTGCGGCAGCGACTCCGACGGGCCCAGCCCATCGTGCGGCACGCGCGCCAATCACCACCGGCAGGCTGTGCACACCGGCAGCGCGATCGGTGTCGATGTCCGGCAGGGCGTTAGCGAGATGCAGGCCGACGGCGATCAGCGCTGACAGCGGAATGAGCGCGAGCAGTCGCGGCGGGATGGGACCGGCAGACGCATACGAGGCAAACGGCAGCACTGCCATCCCGGCCCACCACGGCACCCACGACAGGACAGTCCGTCGCAGTCCCAGGTCATAGGAGAGACCGGCGGCGAGCGCCGCGGCGCCGAGGCCGAGTGTCGCGACGTTGATCGTTGCAGCCGACGCGAGGCCAATCGCCGCAAGGATCACGCCGATCCATGCGGCAGTCGATCGACGCAGCACGCCTCGCACCAGCGGCTTGTACGGCTGAGCGACCGTATCCGCCGGCAGATCGACGACGTCGTTGATCACCCCGATGCTCAGCTGGATCGGCAGCATCGTGCCGACCAGCTGGAGGATCCGTGTTGGGTCCGGCACGGCCCTGCCGGCAAGCCCGGCGAGCGCGACGAACACGACTGTCACGAGCACCGAAGGACCGGGATGGCCCAGAAAGATGAGCGACCGGGTGCGGCCACCCGGCGCTCGCTCGTCCCACCACACGAGACGGCGGCGCGCTACTCGGCGGGCTGCTCAGGAGTTGATGGGGTCGGCGCCGGCTCGTCGTCGGAACCGAGCTCGTGTTCAGGATTGATCGCCGCTTCTGCGGCCTCACGCGCCGCGGTCAGCGATCCGTAGCCTGCTGCCTCTTCTGCAGCAACCTCGGCCGCGACGAGGTGATCGTGGACGGCGTCCTCGAATCGACGAAGCCTCCCTTTCGGGTGCTCCTGTGGAGTGTCGGGCGTTGGAGCTTCGGGCTCTGGTGTCTCGGTCACGTGTTCACCGTGACCAATACTGCCATGCCGTCGAGGAGACATTGCAGGCCGAACTCGAAAACGCTGGGACCTGCGACGATCGGGCGGTGAATCGGAGTCGATTGCGGTAGTGCGGGTCAGCGCAGTCGTCGCAGACCTTGACGGCACGATCGTCCGTTCCGATTTCTCCATTTCGACCGCAACGCTCGAGGCGCTGGCGACGATCCAGGCGGCCGGAATCCGGTTCGTGGTCGCGACGGCGCGCACACCGCAAGGGCTGGCCTACCTGGGCGTGCCCGCTGATCGGACCGACATTGCGGTCTGCTGCTCGGGTTCCATCGGCTGGTCGACGCAGCACCGGCGCGCGATCTGGATGGAGATGCTGCTGCCGCAGACCGTGCGACGCGTTGTCGAGATCGCCGAGTCAGAAGGAGCGGGCGTCGCTAGTTTCGATGGCATTTTTTGGCGGATGACTCCGGAGTACGCGCGGCTCAGCCCGACGCAACCACATGGCACCACGCGAATCCTCGTGACCGCCGACGAGCTCGCGGATGCGCCGTGCTGCACGATGGCAATACGCAACTCGGCAGACGACCTGAAACACATCGCCGAGCTTGTCGCGTCGGAGGCCGACACCGGCGCGCTGAGTCACGTCGGACGGTCGACAGTGCTCGACGTGACCCGTCAGGGTGTCGATAAAGGAACGGGCACCGTCCGCGCGCTTGCCGAGCTTGGGCTCGAGCCCAGCGCGGCCGTGAGCTTCGGCGATATGCCGAACGACATCGCCCTGTTCCGCGCAACAGGCCGCAGTTACTCCGTGGGTGCTGTGCACCACGACGTTGTCAACGCAGCCGACGAGGTCGTCGACGACGTGGAGCACGATGGGTTCGCACGCACGATCAGCGCGCTATCGGCCGCAGGCTGGGAAACGGCCTGACACACTCGCTTAGGTCGCGGCAGACTTCGGACGCCGTGCCGCCGCACGAAAACGAGCGGCCATCTTGCGCATCGCGCCGCGTAGCTCCGGTGGCTGCAACACGACGAGATCGCACTCGAGTTGTACCAGGTAGCCCGCCGCCCACTCCAGATTGTCCGCACCGAAGCGGAGCAAGGTGCCCCCATCGACTGCGTCGACCGTGCCATCGGTCGGTGAGATCCGCGCCCGCGCATCGGCAATCGAGAGGTCGAGCAACACCTCGCAGCGAATGTCGTACTGCAGCTCGCGAATCGCACGCTGGATGTGCTCGATGACATCGAAGTGTTCCGGGTGCTGAAACGTCTCGTTGGTCACGTCCATCGAGAGCACGCGATCGAGCCGAAATGTCCTCATCGCATCGCGAGAGTGGTCCCACGTGACGACATACCAGTGCCCACTCTGAAACGCGACGCCGTACGGATCGACGAGTCGTTGCGTGACATCGCCCGAGGCCGCGCGATATCCGAGACGGATCGATGTTCGATCGCGTGCGGCTGACGTCATCCCAAGGATGGTCTCCGCGTTGGCATGGTCCCGCGACACCGGCTCCAGACCGAGGCTGACGAAGTCCTGCATGGCCTGGACTTGCGCTCGTTGCGTGTCGGGGAGCAAGCGGTCGAGTTTGGCGAGCGCCCCCTGAATCGCCGGCCCCGATGCGGAAAGCCCAAGGCGCTGCGCTGCCAGCAGGCTGATGACCATGACAAGGGCTTCGTCATTGGTGAGCATGAGCGGCGGGAGCTTGAACCCCCGGCGGAGGCGGTAGCCGCCTGCAGGCCCGCGATCCGCTTCGACCGGGATGCCCATGTCCTGCAGCCCGGTGATGTATCGCCGGACGGTGCGCGGACTGACTTCGAGCCGTTCTGCGATGTCTGCCGCGTTGAGCTGCCGGTACACCTGGAGGAGCTCGAGCAGCGTCAGGAGCCGGGCAAAAGAAAGATCCATCCCGGCCACTATATAGGACGGATACTGTCCATATTGCCCTGTAGCATCGAGCCATGATGAATCCGGATGTACTCCTGGACCTCGCCCGTGAACGACGTCGTGATCTACTCGAAGATGCGTCGCGGAGCCGTCAGCGCTCGCGCATCGAAGTCGAGCCACTTGCCGCGCAAGAGGCGCTCGTCGTGGGGCGCTCCGCACTCGTGATCGATGCCCGCGTCCGGGCGGAGAGCTTGTCGGGTGCGCCGCGCCTCCTCGGCGTTCGACCTCCCCGTCGGCGCGCGCTGACCACGTCACAAGGGAGGGTGCGGCTGCCTGGACCGCAGGTCCGCACCCTCCCGATATGCCGTTCAGGACCGAAGCGTTCACCGGATAGGCTTGCGCGGTGACAGCAGCCACAGTGCGATCGGTTCCGCCCGCAGAACGCCGGCTGGCGCTCGCAGGGGCCCTGGTGACCGTGGTCCTCTGGGCATCCGCCTTCGTCGGCATCCGTGCGGCCGACCGAGGGCTCTCGGCCGGCTCCCTCGCACTCGCCCGTCTTGTGGTCGGGACCATCGCCCTCGGTACGCTGGTGATCGTGCGCCGGCAGCCGTTGCCGCGACGAGCCGACATTCCCGGATTGATCGTCTGCGGCGTGCTCTGGTTCGGTGTCTACAACCTCGTGCTCAACCAGGCAGAACGGTCGGTCGACGCAGGGACCGCCGCCATGCTCGTGAACACCGGTCCGGTCTTCGTCGCGATCTTTTCTGGACTGTTCCTTCACGAGGGCTATCCGCGACGGCTGGTGGTGGGCTGCGTCGTCGAACTCGCGGGAGCCGTGATCATCGGGTTCGCCACGTCGACGCATGGTTTCCAGGCCGGATTCGGCGCTGTGCTCTGCGTCGTGGCAGCGCTCGTGTACGCGGGAGGCGTCACGGCTGAAAAGCCCCTGCTCGCGAACAACTCGGCGCTGACGGTTACCTGGCTGGCCTGCACCATCGGCATGGTCATCTGCCTACCTTTCGCGCCCCAGCTCGTGCATGAGCTCGGGAGGGCCGACCCAGGCACGATTGCGTGGACGGTGTACCTCGGCGTCGTTCCCACCGCGGTCGGATTCAGCTTGTGGGCGTATGCGCTTGCGCGCACGACTGGCGGGCGCATGGGAGCGATGGCGTTTCTCGTACCGCCCGTGGCGATCGTCCTGGGGTGGCTGATCCTCGGCGCCATCCCTCCGTTGCTGGCGCTGCTCGGAGGCGTCCTCTGTCTTGCCGGCGTTGCCGTGACGCGGGGCGCACGCCTGCCCCGACGACCCGGCGCACGCAAGCGGATCGCGGCCTAAGGTGGGCAGCGCTGGAGCCGATGGGGAGATTCGAACTCCCGGCCAACCGCTTACAAGGCGGTTGCTCTCTTTTGGCGTCCAAACCTCGACGATCCTGATCTCAACTGCACGAGCCGCCTGTGCATCTCTGGTCGATAGCACTCACTGCCTGATGCGCCAGTGGGCGTCCTGAACCTCGATGAGCGCCGTCTGTAGGCCCGTCGTGGCCAGGACAAGTTCGTCGACGTCTCGGGCGAGTGCTTTCACTCGGGCATGTGCCGCGCTGCGGCTCTCGGCCTCGAACTCCTGCGGGGACAGCAACAACTCGAGCAGCGGGCCGGCGCTGCAGCCTAATGCGGTAGCCGCGAGTTCGAGCTAGGTAGAGCTCGGCGGGAGCGCTTACCGGCTTCAAGGCGCATCACGGTCCGCCGCTCGATCCCCATCTGCTCAGCCAGCCACTCCTGAGTGTGCGTGCCGCGCAACGCTCGGAGTTGCTGGCCGAAAAGCCTCCCGATGATGGCTCCGCGAAGCCTCTGTCACTGTCTTGGTACTCACGGTGTCACTGTACAGGTATTGTAACCAGCCTTCAAGCCCGAGACACTTGGGGCGTGACAAATTCCATCTCACCTGCAAGTGCTCGGCCCGGACTTCGGCTGCGCGGCGACGTGCTGCGCCGTGAACTCGCCATCCGCGGCGCCGATCAGCGTGCTCTGGCTGCGGCCGCTGGGATTACTGAATCGACCGTCAGCCACGCCTTGAATGGCCACGCGGTGCATGCACAGACGGTGCAACGCATCGCACTGGCGCTCGAGCAAATGCCGCGCCTTCCTGGCGTCACCGAGTTCCTCGACGAGGCGGCGCCTATCGCGAGTTGAGCAGTTTCGCTATCGCTCTTTCGCTACTGAGGACTTGGTGGCCGGGAAGCCTCTTTCAGCTCCCCGAGCCCACCGCACAACGTCCGCTGGGTGGCGCCGCTCCGGGATGCCGTTACCCGTGCCCGTATCCCTGGAGAGATTGGGGTGAGCGAGGCCGCGTGGGAGCTCTGGGATCCGTTGTATCCAGAGTTGAGCACACCGCCTGCGGGATTGCTCGGCTCGATGACGAGTTGCGCCGAGGCGCAAGTCCGCCGTATCGCCATGCTCTACGCGCTGCTCGACAGTGTCCGCACCGTCGACGTCGTCCACCTGGAAGCGGCGCTGGCCGTCTGGCAGTACTGCGCAGATTCAGCTCGCTACATCTTCGGTGAACGGCTCGGTGATCCCAGCGCCGACACCATCCTCAGCGCACTTCGACGCAGCGTGTCCGGACTCACCCGCAAGCAGATCAGCGTCGATGTGTTCAGCCGACACGTGTCGTCGGCGGAGATCGATCGAGCCCTCGGCGTCCTGCTCGCTCAGCAACTCGCGCTCAGCGCAACCGTCGATACCGACGGGCGACCAGCGGCGTTGTGGACGGCGTCCAAAAACCATGGCTAAAGAACGCGAACTAAGCGAACTATGCGAACTAAGCATGGGAGATAGTTCGCTTAGTTGCGCACCTTCTAGGTGTGGATGCAGGTCCGTGGAAGGCGTCGCAAAACCATGTCTAGGGACTACGAACTAAACGAAATAAACGAAGTAAGCACCGGGGATAGTTCGTCTAATTCGTTTAGTTCGTACGTTCTAGGTGTGGATGTCGTATTGGCGACGTTCCCTGGATCGCGGGTGATGCGCTGCCGGACGCCAGAAGGCTTCGCTGGATTCTGGAGCGAGCGCACCGCCGAGCATCGGCGACGCACGCGCGCCGAGCAAAAGGCCGCGGCACGCCTCGAGCAGTTGCAAGAACATCGGCGACACATGGCTGTCGCCAGCGACTTCAAAAAGGGAACACCCCGATGAGCCCATTCCGAGTTGCTGAGCGCGTCTGGATCGAAGCTGAAGTCGAGTGCGTCTGGGAGGACAACGGCCACAGCTATGCGCGCCTCCATATCCCGCACGCGCTGGTCATGGATGCGAAGGTTCGTCACCGCGTCAACGGTCCTTGGATCTACGACCCCACCGTGCCCGTCGATCACCTGATCAGAAGTCATCCGTCAGCGATCACATCCAACACATCCAATGCGTCGTGAACACCACAGCCGTGACTGACTGTTGCGAGCTCCATCGTCCACACCGCCATCACAGAACCGTCTGCCCGCGATGCCGCGAGACCATCTACGACGTCGCGATCGTCAGCCATGCGCAGACACCGCCCGCGCTCGCGGACCACGCCATGCGCGCGTTGAGCGTGCATCGACGCCGTTGCACCGGACCGCCGGCATGATCGCATTGCTCGCCGCCGCCTTCGTCATCGCCATCGGATGCGCGGTAACAGTTGTCCTGGTCCTGGTCGAACTTATGCGAACGATCCGCACGTCGCGATCAACGGCACACACCCATGAACCCGTCAGACCCAAGGTGCCTCACCACGAGGTGTCCTCACCCTGGACGCCCGAATTCACCACGGCGCCTATCGCCGAGGAGATCCACCGATGACGAGTGACACATCCACGACCACCGCGCGGCGGCCATACAGGGAGGCACACGAGCGCTCCGAAACCTCGGTGGGAGTGCTCGCCGGGGTGATCCAGGCGAATCGAATGAGCACCCACACGACGGGACTGGCCGGCGCCCGGACGAAACTGCTCAGGCCCACACGCACGACCTCGCGGCGTCGACTGCCGGCACCCGGGGGGGTGGCCTCACGACGGGCTAAGACGATTGCTCCCTTACCAGCCAACACTGACTTTTCGCACCCACGCGTCAGACGTTCATCGCAGTTTGGAGAACGAGCATGCGTAGGGTCGGCGCGATCGTTCCGGTCGTTTTTCGGTGCGAAAACTGCGGAAACCCGGTAACCCGGGGAAAACGGGGCCCTGTACGACGTTGGTGCTCCACGGGCTGTCGAATTGCGGCTCGGGAGGTGGTCATTATGGAGATCTGGAGCGGGTCCGATCAGTCAGGCGTCGATACGTGTCGCTGAGGATGCACGAGCTCGGGGGCAGATCGACCCGATCGAGTTGGCGCTGCTCGCGCTGCTGGTCGCGACGGGTGCCGCGTTGGACAAACGACCCGGCTCGGCTGCGCTGGCTGAGCAATATCGCGGGATCTGTCGTGACCTTCGCCTCGAGCATCCCGGACAGACCGTGCGCGACTTGGACGGGCTACTCCGCGATTACCGGAGCGCGGTCGGCGGGAGGACGTCGTGAGCGCCGGCATGACCGAACTGACAGCTCGCGGTGACATCGCCCATCGCCGTCATGGGCAGCGGCTCGGTGATGCGGCGGTTGCGGCCTGCCGGGACTTCGTCGAGGCGGCGCGCGCCGTGGACGATGCCGTCGTTGCACGGTCCGCCGCCCAGTGCAGAATGGACCTCACTGCCGATGAGGACGCCCGGCTCGAGACGACCGAGGCCGACGCCTGGGAGGCGCTGTTCATCGCTGCGCTGCGCTGCGCTTCGATGACCAATTACCGGATCACGGCGCACCCGCTGCGGGGTGGGTCACAGTCGCCGCGAGCATCCACGCTCGGCTCGAGGGCGAATGGCATCTGTGGCGATGTCAAGGCGAGGACGGTACGACCTATCCCGCCTATTTCCAGGACGGACGCGGTCGTGTTGAGGCGTTGCTCACTGCGGAGGGCGGGGTGATCCGAGGCGGATGGGTCTGCCACTGGGGGCCGCTTCCGATGCCACCCCGGTCGACCGGCTAAGCTGGGCGTTCTTCTTCAGGAAGTTTGGGGGGACGGGGCATGAGGTTTCCACTCGCAGCCGGTGTTGCCGCATCGGTGGCGATGAGCGTTATCAGTAACTCGCATCCCGCGGCCGCAGCACCCGCAAACGCCTCGGGCCCACATCACGAGGTGACGCTCTTCCGCGGCATCAGCGATCCCGCGGGGATCGTGGCCGGGCCGGATGGGGCCCTGTGGTTCACGAACAACCGTAACAACTCGATAGGACGGATAACGACCACCGGCGCAGTCACAATCTACTCCGGCACGGGTGTTGACGAGCCGAACGGGATCGCTGCTGGAGCTGATGGAGCGCTCTGGTTCACCAACTTTGGCGACAACTCGATCGGGCGCATCACAACAACTGGGAAGGTGACGACCTACCATGACGCCAGCATCTCCGGCTCCCTCATCGATCGCGGCTGGATCGGACGGCGCACTGTGGTTTGTAAATAGCCGCGCTACCACGCACACATGTATGGCTATACGACGATTGGACGGATCAGCACTACCGGCGCGGTCACGTGGTACTTCGATCCACCGTACTCCCCCTACGCAATCGCGGCAGGGCCGGACGGGGCTTTGTGGTTCACCACCAAGAGCGGGCCAATCGGGTCGATTAGTACCTCCGGTCAATTTCTCGAATACTTCCATTTGGGACTACGGCGTAATGCCCGAGGGAGCGATCACCGCAGGACCTGATGGGGCGTTATGGTTCACGAACGGTGCTAACTCGATAGGGCGCATGACGACTAACGCCGTGTTCTCCCTTTACTCAGACCCCGGGATAAGCTACCCATCCAATATCGCGGTTGGCCCCGATGGTGCCCTCTGGTTCAGCAACATCAACTCGGTTGGACGCATCACTACGGGCGGGGTAGTCACCGATTACCCCAACCCCGACATTAGCTACCCAGGTGGCATTGCGGCCGGTCCCGACGGAGCCCTGTGGTTCACCAACACTGGCAACAACTCGATCGGACGTATCACCACAAGCGGGGTAGTCAGCGCCTATGTCGACAGTGAGTTCGCCGGCCCGAATGGCATTGACGGCCGGTCCCGAGCAGGAGCCCTGTGGTTCACCAACACTGGCAACAACTCAATCGGACGAGATCACCGCAAGCGGGGTGGTCGCCGCCTACACCGGAACCGGCATGAGCGACCCGCTGGATATGGTGGCCGGGCGGGATGGAGCGCTCTGGTTCACCAACTTTATCGAACAACTCGATCGGACGTATCGCCGCAGACCGGGGTGGTCACCAATTACCAGCAGCCCAGAGCATGAATCGGCCTGGTGGGATCGACGGTTGGATCCGATGGGGCACTGTGGTTCAGCGAACGAGAGCTGGTACTGGATCGGCCGCATTACCACAGCGGGAGAAGATGACCAAATTCAGCGGGGCCGGGGCCCACCCGGGAGACGATCAGCGCAGGGCCTGATGGGGCGTTGTGGTTCACGAACAGAAGAGACCGATTCGATCGGACGCATCACCACGACGGGGCGAGTAGACGAAGTACCCCGGTGCGGGGATCGATAGCTGGATATATCGTGGCCGGTCCGACGGAAGCGCTGTGGGTCACGTACGGGGGCTACAACAACTTTATTGCACGTGGCAGCGCGACGGGAACGGGCCAGCTGACGAACGTGTACTCCAGGCCCCGGCATCGACCGACCCTCAGGGCATATGGCTAAAGCAGGGCCGGGACGGGGAGCGATGTGGTTCACCGACGATCTCGACAACTCGATCGAGCAGAATCACCACGTCGGGGACTGTCACGAACTACCACAACTGCACCGGCGTGCCAGGCCCAGGAGGCGATCACGACTGAGACCGACGACGCCATGTGGTTCACTTCTTTCGACAACGCCATCGGTCGGAATTACTACGGGGTAGGAGCTGCGCCGACCTACGCGAAGACCCACCTCAGTCCGCTGATCGCCCTGGTGCTCGCTAATGAGCTGGCCGCTCATCCGCCGGCGGAGCCGGCCGCGTTCTGGGATGGGCCACCCAGCGGCCCACAGCCTGATATTCAGCGGTTCGGCCGGTACAGCTTCCAGAGCATTCACCGGCGACATGACACGGAGTAAGCTCGGCGGTAAGATGGACGCGACGGATCGACCAGCCGGCTGTACTTTTCATTCGTCATCGCTCTGGCGATCCTGCTGACTGTTGCCACCGCGATCGCGGTGCTGAGCGGCCTGGTGCGCGGAGCCGCACGAGGCTGCACAGGATCTCGAAACGACAATTGGCGCGTACTGGCCGCTCAGTCCTCGCTTCCATCGTGGTGATCACCGCAGGCCTTGCCGCGGGATGAGCCTGGCGACGCGGTCGCCGCCGTGAAGGCCATCCTGCGGCCCACGATGCGAAGCTCGGCGCCCAGGGATCATCCGGAGCGGGACCATCCTCCGCCGTGGCTGGCTGAGCGATATCGCGGTGATCTGTCGTGACCTTCGCCGCCAGTCTACCCTCCGCCGATCGTGTATGTAGACAGGGCGTACGGACCGTTGGTCAGCGGGACAGTCCAGGTTCGCGGGCGCGCCGCTGCTGAAAATGGCGTTCCACTCGATACTCGGCGGGTTTGACGGCGTTCGGCACCCTGGAAAGCAACGCAACCGACACTGGTCTGACCTGGGGTCACGGTGTATGTTCCATTGTTGAAGTTGGTGCGGCCAGCGACATTGCTGAAGTCCGGACTGTACGTTTGATTGTCGCTGCCGATCAGAGATGCGTCGCTGTTTGCGTCGTCAGAGAACGTGCCGGTCTTGCCCACGATGGTAAATTTCGAGGCTACGAAGCGCTTCCCCGGATCCGGCACCGTGTACTGATAGGCGCCCTTCGCAGGGTCCTCGATGGCGGTCAGAGTGATGGTCATCACGTTGCCTGACGAGTCCATGTCGCTGAATGGCGCTCCCGGCCGGACCGTTGAGTGCGTTGGGCGTCGCGGTGACTGTACTCATCGGCGCTGTCCCCGCGCTGGCACTCGTCGGCGCTGTCCCGGTGCCTGTTCCGCTATTTGTAGGAGCGATCGTGCCACCACAGCCAACGATCAACCCGGCCGCTGCAGCCGCGACTGCGCGAGCGAGGATGCGTTGGCGCGTGAGTCAGTTCGGCCGATTCCTGACCTCCTAGTATGAGTAGCTTTATCTGCCCAGCTTACGCGGGGCGCCAATGGAATGCCCCTCCGTTACCGACTAGCGATTAAAGTGACAGCCCTGTCAATTTCTTGAGACATGCACCTGTGAGACTCAAAGTTGAGGCGAAATGCTGGTTACGCTACCTTTCGAGATGGCGGCGGAGCTTGGCAACTCGCGAGCTTCGAGAGAACGGCTTCTCCTCGACTCTAGAAGGCGCTCGGCTTTCGATGCAGAGTGGCGACGCGAACCGCTGTTACCTGGGAGAAGACGCGAGGAAGTGCCCCGACTCCTGCGATAGGAAGACGGCTCGCGAAGGTGCTGAGGGCGTCAGGCGTCGACGCGCCGAGGAGCGATCGACCATGGCCCTCTGGAGCACCCGAACGGATACCAGAGTAATTGCCGCCTCAGCCCGCAGTCGAAAGACATTGTGCCTACGCCCCTGCCAAACCGACCCGAGGATCACACGATGAAATGTAGGCTTACAATCGGGATTGCGGCAGTGGCGCTTCTTCTTGCTGGCTGCGGCTCGACTATGAACACACCTTTCGGACAACGACTACGCCTGCAACGAGCCATCCGCCTGCGGTTACGTCCCCGCCCACCGCGGCGGCTACGTCGACGGCAGCGGCCTCGGTAGCTGCCGCGCCAAGCACTGTGCTGACGACGTGGTGCGCTCTAAAGCTTCTGGGACCGAAGAGCATTCGTGCTCGACGCCATGGCTACCACCAGCGCTCAACAGACACACGATGACGATGCTATCGGTGCCTCGCTGCTGGCAGCATTCGGATTCAAGGAACTTACTCGTTTGTAGTCTGGTTACGCCTCTCACTGCCACCCTATTCGCGACGTTTAGTCAGAAGCGGCAAGACGGGTCGAAAGCGCCTACAGGCGTACGTGAAGGGGAATGCGCTTAAGCGTGGGGATCAAACTCAACTTGGGTGTAAGAGAGCTTCCAGAAGTTAACCGTCCGGCTTGTGGACCAGGACTGATGAGTGCAGTCAGGCGCAGCCTGCGATGGGTGCGACGACGACTTTGGCGGGAGATGGACGCCCTTCCTGAGAAACGCGAGGAGCACAAGGTTTAAACCAAAGAAAGACCCCGAGCGGGCAACCTTCCGCCGTGGCTGAGAGGATCATAGGCTGCTGTACTAGCCAGTGGTAAATTGCGAGCTGCTAGCGTTATAATAGCCCACGAAGACTGGAAGACACCGGCGGAGATTGCCCAGGAGTTTCGGCTGAGCGTCGCGACGGCGTACCGGCACCTCGAGACCGGGAAGATCCGGGCCACGCGCATCGGCGGGAGCTGGCGGATCAACCGGAATGATGTCGCTCGCTCCACCGCGCCCGAGCCAATCGGCTTCTACAACTACGTCCGCCAGGAGCGCTGACATGACGCTGTCGCTGAAAGAGCTCTTCCACGGAGAGCGGCCGTCCCCAAGGAGGTAGTGCAGGAGCTGCGAGAACTGCTCGAGGTGGACACGCGGACTCCTGCCGAGGTCCAAGCCGAGCGTGCCCGCTTGAAGGCCGTACGGGCCCAGGCTGAGTACGACGAGCAGATCCGCGAACGCGACGAGCGGATGCGGAACTCTCCCGAGGTGCAAGCCGGCTACGCCCGCGAGCGGGTGCGCGTCGAGCAGGAGCGCAAGCAGCAGTTCGAGGACTTCGTGGCTCGTTCCCGGCTCAGCGTCCGTGACGAGACCAATGCGCGTTTCAGCGCGTACCCCCACGACTATCCGCAGCGCTGCATGGACTGCGGCGAATCGACGTTCCTGACAAGGATGCCGATCAACGCATTCCAGATGTGCGATCCCTGCTATTCGACGCACCGGATCACTTGTGACGACTGCGGCAAGCGCAACCTCACCGATTACTTCCCGATCGACTCCGGGTTCCGGTGCCAAGAGTGCGCGGGCGTCTTCCAGGTGGAGTATCCAAAGAACCCCAAGCCTTCCCGAGGAAGCGAGGTTTCGCATTGCCGGTGATGGGGCTGTGAGTGCCACGGCGCTCTCGGCTTCCGGCATTCCTTCTTACGGTGGCGTGCCGGTGCAAACCACCCTTCCGAGCTCGAATCCTGCGGCGCCGAAGGTCGCCCCGACGCCGGCCGTGATTCCGAGCTCGATCTCGCTGCCCAATCAGGGCGGCACGGTGACCTCGCCGGCCATCGTTCCGAGTGCGGGCGTCGTCGCCGGCCTGGTGAACGCTGCAACGCAACAGGCGACCGAATGAGGATCAGGATCGCGGCCACGCGGTGCGCTCCGCGCCCGTCCGCTGCTCGGTATGCGGCTTCCGGATCGGCGACATCTCCAAGCACGTCGCATGGCACAAGGGCCAGGGCGGACCCGTCCCGAATCTCGTTGATAGCCCATCGGATCCGCGAGTGCGATGGCACGTCAGGCAGACGCCATCATCGATGTCCTGGTGCGCCGCTTCGCCGGCGATGTTCCTGCGGCCGCTGCTCGCCGCGTGAAGGCGCCGGCGCTGCTCCGTCCGTCGAAGGCCCAGCGTCAGGCAGCGTTGCGCCAGAAGGCGAGATCCATCCTCGCGGCCGATGACTGGAAGGTCTACTTCAAGGGACTGCGCCGGCTGAACACGATCAGGAACGAGCGCTCTCGGATGGGTTTCGATCTGTTCGGCGATCCAGACGTCTTCCGCCGCTGACCGCTGAAGGGCGCGCCCTACTGCGGAGGCGTGACCAGCGCAATGCGGTCGGGCTTGCCCATCGCTGCACGAACCGCCTCGCCGTTTCTCCGCTGACGCGCCGCTTCGCGCTCATCATGGCGGGCTGCGGGATCGGCGATCGCGGCAGCCTCGATGGCATCGTTGCAAGTCAGGAAGTTCGCCCCACGAAGCACGCGCACGCCCACGATGCTACCCCTGATCTCGACCGCGACCGAAGCGTCTCGCGAACCATCGTCCTGGCGTAGATCCGCTCGCCGCACCCCGCGCCTTCGCCATAGGGCGCGCCGGGTTGTCAGACTGCTCTGAGCGCTGCTCCTCGACAAGAGAAGCATTGAAGGTTAGCTGGAACGAGCTGGTTGGAGCTGCAGCGAGGACACCTGATCACATCAGGGCTATCGTCCCACGATCTAGGACGGGTCGACTGCGGTCTTGCCAAACGGGCACCCGTGTGTGACGGGCACGCGACGCACCCTCTGGGCACCGCAGGTGCGCGCGACAGTCTGAAGGACTCGGCGCAAGTGGACAAGCAACTCGGTAAGCAGCTTCCCCGTGCTCACCCGCAACGGATGGCGCCAGATCATCCGCCACGAGATGCTGGTCGACTTCGAGCAGCGCTAGCCGGCTTTCAGATGTAGCCCGGCGAAGGGCAGCGTAGGATCGGCATCACGGAAATCGTTAGCTCCCCGATCCCTCTTTTGTTCCTGCTCATCGCGGTGTTGGCCATCGTCGCGGTGTTTGTGACGGTGGTGTTCGCCGTGACCCGCAGTCCCCGCCCGGCGGCGCCGCCACCGCCGCCACCGGCGCCTGCGCCACCGGCGCCACCGATTGCCCCTCCCCCTGGCGCGTAATGCTGATCGCTCGCGCTAGATCGACCTTATGCTCAGGCGTGGAGTCGGTGTGGGTCTTGAGCACCCTGTCCGGCTCTTCCCTTCGGAAAGCGACAGCCGAGAGAAAAGATCATCGTGACGACCGATTGGCCGATGATCTGCTGCCGTTGTAGCGATCCCCTCGGACCGCTCTCGGATGTCGAGCTCATCGTTGACACGCGTAGCGGAGAGATGATGCACGCCTCGCACGTGCCCCCGGAGCAGCGCTTCGATATCGACCACGAAGTGGGTCCGCTCAAGCGTCTAGAGAAGATGACCGGGCATGAGGTAATGGAGGTCGGACGCCTGATCCAAGAGCGCGCGGTTAAGGATGTGGACGCGCTGTGGAGATACCTGCAGGAACGCCCCCGGCGGAAGAAGCTCCGATCCTCTCGAGCGGCATTCAGAGGGGGGCGCGAACACCAGCGGATACGGCAAGCAGGAAGACGCCGATTTGGCGAACCTCGGTGCGCAGGTAGGCATGGCAGCCGTCCCTCATCTGGGCATCTTCCTCGCCTTGGGGAAATTGCTCTGGGATGCAAGCAGGCGCGAGTACATGTGTCCGCACTGCCACAGGAGTTTGGGGTCGTGGCCCAGTGACCGAAGATGCGTTCACTGCGGCAAGTTTCTTCCGGTTGTAGAGGCACGGATCGACAACGGCGGGGATTCAGCGGGGGACGCGGCCGCCGGTAGGAAGCGCCTCCCGGTTGCGGCTGTTTGGCCCTTACTGTGCGCGCTCTCTCGCCGGATCCGTCCGCTCGCGAACAGACGGGGCTCCGCGTGAATGACACTATTGCGGCCGCCATGCTCGTGTGTATGCAGTGCGGGAGTGAGCGTGTGATCCCGCTGACCTTTCCCTCCACGCTTGTCGAACAACTCTTCCTAGCGGCTCCTCATCGACCGGTCGCCAAGTGCGTGGATTGTGGCCACCGGATGACGGCAGCCGAGGTTGCGGCGCAGGAGGACGATTTCGCCCAGGACTGATGCTATTTCGGCTGGCGTACGGACCTCATTCCGATTCCTGAGTAGGGTCGAGGCGTGGCGATTTTGCCAGCCTTCTACACGCGCGTCTACTCGGACCGCTACGGCGCATTCGCCATGGAGGTCTTCCACGATCGGAGCGAGTGCCGGTTCGGCCGCAGATCATGGAAGACCACATGCGGTGATCGGCAGAGGCGGCGACGCCCCTGCTCGGAGTGTCGGAAGCATCGGCCGGACTGATCGGCGCGCATACTGATTCGGACCGGGCGTGGCGGCACAATCCGGGCGAACTCGGCCCTCCGGATCCGCCTGCGAGCCATGCTCGGCCGTTTTATCTCGGCAAACCATCAGCACCCAGAAAACAGAGCAGATAGCTGCCGTAGTTTCGCTCCACGGGCTGATCTCGCCGCTACAGCGCTTAGACGGTTCCGCCTTGTAAGTATTGCGCGGCTGCTCTCCGCGACCGGACGAGCGGTCCGTCACCGCCGCGTCGGCCACCGCATCCTTAACATCGCCAAGGGCCGCGCGCTCGGACGGCTTGGATTCTGGCGTCGTCTCTGGGGCTAGAGTTGCCCCGAAGGAACCGTTCCATCTGTTCCACCCGTCCAGAGGCGCGGGCTTGATCTCGACTCGGAACACATTGCGGACAGATCGGAACGGATCGGAGAAGCCGATTTATATTCACCGGACACTTGGAACGGTTCGAACACTTCCACGCCTGCATCGGCTAACACCGCGTCACGGCCCGTGCGAATCACCCCTCTGCCTTCAACAAATAACGCTTTCAACAGTCACAACGCTTTCAACGGTCACAACGCTTCAACGGTCTAACGCCCGGTGAGCTAGTTCAGGCCTCCGTCAGGATGCGCATCGTCTCGGCGTGAGCATCGCTGATAGTCAGGTGCGAATAGTTCATGGTGATCATGGCCAGGCTGTCGTGTCCGAGGATCTGCTGCAGCAGCAGCGGGTTGCCACCACGGCGAAGGAAGTGCGTCGCGAACGAGTGGCGCAACAGGTGCGGATAGACGCGCTTGCTGATGCCGGCGAGCTCGCGCCAGGTTGCGAAAGAGCTGATCGACACCGCTGGCTTCCAGCGGCTCGTATTGGCCGGTGCGCGGGACTCCTGCGGTGGGCGAGAAAGATGCGGTCGGATCGGCATCCGCGTCGCGTCTTCTCGGCGAAGCGGTGCAGGCGCCGGTAGAGCTCCGGCTTGACCGGCACAGGCGTTGCTTGTCGCCCTTCTCGTGGACGCGCAGCGAGAAGCGCGCCCCATCCTGGTGCAGGTCGGCGAGGGTGAGCCCGAGCAGCCCGCCGAGGCGCATGCCTGTGTCGCGAGGATCGGACGATGAGCTTGTCGCGCTCCGTCCCGGCCGCGTCCTCGAGCGCCTGGATCTCCTCGCGGGAGAGCACGTCGAGCACCGCCGGCCGAGCGTTCGGCAGCTTCGCCTTGCCCGTGACGGTCTCGCCATCCTTTCGCGCCCACGCGAGGAAGGCGTTGACGGCTCGGATGTAGCTGTGGACAGGTGTGCTTCGAGAGCGCCCGTCCGGATCGCGATCCACTGCCGTCGAGCAACCCGACGGTGAGGTCGTTGAGTTGGCGATCGGTGAGTTGATCGATACGCTCAGCGCACGGGCGGCACAGAAGAGCAGGAGCACCTCATCGAGGGCGTCGCGATAGATGCTGATCGTCTGGGTGGAGCGGTTGGACGCGGCGGTCCTGCAGGTAATCGGCAATGAGTGGCGTCAGAGCGCTCGAGGGCGAGGACTTGATGATGCTGATGGAGGAACGGCGTCGACGTGGCAGATGGAGCTGCACCTCCTGAGCTTGCACGAGGTTGCAGCGCGATGCCGTCTGTCGAGGACCGTCTGCCACTTGAATTATATCCCGCTTTTACGTCAAAAGCAAGCAGCGAGCAAGTGGCGAAAACCTAGGCAGCATAAGGGATTGAATACCCCTGAGCTACATCGGCTGGGCCCCGATTCTCCCATGGGGCATCCGGAGGCTGGCCGGCCGGCAAAGATTTGCTCAACTTGAGACATCTGCGATAACCTCAGAAGCCGTTAGATGGCTACCAACGGCAGTCCCCAGGCGTCGACCGGGGCGAATCACCTCTTGCAGTCGCTTCCAGCGGCCGAACGTGACGAACTGATGGCCCACATGCGGCCAACGCATCTCACGGTGAAAACCGTGCTGTTCGACCCCGGGCAGTTGATCACGTCTGTGTACTTTCCGATCGACGGCGTCGTATCGCTCGTCACCCCGCTCGCAGACGGCAACATCGTTGAGGTCGCCACGATCGGCAACGAAGGGTTGGTCGGCGTGCCACTCGTCGCGGGCGGCTCGCTTGCTGTGCGAGCGATCTCGCAGGTCGGAGGGCGCACGTTGCGCATGGACGCGACCACGTTCATAAGTGAACTCGAACGTCTCGAGGGTTTCCGGAAGCTCATCCAGCGATACGTGCAGGCGCTGTTCGGGCAGATCTCCCAGGCGGCGGCGTGTAACCGGCTGCACTCCAATGAAGAGCGCCTCAGCCGCTGGCTGCTCATGAGCCACGACCGCGTCGGTATGGACGCCTTCCCCATCACGCACGAATTCCTCGGCCAGATGCTTGGATCCCGAAGGGCCACGGTGACGCTGTCGGCCGGCCTGCTGCAGGCCGCGGGTCTCATTCGATATCACCGAGGACGCGTGACCATCGTCGATCGGTCAGGGCTTGAGGGCGTCTCCTGCGAGTGCTACGGGATCATCAAGGCCGCGCTCGACCGGGTGGTCACGAGCCCTAATTAAGGCTCGCCTCGCCCTCGGCGACGCTTACCGCGGATCCGGTCCCCCCGCAAAGACGAGACAGGCATTGTGTCCGCCGAACCCGAACGACGTCGTCATCGCCAGGCGCACGTCCGCCGGGCGTCCGACCAAGGGCACGTAGTCGAGGTCACACTCGGGGTCGGGATTGTCGAGGTTGATCGTCGGCGGGATGAAGCTGTCGCGCATCGCGAGCAACGTCACCATCAACTCGAACGCGCCCGCTGCGCCGAGCATGTGACCGGTCATCGACTTGCTCGACGAGATCGGCACCCTGTACGCGTCATCCCCGAAGACAGCTTTGATCGCCTTCGTCTCCGCGAGGTCGTTGAGACCGGTGCCGGTGCCGTGGGCGTTGATGTACTGGATGTCGCCCGGTTGCACACCGGCGCGCTCGAGCGCGCGGGTCACACAGCGAATGGCGCCCTGGCCGCTCGGATCAGGGGCTGTGATGTGGTAAGCGTCCGCCGCGGCCGCATAGCCGATCAGCTCGCCGTAGATGGTTGCGCCCCGCGCGAGCGCGTGCTCGCGCTCCTCGAGGACGACCACCGCCGATCCCTCGGCGGCGACGAAACCATCGCGGTCGCGATCGAACGGGCGCGACGCGTGTGCGGGGTCGTCGTTGCGTGTCGAGAGCGCTCGCGCCGCGGCGAACATCGCAATGCCCACTGTGGTAATTCCAGCCTCTGTCCCACCGGCGAGCACTGCGGTGACGTCACCCTGCCGGATCCAGTTGGCCGCCTGGCCGATCGCATCAGCACCTGATGCACACGCGCTGACGACGGCCATGTTCGGCCCGCGCGCGCCGAGATCGATCGCGACCATCCCCGGCGCCATGTCGACGAGCGCCATCGCCGCGGCAAACGGCGACACACGCCGCGGTCCTTCCGCGTCGAGCGTCCGCGTTGCCTTTTCGATGACCTCGAGCCCACCGATGCCGGACGCGATGAGCACGCCGACCTCATTGGGATCAGCCGCGATGTCGAGCCGCGAGTCGAGCACCGCCTCGCGTGCGGCTGCCATCGCGAAGAGAACGTGCGGCGTGCCACGGCGAACTTCCTTGCTGCCGAACATCGCCGCGGCATCAAACCCCTTCACCTCGCCCGCGATCTGCACCGGAAGCAGGCTCGAGTCGAAGTGCGTGATCCGCGCGATCCCGCCGCGGCCGGCCCGGATCGAGTCCCAACTCTCCGGCGCGCTGTTGCCGACGGGCGAGACGGCACCGATGCCGGTGACGACGACGCGACGCTGTTCGACCATCGCGGCTCAGCGTACCTTCAGCGATCCTCGCCACGGCGGATGCGTTCGAGACGGGCCCGCACCTCGGGATCGAGGCCATCCTCGACCCGTGTCGTCCGCCGGCTGTCATCGCGCATCCGCCGGGTCTCGATGCTCATGTCGCCGGCCACGCGCGCGACCTCAGTCTCCAGCGCTCGTGCCCCCATCGTGGCGATGCCCATCCCGCCGACGACGTCACGCTCGAGGCGATCGTCGGTCGCAACGACGACGTCCGCGCCCTCGCCGCGCTGGGATGCCTGGTACGCAGCTCGCTCGATGATGTGGTCCGCGCTGGACATCTTGGTCCCGAACAGCACGGTGACGCCGTCCTCGTGCTCGTTGGTCGGCAGTCCTCCGGGACGTGCTTGGCCGTCGAAGACGACCGTGACCGCCACACCGGTCTGCGCCGCGTACTCGGACAGCGCGGTGATCAGCTGCCTGCGCGCGTCCTCGAGTCCGCGAGTGCGCATGGTCAGGTTCAACGACGGCCACGCGTGGACGATGTTGTAGCCGTCGACGATGAGCGCGCGCATGTCAGCGTTGCACGAAGCCGCGTTGCCGCTGCACCTCGAAGAGCAGCACCGCCGCAGCCGCGCCGGCATTGAGCGACGCGACGTGTCCCATCATCGGGATCGACACAAGCACATCGCAGTGCTCACGCGTCAGCCGGCGCAGCCCCGCACCTTCTGCACCAACAACAACCGCGACCGGTCCCGCGAGATCCACGGAGTCGTACCGCTGCGTCGGCTTCGCCCGCGAGTCCCACACGCCAGATCCCTGCGGCGCCGATGACGTCGAGGGCCTGCGCGAGGTTCGGCACGGTGACCATCGGCAGATGCTCCGTCGCTCCCGCCGACGCCTTGACCGCCGCGGGAGTGAGCGGCGCGGCGTGGTGGCGCGGCACGACGATGCCGTCAGCGCCACATGCCTCCGCGCTGCGCGCGATGGCGCCGACGTTCTGCGGATCCTGGATGCCGTCGAGCACAACGAGCAGCGCCGGCGCGCGAGCCTCGTCGAGGAGGTCGTGGATGCTCAGCGCCTCGCGCGCATGGAAATAGCCGGCGACGCCCTGGTGGTGCTCGGTATGGGCGATGTCGTCGAGGCGCTGGCGCGGCACCTCCTCGACGAGGATGTCGCGCGCTTCCGCGTACTCCAGGATCTCGGTGAGACGCGGCTCTGGACGCGTTGCCGCTGCGACGACGATCTTGCGCACGCCGCGGCCGGCACGGAGCGCCTCGAGCACGGGATTGCGCCCGTAGAGAATGTCCACGCCGTCAGTCGCGTCGCGTCGCGGCCCGCTTCCAGCGCTGACCGGTGGCGGTGTCCTCCACCTCGATGCCGCGAGCCGCGAGCTGGGCGCGGAGGTGATCGGACTTCGCGAAATCGCGGGACGCACGTGCCTCGGCGCGCTCGTCGAGCATTCGCTGCTCCTCGGCATCGGGCGCCGACTGCTGATCGCGTGCGACGAGGCTCAACACGCCGAGCACGTCGTCCACCTCGTCGAGAAGATGCCGCAGCGTCCGCTGGGTTTCGACAGCGACGGGTCCGGTGTCAAGCAGGCGGTTGACGTCGCGAAGGCCGGAGAAGATGATCCCCATCGCCTCGGGCAGATTGAGATCGTCGTCCATCGACTTCGTCGAAGCCGATGCGCATGCCGCGAACGGACGCGAGCACCGCCTCGTCGCGATCCCCGCTCTCCTCCACCGTGCGCAGCTCGGCGACACGCGACTGGAACGCCACGAGACGTTGCACCGCCTCATTGCTGTCGGCGAGCAGATCGTCGGAGTAATCCAGCGCTTTGCGGTAGTGGGTGCGCGCAGCAAGGAGGTAGCGCAACGCCGCGGGGCTTGCGCCCTCATCGAGGACGTCGCGCACGGTCGCGAAATTGCCGAGCCGCTTGGCCATCTTCTCGCCGCTGACGCGGAGATGCTGGCTGTGGCACCAGACGCGTACGAAGCGCTTGCCGGTGGCGGCTTCGGATTGCGCGATCTCGTTCTCGTGGTGCGGAAAGATGTTGTCGATGCCGCCGCAGTGGATGTCGAAGCTCTCCCCCAGGATGGTCATGCTCATCGCCGAGCACTCGATGTGCCAGCCGGGATGGCCGCGGCCGATGCGCGTGTCCCAGCCGATCTCATCGGGACCCACCGCTTTCCAGAGGGCGAAGTCGCGCACGTCCTCCTTGGTGTAGTCGTCGGCGTCGATGCGCCCGCTGGCACCCGCGACGAGGCCCTCGGCGCTCGCGCCACTCAGCTTTCCATACGCCGGGAATGCGGCGATATGAAAGTAGTAGCTGCCGTCCGACTGATACGCGGCACCGGCGCGCTCGAGGCGCTCGATCAGCTCGACCATCTGCTCGATGTACGCGGTGGCGCGCGGGTAGTGGTGCGCCGGGCGGATGCCGAGCGTGTCGCGGTCCTCTTCGAACGCGGCGATCCACGGCGCTGTTTCCTCGTCGAGCGTGTTGCCGTGCTCGATCGCGTTCTTGATGATGCGATCGTCGACATCGGTGAGGTTCATGACGTGCGTGACTCGCGCGAAGCGGCGGTCGAGCCAGCGGCGCAGGACGTCTTCAAAGATGAACGTCCGGAAGTTGCCGATGTGCACTCGGTTCCACACCGTCGGCCCGCATGTGTACAGACGCACGTGGCCGTGCTCGATCGGTTCCACCGCGACGAGCTCCCGGCTCATCGTGTCGTGCAGCCAGACGGTCACCGCCGTTCCAGCAGCACCGTCGCCGAAGCGGCGATTCCCTCACTCCGGCCGGCGAATCCCATGCCGTCCGTGGTGGTCGCGCCGACGGCAATCGTTCCATGTTCGAGTCCGAGGGCGGACGACATCGCGTCCGACATGGCCTGGAGGTAGGGCGACAGGCGCGGCTCCTCGGCGATCGCGATCACATGCGCGCTCGTGATCGTCCAACCTTCCGCGTCGAGCTTCTTGGCGACGACCTTGAGAAACTCGCAGCCTGAGGTGTCCTTCCACACGGGATCGCTGGAGGGAAAGTGCTTGCCCATGTCCCCGAGGCCGGACGCACCGAAGATGGCGTCGACCAGCGCGTGCACGACGGCATCGCCGTCGGAGTGACCGAGCAATCCACGGCTGTACGGGACAAGGACGCCACCGAGCATGAGATGCCGTCCCGGAATGAAGCGGTGGGCGTCGATGCCGTGGCCAATACGGAGCGTCATCAGGACTCCTCGAGCAGTGAGCGGAGCAGGACGAGGTCCTGTGGGAACGTGATCTTGAAATTGCGTGGGTCGCCGGCGACCACCACGACGGGTTCGCCGAGCGCTTCGACGAGTGTGGCGTCATCGCCACCGCGCAGGCCCTGCGCCACGGCGTTGAGGTGCGCGCGCCGAAGCAGATCGGCGCTGAATGCCTGAGGGGTCTGCGTCGCGATGAGCAACGAGCGGTCGAGCGTGGCCGCAACCCGGCCGTGTTCCACCTGCTTCACAGTGTCCACGCAGGGTACCCCCGCGGTCGCCGCTCCTTCAGCCCGCGCGGCGTCGAGCACGGCGCGAAAGAGTGCTGGGGGCGTGAGCGGACGGGCAGCGTCGTGGACCGAGATCCAATCGTGGCCGTCGCAGCGATCGAGTGCGGCGGCGACGCTCTCCTGACGGCTGTCGCCGCCTTCCACGAGCTTGAGCGGCGGGAGGTCGACGGCGATCGCCAAGGCACGAATCGTGTCCCACCGTGCCATGGGAGCAGCCACGACGACGAGATCAAAGCATCCCGCGGCGGCGATGGCCTCGAGCGCGATGGCGAACACGGGGCGCCCGGCGGCGTCTGCCCATAACTTGTCCTCCCCCGTTCGAACGCCTCGCCCGAAGGCGGGGACGATGAGCGCGCTGCTCAGCGCTGAGCGACCTTGGCCCGGGCCGGCCGGAGGACCCTCGGCTTCACGGGCTCGTCCGGGTTGAGCGACGCGAAGATCATCCGGCCCGCAGTCGTCTGGAGCACGGTGGTGACGGTGACGGTCACTGTCTCGTCCACATGGTCGCGCCCATTCTCCACCACGACCATGGTGCCGTCCTCGAAGTACCCGACGCCCTGGTGGGGCTCCTTGCCCTCCTTGACGATCGAGATGGCCATGCTCTCGCCCGCTGCCACGATCGGTTTGACCGCATTGGCGAGATCGTTGAGGTTGAGGACGCGCACGCCCTCGATCTGGGCGAGGCGATTGAGGTTGTAGTCCTGGGTCATCAGCGATGCGCCACGGGCGCGAGCAAGCTTGACCAATCGCGCGTCGACTTCGGGGGTACCGGGGAAGTCGAGGTCGACGATCTCGCACACGACGTCCTCGCCCTTCTGGAGCGCCTCGACCACGCCGAGCCCCCGGCGTCCTTTCTGACGCCGGAAGGGATCCGCGGAATCGGCGACCCGCTGCAATTCCTCGAGCACGAACCCAGGGATGAGCAGCCGACCGGGCACGAAGCCGGCAGCCGCGACGTCGACGATGCGACCGTCGATGAGGACGCTCGTGTCGATGATCACGGGCTGGCCGTCGATCGGTGTCAGCGGGTCATCGATGCTCGGCGCGTTTGGTGCTCCCCGCCCGAAGACGACCGCGAGCGCGTCACGCCGCCTCGTCCCGGTGCGCACGCCGACGTAGACGAGGGCCGCGGCCACGCTGATCGAGATGATCACGCCGATGCCCCACGGCAGCGGATTGATCAGGACGGCGATGAGTGCCGCGATCAAAAGCGCGGCGAGCACGCCGATGAGGCCGCCGATGACCTGACTGGGAGGCGCCTCATCGAGCGTTCGCTCGAGCCAGAGGTATGGATCGACGCTCAGGAGCGGCGCGGCGAGCGCAAGCGACGCTGCACCTGCGGCCCCGGCCGCGAGCAGCGCGGCGCCGGCAATCGTCGGGCTGTGGGTGAGGACGTTCCGCGGGTCGGACAGGATGAACGCGGCATACAGAATGCCGAAAACAAACCCAAGGCCCGCTCCGATGACCCTGGAAAGCGTCCGCGCTCTACGAATCGAGCGGGCGGCGTGCATATCCATCCGGCCGATTGAAGCACACGATTCTCACGCGCAAAGGCGGCGCGACACGACGGTCACCCGAGTAGCGCAATAGCCTCAGACAAGTTGCGGACCCGGACACAGCGGATCCCGGGTGGCATGGCTCCTTTGAAGCTCTCGGGCACCACGACGGCCTCCATGCCGACCGCGGCAGCTTCAGCCAGCCGGACCTCGGTCCGTGAGACCCGGCGAACTTCGCCACCGAGGCCGAGTTCGCCGAGGACTGCCCAGTGCGGCGAGATCGCTCGATTTTCGGCCGATCCGGCGATGGCGAGGGCCACGGCGAGATCGGTGCCGGGATCGTCGAGGCGCACCCCACCGGCGACGTTGACGAAGACGTCGATCTTGGGAAACGTGATCCCGGCGCGCTTGGCAAGCACGGCGAGCATGAGATGGAGGCGGTTCAGCTCGAACCCTGACGCCGCCCGGCGCGGGAACTCGAACGGCGACCCCACCGCAAGCGCCTGGACCTCGACCGCCATGGGACGGAGCCCGTCGCAGGTCACCGTGAGCACGCTGCCCGCGGCGCCGAGGGATGCAGCGTCGAGCATCCCGCGACCGCCCGCGGCAAGATCCTGCATCCCGGTGGCTTCCATGCTGAGGAGCCCCACCTCGCCGGTGGCCCCGAAGCGGTTCTTGATGCCCCGGAGCATCCGGTGCTCCCCAAGGCGCTCGCCTTCGAGGAAGAGGACGACATCCACCATGTGTTCGAGCGTGCGGGGCCCCGCGATAGCCCCCTCCTTGGTCACATGACCCACGAGCAGCACGGGAACGCCCGTCGCCTTGGCCACATCACTCATGCGGAGCACCGCCGCCCGAACTTGAGAAACGCTCCCCGGCGGTCCCGGGGTCGTGGTGTCGCGGAGCGTCTGCACCGAGTCCACGACCACCAGCGAGGGACGCTCAGCCTCGATGGTGGCGATGACGGTGTCGACGTCGGATTCGGCGAGGAGACGAACCCGCGAGCCTGTGCACCCGAGCCGCCGCGCCCGGAGCGCGAGCTGATCGAGCGAACTCTTCGCCGGTGCAGTACAGCGCCGGCGCCTCCGGGTGGCCGGCGTGATGCGCGACCTGGAGGGCCAGGGTCGACTTGCCGATGCCGGGATCGCCCCCAAGCAGGATCACGCTCCCAGGGACGATGCCGCCGCCGAGCACGCGGTTGACCTCGTGCGACCCGCTCGGCATGAGCCGAGCCGGCACCGACATGACCTCCTCCATCGGGATGCTCGCCGCAGCCGCGACGTGGAGGGGCGTCCTCCCGGTCAGGAGGACCGCTGTCTCGCTGAGGCTGTTCCAGGCACCGCAAGCCGCGCAGCGCCCCTGCCACTTCGGTGCCTCAGCGCCACAAGCCGAGCAGACGAACTGGACCCTGGGAGCGGAGCGGCGGAGGTCGGTTGCCATGGGCGACGAATCCTACCGAACATATGTACGGTCGGTCAAGGGCTCGCCACGCGCCCCGCCACACTCATTGCAAATGCGCCGCATTTCACGTATATCGGAACGAGATGGTGTCTCGATGACAACACAGACCGCCTGGCTGAACCGCCTCGCAGAATCGCGGCAGTTCTTTTCCCTTGACGACCAGCGGAACGTACGGCCCGTCTGGTCGATGGGAGGTCTCGCGGCCGGAGCCGTCCCGGCCGTTGTCAGGTCGAGCCACGGCTACACGCCTCAGCTCCCTTCGGACTCCCCTGAGCCGCTGAGGGAAGCCCGGTTCGGGGACTTCTTCCGAAACTAGGCCGCGCGCCCGGTGCTGGCGATGTTGATCGTCAGCGAGACCGCGGGCGGTATCGACCCCTCGGCGGCGCCTGCGCCTGCGCTCCCACCGGCACCGGCTCGTCCTTGCCTTCGAGGCGGCGCCGGAGCTCGACCAGACGGTCGCGCAGCTCGGCAGCACGCTCGAACTCGAGGTCCTTGGCGGCTCGGAGCATCTCTTTCTCGACGTCCTTGGCGAGCCGGAGCACCTCGTCGGGAGGCAGCCCGGCGGCCTCCTGGAACGCCGCCGCGCGCAGCGATTGCTGGTCGCGATGCGACTCCATCTGGTAGACCGCCTTGACGATCGAAAGCGGCGTGATGTCGTGCTCGATGTTGTGCGCAACCTGGATCGCACGCCGCCGGTCGGTCTCCGCAATCGCCCGCTCCATCGCCTCTGATGTCCGATCGCCGTACATCACGACATGCCCGAAAACGTTGCGCGCGGCGCGCCCGATCGTCTGGATGAGCGAGCGATAGCCGCGGAGGTAGCCCTCTTTATCGGCGTCGAGGATGGCAATGAACGACACTTCGGGAAGGTCGAGACCCTCGCGCAGCAGGTTGATGCCGACGAGCACGTCGAAGACGCCGAGACGCAGGTCACGGATGATCTCGACGCGCTCCATGGTGTCGATATCGCTGTGCAGGTAACGGACTTTGATGCCCGCCTCACGCAGATAGTCGGTGAGGTCCTCGGCCATCTTCTTGGTCAGGGTCGTGATGAGACAGCGCTCGTGCCGCTCGATGCGAAGGCGCATCTGCGTGATCAGATCGTCGATCTGGCCGTGCGACTCCTTCACCTCGATGGTGGGATCCACGAGTCCCGTCGGCCGGATGATCTGCTCGCACCTGCTGGGTCGCGTGCTCCTCCTCGTACGGCCCTGGAGTTGCGCTCACATAGATGATCTGCCCGATCATCGAGTCCCACTCAGCGAACGTCAAGGGACGGTTGTCGAGTGCCGACGGGAGGCGAAACCCATATTCCACCAAGGGAATCTTGCGGGCGCGGTCGCCCTTGTTCATGCCGTCGATCTGGGGCACGGCGACGTGCGACTCGTCGACGACGATGAGCGCATCGTCGGGGAGGAAATCGAGCAGGCAGAAGGGCCGCTGCCCCTCCTCGCGAGCGCTGAGGTGACGCGAGTAGTTCTCGATGCCGGCGCAGGTCCCGGTCTCGCGCATCATCTCCATGTCGAAATTCGTGCGCTGGCGCAGCCGTTGCGCCTCGAGGAGACGCCCGCGCTGCTCGAGCAGCCCCACGCGCTCCTCGAGCTCTGCCTCGATCGAAACGAGCGCCCGGTTCATCTGCTCCTGCGGCGTGACGTAGTGCGATGCAGGGAACACTGTCAGCTCCTCGCGCATCGTGAGAATCTCACCCGTGAGCGGGTCGAAATCCTTGATCGATTCGATGGTGTCGCCCATGAACTCGACGCGGGTCGCGACCTCCTCGTACGCCGGCTGGACGTCGACGACATCGCCGCGCACGCGGAAGCGCGAGCGCCCGAAGTCCATGTCATTGCGCGCGTACTGGAGGTCCGAGAACTTGCGCAGCATGATGTCGCGCCGCCACGACTCACCGACCTTGACGGTGATCGAACTCGCCGAGGTAGTTCTCCGGTGAGCCGATGCCGTAGATGCAGGAGATCGAGGCGACGACAATGACGTCGCGACGTGTCAGCAGCGCGCGAGTCGCGCTGTTGCGCAGGCGGTCGATCTCGTCGTTGCGCGAGGAGTCCTTCTCGATGTAGGTATCCGTTCGCGGGATGTACGCCTCCGGCTGATAGAAGTCGTAGAACGAGACGAAGTACTCCACCGCGTTGTGCGGGAAGAACTCGCGGAACTCTGCCCAGAGCTGCGCGGCGAGCGTCTTGTTTGGCGAGAGCACCAGCGTCGGCCGCTGCTGCTTGGCGATGACGTTGGCGATCGTGAACGTCTTGCCCGAGCCGGTGACTCCGAGCAGGACCTGTTCGCGCTGGCCCTCGGCGAGTCCGCGGTTGAGCGCTTCGATCGCCTCAGGTTGGTCACCAGCAGGCGCGAAGGGCGCGAGGAGTTCCAGATCGGGCATGGATCCAGTCTAGCGAGGTCCGCTCCGAGACCTCAGCCGGCGACGGCCGCAGCGTAGATCTCCTCGAGACGGCCCGCGATGGTATCCCAGGAGTGGGCAGCAAGCACCGCATCACGCCCGCGCTTGCCGGCCTCGAGACGCCGCGTTTCGTCGCCCAGCAACGCAGCCACCGCACCGCGCATCGCCGCGACGTTGCCGGGAGGCACGAGCACGCCGCCTTCACCTACCGCATCGCGCAGTCCATCGACGTCGTAGCCGACGACTGGCGTGCCGGCGGACTGCGCTTCGAGCGCGACCATGCCGAGCCCCTCGAAACGCGAGGGCATGAGCAGCACCGCGGCGCGCGCGTACTCCCGGTTGAGCGCGTCGCGGTCGAGGCCGCCGAGATACTCGATCCGTCCCCGGCTGGCGACGGCGGCGCGCCGCACGTCGTGTTCCAGGCTCCCGGCGCCGACGATCACGCCGCGAACACCGGTGTCGGACCGCGTCAGCGATTCGAGCACCGACAGCGCTTCGAGCACGCCCTTCTCACGCTCGAGCCGGCCGACGAACAGCACCCGCCCACCCTCGTGGTCGACGCCCGGAACGTCCACTGGATCAACACCGTTGGGCAGCACTTCGATGCGCGACGCCGGCACGCCCATCTCCAGCAGCGAATTCGCCGTGGACCGGGACACCGGCAGCACCATCGCCGCCTGCTGATAGCTGCGTGCCTCGACACCCGCGAGCCAGCGTTTCACCGAACGCCGCGCGTGCGCCTGGCGATACGTGTGATGCGCCGTATACACGAGCGGGACCTTGAGATGCTTCCAGATCAGCACACCGCCGGGACCGCCATGGGCGTGCACGACATCCGGCTGGGCACGCAGCATGATCTGCGGATAGCGGTTGATCTGCAACGACAGATCGAGCGGCGCTCTGCCCGTTCGGCGAGCGACTGCTATCGCGTGCTCGCCGCGGCCCGCAATCGTGTGTACAGGAACGCCGCGCCGCTCCAGTGCCGCGCGCATGCCCATCACGACGACACCCTGGCCGCCGAGCGGAGGGTCGTCGTCGTAGCTGACCATCGTGACCCGGGTCATCGCTGGCAGGTCGAGCAGTACACGGTGGTCCGGCCGGCGTTCTGTGTCCGTCGCAACACGCGCCGCACTGGAAGCAGGGCTGCCCGCCGCGGCCATAGACCTGGAGCCGTTCCTGGTTGCTGCCGCGCGCGTTCCACACGTCGCGATAGTCGTCGACGCTGCTGCCCCGATTCGCGACGGCGGTGCTGAGCACGAGCTTGATTGCCGCCAGCAGCGCAGCGCGCTCGCGCTTGGTCAGCCGATTGCAGCGCCGCGTCGGCCGCACGCCGGCAAGGAAGCACGCCTCGTCGATGTAGATATTGCCAAGACCTGCCACGCCTTTCTGATCGAGGAGTGCCGCTTTCACCGTGCGTGTCGTGCGCTTGAGGACCGCGTCAAGGCGATCCTGCGAGAAGTCGATCTGACAGCGGTTCGACACCGAGCTTCGGGAACACTCGCGCGGCGATGAGCGCATCACGCGACCCGTAGGCAACGCGCCCGAAGCGGCGCGCGTCATCGAAGCGCAGCTCGCGTCCATCGTCGAGCACGGCGCGGATATGCGTGTGCTTCGGCACCGGCGCGTCCGCGTCGCAGACCAGCAGATGGCCGGTCATCCCGAGGTGGACCATGAGGTCGTCGCCGGAGTCGAGCCCGAGGAGCAGGTACTTGCCGATGACGCTCCACCTCGCCGAAGGTCTGCCCGGTGAGCAGCGCCGGCAGCATCGTGCCGTCGGGGTAGCGAACGATGTCCGGGCGCAGCACGGTGACACCATCGATTCGACGGCCGGTAATAGCGGCGCGCAGGTCGCGCGCGACCGTCTCGACCTCGGGAAGCTCAGGCATCTCAGACCCGCGCGACGGGCGTCATGTCCCCCTAATGCCGCGCGACCGGCGTCATGTCCCCCCAGTTGTCGCCGACCTTGACGTCAACTTCGAGCGGGACCTTGAGCGCCTCGGCGGCGCCCATGCGTTCGCGCAGCAGCGGGATCAGGACCTCGATCTCTTCAGCCGGCGCCTCGAGCAGCAGCTCGTCATGCACCTGCAGGAGCATGCGGCTGCGCAGTCCGGCATCGCGGAGCGCGGCGTCGACAAGGATCATCGCCTGCTTCATGATGTCCGCAGCTCCACCCTGGATCGGCATGTTCACAGCCATGCGCTCGGCGGCGAAGCGGAGTTGCCGGTTGGCGGCGCGGATGTCGGCGATATAGCGGCGCCGGCCGATGAAGGTCTCCACCCATCCGTACTCGCGCGCATGGTTGCGCACCTGCTCGAGATACGCCGTCACTGCAGGGAAGTTCGTGAAGTACGCATCGATGAACGTGTGCGCGTCCTCGCGGCTCATTCCCGTATCCCGCGCCAGCCCGAAATCGCTGAGGCCATAGACCACGCCGAAGTTGACCACCTTGGCGATGCGCCGCATATCGGCGGTGACGTCCTCGGGCGCCACCGAGTACACCTCGGCGGCGGTGCGCCGATGGATGTCCTCGCCGCGCTGGAACGCCGCGATGAGCTCCGCCTCGCCGGTGACATGCGCAAGGACCCGGAGCTCCACCTGCGAGTAGTCGGCGCTCACGAGCTGCTGACCGGTGTCCGCATGGAATGCGCGCCGGATGCGCTGCCCCCACTGCGTCCGCACCGGGATGTTCTGCAGGTTCGGGATCGGACGACGAGAGCCGACCCGTGGTTGCGACGGCCTGGTTGAACGAGGTGTGCACCCGCGAGTCGGCCGTGCAGAGCAGCGGCAGCGCATCGACATACGTGCTCTTCAACTTCGTGAGCTGGCGCCACTCGAGAATCAGCTCGACGACCGGATGCTCGCCCCGCAGCAACTCGAGCGTGTCGGCATCGGTGCTGCGACCGGTCTTCGTCTTGCGTCCGCTGGCGAGACCGAGGTCGTCATAGAGAAAGCGACCGAGTTGCTGCGTGCTGCCGGGATTGAAGGTGTAGCCCGCCGTCTCCTGAATCTCCGTCTCGATCTCGGTGATGCGCGTGTACATCTCCGCGCTGATCGAACCGAGGAGATCGCAGTCCACCGCGACGCCCTCAACCTCCATGGCGGCGAGGATCGGGACCAGCGGCAACTCCATCTCGTCATGGAGACGGGTCGCGTTGGCACGCTCCATCTGCTGCGTCAGCACCGCGCCCACGGGGTCGATCAAACCGATCCAGACGCCGTAGTACGCGGCCGCCTCATCGACGGGGATGTCGGCGATACCGCGCTTGGATCGTCCCGACCCCAGCAGCGATTCCTCGGCGTCGACCCGCAGCGCACAGAGATCGTGTGCGAGCACCGGCAGCGTCGGCACCTTGAGGCGCGAGTTCGTCAGATACGCGGCCAGCAAGGCGTCGAACGCGCAGTCCCCGCAGCGCGATACCGCGCCGCCGCCACGCGAGCACCTCGCGCTTGAGGTCATAGCCGCGCTTGGGGATGGACGCGTCCGCAAGCAGTTCCTCGAACGCAGCGACGGCGGCGGCATCGGCGTTGCGCTCGACGAGACTCGAGTGCCACACGGGCAGGTAGTACGCGGTGTCGGTGCCCGTCGGCGCAATCGCGACACCGATCAGATCGCCCGTGCGGGGATTGCCCTCCACCACGGTGCGAATCGCGAACGAGCCCGCGGCGCGGATGCGCTCGACCGCATCGGTGGCCTCGTGCGCGTCGAGGACGACGACAACCTCGGTTGCCGGATCCTGCAGATCGCCAACCGGAATCTCCTCCGCGCGCGACTCGATCGAGGACGGCGGCATGTCGGCGTCGGGAGTCCTTCCCGGCAGGCGCGGCAGCAGACTCCGAAACTCGAGGCGGTCGAACAGTTCGCGCACCTCGGTCTCATCGTAGTGATAGAGCCGCGCGGCCTCGAGCGGCAGATGCACGTCGACGTCGATGACGATCGTCGCAGTCCACTTGCTCAATCGCGCCTGGTCCATGTGCTCTTCGAGCGCACGGCGCACGCGTCCCGGCGGCATCGACGGCACCGCGTCGAGCACGTTCTCGAGCGGTCCGTACTGCTGCACGAGCGACATCGCCGTCTTCTCGCCGATGCCGGGCACACCCGGAATGTTGTCGCTCGGATCCCCTTGCAGCGCCTTGAAATCGACCACCAGCGGCGGCTCGAAGCCGTAGCGCTCGCGCACTTTTTCGACGTCGTAGATGATCGTCTCGGAGATGCCGCGCCGGCTCGCGTACACGCGGATGTGCTCGGTGACGAGCTGCAGCGTGTCGAGGTCGCCGGTGAGGATGATCACGTCGAGTTCCCGCAGCTTCGGCCTTGACCGCGAGCGTGCCGATGACATCGTCAGCCTCGAACGTCGGCACCTCGATGATCGGGATGCCAAGCGCTTCCACCACCTCGCGCGCCCAGGGAAATTGCGCGCTCAGCTCCGCCGGAGCACGCGACCGTTGCGCCTTGTACTCCGCGAATTTCTCGTGACGAAACGTCGGTCCCGGCAGGTCGAACGCGGCGATGGCATACGTCGGCGTCGTGTCGTTGAGTGCCTTGAAGAGCATCGACGTGAAGCCGTACGCGGCGTTGGTCATCTCGCCGCGGCTGTTGCTCAACGCCGGCATCGCATGGAACGCGCGATAGACGAGGTTGTGTCCATCCACCAGCAACAAGGTCTCGCGTGCCACAGCGGACCATGGTAGCGAGGCGACGGGTATGGCCTCGGTGGCGCACCCGCGGGGTTATGATCGAGCATGGCAGACCTGGTGGAGATGACCGTCGACAGCATCAGGGTGCACATGCCGACGGGGCAGCACGTCGTCATCCTCAAGGAGAAGACGGCGGATCGCTACCTCCCCATCTGGATCGGCATCAATGAGGCCAACGCCATCGCGTTGAAGATCACCGGGATCACGCCGGAGCGGCCGATCACCCACGACCTCCTCGCCAACCTCTTGAGCGCCGTCGAGGTGACCGTCGACAGAATCGTCGTGACATCGCTCAGCAATGAGGTGTTCTACGCGCGCATCCTCGCCAATGTCGACGGGCGCCGCCTGGAGATCGACTCGCGTCCGTCCGACGCCATCGCCGTCGCCGTGCGGGTCGGAGCGGGGATCTACGTCGCCGACGAGGTCCTCGACAAGGCCGGCGTCCTCCCCGAGAACGACAAGGACGGTCAGCTGACCGAGACCGACCCGGAGAGCGACGAGCGCCTGGCGAAGATCCGCGACTGGGTCAACACCCTCAACCTCCCCGACCTGGGCACCGGCGCCTCCGAGAGCTGACCTACCCGGTAAAGAGCGACCAGAACTTCGGGTCCTCGAAGCCGAGACGCCAGGCCGCGATGCCCGCCAGGCCGTCGGTCTTCACGAGCGCGATCTTGCGAGCGAGGCTGTCGGCGTCGTCGAAGTACGAGGTCAGTGAGCCGTTCGGCGAGACGATGAACGGCGTCTGCGTGCTCGAAGTTGTAGTCGACCCGGGCGCCAGGGATGTGCAAGCGCGTTGTAGAGCACGTTGGAATAGGCCGAGGCGCCGCCGATGCTCCCCCACTCGCGGCCGTACAGCGGCACGCCGAGCAGGACATGCGACGGGTCGAGGTCGGGCAGCGTCGCCTGCAGGATTGAGTGTGTCCCAGTCGAGTCCGGCGACCGGCCCCGGGGTGCCGCCGTCGCCGTGCTCGTCATACGCCATGAGGTCGACGAGGTCGGCCGCCTTGCCGATCGCTGCCACGTCATACGCCGCCGAGTACCCGTTCACACCGGCGAAGTCATGCGGAACGATGTCGACGATGAGCTTGGCGTTGTGCGCGTGCAGCGCCGTCGCGAGCTGCTGGATGAACGCGGTGAACGGGTCCTTGTCGGCCGCGAGCATGCCCTCGAAGTCGACGTTGATGCCCGTGTAGCCCGAGTACTTGATGCGCGGCGAGCATCTCGTTGATGAGCACTCCGACCGCTTTGGGACTGTTGAGCAGCTGGTCGGTCGCCGCGGATTCACCGGGTCATTCGCCAGCGACGGCCAGATGGGGAGCCCGCCGCGGCCGCGCGGTTGACCGCGGACTGATCCGGCGTGCCGAGCAACGTGCCGTTCGCCTGCGCCTGCCAGCCGGTCGGCGTCATCTCCGTCGCTTCGCCGAGGTGCAGCGCGAAGGAGGAGTTGGAGATTGCGGTGTTGATGACGAAAGCGTCGATCTTGGTGCCGGTCACGCTCGGCGCCGCAGGCACGGTCACCCTGCGAATCGCGTTGCGCGGGATGCCACCGAGCGCCAGCGTGATGCCCGGGTCGAGGTGCGCGTCCCTAGCGGTCGGAATCGTCGCCGGGAGCGTGATCGATGCCGGCGCCTTCCCGTGCCAGCTGATCCGGGCATGGTTGCCGTCGATCCAGCTGATCGTCGCGCCGGGGAGGGCGGCCGCCACCGGCAGGCTGATCGGGAGCGTCGGCGAAGACGGCGTCGACGACCAGGCCGGCCGACGGATCGATGTGCGCGGCGAGCATCGCGGCGGTCGGCGGGATGACCGTGAAGTTGATGTAGGTGGTGGGCAGCCCCGCATACCGCGACGGCAAGGCGATGTGAGGAGCTGAGCGGCATGAGCGGCTTGACGCTGGCGAAGAGGCTCTGGCCGGTCTGCGACAGGCCGAGCTTCTTCCCATCGAGCGTCGCGGTCACATCGCTTGTCTGGAGGACGGCCCCCGTCGCATGGAGCTTGAGATCGAGATTCGGAGGCACGTTGGCATCGCCGGTCCGCAGACCGACGCCGCCAGCGGTGATGACGACGTACTGGTAGTTGGGCGGTGGGCTGAACCCGGGGATGCTGCAGCCAGAGACCAGCAGCGCCACAGCCAGGCACGCCAAACGGCGGTGCATTGCTGTGGAGTTCTAGTCAGGTTGACCAGGGGCTGACCGGGGCCCGGGTGGCTAGCGCGTCGTGATGGTGAGCGTCGCCGTCAGGGCTGGGCTGCCGGCAGCCACAAATCCAGCGGGGATGGTCGCCTCGACGTGGATGACCGTCCCGGGGGCGAGGCCGGCGGGAACGGTGAAGGTCACGAGCGGCCCGGATGCGCTCGCCGCGGGGAAGCCGGCAGCGTTTGCGTCCTCCGGTACCGGGACCTCGTACTGCGGGCTGTACGTCCCCGGGAGCACAAACAGCGCACCGCCGCCGACACCAATGGACACGCAGGGTCGGACGGCGCGGCTTCCCGCCGGGAGGCTGCCTACGGAGCCGGGCGGCCCGACTGAGGCGAGGGCCTCGGAGAGCTGCGCGTACAGCGTCACCGACTGACCGGGTGTCGCCGTGAGCGTCGACGCGGCGAGGTCGAGTTGATCGCCGGACTGGATCGCGGACTTCGCGACGACGGGCTTCGAGAAGCCCGCCGGGGGTGCAGATCCGACGACGGGGGTGACCGCCTGCGTGCACGCGGCTTCGACAGCGCCGTTTGCCGGGCCCGCCATGGCCGCCCGCGGACCCGGCCGCGGGGGCGATGTCGCGCTGTGCTTCCCCCGACTGTCGTGGGGGTGCCGCTGCCGCTTCCGTGCACCAGGGCGAAGGCAATAAGCGCCACGGCAACCGCGCCGGCCAGCGCGGTCGCCGGGAAGCGGCGCAGCAAGCCCGGCGTTCAGCCAGCCGACGTTGATCCGTGGGCGCCGCGATTCCTCGGCAATCGGCGCCGTTGAGGGCAGGTGCACCACTCGAGCCATGCGCGCCTTCGGCAGCTCGCGAAGTGCCTCCACGGTGGCGGTGAACTCTGCGTATGCGGCCGAGCAGTCGGGACACGAGCTGGATGTGAGCCTGGAAGCGTGCCTCATCGATCGGCGAGAGGTCGTCGTCATATGCACCAGTGAAGAGGTGGTCGACGTGGCGGCGCACGCTCATGCCTTCTCCTCCGCGAAGCCTGGGAACGCTGCGGATCCGCGCAACGCCTTGGCGAGCATCGAACGGCCGCGATTGAGCCTGGATTTGACTGTGCCGATTGGGACGCGGAGAGCGGCGGACATCTCCTCGTAACTCAGGTCGTTGACATCGCGCAAGACGACCACCGCGCGAAAGTCGGGGTGGAGGGTCAGCAATGCATCGCGCACGGCGGCGACGCGCTCCCGTGACAGGGCAGTTGCCTCCGGCCCGAGTGCCGGATCGGGCAGATCGACGATGTTGCCTTGCGCATCCTCGAGCGGATCCGCGGGACGGCGCACGGTTCTCCGCTGGACATCGTGACTGCAGTTGATGGCAACGCGAAACAGCCACGCACGAATGGTCTGGCCGCGAAGCACCGGAATCCTCACATACGCGCGCAGAAACGTTTCCTGAACGACGTCTGCCGCGTCTGCCGGGGTGCCGGTGATCCTGAGTGCCATCGTGTATAGCTCGTCCTGGTGACGGGTGACAATTGCTGCAAAGGCGTCTCGGTCCCCGCGGCGTGCCCGCTCGAGGAGCGCCTCGTCGTCCATGCGTTTGAGAGTACGCGCGGATGCGGCTTCAGGTTCCCGATGAGCGCGACTGTGTTTACGCCGGAAGGTCCAGGGAGCCGGTACGCTGTCCGTCTGGCCGGGGTGGCGGAATGGTAGACGCAGCGGTCTCAAAAACCGCCGAGGGTTACCTCGTGAGGGTTCGACTCCCTCTCCCGGCAGGTTTCGTACAGGAGGTGTTGCTATGACTTCTATCGATCGGTCGGACGAGTCGATTCCAAAGCGCTGGACGGCCTCGACTCTGCATCCGGACATGTGGCTGGCTCCGGATAAGGACCCGCGGGATACCGGCATCGAGGTCGTCGGCGAGCGAGCGACCCTCCTCGAATACCTGCGCGCGTACCGACTGACGCTGCGACTGAAATGCGCCGATCTCGATGCAGATCAAATGGCGTTGCGTTCGGTGCTGCCATCAACGATGTCGTTGCTGGGCCTTGTCCGGCATATGGCTGACGTCGAACGGTCGTGGTTCCGGCGCGTCATGGCGGGTGAGGTTGCACCGCGGCGCTTCTCCTCCCAGGATGACCGTGAAGGCGCCTGGAGCGGTGCTGTCGGCGATCCCGCGGTCGTCGCCCAGGCGTGGGCTGCGCTGGACGAAGAAGTCGCGTTCGCGGAGCACTTTATTGCGGACACGGACGACCTCTCCACGATAGGCCACATGTCCGACGGAGGGACGATCTCGCTGCGCGAGGTGCTCGTCCACATGATCGAAGAATATGCACGCCACTGCGGCCACGCAGATCTGATCCGAGAACGTATCGACGGTCGCGTCGGCCAGTAGTGCCATCCGGGCGCTAAGTCGTTGGCAACGTCGGAACCACCACGGCGGAACCGGGTGCTTCTCGCGCTCGCAGGATTCGTCGTCGCATTCGGTGGTGTTTCCTGGGTGGTGACCGGCGGATTCCACGCGCACGGTGCCACCGCGAGCCGCATCGCGCCAAGACCGCAGCCTCCTCACTGCGGACGGGATCTCGAACTCATTGGTGCGTTCAGCGAATGCGCGGTGGCGACGCCGGATCCGTATACGGCCTGCTCATTCGATAACAGCGTGGTGGAGGCGCGTCTGCGATTCGTCGGAACGCAAGTCTTCGGTCTCGAGATCGAAATTGACGGCGTCTATGGCGGAGCGGGTCCGTACGACTTGAGCCCGTGGCAAAGCGGCCTCGGCACGGGCGACACCACGGCGAAGGTTGGCGTCGACATCTACAGTTCGGACACCCTCTGGCAGTCGGTGGCCGGCGTTCTGACTATTACGACTGCCAACGGGCATTCGGGGACGGTGAACGCGGTTCTCCAAGCCTCCAGCGCCGCCGATTCCGAGCCGGGCCCGACTGTGAGCGTCATCGGCTCCTGGACCTGTCCCTGACGGCGGTTGACTCCGGTGGTGAGCGAAGCGTCAGACTGACGCATGAACCGCGTCGTCCTGTTCTCTATGACGATGCTCCTCCTGTTACTCATCGACGTGGCCGGCATGTACGTCGCGGCCACAGCTGGCGCATGGCTGATTGCTACGCTGCTGGTGATCCCGGGAGCTGCGCTCGTCTGGGCGCTGATCGGCGTTCGGTTTGACGTTCGGCCGCGCAGACCGCGCCGGTGGCCGCATCGTGGGGCGACGCGGGTCGGATACAACCCCTGGACTGGCGGCGGTATCGACGAGGACCGCTGACACGCGACACCGGCGGTGAGAGCGGCATTATTCCCGTCGATGGACGTGGCATCCGAGCAACCTGCACCGTCGATGTCGCCGCTCATTCGATGGGTGTTGCCGGCGGGCATCGTTGCGCTGGCGATCGCCCTGGTCGGCGGCTACGCGTTTGGGTGGTCGTGGACCGGGATCACTCCGAGCGATCAGATGTGGGACTTGCTCCACGTGATCGTGCTGCCTGTCGTGCTTGCGACGCTCCCCATCTGGTACCGCACGCGCAATCGCTGGAAGATGGGGTGGCACGCAGTCTTCACGACGCTGGCAGTGCTCTTTGCCGTGCTCGCGTTCGGCGGCTACGCGCTCAACTGGACGTGGACCGGATTCCATGGCAACACGTTGTGGGATTGGCTCGAGTTGCTCGCCCTGCCGCTTGTCGTTGCAGCTCTACCGCTGTGGTTCGCGACGCACAAGCGGTTCGAGGGACGCTGGCGTGCAATCGGTGCGACGGCGTTGGTGGCCTTCGCAATCGTGGTGATCGGCGGGTACGCACTCGGTTGGGGCTGGACCGGGTTTCAGGGCAATACGCTGTGGGACTGGATCCGCTTGCTGCTCGTCCCGTTTGTCCTGCCGGCGACGCTGGCCTGGTTCTCCGCGCGGTCGGAGTCAGAGCGTCTGAGGGCGACGACGAGCTGAGGCTTAGCGTTCACGCAGCGCGACGGCGGACGAGCCATACGGCGGTGCCAATGACAAGCACCGACAGTGCGAGCAGCCAGCCGCCTTCGATCAGCTGGAACGGCCAGAACGCGGTGGCCGGCTGATACGTCGTCACTTGTGCGAAGCCGTGCTGGATCAGGTACTGGACCGGATCGCCGACGTTGGCCGGGGTCGCCGGCCCAGGTTCGAACAAGTCCGGCGTGATGGCGCGCACATCGACCCGAGCAAGCGCGTCGTTGATCGCAGCCAGGCTCGCTGGATTGCCGCCTCTGAACCACCCTTGAGAGATCACCCAGGCTTGGGTCGGAATGGCGGCGCTACGAGTCACCAGTGGCGCGGCGTAGTGCGCGCGCAGGACGAGTCCGGTCACGACCGCGAGCGCTGCCCACGCGGCGAACGTGGCGAAGATTGCCGGAATGACGCGACGGATGAGGAAGCCCGCGAGGGCGCCGATCGCGAATGCGGCCAGCGTCCAGGCGGCGAGCGCCACCCCAAGCAGGTCGAACAAGGTCGGATACAGGGGGCCGTTGTTGTCGCCTGCTCCGAAGATCGGCTGGACATACCACGAGACAAGCGCGCTGAATGCTCCGGCAGCGATCGTGACCGCGATCGCGAGTGGCACCAGTTTTCCGACCGTCCAGCGCGTGCGCCCCAAGCCCTAAGTCCACGCGTATCGATAGGTACCGGTCTCCAGCTCCCTGGCCAGCACTGGCGCACCGGCAAATGCACCGATCAGCACGGGGATCACCTGCATCAGCCCGAGGCACCCACCCGACGCCGGGCGCGTACGTATCCAGGAAAGCGCCGGCCACCCGCTGGCAGATCGCAGAGGATGCCGGATGGCGCCCCGCTCACGGCCGCATAGGCGTTGTGCATCTGCAGGCCCGTGATCAGCAGGAACACGCTCACCGCACCGAATAGACCGCCGATCGCCGCCAAGGTGAGGCGGTGCTGCCGCCAGGTGACCCAAGCCATCCGCCGCCAGGGAAGCGGCCGCAGGCGAGTGCCGCGCCCTGCCCGAGCGGCCAGCGTCGCGGCGCTCAACTCCGTGCTCCGGCAGCGAGAACAACCGCAGCGCGCTCGGGACCCGGCAGAGCCGCGGCAGCCGGATCCCGCATGTATGCGATGGTCAGTTCTTCGAGGCTGACCGCGTGAGCCTCCCATCCGAGCGGAATCGCGTCGGTGGCGCTGTCAGTCCTGACAAGGAGGTGTGCCTGAGCCTCCCCTCGCCGGGCATGCACGACGTTCAGCCGTTTGATGTACTGGCCCGCTTCGTCGGCAGGTCCGACAAGGACGCGATGGGAGGCGAGCAAGTCGTCGACTTCGCCCGCCACCTGAACGCTCCCGCCCGACATGAGGACGATGTAGTCAGCGACGCGCTCCAACTCGGCAAGCACATGCGAGGACAGCAGCACCGACACACCGTCGTCCGCCATGGCAGTCATCACCGTGGCCATGAAGTCGTGTCGCGCGAGCGGATCGAGCATCGCCATCGGCTCGTCGAGAACTAGTAACTCGGGGTGCCTCGCCAGCGCCAGGGTTAAGCGAGCTGGGCCTGCTGGCCGCCGGACATCTTGCCGGCGATCCGATCCAGGGGGATACCCAGCTCGCGGAGGCGAGCTTTGGCGTAGAGCTCGTCGAAGCGCCGGTTCAGGCTTCGAGACATATGCAGCATGTCTGCGGCAGAGAGGTTCTTGTAGAGCGGCGTGTCCTGAGCGACGAACGCGATGCCGTCCAGCGCCTCCGGTGATCCGGCGAGCACGCCGCCGAGGACCGTGACGACGCCGGCGGTCGGAGCCGCCAGGCCGACCGTCAGGTTCAGCAGCGTGGTCTTGCCCGCTCCGTTCGGCCCGACGAGCGCAGCCACATGCCCCTGTGGGATCGCGAGATTGCAATCGCGCAGCGCCCATGTGCTGCGGTAGCGCTTGCCGAGACCGCGGGATTCGATCACATTCATGCGACGCCCGCCGAATCGCCATGTGCGGCGGTGCGCCGTGTGCGGTAGTTTCGCGCAGTGCGCTGGTGAACAGCGCGACGATGCCGTCCTCGTCAAGGCCCGTCGTGTCGGCGGAGTCGAGCCAGGTGAGCAGCGACCCGCGAAGGCGCGTCAATTCCGGGAGCGTCGCCTGGCTGAGCGTGGCCCTGACAAACGTGCCCTGTCCGGGATGACCGGATGCGAGGCCCTTGATCTCAAGTTCGCGGTATGCCTTGAGGACAGTGTTGGGGTTGATCGCCAGCGAGGCGACGACATCTCTCACCTTGGGGAGGCGGTCGCCGTTCTTCAGGTACCCGATCCGTAGCGCGTGCTCGACCTGCTGGACCAACTGTAGATACGTCGGGATGCCGGACACGTGGTCGAGGCGGAACTCTATCGGCGAGGCGCTCCCGGCAGGTTCTATGGCGCTGATATCTTTATCTACTGTCATAAGACAATCATACAGAAACACGTCGGTAGCGACAACCCCTCGCACATTGCGCTGGCGTCCTGGCCAGCAGATCCCGAACGAATGCGCGACCCACGCGCCTCAGACCGCGAGCGGCGGGGTGTAGAAAGGACAGCGCAGATCCGCCCCACCACGTCACGGAGGCAACCCATGCTCATCAGCACTGCCAACGACCTACCCGGCTATCAGATCACCGAGGTCCTCGGGGAGGTCTTCGGGCTCACCGTTCGCGCCCGCAACATCGGGTCGCAGTTCGGTGCGGGGCTCAAGTCAATCATGGGTGGCGAACTCAAAGGGATGACGATCAACCTGGCGAACAGCCGCAACGAGGTCATCCAGCGGATGGTCGAGGAAGCGCAGGCCAAGGGCGGCAATGCCATCGTCGGCATGCGTTTCGACACCTCGGAGATGGGTGGCACCTGGACCGAGATCTGCGCGTACGGCACCGCCGTCATCGCAAATCGCGTGGGCGCGTCCGCGGCCGTTCCGACCGCTCCGACCCCTCCGCCCGTCTAGCCGGCGGCGCGGAACTCCGAGAATCGACCGATTCGGAACGGGGTGAGATCCACGTCGGACGCCCCGGTGGTGACGAGCTGAGCGATCGCCTCGCCCAGCCCGGCGGAATGCTTGAACCCGTGTCCGGAGCACGGGGAGACCAGCAGGACGCCGGGCAGGTCGGGATGCTCGTCGACCACGAAGTTGGCGTCCGGCGTGACGGTGTACAGGCACCTCGCGGCACGGACGCAATCCGCGGAGATGGCCGGCAGTCGAGCGCCGATCGACGAGTCATAGGCCGATCGCGACTCGGACGCGTCGACGTCCATCGTCGCAGCGTCGGCGCTGGTGGTGACCTCGAGCTGCTCGGTGGCGACCTTGATCGCGTGCTCCCCGTCGACTTCGGGGAATCCATAGAACGCGTTGCCGTCGCTCAGCCCCCAGATGAAGACTGGCATCGCGCCAGGGCTGTGATCTGCAGCGCCCGGGCGGAGCGCGAACCAGTTGAGGACCTGGCGATAGATCCTGAACAGCACGAGCTCCCGCTGGTCGATGAAGTCCTCGATCCACGCGCCGACCGCCAGGACCGCGCGTGGCGCTTCGTACGTGTCGCGATCCGTGCGGACCCGAACGATGCCGGCGTTCGAACTCGATTGCCAGAACTCGCTCGTCGCGCCGAACGTGAGCGCCGAGGCGTTCGGCGACCGTCAGCTGCGCATCGACGCATCGTTCCGGCCGCACGAACCCCGCGCCAGGCTCGTAGTACGCAAACTCGTCGCCGTCCAGATGGAACTGGGGAAAGCGAGCGATCACCTCGGCCGCGTCGAGGCGCTCGTGGGGAACGCCGTAGTGGTTCGCGCACGCGATCGTCGCGGAGAGGAAGTCGTGGCGATGGTGGCCCGCGGCACCCCCGCCGGCTGCCTCGATGATGAGACCGCCGCACTGGGTGAGGAGGTCCTGGCGGGTCTCGGCCTCGAGCTCACGCCAGATCGCATGCGAGCGGCGGACGAGTGGCGTGTAGTACATCCCCTCCCCGATCGCCTCACGCGTGATCCGGGTGTCGCCGTGGGTCGAGCCATAGACGTGCGGCGGCGAGTGACTGTCGATGCCGAGCGCGGGCGTGCCGAGCCGCGCCAGCTGGTACAGGGTGGCTGCGCCGGCCGCGCCGAGGCCCACGACGATGACGTCAGGCGTGCTCATCGCGCGCAGCCTACTACCCTGCGACTGTGAGCCAGGACCACTACTTCAACGCCGATCCGAGGGTCCCCTCGCGGCCTCGCACCATCCAGGTCACGCTGCCCGATCGGACCTTTGAACTCGACACCGACCGAGGGGTCTTTGCCCACGGCCATATCGACTTCGGCACCGACCTGCTGCTCCGTACCACGCCGACGCCCCCGCCGGGTGAGCTCGTGGACGTCGGGTGCGGGTACGGGGCGATCGCCATCACGCTCGCGCTCCGCCAGCCGGACGCACGGGTGTGGGCGGTCGACGTCAATCACCGGGCGCTCGAGCTCTGCGCACAGAACGCCGAACGCGCCGGAGCGACCAATGTCGTCCCCGTCGAGCCCGGCGCGGTGCCGGAGGACATCCGGTTTGCCGGCGTGTACTCGAACCCGCCCGTGCGTCTGGGGAAAGAGGGGCTGCACGACCTGCTCCTGCAGTGGATCAGCCGGCTGGAGCCGGACGCCACCGCGACCCTCGTCGTCCAGCGTCACCTCGGCTCGGACTCGCTCGCGGCATGGCTGAACAGCCTCGGACACCGCGTCGAGCGGGTCCGGTCCCGGGGCGGCTACCGCATCCTCCAGGTGCACTCGGCCGCCGAGAGCACGCATCATGGCAATCGTGTCTGATAGCCCCGGCGCGCTCGGCGTCATCACGATCAACCTCGATCCAGTGCTGCATATCGGCCCGCTGCCGATCCACTGGTACGGCGTCATGTACGCGATCGCGTTCCTTGCCGCATATCGCTTCGGGGTCCTGCCGTACGCGACGCGGCGCGGCATTCCGAAGGCGATCGCCGAGAAGATCACGGTCTGGACGATCATCTTCGGCCTCCTCGGCGGACGCCTGTACTACGTTGTCCAGCAGCCGAACCTCTGGCACAACTACATCCTCGACCCCATCAACATCATCGCGTTCTGGCAAGGGGGCATGGCCTTCTTCGGCGCGATCATCGTCGGCTTCGCGACCCTCGCCATCTGCGCCTGGCGCTACGGCTACAACCCCTGGATCGCGCTCGACGGCGGCGTGCTCTTCGCCGTCGTGGGCCAACCGATCGGACGGATCGGCAACATCATCAACGGCGACATCCTCGGCGCACCGAGCAACCTCCCGTGGGCGACCGCGTACACCAATCCCAATGCCATCCTGCAGAGCTGCTGCCGGCTCGGACGTCGCGTATCAGCCGGCAGCGGCGTACGAGGCAATCGGCACGATCATCATCGGGGTGATCTTGTACCTGCTGTTGCGTCGCAATCCGCGGCCCGGATTCATCGCCATTGTCTATGTCGGTCTGTACGCGATCAGCCAGCTCATCCTCTTCCAGTTTCGCGCGAGCGAGCCGCCCGGACCGCTCGGCCTTCGCGAGGCGCAGTGGACGTCGATCGCGATCCTCGTTCTCGCCGTGCCGGCGCTGTATTTCGTCTGGCGCAAGACACGCACGAGATATGACAAGAAGGAACCGGACGACCCGGTGGCCGTCCCCAAGGAGCAGGCAGCAGTTCGGTGACAGCCCTGACGCTCTACAACGTCATCGGCTTTGTGGCGACCGCGCTGTACGTGCTGATCATCGCTCGCATCGCCGTGTCGTGGATCGGCCTGAGTCCGTGGCATCCGGTCGTGCGCTGGCTGCGCATCATCGTCGATCCCATCCTCGCGCCCTTTCGCAAGATCCTGCCGAACTTCAGCGGCATCGACTTCTCGCCGATCCTCGCGATCGTCGTCATCTTCTTTGTGTCCGACATCCTGCAGACCCTTGTGCTCGGCGGCGGCATCGATCCCGCGGCGACGATCGTTGCGCTCATCGAGCAACTCGTGGTGGACATCGCCATCGCCATTGCGGTGATCGTGGCCGTACGCATCCTGCTCGCGCTCTTTCACGCCGATCCGTGGCATCCGCTCGTCCAGATGGTGCGGACCATGTCGAACCCGCTCGTCGCACCGTTCGCCGGGCTGCGCCGCGGCCACAGCTCGGCCGGCTGGGACTATCCCGCGATCGCGGCGTTGATCTTTTACGTCGTGCTGATCTTCGTGATCAGACTGCTCTTCGGGTTCCTGCTCAACTCGGTCTGAGCGCTCGACGGATCAGCGTCGCGCAGGCGCGCGTTCCCGCTCGGGCGCGCGAACGCGGTGCATCTCCAGGCGATAGGAGTTCTCGCCGACGAGGATCTCGACCGCGCGTTCCAGCGACGGCCCGGGATCGACCGAGAAGTTCGTCGCGAGCGAGATCTCGTCAACGCTGGTTCCGGAGTCCACGTGCAGGACCACGGGGCAGTCGCCGTGATGCTCCAGCAGCGCACTCCGCAGCGCTCCGAGGACGGCGATCTGCGCCGCGCTGACGCTCACGTGCACGGTGCTGTCCTTGCGCCACGCCGCAAGACGGGGATCGTCGTACGCATAGACGGCCTCGGCAAGAATCTGCGGCGGCTCCACGTCAACGCGGTCGTCCTCCTCCCCGACCGGCGGTGTCGTGCCGTTGGGACTACGTCCGCCTCGACCTTGCCGCGAACCACGATGACTGCGTCAGGCCGGAGCACATTCACGCATTCCTCGAACACACGCGCGAAGACGACGACTTCGACGCTGCCCGTCAGGTCCTCGATCGTGAGTGACGCCATGCGCTGGCCCGTCGTGCTCCGCCGCGGGATGAACGTGCGCATGTCGCGAATGGCGCCGCCCACCTGCACGATCAACCCGTCGAGATGGCCGCCGAGCTCGTTGAGCGTTGTGTCGACCCGCTCCTGCAACTCGCCGGCGATGCGACGCAACGGGTGGTCGCTCAGATACATGCCGAGAAACTCGCGTTCCCAGCTGAGACGCTCATCCGCCGCGATCGCGTACGGCCCGTTGGCGTCGCGACTCTCGAAGTCGTCGGCAGGCGGCGCGACGGGCTCGATGAGCACGACGGTTTCGCCGAACAGCGACGTCTGCCCAAACTCGCGCTCGCGCCGGATGGCGTTGGCACGGTCGATGGCGCGGTCGAGCACGGCGAGCATCGCGCCTCGCTCACCGAGCGAATCACATGCACCGCTGCGGATCAGTGCCTCGACGACGCGCCGGTTGAGGTCGCGGCTCGAAACCCGCAGGCAGAGATCGAAGAGCGAGGTGAACGGTCCCGCAGCCTCGCGCTCCGCGACGATCTCTGCCGCAACACGCTCGCCGACGTTCTTGATGTGCCGCAGCCCGTACAGGATCTCGCCCTGCTCCTCGTCGCCCAGGCTGAACGCCGACGAGCTTCGGTTGACGTCGGGCGGACGGACAACCAGGCCGCGCGCGTGCGCGTCGAGGATCGACTGCTTCAGCTTGTCGAAGTTGTCCGCGCGGCTGTTGAGCAGCGCGCTCATGTACTCGCGGGGATAGTTCGCCTTGAGGTACGCGGTCTGGTACGCGATGAGCCCGTACGAGATGGAATGCGCTCCGTTGAACCCGTATCCGGCGAAGAGCGCGATGAGCTCGAAGAGCTCGAGCGCAGTCTCCGCCGCGACGCCACGCGCGGCGGCGCCACTCGAGAAACTGCTCGCGCTGCTTGGCCATCTTGAGCTTGTCCTTCTTCCCCATTGCGGCTCGAAGAATGTCTGCCTCGCCGAGCGAGAATCCGGCGACCGCCGAGGCGATCTTCATCACCTGGTCCTGGTAGAGGATCGCGCCGTACGTCTCCTTGAGGATCGGTTCCAGCTCGGGCAGCATGTACGTCACCGGCTCCTCGCCACGTTTGCGCCGCATCCACATTCCTGTGGCGCCGCCCTCGATCGGACCCGGGCGGTTCAGCGCAACCGCAACGCCCATGTCCGCAAGGCAGTTGGGCTGCATGTCGATGAGGATCCGCTTGGCGAACGACTGCTCGAGCTGGAAGATGCCGTGGGTGTCGGCCTTGCCGAGCAGCTCATACGTTTTGGCATCGTCGAGTGGGATGAGGTCGATGTCGAGGTCGATCCCGCGCGTTGCGCGCACCGTCTCTGCCGCCTCCGCGATGACGGTGAGGTTGGACAGCCCGAGGAAATCGATCTTCAACAGTCCGATCTTCGAGACGCCGTTCATGTCGAACTGAGTCGTGGCGGTGCCGTCACCGGCGGTGGAGCGTTGCAGGGGAACGATGTTCGCCAGCGGCTCCGAACCGATCACGACGCCGGCTGCGTGCGTGGACGCGTTGCGACAGATGCCCTCGAGACGTCGGGCGTTATCGATCAGGTGCTGCGCCCAGTCCTCGTGCTCGTACAGCTCGCGCAACTCCCGGCTCTCGCTAAGTGCTCGCTCGAGCGTGATGCTCACAACCTGCGGCACGAGCTTCGCCAATCTGTCGACATCCGGCAGCGGGACGTTGAGCACGCGGCCGACGTCGCGAATCGCGGCGCGTGCCGCCATCGTTCCAAAAGTGATGATCTGCGCCACCCGGTCGCGGCCGTACTTCTCCTGCACGTAGGCGAGCACGCGATCACGCCCGCGGTCGTCGAAGTCGATATCGATGTCGGGCATCTGCACGCGCTCGCGGTTGAGGAAGCGCTCGAAGATGAGCCCGTACTGCAGCGGTTCGATATCGGTGATGTGCAACACATAGCTCACCACCGAGCCGGCGGCGCTGCCTCGTCCCGGACCGACACGAACGCCGAGCGCCCGTGCCGCTTTGATGAGGTCCCAGACGATGAGGAAGTATGCCGAGAATCCGGTCTCGCGGATGACGTCAAGCTCCATGCCCAGCCGCTCGCGCACCACGTCGTTGACGCCGTCCCCGTACCGCTCTTGCGCACCGAACTCGCAGAGCTGGAGCAGGTACGTGTCGGCGTTGAGCCCCTCGGGAATCGGCGAATACGTCGGCAGCAGGTTCCGCCCCAACGGAATCTCGATGTGGCACCGATCGGCGATGGCCACCGTGTTGGACACCGCCTCACCGTACGCAGCGAAGCGTTCACGCATCTGCCGCGTGCTCGCGAGGTAATACTCGGGGCCTGACAACCGGAACCGCTTCTCGTCCTCTCGGCGAGCGCCGGTCTGCAGGCACAAGAGAATGTCGTGAGCCTCAGCATCGTCGGGCTTGATGTAGTGCGAGTCGTTGGTCGCGACAAGCGGCAACCCTGTGCGCCGGGCAATCTCGACGAGGCCGGCGCGCACGGTGTCCTCGTCGGGAATGCCGTGGTCCTGCAGCTCGAGGAAGTAGTTGTCAGGCCCGAATATCTCAGCGTGCTGCCGCGCGATCAACTCGGCCGCAGCCATGTCGCCGCGCACGATCGCCTGCGGCAGCTCGCCGCCGAGGCACGCGGAAAGGCAGATCGAGGCCCTCGGCGTGCTCCGCGAGCAACTCCCGATCGATCCGCGGCTTGTAGTAGTACCCCTCGAGGTGCGACGCACTGACGAGCTTGATGAGGTTCCGGTAGCCGACGTCGTTGCGCGCGAGCAGGATCAGGTGGTTGGGATCGCGGTCGGCGCGGCCCTCACGATCCGTCCGTGAGCGCGGCGCCATGTACATCTCGCAGCCGATGATCGGATTGATGTTCGCCGCGAGCGCCGTCGAGTAGAAATCCACCGCGCCGTACAGGACCCCGTGATCGGTGATCGCGACGGCCGTCTGCCCCATCGCCTTGGCAGTGTCGACCAGTTCGCGGACCCGCGACATGCCGTCGAGCAGCGAGAACTCGCTGTGCGTGTGCAGGTGAACGAAACCCCCGGTTTCGATTCCTTCGCCGGTCTCTGGTGTGCCCTGCACTCTGCCTCCTGGCTGCGGTCGATGGACGGCGAACAGACGTACGCTACCACTCCTCGGCGACCCTCCGCCGCACGTCTGAGCGTACCCCTCAGCGGGTGTGCGAACGCTCCGGTGGGGCCCCCGGACCGTCGGCGCGCGACGAGCGTGACGACGCTCTCCACGTGGTATGTCTGCGGAAACATGTCGACGATGTCGAGCGCTTCGACACGGTACGGACCCGACGCGACGAGGACGTGCAGATCTCGCGCCAGCGTCGCCGGGTCGCACGACACGTAGACGACGCGCTCCGGCCCCGCCATCGCGAGCCAGCCGGTGACCCTGCTGGAACAGCCTGCTCGCGGCGGGTCGAGGATCACCCGGTCGGCCATGTCGCCGGCGGCGACTGCAGGCAGCGCATCCTCGACCGGCGATACGACGTAGTGCAGGCGCTCATCGACATCGTTGACGCGCGCATTGAGCACGCCGAGTTGCGCGGCACCGCGATTGCTCTCGATGCAGACGACCTCGCGCGCCTCGACCGCGAGATGGCATGCGAGTACGCCGATCCCCGCATATGCGTCGACGAGGCGCAGCCCTGCATGGCCACCGAGCGCGTCGATGACGCACCCGTAGAGCACGTCCATCTGCGCCCAGTTCACCTGGATGAACGCATCGGCGGTCACCCGATACGTCAGTCCACGCCAGCGGAGGGTCGTCGACGTTGTGCTGACGCGCCCTTCGTCAGGAAGCTCGAGGCCGGCGTCCAGCGCACCTGCCGCGAGTCCGCGCGGCGGCTTCGGGCGGATGAGCAGCTCCTGTCCATCCTCGCCGACGGTGAGGTGGACCGTTCCCAGCTCCGGATTGCCTTTTGACGCGATCAGGCTGCGCAGCACCGGCAGCGCCGTCGTGATGCGTGGATGGTGAATCAGACAGTCGTCCACAGCGATCGGGCGCCAGCTGCGCGCCCTGTTGAACCCGAGCGCCGGCGACTTCCCGGCATTGCCGGGAATGACGTGGAACTCGCCGCGCAAGCGATAGCGCCACGGGTCGGCAGCGCCGTGCACGGTCGGTGCGGGATGCACGATGTGCTGCCGGTGCAGCGCATCGAGCACGATGTCACGCTTCAACTCCACCTGATGCTCGTACGTGACGTGCTGCAACTGGCACCCGCCGCATGCCGGGACGTATGGACACGGTGGGACGACGCGATGCGGGGATGCCTCGACAACTCGCACCACCTCGGCGAACGTCGTCGCGCCCTTCTTGTAGCGGACCGACACCTCGACCTCCTCGCCGGGGATGCCGCCCTCGACGAGCATGGTGGCGCCGTCGTCGTCATGAGCGAGGCACAATCCGCCGTGGACCATGCGCCCGAGGCGCACCTGGCTACTGCCCCGAGAGCCGTTCGCGCAGCAGTCGATTCACCAACGGCATGTCGGCCTTGCCATCAGTGGCGTCCTTGACGGCGCGCATCAGCTGCCCGAGGGCCTGCTGCTTGCCGGCACGGAAGTCAGCGGCGGCAGCAGGATTCGCCGCGATAGCCTCGTCCACGAGCGCCGTCAGCGCACTCGCATCACTCACCTGGGCGAGCCCCCGCTCGCGGACGAGCGCCTCGGGATCACCGCCGGACACGTACAGCTCGACGAGCAACTCCTTCGCCGTCGGGCCGTTGATCGCGCCACCGTCGACGAGGCGCAGCAAGGCCGCGAGGCCAACGATGCCCAACCCGCTCTGCTGGAGCGGTATCCGGTGCTCGTTCGACAGCGCAGCGACATCGCCACTCTGCCAGTTCGCGGCAAGTTTGGCGGGAACACCTTCGGCAACGAGCGCCTCGTAGGCGTCCGCACTCTCGCGGGTATCGGTCAGCACTCCGGCGTCGTAGGCGGTGAGCCCGTACTGCGACTGGAACCGCGCAGCGCGTGCCTCCGGCAGCTCGGGCAGCGTCGCCCGCACGCGCTCGACAAAGGCGCTGTCGAGCCGGAGTGGCGGCAGATCGGGCTCCGGGAAGTAGCGATAGTCGTGCGCCTGCTCCTTGCTCCGCTGCGAGATGGTGCGTCCCTGCGCCTCGACCCAGCCGCGCGTCTCCTGGACGAGCGTGCCGCCCGCCTCGAGCACCGCGGTCTGACGCTCGATCTCGAACTCGAGCGCGCGCTGCACGGCCCGGAACGAGTTCATGTTCTTCACCTCGACCTTGACACCGAGCTCGGTGTCGCCACGCGGCCGCAGGGAGACGTTGGCATCGCAACGGAAGGAACCCTGCTCGAGGTTGCCGTCATTGACGCCGATGTACGTGAGGATCTGACGGAGCCGCACCAGATATTCGCGAGCCGCCTCCGGCGTGCGCAGATCCGGCTCACCGACGATCTCCATGAGCGGGACGCCGCAACGGTTGAGGTCGATGAGCGACGAGGTCGCGCTCTGGAGGACGTCCCCGGCGTGATGCATCGTCCCCGTGTCCTCTTCGAGGTGGACGCGCGTCACACCGCAGCGGACGGTCTCACCGTTGACGGGAAACTCCAGATGCCCGTTGAGCGAGAGGGGCAGGTCGTACTGCGAGATCTGGTAGCCCTTGGGCAGGTCCGGGTAGAAATAGTTCTTGCGATCGAACTTCGTGAAGTCCGGGATATCGCACTCGAGCGCAAGCGCGGTACGCACCGTGAAGTCCACCGCCTGCTCGTTGATCACCGGCAGGACGCCGGGCAGTCCGAGGCACACGGGACACGTGTTCGCGTTCGGCTCCGCGCCCAGGTAATCCGCGGGGCAGCCGCAGAACATCTTGCTGCGCGTCAGCAGTTGCGCATGGACCTCGAGGCCGATGACCACCTCGTAGTCGGTCATGCAGCCTCGGTCGCAAACGGCGAAAGCGAGGTGTGCCAGGCAGTCGCCTGCTCGTACGCATGCGCCACCTGAAAGACACGCGCGTCAGCGAAGCGTGGCGCGAGCACCTGCAGACCGACCGGAAGACCATCGACAAAGCCGCACGGCACCGATATCCCGGGAATGCCCGCGAGGTTCGCCGGCAGCGTCACGACATCGCACATGTACATGGAGAGCGGGTCGCTGCGTGACCCCATCGGGAATGCGACGCTCGGTGACGTCGGCGAGACGATCGCGTCCACCTCCTGGAAGACGCTGTCGAACTCCTGGCCGACGAGCGTCCGCACCTTCTGCGCCTGGCGGTAGTACGCGTCGTAGTAGCCGCTCGAGAGCGCGTAGGTGCCGAGCATCACGCGCCGTTTCACCTCTGCACCGAAACCGGCGCCGCGCGTCTGCAGGTACATGTCGGTGAGCGACGGCCGCTCGACGCGGTTGCCGAAGCGAACGCCGTCGTAGCGCGCGAGGTTCGACGAGCACTCGGCCGGTGCGATGACGTAGTACACGCTCAACGCGACGTCGGTGCTCGGCAACGACACCTCGTGCAGAGTCGCGCCCTGCGCCTCGAGGACCTTGAAGGCTGCCTCGACGGCCGCGCGGACCCCCGGCTCGGTGCCCTCGCCGAGATACTCGCGCGGGATGCCGAGGCGCAGGCCCTCGACGCCGTTGTCGCAATGTTCCCAACGGATCGTCGACCGCGCGCGGGTCGCAGGTGCTGTCTCGCGGGTCGTGCCCGGCAATCGCCGCATACACCGTCGCGCAGTCCTCGACCGTGCGAGTGAAGGGACCGATCTGGTCGAGCGATGACGCAAATGCGATGAGCCCGTAGCGCGAGACGCGGCCGTACGTGGGCTTGAAGCCGACCACGCCGGTGAGCGCCGCAGGCTGACGGATCGATCCGCCGGTGTCGCTGCCGAGCGAGTACGGCACGGTGCCTGCGGCGACCGTGGCGGCGCTGCCGCCGCTGCTGCCCCCGGGCACGCGCTCGACGTCCCAGGGGTTGCCGACGGAGCCGAAGGCGGAGTTCTCCGTCGACGAGCCCATGGCGAACTCATCGCAGTTGGTCTTGCCGACGCACACGGCGCCCGCGTCGAAGAGTCGCTGCACGGCCGTGCCGGTGTACGGCGGCTTGTAGCCTTTGAGGATCTTCGACGCCGCGGTGGTCTCGACACCGTCGACGCAGAGCACATCTTTCAGTGCCATCGGAATTCCGCACAGCGGCGACGCGGTGTCCGGGTGCTCTGCAAGCATCTTCGCGGCGGCATCGGCCTGCGCGAATGCGAGGTCGTGCGTCAGGCTGAGGTATGCGTTCAGGTGCTTGTCGGTCCGTTCCAGGTGCACGAGCGTTTCATCGAGCAACGCGCGCGGCGTCGTCGAACCATCGCGCAGCGCCGCGGCAAGCTCGGTGATCGTGCTAGCTGTCGAGCTCATTGGCCTGGATGGCTCCCACTACAAAGTAATTCCCATCGGTCGCTGGAGCATTGCGTAGTGCCGCCGCGGTGCCGAGCGTCGGCTCGGGAACATCCGCGCGCATCACGTTGACAAGATCCCCGACCTGCGCTGTCTCGGCGAGCATTGACGTGTCGACCTGCTGAAGACGCGCGATGTGATCGAGGATCTTCTCGAGCTCGCCAAGGAGGCGGCCCTTCTCCTCATCGCTGAGGCCGAGCCTGCCAAGCATCGCGACGTGATCGACGTCGTCACGAGAAAGTGTCATGGAGCGGCTATTATCCCGGCCTCTCGACTTACCCGAGCGGGAGCCACGTGAGCACGGTCTGCTCGGTTGGCGCGAAACCCGCAGCCTCGTAGGCCGCGAGCGCCGCCGGGTTGTCACCTCTGGTCCAGACGCATGCGAAGGTGACCTGGCGCTCGCGGATCACGTCCATCGCCGCCGCCATAAGTCGGTGTGCGACCCCCTGGCCACGGCCCTCGGGACGGACATACAGCTCCGCAATCTCAGCCTCGAGCCCGGTGCCCGGGTCGAACAGGACGACCCAGCAGAGCCCGATTGCCCCTCCGTCACTCGCACGAGCGACGAGGACGTGGTTGTCGCCACGGAAGTGCGGCGCCGGGCGAAGACGTTCGGTCAGCTGCTCCGCAGTTTCGGGCGGATGATCGAAATGTCCTTGTTCGACAAGGGCCAGATCGACGAGCATCGCCCTGACGTCGGCGTCCTCGTGATCCTCGAGCGGCTCGATCCGAATGTCGTCAACGTCTCCCATTGCCAGCCATTGTGGCTGCTCAGGGTGCGACGACCCCGGAGCTCGAGACCGAACCGGATGCATTCGACGTCTCGGCGCCCGGGCTCCCGCTCACGGATCCGGAGCCGCCGCCGGTGCTGCCCGGGGTCGATCCTGCGCATGCGTACTGGGGCTGCGGAACGTTGGCCGGAGGCAGGGGCTGCGGGGACTTGCACCGGAGGGCCGGCGGAACGCTCACCGGCGACGGCACCGGGATCGAGTAGGCCGGGCCGGAGCTGCCCCCGCGCAACGACCAGTCCGTGCCGTTCCAGGTCCACGTCTGGTTGTAGAGGCCGCTGGCGCGCCCGGTGAGGCCGATGCCGCCGAACACCACCACCTGATGAGAGGTCGCGTCGTAGGCGAAAGCCGTCCCGTCGAGTGCGGTCGGCGTCGTGCCCGGGTGCTCTCTCGTCCACGTCCCGGTCCAGACCCAGGTCTGGCCGCTCGGGGTCAGCGCGACGTCGCTGTGGGTTGCCGGATCGCCGGCGAAGACGCCGTTGGAGAGCAACGGTCCGTTCTTATAGGTATTGGCCTGCTTCCACGCAGTCCCGCTCCAGACACTGACGCTGCCCGTGCAGCACGCAGGCGCTTCATTCGGGACCGGGGCTCCGGTGGTGCACGTCGGGCAGGTCGTCCCGATGATGGGAACGAACTCGTTGCCGAAGATTGCGAGCTGTCCGGTGACGGCATCCGTGATAACCCGCGATCCGAGCACGTCGGTCGCCGCCGTGTTCGGCACCTTCTTGATCGCCTGCCACGCGTGACCGGTCCACATCCAGCTCTGGTTCTGAGTTTGGATCGGAAAGACGGGGCAGGCCGGAGCGTCGGCTCCGTTGGTGACCGTCGTCTGCATAGGGCACGCGATCGCCGGCTCTGCGATCGGGGTGTCAGGCTCCACCAACGTCCGGTCGGCGAGCAACAGGGCCTTGCCCGACACCGGGTCGGTCGCCAGGTTCCATTCGCCGAAGCCGACCGACGGCGTGGTTGTGGCGGCCTTGGTCCAGTCGCTGCCGTTCCAGAGCCAGGTGGCGGCGTTTGCAGCGTCGGAGATGCCGCAGCCGGTCGCGATCAGCGGAATGGTGAGGTTTCCTCCGGGCGCCGAAGCGTCGGCCGGCTGGGCGGACGTCGGCGGAATCCATTTCGTCGAACTCGATGAGCCCGAGCCGGCCGAGCCGGAACCCGACGAACCGGTCGCTTCGCACACAGCGCCGCCGAGCGGCGCGCCGGTGACACGCTGACCGCCCACGAGGAGGACGTCGTGGCTGACTGGGTCGTACGTCATCTGCGCACCCGTCAGCGCGGGCGGCGAGGTCGCCGGATGCGCCTGCGTCCACGCGGAGCCGTTCCAGGTCCAGGTGTCGCCGAGACTGCCTGATCTGCCTTCGCCGCCGAACATCACGACGGTGCCGTCGGCAGCGTCGTACGCCATTGCCGCGCCGGTCCGGGCAGGCGGTTGACCGCCAGACGGCGCCGAGCCGGCGCCTTCGACCCCGCGGATGCCGAAGTACGCACCGAGACCGGCTCCGACCACGGCGACGATGCCGATACCGACGAGCGCCTTCGATCGGGTATTCCGGGGATGTGGATGCATCGCACGTTCCTCTGTGGTCACGACGGTACGACGCGCGGACGGTTGGCAAGGTTCCCGCGCGGGACACCGTGACTAGACTCGAACCAATATGTCCGAACGAAAAACCGAACCGAAGAACCCCGAACGGCTCGAACTGGAGCAACTGACCGCGCTGCAGCCCGGGCTCGCACGCCTGATGCCGGAGATCGGCGCGCGCTTCTGGAAGGCGTACTACGCGGCGCAGGCGAGCAACTGGCCGCTGGCCGCCTGGCAGCTTCGGGAGATGCGCAAGCTCCTCAAGCTCTGCGAGGTGACGCGGCCGAAGTACACCGATGACATCGAGGAGTGGATGCACGACGACCTCGATCCGCTCATGGCCGCCCTCGACGCCCACGACCTGGCGGCCTTCGAGCGGCACTACCGTGAGGGTGTCGACTCCGCGAACGAGCTCCACCGCCGCTGGCAGAAGGAGTGGATCGTCTGGAAGCTGCCCGACACGCCGCCACCGGATCTCGATCTCACTCCCAGGAGCTGACGCCGACGGCAGCGCGCGATCGAATGATGGCGTTGCTCATCGAGAGCGGCATCCGGTCGCCATCGGTGCTCAAGGCCATGGCGGGCGTGCCCAGGGAGGAGTTCGTGCTCGCCGGAGACCGGGGCCGCGCGTACGACGACCAGGCCCTCCCGATCGCCGCTCGGGGGCAGACCATCAGCCAGCCGCTCATGGTCGCCATCGTTGTCGAGGCGCTCGAGCTGCAACCCGGTCAGCTCGCCCTCGATGTCGGCACCGGCTCCGGATACCAGGCCGCGGTGATGTCGGCGTGCGGGGCGCGCGTTGTCAGCATCGAACGGCTCGCGCGGCTCGCCCGCGAGGCGGCGGACCGCCTCCGGCGTCTCGACTACGACGTCGAGGTGATCGCCGGCGACGGCTCGCTCGGCGTCCCGGAGCGCGCGCCCTTCGACGCGATTGCCGTCGGGGCTGCGGCTCCGCGGCTCCCGGTCGCCCTGGCGCGGCAGCTCATCGAAGGTGGGCGCCTCGTCATCCCGATCTCGGACGGTTCCCGCGCGGAGGAGCTGACCCGGCTCCGGCTCATCGACGGCCGCTGGCAGACCGAATCCCTCGGTGCCTGCCGGTTCGTGCCCCTGATCGGCGCTGACGGCTACGCGGAGGCGGATCCTCCCGCCTGAGCCGGGACGCGGAACATCCGCACCCGCGATGACCCCGCCGAGCGTTCCACGGCGAGCGTTGCCGCCTCACCGAATGCGGAGCTCAGCACCATCGAGACCTCCTCGGCCGACGGGGGCCGGGCCAGGTCGGGACGCGAGATGGTCACGGCGTACTGGTCGACGCCGTCCGATCGGTTCGGATAGCGCGAGCGCGTCACGCTAACGCGAAGCCCAAGTTCGGGCAGATCGAGCTGATGGCGTCCCGGTTCACGCTGCACGTCCGGGTTGAGGAAATCGTGGTCGGCACGGCCCCTGAGGTCGAGCAGTTGCGCCTCGATCGTTCGTGAATCAGCCACGTCCCTACGTTTAGCATGTCCGTTGCGCGAGGTATCGATAGGGGGCGTCCAAATGACGCTTTTCGAATCCTGAACAAACAGTCCCGGAGGACACCTCAATGGCAAAGACAGTCGGTATCGATCTCGGCACCACGAACAGCGTCGTGGCAGTGATGGAGGGCGGCGAGCCCGTCGTCATCGCCAACGCCGAGGGAGGCCGCACCACCCCGTCGGTGGTCGCATTCACGCGCACCGGTGAGCGCCTCGTCGGCCAGCTGGCCCGTCGCCAGGCAGCCGTCAACCCGGAGAACACCGTCTACTCGATCAAGCGCTTCATGGGTCGCCAGGTCAGCGAGGTCGGCACCGAGGCAAAACAGGTGCCGTACAAGGTCGTGTCCGGCAAGGACGGCCGCGTCGAGGTCGAGGTCAACGGCGAGAACTACACGCCCGAGCAGATCTCCGCGATGATCCTGCAGAAGCTCAAGACCGACGCCGAGGCATATCTCGGCGAGAAGGTCACCGACGCGGTGATCACCGTTCCCGCGTACTTCAACGACGCCCAGCGCCAGGCGACTAAGAACGCCGGCCAGATCGCGGGGCTCAACGTGCTCCGGATCATCAACGAGCCGACTGCGGCCGCGCTCGCGTACGGGCTCGAGAAGAAGGAGAACGAGAAGATCCTCGTGTTCGACCTCGGCGGCGGCACGTTCGACGTGTCGATCCTCGAGGTGGGAGAAGGGGTTTTCGAGGTCAAGTCCACCAATGGCGATACCCATCTCGGTGGTGACGACTACGACCGTCGCATCGTCGACTGGCTCGCAGACGAGTTCAAGAAGGACCAGGGCATCGACCTGCGTCAGGATCGCCAGGCACTCCAGCGTCTGACCGAGGCTGCGGAGAAGGCCAAGATCGAGCTGTCGCAGCGCCCGGAGACCGAGGTGAACCTGCCCTTCATCACCGCGGATGCGTCGGGACCGAAGCACCTCGCCATCACGCTGTCCCGCAGCAAGTTCGAGCAGCTCACTGACGATCTCACGTCGCGCTGCCGCGGCCCGTTCGAGGCGGCGCTCAAGGACGCGGGCATGACCGCGCACGAGCTCGATGAGGTCATCCTCGTCGGCGGCTCGACACGCATGCCGGTCATTCAGGAGCTCGTCAAGAGCTTCACCGACAAGGAGCCGCATCGCGGCGTCAACCCGGACGAGGTGGTTGCGATCGGCGCCGCCATCCAGGCCGGCGTGCTCAAGGGTGAGGTCAAGGACGTGCTGCTCCTCGACGTCACGCCCCTCTCACTCGGACTCATGACCGAGGGTGAGGTGAACACCAAGCTCATCGAGCGCAACACAACGATCCCGACGGCGAAGACGCAGGTCTTCTCAACCGCATCCGACAGCCAGCCATCGGTGGAAATCGTTGTCCTGCAAGGGGAACGGCCGATGGCGCGCGACAACCGCATCCTCGGGACGTTCACGCTCGACGGCATCCCACCGGCACCGCGGGGCATGCCGCAGATCGAGGTCGGCTTCGACATCGACGCCAACGGCATCCTCAACGTCAGCGCCAAGGATCGCGGCACCGGCAAGGAGAACAAGGTCACCATCACCGGTTCGACAACGCTCCAGAAGGACGAGGTCGAGCGCATGGTGAAGGAGGCCGAGGCCCACGCCGATGAGGACCGCAAGCGGGCCGAGGGTGTCGAGACCAAGAACCGCGCGGACCAGCTCGCGTACCAGGCCGAGAAGGCGCTCGCCGACGCCGGCGACAAGGTGCCGGCGGAGCTGCGCACCGACATCGAAGGCAAGGTCAAGGCAGTTCGCGACGCAATCGCGAGTGGCGACACGGACGCGATCAAGAAGGCCCACGACGACCTCGCAGCATCGATCCAGAAGATCGGTGAGGCGGTGTACGCCCAGTCGCAGCAGCCTCAGCCCGGTGCGGGCGAACCGCACGAAGGCAACGGCGATGGCGGTGCTCCGAACTCAGGCACTGGCGAGGGCGCCGGAACGGACGACGTCGTGGACGCCGAGTTCAAAGAGGTCTAACTCTCTCCATCGAGACCCAGGCGGGCGCCCTCTTCGGAGGCGCCCGCCTTTTCTTAACTCGAGCAGACGGGCGCGTGCACGAGGCCGGTTCGAGAGGCTCAGCGCCTGGGGATCGTGTTCTGTACGGGGGATGGCGGCGGCGGTGAGAGGTTCCCGCCAGGCGGCAGCCCTCCGACGGTCGTGACCTGCGAATCGCTCCGCGTCCGCCCGCGCGGTGTGCCGCCGCGACGGAAGGCGGCCCGCAAGAGGATCGGGATCGCCATAGCGAAGAACCCGGTGAAGAACGTCAGCCCATTCGGCAGCTGCGACTGCTTGGCGAGCCCCAGGTAGCAGAACAGGGCCGTAAGGAACGCGAAGACGATGACAGCGGCCATCCCGACGACGAGGACGATCTCCTGGTTGCGCTCGTTGACGATGGCGTTGTCCGGACGCCGCGCCTGGAGCACCCGATAGACGTTCAGCGCCGTCCAGGAGTTGAGCATGATGCCGCTCACGAACGCGAGGATGGTGATGGTCCACTGGAACTGCGTGAGGTGCTGAATGATGAAGGCCGCGATGTTGACGACGATCAACGACGACCGGCGTCACCGCACCGATGATCGGGATCGTCCAGCGCTTGAGGAAGGCACCCGCGCCGCGACGTTCCGGCTCAGAGTCGACCCGGTTCCGAGAGCGGCTTCGTCTGAAGGGCATGCCATAAGCGTACGGGTCCCGACGCCCTTGGGAACGCCCCTTCGTCACGCGCCCGTTGCCGGACTGCGAGCGCTCGCTCGACTCGACGCCGCAGCCGGCCCCATAGGCTCGATGCATGCGTGCGCATGGCTCGGGCGGACGTCTCGTCGCCCGTCGATTCGGCCTGCGAACCAGCCTTGCCGGCCGGATGCTGGCGGGTGGGGTCGTCTTCACCGCGCTCCTCATCGCGGGGGTCAGTGGGTTCCTCCTCGTCAGCCGCTCGCAGCAGACGAATGCCGGGGCGCAGTCCAACGCGGATAACCGCGCCGGGGTCGCGGGGCAGCTCATCGCCCGGGTCGTCCAGCCCCAGGCGCAGTACGCCGCGACCAACACCGCCCAGTTGACATCCATGCAGCTCGCGTTGAGCGGCACGACCCCCGCGACCCTGGTCGCCGACGAGTTCACGCAGAAGCGTGTCGTCGACGTCCCCGGTCTCGCGGTGGTCATCTTCGACACCCACGGCAACGTGCTGTACACCAACGAATGCGACACGACGACCGCAGGCGTCGTGACCCACCCGACGACCACGGTCTGTGAGCAGGGCTCCGAGCCGCACGTCGTCAGCACGCTGCCATCGACCACGCGACGCGCTCCAGGTGGCCGAGACCGTTCAGTGCCAGCAAGCAGCCACCGCGATCGCCGCGAGTCCATCCAGCGCTGCGCTGTGCCCGTCCGGGGTCGAGGGTGTCGAGATGCTGAGCGGCGGATTGCCGGCGCTCGATGTGGCCGTGCCGGTGTTCAACGTGCAGGCCGGTACGTACGCCCCGCTCGGCGTCGTCGTCTACAGCGCTCCGCTCCAGGCCGAGTTTGCCCGCTTCGGACCCGTGATCGGTTACACGCCGGTCTTCCTCAGCGCGGGCGGCGGCGATACGGTGATCCGATTCACCGGAAGCGCTGACACCCCGCATGTCGCGACCACCCCCTCCTCCATCGCGCAGCAATTGAGCGCGCATACCCCGACCTCCAGCACGGTGGCGGCGCGTGCGATATATAACGTCGCCGGTGTCGGTGCAGTGGCCGGCAGCTTCGTGCCACTGCAGTCTCCGGGCGGCACGAAGATCGCCGGCTACATCGGTGTCGAGGTGCCGGTTGCGCTCTTCGCGGCGAGCACAGCGCAGGACGAGGGAACGATCGCGCAGATCGCGTTCACAGCACTCGTCGTCGTCTGCGTCCTCGTGCTTCTTTTCGTCGATCGGTTCGTGCGCCGTCCGGTTGCGCGCCTCGAACGCGGCGTCGAGAAGATCGCCGCCGGCGACTACACCACCGACATCCCGGTCACGTCGCGCGATGAGCTCGGACGGCTCGCCATCGGTGTGAACAGCATGCGACGGCAGATCGCCGGGTATATCGAGCACATCGACGGGTCCGTCGGGCGTCTGCAGGACGTGTCGCGGGCATTGACGATGACCACCGGCGGCATCGAGCAGCTGCAGGACGCTGTGCTCGGCGCGGCGGACGCAATCGCCGGAGGATCAGCGAGCGCCACGATGTATACGAAGCGCGGGACCGAGATCCTGCGCATGCGAAGCCGTGGACCCGAGATGCCCGACATGGCCGACGAGCTGTCTGTGGACGAGCTCTCCGCCGGGCACAGCGTCCGGCTCGACGCCGCAGGGCGTCCCGCCATCGCGGTACCGATGCTCTACCAGGAAGTGCTCACCGGCGTGTTGCTCGTCGCATCCGATCGTCCCGTTGCGGAGAGTGACGAGCGAGCGCTCATCACGCTCGCCAACAACGCCGCTGTCGCGGTTGAGAATACGCGGACGCTCGAGCAGGAACGCGAGGCGGTGCGACGTCTTCGCGAGTTGAACCAGTTGAAGAGCGACTTCCTCGACACCGCGCAGCACGAGTTGCGCACGCCGGTGCTCGCAATTCAGGGACAGATCGAGTTGCTCAATGTCGCATGGGACAAGTGGGACGAGGCGACCAGGCTCGACATCGTCCGCGACATCGACATCTCCGTAAAGCTCCTCGGCGAGACGGTGGAGAACGTCGTCGACTTCGCGCTCGTCAACTCCGACACCATCGACGTGCGCATAGCCCCCGTGGACGTGCAGGGCGCGATCCGCGACGCGGCCAACGACGTGCGCCGTCACTTCAAGGATGCGCTCCCTGTCGAGCTGGTCATCGACGTGCGCGGCGAGCCGGTCGTCAACGCGGATCCGTTCCGTCTGCGTCAGGTCCTCCGTGCGTTGATCGACAACGCAGTGAAGTTCACGCCCGAAGGCGGCCACGTCAAGGTGACCGCCCGTCGCGAAAAGGACACGGGTGCATGCCGTATCGAGGTCAGCGACGACGGCATCGGTATCAGCGCCGAGGCGATCCCGCGACTGTTCGACCGCTTCTATCAGGAGGACAGCAGCCGCACCCGCCGCCACGGCGGTATGGGCATGGGCCTGGCGCTGGTGCGGCGGCTCTGTGACGCGCACACCGCGACGGTGAAGGCGCACAGCGATGGGCGCGGCGGCAGCACGTTCACGATTCTCTGGCCGCTCGCGGACGCGAATGCCGAACCGCCGGCGTCCGTTCTGATCTTCGAGCCTGTCCCTAACGCCGCCGACTAGCGGCGACGTTATCGCGCTGCAAACGCGGCGAAGGCAGTTCCCGTGCTTGCCGTCGGCAGCCCGTCCTCGAAGAGCACATTGTTCGCTCGTATCGAGGTGATGCGCGGTCCGGGCAGCAGAATACCGGCGAGGTTGAGCGGATCGGTTGCCGACACGCGCACGTGCTCGTTCGAGCGCCCGCGGCGGCGCACGCTGCGCAGTTGATCGACTGCTTCCGGGAGCGCGAACTGCTCTCCCGCGAAGCCGGTGACGAAGCGGCCGCCGCGCGCGGTGCCGCGTGCCTCCATGCGGCGCAGCGCCCAGACGATGTCGCGCCAGGGCAGGGCGATCGTCTCGCGTGCGACGACGTCACGGAACACGACGCCCCAGCGCACGAGCAGTTGCTCGGCGATTGCCTCTGCGAGCGCGTCGTGCTCGGCAACCGACGACACTCGCGGCACGAGCGACCAACGCCCTTCGCCGGATGCATACCCACTCACACCATGACGCAGGCCGCGATGTTGCGGACGCGAGCGGCTGAGGCGACGGCTCACGAGCAGACGGCGCACCGCACTGAAGCCATCGGCAGTGAGCAGGCCGCGCGCAACTCCGTCCCAGAGCGCGGTCTCGACTTCAGTCGGCATCCTCCGTGCCAGGGTCACGATGTCGCTGGTAAAGAGCGCGCCATGCTCGCGCAGCGCATCGAGGACATCGAGCGTGGCACCGGAGATGGGCTCCAGTGGTTGCGCCTCACCGCGCACGGCCTGCAGCAGCCAGGGCATGTCCGAGCGCATCACCAGCGTGACCGGCGTCGCGCGCGATGCCGACGTGTTGCTGCGATTCGGTGATCCGTCGGGGTCGTCGCGCACCTTGAGCCGTGCCCAGGCAACCTCACCCGACATGCACAACTCGTCGAGCCACGCGCTGCGATATCCGGAAACGCGCGTCGGCAGGACCGTTTCCTCCCACACGCCGGCGGGAATCTCGAAGCCCTGGAGCTGCGCGATCGTCGCGGCAACACCGGCCCGCCCTTCGCGCTGCGTCCCCGGGGCAACTCGCTGCCAGCGAAGCAGGAAGCGCATGAAATCCTGTGCGGTGACAGGCTCGATCTCTTGACGAAGGCGTTGTTGCGTATACGAGTGGATACGGACGAGCAGGCGACGTGCGCACCACTGATCCTCGTCGACCCCGGCGTCGAAATGCCCGCGCAGCGCGAAGCCGTCGCCCTCCAGCATCGCCAGCCCGACAGCAATCTCGGTCGTCCCGAGTCCCGTCAACGACGACAGCGCCGCTGCGCTCATCGGCCCGCTGACCTCGAGATGCCCGCGTAGGGTCGCAGTCACGACGGCATCGGGCTCGGGCACAGCGCCACGAAGCGCAGCTGGCAGCGCGAACGTCGGCGGCTCGAGCGTCGCGCCCGGCCACAGTCGCTCCACCGCGGGAAGACGTTCTGCCGCACACCAGAACGGCTGCAAGTCGTGCATCACGGTCAGTGCCCTACCTCGCTCGGCGAGCGATGCAAACCACTCCGTCCACGCGGCGATGGGACGGGTGACGACCAGTGAGACGAGCAGGTCGTGGAGCTCATCGGCATCGCGTGGGTCCGGCGTCGCCTCACCGCGGACACGCGCAATGGCGTCGGGATCGAGTGCGGCGAGGTCGCGGGCTTCGACCGGAAGACCGCGCCGCAGCGTGATCGCGCGACTGCGACGCTCCTCGAGTGGTGCGTCGTCGAGGAACGTGTACGGACGTCCACTGACGATCTCGTGCGCGAGCGGCGAAGGCTCGACCGTGTCCTTGTAGCTGATCTCGACTTCCTTGCGCTCGATGCGGATGACGAGCTCGCGCAGCGAGTCGACGTCCATCACCTCATGCAGGCAGTCGTACATGGTCTGGTTGACCAGCGGATGGTCCGGCGCTTCGAAGGGACCGGTGGGATTCTCGTTCTGACACGCCACGAGTTGCGGGAATACGGCGCCCATGATGTCGTCGAACTCGAGACGCTGGATCGGGGCGGGGTTCTTGCGACCACCCTTGAAGCGCAGCACGGTCAGCGAGCGATTGAGGTTCCATCGCCAGCGCACCGCCCACATCGGCGCAAAGATCGCCGCCTTGTGGAGCACGTCCTCCACGGTGTTGGACGAGAGGAACTTCGGGATGTCCTCGAGTGGGAAGCTGTGCTGCGGACCGAGTGAGAGCAGCACGCAGTCATCGCTCGCCGCCGCCTGCAGCTCGAAATCGAACGTCGCGCAGAACCGTTTGCGCAACGCGAGGCCGAGCGCGCGGTTCACGCGTCCACCGAAGGGTGCGTGCACGACGAGTTGCATGCCGCCGCTGTCGTCGAAGAAACGCTCGAGCACGATGTGTTCGAGCGTGGGGACCACGCCAAGCGCGGTCCGTCCCGCGGCGAGATAGCGCACCACCATCGCGGCGACGTCGTTGTCAACGCCGGCGCGTTGCTCCACCCAGCTGATCGCCTCGTCGGCGCCGCCCTCTGCAAGCAGCGCATCGACGCCGCTGCGCAAATCGGAGACTTCGCGGCTCAACTCTTCCGTGCGTGCCGGCGCCTCGCCGAGCCAGAACGGCACCGAAGGCGGCGCTCCGTGCGCGTCGACCACGCGAACCGTGCCGGCGGTGACGCGCCGTATCTTCCACGACGTGCTGCCGAGCAGGAAGATGTCGCCCGCCGACAACTCGATGGCCCAGTCCTCGTTGACCGTACCGATGAACGTGTCGTCGGGCTCGGCAAGGACGCGGTAGTCGCCCGTCTCCGGAATCGCGCCACCCGACGTCAACGCCGCCAGACGCGCGCCGCGACGAGCCCGGAGCTCGCCATTGATCTGATCCCTGTGCAGATACGCGGCAACGCGACCGCGCCCCGTCGGGATGCCGTCGGACACGAGCTCGACGATGCGATCGAACTCCCCGCGCTGCAGCTCGGCAAACGGTGCGGCTTTGCGCATCAACTCGAACAGGTCATCCTCGCGCCAGTTCTCAGCCGCACACTCGGCGACGATCTGCTGGGCAAGGATGTCCATCGGCAGATGCGGCGGGTGCACGGCGTCCAGCGCGCCGCTGCGCACGCCGGCCAGGAGCGCTGTGCATTCAACCAGCTCGTCGCGTGTCAACGGATACAGCCGTCCCTTCGGCGTACCACCACGGCTGTGGCCGGATCGACCGACGCGCTGCAGGAAGGTCGCGATGCTGCGGGGCGACGCGATCTGGCACACAACCTCGATGGGACCGATGTCAATGCCCAGCTCGAGCGATGCGGTGGCGACGAGGGCGCGCAACTCGCCGGCGCGCAGCTGCAACTCGACACGTTGACGCCGGTCTCTCGACAGGCTGCCGTGGTGCGCTGCAACGGCGTCATCGCCGAGCCGCTCCGCAAGCAGATGCGCGACGCGCTCCGCCATCCGCCGCGTGTTCACGAACACGAGCGTCGTGCGATGTGCCTTGACGTGCGTGGCGATGGCGTCCAGCACCTCACCGAGCTGCTCACGCGACGACACAGCCTCCAGCTCGCCCGACGGCAACTCGATGGCGACGTCAAGCGCGCGCCGGTGACCGACGTCGACGATCGAACAGCGCGGGCTGCCATCCACGTTGCTGCGCGCGGCGCCGGCTCCCACAAGCAGGCGCGCGACCGTCTCGATGGGCCGTTGCGTTGCCGAAAGTCCGATCCGAACGGGACGGTGCGTGCAGAGACGCTCGAGACGCTCGAGCGTGATCGCCAGATGCGACCCGCGCTTGTCGCGGGCCACCGAGTGGATCTCGTCGACGATGATCGTGCGGACCGACGTGAGCGCGGCGCGACTGCGCTGCGAAGTGACCAGCAGGTACAAGGACTCCGGCGTCGTGACCAGGAAGTTCGGCGGCCGCTTGATCATTGCGGCGCGCATCGACGGCGGTGTGTCGCCTGTGCGCACCTCCGCACGCAGTGCCGGCAGTGCGAGCCCCATCTCCTCGCCGATCGCGGCTATCTCGGCGAGCGGCGTTTCGAGGTTCTGCTGCACGTCGACCGCGAGGGCTTTAAGCGGCGACACGTACACGACCTGCGTCGCGCCTTCGACGGTCTCCCCACGCTCCGCCGCGCGGTACAGGGCATCGATGCAAACGAGGAACCCGGCCAGCGTCTTCCCGGAGCCGGTGGGAGCCGCGATGAGCGTGTCGTTTCCCGCCGCGATTTGCGGCCACCCCTGGCTTTGCGCGGGCGTGGGGCCCTCAGCGAACCGGCGCTCGAACCAGGCCCGCACCGCCGGGTGGAAAGCACTCATGTCGCTCATTTGGGAACGACAATTCTACCATCCCCGAACAGATGTTCGGGCGAGCCGGATGGGTCAGATGTTCCGGTTCAGCAGATCGCCGAGGAGACCGCCGCCACCGCCGAGCAGACCGCCGCCCCCTAGTCCGCCGAGCGGCCCCTCGCCACGGTCGCGCTCCTGGGCTCTGTCCTGCTCCGCCTCCAGCGCGAGGACACCGCAGAGGATCAAGAGGTCGTTCTGGCCCTCGACGATGTCGACCCCATACGAGTCGGCGAGGCTGATCCAGGCCTTCGACACGCTGGCAATGGTCTGCCCATTGGCGGTGAGTGTGAAGTCGTGCCCCGAGAAGTTGCCGCTCATCTCCATCTCTTCGCCGCCCGACACCGAGAAGTTCCATTTCGGGTGGAACGGCCCGGTGAAGCGCTGGTGCAGCTCGGCAGTGATGCCACTGGCCAGCGCGATCTCATACGTCGCACGCAACGCGACGAGCTTGCGGCTCACGCGCCCCACCTCGGCGCCGGTGAGGTCATTGACCAGCATCAATCCATGAATGCTGAGGACCTTGCCATCGACCTTCAGCACGGGCTGACCGTTCTCGTTGAGGATGTCGTTGTCCTCGCCGAGCGCAAAGAGCTTTTCGCGAACCTGGTATTTCATCGTTCTAGCCCAGCAGCTGCGTGGCGAATGATTCGAGTTGCGACTGTGACACCGACGGCGCCACGGTGATGACCAGACCGCTCTGACCCGACACGGCGAGGATCCCATCTTCCTTGGGGACACCGGTCTTCGAGATTGTGAGGATGACTGCCTGGCTCCCGACGCCGGAGACACTGGTCTCGGTGAACGTCTCGCCCTGCGCTGTGGCCGCTTTCTGTTCGGCGGTCTCGAGTAGCGGGATGAACGGCTCGGCGACAGGGCCCGTGCCCAACGTGATGATGACGATCGACTGCGCGGCGATCGAGATGTACTCGCACGTCACGCCTGTGTCGCCCGCTGGGAGATTTGTGGCTGGGATCGTCTTTGGTGCGTCGACGCTCACGCCGAGCCCGGAGTTGACGGTGCTCGCGGCAGGGCAACTGATACTCACCGCCGCCGCTGTCGGCGTTGGTGTCGGCGCCGCGGTGGCGGGAACGCTCGTCGACGCCGGCGAGGACGTGCCTGGAGACGTAGAGCCACATGCGGCAAGCGCCACTCCGGCCAGTGAGAGCAGCAGTGCCGGGAGGGCGGGAACGGCCTTCTGCATCGCGCAAGTGTAGGCACGGAACCTTGCGATTCCCTTTCGGTCGAATCGAGTCAGCAGGCGACTATCTGCTCAAAATATAACAGCCTAAGTCGCCATGGCTGTTATAAATGGTCCGTCGAAGGGCGTCGCCTCCCAACCGAGAAGCGGCCGATAAATATGAAGGATTATAACGTCATATGTCAGCAATCTTGTTATAATCAAAGCAGAATGAGGAACCCATTCCGGCCAGGTGCCGGCTTGCCGCCACCCCACCTGGCTGGTCGTGAGAAAGCTATGCGGGTGCTTCGAGCCGCCGAGGCGAGCATCAACGGTGGCGAGGGCACCAATCCCATCGTCGTCACTGGGCTGCGAGGCATGGGAAAGACTGTCCTCCTCAACCACTTTCGCGATGAGCTACGACCTGACGGGTGGCTGGTCCCGGCCATCGAGCGGTTCGCCAGGAATCGAGGGCTCGCATCGCTGTGGCCGCGTCTGATGCGAGCCCTCGAGCAGATCCAACCGGCCGACTTGGTAAAGCGCGCCGGTCCTCAGTGGTCGCTCGAACACATCGACTGGAAGATCGGCGGCGAGATCGGAACCTCAGGAGTGAAGGCGTCCGCGGAGGTCGGTGGATCGGCAAAGCGTGATTCGACCCCTCCACTTGATGATCTGATCGATACGCTGCTGAACTTCGCCCAGAGAGCAGACGAGCTGGAAATCCGCGTTGCATTTCTTCTCGACGAAGCCCATCTCGCTGCCGAAGACGATCTCGCAGCATTGGCTGAGGTTGGACAAGCCTGCGCCGAGCGCGGATTCCCCATGCTGGTAGTGCTCGCGGGTTTGCAGCCGCTGCACGATCGGCTGATCAAGTCGCGTGAATTCGCGAGCCGATTTCCACCGCTGAAAGCGGATCTCCTGACCGAGCGAGACGCCGAGGATGCCTTTCGCATACCCGTGGAGAGCGAAGGGGGAAAGTGGGATCGGCAAGCGCTGGACGCCGCGATAGGCTTCGCTCAGGGCATCCCATTCCTTGTTCAAGTCGTCGGCAAAGAATGCGTCGAGGCAACGGATGGCGATGTCGTCTCGTACCGTGCGGCCCTGGATGCGATCCCGCGGGCACAATCCAGCATTGCGGAGTCAATGTTTCGCCCTCTGTGGCGCCAGGCAAGCCCCGCTGAACAGGAGTACCTCATCGCCATGGCCCGCGCCAAAAGGACGCTGGATGGGGTGGCCGTCCCAGACATCCTTCAGTCGATGCGCAAAAGGTCTACCGATGTCGCTCCGCTTCGCCAACGGCTCATCGAGAAGGCGTTGATTCATGGCACACGCTACGCGCGTGTTGACTTCAGCTATCCGGGATTCGACGTCTTCGTGCGGGAAGAGACCAGCTGAACCGCACACTGCCGGCCCGGCGGCCACGGTGGTGGAGGCGCCGGGGATCGAACCCGGGTCCGAAGCCGCGTTCCATGCGACATCTACGAGTGTAGTCCCGGTATTGATCTCACCAGAGCCGCGCCCTGGGACCAGGCTCGGCTTCGGCCAGCCTCGGTGTGTGTCCCGCCCGGCGCCGAGGCGCCACCGGGCGGCGAGGCTGCTGGTATTAACGTCGGGTCCGACTTCCACAGCCGAGAAGCCGGTCGACGTCAGGCCGAAGCCTGAGCTTTTTCGCTTTTGCTACTTACGCAGCGAGAGCGAGGGGTGCGTTATTCGCACGTATATTTTTCCCGGTTTTACGAGCCCGGGGCTCGACTCGCATTCGCACGACCCACGACCCCGTCGAAACCAATACGCCCCCATGGACGCGCAATCCGAGATCTGCGTGCCCGTCCATGATACCTCGCGATGGCCGGCGACGCAATTGCCGCGCAGAACGACTCACAGCGAAGTCGTTGCTACGTAACGGCTTCGCATCCTTCGCTACGCCGTCGGCCGAGTCGTTGGTAGGCTAGAGCTGTGGTTACCGCTCCGGCGATTTCGTGCGCCCTCGCGTCGAGCACGTCATGACACCCGTTACGACTGACGTCGATGTGACGAGAGCGAAGCCTGTCGTCGCGCCTGCGGCCACGTACCGGCGCATGCTGCGCATCCCGGGATTTCGTTCGCTGCTGGTCAGCTCGCTCCTGACGCGCACGGCATCGCAGATGTGGACGGTCGGGCTCGTGCTCTTCGCGCTCCAGCGCTATCACTCCGCTGGCGTCGCAGGCTTGAGCCTCTTCCTGCTCATCTTCCCCGGGCTGCTCCTGAGCCCGGTCGCCGGAGCACTGCTCGACCGCCATGGGCGAAAGCGCCTGATGCGCCTGGACTTCAGCGTTGCGGCATTGTGCCTGACGTTGATCGTGACCCTGGCGGCCACGAACCACCTCCCCGTCTGGGGCCTGTACACCCTCCTGGTCGCTGGCTCGCTCACGAGCACACTGAGCCTCGCCGGTGCCCGCTCGATCTTTCCGCTGATCGTGCCGCGCGACATGTGGGATCGCGGCAACGCGGCCGACAGCATCTGTTTCGGCGTGTCGGCGATTCTCGGACCGGGGCTGGCCGGGTTCCTCATCGCGACTCTCGGGAGTGACGCGGCGCTCGCGGGAGCTGCCGTCGCGTTCGTCGCGGGCGCCATCGTCGCTCGGGGGTGTCATCGAACCTGCGGGTACCGGCGAAGTCTCGAGCCGGATCCTCTTCGAGGCTCTGCGTGGCCTGCGTTACGTCGATCGCCAACCGCACGCTCCGATGGCTCGGCGATCGCGATGTCGATTCTGAATGTCGGCTGGGGCATGGTCATCGTCGCGCTTCCCGTGATCGTGTTCCGCCTCCATGGCAGCGCCGCAGTCGTCGGCGTGATCCTTGCGATCAACGGCGGGATCGGCATCCCCGCAGCATTGATCGCCGGTCGCCTGCGAACTGATGGACGCGAGCGACAGACGATGGCGATCCTCGGCACGACGATGGGGCTTGCAACACTGCTGCTCCTGGTCCCGTCGATCGCAGCTGTCGCCATCGGGATTGCGATCGTCGGTGCAGCAGACGGACCGTTCAACATCTGGATGTTCTCGCTGCGTCAGCGCCGGACCGCTCGAGCATGGTTCGGACGGGCGTTTGCGGTCTCGATGAGCCTCAACTTCGCGGGGATCCCGATCGGGTCCGCCCTCGCCGGGCCGATCCTCGGCATCTCGATTCCCGTTGCGGTCGTGCTGGCTGCGTTGCTCATGGTGAGCGGCGGCGTCCTGATGCTCCTCAAGATTCCAGCGGTCGAACAGCGCGCCTAGCGCACACGTCAGCCGCGAGACGGCCGCCCTCGGTGCCGGAAGTCGATGACCTTTGTCGCCGAAACCAACTCGTCGAACTCCGCACCGTGCGGCCAGTCGATCCGACCGAACTGTTCGATGGCCTCATCCATGGTGCGCTGGCCCTTCACGGTCGGGCCGCCGGCGAAGCAGCCGCCGAAGCGTGTCCCGGCCCACCGGCTGACGCTCTCGAGATGACGGTCGCAGCAGAACATGAAGGCGACGCCGTTCCGATGCGGGAAGAACAGGAACTTCATCGCGGGCTCGCCGCACGTCTCGCCCGGTAGGTTGCTTACGGGGTCGATTGGGCCGATGCACCGGTCGCTCATCGCAGTGCAGCGTACCGGCGCGGACGCGCAACGTCCTGATCAGCCGAGTGCCTCGAGCAACGGAACGGTTTCCTCAGGGCCAGGGAGCGCGTTGATCTCATCGCGTATGCGCTGGGCGGCACGGCGGTAGCGATCGTCTGCAAGCATCGTCGTCACGGCGGCTTGGATCTCTTTGCGCGTGACGGACACGGGCTCGAGTTCGAGCCCGACCCCGAGGGTCACGCACCGCCGCACGTTGTAGGGCTGATCGGCACCGAGCGGCATCAGAAGAGCCGGGATACCGTGCGCGAGGGCACCCATGACGCTCCCCGATCCACCATGGGAGATGACGAGATCGCAGTGAGGCAGCACATCCTCCTGCGGGATGAAGCGCTCGATCCGCACGTGCTCGGTCCGCCTCCCGAACGCCTCGGGGTCGATGTGCTCGCCGACGGTCGCAACGACATCGACGGACAACGCCCGCAAAGCATCGAGCACCCTCGCGAACAACTCAAGCGAGTTGAACACCGTGCCGAGTGTGCAATACACGTTCGGTCGGCTTCCGGCTCGCTGTGGACCCGTTGCGGCGCCCGGCCGGAACGAGAATGCGCGTGCCGGGAGCGGAACATCGGGGCTGCGGAAGCTCGGCGGGATGGGCGACAACACAAGGCCGCCGTCGAGCATGCTGAGGTCGGGGTCGTCCGGGAGACCGTACTCGGCGCGCAGCGCGTGCAGCGGCTCGGCGACGACAGCCTTACGGAGAAAACCGCCGGACGCAAGCACGAGCACGCTGGTGCACGGAATCGCGAGCCGCTCGGCTGCAATCGCAGCTCCGAAATCGACCTCATCGCGGATCACGACGTCCGGTTGCCATTCGCGGGCGAGTTCGAGGAGCACCCCGGCGTGCCGCTCCGCGCCGCGCCGCGCGAAGTTCTCCCTGAGCTCCCAGTCAGACCGGTCGGGGTCGACTTTCACGAGCGGCTCTGGCGGCGGCGGCCCAACCCGCGGTTCGCTGGTGGGAAAGGCGGCGAATCCGTCCCCCTTGATAGCGGCTTGCAGGTTGCCCGAGCCGGCCACCGCGACCGTGTGGCCCGACCGCTGCGCGGCGCGAGCCACCGCGACCAGCGGCTGGTAGTGGCCGAGGCCGCCGATAAATGTGAAGAGCAGCCGCACCTGTCGCAGTGTATGGACGCAGCAGAGTTCGGGCGCCGTTGCTAGGCTGATCGGATGCCTCATTTCGACGCACCGTCAGGCGCGGATCCCGCCGTCGGCCGGCAGCTGAAGCGCGTCATCGTCATCGGCACGAGCGCGCGGACCGACGAGCGCGAACAGCGCGACATCGAGCTCGACGAGCTCGAGGAGCTCGCGCGCACCCTCGGCACCGAGGTGGTCGAGCGCAGCCTGATCTCCTTGCGAGAGCCGCACCCGGCGACCTTCTTCCGCTCGGGCGTCGTGGCGGCCTTTGCCTCCCACATCGCCGAGCTCGACAACCCAGCCGTGCTCTGCAACGACCAGCTCACCCCGCGCCAGCAGCGCAATCTGCAGGAGGAGTGGGGCGTCCCGGTGCTCGACCGCACCGAGGTCATCCTGGCGATCTTCGCCCGGCGCGCCATCACCGCCGAAGGCCGCGTCCAGGTCGAGATGGCGCAGCTCGAGCACCTCCTCCCCCGCCTCGCCGGTGGCTGGTCGCACCTCGAGCGGCAGCGAGGTGGCGTCGGGCTCCGCGGCGGTCCTGGTGAGAAGCAGATCGAGGTCGACCGGCGCCTCATCCGGCAGCAGCTCAAACGCCTCAAGCAGCGGCTCGTGGTCATCGAGCGTCAGCGCCAGACCCGGCGCACAGCGCGCACGAACGTGCCGCTGGCGTCATGCGCGCTCGTCGGCTACACCAACGCCGGGAAATCGACGCTCCTCAACGTCCTGACCCACAGCGAGGTGCTCGCCGACGACCTGCTCTTCGCGACGCTCGACCCCACGTCGCGGCGTCTCGAATTGCCGTCGGGCAAGTTGGTGATCCTCACCGATACGGTCGGGTTCATCCAGAAGCTGCCGACCGAGCTCGTCGAGGCCTTCGCCGCGACACTCGAGGAGGTGCGCCAGGCACACATGCTCTGTGTCGTCGTCGACGCATCGCATCCCGATGCCGAGCAACAGCTCGAGACCGTGCTCGAAACGCTGCGCTCCATGGACTGCGACCAGCCGATGATCCTCGCGATCACCAAGGTCGACCGCCTCACCGCGTCGGAGGTTCGGCAGGCACGGCTTCGGCTCGGCGACGTTGCCGGCGTGTCGGCGCTCGCTGTCAGTGCCACGCGCGGTGTCGGGCTCCGCGAGCTCCGCCAGCGCATCGATGCTCTGGCCGCGGAAGTGGTCCCGGACATCAAGGCCAACCGTCCCAGCGCAGCATCGCAGGCCGTTGCCCCAGATGTCGAGATCGAGGCAGCAGCGGGCTGAATCAGCGCTTCAGCGCGCGGTCCATGTCGCGTTGCGCATCGCGCTTGGCGAGGTCCTCGCGCTTGTCCCAGAGCTTCTTGCCGCGAGCGAGTCCGATCTCCACCTTGACGCGGTTGCGGACCAGATAGAGACGCAAGGGGATGATCGTCAACCCCTGCGTGTGCACACGCGCGTCGAGATACTCGATCTCCCGCTTGTGCAGCAACAAGCGGCGGCGGCGCTCCGGTTCGGCGTTGTGCCGGTTGCCCTGCTGATACGACGCGATGTTCACCTGCATCAGCCATGCCTGGCCGTTCTCGATGCGCACGTAGCCTTCGCGCAGTCCGATGCGACCGCTGCGCAGCGACTTCACCTCGGTGCCGGTGAGCTCGATACCCGCTTCGAGACTCTCGACGATGGTGTACTCGTGCGTCGCGCTGCGGTTGCGCGCGAGCAGATTGTCCCCTGGTTTGCGCGCCGGCGTTGTCATGATCGGCGACCGCGCAGAAATGCGGCCGGTGCCATCGCGCGCTTCCCCGGCGGCGTGATGAGGTCGATCCGGTAACCGCCCTCGCGTGTCTGGACAACCACCGATTCACCTTCGTGGCGGACGATCTCACCCGCGAAACCGAATGGGCTGTCGGTCACCGCGCCTTGCTGCACCTGCACATCGACGCCGGCGAGCGGCGCAACGACACCGGGCCAGGGCTGCAGCGCGCGCACCATCCTGTCGACCTCGACGGCACTGCGCATCGACCAGTCGACACGGCCGTCCTCGCGGCGGAGCCGCGGCGCAAGGGTCACGCCGACGGTCGACTGCGGTTGCGCCACCGCGGTTCCCTGCTCGAGTTCATCGAGCACAACGAGCAACTCGCGCGCGCCGAGGTCGGCAAGCACACGCGTCAGCGCGGGCGTTGTCGCCTCGGCCCCGGTGGCAACGCGCGCGGTGGCGTACACCGGCCCGGTGTCGAGTCCTGCATCCATACGCATGATCGACACGCCGGTCTCGGTGTCGCCCGCGAGGATCGCGTGTGGGATGGGCGACGCGCCACGCCACCGTGGCAACAAGGATGCGTGCACGTTCACCGACCCATACGGCGGGGCATCGATGAGCGTTGACGGCAGGATCTGCCCATATGCCGCAACGACCAGGCAGTCTGGGCGGAGCGCGAGCACCTCAGCAACCGATCCCGGGAATCCGATCTTCAGCGGCATCAACACGGGAAGTCCCATGTCGCGCGCGGCGTCGGCGACCGGACGAGGCGCCGGCCGGCCGCGGTTGCCCGGGCGATCCGCCCGCGTCACCACGGCAGCGACGTCGTGATGCTCAGCGCAGGCTTGCAGCGCCGGCACCGCGAATGCCGCGGTGCCGCAGAAGACGAGCCTCACACAGCGCTGACGACGCCGGGCTCCTCAGCCTCCTGTGCGGGCTCAACCTCGCGCAGCGTTCCCTCGTTCACCCGGCTGGTGAACAGAATGCCGTCGAGATGATCGATCTCGTGCTGGATCGCGCGCGCGAGCAGCCCGTCGCCCTTGATGCGCACTTCCTTGCCATGGCGGTTCCATCCCTTGGCCACGACCCGCTGACAACGTGTGACCTCACCAACCCATCCGGGCACCGACAGGCAGCCCTCGAGCCCGGTCTGCTCGCCTTCGCAGCGGACCATCTCGGGGTTGGCGATCTGGTAGATCTGGTTGTCGACACGAAGGACGATGACGCGCAACGACACCCCGACCTGCGGTGCGGCCAGGCCGACGCCATTGGCCTCGAACATCGACTCGACCATGTCGTCCATGAGTCGACGAATCGCATCGTCGACGCGCGGCACGCGAGTCGCCTTGGTGGTCAGGACGTCGTTGTGATCCGACGTCAGGACGATGGGAAGGACTGCCACGGTCTATCTCCGTTCATGGCCCAGGATCGACGTCGATGCTCCAGCCTCGAGCCCTGGGAAGATGAGCAAACGCCCTCTCGATGTCAGTGCCCCGCACCGTGATCTGCCAGCGATACTCGCCGCGCAGGCGGTGCAGAAATGCCGGCGTCGGACCGAGGACATCGAGCCCGGCGCCAATTCCGAGTGTATCAGACAGCCGCTGAGCCTCCCGGCGAGCCTCGATCTCGGCTTCGGCATCGTCGCGATGCGTGAACGTGCAGACGCAGAGGCGTGCGTACGGGGGGAAATGCAGTGCCTTGCGGACCCGGATCTCGTCGCGCGCAAACCCGAGGTAGTCGTGCGTGGTGGCGTGACGCACCGCATAGTGCTCGGGGCTGTACGTCTGCAACACGACCTGCGCCGGCTCATCGCCGCGTCCCGCGCGCCCCGCAACCTGCGTGAGGAGTGAGAAGGTCAGCTCGCCGCTGCGGTAGTCAGGGAAATGCAGGGACGTGTCGGCGTTGACGATGCCGACGAGGCGCACGTTGCCGAGGTCCCACCCCTTCGCGACCATCTGCGTCCCGATGAGGCAGTCGGCATCGTGGCGGCGAAAGGTGTCATAGATGTCGAAGTACGCGTCGCGCGTGCGCGTCGTGTCGCGGTCCATGCGGATGAGACGGAGTGCCGGAAAGCGCTCGCGCACCTCACGCTCGAGCCGCTCTGTCCCCATGCCCAGCGCACGGATCGAACGCGAGCCGCACGAGGGACACGCAACGGGCAGCGGGATCGACAGTCCACAGTAGTGACAGTCGCAGCTCGCGCGGTCGACGTGATGCACGAGCGACACGCTGCAGTTGCTGCACGTCAGGGACTCGCCGCACATGCGACAGAGCACGACTGTCGCAGTGCCACGGCGATTGAGGAAGAGGATCGATTGACCACCCTGTGCATGGCATTCCTGCATCGCCCGATCGAGCGTCATCGACAAGGGACCGGTGTTGCCCGCGCGCAACTCCTCACGCAGATCGACGACTTCAATCGGCGGCAGGGCGCGACCGCTGACACGCGCCGGGAGTGTCGCCAGCTCGAGGTCGCCGGTGTGCGCGCGATAGAAGCTCTCGACGCGTGGCGTTGCGCTACCCATCACCACCGGTGCGTCGCAGAGTGCGCCGAGCATCAGCGCCACATCGACCGCGTGGTACCGCGGCATGCGGTCCTGCTTGTAGGCGGGGGCATCCTCCTCGTCGACGACGACGATGCCGAGGTTGGCGACGGGCGCGAACACGGCGCTCCGCGAACCGATGATGACGTCGTGCACGCCCGCGCGGATACGGCGCCACTCGGCGGCGCGCTCCGCATCGGTGAGCGCGGAGTGGACCACGGCGATCCTGCCGGGAAATCGAACCGCGAAGCGCCGGATCATCTGTGGTGTCAACGCGATTTCGGGGACGAGCACGATCGCTCCACGCCCCGCGGCCAGCGCAGCGTCGATCGCCGCGAGATACACCTCGGTCTTCCCACTGCCCGTCACCCCATGAAGCAGCACGCGGCGGTGTGTGCGTGAGGCGATCGCTTCCAGCAACGGCGCAACAGCGGCCCGCTGCGCCTCGTTGAGCGTGGGCGCGGGCTCGGGCGGCCCTGCAGCGCCGGCTTCCGCGACCGCCCGCGACATCGATCGCGGACCGGCGCGCTTTGACGGACGTGTCCGGACTCCCTTCGGGAGCATTGCCCGAAGCACCTCGCCGAGCGGTGCGCAGTACCGGTCGGCGATCTGCCGCGCCAGCGCGAGGTGCTGGTCCAGGATGAGGCGTGGCTCGTCGATGACGAGGTCGATGGCGCGGACGTCGGCGTACTCGGTCAGCTCCGAACGCTCGACGACGTATCCGAGGATGGAGCGCTTTCCGAACGGGATCTGCACGCGCACGCCGGGAAGCACGAGCTCCACGAGCTCGTCCGGGATCGAGTACGTGTACGCGTCGCGTGGCAGCTGGGAGCGCGTCTCAGGGACGACGGAGGCGAAGGTCATCGCAGCCTGCTCGCGACGATGTCGAGAATGCCGTCCGCGATCACGGATTTCGGCGCGCGCGCAAGTGTCTGCCGGCCGCCGTCAGGGTCGATGACGGTCACCTCGTTGTCGTCGGCGCCCATGCCGATGCCCGACTGCGACACATCGTTGACGACGATGAGGTCGAGCTGTTTTGCGCTGAGCTTCGCCTGCGCGTGCTCGATGACGTGCTCGGTCTCTGCCGCAAATCCGACGCGAAAGACGCCGGCAGCCGCCTCGTCGTCGCGGAGCGAGCCGAGGATGTCGATGGTCGGCACGAGTTCCAGCGTCAGCGTGTTCGATCCCTTCTTGAGCTTCTGCTCCGCGACATCGCTGGTCCGCCAGTCGGCGACAGCGGCGGCCATGACGAGCACGCGCGCGCCGGGCAGCACGGCGCGCAGCGCGGCATGCATGTCGGCTGCGGTCTCCACGGCGACGATGTCGAGACCCTGCTGCCGCAACGGCGGCGTTGCCGCCGTGACGAGGGTGACTGTCGCCCCGCGCCGGATCGCGGCCGCGGCAAGCTCGTTGCCCATCTTTCCGCTCGAACGGTTGCCGATATAGCGAACCGGGTCGATCGGCTCACGGGTCCCTCCCGCGGTGATCACGAAGCGAAGGCCGGCAAAGGAGGGGTCAGGCCCCGGCGCCAAGGATGTCTCCCACCGCAGCGACGATCTCATCGGGCTCGACCATGCGTCCCGTGCTCTCGTGACCGCTGGCGAGCCTGCCCCGGACCGGCCCGAGGATGCGCGCGCCGCGAGAGGTCAAGGTTGCCGTGTGACCCTGGGTGGCGGGGTGTTCCCACATCGCCGCCTCCATCGCCGGAGCGACGAGCAGCGGGGCGCGGCACGCCAGCGCCGTGGCGGTCACCGGATCGTTCGCAAGCCCGAGGGCGAGCCGCGCGATGAGGTCGGCCGACGCCGCGACGACTACCTGAACCTCGCACCAAGCCGCGATCGTCAGATGGCTCATGCCATGGCCTTCGCCGGTGCCGTCGTCTTCCCACATGCTCGAGGCAACCGGGTTGCCGCTCAGCGCGCGTAGCAGTGTCGGCGTGACGAAGTGGGCTGCGGCGTCCGTCATCGCGACCCGCACCTCAGCGCCCGCACGGCGCAGGTCGGTGATCACCTCGCAGGCTTTGAAGGCCGCGACGCTGCCGCCGACGCTGACGAGGATCCGGCGACCCTCGAGATCGGCGCTCATGGTTGCACTCCCCTGCGCGCGGCGCGCTCGGCGTCGATGATGGAAAGGATCTCCCGGGCGGCGCGGGTTGCATCGTCGTTCACGACCTGATGATCGTACGTGTCCTTGAGGAGCATCTCCGAGATGGCCTGCTCTCGCCGGGCCTGGAGGCTCGCCGGATCCTCGGTGGCACGGTCGACGAGGCGCTGCTCGAGCGCTTCGGGGCTGGGCGGCAGGAGGAAGACGTAGATGGTGTCGTCACCGAGGCGGCTGCGGATCTTCTCGGCGCCCTGCACGTCGATCTTGATCACGGTGTCCTTCCCCGACGCAATCGCCTTGTCGACGCTGTCGAACGTCCGCCCCTTCAACTCGCCGTACACCGTGGACCACTCGAAGAACTCGCCGCGATCGATCATCGCCCGGAAGGTCGCCTCGTCGACGAACCAGTACGCAGACGCCGTCGACCTCACCGGGGCGCGGCGGGCGGGTCGTGTACGAGACGCAGTACGCAAGCGTGGGGTCGAGGGCGAACAGCTCGCGGAGGACGGTGTCCTTGCCGACGCCGCTCGGCCCGGTGAGGACGATGAGGATGCCGCGAGCGCTCACGGCTCCGGGCTCCGCAGCCGATCGCGCGCAGCGACGAGCTCCGGCGGCAGCGGCGAGTCGAAGGTGCGCTCGGTGCCGTCGCCCGGGTGGACGAGGCGAAGCCGCATGGCATGCAGCGCGGGCCGTCCGAGGATCGAATCCGGACGGCCGTACACCGTGTCGCCGACGATCGGGTGGCCGATCGAGGCCAGGTGGACGCGAATCTGGTGGGTGCGGCCCGTGCGCAAGGAGAGCTCGAGGACAGTCGCGCCGTTGAGCCGCTCGATGACGCGAAAGTCGGTGACCGCCTCGCGGCCCCCCTCGACGATCGCCATACGCCTGCGGTCGCGCGGATGACGGCCGATCGGCGCGTCGATCGTTCCCGACTCCTCGCGGAAGCCGCCGTGGACGAGCGCCCAGTACGTGCGGCCGAGGGTCCGATCGCTGAGCTGGCGCGCCAGGCTGCGATGCGCGGCCTCCGTCTTCGCCACCACGAGCAGCCCGCTCGTGTCGCGGTCGAGGCGGTGGACGATGCCGGCGCGCTCGGCGCCACCGAGCAGCGACCAGGTCGTCCCGCGCTGCTTGAGCCCGTCGGCGAGCGTCCCCGAGGGATGGCCCGGCGCGGGGTGGACGACGAGCCCTGACGGCTTGTCGATGACGGCGAGAGCGTCGTCCTCGTACACGACGGCGAGGTCCACCTGCGGCTGAGCGCGCGCGGGCCCAGCCGACGCCGGGTCCGCGATGGCACTCGGTTCGACGACCACGGTCGCGCTGTCGCGAATCCGCTGTCCGGGGCGCCCCGTGCGGCCGTCAACGGTCACGAGTCCCGCGTCGATCAGTGTCCGAGCAGCGTGGCGCGTGACGTTGCGATGTTCGGCGAGCCAGACGTCGAGACGAGGGAGCAGCACTGCGGCGGCGGTGTCGCTCATGACGATTTCGCAGCTGGTGTGGATCGCTGGGCGGGCAGGAAGCTGAGCACGAGCAACACGACGATCGCGATGACGATGCAGCTGTCCGCCACGTTGAACACCGGCCAGAAGTGAAAGTCGATGAAGTCGACGACGTAGCCCTGCACGAGGCGGTCGACGCCGTTCGAAAGCGCGCCGCCAAGGATCATCCCGAGGAGCACTTGTCGATACCACGTCGTGCCGTACTTGTAGCCGAAGAACAGGATGTAGAGGCTGACGACGAGCGCGACCGCCAGATAGAACCAGTGGAGTTGCGGGAGCACGCTGAATGCGGCGCCGGTGTTCTGCACTCTGTCGATGGATACGATGGCGTGCGGCCAAACCTGCTGTCCGAGCACGAGATGCGATGCGACGAGCCATTTCGTCAGGTGGTCGAACGCGGCGATGAACACGGCGGTGCCGACGATGACCGCGTAGATCTGCCGGCGCGAGAGGCGGCTCGTGCCGGCTACCGCTTGACTCCCAGCCAGCATCTGGCACCTCCCAGATCGCCTTCCCACTGCGCGAGATCCTCGCCGCGCTGGTCCTCGATCGCCAGCGCGAGCGTCTCGGCCTGCAGCCAAGCGCGATGCGCATCCACCGCGCGGCGCACGTCACCGTCGGCGTCGACCATCAGCGTGATCCGATCCTCGACGCGCAGCCCCGCCTGTTTGCGGAGCTCGTTCACTTTGCGACTCACCTCACGCGCGAGCCACTCGAGGCGCAACTCGTCGGTGATCGTCGTGTCGAGCACGACGGCCGCGTGCCCTGCCGCCGGGTCGACGTAGAGCACGCGCTTGACGTTCAGCTCCTCGGCGAAGATCGCCTCGACCTCGGCACTGAGCGGCTCGCTCGCCAGAGTCGCGGATGCGAGCGGCTGACGCACACGCACGCCGGCAGTCGTCCTTGCCGCCAGTCCATCCTCGACGAGGCGGCGCACGCGGCTCATCTCCGCGAGCACGTCGGGATCGCGCCACACGCCCGACACCTTCGGGTAGTCGGTGAGGTGCACCGAGTTCCGGCGTGCCCGATGTCGGCGGCGGATCGCCGTTGAAGCCGCTGAGGTTTCGGTACATCCGCTCCGCCATGTACGGCATGAACGGCGCGACCAGCCCGGACAGCGTTATCAGCACCGTGTGCAACGTCGCGAACGCCGCCTGCGCGTCGGCACTCGTGCCGGCGCTCTTCCAGAAGCGGCGGCGCGAGCGCCGCACGTACCACTTCGAGACGTCTTCGACGAATGCCTCCACAGCATGCGTGGCGTCCGACGCGTCGTAGCGCTCCATCGCCTCGCGCACTGCCTCGACCGTCTCCGCGAGCCGCGAAAGACACCAGCGGTCGAGCACCGGACGCTCGAGGACGGGCGGTCCGGCGGATGCGGGGTCGAACTCCTCGGTAAGCGCGTACGTCACGAAGAATGAGTACACATTCCAGAGCGTCAGCATGAAGAGCCGGACGACGTCCTGGAAGGAGTTGGGGCTGACGCGCAACTCGGCGTTCTCGACACCCTGCGCGTAGAAATACCAGCGCGCGGCGTCGGCGCCGAACTGGCTGAAGATCGTCTCGGGCTCGATGGCGTTGCCACGCGACTTCGACATCTTCTTGCCCTGCTTGTCGAGCAACGTCCCCACGACGACACAGTTCTTGTATGCCGGCGAATCGAACAGCAGCGTCGACTCCGCGAGCAACGAGAAGAACCAGCCGCGAGTTTGATCGACACCCTCGCAGATGAAGTCCGCCGGGTGCGTGTGCTCGAAGAGCTCCTTGTTCTCGAAGGGATAGTGCTTCTGCGCGAAGGGCATCGCACCCGAGTCGTACCAGCAGTCGATGACATCGGTGACGCGGCGCATCACGCCATTGCACGCCTTGCACTCAAGGGTGACCTGGTCGATGAACGGCCGGTGGAGATCGTCGTCAACAGTCAGCCCCACGTCAGCCGTGCTGCCGGCGCAGAACTTCTCGTCGCACGAACTCGCAGACCCAGATCGGCAATGGCGTGCCCCAGTACCTGCTCCGCGAGAGGTTCCAGTCGATGAGACTCTCGAGCCAGTTCCCCATCCGTCCATCGCGGATGTGCGCCGGCTGCCAGTGCACGCTGTGGTTGTTGGCGAGCAGCCGTTCCTTGACGGCCGTGGTCTTGATGAACCACGAGTCGACCGCGTAGTACAGCAGCGGCGTGTCGCAGCGCCAGCAGAACGGATATGTGTGCAGGATCCGCTCGGCTCGATAGAGGCTGCCCATCTCGCGCAGGTCGTCGATGATCTGCGGGTCCGCGTCCTTGACGAACATCCCCTTGTACCGGGTCTGGCCGTCGAGGAAGCGGCCGTCGAGCCCGACGACGTGGCGGACGGCGACGCCCATGCGCTGGCAGAGCTCGAGGTCGGCGACGCCGTATGCGGCGGCGGTATGCACGATGCCGGTGCCCTCGTCCATGCTCACCAACTCGGGTGCGTCGAGCACGAGGAAGGCTTTTCCCTCGGGGAGCATGTCGGTGAAGAGCGGCTCGTACGTCATGTCCACGAGGTCGCTGCCGTCCATCTCGTCGAGCACTTCGTAGTCGCCGTCGAGGATCTCGAGACGCTGCTTTGCGAGGATGTACGACTCGTCGCCCTGCGCGACGCGCACATAACGCTTGCCCGAATGCACGGCGAGCGCGACGTTGCCGGGAAGCGTCCACGGGGTCGTCGTCCACGCCAGGAAGAACGTCTTGCCGTCGGAGTCGTTGATGCGGAACTTGATGAACACGGAGGGATCCGGCGTGTCCTCGCGGTATCCCTGACTCAGCTCGTGCGACGAGAGCGTGGTCTGGCAGCGAGGGCAGTAGGGCGTGACCTTGTAGCCCTTGTACAGCAGGTCATCCTCCCAGAGCTCCTTGAGGCTCCACCACACGGACTCGATGTACGTGCTGTCGTACGTCCGGTACGGATGGTCGAAGTCGAGCCAGAACGCAAGGCGCTCGCTCATCTCGCGCCACTGGTCGATGTACTCGTTCACCGACTCCTTGCAGCGCGCGTTGAACTCGGCGATGCCGAACGCCTCGATCTGCTTCTTTCCGCTGATCTTCAGCGCGCGTTCGACCTCGAGCTCGACCGGCAGGCCATGTGTGTCCCAGCCGGCCTTGCGCGCCACCGAGAAACCCGTCATCTGCTTGTAGCGGGCGAACACGTCCTTGTAGGAGCGGGCGAGCACGTGATGGAGCCCTGGCAGGCCATTTGCGGTGGGAGGCCCTTCGTAGAAGACGTAGGGTGGCGCGTCACGGCGCATCGCGAGGCTGCGCTCGAAGACGTGGGTGCGCTGCCAGTGCTCGAGGATCTCGAGCTCCGCTTCGGCGAAGCCCGCGCGTGCACTGACGGATGAATACCTGGGCATCACCCAAGGATACCGGCAGATCGTTCACTGCCGGAGAGCGCGGCCACGCCCTACCCTGCCGGGTTGCCGAAGATGGCCCGCCCGACGCGAACCATCGTGGCGCCCTCCTCGACGGCAATGTCGAAGTCGTCGCTCATCCCCATGCTCAGCTCGGGGAGCGCCCACCCCGTGACGTGCTCCATGTGGTCACGGAGGTGACGGAGACGAGCGAAATACGGGCGCGCGCGCTCGGGATCCTCGAGGTGCGGAGCGATCGTCATCAGGCCCATGACGTGGATCGACGGCACGTTGACCAGTTGCTCGATGACACCCTCGACGTCTCCCTCCGCAACGCCGAACCGGCTCGCGATGCCCGTCAACTCCACCTCGAGGAGGACGATGAGTGGATCGCGGCCGGCTGGCCGGTTCACGGAAAGCGCGTCGGCGACACGCTTGCTGTCGACAGAGTGCACGACGTCGAAGAGCCGCGCAGCACGCGCTGCCTTGTTGGTCTGCAGATGCCCGATGAGGTGCCAGCGCGCATCGCCTTTGACCAGCTGCTGCTTGTCCGATGCCTCCTGCACACGGTTCTCGCCGACATCGTCGACACCGGCAGCGATCGCGGCGTCGACGTTTGCAGCTGCCGTTCCTTTCGTGACCGCGATGAGCAGCACGTCGGCAGGGTCACGATTCGCTCGCTCGGCGGCGGCGGCGATGCGCGCGCGAACGCGCTCGATGCGGACCGCTACCGGTGTTGTTGGCGAGACGCCCATGTCACTTCCCGAGGTCAAGTGGCAGCTCGCGGCCCTCAGTGTCCCGCCGTTTGCGCTGACGCCGCGCGCTGTCGGGACGAGTCCCGGGTGGATGCGCCAGGACGTCCTCGATGGTGGCGCGCATCTCCTGCGCGTCCTTGAACGAGCGGTACACGGATGCAAACCGGATGTACGCGATCTCGTCGCGCTCGCGCAACCTCGACATCACCATCGCGCCGACCTCGCGGCTCGGTACCTCCGAAATGTTCTGACTGCGCAACGCATTCTCGATCTCGGACACCATGAGTTCAAGGTTCGCCGGTGTCAGCCTCGTCTTGGTCGCCGCCATGACGAGGCCCGACAGCATCTTGGCGCGGCTGAACTCCTCGCGCCGGCCGTCCTTCTTGACGACGTAGAGCGGCGGTGCCTCGACGCGCTCGTACGTCGTGAACCGTTTGCTGCAGGCAAGACATTCACGCCGCCGCCGAATCGCCTCTCCGGTCTCGGAGTCGCGCGAGTCGACAACCTTGATGTCCGTCTCGCCGCAGAACGGGCATTTCACGTCCGTCCCCCAGTTGAAGGGTCTATCGACGGTCCCTCAGGAAGGCCGGGATGTCGAGATCGTCGACGCTGTACGGTCCGGTCGGCCGCCCACCCACGGTGAACGAAGGCTGACGCTGGTCTGACGCGACCGGGCGCGCCGACGGCTCGTAGCTCAGCGTGCCGATCACGTCGATCTGCCCGGTGAAGCCGGTGGCGATCACGGTGATCTTCACCTCGCCCTTCATGTGCTCGTCGATGACCGTCCCGAAGATGATCTGCGCATCCGGGTCCGCGGACTCGCTGACGAGCTGCGCCGCTTCGTTGACCTCGTAGAGGGTGAGATCGGGGCCGCCGGTGACGTTGAGGAGGATGCCCTTCGCGCCGGCGATCGTGGTCTCGAGGAGCGGGCTTGCGACAGCGTCCTTGGCGGCATCGGCGGCGCGCGTGTCGCCACTGCCGAAGCCGATGCCCATGAGCGCCTGACCCTGTCCCTGCATGATCGTCTTGACATCGGCGAAGTCGAGGTTGATGAGGCCCGGGAAGACGATCAGATCGCTGATGCCCTGCACGCCCTGACGGAGCACGTCGTCCGCGACCTTGAATGCATCGCCGATCGGCGTCTTCTTGTCGACGACCTGCATGAGGCGCTCGTTGGGAATCGTGATGAGCGTGTCGACGCGGCCCTGAAGGTTGGCGATGCCCTCCTCCGCCGACTTCTGACGGCGCAGGCCCTCGAAGCGGAAGGGCTTGGTGACCACGCCGATGGTGAGCGCGCCGGACTCGCGGGCGATCTCGGCGATGATCGGCGCTGCGCCGGTGCCGGTCCCGCCGCCCATGCCGGCGGTGATGAAGACCATGTCGCTGTCGGCGAGCGCGCGCGTCAGCTCATCGCGTGACTCCTCGGCAGCCTCCATCCCCTTCTGGGGATCGCCTCCGGCGCCGAGCCCGCGGGTGAGCTTGCCGCCGATGCGGATCTTGAGGTTCGCGCTCGATGCGCTGAGTGCCTGGTGATCGGTGTTGATCGCGATGAACTCAACGCCCTTGAGGTTGCTGCGGATCATGCGATTCACGGCGTTGCTGCCGCCGCCGCCGACCCCCACGACGCGGATGCGGGCGTTGCCTTCCAATGTCCGGTCGAGGTCTGCCATGAGTTTCTCCTCGCGTTGCCTGTTCGTTTCTGGGGTGTGGGGCGAAAGTGGTGCTGTCCTGCGGCGAGCCAGCGCGTCCCCCGGCTGATCGAGCCCGTGGGTGCGCAGATGATCAAAAGAGCTCACGGAACCACCTCGAGAATTTGGCGCCGCCGGCACCGTTGCCGTCGGAGCTGCGGGCGGTGGAGCGTGAGGGTCTGCGGCCGAGGTTGCTCCGGGCACCCCAGCGCAGGAGGCCGACCACGGTTGCGTGGCTCGGACCGCTGATCTCGTCGTTCATGCCGTGCAATCCCTGCGGCGCGGCGACACGCGCGGGCAGGTTCGTCTGCTGCTGCACCACTTCCGCGAACCCGCGCAGCAGCGCCCCTCCACCGGTGATGACGATTCCGCCCGGGAACATCCCCAGTGGTCCGGCGCGCTCGACCTCGGCGGCGATGAGCGACGCCATCTCTCGCGCGCGCGGTCCGATGATCTCCGCGAGATAGCGTTGTGGCACACCGACGGGCTCGTCATATCCCATCGGCGTGAGCGTCACCTCCGCATCGGCGGGCAGTGTGAGCTGCAGACAGTGACCGTAGTTGCGCTTCACCGTCTCCGCAGTCTCGAGGTCGCAGCGCAGACCGACTGCAAGATCCGCGGTGACGTGGTTGCCGCCGACCGGGATGACGCTCGTATGCACGATGCTGCCGCGCGCGAAGACGGCGATATCGCTTGTCCCACCACCGACGTCGATGACCACGACACCACGCTCGATCTCGTCCTCGGTGACCACCGCCTCCGCGGAAGCGAGCACCTGCAACACCATGTCGTCGACGCTGAGGCCGGCTTTGTGCACGACCTTGACGACGTTCTGAATCGCCGTGTTGGCGCCGGTGATGATGTGCGCGTCGACCTCGAGGCGGTTGCCCGCCATGCCGATCGCGTCGCGCACGCCCTCCTGCCCGTCGATGGTGAACTGCTGCGGGAGCACGTGCACGATGCGTCGCTCGGACGGCACGCTCACCGCGCGCGCGGCGTCGATGGCGCGGTGCACGTCCTGCTCGCGCACGTCACGGTGGCCGGCGGCGACGGCGACCACCCCGCGGCTGTTCTGCGACGTGATGTGCCCGCCGGCGATGCCGACGACTGCAGAGTTGATGGGAACGCCGGACATCTGCTCGGCCATGTCGACCGCCTCGGCGACCGCTTCAGCGGCGCGGTCGATCTCGACGACGGCACCCTTGCGAACCCCTTTGGATGCGACCACGCCGACACCCAGGACTCGGAGACCGGTACTCTCCAGGTCGGCTGCGGCGCAGCAGACCTTGGTGGTTCCGATATCGAGTGCGAATACGCGGCGAGGACGGGTCACAGTATCGGTCTCCGAGTGTAGCCGTCGCGGGTGCGCCATTCAAGGGTTTTTTGGCGCAAAACCGCAAGATGCTGGGTTCGCGAGCCCAGTATGCCACAACATGTTGGTTGTCTTTGGGAGACGATCAACGCGTCAGCGGCACTCGGGCGGTATTCAAGCACTCATTCGGCCCGGGCCCGTTTAACGAGAACAGGGCCCCGTCACTGCACCTGTTCGACGAGACCCTGTACGCCGCGGTCTCCGTGGACCTGCGAGGCTGCGCAACCGTAGCACCGGTCGGTTGCCCCGTCTACGCCTGCCACGAGGTCGTTTCCTCGAAAACTCGACCGCGCTCAGACCTCGACGACGATCTTGCCGCGCAGGTCCCCGCGTGCCATCTCGCCAAAGGCCGTCGCGGCGTCAGCCAGTGGGTGCGTGGATCCGATCAGCGGCCGCAATGCGCCGGTGGCGCAGAGGTCAACGAGGCGGCGCAACTCGCCGCGCGTGCCCATCGTCGTCCCGGCGATGGTGATGCTGCGATAGAAGATCCGGTTGAGCTGTGCCGGTGGGTTCGGACCGCCCGTGGCGCCGGGCACGACCACCGTCCCGCCGGGTCGCACCGCCTTGAGGCTGAGGTCCCACGTCGGTTCGCCGACGGTGTCGATGACGGCGTCGACGCCGACACCGCCTGTCGCGCCGATGATCGCCCGGGTTGTCTCGCGCTCGACCGGAAATGCCGCCTCGGCCCCGAGGTCGACCGCGAGCGCGCGCTTGGCCTCGTCGCGCGACGTCGCGTACACGGTGATACCGGCGAGCCTGCCAAGCAGGATGCATGCGGTTGCGACTCCCCCGCTGGCGCCTTGCACGAGCACGCTCATTCCCGGACGAAGGGCCGCACGGGTGAACAGCGCCCGATACGCCGTGAGGTATGCAGTGGGCAGGCATGCCGCGTCGGCGAAGCTCACCGGTTCCGGGAGTGGCACGAGATTCTCGCTCGGGATCTCGACATACTCCGCGAGACCACCGTCGAGTGGCGCTTCGCTGAGCATCCGGAAGTCACGACATGCGAGCGGTTCGTCGCTCAGGCATGCGGCGCAGTGACCGCATGACGTGATCGGATAGACGACGACACGGCTGCCCAGCTCTGGTGCTCCGGCGGGGGCATCACCCCCGTACGCGGCCACCTCACCGGCGGCATCGCAGCCGAGGATCTGGGGCGGCGTCACGGGTGCGGATGACACGCCACGCAACGTCCAGAGGTCGTGGTGATTGAGGGATGCCGCGCGCACTTTGACGAGCGCCCACCCCGGTCGTGGCTCGGGAGTCGGCAGCTCCCCGACGCTGAGATTGGCGAGTGGGTCGTCGCCGCCAACCGCCGATGCATATGCCGCAAGCACCGACTGACCGTAGCATGGTGTTCGCGATGCGCCTTGACAGCCTGCTCGAAGCCCGGACGCAGCCGGTCTTCTCCTTCGAGTTCTTCCCGCCGCAGACCGACGACGGCGTCCGTCAGCTCTTCGAGACCATCTCGCACCTCCGCGAGCTCGAGCCGACGTTCGTCTCGGTGACGTACGGCGCCGGCGGATCCGTCCGGACGCGTACCGTCGAACTGGTCACGCGCATCCGCCGCGAGCTTGACATCGAGCCGGTGGCGCACCTGACGTGCGTGGACGCGACCGCCGGCGAGCTGCGCGTGATTCTCGACGGCCTGCGCGACAACGGCATCGACAATGTCCTCGCGTTACGTGGCGACCCACCCGGGGGCCCTGGCACCGGCGCGTTCATTCCGACCGAGGGAGGCTTCGCGCACGGCAGCGAACTCATGGAGTTCATCACCGCGCGATACGACTTCTGCGTCGGCGGGGCGTGTTATCCGGAGAGACACCTGGAGTCGGCGAGCACTGACGAGGACGTCCTGTTCGCCAAGCGCAAGGCCGATGCCGGTGCCAGCTACCTGATCACCAACCTGTTCTTCGACAACAGCACGTACTTCGACTTCGTCCCCCGCGTTCGCGCTGCCGGTGTGACCATCCCGATCATCCCGGGGATCATGCCCGTCACCAACGTCGGCCAGATCACGCGCTTCACTTCGAAGATCGGCGCGACGATCCCGCAGCCTCTCCTCGAGGCGCTGCGTTCCCGCGAGGCGGATCCCGATGCGGTGCTGCAGCTTGGCGTCGCGTGGTCGACGCTCCAGGCCGCCGAACTCCTCGCGGCAGGCGCACCGGGCGTGCACTTCTTCACGATGAATCGCTCGCCGGCGACGCGGGCGATCCTCTCGGCACTCCGGGCCGCGCGCCCCTGGGATCGTGTCCGCTAAAACCTGGCAGCCGTCAGGGCGAGGGTTTTGGGGTCGGTGTCGGGGACGGCTTCGGTGAGGTTGACGGCGAGGGATTCGGGCTGACGCTCACGGTCCCCGGCGTCGGGCTGACGCCTGGGGACGGTGAGGACGTCGGCGTGGGCTGCGGCGTCGGCGGCGGCACGGACGACGCGGCCGGCGGCGGCTGGGTTGCGGGGATGATCGGCAGCAGCGCCGCCTGGACCTCGGCGGGAAGCCCTGGCGATCCGCCGCTCACCGGGCTGCCGAACGACTCGACGTCCAGGTACCCGAAGGTGGGATGCGCGAAGTTGAGCTGGCCCTTGAGCGCGGCCAGCGTCTCGACCTGCTTCGGCAGGAGTTGGAGGGCGTCCTCGCGTGTCGAGCGGGCCGAGGACCGCTCGCCACCCCGTGCTTGTCCAGATGCTGACGACGTCGTCGGCGCCCCAGAGATATGCGTCGACGGAACATCCGAAGACGGCCGGGAAGCGCTGCGCGATCGTGCTGAGCATCTGGACGAGTTGCGGATTGAGCGGCTGCGGCGATCCGGCCCGGTCATCGATGAGCACAGGGATGCCGCGGCTCGCGGCGGGAGTCGCGTCGATGCCCGGGAGCGTCGCTCCGTTGGCCGCGACAAGCGTGTCGGCGCCATCCCGGCGGATGCGGAGCGCCGGAGTGCGCTCGACGATGTCGATGCTGACCGTCGCCGGCAGTTGCGTCGTGACGACGGCGCTCTCGACCCACGGCAGCGCGAGCACGCGGCTCTGGATGGCCGCGCCGTTGATCGTGAAGATGCTCTCCTCCGGGACCTCCGCCGCGGCGACCACAGCGCTGGTTGTGACCAGGCGAGCGCCGAGAACCATCACCTTGCGCACCTGGAAAGCCGGCAAGGTCAGGACGAGCACGAGGAGCGCCACCTGGACCGTGAGGGCGCCGATCGCGATGATCCTTCGCCGCCACGAGGTGTGCCGACGTGCGACAGGCGGTGCCGGCGCCTTGCCACGGTGCGAGTGGCGGCGCTTGCGAGGCGACGCGCTCAGCCGTGTGCCCGGGCTGACGGTGAGCCTGCGCACGGGCCGTGAGGAGTCAACGATGAGCGATGCCTGGGCTCGTACGAGGGCGACGTGGCGCGCTCGCTCGTCGAGCACCTCAGTGCTCACGAGGCGGGCTCGGTGCGGTAGGGGAAATGCATCAACGCAAGCTGAGACGTGAAGTGGGACGTTGTGGCCGCACGGGGCCGGGCCGATTATCCCCCAGGCGACGCCGGAGTGACCGCTCTCGCGCGTGACCCGCGCGATGCCGGCAGGTACGTGTCCGGGAGATCGTTGGCGAAGAGCACGACGTCGCCGGGCCTGGACAGTTGCGTGAGAACTGCAGTTGCGGCTGCGAGCGTGTCGACGACGTGGATGCGGTCCTCGCTCATGCCGCCGTCGCGCAAACCGGCGCACAGCGCAGCGCTCGTCTTCGCCGACATCACGATGACGTGACCGCACACGCGCGCCGCGTGCTCGCCGTAACGGCGGTTCTCCGTCGTCCTCGACGCTGCCGAGCTCCACGAGCCCTGGCGTGACGAGGAACTTCGTGCCGCCGCGCATGGCGGCGAGCACCTCGAGCCCGTTGTGCACACCGACGGGGTTGGCGTTGTACGAGTTGTCGATGACCGTCAGCGGGCCCGGCCGTCGCCATCAACTCCAGACGATGTTCGACCTGCGGCAATGACGCCGCAGCGGCGATTGCCGCGTCGAGGTCGTACCCGAGCACATGCACTGCCGCGAGCGCCGCGGTGACATTCGCCACCTGATGGCGTCCGAGCAAGGGGATCGTGACTGTGCGATCGAGATGCTCCGACGCCCATCGCCACTGAAACGCTCCGCCGCTTGAGTCGATCCGGATCGCCGACGCGACGACGTCTGCCTCCAACGCGCCGTCGTCCTCGAGCGCGTACCGAATCACCGTGCGCGGAAGGGCTGCCGCGCGTTGCGCGAGTGCGACGCACGACGCGTCACCCATCGAGACGATGACGGTGCCGTCAGGCGGGAGGGCGGTGACCACCTCGTACATCGAGTCGGCGATTCGCTCCAGCGTTCCGAAGCGCTCCATGTGCTGCGGGCCGATCGCGGTGACGATGGCCATCGATGGATGGACGAGCTGACTGATGGCAGCGATCTCCCCCTCCGCATACGCGTCCATCTCCACGACGAAGACGCGATGCTCGGGCTTGAGATCCTCGTTGATGGCACGGCTGACGCCCATCAGTGTGTTGAAGCTCTTGCGCGTCGGCAGCGTGTTCACGCTCGGGTGCAGAAGCTGGGCGAGGATGTGCTTGGTGCTCGTCTTGCCGAAGCTGCCGACCACCGCGAGCACCGTCGGGTCGACCTGGCGCAGCTTCTCGGCCGCGAGGCCGAGGTAGTGCTTGCGGAACCGTGCCTCAGCAGGCTTGGTGACGACATTGGCAGCAACGAGCAGGATCTCGCTGAGGCTCGTGACCAGGCCGGCTGCGATGAGGACGAGCACCACGGAGATGAACGGGTGGAGCGTCACGATGCCGAGCGCCACGCCGGCGGCGAGGATGACCGCCAGGAACCCGCACGCGATGAGGAGCCGGCGCATACGCGCGGTCATGACCAGTGGTCGCTTCGGGGACGTCCAGCGCCACGTCAACTGTGCAGCCGCGCCGGATGCGAGCCATGCCACCGCGATGGCGAGTGTCCGCGCAGCCGGAAACACGGCGGCCACGCTCAGTGCGAGCACGCCCACTGCAAGCCCCAGCCAGACCGCGCGGTGGGCGAGCCACTCGCGGGTCAGCCCCCAGCGCAGGAATCGGATCGAACTCGTACTCCTCGATCTGGAACATGCGCGCCGCAACGAGCGCGATGCGCGCAACGAGGAGCACCCAGACGATCGCCGCGACGGCGACGAGCGGACCGAGGAATGGGCTCACGACGACGCCGCGTCCGGGTCGTCATGCAGGAACACCTCGACGATGCGGCAGAAGCGTGCGGCCTGCTCGAGATATGCGTAGTGCCCCGCGCCCTCGAACACGACGAGCCCGGCGTCGGGGATGAGGTCGCTCCATCAGGCGGCCGTCGTCGATCGGCGTTTCCGTGTCCTGCTCACCCCAGATGAGCAGCACTGGAATGTGCACCTGTGGAAGCAGGGCTCGAAGGTCCTCGTTGACGATGCGCACGAGCGTGCCGCGCATCGTTCCCGAGGCTGATCGATAGTCTGCCGAACCGCGCTGGTCGGCCCGGCGGCCGGCAGTGCGCCGCAGCGCCGGCGGCAATACCGGCGATCGCTCGATCGCGCGCAGCGCCTTGTACGTCCGCACCCGCGCCGATGCGCCGAGCGTCCGTCGCGGCCGGATGCCCGCGCTCCCGGCAAGCACCATCCTCGCTATCCGCCCGGGATGCTCGGCCGCCATGACGATACCGATGCGGCCGCCGTTGGAATGTCCCACCAGGTCGCAACTGTCGATCCCGAGACGGTCGAGCAGCGCAATGCACCACGCCGCGTATTCGTGCACCGACCAGGGAACATCGGGTTGCGGGGTCGCGCCGAACCCGGGCAGGTCGGGGACGATCAGCGTGTGTCCCGGCTGGAGACCGTCGAGGATCGGTGCGAACAATTCGGACGACACGCCCCAGCCATGGAGCAGCAGCAACGGCCGCCCGGTGCCGCGCACGTCCACGGCCGCACGCGGATGTTCGCTGGTGACCTCCGCCATGCTCGCCCGGTCCCCGCTCCGCTCGGCGTTCAGCCCGGTCTGCCGGTGAGCAGCCATGTGTCGATCGACGACGTGGTTGCCTGGCGCTCGCTGTGGCGCGCCATCGCCATCGCCACGAGCCGGTCGAGCAGGGTTTCGAATGTCATGCCGGATGCCTCCCAGAGGTAGAACGAGAGCGATCCCGGCAAGGTGTTCAACTCATTGATGAGAAACGAGTCCCGTTCGGGCGCGACCAGGAAGTCGACGCGCGCGACTCCGGCGGCGCCGATGGCGCGAAATGCCGCCTTCGCCGCGTCCTGGATCCTCCGAGTCAGTGCTTCGGGGATCGGCGCCGGGATGAGGCGCTGGGCGCTTTTCATACCTGTCGCGGGCGCCTTGGCGCCGCCTTTTCCCTTGCCACCGCTGAGATATTTGTCGGCATAGCTGAGCGTGCCCGTCGACTTCGGCTGCTCGCATACCGAAACCTCGACCTCGTCACCGCGCCCGAGCACGGAGCAGTTGATCTCGATGATGCCGTCCTGTGCCGCTTCAGCAAGGATCGACGTGTCATAGCGAAACGCAAGATCGAGCGCGGCGTGAAGCTGCTCGCGCGTCTCGACGCGCGAGACGCCGATGCTCGATCCGAGCCGCAGTGGCTTGACGTACATCGGATACGCCGGCGTGCGCTCGAGCGCATCGGACACCCCCTCGGCGTCTGCCAGCCAGCGCGCACGGGCGACCGCGACGTCGTCGAGCACCGGCAGGCCGGCGCCGCGCAGTGTCGTCCGAGCGAGCCGCTTGTCCATGCTCACCGCGGCCGACGGGACGTCGCAGCCGCAGTACGGAACTCCAGCAAGCTCGAAGAGTCCCTGCAGCGTCCCGTCCTCCCCGTTCGAGCCGTGCACGAGCGGCATCGCGACGTCAAATCGCGCTGCCGTGCGTGACGATCCGCCGAGAAGCCCACGCCGGCCATCGACCTCGAGCAGCTCGCCGCCGTTCCCGGGCTCGGGACGCATCGTCACGCGCGTGGAGTTCGCGATCAGCCGGTCGATGTCCTTGTAGCGTTCGAGCTGGAGCAGGTGCTCGCCGGTGTACCACGCGCCTGACTTCGCGATGTACACGGGGACTGGGATCATGCGGTCGGCCGGCATCGCGGCAATCGCCTGCTGCGCGGTGATCACCGACACCTCGTGCTCCACGGAGCGGCTTCCGAAGAAGACAGCAACTCGCAAGGCCTCAGGCATGCGCGACTCCCTGCGGTGTGCCGAGCAGGATGATCTCGCGCTCCAGGTCGACGTCAAATGCGCTCCGCACGGCGTCGTGCGCGACCTCGACAAGGGCGAGGACGTCAGCAGCCGTGGCGTGATCGACGTTGACGATGAAGTTCGCGTGCTTCGGGGAGATCTGCGCGCCGCCGACACGGTGTCCCTTCAACCCGGCGGCCTCGACGAGCCGCCCAGCCTTGTCGCCAGGAGGGTTCTTGAACACACTCCCGAGGCTCCGGATCCCGTAGGGCTGCGACGCTTTGCGTTCTGCCTGGATCGCGTCGGTTCGCTCGCGAACGAGGGCCGGCGCGTCGGCGTGCACCCGGAGACGCGCACTGACCACCACGTGATCGTGCAGGTCGTGCTTGAAACGAGAGTCGCGATACCCGAACCCGCACTCGGCGCCATCGAGCGTCACCGCCGAACCGTCGGGCGTGAGCGCCGTGCAATCGATGAGCACATCGACCATCTCGGTGCCGAACGCGCCCGCGTTGCCGTACACGCTCGCACCGCACGTCCCCGGTACGCCGATGCCGAACTCGAGACCCGCGATGCCGCGCGATGCGCAGTCCAGCGCCACTCGCGGCATCATCGCGCCACCGCCGAGCTCGACGCTGTGCTCATCGACGACATGGAGAGTCCGGTCATCGTGACGGACGACAAGTCCGCGAATGCCTGCGTCGCCGATCAACGCGTTGCTGCCTGCGCCGAGCATGGTCACGGTGATACCGGAGTCGTGACATTGACGGAGCAGTTCACCGAGCACCGTTGTATCGCGCGTGGTGATGAACCACTGCGCCGGGCCGCCCACGCCGAACTGGCTGTGGCGCGCGAGCGGCTCTTCGGCGCGAACGCCGGGGTACGCGTCGAGCCAGTCACCCGCGGACACCCTGCACCTCCAGGGCATCGAGCAATCGCGGCGCCAGCTTGTCGAAACCGCCGAGGGAGAGCACCAGCAGGACGTCACCGGGGCGGACGATCCGTGTCATGAGCTCGATCGCCTCGTCGCTCGAGCCGACGACGTGGACGTCGCGCGTCGGACCGGCACGCTCGGCGACATCCTCGCTCGAGACGATCTTCGGCATCCCTCGTTCGCGCGCCTCCTCGATCGGGCCGATGATGACGACGTCGGCCCCGGTGAAGCTCTGGCGATAGTCCTCGAGCAGGCGGCTCACCCGCGAATAGGTGTGCGGGGTGTGGATGGCGATGAGACGACGGCCCGGGTAGCGCTGCCGGGCGGCGTCGATCGCTGCGCCCACCTCGGTTGGGTGATGCGCGTAGTCGTCGACGACGGCCACCGCGCCGCGCTCGCCGAGGATCTCGAAACGGCGGGCAGGACCGCGGAAGTCGGCGCACGCGGCGGCCCCGTCTGCAGGCCGGACACCGGCGAACTCCGCAAGGATCAACGCAGCACACGCGTTCTGCGCGTTATGGAGTCCAGGGAAAGTCAGCCGGACATGCTGCGGCGGCGTCGTCGGTCCGCTCAATGGCGAACTCCTGCATACCGCGCTCATCGTGCGCGCCGATGATCCGCCAGTCGCTCGCCGGATTGATGCCATAGGTGACCACAACGGGCTGGGCCGCGTCGCGAAGCGCGAGACACTCGGGATCGTCGGCGCAGAGCGCGAGCAATCCCGCCGGCGGCATCGTCGCCGCCAGCTCGACGAACGGCGCGCGGTACGCGTCGAGCGTGGCGTACACATCCGGGTGGTCGAGCTCGAGGCGTGTCACGCACGCAGCGTGCGGCCGCGTGTGGAGGAACTTCGGAAGCGGGTCCCAGGGCGCCGACGTGTACTCGTCGCCCTCGAAGACGAATGGTCCGGTGCCGAGGCGCGAAGTCCCACCGAGGTCGAGTGACGTCGATCCGAGCCGGAAACCGGGGTTCTGTCCGGCGCGCTCGAGGATGTGCGCGAGCAATGCCGAGGTCGTGGTCTTGCCGTGCGTGCCGCAGACGGTGAGCCGCATCCGGTCGGCGGCCAGCGTCACGTAGAACTCGATCTCGCTGACACAGGGAAGGCCGCGATCGCGCACCGCCGCAAGCTCGAGGTTCGCCGGTCGCGTCTGGTTGCCGACCACGACCAGGTCCGGCACCCCCCACCGGTCGAGATTCGCGGGGTCGCTGTGGTCCTCCCACTCGATCCCGGCGGCGGTGACCGCGTCACTCATCGGTGGGTATGCGTGGTCATCGGAGCCGGTAACCCGGTCTCCGCGCTCCTGCGCCAGCTTGGCGGCGCCGAAGGTCGCGTAGCCACAGATGCCGAGCACGTGGACATGACGTGTCACGCGGCCCTGGTCCCCCTGCCCGTTCCAGCGGCCTCGACGATGAGGCGGATAACGGAGTCCGTCGCGTCGGGAAGGCCGAGCGCGGTGCTCGCCGCGGACATACGCCGCCAGCGCGGTGGGTCAGCGACGAGTGCCACGGATCTCGGTGGCGAGCCGCTCGGGCGTGCACGCCGCGTCATCGATGAGGATCGCGGCGCCTGCATCGACGTACGGCGTGGCGTTGTGGCGCTGATGGCCGCCGGCGTGCGGATACGGCACGACGATCATCGGCCGGCCGAGCACCGCGCATTCGGCGATCGACGATCCGCCGGCGCGCATCACGACGAGGTCGCTTTCCGCCATGCGCTCCGCCATGTCGTCGAAGAAGGCGGCGACCGTGTATCGCGGCGCGAGCTCCGGGGGCAGCCCCGCAGCCGCCTTGGCGACCATCTCGTAGTCGAGGCGGCCGCACTGGTGGACGATGCGCAGCTCAGGGTCGGAGCGAAGCAGGTCGGCGACGCACCCGGTGATCGCGCGGTTGACCCGGCGGGCTCCCTGCGAGCCGCCGGTGACGAGGATCGAGCGCAGCCGCGTCGCCGAGCGGCCGCGCCACGATCGCGCGAACCTCGGCGCGGATCGGGATTGCCCGTGTGCACCACGTGCGCGTTGGGGAGATAGCGCGCGGTCTCCGCGAAGGAGGCCGCGACCACCCGGGCACGGCGGGCGAGCAGCTTCGTCGCCCGTCCCGGGATGCGCGTTCTGCTCCATGAGCACGACGGGAATCCGCTGCGCGATCGCAGCCGCAACCACCGGGACCGACACGTAGCCGCCGAGGCCGACGACGACGTCGGGGCGGAATCTGCGCACCAGCCGGCGGGCCGCGATCGTCGCGCGGGTCAGCTGCGACGTCGCGCGAGCGATGCCGACCGGACTGCCCACATCGACACCGCTCACGTCGAGGGTCTCGAGGCGCAGGCCGGCAGCCACCACAAGGCGCTCGGCCACCCCATCACGGCGGCCGACCACGGCCACCTCGTCGTCAGGCCGAGTGTCTCGGAGCGCGAGCGCGACCGCCAGCGCCGGGGTCAGGTGACCGCCCGTTCCCCCCCAGCTATCAACGTACGCACGATTCGTCGTCCCTTGCCGTCGACCCTGGGCGGAGATGTTGAGCAGAATGCCCATGCCCACGAGGGTGGTCGCCAGCGAGGTGCCACCGTAGCTGATGAATGGCAGGGGGATGCCCGTCGTGGGGATGACCCCGGTCACCGCCATGACGTTGATGAACGCTTGCATGCAGATCCACGACGTGATGCCTCCCGCCAGCAGGGCGCCAAACCGATCGGGCGCGCGCAGCGAGGCGCGCACACCGCGCCACGCCAGGAAGAGGAACGCGCTGAGCACTGCGACAGTTCCGATCAGGCCGAGCTCCTCACCGATGATCGCAAAGATGAAGTCGGTGTGCGCCTCGGGCAGCCACTCGTACTTCTGCACCGAGTTGCCGAGACCGACGCCGAAGATGCCGCCGGAGCCGAACGCGTAGAGCGCCTGGCAGTTCTGGAAGCCGGAGCCGAGGGCGTCGGCGCAGGGGTTGAGGAAGTGCGCGAGCCGGTCAGCCCGGTAGGAGACGAGCCCGACCAGGGCGACCCCGCTGACCCCGAACAGGCCGACGATGAGCACGAGGTGGCGCTTCCTCGCTCCGGCGAGCGCCAGCAGGATGAGCGCGGTCGTCGCGATGACGATCGAGCTGCCGAGATCTCGCTCGGCGAGGACGAGCCCGAGGAGCGCGCCGAGGACGATCAGGTAGTCGCGGACGCCGCGGAAGCTCCGCACCGATCCCTCGCGGTCGGTGAGCCAGCGGGCGAAGAAGACCACCGCGACACCGACGGCGATCGCCGACGGCTGGACGGAGAGCGGACCGATCTGGAACCAGCGCTGTGCGCCGAAGTGCTGCGACCCGACGTGCGGGATGAGCACGACGATGAGGAGCACGAGGATCGAGGAACATGACCGGGCGCGCCAGGCGCGAGAGCCGGTGGTAGTCGAACCGTGCCGCGACGATCAGCCCGACGCCACCGAGCGTTGCGCCGATGAGCTGATGCGCGAAGAAGTAGTTCGGGTCGTTGTACTAGAGGTAGCCGAGCGCTTCTGACGCGCTGTACACCATCACGAGCCCGAAACCGACGAGGCCGACGATGATGATCATCAGCCACCCGTCGACACCGGCCGCGGCTGCCGCGCGATCGGCGCTCGCGAACGCCCCCGCGACCCGCGAGCCGTTCCGCCAGCGTCCGGTCAGTCCGGTGAGGCTCCCGACTCGTGCAGCCATCAGGAAGTGCTCACGATCGTGGCCGGACAGCCCACCGACGAGCTCGGCGAATGCATCGCCTCGATGCTCGAAGTCGCGGAACTGGTCGAAGCTCTTGTAGCCGGGGGCAAGCAGGACGACGTCACCCGGCCGCGCGATTGCCTCGGCGGCGTGGACCGCGTCCGCGAGCGTGGCCACGACAGTCCGCGGCCCGAAGCCGCGCTCCGCGAGTGCCGCGTCGATCTCCGGTGCGCTTGCGCCGTTGAGGATGGCGTGGCGGGCGCGGGCGCTGACCTCGTCGGCGAGACCCGCGATCGACGTGCCGGCACCCTTGCCGCCGCCGATCCAGACGATCGTCCGGCCCGGGAAGCTGCGCAGTGCGGCAACGGCGGATTCGACGTTCGTTGCCTTGCTGTCGTTGACCCAGAGCACGCCGTCCTCGTCGCGAACGGTCTGGAGGCGGTGCGCGACGGCATGGAAGTCGCGGACGGCGCCCGCGATCGGTGATGGCTCGAGTGCCGGCGGCGCGCGCGACCGCCACCGCCGCGAGCACGTTCTGGAGGTTGTGCTCGCCAAAGAGCGGGATCTCCGAGATCGGGCAGCACCGTCGTCGTCACGCCGCCCTCGACGGTGACAACGTCAGTCCCGATGGCGTTGCCCCGTCTGTGATTCCGGGCTGGAGGCCGAACTCGTGCACGCGGCAGCTGGCGACGCTCGCCATCTCGCGTGTGACCGGATCGTCGAACCCGAGCTACAGCGTCATCGAGCGCGAAGCGAACGAGGCGGCGCTTCGTCTCCGCGTAGGTGTCGAAGTCGCCATGGCGATCGAGGTGATCGGGGGTCACGTTGAGCACGCAGGCGATCGCGCACCGTGGCTCGCGCACCGATTCGATCTGGAACGACGAGAGCTCGAGGACCACCCAGTCGGTGTCGACGACGCCGTCGAGGCGATCGAGCATGGTCACCCCGATATTCCCGCCGAGATGGACTCGCTCGCCTGCGCGCTCGAAGATCGCCGCGACCAATGCGGTCGTGGTCGTCTTGCCGTTGGTCCCGGTGATGCCGCAGATGCGAGCTCGGCATCGTTCGAAGACGAGGTCCATCTCGCTGCGCACGGGAACGCCGTGCGCACGGGCGACCTCGAGCTCGGGAGCGTCCCACGGCACGCCAGGGCTCGGGCAGACCATGAGCGCGTCGACTCGCGACGTCGTCCGGGTATCCGCCGAGATGGACTTCGACGCTACTCGGCAGCGAGGCGACACGCTCCCGAATCTCCGGGCTGTCGGAACGATCAACGAGGATGACGTGGTTGCCTTCGCGCGACAGCGTGCTCGCGCACGCAAGACCGCTCCGACCAGCGCCGATGACGACGACCGGCTTGTCGCTCACGACACCGACCCCGCAACGTGCGCGTAGAGGACGGTCAAGCGCTGTCCCGATCGCCGCAACGCCCGCGAAGGAAACGACAAGCCGCTGCTCGCGCAGTCCGAGCTCTTCGAAGTGATGATGGATGGGGCTTGCGCGCAGCACGCGCCGGCCGAACTGACGGATCGCGGTGACGTTGACGACGACGCTCGCCGCCTCGACGAGAAAGACGATGCCCAGCACCGGCAGGAACCAGATGAGGTGCAGTTCCGCGGTGAGCGCGACGATCGCGCTGCCGAGCGCGAGAGATCCGGCGTCGCCCATGAAGACGCGCGCCGGGAAACCAGTTGAAGAGCAGGAACGAGCCGACAACGCCGGCCAGCGCCACTGCGATCACGGCGACTGCGGTGTCGGAACGCGTGACCGCGATGATCGCGATACCGATGAGCACGAACAACGTGCAACTGGCTGCGAGCCCGTCGACACCGTCGGTCAGGTTCACCGCGTTGCTCGTTGCGACGACCGCGATGGCCACGACGATCGCCAGTCCCCAGCCGAGGTTCGGCGCTCCGAGCCCGGGAAAGAACTGGTGCGAGAAACCGGCGATGGTCAATCCGACACCGACGAGCACGCCCGTCACCCCCTGCAGGCTGAGCTTCTGCCAGACGGTGAGTCCCAGGCGTTTGACGTCACTGATGTTGATGATGTCGTCGAGCCCGCCGGCGATCGCGCCCGCGAGCAGCGCGAAGAGCGCGATGAAACCCACGCGGTTGCGGTCCACCGCCAAAAAGACCACGAGGACGACGAGGCAGAAGAGGGCGCCACCGAGCGTGGGCGTTCCTTCCTTGGCTCGATGACTTGCGGGGCTGTACGAGGCGACGTGCTGACGGGCGCCGGAGCGGACGAGGAGCCCGATGAACGCGGGATAGAGGACGACTCCGGCGACAAAGGCGAGCACCCCGACGATGATCGCCTCTCTCACGGAGCGATCCGCCAGTCGTTGATCATCATCTCGGCCATCTGCTTCCAGATCGGTGCGGCGAGCAGCGATCCGAAGCGACCGGTGTGATTCTCCTGCGGCTCGTTGAGGATGACCATCATCGTGAACTGCGGATTCTGCACGGGCATGAAGCCGACGAAGGACGCGACCACGTTGGGTCCGTAGCCGCCGCCGTTCGGCAGCGCGACGCTCGCCGTCCCGGTCTTGCCCGCGATCTGGCCGATGTAACCAGGGATCTTCGCCTTGAAGCCCTCAGCGCCGGGATCGTCGACCACGCCCACCATCATGTGCGCGAGGGTAGCTGCTGAGGCTGCCGACATCACTCGCCGGGTCGTCGGAGTGACCGCGGTTGTGGTCCCGGTGTTCGGGTTGATGATCTCGTTGACAGCGTGGGGTTCGACCCAGATGCCGCCGTTCGCGACAGCGTTGATGGCGGCGAGCATCTCGACGGGAGTGGCGACAACGCCCTGGCCGAAGGACGCCTCGGCGTACTTGAGGGTGTTCCAGGTGGACTGCGCGGGCAGCGGCCGGTTCACCTCGCCTGCGAGGTCGACGCCCGTCGGTGCACCGATGCCGAACGCGAGCAGGTTCGAGTAGAAGTCGTTGTTCCCTTCCATCTTCCCTGCGTCGATGGCGCCGTTGTTGAGGGAGTTGTCGAGGACCCACTGCATGGTGATCCTGCCGTGCGAGCGATCGTCCCAGTCATGGATGAGATAGCCGTCGATGCGGCTTTGCTTCTCATCGATGACCGTGCTCGGCGTGAACGCGTTGTGGTTCAGCCCGCCGGCGAAGGTGATCACCTTCATCGTCGATCCCGGCTCGTACGGTTGCGAGACCGCGAGGTCACGGAAGTCGGCGATGCTCGAAGCCCGAAGTCGTTCGCGTTGTACGAGGGGTACTGGGCCCAGGCGCGGATGGCACCGGTCTTCGTGTCCATGACCATCAGCGTCCCGGAGGCGGACTCCGACGACATGACGCCGTCGGCGAGCGCGATCTCGGCGTCGTACTGGATCTGCGAATCGAGACCGAGCTCGAGATTATCGCCATTTTTGGCAGCAACCTTCTGCTGCCGCCCAAGGACGATGGCGTTGCCGTTGACATCGGTGAGCGTCGACTCGTGCCCGTTGACACCGGCAAGGATCGAGTTGTAGTACCCCTCAACGCCGTACTGACCGACGCCGCCGGCATTGACGAAACCGAGGAGGTTGGACGCGAAGGACAGTCCCGGGACCGGCGAGGAGTTCGTAAACGCTCTCCTCCGACGGGACGGTGCCGATGCCGCTGAGGCGGAGCGCCTGGAGCTTGTCGTTGACGTCCTGCGAGACACCCTTGGCGAGGTAGTCGAACTGGTTGTTCTTCTGCAAGGACGCGAGGATCTGAGTTCGAGCTGACCTGCAGGATGGGAGCGAGCATGCCCGCGACCGAGGCTCGGTCGCTCGCGGTGATCAGTGCCGGGTCGGCGAAGACATCGAAGACCTGCACGTCGCTGACGAGCACGCGTCCACTGCGGTCGAGGATCTCACCGCGGCTGGCCTGCAGCGTGACCGACGACGTGTGCGTCGACGAGGCGGCGGACGCCAGCGACTTTCCCTCGATGACCTGGATCTGGATGAGACGTCCGAACACGGCCGTCGCCATGGCGAGAAACGCCAGCACGAGCCATAGGCCTCTGCGCCGGACGTTCGGTCCGTCGTTGAACACGCGCGCGTCCTGGGTCCGCCCTGATCGCACAGAGCGGCGACGCTCGTTCATCGACCGGTCGTGCTCCCACCGAAGTCGCCGGCGAGCGCGGCCACCAACTGCTGCAGGGTGCTGTCGGTCTCGCTCGATGTGAGCTGTTCGGCGGGCGGCGAACCGATCACCGGGGACGGCGATGCGACGACGTTGGCCCAGTGCGAGGCCTGATGCATCCCCAGCGTCTGCGCCGCCGAGATGATGCGCTCGGACGACCCGAGCCGGGCCAGCTCACTGCCGAGCTGACCATCCTCGGCGACGAGCTGTTCCTGCTGCGCCGCCAGACGCGTCGCCTGGTAGGTCGCAGTGGTGACATGCGCCGTCTGATTGACGTAGGCGATGCCGATGCCGGCTGCGACGGCGATGATCGGTAGCAACGGCAGCGGCGTACGGGGTCCACCTCGACGGATGCGCAACCGGCGCACCAGCGGTTCGAAGGGGACGTCGTCGACGCGGTCGTTGCTCGGAGCCGGTGCACGATCGGCGCCGCGCGGGGAACGAAAATTGGGCACTGCCCTGATCTCCAGTGTTGGACGTTGAGAGAGACGGGAGGCCACGGGCAGTGCCCGGCCGATCGGCAAAGGTGGTGGCGGGGGGAGCCGCTGCGAGCTGCGGCTCCCCCCTTGGGGAGAGCGACGTGAGGCTTACGGTGCGAGCTTTTCCGCTACCCGCAACCGGGCCGAGCGAGATCGCGGATTCGATGCCAGCTCGGCCGCATCAGGCCTGATGACCTTGCGGGTGAGGAGAAAGAGAGTGGCCCGGTGGACGCAGGTGCAGTGGGGCTGTTGGGGTGGACAAACACAGTTCTGTGCTGCGACGTGGAGTGCGTTCTTGACAAGGGTGTCCTCGAGAGAGTGGAAAGAGATGACCCCAAGACGCCCACCGGGCCGGAGGATGCTGATAGCTGCCTGCACGCCTCGTTCGAGGCTTTCGAGCTCGTGGTTCACCGCGATGCGCAGTGCCTGGAAGGTGCGTGTCGCGGGATGGATCCGCTTCGGCCAGAAGCGGCGCGGCACCACCTGTTCGACGAGTTCACGAAGCTGGGTCGTGGTGGTGAGTGGCACGAGCTCTCGGGTCCTCGCGATGCGGTTCGCGATGGGCCGGGCGAAGCGCTCGTCGCCGTACTCACGGATGAGTGACGCCAGTTCGTCCGCTGTGAGCGAGTCCACGAGTTGCGCGGCGGTTGTCCCGGAGCTCGGGTTCATACGCATGTCGAGTGGACCGTCGAGGCGGAAGCTGAATCCACGGGCCGGGTCGTCGAGTTGGATCGACGAGATACCGAGGTCGAAGACGACGGCATCCACGGCGACCACGCCGAGCGCATGGACGATGGAGTCGAGGTCCGCGAAGTCGCCCTGGGCGACCTGGATCGCATCGCCCTGGTCGGCGAAACGAACGCGCGCGGCCTCGACAGCGCTCTGGTCGCGATCGATCGCGATCACCCGGCCGCCGGGGTTGACGCGCTCGAGAAGCGCGGCGGTGACCCCGCCGGCGCCAAGCGTGGCGTCGACGACAGTCTGCCCCGGCCGGGGCTGCAGGCTCTCTATGAGGGGTGTGAGAAGGACCGGCCGGTGGCCCGCGCCGTCAGGCGCAGGAGCACCGGGTGTGGCAGTGTCGAACGTCCCCATGCCGGCCACAAGCGTCAAGGGGATGGTCATATGTCGTGGCGGATCCGGCTTCGGCGCTCACGCCGGCGACGGAGATGCGGACGTCCCGCGCTGGTGGACCAGATCCCAGACCTGGGTGAACTCGTCGGGGCTCAGGTCGGCCTGCTCGGCCTGCCAGACCTCTTCGGCGGTGACCTCGACACCAGTGCCGAGCCCGACGAAAACGACCATGTCGACGATCTGAGCGAACTCACGCTGGCGGGCCGAAAGGAGCAGGCGGCCCTGCGCGTCGAGCTCGAAAAGGTAGGCGTTGCCGGTCAGCCGGCGCAGGAAGCGACGCTCCTGCGCTGGAGTTTCGGCGGTGCGGCGGAAGCGCTCCTTCTCGCGCTCCCACTCGTCTGGGGGCAGGATCATGAGGCGGTTCTCGGGACCCGGGGCGACAACGCTCCCGTCGGGCAGCCAGCGACGCAGCTGGGCGGGAATCGCGACCCGTCCCTTATCGTCGATGCGGTGCCGGTACGTTCCACAGAACGTCACCGGAACGCGCACATCCGACTGCGCCTGCTCTACCGTCACCGTAGCTTCCTCGAGACCCCCACTACTCACCACTTTTCTCCACCAGCGGGCCGAACCCTAACAGGTGTGTGGTGAGGCGTCAACGCAAACAAATGTACGCTTCACCTCCCCCGAGCGGATCCCGGGTCAGGCGTCGTATCGGGGCAACTCCTTGAGCAGCGCTGAGAGATCGGCGCCGCCGGCGACCGGCTCGGGCGCGCACCCCGCCGGAAGACCAGCGCGCCACCGGTGCCGTGCAGCGACATCGTCATGTCGTTCACCATCGAGCCAGCTCTCCTCGCGGAGCGCGACGACGGTGACGTGGTTCTCCTCGAGGAATTCCAGGAGACGCTCCTCGCGCGTCTCGCCGATGCGCGCCTCCGGCGGTGGTGGGTCGATGTAGTGCGGGTTGATCTGGAAGGGCACGAGCCCGAACGCCGCGAAGCTCGGTGGCTGCACGATCGGCATGTCATTCGTGGTCCGGATCGTCGGGGAAGCGACGTTCGCGCCGCGCTGGCCGCCGAAATACGGGCACACCGCCGACGATCGCGGAGCGCACGGTGTCGATGAGGTGGAAGCGGTGCAGCGCGGCGACGAGGCGAAAGCTGTTACCGCCGCTCACGATGATCGCGTCTGCCTCGGCAAGCGAAGCCGCCGGGTTCGGCAGCGGTATGCAGCCCGGTGACCTCGAGACCACGCCTCGCGAAACGATCGTTGAAACGCGTGACCACCCGATCGTGGTCCTTGACCGCCCACGGGCACCATCACCGCGCGGCGCACACCACGAAAGTGTTCGACGATCTCGTCGGCGGCAGACGAGATATCGCCGCCCGCGTGCAATATCAGACGTCGATTCACCTGCGCCGCACCTCCGGCGTCTTTCAGTGGTCCTGCGTGTACAGCCCAGAGGATAAACTCGTCGGGCAAGCCGGCCAGACGGTCGCGGGCGCTAACACCGTCCGAGGAAAGTCCGGGCTCCGCAGAGCAGGGCGCTGGGTAACGCCCAGTCGGGGTGACCCGAAGGAGAGTGCCACAGAAATGACACAGCCCCGGATCCGTCCGGGGCAACGGTGAAATGGTGGGGTAAGAGCCCACCGGCGGCCGGGTGACCGGCCGGCCAGGTAAACCCCGCCCGGAGCAAGGCCGAACAGAGAACGAGCGTTTCGGCGCTCGGGAGTTGCTCGCTCCCCGTGTCTCAGGTGGGCCGCACGAGGCGCCGGGCAACCGGCGTCCTAGATGGATGACCGTCCCTCGTCTGCCGCGGCCGAGGACAGAACCCGGCTTATCGGCCGGCTTGCACTTCTTCGATGGTTTCGGGAACAAGACCGGTGATCGCTCGGACCTCGTCTTCGGTTAGCTCGATCTCACCTGCGTCGAGGTTCTCCACGACGTGCGTGCGACTCGACGTTCCCGGGATCGGCAGCATCCACGGCGAGCGATGCAGCAGCCACGCGATCGCTAGCTGTGCCAGCGTGGCGCCGTGACGATCGGCGATCGGACCGAGCACATCGGCGAGATGCGTGACGGTCGTGCCAGGGTCGGACAGCGACGTCGGATGCCACGGCGAGAACACCACCCCGGAGGCTTCCGCCGCCGACAGTAGCGCCGTTCCGGTGCGACCGGTTACGTTGAAATGCGCAGTCACTGCTGCGATGTCGGCGATCCCGCGCGCGGCACGGAACTGTTCGGCGCTGACATTCGAAAGGCCGATATGCCGGATCAGCCCCTCAGCGCGTAATGCCGCGAGCGTCTCGACCTGCGCTTCGAACGGGACATCTGTCGCATCGGGACTGTGCAGGTAATAGAGATCGATGCGCTCGACGCCGAGCCGGCGCGCGCTCAGGAACGCGCACTGGCGCAGGTACTCGCGATTGCCGACGGCACCGTAATGCGTCGGGCCTGGACCGCCGCGGATGAACCCGCCTTTGGTTGCGATGACGAGGCCGTCGGGATACGGCGACAGCGCGTCGTGGATGAGGACCTCGTTGGTGTGCGGCCCGTACGCGTCGGCGGTGTCGATGAACGTGACACCGGCTTCCACAACGCCTCTCAGCAACGCGATGGCGTGGTCGCGGTCCGTGAACTCGCCCCAAACACCGCGCCCAGTGAGTTGCATTGCCCCATAGCCGAGCCTGCTGACCACCAGGTCCCCGCCGATGGTGATGGTCTCCCTCACGCCTGCAGCGACCTAGGCATCGCCGAGCAGTGCGGTGACTGTCGCTTCCCCGTTGCGCAGCAGATCGGCGGCGGGCAGGCGCCGAAGCAACTCGTTCCATCCGGGCTCGCGGGTCGAGATCTCCGCGAGGAGCGCTCTCCCGTCTTCGACATGGCCGGCGTCCGCCATGAGGATCGCCGCCCAGAAGGACGCCTCATCGTTGCCCTCGAGCAGCGTTCGTGCCCGCTCGTACTCGACGAGTGCTCCCTCGAGGTCGCCGGCAACCTCGTGTGTCTCCGCGGCATCGATGCGCTGGTACCCGCGGTGCATGGCCGATCAGGCGGCGCAGCTCCGCCGAGCGGATCGGGCGCGTCCTCGACGCGCAGGTCGACAATACGTTCGCGCCATGGTTGGCCGGAACTCTCGGCGGCGACGATGAGCATCGCTGCGGACTGGCGTCCTCGGATGTCGCCGCCGGCGGCCTCCGCTGCTTCGAGAGCCGCCATGAGCCGCTCCGCGAGATCCGCCTTCGACGACTGATACGACGTCGAGCATCGCGGGCCACACCGCGTTGCCGCGCATCATGTTCGCCTGCACCGAGACGCCGTCCCCGGTCGCGTGGCCGGCCGCCTCGATGCACAATGCGCCGGTGTGGACAGCGACGCGCCCGGTGGCGTCGACGAACGCAACCTGACGTCGCGCCTGCTCGGCGTCTGCCTCGTCAGCGCGTGCAACGCAGTGACGGGATCGACGCCGAGTTGCATCATCGCCAGCCCGCGCGGCCCGTATGCGGGCTCGGCGAAGGATTGCGTCGCGACGGCACCGACGCCCGGCTCGGCCCACGTGACGACGGAGCCAACGGAGAAGTAATGCGATTGCACCGCAACGCCGAGCTCGCCGGTGTCGGAATCGCGCGCGACGATCGAGTAGGTCATCGACCGCTGCCGGCGTCGCCGCCAGGATCCGCATCGTCTCCTCCACCGCAAGCGCGTCGACGCGCTCGTTGCCCGCGTTGCCACTGTGCCCGCGCACGTGCTCGAAGTGCACCCGCGCATCGATGAGCGGATCGATCGTCGGGTAGAGGTCGAGGTTCTTGTGCCGCTTCCACTTACGCTGCAGCCAGTTGATGACACCGAGGCTGTCCGTGCGCACGTCGATGCGCCAGCCGGGGTCGTCACCGATGCGCGCGCGAATGCGCAGCAGCGCTTCGCGGACGGCCTTCAACTCCTCGCGGTTGTTGGTCGTCGCGACCTCACCGCCTGCAGCCTCCTCAACGCTGCCGTCGGGCCACTCGATGCGGTATGCCCACGCACCGGCACCCGGATTGCCTGAGCACGAACCGTCGGTATAGGCGATGACTGTCTGCGTCACGGAGCCAGGATCCGGTCGCAATTCGCGCACTGCGTGATCCCCGTACCTGTGCGCACCGCTCGGCGCTCTTCATTGGAGATCGGCATGCGGCAGCCACCGCAGGATTCCGCCGACGACGCCGGTCACAGCGGGGCGGCGGTGCGACGCGATGCGCGTGTACAGCGAGAGGTCCGCCGGCTCAGCGGCTGCAGCCAGCGCGTCGCGCTCGCGCGGTCGCGGCTTCCAGCTCCGCCGTGAGCGTCTCGAGGCGCGCGCGCAGCGGTTCCATCGCACGCGCGCGCTGTGCCTCCCGGGCGGCAACGAGGGCTGACATGTCGCGCATCGCCATTTGCGCGGCGTCCACCTCCTCCATGCGTCCGAGAGCCTCGTCTTCAGCGTCCGACAGCTTGACGCGCAGCACGTCGAGCTCGCGCTGCAACTCCATCAATTCGGCGGGGTTGCGGATGGTGCCGCCGTACAGACGGCGGTCCATCTCGCGGATCTTCGTCTGCAGCGACGCGGCCTCAAGCTCCGCAAGCCGCGCGGTGCTACTGCTGTCCTTGATGCGCCTCCTGTGCGGCCGACTCGGCGACGCGCAGGCGATCGAGCTCTGCGTCACCGCGCAGCTCGACTCTCGACCGAAGCGAGCTCGGAACGCAACTGCGCGATGCGGTCGTCCGATCTGCTGCAGCTGCAGCAGCACGGACGCGCGGCTCATGCAGCGGCCTCATGCGACACGCGCACCAGATCTGCGAGCGCTTGCCGTGCCGCGCCGCTGTCGATGGATGCGGCAGCCATTGCGACACCGTCACGCAACGTTGTGACGCGGTCGCCAGCGACGAGCACAGCCGCCGCATTGAGCAGCACAACGTCGCGGCGCGGACCGCGCGGCACCGTCGAGCACATCGACGATGATCGCCGCGTTGGTGACCGCGTCACCGCCGCGGACGGCATCGAGCAGCGCTATTTCGATGCCGGCATCAGCGGGATCGAGGATCCACTGGCGCACGCCGTCGGGCGTCACCTCGTAGCAGTCGGCCGGTCCATCGACGCCGAGCTCGTCGATGCCGTCCGGCTCCGGTGAACACCAGTGCATGCACATGGCCGAGCCGGTGCAACACCTCGGCCATCATCGGTGCAAGGCGGGCGTTCGCAACGCCGACGAGCTGATGGCGTACGCGCGCCGGGATTCGCGAGCGGGCCGAGCACATTGAAGACGGTGCGAATGCCGAGCTCGCGACGCACCGGGAATCACGTACCGCAACGCCGGATGGAAATCCGGCGCATACAGGAATCCGACGCGCGCCTCCTCGACACAACGGCGAACGCCATCAGGAGACAGCGTGATCACCACCCCGAGCGCCTCGAGCACATCGGCGCTGCCGCACCGGGATGAGGCAGCGCGGTTGCCATGCTTGGCGACCGGGCATCCCGCACCCGCCGCGACCAGCGCGGACTGCGGTGGAGATGTTGAAGGTCCCGGCGCCGTCGCCGCCGGTACCGCAGCTGTCGACGGCGTCGACAGAGAGCGGCACCACCGTGGCGTGCGCGCGCATCGACTCGACCATGCCGGTGAGCTCGTCGACCGTCTCGCCCTTCATGCGCAGCGCGACGATCAGGGCGCCGATCTGAGCGGGGGTCGCCTCGCCCTCCATCATCGCGTCCATGACGGCGCGTGCCGTCGGCATGTCGAGGTTGCGACCGGAGACGACCGCTTCGAGTGCCTGTCGGATCATCTCCTCACCCATCGCGGGCGACGGTATCACCGAGCGCGAAGCAGGACGATCCATATACTCGAAGGGTGACTGCGCGAACGCTGGACCCGTTCGACCCTGAGGTGGTGGCGCCCTGGCGTCTCGGGGACGGCCCGCGCGGCGCGCTCCTCGTCCACGGGTTCGCCAGTACCCCGCCCGAGCTGCGCCGGCTGGGTGGGGCCTTGCGGAGCAGGGATTCCGCTGCTCATGCGCCGGCGTTGCCGGGTCACGGCACGACGCCGGAGGACCTGGAGCGCACGCGCTGGCAGGACTGGGCGGCGTGCGGTCCAGGACGCCTTCAACGACCTCGCCGCGCGAGTGTTCAGAGGTGGTGGTCGCAGGGCAGTCGATGGGTGGGACGCTCGCACTCCACCTCGCCGCGCACGACCATGCGCGTTCGAGCGGTCGCGACGCTCGCCGCGCCGGTGTGGCTGAGCGGGCCGCTGCCACCGCTGCTCCCGATCATCACGCGATGTCGTGCGCTGGCACCGCACCGGCGACGACATCGACCTCTGGAATCCCGACGCCGTCGAGGAGCTGTACAGCTACGGGATCCGCCCGACGCGGAGCATCAACGAGCTGCGGCGCCTCTGCGCGGTCGTTCGCAACGAGCTCGCCGAGGTTCGCGCTCCCGTGTTCGTCCTGCACGGTGAGCGCGACCGAACGATCGATCCGCGCTGCGCGAGAGAGATCGCGCAGCGACTCGTCGGCAGCGAGGCGGTGCAGCTGCGCATGCTGCCACGCAGCGGCCATGCGCATTTCCGTCGACGTGGATCGCGACAGTCGTCAATGCCGACATCCTGCAGTGGTTCGAGCGGTTCGCGCCGGCTGAGCAGACTGCTGCTGCAGTCGCCGCGACCGCGAATCGCTAGGCGCTCAGCTGGAGTCGCGCGTGGAGTTCAGGAGTCGCGCCGCTATCTCGGGGTCGATCACGGGGTTCGCGGGAGGACCCTCTTCCAGGTCGCGATGATTCTTGGAGCGATGCCGCTGGGCGGCCTGCGGCGCCGCACGCGCAGCGTCGCGCACGACATCCCCGCAGCCGGCGCAGCGCAACACCGCGGCCATCATGCCTTTTCCCGCGTACTCGCGATGCGAGAAGCGCAGCTCGCCGCCGCACGAACGCGCAGCGGCGGCGCGGTTTCGCGTCGGCGGGAGACGTCGCCGGTCATCGACGCAAGCGTACGACCCCGAGCGTCCCGCGCCGGAGCGCTTTCGTGGGGACGGCCTGCATGACACCGATCGTCGACAGGCTGCGTGCGATCGCGCGTCCCATGGCCGAAGTGCCGGCGCCTCCTGCGGACGGCGGACGTCCCGCGTCGGTCCTGCTCCTCTGCGACCCGTCGACACCGGGGGTGCCGCTGCTCTTCGTGCTCCGCTCGCCCGATCTTCGCGCTCACCCAGGGCAGATCGCGTTTCCCGGCGGCAGCGCGGAGCCCGGCGATGCGGACGTCGTCGCAACCGCACTCCGCGAGGCGAACGAGGAATTCGGCATCGAACCCGACAACGTCGAGGTGCTCGGGCTCCTCTCGCCCGTTCGCGACCGTCGTGTCAGACCGGTGGCTGACTCCGGTGATCGGACTCGAACGCGGCCCTTCGCAGCTGCGCGGCGACGACTTCGAGATCGCGGAATGGTTCCGCATCGACATCGCGGATCTCCTTGTGGCGCCACACAGCGTGCGCGAGATCGAACGGGACGGCGTCCGCCGGCTTGTGCACTTCTACGAGGCGTCGCAACGGGTCATCTGGGGCGTCACCGGAGGCATCCTCCACGAGCTGCTTGTGCTGCTCGGCCGCGACGATTGAGGTCAGTCAGCCGCCAGCGCGATCTTCTGGTCCTGTGCTTGCGCGACGGCCTCGGCGAATGTCCGCGCCACGGTACCGCTCGAATCGACGATGAGCACCACAGCGATGACGCTGCCCTGCTGGAAGACGATGCCGATCTCGCTGTATCCGGCCGATGTCGTGCCGATGTATTCGTCTGCCTGCGAGCCGATGCCGCTCGGTGACGATGCGCTCGACATTGTCGTGACCTGGCTCTTGACCGCGTCGCGCAGCTGCGCGTAGTCGGCAGATGCTGCCTGCGGCGACGTGTCGAGCAGCACGTCGTCCTCGATGCGATACGTGTTACCGGGATTGGCAAATCCGCGCTGGTCTGTGTTGGCCGTCGAGTTCATCTCGCCATCGCTGATCTGCTGGAGCAACGGACCGCCCGACGGAAGATCCTGGACGGTCAGCGCGAGCGCGCTCGCCGCAGCGCTCGGCGTCGGCAGCGCGCTCGACGACGGCGATGCACTCCTCGAAGGCAGGCTCAGTGGACTCGTGGTCGGTGAGTCGGTCGCAGACGAACTCGCCGCACGCACCAAGTCCGACGGTCGAAGCACGATGCCCCGATGGCGAGCGCGACACGCGTGAAATTACCCATCGATACGTTCCCCCGTTTGCCCCCGTTTGCCACCGTAGCACACGTGTCCCGGATCAGCGGTAGCGCGGATGCACCACAAACGGGTTGTTGCGCATCTCTTCATCAACCGTGGTGTGCTCGCCGTGGCCTGGGTAGACGACGGTCTCGGGAGGCAGCGTATAGATGCGCTGTTCGATCGAGAAGATGAGCGCCGGCATGGATCCACCGAGGAGGTCACATCTGCCGACGCCTCGATGGAACAGCGTGTCTCCGGAGAGGAGATCAGGGCCAATCCGGAAGCACACGGATCCGCGGGTGTGCCCTGGTGTGTGCACCACCTCGATGTCGAGATCGTGCCAGCGCAGCATCTCGCCGTCACGAAGCTCCTGCTCGATGACCACATCCGGCTGGTCATCCGGCACTCCTGGCAGGTATCGGACCGCCTCGAGTTGCTCGCGATCATCGGGATGGAGCGCCGCCTCGCATCCGAATGCGGCTTTGAGCGCCGGCACGCCGTTGACGTGGTCCGGATGGCCGTGCGTCAGCAGGATGCGGTCGCAGCGTAAACCGCGCTTCTCCAGCAACGCGATCGTCTGCGGGTGCTGCAGGCCCGGATCGACCACGAGAGCATCGGTCGTGTCCCTGCGCCGGAGGACGTAGCAGTTCTGGTCGAACGTCGGATCGACAACGATCGCGAGTTCGACGAGGTCGCGCAGTGTGTCGGTCACGATCGCAGGCTACCTGGGGTTGGCGTTGATCGGCCCGACGACGTCGCCGCTCGTGATCGGGAGCACGAATCCCGCTCCATGGCGTTCGCGCTTTGGTGGCGCGTCCGATGCGACGAGCGCGCGGTCGAGTACCTCGCCGACGTACTCCACCGGCACGACCTCGATCGCGTCGAGGATCTCCTTGTCGACCTCGTAGAGATCGCGGATGTTCTTGGCGGGCAGGATGAACGTCTTCAATCCGGAGCGATGTGCGGCGAGCAACTTGTCCTTGACGCCGCCGATCGGCAACACCTTGCCACGCAACGTGATCTCGCCCGTCATGGCGAGGTCGCGCCTGACACGGCGACCCGTCGCCACCGACACCATCGCTGTCGCCATGGTCACGCCCGCCGAGGGACCGTCCTTGGGGATTGCACCGGCCGGCACATGCACATGGATGGCGTGCGTGTCAAAGAAATCGCGCGGCGCGCCGTACTCGACCGCATGGACTTTCGCCCATGACAGCGCGGCTTTCACCGACTCTTCCATGACGCTGCCGAGCTGTCCGGTGAGCACGAGATCGGGCTTCGTCTCGATGGCAAGCGCTTCGACGGTGACGATGTCGCCACCCACCTCGCTGACGACCACACCGGTGACGGCGCCGATCTCGTCCTGCTCGTGCGCCTCGCCGTAGTCATGGCGGCGCGGACCGAGCAAGTCGTTGAGATCGTCCGGAGTGATCACGATCGGCGGCGTCTCGCCGGCTGCAAGCTTCCGCGGCACCTTGCGCGCCACCTCGGCGATGGTCCGATCGAGCTGACGGACACCTGCCTCACGCGTGTACCCGTGCAGCATCGCGACGATGGTCTCGCGGGGGATCTCGAGCTCGTTGAGCGTCGAGCGAGTGCTGATCCAGCTGGCGCGGTACGAGATGTCGTTCCGCGATCTGGACCTTCTCCTGCTCCGTGTATCCGGTGATACGGATGATCTCCATCCGATCGCGCAGTGGCGGGCTGATCGTCTCGGCGATATTCGCCGTGGTGATGAAGAGCACCTGCGACAGGTCGTATGGGACCTCGAGGTAGTGATCGCTGAACTCCCAGTTCTGCTCGGGATCAAGCACTTCGAGCAACGCGGCGGAAGGATCGCCTCGGAAATCCGCGCCGACCTTGTCGATCTCGTCGAGCATGATCACCGCGTTGCGTGTCCCCGCCGTCCGCATCGATTGGATGATCCGCCCGGGCAGTGCACCGATATAGGTGCGCCGGTGACCGCGAATCTCAGCCTCATCGCGAATGCCGCCAAGCGACATGCGCACGAACTTGCGATCAAGCGCCCGCGCAATGGCTGCGACCCAGCGATGTCTTTCCAACGCCTGGGGGCCCGACGAAACAGAGGATCGGCGTTTGCAAACGTCCTTCGCTTCGCCGGCGCGAGTGCGGCGGGTCCTGTCGTCGCGGGGACCCCTCGCCGCTCTCCAGCCGGGTCTGACCCGTCCTGCGTTTCGGGGATGTCCTGTGGCTTGCCCGGGCTGCGATCGGCGCTGCCCTCCGCGCCGCCACCCGCCTCTTGCGTCGAGACTTCGGTCGAGCGGTGTCCCCGCGTCGACAGGACCCGCGCTCTCCGACGCGTCCTTCAGCACGAATCCGATCCCGAACGGCCAACCATTCCAAAATGCGGTCCTTGACCTTGCTGAGGCCGTAGTGGTCCTCGTCGAGGATGCGTCGCGGCGCGCTGGATGTCCAGGGTCTCCTCCGGCGGATCGACCCACGGCAGATCCAACAGCCAGTCGACCCACGTGCGAACCATGCCCATTTCGGGGCTGGCGCTCGGGATCTGCTCGAGACGATGGACCTCTTTGAGCACGCGTGTCTTGACGTTCTCGGGCATGCCCGGCCTTCTCGACGCGGGTCGCAAGATCCTCGTCATCCTCGCCGGCATCGTCGAGCTCGGTGAGCTCCTTGCGGATGGCGCGCAACTGCTCGCGGAGGATGTGCTCGCGCTGCGAGTTGTTGATCGTCTTCTGGACGTCCTCGTGAATCTTGGTGCGCAGTTGCGCAACCTCGACCTCACGCGCGAGCAATGGGATGAGGGAGCGCAGCCGCGCAATCGGGTCCGTTTCCTGGAGCAGCGCGACACGGTCGTCGAAGTCGAAATCTGGACAGGTGCTGGCGATATCGGCGATGAGCTCGGGATCGCCAGCACGCGCCATGGCAACAGCCGTGTCGGCGCCGACCTGCGCGCCGGCATTGACATAGTCCGCAAAGAGCGTTCGCACGGATCCGAAGAGCGCGTCGACCTCGGTCCCTTCGGTGACATCGGCCGTAACCGGCGTGACGGTCGCGATCCATGCATCACCGCTGGCGTCGAACGCATCGATGCGCACACGTTCCTTGCCCTCGACGAGCGCGTGGGCTCCCCCACCGGGAAGCCGCCGGAAGGCGCCGACGTGCGCGATGACCGCGATGGTGTGCACGTCGTCGAGGGATGCTTCGTCGCGGGCGGCGTCGCGCTGGATCGCCAGGACGACACGGCCGTCGCCGTTCACCGCCGCCTCCAGTGCGGCGACGGAGCGCGGCCGCCCGGCGGCCAGCGGTGCGAGCTGGGATGGGAACACGACGTTGTCCCGGAGCGGCACCGCGGGGAGCGTCATCGGCGCCGGCGCCGGTGGCGCCGGAGCCGGCTCTCGGGCGCGGAAAGCTCAGCGTCGGGCATTGGACGAGCATAGCCGGGGCTCCGAGACGTCAAACGTGGAGGCCCACGCTTGTCGCCCAGTCGCGATGCCAGGCGGCGGCATAGTACTCGGCGGCGCCGGGGTGCTCGATATGGAGCGCCGCCTCCCAGTTCCCACCGAGGCCGGCCGAGCTCCAGTTGGCCGAGGAGACCAGCGCGCAGCCGTCGACTATCGCGCCCTTGGCATGCCCCGACGTGGATCCCGCGGGGTCCATGGAGCGGACGGCAAACGGCAAGTTCATGAGGCCGCGGGCGTCGGCGCGCCCCGGGATGCGCGCCGAGCAGGAGCCCGCAGTCGACGCCGCGGGCTGCTGCGCTCGCCATCAGATCGAGCATCCGGCGCACCATCGGCTCCCCGGGATGCGACGTAGGGCACCGTCACGAGCACGCGCTTTCGGGCGCTCGGCCATCAGCCCCTCCAGTGCCGTCGCCACGGCTGCGCCACCGGTGATGAGACGCAATCTCGGCGACGTGACGCTCGCAGTGAGAGGCGCGACCTGCGGGATCGGGGTGCCGACCGGGGGGACGCGTCGCTACCGCTCCGGCCGACCAGCTGGCGGGAGGGCGATGGGCAGCGTCCCAGTGCGCGTCGAACGCTCGACGCACCTTGTGCTCGAGCGCTCGTGAGCCGGACGCTGTCGCCCACCACTCGCGAGTGCCGGCAAGTGGCGTGGATGCGGGCGGCAAGCGGAGGTACCGGTCGCGAGGCGCGTCGCGCCAGATGAGGTTCCCGGTGCCGACGGCGACGGTCGCGTCGGTCATCAGCAGCTTGCCGTGCGCAGCGTGCCCATGACCTCCGGCGACGCGACACTGGCCGCCGGCCGCGATCAACTCACGTGCGGTCGCTGCATTGCCGTCGGAGGCGTGCGCATCGAGCACGAGACGAACACGCACCCCGCGCCGCGCCGCGAGCACCAGCTCCCATCGGTACGAGGGACCGACTTCATACAGGGCGGCGTCGATGCGCACGCGGGCGTCGCGCAGCAACCGCGAGAGCAGCGTTCCCGCGGCATCCGGGCCGAGCGCGCACGTCAGCGACGTCACGCCCGCGACAGCGTGCGGCGCAGGCCCACTCCTCCAGCGTGGGAGCGTCGAACGCCCTCGACCGCGGACTGTGCGCGCACGGCGCGTGCCTACGCGGTGGCGGGACCCTGCTGTTGCTGGCCAACTTCGCCAGCCGCTGCAATTCCGTGTGGTGCTGCTTGACGTGCGCGACGACGTCGTCGAGCACTGTGTCCTGGGCCTGCAGGTGCTGCTGCAGCTGCAGGCATTCGCTGAGGATTGCCTCTGCGTCCTTGTAGGTCTGCTCGGAGCGCTTGTCCGACGCCTTTCCCTGGATGTTCTGGCCGACGATGATGATCGGCAGCAGGACCAACTGGATGAACGTCTGCGCGATCCACGCGACGATGACGATCGCCTGGCCGCTGCTGATCGCCGCCGGGAGGCTGATCAGCGCGAGCAGCGTGAAGATATACGCGCACCACATGGTGCCGACCACCGCGGTGATGATCAGCGCGACCTTGCCGTTGACACCGACTCGCTCGTCGTTGACCTTGACCGGCTTGTCATGTTCGCGTTGCGCGATGCGCGGATGCGGGATGTGGTGGAACAGCTCTTCCACCTTCGGAATCGGCGCCACCGGTGCTGGCTGGGCGGGTACGTCCGTCATCGCATTTCTCCTGCCACCGGGCGCTCGGAGGTGGCACCCAACCGCGACATCGTGAACGATGCGAAAGGGTTTGAGTGCGCCTGGATCAGCTTGGGCGGCGCAACATCGCCGGCGGTCGTGACCGGCGCAGGCTCCAGGCGGGCTGACGCTCGACAAACTCGTACATCGCCGCGGGCCGTCCGGCGCCACCTTTGGAACGCGTTCCCGTGGCTCGCACGAGGCCCGACTGCTCGAGCTCTCGGCGGAAGTTCGACGGCTCATACGTCACGCCGCTGATCGCCTCGAATACGCGTCGTGCCTGGGGCATGGTGAAGCGCTCGGGCAGCAGTCCCACCGCGATGTTCGACCACCAGAGCTTGCCGCGCAGCCGCTCGACGGCGTCCTCAACGATGCGCGCATGGTCGAAGCCGAGCGGAGGCAGCGCGTCAACCGGCTCCCATCGCGCACTCAACTCCTCAGCTCGGAGCACCGCCGCGTCGATGAGCGCCAGGTACGCGACAGTGGGAATCCAGCCGCGGGGATCGCGCTCGGGGTCCGCATACGTCTCGAGCTGCTCGAGATAGACGGCACCCACGCCGGTCTTCTCGGTGAGCTTGCGCTGAGCGGTTTCCTCGGGCCGCTCGCTCGGACTCATGAAGCCGCCAGGGAGCACCCAGGTCCCCTCGAACGGTGCCTCGACGCGCTGGACGAGCAGGACATGGAGGCGGCCGGACAGCGGGGCGAGCACCACCGGCACGGCCGACATCCCGGCCGGGGCCGGGAAGCCCGAGGAGTTGACGGCCGACATCCCGGCTGAACGGCCCGTCGCAAGGCGTGCTGGCATCGCGATCGATTGTGGCGACGCGCTAGGCTGCGGTGCCATGGACAGCGGCAATATCACCACCGCGGACGGCTTCAGAGCGGCCTACGCGGAGATCTTCACCAATGTCTACGGGCTGGCCTCCGACCTCGACGACCGGCAGGCGCTTGCCATCACCGGTTGTCCCGGCTGGACGGTCCGCGACCACGTCGCCCATATCGTCGACCTCGAGAGCATTCTCGTCGGCCGGCAACGCCCGGACCACATCGTCCCTGAGGGACTGCCGTACATCCGCAACAAGCCCGGCGAGTTCATGGAGATCGGAGTTGATGCGCGACGCGGCATGCCGTACCACGACCTCATTGCGGAGTATCGCGATGTCACCAAGGAACGCCTGTCGCGACTCGAGGATCTGCAGGATTCGCAGCTCGACGAGATGGGCCAGGGCTTTTTCGGCCAGTCGAAGGTCCGCTCGCTGCTGGCCATTCGCGTCTTCGATCTCTGGTCGCACGAGCAGGACATCCGCCGCGCGCTCGGTCAGCCGGGCGGCTTCGGCGGCATCCCGGCGGCGCACAGCCGCGAACGCATGCTCATGGCCGCCGGCAACAACATCCAGGAACGCCTCGCCCCTGCCGCCGGGACATCACTCCTGTTCGATATCACCGGAACGGGCGGGGCCCGGCGTGCGATCGTGTTCGACGGACAGCGTGGGATGGCCGGCATGGATATCCCGGATCTGCCCACCGCGACGCTGCGCCTCGACATGAATACATTGACCGTGCTCACCTGCGGGCGGTCGGACGACCCGCTCGCAAGCTCTCGTGTTGTTGTCGAAGGCGTCCAGAACCTGGGTCGGCGCGTGCTCGAGGACCTGTCGGTCACCCCGTGATGCGCACTATCCCGCGACTTGCGCCGGTCCTGGCACTCGCGGCGACGCTCCTGCTCGCCGGGTGCGGTCTGCAACAGTCCGACGCAGCTGTGCCCAATGGAGGGCTTCCCGGGATCAGCGGGCGGGCGACACCGATCAGCGCCCCGACCCTCACCGGATCGAAGTTCGACTGGTCGTCAACGCACGGGCACGTTGTCGTCATCGACTTCTGGGGATCCTGGTGCGAACCGTGCAACAAGGAGCAGCCGCAACTCGATCAGATCGCCGCCACATGGATGCCGAAAGGCGTGGTCTTCCTCGGCGTGGATGTGCAGGACACGAACATCAACGGCATCGCGTACGAGCAGCATTACAACGTGCCGTATCCGAGCGTCAACGACTGCCAGCGAGGTCATCATGTCGGAGTACAACGCCCCTGCACCACCGACGGTGGTCATCATCGACACGAAAGGCAACATCGTGGATCACTTCCTCGGCACCCTCACCGGCATGACGTCCGATCTGACCCAACTCACCGCATGACGCAGATAACCGTGTACGGCGCGCCCTGGTGCCCCGACTGCAAGCGCGCGAAGAAATTCCTCGGGCGAGCAGCGCGTCACATTTGACTGGGTCGACATCGACCAGGACCCCGAGGGTCTTGCGCACGTCGAGGAGTTGCAGGAGGGTGGCCGGACCATCCCGACGATCGTCTTTGACGGCACGGATGTGCTCGTCGACCCCACCAACGAGCAGCTGGCACGGAAGCTCGGGCTGACGCTCGATGCCAAGCGTCAGTGCTACGACCTCGCCATCATCGGCGGCGGCCCGGCAGGGCTTGCGGCGGCGATCTACGCGGCGCGCGAGGGCATCGACGCGGTGGTCATCGAGCGCAGCGGGCTCGGCGGGCAGGCCGGCGTCACGGAGCGGATCGACAACTACCCCGGATTCCCCGAAGGAGTCGGCGGTGCCGACCTGGCCGAGCGTTTCATCGCCCAGGCGCGCCGCTACGAGGTCGAATTGCTCAGCGCTGTCAGTGTCGAGAGCATCACCGCCGAGGGTTCGCCGTCGGGCGACATCTGCCTGCACCTGGCGAGCGGTCAGGAGATCGAGACGCATGCGGCACTCATCGCGACGGGTTCCTCATACGAGCGCCTCGGTATCCCCGGCGAGGATGACCTCATCGGTGCAGGCGTGCATTTCTGCGCCACGTGTGACGGGCCTTTCTACCGCGGCGCCGACGAGCTGCTCATCATCGGTGGCGGCAACTCAGCGCTCGAGGAGGGATTGTTTCTCACGAAGTTCGCGACGCGGATACGCATCGTGCAACGCGACCCTGAGCTCACGGCCTCCCGTCTCATCCAGGACAAGATCAACAAGGATTCGCGGTTCGTCGTGCACCGCAACACGGAGGTCGTCGAGTTCACCGGCAAGGGAAAGCTCGAGTCAGTGCGCATCCGCGATCGCGAAACCGGGGAGGAGCAGGTCGTGCATCCGCGCGCGGCATTCGTGTTCATCGGGCTCGACCCCAACACCGAATTCCTCAAGGGGACCGTCGACCTCGACGCGCGCGGCTTTGTCGATGACAAGGGCGGGTTCAGGACATCGGTGCCCGGGGTCTTCGCGGCGGGCGACGTCCGGCGCGGCTCGACGAAGCAGCTCGGATCCGCCGTCGGCGACGGCATCGCCGCCCTGATCATGATTCGCGAATACCTGCAGGCGCACCACGACATCGCTCCTCATCCGGAGGATTGACACCGGCCGATTGCGCGATGCTATAGTGCGGAACGCAATATGGAAGGTCGCACTCGCCCCAAGGACATGGTCGCACTGACCACGCTCGGCTTCCTCAGCGAGGAGCCGTGCCACCCGTACGAGATCCAGCGGATGCTCCGGGAGCGCCACAAGGCCTACGCGGTCGGCAAGACCCGGGCGCTGTATCGAGCCATCGATGAGCTCGAGGCTGCGGGCTACATCGAGCCGGTCGAAACCAGCCGGGACGGCAAGCGTCCCGAGCGGACCGTGTATCGCATCACCAGCGAAGGCCGCGAGGAGTTGGAGAACTGGCTCGCCGACGTGCTGGCGGCTCCGGCGGACGAGACCCCCGTCTTCAGCGTGGCGGTTGGCCTCCTCGGCTACATCACCCAGGAGCGCGCGGAGTCGGCGCTGGCGACACGGCTCGTCGCCCTCCAGGCGCGCATCGTCGCTCTCGACGCCACGCTCAAGCTCGCCCAGGACGACCTTGGGCTCCCCCGCCTGGTGCTGCTCGAGCTCGAGCACGCGATCGCGTTGACGTCCGCTGAGCTGAACTGGGTGCGCGTGATCATCGGCGATATGCAGTCAGGCGTTCTGGTCTGGAACGAGCAGTTGCTCCGAGCTCATTTCGAAGCGATGCACGCGGCGAGCGCGGCTCGCCGTCAGCCACACGACGCCGACCACGCAACCAAGCTGCCGCGTCCGGCCACGGGCCGCGCACTCGCAGCATCGGCCGTTCGGAAGGAGACACCATGATCGAGACACACAATCTTCGAAGGGTTTTCAAGTCGCGCAAAGGTGCCGTGGAAGCGGTCGCCGGAGTCGACCTCGACGTCAAGAAGGGCGAGATCTTCGGCTTCCTCGGGCCGAACGGCGCGGGCAAGACGACAACCCTGCGCATGCTGTCAACGCTGCTGCCCATCACGAGCGGTGAAGCGACGGTCGCCGGCTACGACCTGCTGCACAACGCGGCCAAGGTGCGGTACGAGATCGGCTATGTGAGCCAGGAAGGCAGCAGCGCCCCCGAGATCCCAGGGCGCACCGAGCTGGTGATGCAGGGACGGCTCTACGGGATGACCAAGGCGCGCGCGGTGCAGCGTGCCGCGGAGCTCATCGCGGCGCTCGAGCTCGCCGACTGCGCCGACCGCGCAACGAAGACCTATTCCGGCGGTCAGAAGCGGCGCCTCGACATCGGCATCGGTCTGATGCACCTGCCACAACTGCTCTTTCTCGATGAGCCCACGACCGGACTCGACCCGCAGAGTCGCGCCCGGATGTGGGACGAGGTGCGCAAGCTGCGCGACACCGGCACGACGGTGTTTCTGACGACGCACTATCTCGAAGAGGCCGATGCGCTCTGCGATCGCATCGCCATCATCGACCACGGCAAGATCGTCGCCCTGGGCACGCCGGACGAATTGAAGCGGCAGGTTGCCGGCGATGTCGTCGTGGTCGGCACCGACTCGGCGAGCGATCGTGTGCTCGAATTGCTCAAAGGACAGGCGTATGTACGTGAGGCGACGAGCGCCGACGGCATCGTCCGTCTCTACGTCGACCGCGGCGAGACCGCCATGCCACAGATCATCCGCGTGCTCAACTCCGCAGGCATTCCGCTCGCGTCACTCTCGCTGAGCCGTCCGAGCCTCGACGACGTGTTCCTGCATCAGACCGGGCGCTCGCTGCGCGATGCGGCATAGGAGGGAAGGATCATGAAGCTGCTCAAAGACACCTGGTTGATGTTTCAGCGATATCTGTTCGTGTTCCTGCGCAATCCCGCGTGGGTGGTCATCGGCGTCCTCCAGCCCGTGCTGTATCTCGTGCTCTTCGCGCCACTGCTCAAATCGCTCACCGAAACGCCGGGCTTCCCGTCCGGCGGCGCATACAACGTCTTCGTCCCTGGACTGCTCATCCAGCTGGGGCTGTTCGGCGCGAGTGGCGTCGGCTTCGGATTGATTGCCGAGCTGCGTGCCGGAGTCATCGAACGTTTCCGCGTGACACCGGTGAGCCGAATTGCGCTGCTGCTCGGCCGCGCCCTGCGCGACATCCTCACGCTCGTCGTGCAGTCGTTGATCCTGTTGCTGCTCGCGATTCCGTTCGGGCTCAAGCCGACGGTGTCCGGCGTCTTCGTCATGCTCGGACTGGTCGCGCTCATCGGACTCGGCATGTCGTCGCTCGCATATGCTGCGGCGCTCGCGCTGAAGAGCGAGGACTCGTATGCGCCATTGATCTTCACGCTCTCGCTGCCGTTGCTGCTGCTCAGTGGCGTGCTGCTCCCGCTGCAACTCGCACCGCAATGGCTGCAGCACATCGCGCAAGCGAACCCGCTCTCGTATGCGGTCACTGCCGCACGCGATGTGTTCAACGGCCACGGCGGGGACCCCGACGTCTACAAGGGGCTCGCCATCATGGCCGCGCTTGCGGTTGTCGGCATCGCTATCGGCGCCCGCCGATTCAGCCGCGCGATCGCCTGAGGCTCAGAACCCGGAGACGATCTCCTCGCGGCTGAGGAACGCCGCACCGACTCCGCGAGCGCCTGGTTGAAGGCCGTCCGCGCTGCGGCGTCCTCGTCAGGCGTCACTGCGCCGACGTCCTGCCGGCGCTCGATCCATGGTGGGACCGAACGGCCGATGAGGTCGTTGTCCACGCGCACGGCGACGACCGCTTGCGCGTCTTCCTCCACCTCGATCGACACCTGGTGCACAACACCGAGGTGATCGACGAGCTTCCAGGCGCGAGCCCAGCATCGAGGCGAGGATGCTCCGGACGAGGTCAGGCGTACGGGGTCGGCGACAAGCGTCGTTTCCTCGCCGAGCGACGATGCGCGCAGCGCGCGCCGGATCGGCGCGTCAAGCTCGCCGCTCATCCATCCGACAAGTGAAGGCGCGCGGTTGTCGAGGTCCGGCAGGGCGAGCTGATAGAAACCGTTGGAAAGCGCGGCAACCGTGCTCGCATGACGGCGGCAGTACGCGCTGTCGTTGAACATCGCGCCGTGACGCATGCACCACGTCGTGCCGCACACACGCTCGCGCCGGTCCGCGTAGACGCAGCGGATCGCGACCGGCTGATGGCATCCCTGCTCCGTGCAGCTGACGCGCCCGGACGGCCGCCGCAACGCCTGCCGCAGCTTCCACATCCGATCGAATGGCGCCATGGGAGGCCCTCCTCAGAGGCCTGATGGTACCAAACTCAACGCACCGAACGAATCGAGCGCGTTGTACCTGTCAGCTGGCGAGCGCGGGCGTGTCTTCGAAGCAGGAACGGACCACGGCGCCGAGTTCCAGGAAGGCTGAACGGCTTGGTGATCAGATGGTTGGCGCCGGCAAGCCGCGCACGTTCGACGTCGGCATCGGCTGACAACGACGTGAAGACGAGCACCGGCATCGAGTGCGTCTGTGGCTGCGACCGGATGTGTCTGCAGACTTCGATGCCGTCAACGCCCGGCATCATCACGTCGAGGATGGCCAGGTCGAACTGTTCGCTCTCGAGCTTGCTCAGCGCCTCAGTGCCGTCCTGGGCCTCGGTGACTTCGAATCCTTCCATGCTGAGATACAACCCGACTACATGCAGCAGTCGCGGTTCGTCATCGACGAGAAGGATGCGCTGCTGGGTCAACGAGTGCGACCTCCCGGGCGCGTGGACAGGTGGTCGCCCCAGTATCGAGCGGCAGAAGCGAGCGAACTGAGCGACCATCGTTCCGTCACTGCCCAGCGACATTCACCATGGCAGTTGGTCCGCGATCCGGATCGTGCCGGATGATGTGCGGGCATGGTGGTCGCAGAACGCGTCGCAGGAGCTCCTGACAACCGTGCCTGACCAGCAGGCCCCGCGGCGGCCGACGCCAAGGATCCTCACCGAACCGCGCCGTCCGGCGTGGATCCGCGCGCTGCCGTCGGCTCCCTGGCTCGCTGTCGGCACCGTCTGCGTCGGCGCCTTCATGGGCCAGCTCGACGCGAGCATCGTCTCGACGGCCCTCCCCGTCCTTCGCTCCAACCTGCATGCCTCGATCGCGGCGGTGGAGTGGGTCGTCCTCGTCTACGTTCTCGTGCTCGCCGGGACCGTCGCCGCCGTGGGGAAGCTGGCCGATCGGATCGGCCGCAAGCTCCTCTACACGTACGGCTTCGGCATCTTCGTGATCGGGTCCGCCGCGTGCGCGGTGGCGCCGTCGCTCGGGGTGCTGGTCGCGGCGCGGTTCGTCCAGGCGATCGGCGCCGTGATGCTGCAGGCGAACTCCTACGCGCTCATCCGTGATGTCCTGCCGACCTCGAGGCTCGGTACCGGGCTCGGCATCCAGGGTGCCGCGCAGGCAGTCGGCCTCACGCTCGGACCGGTCCTTGGCGGCGCGCTCACCGCACTCGGCGGATGGCGACTGATCTTCCTCGTCAACATCCCGATCGGACTGCTCGGGCTCGCGCTGGGCTGGTTTCTCCTCCCGAGGAGCACGCACCACGACGCGGGCAGCCGCATCGACACTCAGGGCACGGTGCTTCTGGCCGCGATCCCGTCCGCCGCACTCGCCGCCCTCTCACTGGCGGCGCAGCCGGACACGCCGGGGTGGATCGTGCCTGCGCTTGCGGTGCTCGCGTGCCTCCTCGCCGCCGCCGCCTACCTTCGGCAGCGACGTGCGCCAGGCGCGGTGATCGATGCCGCGCTGGTCCGGGTGGCCGCCTTCATCGCTGGGATCAGCTCGGCCTTGCTCTCGTACGTCGTGCTCTTCAGCTGCCTCGTCGCGGTGCCGTTCTTCCTCGAGCGCGAGGTGCATCTCGGGCCGGCGGCAGCGGGGCTCGAGCTGACGGCACTGCCGCTGGCCCTGGCGATCGTCGCGCCGCTCGGAGGGTTCATCCGGGATCGGGCTGGACCGCGGTTGCCCGCCGGGGTCGGCATGGCGATAACCGCTGTCGGTATGGGCGTCCTGGCCATTGCGTCGAGCCACGCCGGCCTCACGGTTCCAGCGCTCGCCATCGCGGGTGTCGGCATGGGGCTGTTCATCCCCGCGAACAATGCCGCGACCATGAGCGCCGCGCCGCCCGACCGTGGCGGTGCGGCAGGCGGCCTGCTCAACATGGCCCGCGGGCTGGGCACGGCAATCGGCGTGTCGGTCACGTCGCTCGCGTTTGCCGCAGGGCGCGGCCTGATCACGGTGGCCCTGCTCATGCTCGCCGTGTCGATCGCCGCCGGGATCATCGGCGTGGGGTGGTCGGTACCGCGCATCCGGCGCGGGCTCGAGGGCTGAGCTCCAGAGTCAGTCCGGCGCGGCGGCGTACCAGCGACTGGGATTCTCGCCCACTCGACGGGCACGGCCTGAACGCTCGAGGAGGACGAGGTGCGCGAGCGTCTCTCCGACCGCCGCGCGGCGCATGAAGCCTTTGATCTCCGACCAGTCTCGCGACCAGCGGAGCAGGAGCGTCACGTCCCAGCAGGTCGCGCCCGGCGACGCGGCGATCGCCGCCATGGTCTCCTCGAGCCGGTTGTGGTGATGGTCGATGAGCTGATCGACGCGCGTCGCCAAACCCCGGAATCGCCACTCGTGGGCCGGCAATACCTCATCGACGTCCAGGTCCCGCACCGTGCGAAGCGCGTCAAGAAAGTCCGCAAGTGGGTTGTCCGGCTGTTGCACGTGCACCGCGATGCTCGGGCTGATCCGCGGCAGCACATGGTCGCCGCTGAACAGCAGGCGTCGGCCGCCGTCGAGGAAGCAGACATGGCCGGGTGAGTGACCGGGCGTGTGCAACGTGGTCAGGTCCCACCCCTTGAGCGGTACCGCGGTCCGGTCCTCGAGGAGCACGTCGGGCAGGGCGGCGGCGACGAACTCTCGCACCCCCATCGAGGCGACGGTGAGCTCCGCGCGCATCTCCTCAGGGACCCCGGCCTCGACGAGCAGCGCGGCCATGCTGGCAAGCAGCGCCTCAACGCCGGTGCCATAGCGGGCAGGGATGAGCGCCGCGTCGGCCGGGTGCAGCGCGATCCACGCCCCTGATGCTTCGCGAAGACGGCCGGCGAGTCCGTAGTGGTCGGGATGGATGTGGGTGACGAGGATCGCCCGGACGTCTTTCGCTGTGTAGCCGGCGACCGCCATGCCGGCGACGAGCGCATCCCACGCCTCCTCGGTGCTCCAGCCGGTGTCGATGACCGCGATACCGTCATCGACTTCGAGCAGATAGACGAGGACGTAGCGCAGGGGGTTGTTCGGCAGCGGGACCGGTATTGACCAGAGGCCAGGTCGGACCTGCTCGACAGCGGGAAGACCGGGCGAGTCCCACGAGCGACGCTGCGCGGTGCCGGTTACCTCGATCGCCGCCATCCCGGACTTCAGGCGTCGGCGGGATTGGCGACGAGGTGCTCCACCACAACGTCGGCGGCATCGTCCCAGTGCTCGTCGGGGATCCAGTGAGAGCCACCGTCGAGCTCGAGGAGGTGGTAGTCGCCAGTGCAGTACTGCGCCGTCAGGTCGGTCGCTTCGCGGGTGAACACCGGATCGCCGTCACTCCAGATGTGCAGGACGGGCACCTCGACCGGTTCGGCGTGGGGCGGCTCGGTGCCGAGCGCCCGGTACCAGTTGAGTCCCCCGTCGGACCGACCTTGCGGAGCGCTTCAACATCGCGATGCGCATGCGGCTTGCTCAGGCCGGTTGCAGCGAGCAGCGACTCGGCGACGACGCCACCACCGGCATCGAAAAGCGATTCAGCAATGCGAGGCAACCGCAGGATGGGGATGTACGCCATCCGAATGCGTTGCTGTGTGCCGCGCAACGCCTGTCTGAGCGCAGCTGTGTGTGGTGTGGAAACAGCGGTCAGCGAGATGACCTCATCGGGATGCTCGCCCGCGAGTGCCCACGCGACCGTCCCGCCCCAGTCATGCCCGACGACGTGAAACCGTTCCGCCCCGAGCGTTGACGCCACCGCGAGTACGTCATCACAGAGTTCGCTGACGCCGTATGCCTCCACGCCGACTGGAATCGCGCCGGCGGAATAGCCACGCTGGCTGAAGGCGACGGCGTGGTATCCGGCGGCCTCAAGCGTTCCGAGCGCATTGCGCCAGCACGATGCCGTCTGGGGAAAGCCGTGCAGCAGGAGCACGAGCTCACCATTCGCCGGACCGGCTGTCAACGCGTCGAAACGCATCCCGTTTGCCGCTACGGTCGTATGCCTCACAGCCACTGCCATCGCAGCCTATCAGTCGGCCCCGCAACACCCGCCTGTCGGCACTTCCGGCACCATTCGCCCGTGGCCGAAGCGCTGTTCACGCCCGACGCGGGGAAGTTCCTGCCAAGCGAGCACACCCGTGGGCCGTGGGATCCCGCTGCGATGCACGGCGGCGCGCCCGCGGCGCTGTTGGGTGGGGTGATGGAGGCGCTGCCGTCCGAGACGCCGATGGCCGTCGTGCGCACGACGGTCGAGATCTTCCGTCCAGTGCCGCTACGCCCACTCGCGGTTAGCGCGCGTATCGAGCGCAACGGGCGACGCGTGCAACTGCTCAGCGCCAACCTCATGGATGGCGATACGGAGGTTTGCCGCGCAACCGCGTGGCGCATGCGTGTCACCGACCTCGATCTCGGGCCGTCGGATCCGGTTCCTCCACCGTTTGCCGGGCCCGCGGAGTCGACGGCGCACGAGCCCGACATCGGTGACCCTGCGTTCCACCGCACCGGTATCGAGATGCGTTACGCCGCGGGGGCTTTCTTCGAACCCGGTGCCTCGACCGCATGGCTGCGACTCACGATGCCGGTGGTCGCCGGAGAAACGCCCACGCCGCTGCAACGCGCTCTCGCCGCAGCGGACTTTGGCAACGGCATCAGCGCGGTGTTGTCGTGGGACGAATTCGTGTTCATCAACACCGACCTGACGTTGTATCTGCACCGCGCGCCAGAGGGCGAATGGGTCTGCCTGGACGCGAGCACCGACGTCGATCCACGCGGGATCGGTCTTGCGCACAGCCGCCTGTATGACGAGCGCGGACCGGTGGGTCGGTCGTTGCAGGGCCTGTACATCGATCGGCGCGCCTCGCCGCTGAAATAGGTCGACCCAAAGAGGGCGAGCCGCGCCGAACGCCGGCGCTGCGGCGGCGACTCAGCGCGGTGTCAGCCGCCGATGAGGCTCTGGACTCGGGGATCCTGCCGGATCGGTGCGAGATCCGGATCGTTCATCGCCCACTCGCGAAGGTCCGGCTGGCTTCGGAGTGCCTTACCGAGCAGCGGCAATGCTTCCTCTGTCCGTGCATTCCGCGCAAAGAAGCACGCGAGGTTGTAGTCGGCAACAGCTTTGTCTGCAGGTTCGGGGAAAAGATCGGTCTCGAGCGTGAAGGCCCACCGCGCCGTCTCCTCCGCGCCCGCCGCATCGTCGTGCTCCGCCAGCCACGACGAGACGTGCTGCGCGACGTGTGCATGTCCGTTTCCCGGTACGACGCGCCACACCTCGCCACCATTGGGACGCTCGCGGCGCAGCTCGTCATCGCTACAGGCCGCGACGGCCTGCTTGAGCGCCGCATATGTGGAGGCGGACGCATCGCGAACCTCGTCGGACGAATCGCGCCGATGCAACTCATAGATCGCGGCGTTGCGTCCGTCGATCTGGCTGTCGTCGAACGGGCCTTCCACGGGCTGCCCATTTCGCACCGCATCGAGCGTGCGCGTCGCGTGTTCACGCCAGGTGTTGAGATGGGCGACATTGTCCTTCGCGGTCCATCGGCCTTCCTCGGCAGCGGGTGCGTCGTCGCAGAGCGCAAGCAAGACGGCTTCGCGTTCCTGCGCCGCGTCGAGTGTCTGGAGCAGTCGGTCCCGCAGGCTCGCTTCTGTCACGCGCTCAGCATAGCGACGGCGGGAGCCGCCACGTCCCACGGTGCAGCCATCGCAACGTAGCGGCACAGCGCGTTGACGAGCCGCATCTGTTCGGGCGTGTGGCAGCGCGCACGGAGCAACTCCGGTGAGCACACGAGAATGGACAGCGCACGCGCGCGGGATACGGCGACATTGAGCCGGTTGAGACTGAAGAGGAACTCCAGGTTGCGCGGCAGATCCTCGACGCTTGACGTCGCCATTGAGAAGATGCTGACCGCTGCTTCCTGCCCCTGAAAACGATCGACCGTGCCGACCCTTGCGCCCGCCGGCAATGTCTCCACGAGGCATGCGACGTGCGCGTTATATGGCGCCACGACGACGATGTCATCGAGCGTGAGCGGACGCTCGTCCCCACGGTCCGAGCGCCACGTTCCGCGCGTCAACTGCTCGATGATCTCGCGCACCCGCAGTGCCTCCTCGTCCGAACGGATGCGATCGCCGGCATGATCGACGAAGGCGTGGCGGAGACCCGTCATCGCCACTCCGTCCTCGAGGACCGCCTGCCGCGCGCATTGCGGTTCGGAACCAAGTCGATTCTCATAGAAGGACCGCGAGATGAAGGCGCTGACATCCGGGTGCATACGCCATGTGAGGTCGAGCAGCACGCCACGATCGGGCGCGATGGTGACATCGCCACCGAGGAGATGGTCAAGGGCTGACACACCGACCCCCGGAGGATGGCTGCCTTGCAACGGCTGCGCAAGCTGCCTCGGGTCGCCGACAAGCACGAGATTGCGGGCGGCACGCGACACCGCGAGCGCGTCGGACAGTGACAGCTGGCCGGCCTCGTCGACGACGAGCGTGTCGAACATGCCCTCGAGCTCCGGACGGGAGAACAGCCACGACGTGCCGCCGACCACGTCGACGTCGTCCTGAGAGAGTGCTTTCTCGACGTCTTGAGGGGTACGTGCCATGCGGATCGCATCGGTTCCCGCCGTCGACGAGCGTTGATGGATCATCCGCGGCATCGGTCCGAGGCCGGGTGCGAGCTCTTCGATCTTTCCCATCAGCGTTCGGATGGCGCTGTGCGAGAGGGCGGTGATTCCTATCGGGCCACGGCCCTGGTCGAGCAACGCGAGGATCGCCTCGGCCGCGGTATGCGTCTTGCCTGCGCCCGGTGGTCCCTGGATGGGCAGACACCCGGCGTTGAGATCAAGGATCAAGCGCGTTGCACTCTCCGGTGCCGTCTCGCCTGCGATAGCGAGCGCACCCGGGGTCGGACTGCACAGGCGCGGTGGAAGACGCATGAGCAGATCGCGACCAGCTCGGCGCAAACCCGGCGCATCGACACCGTTGGCCACAACCCAACGCGCGAGATCAAGGAGTGATTCCTCCTGCGCGTCCGTCTGAATCGGCGTTGTCGGAATGAGAAAGCGCGGCGTGCCCGTGGCCATCTGCGACGGTGTGCGCGAGAGCGTGATCTCTCCTCGAGCCGAATCGAGCTCGGTCACCTCGCCGGCAGTGACCGCCCATCCTCGATCGTTTCGAACGTGCGGATTCACAGGCTTGTCGTCTTTGCCGATTCGATGCTCCTGCGGCTCGAATCGGTACCGCTCGATGACGCGCGTGCCGTCCTCGCGCGAGCCGATCTGCACGAGCGGCCCCAACGCGTAGGTGTCGTTCTCGAGCTCCTCTGGAGTCATTGCGAGCTGGTCGAAATAACGCCAGTAACCGACCTTGCTCTCACGGCGGTGATACGAGAGCACGGGGGCAAGCAACCACTTCGCCTGTTCCGCAGCGGTGCGCTGTTCCAACACCTCGGGCACACCGGCGACGAGCGCGGCGGCCATCTCCTGCGCTGCTGCAACCTTCTCGTGGACGTTTTCGGGGGTGCCACGCTCGACAACTGCTGGTCGCTCCACCGGAGCGCCACGAATCGCCTCCTCCTCGACGCGGCGTGCCTCGAGCCAATCGCGCAGCAACGCCGTCGAAGCGCAGTCACGCTCGTTGTACAGCGCGATCTCGTCGAGCAGCGGCTGGTCACCCTCGCTGCCGTCCTCGCGGCTGATCAACCAGCGCTCGTACATGACCATGCTGCCCGCGGCGTCGGCGATCGACTCCTCGCGCGCCGGCATGTAGAGACGCTCCACCTTCTTGAGCGAATACGAATCGGTGGACAGCCGAACGCCCTGACGCACCACCCGATAGAGGTCGACGAGGACTTCATTGCGGAGCAGGCGATCCACCTCCTCCTCACGCGTACCGTGCCGGCTCATCAGGCGGCGCAGCGCGGTCTTCTCGTACGCCGCGTAGTGGTAGATGTGCATGTCGGGGTGGCGATCGAGCTTCGCGATCGCGAAGTCGACGAAGTCCTCGAACGCGCGCTTCTCGCCGGCGTCGTCGTGTCCCCACCACGCGTGATACGTGCCGTCAGTGTCGACGGCACCGAAGAGATACTCGAGCGGGACATCGCGCGCCAGCCCGTCACCTTCCATGTCAAAGAAGACATCGCCCGGCGATGGCGCCGGCAGCGCACAAAGGCCCTGCCCGACCTCCCAGGCATCGAGCAACTCGTAGCGCGGCGAACCGTTGGGTTGAGGGCCCTTGTGCTGCAACGCGGCCTGCGCACGAAGCGACCGGAACGTCTCGACCTGCATGCGTCCTGGGGGCTCCGTGTCGGCATCGGTGAGCGCCAGCGCGGTCATGGTGTCGATACCGACCGACTGCAGCACCAGCACCTGACCTGAGCGCATCCGCGCCACTTCGGAGAGGTGATCGTCCTGCCTGCGCTGCGTCGCGCATCGCTTCGCGTACCCGCAGGTGCCGCAATGCGCAACGGGATCCGGATACGTATCGTCCAACCCCGCGAGGATCGCCGCATCGAAGTCGGCCTTCACGGACGCGTGGTAGGCGGAGAACTCATCGACGCGATATGGATGCTCGGTGCCGTCGCCGAGGATGACCTGCATCCACTGTGGCGCGGTTCCCTGGAGTCGCTCGAGGTGCGCCGAGTATTCGCAGAGTTGCAGCAACGCCTCAGACCGGACTCTGCGCGCCAGCTTCGCGTCGGCGGCCTCGTATGAGAAGTCGCCGAGCGCGCTCGGCCTCTCGACGCGGAGCAGGAAGTCCGCCCTGCCGAGCCATCGGCCGTCGAAGAACGTCGGCTGGTAGATGACGTCGTATCCGGCACGCATCGCCGCAAGTGTCTCGGCCTCGAGCGCCGCTAAGTTCGGCAGCCGTGCTCGCGTACCGGTCCTGCCCGTCCTCGAACACCTTGATGCTGCAGACCGCGTGCGGTCAGCGCTCGAGGTGGTGCTGCTCGTGTCCGGCGCCGAGGTTCGCGAGCACCTCGCTCAGCGCGGAGGGGTCGCGCTCGATCTGTTCGCCTGACGCCACACGCCGCTTCAACGAGACGAGATGGCCGCAGGCCAGGTAGTCGCAGAGGTCGGTGGCCGTGTAGACCGGACGGCCGTCAGCGAGGAAGCGCATCAGCCAAGCATCCTCGCTCGCCGGCGGCAACGCTCGCGCGCGAGGAAGGCTCGAGCGCGGCCGCCATCGCGAGTGCGGAGCGATCCTCTCGGGACGAACGCCGGAGGCGTGTCCAGCGAGATCGCCTGGCCGTCGTGAACAGCTCGGCGCGGCGAGCCATGAGCGCCTGGGCGCGCGCGACGTAGTGTCCCGTCGTCGGCGCGGTCCGCGCCGGGGATGGGATCCATGGCCACAGCGTGAGCGGGGCTGCGACAGGAGCCTGTCGCGTAGGGTGACCGGGTGCCCGAGGACATCGAGATCCGCCCGATTCGTGCGGTCCGAATACGCCGCCGCGGCGCGGCGACCGCCGCGCCTATCGCGAGTTCTGGCAGCCCAGACTCGCCTGGCTGGGATGAGTACCTCGCGTGCATCGCCGACGTCGCCGGCCGGGCCGATCGGGCCACCGTGCTCGTCGCACTCGATGCGGGCGCCATCGCCGGATCGGCCACCCTCGAGCTCGACGCCCGGATCAGTCCCGGACCGACCGAGCCACTGGCACCGGACGAGGCGCATCTGCGCATGGTCGGCGTCAGCCCCGAGCACCGCGGGAAAGGAATCGGGCGCCTGCTGGTGGTCGCCTCGCATCGACCTTGCACGTGCGCGCGGCCGAGCGCGTGATGACGCTGGAGACCGACCCCGCGATGGTCGCCGCCAGCGCTGTACACGTCACTCGGCTTCGTGCCGACCGGGCTATACCAGCGTCCGGGCGGCCCCGAGCTGCTCGGCTACCGCCTCGACATCCCCGCAGAGTCCGCAGACGACGCGCTAGGCTCGTCGCGTGCCAGGCGTGTATGAGAAGGGAGAGAAGGAACAGCGCCTCATCAGCCTGTTCATCCGTCTGACGGAAACCGAGGTGGGTTTGACGACACGGCAGCTCGCGGACGAGCTGGAGGTGAACACACGTACCGTCCAGCGCTACGTCGCAACGCTGCGCAACAACGCGGGCATCGACATCGAGGAGAAGGCCGGTCGATGGCGCATCGGCCAGCGCAGCAGGCTGCCGCCACTGCAGCTCGATCACTACCAGGCGACGATGCTGCTCGTCGCGGTGCGGCTGCTGCAGCAGCTTCGACCGGAGCAGGATCCTGCGCTGGTCGGCGCACTCGCACATCTCTCTCGCGCGCTGGCGGTGCCGCTCGTGAGCGAGTATCTGCGCCGGACGCTCGCCGCGGCGGAGCGCCGCAAGCCGGCCGCGGAACGCCTCGGCGTCGAGCGCGCGGTCATCGACGGCTTCGTCCTGCATCGAGAGATCGAGGTCCGCTACGTCGACGCGAAGGGTAAGGAGACCGCGCGAGCTGCGCCCATATTTCATCGAGCCCGCCGCCGAAAGCAGACACATCTACGTCTTCGCCCGCAACTCGGTGTCGCGCGAGGTGCGCTCCTTCCGGCTCGATCGCATCCGGACGGCGCGCACGTTGCCGACCACGTTCAAGGTGCCCGACGATTTCGACATCGACGTCGCGCTCGGCGCCGCATGGTCCATCTGGCAGGGTGCTGGTGGCGATCGCGTCGTCCTCCGGTTTCCCGGAAGCGGTCCGTCAGTGGGTCGACGAGACGCCGTGGCCTGCAAGAGCGCAGCGGTCCAATCTCAGCGGGGGCGGGATCGAGGTGCGTCTCGACGTCGCCAGCGAGGTGGAGATGCGTCCGTGGCTGCTGCGATGGGGCGCGAACGTCGAGGTGCATCGAACCGCCGTCGCTCCGTGCTCACATGGCGGAGACGCTCGCCGCGGCGGCGGCGTTGTACGCGTCGGATCCCCCCAAACGGGGTAAAACGTAAGCACGATGGACGAGAAGATCACCCTGACCGACGAAGAGTGGCGTCAGCGTCTGACGCCTGAGCAGTATTCAGTCCTCCGCAAGGCGAGCACCGAGCGGCCGTTCACCGGCCAGTACGTCCACGTCGACGACAAGGGCGTGTACCGGTGCGCGGGCTGCGGCGCGGAGCTGTTCAGCTCCGACACGAAATTCAACTCCGGCACGGGCTGGCCGAGCTTCTACGAGGCGATCAACCCGGACGCGGTTGAGGAGCATCGCGACTGGAGCATGCTCATCCCCCGCACGGAGATCCGCTGCGCGAAGTGCGGCGGCCACCTCGGCCACGTCTTTCCTGACGGTCCCGCGCCCACGGGGCAGCGGTACTGCATGAACTCCTGCGCACTGTCTCTCGACAAGAAGAAGGACTGATTCGCGATCGAGCCCTCGGCGCGGGCTCGCGCGGTACTCGAGCAGACCTTCGGCTTCGCGGACTTCCGTCCGGGACAGGCCGACGTCATTGCCGCCGCTGAAGCGCGCGCTGACGTCCTCTTCGTAGCGCCGACCGGCTCCGGGAAGAGCATCGGCTACTGGATTCCCGGGCATCGTCAACGGCGGCCTCACCATCGTGGTGTCGCCGCTCATCTCGCTGATGGTCGATCAGGTCGCCCGACTCAATGAGCTTGGCATTCCCGCGGCGTGCCTGCACAGCCAGGTCAGTGCCGCGGCGCGTGCCGAATCGTTGCGCGCGGCGGCGGCCGGCGAGCTGCGCTTTCTCTACCTCGCGCCGGAGCGAATCGGCGCGGTCGGGATTCCTCGACAGCCTGAGCCGGCTGACCGTCGAGCGCTTCGTCGTCGACGAGGCGCACTGCATATCCAGCTGGGGTCACGATTTCCGGCCTGAATACCGGCGTCTCGGTGAGGCGATCGCGGCGTGCGGGCGTCCGCCGGTCGGGGCTTTCACCGCCACCGCGACGCCACGCGTTCGCGAGGACATCACGACGAGCCTCGGTCTGCGCGAGCCCGATCGAGCGCGTCACCGGATTCGTCCGCGACAACCTGACGATGTCGGTCATCCGCTGCCGGGGTGTCGCCGAGAAGCGCGATGCCGTGCTCCGTCTCGTGCGTCCGGGAGCCGGACGCGCGCTTGTGTATTGCGGCAGCCGGCGAACGACGGACGCGATCACCGAGGTACTCGCTCGGGCGGGCGTGTCTGTGGCGTCGTACCACGGTGCGCTCGATGGCGAGACGCGCCAGAGCGTCCATGAGGGGTTCGCGGCCGGTCGCCTGCAGGCGATCGTCGCCACTTCCGCATTCGGCATGGGCGTCGATTTCCCGGACATCCGCCGCGTCATCCATCACGACTTCCCCGGCAGCCTCGAGGAGTACTACCAGCAGGCGGGGCGCGCAGGACGCGACGGCGAGCCGTCCGAGTGCACCCTCCTCTACAACGCCGCCGACCGCCAGCTCCAGGAGTTCTTCATCGAGCAGGCCTACCCGGAGCGCAGACTTGGTGCGTTCTGTGTACCGCGAACTCCTGCGTGAAGGGAAGTGACTCCATCGACGACTGGGAGGCGCGCGGCGTCGCGGCCAATGCAGCGCGTGCCGCGCTCGAGCTCTGCGCCGCGCTGACGTCATCCAGCCCGACGGGAGCATCCGTCGCCTGACCGGCGCGCCCGTCGACTTCGAGGAGCAGGCGCTGCTCAAGGCCAACGCCTATGCGCGCGTGAACCAGGTCATGGACTACGCCAGTCTCGCGCAGCTGCCGCCACGCGCGCATCGCCGACTACTTCGGGGAGCAGGGCGTCGCGCGGACGTGCCGTGGCCTGCGACAACTGCCTCGATCCGGAGAGCAGCACCGTCGCAGCCGTCGATCCCGCTGACGTCGTGGCCGCGCTCGCCTGCATCGCGCGATTCGACAACCATCTCGGCGGCGTGCGCATCGCGTCGATCCTTCGTGGTGCGACGGACGCGTGGACGGCGTCACGTTCGTGGGTCACCGAGCTGGCTTTTTTCGGCGCGCTCCGGGACTGGGACGTCGAGCGGATCCGCGACCTGCTCGAGCGACTCGTCGAGCTGGACTGTGTGACGCGCGGCCATGGGGAGAAGCCGACACTCGGCATCACGCCAGCGCGGCCGCGCCGTTCTCGGTGGCGAGTCGACCATCGAGGTCGAGGTCCGCGCCGACGCGGACACGCTCATCATGCTCGAGGTCGCAAACAGTCCGCGAGCGCTCCACTCGAGGAGCTCAGCGCCGAGGTCAGCGCGCGGTTCGAAGCGCTACGGCGCTGGAGGCTCGAGGTCGCCCGCAGCAGCGAAGTGCCGCCGTACGTCGTCTTCCACGACAAGACGCTGGTCGAGATCGCCCGCCGCAACCCGACGTCAAGCGCGCTCACTGGTGCTGATCGCCGGTGTCGGTCCGACCAAGCTCGCGCGCTACGGCCAGTCACTCCTGTCCGCGCTGCGCGAGGCCGCCGACCCCTGACCCGCTAGGCAAGCTACTCGCCGGTCTCGCCGTCTACCGAACTCGCGGATCAGGTCCGCGTGCCCGTTGTGACGTGCGTACTCCTCGATCATGTGACAGAGGATCCAGCGCAGGCTCGGCGTACGCCCGTCGGGCCATGGGCGCTTCGCCAGTTGCTCCACACCTCCAGCTGCGAGCGCCTCGGCGAGCCCCGCCCGAGCCCGGACCACACTCGCCTCCCAACGTAGCGCGGAGCTCGTCGGGCGTGTCGTCGGACTGCGGAGTGCCACTCCCAGTCAGGGTCTGCGTCCCAATCAGACATCGGCCCAGAGAGGATCCGGGTCGCGCCCATGCAGCCACTGGGAGAACTTCGAATCCTCGACCAGCGCCAGATGCTTGAGCATTCCGCCGAGGGTCATCGTCGAGACGCCCACCGTCGCGTTCAGCGCGGAAGCATCCAGTCCACGGCACTTCCACGCGAAGGTGGCGCGCTGGTACTCGAGGAATCCCACCAGCGTTTCGACTCTCATTGGCCGAGACCGGAGGTTCCGGGCGTCCGTGATCATCAATGATGGTCACTGAAGGGAGCGTCGCTGCGATTAGGCCGGGATGTTGCAGGTCGCGGCGATGCCACGGCGCGAGAAGTACTTCTGGTGGTACTCCTCGGCGTCCCAGAACTTGCCTGCGGGAACGATCTCGGTGACGATCGGGCGCCGGTAGCGGCCCGACTGCTCGAGCGCTGCCTTCGAAGCCAGCGCCGCGGCTTCCTGCTCCGGGGAGTGATAGAAGATCACCGACCGGTAGTTGTCGCCGACGTCCGGACCCTGGCGGTTCAGCTGCGTCGGATCGTGGTTCATCCAGAAGATGTCGAGGAGCGTGTCGTAGCTCACCTCGAGCCGGGTCGTACGTGACCTCGACGGCCTCGGCATGACCGGTGCGATGCGAGCACACGTCCTCATACGTCGGGCGCTTCCGTGAAGCCGCCCGTGTAGCCGACCTTGGTCGAGACGACCCCGTCGACCTGCTCGAATACCGATTCCACGCCCCAGAAGCACCCTGCGCCGAATGTCGCTGTTTCCATGGTGCGAGTATGCCTCGATAGGCCCTCAGCCAATCACGACGCGTGGAGCGCCAGCTTCACCTGCCCGGTGGCGTAGACCGGCGGCCAGACGACGACGCTGACGCGGGGCGCCTGCCACTGCCAGACGACCGCGGCGGCGCGCACGTTCTGCCCGAGCTGGCCGGGTGCCTTCGAAAACAGCACCCCGGCGCCATTGGGGAGGCTGCCCTCGGGAAGGTCGAGTGAGCGAGCGGCGGCGGCGATGCTCTGTGCGCTGCGTCGCTGCCCGCGCGATCGAGGACATCGGCGAAGAGCGCCCACGCGGCGCTGAAGCCGGCGATCCCCTCCTCGCTTCGGCACGTCTCCCGGTGCGCTGTTTCCAGAGCGCCGCGAAATGGTTGTACAGCGCCCGCGCCTGCGGGTCGAGCGCATCGGGGTTGAAGTTGGCCTGCGGACGATCCGACGCGAAGACACCGACGGCGGCGGACCCGAGAACGTTGCCGAAGTCCTGGTCGCACTGCGCCATGGTCGTACCCATGAACACCTTCACCGACAACCCGGCGGCGAGGAACGCTCGCCGGAACGCGATGCCGTCCTGGATGTGCGATGACAGCACGAGGATGTCCGGCTTCGCCGCCGCGAGCGCCTGCATGACCGGCGTCCAGTTCGGGGTGTACGGGTTGTAGACGAACTCGCCGCTGATGCTGACGCCGCCGGCCTCGAGGGAGGTCCGAGTCGCGTCCGCAACGGAGTGCCCGTAGTCGATCGTCAGCGGTGACGAAGTACACGCGGATCTTCGAGACGGGGCCGAGCTTCGGCACCAATTGGGAGAGCATGAACTTCCCGGAGTTGCTCCCCAGCTCGGCGCCGTTGACGCCGACACGGAAGACGAGCGGCGAGCCCTCCCCGGTCACGCGGTCGGCGACCGCGCCCGGTCTCCCAGTACACCATCCCGTCGGCCGCCACCGCCGCGGCGGCCGGGATCGAGAGCTGCGACGAGTATGCGCCAATCACGACAGGAACTCCGTCGGCGTGGAGGCTCGAGATCGCGGCGGGGATCTGGCGTCTGATCCTCGACGTCGCGCAGATCGAGCGAGATCGACCTGCCGCCGACTGCCGCCCGCTGCGTTCGACCATCTGCGCCGCGAGGTGGACGCCGAGGTACTCGTCGGTCGAGTCCGGCGCGTCGGTGCCCGAGCAGCGGGAAGATCGCGCCGATGCGGAGCGGCACCGGACCGGCCGCGGCGACCGACGCGCACGCAGCGGCGAGCACCGGGAGGATCAGCGCGCCGATCAGCCCGAAGGGACGGGAGCGCCGGTCGCGGGGCCGCTGGGGCACCGGGCGATCTTACCCGCGCTGTCCGGCGGCCGGGCAGGGACGGGGGCTACGGAACTTCGAGGCCGATCGGACGCCGTGCGCCAGCGGCGGCAGCCGGCGACGATCGGAAGTGCTGGTGCCGAGCGGCCCATCCCCTCCCCGCCGCGTACGTTCCGGCACCGATCGAACCGACGAAGAAGCCGATCGGGAGATTGGTCAGGTACGCGAGCGCGATGGCCGACCACACGGTGCCGAGCGCGATGAGCACCGACAGCCCCATCGCCGTGAACGGCCTGTTGGTGAATGAGCGGGCGGCAGCCGCGGGGCTGATCAGGAGGCTGAAGATGAGCAGGGCGCCGACGACCGGCACCGCCATGGTGGTGGTGAGCGCGACGACGAGCAGGAAGACGACTTCCATGCGACTGCTGCCGACGCCGCGAGCCTCGGCGACGTCGGGCATCACCGACGAGAACATCAGCGGCCGGTACACGAGCAAGACCGCGGCGATGCACGACGAGCGCCGATGCACCGCGATCGGAACGAGCTCGCTGCTGCTCACACCGAGCACCTCGCCGAAGAGCAGCGAGATAGATCTCCGGCGCGTATTCGGTGGTCCTCGACAGGAAGAGCGATCCAAGACCGAGCATCACGACGATGACGAGCGCGGTTGCGACGTCATGGCGGGCGCGCCGCCCGAGCGCGGCGATGGTCAACGCGCCGAGAATCGAGAAGGCGGCGAGCCCGACGATCGCGTCGACACCGATGAGGCTTGCGCCTGCAGCTCCCGCAAAGGCGCCGTTGGGCAGCGCATGCGCGGCGAACGCGGAACCCGCGCAGGACGATGAAGAACCCGACGACGCCTGCGACGACGGCAACGATCGACGCGGACTCCCAGGCGTTGAGCATGAGGCCCGAGAACATCACGCCGCCTCGCGTGCGGGCGCTCGCGCTGCGCGCGCGACCGCCGCGCGCGAAAGCGAACCTGCGAAGCGAGATAGACGCAGGAAGATCAGCGTGACGACGAAGAAGCTCACCGGCCAGCCGCCACCGCTCGGAGACCAGTAGTAGCTGTCGTACGCGAGGAGCACGCCGAGCCAGGTCGCCGCGACGCCGATGACCGCCGCGATGAGCGCCGCGCGACCCGTCCGGTTGGTGATGCGCAGCGCCGTGGCGGCGGGTCCGATCAGGAGCGCCGTGGAGAGGATCGCCCCGATGGTCACGGCGGAGAGGGACACCGCCAGCGCGAGTGCGACGAGATAACCGATGCCCACCAGGCGGACTCGGCACGCCTTGCGCCGTGGCGAGATCGGCGCTGACCGAGCTGAGGATCAGCGGCCGGTACATCGCGAGCACGATGCCCGCGGCGACGACGCTGAAGATCACGATGACCGGGACCATCGACGACGGCAGCGTGAAGATCGATCCGAAGAGCACGTTGACGGTCGCCCCGGTCGTACTCGACGCCGTGGTGTCGAGATACAGGAACAGCGCTGCAAGCCCGAGCGCCGCGCCGAGCACGATTCCCGTTGCGAGGTCGCGTCCGCGGGGCCGCCGGATGCCGATCCACTCCATCACACCCGCAGCCATCAGGTTCATGGCGACGAACCCGAACAGCGGGCTGATCCCGAGCAGAAACGGCTGCCGATCCGCCGGCGGTGCCGATGTCGGCCAGCGAGTGGCCGGCGAAACGATTGGCCGCGCATCACCGTGAACGTGCCGACGATGCCGGAGACAATCGCGACAACGCCACCAACCACCAACGCGGTCTGCACCGGGAGGTTGGAGAAGAAACCGGGCTCGAGCAGCGGTGCGAGGAATCCGGGCATCGTCAGACCAACTCGACGATCGACTCGGTGTCACCGTGCTGCAGCGCCTCCTCGCGGCGTCCCGCCACGACGAGAACGCGGTCGTGCACATGGATGACGTCGACGTGGACGCCGTAGAGCTTGGTGAGCGACTCGCTCGAGACAACCTCAGCGGTCGTCCCGGTCGCGATCCGTCCGTTGGCGACATAGACGATGCGATCCATCACCGGCAGCAGTGGGTTCATGTCGTGCGTCGAGATGAGCACCGCGATCCGCTGCTCTCTCGCGATTCGCGCCAGCAGGTCGACCACCTCCTGCTCACTGCCGATGTCCAGGTTCGCGAGCGGCTCGTCGAGAAGCAGCAGGCGGGGACGGCTGATCAGCGCGTGGGCGATGAGGACCGCTGCTGCTCGCCACCGGAAAGGTTGCCGACTCGCGAATCGGCGAACCGCGTGGCGTCGACCGCCTCGAGCATCTCGTCGACCTGCCTGCGACGTGCCGACGACGGCCACGGGAATGCCGAATCGCTGGCCGTCGATGCCAAGGCCGACGAGGTCTCGTGCGCGCAGTGGCATGTCCGGATCGAGCGTGATCCGCTGCGGCACGTAGCCGATGAGCGGCTGCCGCCGCATCCGCTTTCAACACGGCACGCTGCCGGCGCTCGGCGTGATGAGCCCGAGGATGACGCGAAGCAGCGTCGTCTTCCCCGCGCCGTTCGAGCCGATCAGCCCGGTGAACTCACCCGCGTTGATATGGAAGGTGACGTCGTGAAGAATCTCGCGACCGGACAGCGTGACGCTGATCGCCGTCAACGGCGAGGATCTCGTCCGAGCCGTTGGCGGCGCGTTCCTGCACGGTTACAGGCTTTGCTGTCGAAGTACCGTCCGCGACCGCGTTGCGCAGTGCATTGACCTCCGCGAGCATCCACGACTGGTAGGTGAAGCCCGGAGGTCGGCATCGTCTCGTACACGCCGATCGACCGGAATGTTCGCGGACGTGCGCGGCGCTGATGAAGGTCTGCGTCAGCGTGTCGGTCACCTGCTGGTTGTAGACGAGCACTTTGACCTTGTGCTGGGTGAACAGATTCGTCTGCAGGACACGTCCTGGGGAGATGGGTCGACGCCATTCATGATGTCGGCCTGAAACCGGAACGGCGTGAGGTTGTCGGCGCCCGCCGCCTGCGAGCATGTAGTCGGCGACAGGTTCCGTGGTCGCGACCGGCGTCCCCGGATACTGTCGACCTTGAAGGCGCGATGCGCCTGCAACCACGGGTTGAGCGACGCGATGAACGCTGGTGGCGTTCTGGCCGTGAAGTACGCCGCATCGGCCGGGCTTGCAGCGCCGCATAGTCGGCGGCCAGGGCGTTGGCCACCTTCGGCATCGTCGTCGGGTCATACCACAGATGCGGGTTCGGCGTGCTGTCCGGGAGGCCGAGGAGGTGCTGCACGTTGATCGACCTTCCGGGTCGGGTTCGGCGACGCCGACAGGATCTTGCTCATGTAGTCGTCGTAGCCGATGCCGTTCTGGATGACCAGCTGGGCGGCACCGATGTCCTGGGCAACGCTCGGGCTCACCTCGTACGTGTGCGGGTCGGTGTTCGGGTTGCTCTCGATGGAGGTGACCGACGACGTCCTTTCCGCCGATCTGGGCGGCGACGTTGCCGTACTCGTTCTCGGCGGCCACGACCGCGATGGTTCCCTGACGCTGCCTGGTTGGCCGTCGCACCGCAGCGCGGTGACGAGGCCGATCAGACAGAGCCCGGCAGCGAGCCAGGGCAATGACGAAGCCGATGAGGAGGCGGGATGTTCATGAGACCGAAGTCTACATGAAACTCAGTCTCGTGTAGCCCAGTTCAGTTTGGATTGGGGAAGGCCCCCAGCGCCTGTCCGAGATCGATCATGCCCTCGTGGATCGCACGGCCGACGAGGACGCCGGTGGCACCGGCCGCAGCGCACGCCGCGATGTCGTCAAGGCTCGCGATCCCGCCTGACACGATCACAGGGCCGCCGTACAGATCCCGGCAGACCTGCAGGCCATCGAGGTTCGGACCATTGAGCAGTGCGTCTCGGGTCGTGTCTGTGTAGACGAGACCGGCCGCCGGCCAGGGCCGCCATCGCCGGAGCAATTCGGTGGCCGCCAGGCCGTCCTCCGTCCATCCCTGCACTCGCGCCACCCCGGCACGAACGTCCAGCCCGAGAAGGACCCTGCCGTTGGCAGCCACGCAGATCGCCTCGGCGAGCTCGGGGTCGCGCGCCGCGACACTGCTGATGACAACGAGCGATGCGCCGCCTTCGAGCCATCGCATCGCAGTTTCAACGCTGCGAATGCCCCCACCGACCTCGACGCCGCATCGCGATGCCACGCTGACGCTGACGATGCGAGCGACCGTCTCCGCGCTCTCGGGGGTCGGCAGGCCGCGTGCCGCGTCCAGGTCGACGACGTGCAATCGGGTCGCGCCGTCGTCGATGAACGTCCGGGCGAGCACGGCCGGATCCGTCCCATATACGGTCGGCTGAGCGTATTCGCCCTGAGCGGGCCGAACACTTCGCCCGCCCTGCACGTCGATCGTCGGGATCACCAGCATTGCCGGCACCCTGCTTGACTGCGGGCGAGCCGCCGCATCGCGTCAGGACCCTCCATGCGGGGATTCTACGAGCCCCGCATGAATTTATCCGCCTGACGCACTCATGAGGCCGACCAGCTCGTCGTGGAGGAGGCCGTTGGTGGAGATGACGTTTCCCGAGTCGATGCGATCGGCTCCGTCGAAGTCGCTGAACCGGCCGCCCGCTTCCGCGATGATGACCTGCGCCGCCGCCACGTCCCATGGGTTAACCCACGCCTCAACCGCAATGTCGATCACGCCTTCGGCGACGAGCATGTGCGACCAGAAGTCGCCGAATGCGCGGAATACCCGAGCCCGGCGCAGCACCTCGCGAAACCCCGCTTCGCCTCGGCGCGCCGCGAAGTCGCGCACGTCCGTGCACGACACGTACGCCGCTTCCAGCGTCGCCGTCCGTGACACGTGCATGCGTCCTCGACTCGGTGAACGCGCCCTGACCTGTTGCCGCCCACCACCGCCTCCCCAGCCCGGCTGCTGAAACGACGCCACACACCGCGCGCTCGCCGCGCATCAGGGCGATGAGCGTCGCCCACACGGGGACACCGTTCGCGTAGTTCACGGTGCCGTCGATCGGGTCGAGCATCCACCGCCATTCGGCGCCCTCGTCACCGCCGTACTCCTCACCGACGATCTGCTGCTCGGGGCGGAGCCGACCCAGCGCCTCTCGAAGCGCCTCCTCGGTAGCCCTGTCGGCGTCGGTCACCGGCGTGTTGTCGGACTTGGTGTCAACCCGCAGATCGGGCGCTCGAAAGCGCGCCAGCGTGATCGCGTCGGCGACGTCAGCGAGTTCGAGCGCGACCTCGAGATGCGACTTCATGTCGAGCGCATTGTGTCGCTCCATACCATGTCGAGCGATGACTCGTCCATCCGTGATCGACCGAACCGCGTCCCCGCGAGCACCGTCGCTTTGCTGCGCGACGTCGACGGCGGGGTCGAGGTGTGCATGCTCCGCCGGCCCGGCCGGAGCAGTTTCGCAGCGGACGCCTTTGTCTTTCCAGGAGGAGCAGTCGACGCCGCGGACGGGAATCTGCCTGAGGCTTTCAGCGATTGCCGGTATCCGCGAGGTGCTCGAGGAAGTCGGTCTCCTCATCGGTGGTGCTGCGGCGGACAGCGGTGACGACGACCTTGACGTGCGAGTCAGCGCTGCGCGAGAGCAGGTCCTGCGTGGAGGGAGCTTCACCGATGCGCTCACCGACAACGGCCTGGTCATCACGCCTGACGACCTCGTCAGCATCGCGCACTTCATCACGCCGCCGCGCGAAGGCCGCCGTTACGACACGTGGTTCTTCGGCATGCGCATTGGCGCGCAGCAGGATGTCCACGTCCATGCCGCAGAGGCGGTGGAAGGCGGCTGGCACCGGCCGGAGGCCATGCTGCAGTTGCAGCAGCCGGCGATCATGCCGCCGACGAAGATGATGTGCCATCAGTTCGCGCGCCTCGGATCAGTCGAAGCGATCCTGACAACTCTCGGCGAGCGGCCGATCGAGGTGACCGACATCACGCCTGAGATCATCGCCGCGTGGATGCAACTCACGTGAGCGACACAACCACCCGCGTGCTCGCACCGAACCCGTCGGTGTTCACGGGGCGCGGCACCAATACCTATCTCGTCGGTGGCGAGAGCGCGCTCATCTGCATCGACCCGGGACCGGATGACGACACGCACCTCGAGGCGATCATCGCGGCCGCCGCAGCACGCGGCGCACGCATCGAGACGATCGTGCTCACGCATTCACACCCCGACCACCGCCCACTGGCCGCGCGCCTTGCGGCTCGGACCGGCGCAACCGTGCGCTGCTTCGACCCGTCCGCCGGTGATGAGCACGCGGCGGTGATGCGTGACGGTGATGTGGTGCACGCTGATGACGTGGCGTTGATCGCCGTGTACACGCCGGGACACACGGGCGATCACCTTTGCTTCTTCGATGCAGCATCGCGAACGCTGTATTCCGGCGACCACCTCCTCAGCGGAACGACGACCGTCATCCATCCCGGCGAGGGCGACATGTCCGCATATATGGATTCGCTGCGCCGAGTGCGGGATCTCTCGCCGACCACGCTGTACCCGGGTCACGGTGGGCGAGTTGACGATGCCATCGCGCTCATCGATGAATACATCGTCCATCGAGAGGAGCGCGAGGCACAGGTGCTCGCGGCTGCGCGCGCTCGTGATGACGCCTTTACCCCGATGGATCTCGTGCCCGAGCTGTATGCGGGATATCCGGTGGCGGTGCATCGCCTTGCGGCGTGGACGGTCCAGGCGCATCTCGACAAGCTCGCCGGTGAGCATCTCGTCGAGCGCATCCCCGGCGATAGGGACAGCGAGACACCGCGATACACCGCGCGTCAAACGTAGGGCGTCAGTGCCGGCGGATCTTGCCGAGTGCCGTCCGATCGAGACTTTCCACGACGATGAGCTCGCGCGGCAGCTTGTGACGAGCGATCGGTCGCCGCGGCGTGCGAGCGCAACGATTCGAGCGACGGCGGCGCACCGTGATTCCGCGGCACGACACGGGCGACGACCCGTTGTCCCCACTCGCGATCGGCGCTTGCCGACACCACGACAGCGGCGACGTCGGGATGCCCGGCGAGCGCGGCCTCGACTTCTGCAGGCCAGATCTTCTCGCCGCCGCTGATGATCACGTCCTTGAGCTTGCCACGCACGTGCACAGTTCCATCGGCGTCGATCTCTCCCCCATCACCGGTGCGAAGCCACCCGTCCGCGTCGAATGCGGCGGCGGTGGCTGCGGGATCGCGGCGGTAGCCGCGCATCAACGTGGGTCCGTTGATGAGCAGCTCACCCGCATCCGATGCACGCACCGCAACGCCCGGAAGCGGTCGTCCCTCGTAGACGACGCCGCCACACGTCTCGGTCATGCCATACGTCTGCACGGCCGGGGCGCCGGCGGCGGCGGCTCTGTCGCGTAAGGCCGCGTCCATGCCTGAGCCGCCGACGAGCATCGCCCGGAAGTGGCGCACGTTGATGCCGGCGTCGAGGAGTCGCGTTAGCTGCGTCGGGACGATGGATGTGAACCGCGCATCGGGAAGCGCTGCAACGACTCCGGCCGTCAGCCGGCTGCGAAAGCTCAGCGGCGCGCCCAGCAGCAGATGCCGGTAGACAACAAGCATGCCGCCGATGTGCGCCAGCGGCAGGCATGACAGCCACCGATCCGAGGCGCTGGCGTGCAGCACCGTGGCCGACGCGCGAATCGCCGCGTCGACGGCACTGTGGGGCAGCTCGGCGAGCGCCGGATCGCCGGAAGTGCCGGACGTCGCAATCACCAGCGCGACCTCTGAGTCGATCGGCGTGCCATCGACCCGGCGCATCCCGTTCGCATCGACGATGACGGTCGGCCGCGCGCGCTCGAGCAACCGGTCGCGCTCCGGAGCGGCCAGCCCCATGTGGATGGGCAGCACCGCGAAGCCCACATCGCGTGCCGGGCGGAGGATCGGCAGCCACACGCGCCCCGGCGGCAGTGCGACGGCGACGAGGTCTCCGGCACGCAGCCCGCTGCGACGAGACGTATTCGGCATCGCTTCGAGCGTACCGCCCGCATCGACCCTGTCGGGCTACCATCGAGGCGAGCGCAGGAGCGCGATCGATTCGAGATCAGTCTGAGGTGTATCGCATCGTGGAGTGGATCGCGACCGGCGAATGGGAGGACATTCGCTACCAGACCGCGGGCGGGATCGCCAAGCTGACGATCAACCGTCCCGAGGTCCGCAACGCCTTCCGCCCGACGACGCTGTTCGAGCTCACCCGCGCGTTCGAGATGGCACGCGACGACCCGGAGATCGGCGTGATCATCCTCACCGGCGAAGGGCCGGACGCATTCTGCTCGGGCGGTGATCAGCGCATCCGCGGCGACGACGGGTACCGCGACGCCAAGGGTGTCGGCCGGCTCAACGTCCTCGACCTCCAGGTGCAGATCCGCCGTCTGCCCAAGCCCGTGATCGCGATGGTCGCCGGGTATGCGATCGGCGGCGGTCACGTGCTCCACCTCGTGTGCGACATGACCATCGCCGCCGAGAACGCGCGGTTCGGCCAGACGGGCCCGAAGGTCGGCTCGTTCGACGCCGGCTACGGCTCCGGATTGCTCGCCCGCACGGTGGGGCTGAAGCGCGCCAAGGAGATCTGGTTCCTCTGCGAGCAGTACGACGCCGCGACCGCCGAGCGCTGGGGGCTCGTGAACCGCGTCGTCCCACTCGAGCGGCTCGAGGACGAAACCGTGGCGGTCTGCAATCGCATGCTCGAGATGAGCCCGCTTGCGTTGCGTCTGCTGAAGGCAGGCTTCAACGCGGACCAGGACGGCCTGGCGGGCATTCAGCAACTCGCCGGCGACGCGACCCTCCTCTATTACATGAGCGAGGAAGCGCAGGAAGGGCGCGACGCGTACGTCCAGAAGCGAAAGCCGGACTTCGCGAAGTTCCCGCACCGCCCGTGATCGCGGAAGCGGCGCCCCGGCCGGGACCGCTCGCCGTCTGGTGGATCGGAGCTCGACCGCGAACCCTCGTCGCGGCGATCGTGCCCGTATTGGTTGGCGCGTCGTGGGCGGGGCGGAATGCCGTGTCGATCCCTCGATCCCTGCTCGCGCTGCTGGTGGCTGTGTCGTTCCAGATCGGCGTCAACTACGCCAACGACTACTTCGACGGTGTCCGCGGTGTCGACACCGCGGCGCGCATGGGACCGCGCCGTCTCGTCGCATCGGGGCTTGCTCCACCACGGGCGGTCGCCACGGCGGCGATCGTCATGGTGTGCATCGGAGCAATCGCCGGCCTCGTGCTGTCGTTGCTCACGACACCATGGCTCATCGTCGCCGGTGGCGCGTCAGTGCTCGGTTTGCTCCTGTACTCCGGCGGTCCGCGGCCGTACGCGTCCGTTGGCCTCGGGGAGATCTCCGTGTTCGCCTTCTTCGGGTTGGTAGCGACGTGCGGCACCGCATACGTGCAGCAGGACAAGCTCGATTGGGGCGTGCTCTGGCTCGCCGTCCCGGTGGGCTTGCTCGCGTGCGCCTTGCTGATGGCCAACAACCTTCGCGACATCCCGACGGACACCGTGGCGGGTAAGCGAACGCTCGCGGTGCGCCTCGGAGCGCAGCGCAGTCGCGCGCTGCTCATCGCGACCATCGTCGTCGCGATCCTCCTGCCGTCGGTTGGCGCCCTTGTGCGCTCATTGCCGTGGTTGACGATGCTGACGCTCATCACCATCCCACTGGCGATCGCACCGCTTCGAGTCGTGCGTGTTGCGGATGGCCGGGCGCTGGTGCCGGCACTCATCGGGATCACGCGCCTCTCCCTGGTGTTCGGCGTCATCCTCGCGGGGGCACTGCTCGCGTCGTGAGGCGGCTGCAGTTCAGCATCGATCTGCTCCATCCGGTGATGGGCGTGACGAGGCGAACCGGCTATCTGCTCGAAGGTCCCGCCGGATGGGGCGAATGCTCACCACTGGCGAGCTGGAACGACGACGAACGCGAGGCCGCCGAGCGCTCGGCGCTCGAGGCGGCGATGCTGCCGTTTCCACCGGCGGTTCGCGCACGAGTGGAGGTGAACGCGATGGTCCCCCGTGTCACGCCGGATGTTGCCGCCACTCTTGCCCTCAACTCGGGATGCGGGACGATAAAGGTGAAGGTCGGCGACGCCGACTCACTGGACAGGGTCGCTGCGATCCGCGCCGCATGTGGGCCTGGCGTGCGTATCCGCCTCGATGCCAACGGTGCCTGGGATGTCGACACCGCGCTGCGCATGCTCACCGTTCTCAGCGTCTACGACATCGAGCTCGTGGAGGACCCGGTTGCCTCGCTCGAAGGCCTCGCGGCACTCCGAGGCCGGATTCCGATGCCGCTGGCGGCCGAGTCGCCGATCCGTACTACAGCGGACGCGCAACGGCTGCACGACCTCGAGGCGGCCGACGTCATCGTTCTCAAGCCGCAGCGCATCGGTGGTGTTCGTGAAGCGCTGCGGGCGGCAGACGCCGCCGGTGTGCCCGCGATCGCCTCGAGTGCACTCGAGACGTCAGTCGGTCTCGCCGCGGTCGTTGCGCTCGCGGCGTCGCTGCCGGAGTCCCCATATGCGCACGGCGTCGGCACCGCGTTGCTGCTGGCGTCCGATGTGGTGAGTGACCCGCTCGTGCCGGTCGACGGCTGGCTCGTGCCTCGCCGCCCAATTGTCGATGCGGACGTGCTGTCATCGGTATGACCGAACCCGGCGAGGGCGACACCGCACTGGCGTGCGTGAGTGTGCTGATCGACGAACTGGTCCTCGGTGGTGTCAAACACATGTGCATGACGCCGGGCTCACGCTCGACACCCATTGCGATCGCAGCCGCCCGGCATCCGGGCATCACGCTCCACGTGCACGTAGACGAGCGCTCGTCCGCTTTCTTCGCGCTCGGGATCGCCGCCGCATCCGGAGCGCCGGTGGCGACCTTCTGCACATCCGGGACGGCGGCGGCGAACCACTATCCGGCGGTCGTCGAGGCCTTCATGGCACGAATCCCGCTCATTGTGCTTACCGCGGACCGGCCGCCCGAGTTGCAGGGTGTGGGTGCCAATCAGACCATCGACCAGCGGCACCTATTCGGGAACTTCGTGAAGTGGTTCGAGGACAGCGGCTTGCCCGCCAACGACGCGCATGCATTCCATCTCTGGAGCATCCTCGGAGCTGGAGCGATCTTTCGCGCTGTCGGTGACCCCCCGGGTCCGGTGCATTTGAATCTTCCCTTTCGTGAACCGCTGCTGCCCAGCGGCGAAGCGATCAAGACGAACTCGCCGTTTGCGCGGAACACGTTTACCGCCACGCACACGCCGCCGGACCGCCTTCCCGCCTTCGCCCGCGAAGTGGCGACGGGTCACCGGGTCGTCGTTGTCGCCGGGCGGCTCCGCGTCCCGCCTGCAGGACTCGTCGAACTCTGCGCCGAGCGTGGGTGGCCGCTCCTCGCCGAGCCGATATCCGGCGTGCGCGGCGGCAGTCACGGGGACGCCGGCGCCCCGCTTCAGGCAGGTGCGCTCCTTGCCGCGAACGCCGGATTCCGTGAGCACTACCACGCGGATCTCGTCATCCAGGTCGGCGCAACGCCCACGTCGCGGGGCGTGCAGGAGCTGGTGCGGAGTTCGGATCGGCTCCTCATCATCGACCCCGACGGGCTGGTCGCCGATCCCGATCGACGGTCGACCCTGACCCTCGACCGTGACCCGGCAGAAGTGATCGCGAAGCTGCGCGAGACAAGATCGTCGCTCCCTCCGACGAGTCCCGATTGGGCGAGCGACTGGTACGCGGCCGACACGTCGGTGCGTACCGCCGTCGATGCCCTGATGGACTCGTGGGACGAGCCGTTCGAAGGGCGCATCGCGCGGGACCTCGCCGCCGTGATCCCGGACGGCGGTGCGCTGTTCGCGGGCTCGAGCATGCCCATCCGCGACCTCGACATGTACATGCGTCCGAGGGACGGCCTGCGAGTTCTGGCCAATCGTGGCGCCAGCGGGATCGATGGTCTGGTGTCGACAAGCCTCGGCGTCGCCGAGGTGACGGGGCCCACGTATGCGCTGCTCGGTGACCTCTCGGTGATTCATGACGCTTCGGGCCTGCTCTGGGGTGCACGGCACGGGCGACATGCGGTGCTCGTCGTCATCGACAACGACGGCGGCGGCATCTTCTCAATGCTTCCCCAGGCGTCGCTGCCCCAGGACGAATTCGAGCTGCTCTTCGGAACCCCGCACGGACTCGATCTCGAGGCGATCGCACGTTCCGCCGGCATTGGTGTCCGTACCGTCGACCGCGCCGGCGTCGTCGTCGCTGCGATTCACGAGGCCGAGGATGCCGGCGGCGTGCAACTCGTCCGAGTTCGGGTCAACCGGCAGCGCGCAGTCGAGTTGCGCGCAGCAGTCTCGGCGACGGTCGCGGCCGCACTCGCCGGATAGCCAGCCTCAGACCTCGGCCGGCTCAACCCCGAGTGCGCGTAACCCGACACCAAATTTCGCCTCGGTCTCGAGATCCTCAGACGCGGGGTCGGACCCGGCCACGATGCCGGCGCCGGCGTGGAGACGCGCGGTCGATCCGGACACCTCGGCGCATCGGAGGGTGAGCGCCCATTCCCCGTCGCCCTGCGCGTCGACCCATCCGACCAGACCGGCGAAAAAACGGCGGTCGAAAGGCTCGAGACGCTCGATCAGTGCGGCTGCCGCCGCCTGGGGCGTACCGCACACCGCCGGTGTGGGGTGCAGCACGGCTGCGATGGTCAGCGCATCGGGCGCGTCGGGTCTGAGCGTGCCCTTGATCGCCGTGTGGAGGTGCCACAGCGTCGCCGTCGACGTGATGCCGGCCTCGCTGTCGACGGTGAGGTTCATGCAGAAGGGCGCCAGTCCGTCGGCGACGGCCTCGGCGACCAGCCGATGCTCGCGTTGCTCTTTGACCGTGTCGAGCAGCTGCCGGGCGATCTCCTGATCCCTCGTGCGATCCGGTGATCGGCGGGCGGTCCCGGCCAGCGGGTCGCTGAACACCTTCCGTCCCCGGCGCCGGATGACGAGCTCCGGTGAAGCGCCGACCAGGTACGAGCTGCCCTCGGGAAGCGCCACGAGATACACGAACGCTCCAGGCTCCGCGGCTTGAAAGCGCTGCGCGAGCAGGCGAGGGTCGATTGGCGCGTCCGTCTCCACAAGTAGCGTTCGCGCGAGGACGACCTTGTCGACCTCGCCCGCCTCGATCGCCACCAGCGCACGATCGACGGCAGCCTCATAGTCAACCGGGAGCGGTTCGGGAACCAGCTGCGTGATCGCCCACTGCGGTTGGGGGGGCTTGCTCGCCATGAACCGGCACTCCCCGGAGCAGACGCTCGGGCAGCCGGAGAACGGCATCGCAGCTCCCGCCGAAGGGCAGCGCGCCCATGGCGACGCCGTGGCCCGCGGTCCCGTCGAGCGCCGCCTGAACGAGCGCAGCCGCGCGTCGTACGTGATCTGCACCGGCGGCGACGCGGATTGCATCCGATGCGCCTGCCGCAGCGAGACCGTTATGCCCGAACTGCAGCACGACGCCCCCGTCGCGATAGGCGTCGAACAGACCGCTCTCCATCACCGCATCGGGGCGCGCAGGCGCCGGCCGAGTCAGGCTCATCGCCGGATGCCGATCAGGAGCTGCGCCGCACCGGCGCCGAGAACGATCCGGCGGCAGTGCACGAACCCCGAACGCGCGAGCAGATCGAGCAGGCCTTCTGGCGACGGCAGGTAGGCAGTCGACGCCGGGAGGTAGCGGTAGGCGCTCCGATCGGAGATCAGACCTCCCACGAGCGGGACGACGCGCCGGAAGTAGAGCGAGTGCAGCCGACGCAGCACCGGGTTCGGGGTTCCGACACTTCAAGAAAGACGGCGCGGCCCCCCGGGCGGATCACTCGTGCCGCTTCGTCGAAGCAGGCACCGATATCGACGACGTTGCGCAGCGCGAAGCCGCTGATGGCTCCGTCGACGGAGGCGTCACGAAGTGGCAGCGCGAGCGCGTCGGCGCGAACCAGCGGCGCTGTGGTGCGCGCCTTGGCGAGCATGCCGGCGGCCATGTCGACCCCAATACCCTTCAGCCCCGAGCGCTCGAGCACCCTGCACAGATCGCCGGTGCCGCATCCGAGATCGACGACGTGCGCCCCTGGCTGGAGCCGAAGCTCGCGCACCGCCCGGCGGCGCCAGCCGGCGTCGAGGCCGAGGGTCATCACGCGGTTGACCAGGTCGTAGCGAGGCGCGATCCGGTCGAACATCTCCTCGACTGCCTGCGCCTTCCGCTCGCCGATCGGAAGTTCGGCCGCGGTCACCAATCCACTCTACCAAGCACCGCGCCGGCGGCTGACTTCAGCCTCGATCGGTGCCACCGGCCGAGCACGAACACAGTCCCTCGCGGAACCCGAGCGCAAAGGGCGCGGCCAGGCAGCCGATCACTGCGGCGCCGACTGCCCGGCGGTGCACCCCGTTTGCAGGCCGCACTGCGCGCGCCGGCCCTGCCCCCTCTCGGAGCAGCGTGTTGAAAGCGAGAAGCACGCGAAATGCAAGTGCGGCACCCGCCGCGGCAGCGATCGGAAATCGCGAACGCATCCCCGGTGAAACCACTGACGCGATCGTATGGCTACGGTCGGCGCGAACCCGCCCTTCGTCTACGCTGGGCACCCATGGCGGTCAGCACCACACCCGCACCGAACCCGGTCTCCGAATCGCAGTCGGTGGCAGCGCGCGCAACGGACGCAGTCAAGGTCTACGGTCGCGGCGACGCGATGGTGCGCGCGCTGGACGGTGTGACCGTCTCGTTCGCGAAGGGACAGTTCAGCGCCATCATGGGACCGTCGGGGTCGGGGAAATCAACGCTGTTGCATTGCCTCGCCGAACTCGACCGGCTCACATCGGGAACGGTGCACATCGGCGACGTCGAGCTCGGCAGTCTCGGCGACAAGCAGCTGACATTGCTGCGTCGCGAGCGCGTCGGATTCATCTTCCAGTCGTTCAACCTCGTGCCGACGCTGTCGGCGTACGACAACATCGTGTTGCCGCTGACGATTGCCGGGCGCAAACCCGATGCGACCGCGCTTGCGGAGGTGGTGCGCATCACCGGCCTCGGCGATCGTCTCAAGCATCGCCCCAATCAACTGTCTGGAGGACAACAGCAGCGCGTCGCTGCGGCGCGTGCACTGGCGAGTCAGCCCGAGATCATCTTCGCCGATGAGCCGACGGGCAACCTCGACTCGAAAGCGAGCACCGACCTGCTCGACTTTCTCCGCCACGCGGTGTCCGCGCTCGGTCAGACGATCATCATGGTCACCCACGATCCCATCGCCGCCGCACATGCGGATCGCGTGGTGTTCCTCGCGGATGGACACGTCGTGAGCGAGATGCGCGGACCGACTGCGGACAGCGTGCTCGGCGTGATGCGTCATCTCGGTGACTGATCAGCGCACGCGAGGCTGACGGATGCTCGGGGTCAGCCTGAGGAGCCTCCTCAGCCACAAGCTCCGGCTTGCGCTCACCACCATCGCGGTGATCCTCGGCGTGTCCTTCGTTGCCGGCACCTTCATCCTCACCGACACGATCAACGCGACGTTCACCGGGATCTTCAACACCGCCGACGCGGAAGTCGCGGTCACCGTCCACGGACACGCCATTGCCGGGACCGGCAAAGGCATCGGCGGTGGGCAGAACCATCCGGTCCCCACCTCCCTGCTCGCGACGGTGCGCGCCGTGCCCGGTGTCAAGGACGCGGTCGGCGACGTCTTCCGCAACGGTGCGACGCTCATCGGGAGCGACGGCAAACCCATCGGGGGCAACGGGCCACCGACATTCGGTGCCAGCTGGATCACCGACAAGGGCATCTCGCCATATCACCTGCGCAGCGGGCGACCGCCGACGCAGCCGACCGATGTCGTCGTCGACGCGGGGACCGCTGCGAAAAATCATCTCGTCGTTGGACAGTCGATCCCGATCGTCTTCCAGGGTGGCATCGAGCAGCACTTCACCATCTCCGGCATCGCGGGATACGGCAGCTCAGACAACCTCGGCGGCGCGACGATCGTGCTCTTCAGCCCAGCGACCGCCGGCCAGGTGATGGACACGCAGGGCAAGTACGACAGCATCCTCGCGAGTGCCGACAGCGGTGTCACCGATGTCGTCCTGCGTGAGCGAATCGCGCAGGTGCTGCCGAGCTATGCCGAGGCGGAGACCGGTCAGCAGGCGGCGCAGGCGGCCGAGCAGAGCACCGAGGACACCATCAGTACGTTCATCGGCACGCCGCTGCTCGTCTTCGCGTTCATCTCGCTCTTCGTCGGCTCGTTCCTCATCATCAACACGTTCAACATCCTCGTCGCGCAGCGCACGCGCGAGCTCGCGCTGCTGCGCGCGCTCGGAGCAACTCGCGCGCAGGTGCTTCGCTCGGTCCTCATCGAGGCGGCACTGACTGGACTGGTGGCGTCGATCCTCGGCTTTGCTGTCGGCATTCTCATCGCAAAGGCGCTGCTCTCGGTCTTTGGCTCCGCGGCGACGGCGGGCATCACGCTGTTGCCGCGCACCTTCATCATCGCCGTGCTCGTCGGCACGATCGTCACGGTCATCGCCGCGTCCCTTCCGGCACGCCGTGCCACGAAGATTTCCCCCGTCGAAGCGCTCTCGGAGGCGCTGCCGGAGACGCAGCCACTGCCAAGGCGCCGGATCGCGATCGGGCTCGTCATCTTCGTGCTCGGATGCGCCGCGCTCGGGGTGGGGCTGTTCACCTCGAGCGGCTCGAAGCTGCAGTTCATCGGTGTGGGGTTCCTGGCGGTGTTCGTCGGCGTGGCACTCCTGGCACCGCTCCTCGTGGTGCCCGTCGCGATCGTGCTCGGGTGGCCGGTGCGCCATCTCCGCGGGGCTGCCGGGATGCTCGCCGGCGAGAACGCGCGCCGCAACCCGCGACGCACGGCGTTGACCGCTGCAGCGCTGATGATCGGCCTTGCACTCGTCACGATGGTCGCGGTGCTCACCGACTCGTTGCGGGTCTCCACCGACGCCGCCATCGAAGGCGCATTCCGCTCCAGCTTCATCGTCTTCACCGAAGGCCCGGACTTCAGCACCCAGGCGGCGCAGGCGCTCGCCGCAGATCCTGCGTTGAGCGATGTCACCGAAGTTCGCGGGACGTCGGTGCTCATCGGCGGCAGCTCCGAGAGCATCGCGGCGATCGACCCCACGAATCTCGGGCGTGTGCTGTCGCTGAACATGGTGTCCGGTGATGCATCGGCGATTGCGGCGAGCGATACCGCGATCGTCGAACTCGACCGAGGCGACGGCGTCGAACGTGCACGTCGGGCAGATGGTCACGTTCAACTTCCCGCAGGGCTCACCGGTGCGCATCCGCGTCGGTGGCATCTACACCGCCAATGCGCTCGTGAGCGGCTACATCGTGTCGACCGCGACGATGGCGCCGCAGGTGCCGACGCAGCTCGACGACATCCTGCTCGCCAATGCCGCGCCCGGTGTGTCGCAATCGCAGGCTGAGCGGGCGCTCGACCATGACGTGAGCGCGTTCCCGTTGCTCAAGGCGATGAGCCGGGCCGAGTACCGCGCGTTCGTCGGCTCATCGCTCGACAGCTTCCTGAACCTCATCTACGTGCTGCTCGCGTTCGCGATCATCATCGCCGTCCTCGGCATCGCCAACACGCTCATCCTCAGTGTCCTCGAACGCACCCGGGAGATCGGTGTGCTCCGCGCCCTCGGCATGACGCGCTCGCAGACGCGCTCGATGGTGCGGTGGGAGTCGGTGATCATCTCGCTGCTGGGGGCGGTGCTCGGTTTGAGTGTCGGCCTGGGACTCGGGATCGCGGTGACAGGGTCGCTGCATGACCTCGGCATCACCGAGATAGCAGTGCCCGGCCAGAACCTCGCGCTCTACGCCGTCGCGGCCGGCATCTTCGGCGTTGTGGCAGCGATCTTCCCGACGATCCGCGCGTCTCGCGTCGACATCCTCCGCGCCATCACGACGGAATAGCGGCCGCCGCTACTGAATACGGCGCGATGTGCGGCGACGACGGAGGGCCGCACCTGACCACGCGAGCCCTGCGAGCATCAGCAGTACGCCAATCTGGACGATCGATGATGCGTTGGCGCCAGTGGTCGGAACGATCACGGCCGTCACCGCCTCGACATCGCCCGTCGCCGGAGATGTCGCACCCGCGTATGCACCATTGCCGGAATACACCGCAGTGAGGTTATGCGAACCGGCCGCGAAGGCGGTCGTGAACGTGGCCGATCCCGCATGCACCGAGACCGTGCCGAGCAGGACTGTTCCGTCGTAGAACCGCACGGTCCCGCCAGGGGTCTGGGTGCTCGGCGCCGTCGGCGTCACCGTGGCGCTGAGGGTGACGCTCTCACCCGCAACGGCAGGATTCGGCGAGGACGACAGGGTCACAGTTGCAGCGCCGATTGCCACCGCGATCTCCGCCGGCAATGAAGTGCTGTTGTTGAAGTCAGCGTCGCCTCCATAGGTGGCGGAGATGGAGTGTGGTCCCGCTGCGAATGTGGTTGTAAACATGGCTTGGTCGCCGCCACCGCCGGCAACCAGCGTGCCCGAGCCGAGCATGGTGGACCCGTCAGCGAAGACGACGGAACCTGTCGGTGTTCCGGTACCGGGTGCGAGCACGCTTACGGTTGCCGTGAAGGTCACGTCCTCCCCACCGACAAGACCGGCCGCTGGCGACGCCGTCACCACGGTGGCGGTGGAAGCGCCGGCGACCGACTGTGACTTGCTCCCAGTGCTGCCGGCGAAGTCGACATCGCCGGAATATGTGGCGACGATGATGTGCGTTCCCGCCGTGGTCTCAGTGATGACGCAGGTGCCGACGGCGATATCGACATTGCCGCATCCGCTCACAGAGCCCCCGTCATTCGTGAACGCGAAGGTGCCGGTGGGCGTGCCCGCGCCAGGGGCGGTGACCGCGACCGCGGCGGTGAAGGTCACGGCCTGACCAACCGTTGACGGGGAGGTGGAACTCACCGACGTGCTGGTGCTCGCTGTGTTCACGACCTGCGGATTGCCGGCGAGCGCGCCGCTGGATGCATTGAAGTTGGCGTCACCTGCATAGCTGGCGGTGATCGTGTGCGAGCCGACATCGAGGGCTGATGTCGTGAACGTTGCGGCACTGCCGCTCAGGGCGCCGGTGCCGATCGTCAGACCGCCGTCCATGAACGTCACCGTTCCGGTCGGCGCGCCGCCTCCGGGCGACACCACGAGCACAGTGGCGGTGAACGTGACCGCCTCACCGAACACGCTCGGGTTCTCAGACGAGCTCAGGAAGTTGCTTGTGTTGGCCATGTCGACGACCTGCGGGTTGTCACCCTGCGCTCCGACGGATCCTGCGAAGTTGACGTCGCCACCGTAGCTGGCAGTGATCGTGTGGTTGCCAGGCGCCAGCGCAGACGTCGGAAAGCGTGCGACACCGGCGCTCAACGTCGCGGTGCCGATTGGGCTCCCGCCGTCAAGGAACGTCACGGTGCCTGTGGGAGTTCCCGATCCCGGCGCAGTTGCGCCAACGACGGCAATGAATGTCACGGGCTGCCCGTATACCGACGGGTTCACCGATGAGGCGACATCGATCGCGCTCGCCGCCTTGTTGACAACCTGCGGTGTCCCCGTGAGTGCTCCGCTGCCGCCATTGAAATTGCCGTCACCACCGTACGTCGCGGTGATGGTGTGACTGCCGGTGGCGAGCGTCGATGTGGTGAAGGTCGCCACACCGCTTGACAATGTGCCAGAGCCGATCGGACTGCCGCCATCGAGGAAGGTCACCGTCCCGGTTGGCGTGCCGCCCGCCGCGGACACTGTTGCCGTGAAAGTCACGTTCTGCCCGAAGACCGATGGATTCTGCGACGAGGTCAACGTCAGGCTCGTTCCATCCTTGTCGATGACCTGGGGGTTGCCTGTCAACGATCCGGCGGACCCGTTGAAATTCCCGTCACCGGCGTAGCTCGTGGTGATCGTGTGGTTGCCGATCGTCAGCGCAGAGGTCGCGAGCGTTGCCGAGCCGCCTGCAAGTGTGCCTGTGCCAATGGGACTCCCCCCGTCAAGGAAGGTCACGGTGCCAGTCGGCGTTCCCGATCCTGGCGATGAGGCGCTCACCGTGGCGGTGAACGTCACAACGAGTCCGTATGACTGCGGGTTCGAAGACGAAGTCACTGCAGTCGTGGTATTCGCCGTGTTGACAACCTGCGGGTTGCCCGTCAGCGCTCCGGCGGACCCGGTGAAGTTTCCGTCCCCGGCGTAGCTCGTCGTGATGGTGTGATTGCCGACCGCGAGCGCAGAGGTCGCGAGGGTTGCCGAGCCGCTTGCAAGTGTGCGTGTGGCAATGGGACTCGCCCCGTCTAGGAACGTCACGGTGCCGGTGGGCGTTCCCGATCCCGGCGCGGCCGCGGTCACCGTGGCGGTGAACGCCACCGACTGCCCGAACGTCGACGGATTGACGGAGCTGGTCACTGCGGTGGACGTGTTCGCCTTGTTGACGACCTGCGGGGTGCCTGTCAAAGAACCGCTGGATGTGTTGAAGCTGATGTCACCGCCGTACGCGGCGGTAATCGTGTGGCTGCCGACAGCAAGGGATGACGTCGTCAGCGTTGCGACACCGCCCGCCATCGCGCCGGTCCCGATAGAGCTGCCGCCGTCAAGGAACGTCACGGTGCCGGTCGGCGTTCCGCCTGCGCCTGACACCGTCGCCGTGAACGTGACTGGTTGTCCGAAGACGGATGGATTCAGCGACGCCGTCAGCGTGACCGATGTCGTGATGCGCGTGTAAGTGATGACGACAACACCATTACCCCCGTTGGTTCCGGTGGTGAATGCGGTGCCGGCGGGGCCGAAGCCACTCCCGCCACCCCCGCTGGAGTTGTCGCCGCCACCGCCGCCACCGTAGTAACCACCGCCGCCGCCGCCCCCGCCGCTGCCGAAGGCCGCGAATCCGCCATTGCCGCCGGCTCCGAGGCTACCGGCCGCGCCAGGGTTGCCGCAGCAGCCGTCGCCGTTGCTGCCGCCACCGCCACCGCCACTCTGGCTGCCGCCGCCACCTCCGGTTTCCCCGAAGTCGCTGCCGCCTCCCCCATTGCCGGTCAGGCCGCCGCCCGCCCCGCCCGGGGCAACGGTGCAGCAGACACCTTGGCCGGCGCCTCCGCCGCCGCCGCCGACAACGATGCGGCTGGCGAGAGCGCTTCCGGGAAAGCGAACGTCCGAACCACCGCCACCACCGCCGGCGTTGTTGGAGCCACCGTTATTGGCTCCGCCGTTGTAGCCACCGGCGCCGGAGCCGGGTTGCCCCGACGATCCAGCGCCGCCGACGGCGATCGTGTAGATATCCGCAGGCGTCACAGCGATGGTCGCGACGGCGCTGCCGCCCCCGCCGCCGACGTTTTGGCCAAACGCGCCTCCGCCCTGTGCGCCGTACGCGCCAAATGTCGCACTCGTGATCCCGACCGGCGTGGTCCAGGTCTGCTGCCCACCGGTGAAGTTGCAGGTGACGGTCGCGATGGCGCCGGCGAACGTCGGCGCCGGACAGGCCGGAGCGCTCGCGAGATCGATCGTCGGGTTCGAGGCCAGGTTGAACGCCGCTGCCGGCAGCGCGATCAGAAGAGCGGGAATGATCAGCGCTATGCGACGAAAAACAGTCATGAAAACCTCGATGCCGATTTGGGAAGCCCCTCATCCAACCCGGCTGGTCCCCCCCGCGGCAACGATCGGCCGGATCGTTACCCAAACAGACGAAAAGGCGCACGAGCCGTGCCAACATCCGCGCACGCATTCCGGTGCTCCGGACGTCGATCACACGGACATGAGGCTCAGGATCCTGTAAGGATTGGCAGATACACATGCCATCCTCGGCACGTAACATCGCGAATACGGCAGTCGGTACCATAAATGTTCAGTGACCGGTGTCACGTGGAGCGTGCTCAGCGTCGCCGTGGCCTGAGCCATTCCGTCGACAACCTGTCCTACTTCGTATGCTTTCGTGACGGTACGGTCGGGAAGTGGGGTTAGGCTGAGGGCCGAGATCGTTCCAGGAAGAGAGTTGCAATGAAGCCGCCGGTGCCTGTCGTCGACACGCTGCGCCACGGTGCGCGGATTGAGGAAACCTCGCAAAGTGCGGCCGCGGGGATCGCCGACTCCCGGGGAACGGTCCTGATCGTTGATGACGATGATCAGATGCGCGTTGTGACTGAACGCATCCTGCTTCGGGCGCACTACCGAGTGGTGCAGGCCGCCACTGCTGAGGGGGCGCGATTGGCCTGGGCAGAACATCACCCCGAGGTCGCGCTCGTCGACCTCGACTTGGGCGGTGAACCGGGGTCGGTGCTTCTCGATGAACCGTGGGTTCGCAATCTCGAGACGGCCATCGTGGTGTGCACGGGATCCGACGACGTCGACACGGCGAACGAATCCTTCGAACACGGCGCGTCGGGCTATGTGGTCAAGCCATTCACAGCCAATGAGCTCCTCATGCAGGTGAGCAGCGCCTTCCGCCGGCGTCATCTGGAGCGTGCGGTCGCCAACCAGGTGCGCGAGCTCGAGCGCAAGGTCATCGAGAGCGCGACAGGGCTCAGCGAGCTGCGGTCGCGCATGGAGACGCTGACATCTGGATCGATGCTCGGTGACGAGCAACTCGTTCGGCAGCTCTGCTCCGCCGTCTGCCTTCGCGACGACGACACCGGCCGCCATATCGAACGAGTGAGCGTCACCGCTGCAGCACTCGCCGACTGGTGTGGGTTCGTCGTCGATCCCACTCCTGCGCTGCGCCTCGCCGCAGCGCTGCATGATGTCGGAAAGATCGGCATCCCTGATTGGGTGCTGCTCAAAGCGGGACGGCTGACCCCGGATGAGCGAACCATCATCGAGCGGCATTGCGAGCTGGGGCACGCACTCTTGTGCGGCTCGACCAGCCCCGTGTTGCTCCTCGCGGCGTCGGTCGCGTTGAACCACCACGAACGTTGGGACGGCAACGGATATCCGAACCGGCGGCGCGGCGAGGAGATTCCCCTCGAAGCGCGTATCACCGCGGTTGCGGATGTCTTTGATGCGCTCACCCGAAACCGTGTCTATCGAGCCGCACTTCCCCTCGAAACCGCGATCGACGTGATGATCCGTGATCGCGCCGGCCTCTTCGATCCGAAGTTGCTCGATCTCTTTCTCACACGCCTTGACGACGTGCTGGATCTCACTGCGACGCTTCCCGACCCGGAAGTCCAACGCGTGACACGCCTCGTCATCGCCGGGGATGAGCCGGTGCTCGTCGAGGGCTTGCTCCGCCTCATGAACCGGCGTGGCGAGATGCGTGTCGTCGGGAGCGGGCAGACGTGGGCCGAGGCGCTGGACGCAGTCATGACCGACCGTCCCGATGTGCTGCTGGCTGACTACCGCATACCGGGCGGTGACGCCGCGCGACTGACTGAGGTCGTCCTCGCGCAAGCCCCGGAGACCAAGGTGATCGTCCGCATCGACACGGCTTCGCCGGAGTCAGCTCTTCGATGCATCGCCGCCGGCTGTTCAGGCGTGATCGCCACGACGGCAGCGGTGGATGACGTGGCCAGGGCGATTCGACGTGTGCACGACGGCGAGGTGCTGATCCCTGCTGAACTCATCCCTCACGTGATGTCCGGCCTGCGCCGATCCGAGCACCGAGTTCGGCTATGACATGACGCGTCGCGAGGGCGAGCTGCTCGGCCACCTCGCGCGCGGCCTCTCGCTGATGGACATTGCGTCGGCGATGTCGATCAGCGCGAATACCACTCGCAACCATACCCAACGAGTGCTCGAGAAGCTCGGGGCTCACTCGAAGCTGGAGGCGGTGGTCATCGCACTGCGCGAGGGCCTGGACGTGGCAGCGAAATGACGGCGGAGCCTGACCTCAGGCCGAGCGACGTTGGGCCGCTGCCCTCTCCCATCGCTGTTCGATGCGACCGAACCGCCATATCGCAAGCGCCGCGACCCACGTCACGACGAACAGTCCGACGATGATGAAGCCTGCTTCGTTGATGTTGAAACCCGACATGAAGTCCCAGAAGCCGCCGGAGAATTTGAGCTGCGCGGCGAGGAGACCGAAGATCTCGATGGTGCCGATCAGCATGGCCACAACGACGGACAGTCCCGTGATGGTGATGTTGTAGTAGACCTTGCGCACTGGCTTCGAGAACGCCCACCCGTAGGCGAAGTTCATGAATGATCCGTCGAGCGTGTCGAGCGTCGCCATGCCGGCGGCGAACAGGATCGGCAGGCTCAGCACCGCGTACCAGGGAAGGCCTGCGGTCGCGACTCCCGCTGTCGCAGCAAGCAGCGCAACCTCGGTCGCCGTGTCGAAACCAAGCCCGAACAGCACACCCACCGGATACATCTGCCACGGGCTCTTGATCGCGCGCATCAGCTTGCCGAAGAAGCGCGTCATCAGCCCGCGCGCGTTGAGCTGCTGCTCGAGCTCCTCGTCGTTGTAGCGACCGCGCCGCATTTCCAGAAAGACCTTGACGATCCCGACGAGGATCACCAGGTTGAGGGCGGCGATCAGATACAGGAATGAGCCCGAGACCGCGGTCCCGATGATGCCGCCAAACGTCTCCACCGTTGAGTTCGAGTTGCTGACCTGGGTGACGATCGCGCGGGCCGCGAAGGTGAGACCGATCCCGAGCACGAATACCACGCTCGAGTGACCGAGCGAGAACCAGAAGCCGACTGACATCGGGCGCTTGCCTTCGGCCATGAGCTTGCGTGTGGTGTTGTCAATCGCCGAGATGTGGTCCGCGTCGAAGGCGTGCCGCAGGCCGAGCGTGTACGCCGTGACGGCGACGCCGATGCCGAGGAACTTCGAGTGCTCGGGGAGGATGGCGACGATGAACACCCCCCAGCCCACGACGTACAGGCCGATGATGAACGCGACCATGCCGCCGACCCTGCCCCACTCGCGGGGGGTCAGCGAGCCGCGGATCCGGGTCCAGCGAGACGGTGTCGCGGCCATGGGCGTCCTCCTTGTTCCCCTCAACGTCAGGAGCCCGCTCAGCGTATCAAAACGCGACCAGCACGCAATAGCGTCCAGGAGCCATCTGCACTATCCGTCTCTTAACAATCGGACTGCGACTATCCTTGGGATATGGCTCCCACGACCGTCGACGAACTCGTGGCGCAACTGCGCGACGGTGGCTCGCGAGTCACGACCGCCCGCCGCCTTGTGCTCACCGCGCTCGTCCAGGGCGCCAGCCACCCCACGGCTGAAGAGCTGCTGACCACCGTCCGGAAGCTGGCGCCGGACGTCCACGCGTCCACCGTGTATCGCAACCTCGAGGAGCTCGAGCGCCTCGGGGTCGTCATCCACAACCACCTCGGCCATGGCGCAGCCACGTATCACCTCGCGACCGAGGCCCACGGCCACCTCGTCTGCGAGGTGTGCGGGGACACCCTCGAGGCGCCCGACGATCTGTTCGAGGCAATGGCCGACGGTGCCAAGCGACGCCTCGGCTTCGAGCTCCGTCCGTACCACTTCGCGGTCCTCGGCGTCTGCCGGGAGTGCGCGCGGTCCGGTACCAGCGCCTAGGTCGGCTGCTACTCCGCGGCCCTGTCCCGATTAGGGACGAGCCGCTCGACCTTGAGGAACTCCGGCGGTGCGTGGTCGACCTGCAGGGTCGTGTGCTCGATGCGGAAGCGATCGTGGACGAAGCGTTCCAGGTCGAGCCGGATCGCGTGGCAGTCGTCACGAGGGTGCACGAGCACATGGGCGGACAGGGACGGAAAACCCGAGGTCAGTTCCCAGACGTGCAGGTCGTGAACGTTGACGACGTGCTCGTGCGCAGCGAGCGCGCTCCCGATCTCCTCCGGATCGAGGTCCGCCGGCGACGCCTCGAGGAGCACCCGCCCAGCCTTACCCAGCAGACGCACGCCCGCGTAGACCATGAGGCACGCGACGAGCAGCGAGGCGAGCGCATCGGCACGTTGGAATCCGGTGGTCACGATGACGACGCCCGCGATCAGCGTGCCGATGAGGGCGTAGAGGTCGGTGAGGATGTGCCGGAAGCTCGCCTCGATGTTGAGACTCCGGCGGTTCGCACGCGACAGCTGCCACGTGACTCCGAGATTCACGAGGATGCCCGCGGCGGCCGTTGCGATCACGGCGCCACCCTGGACCGACGGCGGTGACGCGAGACGCAACACCGCTTCAAAGATCAGCACCGCGGCAAGCACCAACAGCGTCGCACCGCTGACGAGCGCCGCGAGGATCTCCGCCCGTTTCAACCCGAAGGTGAGGCCGCCTTTCGGCGGCCGTTGCGCGAGGCGCACCGCGATCAACGACACGCCGAGCGCAGCGACGTCCGTGAGCATGTGGCCGGCATCCGACAGCAAAGCGAGCGACCGGGACAGGAGGCCGATCACCACTTCGGCGACCATGAACGCCGCGATCAGGCAGAGCGCGGCAACAAGTGGTGCCTGATCCGTGTCTGTGCTGACCGGGTGAGCGTGATGTGCATCGACGCTTTGCGGTATGGACACGACTTCACCCTACTCCGCGACATCCCACCACAGGGTCACGATGGGCTGCGAGGGCGGCCGCACAGCCCAGAGCCCATCCTCGTGGACGAGACGATCGCCGAGCGCATCCGCGACCTCCGCGTCACGGCTCGGGTCGAGGCAGAGACGCCGGCGGATCGACGCGAGCGCGTCCTCCCGCCGCGCGAACCCGCCGGCGCCGCGCGCCTGACGAGCGCTCTGGCGGTGGACCGGCACACCGAGACCACGAATCAGGGAGACCACGTCGGTGGCATCCGGTCGCGCCGGACGCTCGAGACCGTGGAAACGCAGCCACAAATCTGCCATCCACGACGTGGGGTGACGGCGGGTGATCTCCATCACCACCCGATGTCGTGCCTGCGTCTGCAGGGCGAGCACAAACGGTGCGAGGTCGCCGACGTTGTAGGCGACGTGGTTGCAGACCACGACATCCGCAACCGGTGTTCGCCGTTGCACATCCGGCCACAGCCCGTTGACCGTCTGTGCCGCCACACCGACTCGCCGCGCTTGACGACGAAACTCGGCGAGCGATGAGGCCGCCGAGTTGACGCCGACGATCAGCGAGCAGCGCGGATGCAGCGGCAGCGACGCGGCGCCACTGCCGACCCCGACGTCGAGCACGACGCCGCCGTCCGGCAAGGCCTCGAGTGCGCGGCGGTTGGCAAAGGTCAGCGCGCCGGGCTTCGCACGCTCCACCCGTGTGCGGAACGGTTCCATCGGGAAGCCCCACGGTGATTCCGGCGCCGCGGCGAGGATCGCGTCCGGCAACGCCCACATCCGCATCGCCTCACGCCACTCCTGCGGGTTCATCCGTCGATCATGCGACGACATCGCGCAAGGCGTGAGGTGTGCGCAGTAACCCCGTTGTGGCGCAAGGCGTTCCAGATCCGCCGGTCGCGTGTGCAGCACGCCCGAGCAGTCGGAGGTTTGCCCGTCATGGCGCAGCGCGGAAGGGTCGGGATCGTCGCCACGATTGCCACGCTTGCCGTCGCCGGCTGCGCGTCCACCGTCACGCGGCCGAGCGCGGTTGCAACCACCTCACCGACGCCCGTGGCAACGACCCCCAGCCCCAGCCCGACGCCGTCGCTGCCCATCCCGACCGGATTCCAGCCGGTGTCGCTGAGCGCCATCAGCGAGAGCGATTTCTGGGTGCTCGGTCGGGCCCCATGCGCGACCGTGACCGGTTGCCCATCGCAGATCCTGCACACCGTCAACGGTGGCAAGACATTCCGAGCGGATCCCCGCCCCGGTCATCGGTCTATCTCACCGGCGCGGGCACCGGGAGACTGCAGACGGTCAGCGACCTTCGCTTCGCCAACGCCTCCGACGGCTGGGCGTTCGGCGACGGACCAGCATTATGTCACGCATGACGGCGGCGCGCACTGGTACGAGCTCAATCCGCGTGGACATTCCTGCAGATCGAGCCGGGCGCCGACGGATAGGTGTACGCGAGCGGTCCAGATCTGTCTCGACCCGCGGAGACGACGACAGGCTGTGCCGACTTCGTGGTGCGGTCACCGGCGCACAACGACGCCTGGGGTCAGCTATCGATCCCCGGTAACCCGGCCGGACTGGCCGTCCATCGGCGTCCACGGCGACACCGTCTGGGTCATGTACTTCGAACGCAGCACCGGGCTCGCTTGGACATCGCACGACGATGGCGAGATCTGGGACTACGCGTCGATGCCGTGCGAGCCCGACCTCGGTGGTCTGTTCGATCCGGTGAGCACGAACGGTCATCTGGGCGTTCTGCGCAACTGGGACGCAGGGCGGCGCAGCGGTGTCGACAAACGGCGGCGCGACCTACACACACACGAGGGACCGCGAACGGCATTCGGGAACGGCTCGTTCGTCGCGGCGCTCTCGTCGCATGAGGCATTTGTCGGGCGGCACTGCCGATCTGAGGTGACGACGAAACGGCGGCATGAGCTATCGCACGTTGCCGGAATCGCCGGCGGCGCTTGTGGATCGGCTTCACCAACTCGAAGGTCGGCTACGTCATCAGCGAGGACCAGGACACGCTCGCATCCCAACTCTGGCGCTCGACCGACGCCGGCAACACCTGGACGGTGGTTTCTCTCACCTAGCCGGCATCACGCGTTCAGTCGCCTTCTCATCGTCGATACCGTCACGGGTAGAGCGCGTGCACGCCGGCCGCGGTCGCGCACGCCCCAACCACGACGACAAGAAATGGCGCCCGCACCGCGACCAGGACAAATGCGACCGCAAGCCCGGCCGCGCGTGAGTTCGAGCACGAGATGACTCCCAGTCGCGAACACGGAGACCGCGATCAGCGAGCTCAGCAGCGTGACGGGAAGCGCCTCGAGGACGCGTTTCGCCACCGGTGACTCGAGGAACCGGGCGGGCACCACATAGCCAGCCATCTTCAACGCGGCGCAGCCGGCCGACGCGATGATCACCGCAAGCCAGAGCCTCATCGGCTGAACGCCAGCAGCAGCGCAACACCGATGAGCCCGCCGAGGAGGATCGGCGCGCCAACCGGGACAAACGGCACCGCCAGGAGCGCGATGGCTCCCGACGCCAATGCCGTCAAGCCCATGCGGGGACTCCTCAGCCGCGGTGCCAGGAGTGCGGTGAACGCCGCGGGACCCGCGACGTCGAGCCCTGTGGCCGCCGGGGAGCCGAGCGCATTGCCGGCCAGCGCCCCGACGATCGTCGAGATATTCCAGAGGGCATAGACGCTCAAGGCCGTCACCCAGAACGCCCACGCCGCGTAGCCGTTGGGTCCCTCGGCCACGGCCATCGCCGTGGTCTCGTCGATCGTCGCCTCGGCCATGAGGAGCCGGCGCCATCCCTTGGGCCGGAGCAACGAGTTGATCCGCGCTGCGTACAGGCCGTTGCGAGTCCCGAGGAGGAGCGCGGTGCCGACCGCCGAAAATAGTGAACCGCCGCCACTGATCACGCTTACCAGCGCGAACTGTGATGCTCCGGAGAAGAGGACGAGCGAGAGCAGGCAGATCTGAGCAAGGTTGAGATGCGTCTCAACGGACACGGCGCCGAACGAGAGTCCGAAAGGAACAACACTGACGCCGATGGCGAGTGCACGGTTGCGAATGCGACGGTGCGCCGCCGCGCGAAGCGCTGCCGCTTGGTCGTCGTTTGGGACAGACATCGACCCGCAAGCCTAGGGAATGTCGCGATGAGCCGCGCACGGGGATCGCATTGACAGCTCAATTGCGCCATCAGTACGCTAGGACCATCCCTCAAACAGCGTCACCACCTTTTCGCGCCGATCACGTCGGCAGCCTGCTGCGACCGGCGCATCTGATGGAAGCGCGAGCACGGCGCGCCGCGGGGGAGATGACGGCCGATGCACTTCGCGCAGTCGAGGACACCGCGATCCGCGACGTCGTCGCGATGCAGCGCGATGTCGGACTGCAGTCTGCAACTGACGGCGAATTCCGCAGGTCGGCGTGGCATATGGACTTCATCTATCAACTCGGCGGCATCACCCAGGCCGACGAGAAGTTGCACGTGCAGTTCTTCAACGACGGCGGCACGCTCGACTTCGCGCCGGCTGCATTGCGTATCAGCGACCGGATCACGCTGCGCGACACGATCTTCGCCGACCACTTTCGGTTTCTGCAGTCGACCACTGCTGACGGCATCACCCCGAAGCTGACGATCCCCTCGCCGAGCATGGTCCATTACCGCGGCGGGCGCGCAGCGATCGACCCACATGTGTACCCGGACCTCGAACAGTTCTGGGACGACCTCACCGCGGCGTACGCCGACGAGGTACGCGCGCTCGGTAAGCTCGGTTGTACCTACCTGCAGCTCGATGACACCAGCCTCGCCTATCTCAACGACCCGCGCCAGCGTGAGCTGATCGCGTCGCTCGGCGGCGATCGCGAGCATCAGCACGAGCTCTACATTCGCAACATCAACCGCGTGCTCGCGGCGAAGCCAGCGGGGATGCGCGTCACCACGCACATGTGTCGCGGCAACTTCCGATCGTCGTGGGCCGCCGAAGGTGGGTACGACTTCGTCGCCGAAGCGCTGTTCGGTGAGCTCGATGTCGACGGCTTTTTCCTCGAATTCGACGACGCTCGATCGGGCGGCTTCGAGCCCCTCCGATTCGTGCCGGAGGGCAAATACGTCGTCCTCGGCCTGGTCACCACAAAGCGCGGCGCGCTCGAGCAGAAAGACGATCTCAAGCGCCGCATCGAAGCAGCGTCGAAATTTGTGCCGCTCGAGCAGCTCTGTCTTTCCCCGCAGTGCGGATTCTCGTCGACGGTCGAGGGCAACACGCTGACCTACGACGAGCAGGTTGCCAAGCTTCGTCTCATCGTTGAAACCGCGGCGGAGGTCTGGGGATAGCCGACGCGCTCCGCCCGGTGGCCATCGAGAGCGCACGACGGTTGGCAGTTGCCTGTCAGCGACTGAGCGGCGTGCCGCGGCGGCCGGTGACCGCCGACGCGATCCACGAGCTGGTGCGTCACCTCGGCTGCCTGCAACTCGACCCGACGTCGATCGTTGCGCGCAATCACCTGCTCGTGGTGTTCAGCCGCCTGGGGATGTTCCGCCAGAAGCTCGTCGATTCGCTGCTCTGGGACGAGCGCTCCCTCTATGAATACTGGGCGCACCAGGCATCGATCGTGCCGAGCGAGGACCGCGCGCTGCATGCAGCGTTGCCGCCCCCGGTCGGCGACCCAAGCCGAACCGAGCGGTGGGTGTCACGTCGGACACTCCACGTCGATCCGATTCTCGATCGATTGGCGCATGCCGACGTTGTCCACGCCTCGGACTTCGACCAGCACGCACAGAAGTATGAGTCGGGATGGGGGGCGCGGAGCGAGATCTCCGACAGCATCGAGTTGCTCTGGTTGCGTGGGCAGATCGTCCCGGCCGCACGCGACGGACGGGGACGGCGATGGGCGCTCGCAGACCGATGGTTCGGCGCACCGATCGCCGCGATTCCGGAACGGAATGACGCCGTACGCAGCGCGATCATCCGATCGCTGCACGCGCTAGGCGTAGCAACACCCCAGCAGGTGCGCAAGCATTTCCTGCGCAGGCGGTACCCGGGACTGGATGCCATCTGGACACAACTGAAAGCCGACGGAGTGATCATTCCCGTGGCGCTCGGCCGTAACGGCGACTGGTGCATCCATGTCGATGACATCGCACTGCTCGAGCGGATCGAGGCGGGCGGGTTCGAGCCGCGCACGACATTGCTCTCGCCCTTCGACAACCTCATCTGCGACCGCGCTCGGACTGCGGCGTTGTGGGGCTTTGATTTCCGCCTCGAGATCTACGTGCCGAAGACGACGCGATGGGGCTATTTCGTCATGCCCCTCCTCCACGGCGATCGAACTCGTCGCGCGGTTCGACCTCGCCGTGGATCGCAATGCGGGAACGCTCGAGGTCCGTGGCGAGCGGTGGGAACCCGGGTGGGACAGGCGGCGCCGGCCGCTTCGAGCACGCAACCGGGCGCTCCGCGAGCTCGCCAGATTCGTCGGGGTCGATTCGTACAACATGTCACCGTCCTGAATCGGTCGAATCGCCCAACGCGTCAGCGTCCCGAATCGTCAGAATTGCATTCGGAAGGCGAACTTGACGTGGGGCTCGCCATCCTGCACAGTATGGCGAGGGCGTCAAACGGGGCAATCGCAGCGAGAGGAGGATTCGGGGGGTGCACATCGACCTGTATGTGGCGTTGGCCGGGCTTATCGTGGGATGCGCCGTCGGCCTAACCGGAATGGGCGGCGGGGCGCTCATGACCCCGATCCTCGTGCTGTTATTCGGCGTGGCACCGCTCGCCGCAGTCTCGAGCGACCTCGTGGCGTCGCTGATCATGAAGCCGGTCGGTGCCGCAGTCCATGCAGGCCGCGGGACCGTGCGCTGGAATCTGGCGGCGTGGCTCGCGATCGGATCAGTGCCGTTCGCGTTTCTCGGCGTCGTATTCCTCAAGTCGATCGGCAGCGCGACGCGTGTGCAAGCCGTCGTCGGTGTCGCGCTCGGCTCCGTCCTGCTTCTCGCAGTCGGCGCGCTGCTGTTCAAGATGTATCTCGATCATCGCAACGGGACCTCGCGCGGCTCGGACGAGAAGTTGATCATCAAGAAGCTTCCGACTGTCGCGATCGGCGCATCGATCGGGTTCATCGTCGGGATCACGTCGGTGGGCTCCGGGACGCTCGTGATCGTGCTGCTCCTCTTTCTGTACCCGCGGCTTCGCGGCTCCCAGATGGTCGGCACCGATCTCGCGCAAGCGATCCCGATGGTCGGCTCCGCGGCGCTGGCGCACATCGTCTTCGGTGATTTCAAGCTCGGCCTGACGCTCTCGATCCTGATCGGCAGCATCCCCGGGGTGCTCATCGGAGCCGCCGTGTCGTCGTACGCACCGACCGCGTTTCTTCGCGGCGCGCTGGCGGCCGTGCTCCTCGTCTCCGGCCTGAAGCTCGTCAACGTGCCGACCCTTGCGATCGGCATCGTGCTGCTCGCCTCGATCGTGGTCCTGCTCGGCACATGGCTCTGGATCCGCGCCAGTGGACGCACGCTGCGCGAGGTGTCCGGCGACCCGGTGCAGGTCAAAGGACCGTCACTCTCGACGCCCTGACGGCTCAGTCTGTCGGCGGCCCGGCCAGGAGGCGTTCCCGGATCTGACTCAGGCGCTCGTCTGAGTGGTGCGGCAACTCCCAGCGGGTCTCGAGCCACCAGGCGCAACCGGCATCCATCCAGGGCGCGACCTTCGCGATCGCCGCGGCGCGGTCCTCCGTGGGCGTCTCCCCGTCGACGATGACGTCGATGCCGGTGCCGCCTCGCTCGGCGAGCCAGACCCGAAGGTCGCGAACATCGTCCGGACCACCATCGCGGCCGGGCACCGCCCATTGGGGGATCACCCCGTCGCAGCGCAACACCCGCTGCATGGACTTCGGCCTCGGCCACACGCCGACGACCCAGATCGGCAGCCGTTGCTGCACCGGTTGGGCCACGTCGCCGAGATCGGCCCGGCGGTTCTCGTAGTGGTAGTGGCGTCCGTGGTAGCTCGTCCCGCCGTCCCACAGCGCGCGGATGAGGTCGATGCCTTCATCGAGGTACTCGGCGCGCATCCGGAGGTCGACGACCTCGCCGGTCTCGGGCAGGTCGGCATCGACGGCACCGAGCCCCACCGCGAGGATCGCGCGGCCGGCGGACAGCTGATCGAGCGTGACCATCTGGCTCGCGACCTTCCACGGACGCCGCCACGGTAACGGCGTGAGCATGGTGCCGAGCTTCACGCGCTCGGTCCGCGTCGCCATGGCGGCGAGGAGCGTCCAGGCGTCGACGCCGTACGCCGCCTCCCAGACGAAGACACCGTCCCAACCGGCCTGCTCAGCCACCACCGCGAGCTCGAGTTGCTGCGCGGCGGTGCCGCCCGGAAGCACGACTCCGAACCGCATCGATCCACTCCCCACTACCGTGACCCGTTGACTCTGGGCACGGGCATAACGATAGCGCCGTCCCTTTTCACGGGTTCCGCCCGTATCACCAGCATGCGAAGCATCACGCCCAGCCCGCTTGCCATCGTTGCGATGATCGCGGTGCTTGCCGCCTGCGGCTCGCCGTCAGTCGCGCCGACGACACTGCCGCCGACCCCGACGGCATCCGATTCCCCGCTGCCGACACCCACACCGAACGTCTGCAACAACGCGAGCATGCTGGCAACCTGGAGCCTCACGCAACTTGCCGAGCAAACGCTCGTCATCCCCGTGAGCGAAACCGATGTGACCTCGATCACACCGGAGATCGAAGCCGGCGCGGGCGGCATCATCCTCTTCGGCTCGTCGGCCCCGACCAACCTCGGCCAGCTCCTCAAGACACTCACCGCGACCGCGCCGAACGGCATCGCACCGTTTGTGATGACCGACGAGGAAGGCGGCGTCGTCCAGCGAATGGCGAATCTGGTCGGTTCCATTCCGTCGGCACGATCCATGGGCGCGACCATGACACCGGCGCAGATCCTGCTCCTCAGCACTATCAGCGCGCAGAAGATGCGAGCGGCCGGGATCACCATGGACCTGGCGCCGGTGCTCGATCTCGACAACGGCAACGGGCCGAACAATCAGGACCCCGACGGCACACGTTCCTTCAGCCTCAACCCAACCATCACTGCGGCTGATGCATCGGCGTTCGCAGCGGGGCTGACAGCCGGAGGCGTCATCCCGGTGATCAAGCACTTCCCGGGTCTCGGGCAGGCCTCCGCCAACACCGACGTCAAACCCGCGACAACGCTGCCCTGGACCACCCTGCAGGGGGCGGGTTTGCTCCCCTTCAAGTCCGCGATCGCGGCCGGAGCGCCCGCGGTGATGATCGCCAACGCCGTCGTCCCCGGATTGTCGACACTGCCCGCCAGCATCTCTCCCAACACGATCACCGGCGAATTGCGTGATCAGCTCGGCTACCAGGGTCTCGTGATGACGAACTCGCTGTCGGCCGGAGCCCTGGTCGATATCGGCTACACGGTGCCGAGAGCCGTCGTCGCCGCGATCACTGCCGGCGCGGACATGGTGCTGTATACGGCCGCCGCGGCGAGTGTCGCATCGCTCACGAACAGCACCGTCGCGGCGCTCGTCGCCGCGGTGGGCGCCGGAACACTCGACCGCAGCCGGCTCGAGGGCGCCGTCGCACATATCCTCGCCGTCAAGAATGTGAGCCTCTGCACGAGCTGACGCGAAGTCAGCTGTTGGTCTCGTCCGGCGGCACCAGCGCAGGATCCGGGAACTCCGCAGCGGGAGCATCCACTTCTTCGCGCTGAGGAGAGGCGGCGTCGAGCGTGTACGACGTCATCGACAGCGAGCCGAACGTGTATCCGTCAACCAGGACGTCGAGCGTCTGCCCGGTTGCACCCGCAGTGCCTGCGAGATACAGGAGCGGGAGAAAGTGGTCTGGTGTCGGCACCGCCAGCCGGAACTCGGGCCGCGCGTCAACAGTGAGCACGTCTGTCGGTGCGTCGAGCATCTTCTCGCGCACCGCACCGTCGAACCGCTCCGCCCAGTCATATGCGCCGTCGGGATTGGCGAAGTCCATGCCGCCAAGGTTGTGCACGACGTTGCCGCTGCTCAACAGGAGCACACCGGAGTCGCGCAACGGCGCAAGTCGCGAGCCCAGATCGAGGTGATAGTCGAACGGTTTCGCGGCGTTGATCGACAACTGCACCACGGGGATATCGGCGTCGGGAAACGCGTGGGCGAGGACGGACCACGTTCCATGGTCGATGCCCCAGCTGTCGTGATCGAGCCCCACCCACACCGGCTTGGCGATCTCCGACACCTCCTCCGCAAAGCTCGTCGACCCCGGTGCCGGGTATTGAAAATCGAAGAGTGCCTGCGGGAAGCCGTAGAAGTCGTGAATGGTTCGCGGCGTCGGCATCGCGGTCACCGCGGTTGAGCCGATGTACCAGTGCGCGGAGACGACGAGAATCGCGCGCGGCCGGGGTACTGATTTACCGAACGACGCCCACGCGGCGGTGTAGCGATTGTGCTCGAGCGCGTTCATCGGACTGCCGTGTCCGAGAAACACGGCGGGCATCGGAGCAGTGTCCATCGCTGCCGCGCAACATATCAGCCGTCGGCGGGCGCCTGCTGGATCGCGTAACGCACCTCCGCGATCGGAAAACCGCTGCGGTCGTCCTCGCGTTCCTCGCCCGTCAGCGACCACCCGCGCGCCTCGTAAAACCCGCGCGCGTTCGCGTTGTCGCGGAGGACCCAGAGGCAGACGGTCGTGAAGCCCCGAGCCGCCAGGCGCGCAAGCGCGTCGTCGAGGAGCAGCCGTCCCAGGCCGATACGGAGCGAACCGGGAGCGACGTGCAGCGAGTAGACCTCGCCGGCAATCGGATCCGCCGGCTCCCGACGGGGTCCGAAGCTGCACACTCCGACGATCTGGTCGCCATCGACTGCGACGGTCGTCTCGGTGGTCTCCGACGACGGCGGCGTGAACGCCCTCTCCCAGCGTTTGATGCGGCTCTCGAGCGTGATCGACCGCATGAAATCCGTAGGGGTGATCGCGGTATAGGTCGCCCGCCAGCTCGCGAGGTGCATCGTCGCGATCGCGGGGACATCAGCGCGGGTCGCGTCGCGCAGCCTCACGCGCAGGTTCGGAAGCGGCATCGGGCGATGGTACGCAGATCCGGCCGCGCTGCTAGCATGGCCGCTCCATGAAGCGCGGAAGGCGGCGTCGGCTGGCTGCGTGGCGTACGAGAAAGCTGATGATCGCGGCATCAGCGCTCGCGTCGTTGCTCCTCGCGCAGCAGGCGCACGCTGCGAGCGCGCAGAACTTCGCAGCACAGGCTGCAGGTCACCCAGCGTTATGGGGCATCGACACCACCGACAACGTGCAGTCGAGTGGCGACATCACGCAGACGAAGACTGACCTCGGCGCGCCGCAATTCGTCGGCCGATATCTCATCTACAGCAGCCAGCTGTCAGCCACCGAGGCAACGTACATCCACAGTCAGGGGCTGTCGATTCTCCTCATCGACGACCCCAATCACGTGTTCACCTCGGGTTCGGTTGATGCGCAACAGGCGATTGCCCAGGCGAAAACCCTCGGCGTGCCTCACGGGATCGCGATCTTTCGCGATGTCGAAACCAACGACCCGATCACCTCGACCTACATCGCCGCGTATTTCGCGGCGTTCCAGGGCTCGGGATACACCGCCGGGTTCTACGAGAACGCCATCAACGGGCCGTTCGCCGGCGCCTACTGCTCCGCGGTAGCAGCTAACGCGAAGATCGCCAACAATTCGTTGCTGTACTCGAGCGAGCCCGAGCACACGGGGAGCAATCCGCGGCGTTCGGCGAAGCCGCCCTTCGGACCCAACAAGCCGGCGTGCGCAAATCGGACCGCTGCGTGGCAGTACCTGGAGCGCGGCCTTTTCCCCGCGGGGACGTGGCCCAACGTCGATGTCGATGAAGTGGCGGGGCGCTTCTCCAGCTTTCTCTGGGGCTGAGCCCGGCCGCACAGGCGGTGGCGAGTCGCCTCGCCGGTCGCCTGGCGGCAACGTTCTTGACGCTGGAGTGGCTCGCGACGGTCAGCAGTCGGTGCAGGGCACGAAATCCGTCGGGATAGCGGCATTCGCCGCGACGCGCGACGCCTGCCCGTAGTCCCCGGCAGCCCAGAAAGCGGCCCACGCCCGAGCGAACCGTCCCGGCCCGCGCAGCTGGCGCATCTCGCGCCGCTGCTGTGCGCGCGCCCGCTCCACCACTGCCTTGAGCATGTGCTCCTGCTCGGCCACCTGGGCCATCTCGATCAATTGGGGTCCGTACATGGTCTTTGCCTCCGTTTAGTAACCACCCAACGTGGTTTACTAGTGACATCGTACTGTATCGACGATCACTTGTCAAATGCGTATACTGGTGACGATAGCGATGAGCGACCCCGAACCTCGCACCCCCGCTCCCGGCTCGCTGCAGCTCGTGCAGCAGTTCCTCAACAGCACGGAGATGCCCGACGGAGTCGACGAACTTCGGACGGCGCCCCTTGCGGCCGCGTGGCTGACACGAACCGCGGGACGGCCCATCGAGGTGTCGGAGAAGGACCGCGCGCGGTTGATCGCCACCCGCGAGGCACTTCGCGATCTGCTTGAGGCACACACAGGAGAGAACGTCGATCCGGGCGTGCGTGTGAGATTGCAGAAGCTCCTCGGCCATTCCCCGCTCCGGCCCGTCTTCACTGATGCGGGCGCGACCCTCGCAGTCGACTGCGCCGGCGTCGACAGCTTCCTGGGCCTGATCTCCACCGCGATCGTCGAAGCGACTCTGATGGGGACCTGGGATCGCCTCAAGGTCTGCCGCAGCGACAGCTGCCGCTGGGCCTTCTACGACCACTCCAAGAACGGCTGTAGTTGCTGGTGCTCCATGCGCGTCTGCGGCACCCGAGAGAAAGCGCGGGCCTATCGAGCCCGCCGTTCCGCGGCCGCCACGCCGGCCTGACCGAACCTCAGAACTGCGCCCAGATCTGCTTCGCGGCGCGCACCCCGGTCTCGACCGCGCCGTCGAGAAATCCCTGGTTGTTGATCGACGTGTGCTCACCGGCGAAGTGCACGCGCCCCTGGGTCTCCGCGGCGGTGCCGCCGTAGTACTGGTACTGGCCGACCTTGTAGAAGGAATACGCGCCCTTGACCCATGGGTCGAGCGCCCAGTGATCCTCGTACGACGCGCCGGTGAAGGCAGCGCGCGTGCCCGGGAAGACCGGCTCGATGCGGTCAAGGAACCAGTTCGTGTCCCGTTCCGGCGATGGACCGTGCGCGGCGCCGGTGAGTGTGTCCCGACCTGTGCTCGCACCCGGAAACGCGAGCAGCAGTGCGGGTGCTCCGTTGGGTCCGAGCGGGACGGAGTCGTCCCAGCACACATCGAAGCTATGCCAGTCGGTGTACGCGACTCCATTGAAACCGAGCGGGGCCCACGTCTTCCGTGCGACTTCGACATGGATCTTCGCGTTCGTGCCCATGCCCATCGTGTTGATGACGCGCAACTTGTCGGTGCTGAAACCGGCATGGCTCAGATCGACGTCGCGCAGCGTCGTGAACGGCAACGCCAGCGTGACGAAGTCGGCGACGACATCCACCGTCTTCGCGCCGGTCTCGAAGGTGAGCGTGTACGTCTGATCGCTGTTCTCTCGCAATGCCATGAGGCGGTGACCCATCTGGATGGTGCCGGAGGGGAGTTGTCCCGCCATCCCATGCACCATCTGATCGTTGCCGCCGACGACGTGCCACTTCTCGTCGTAGCCGGGGAGCGGATCGAGCGAGGTGCGCGGGTTGACGCCGGTGAGTCCGATGAGGTCGAGCGCCGACTGATCGCCGGGGTCGCCACCGTTTTCCGACACGGTGTTGGAGAGCATCAGCTGCCCGAACCGTGACGTGCTGCCGATCGGCGTCTGGTCGAGCCACTCCGGCGCCGAGAGGTGGTCGAGCCGCGCGATCCCGGCGTCGGTGGTTGAACTCCTGGACCGCGTTGTGAAAGGCGGCGTAACCGAAGTCTTCCCAGTCGGCGCTCGCCTCGGCATACGTGTAGTAGCCCCCGTTGAACCAGTAGATCTCGGGCAGGCCGTGAAGCTCGCCGCCGTTGTCATCCTCGAGCTCGAAGTCCGAGCTCCTTGACGAGATCCAGGGCCGCGATCTGATCCGAATCGATGAAAGCCCCACCGTGCTCGGTGATGAGCCCATTCGAGAAGTAATCGCGCAGCGACCAGCAGCGGCCGCCGATGCGATCCGCATGACCTTCGTAGAGCGTCGATGCGACTCCGTGGCGGGTCCAGAGCAGATGGCTGCAGCGCAGTCCCGCAAGTCCGGCCCCGACCACCGCGATGCGCGGCTGTTGCGATGCCGCACGCCGGCTCGCTGCAACTGCGCGGGTCACGGTGGGACCGAGCGCGACGCCTGCGCCGGCAATCGCCGCACCGGTGAGAAAACGGCGCCGGCTCACGCGCCGGGTCGCGGACGTTCGCTGTTGGAGCTCCTCGAGCACCGCGTCAACCGGGATGCCTCGCGTCTGCGCTGCTGCGTGCACCGCGAACATGCGCCGCAGTCCGGCGGTCAGCGGTGAGCGGGTTGACCGCCGTCGTGGAAGCCCTCGCTCGATGTCGTCATTCCACATTCCGATCCCCTCTCCTCAGGCCTCAACGTCGCCGTTGTCGCAGGATAGCCAACTCGACAGACGTTGTTGGGAGATTGACGGCAGCGCGGGGTCAGACACCGAGGATGCGTAAGTCCTGTGCGAAGTCTCAACAAGGACGCGCGTGGGCGCCTCTCAGACCTCTTTGCGACGGTAGTTCCAGACGGCGAGTTCGACGATGCCGAGCACCCAGCACGCCGTCCAGAGCAGGAACGCGATGGACGGCGGCGATTGCACGAAGAAGGGATTCCCCGCACGCTCGGTGGTGGCGCCGAGCACGTCCCGATACAGCACCGGCTCCAGCTCGTACACCGAGCCGCGCCACAACGCGTCCGTTGGCAGCACGAGCTGGCTGATGGTGCCCGCGTTGCTGATTCCGACGTTGCCGAACACCTGACCGATTGCTCCGGCGATGCCGCCGATCCACGCGACGAAGAAGAGGACGAGCGCGATGACACCGGCGGTCATCCCCGACAGCATCGTGCTCAGCAGGAGCGCGAGCGACATCACCACGATCCCCTCGGCGATCAGGTACGCCGCCAGCGCGACTGGTCCCGGCGGAACGTAATTGCTCGTGAAATTCACGACGATCAGCTCGAGTGCGGTGGTGGCGCCGACGTACACGAGGATGAGCGCGGCAAAACCGAGCCACTTCCCGACCACGATCTGATACCGGCTCACAGGCCGAGCCAGCATCGCGAGTGCGACACCGGATTCGACCTCACTCGAGATTGACGGCGATGCGGTGACCACCGCGCTGAGCGCGAGCACCGCGCTGAACATGAACTCGACGAGTACCAGCACCTGCGACGTTGCCAGGCGCACCTCATCACGCGGAAGCGCTGTCCCGTCGGCAGTGGTCAAGTTGGCCAGATGCTGGAAGCCCCAGCCGGTGAGGCCGATCACGACGAGCGTGAGGATCGCCAGTGCGAGCAAGAGCTTTCGTCGCGCCGCCTCGCGGATGGTCAACCTCGCGATCGTCAGGATTGCCATGTCGCCTCCTCGGCGCGAAGGAGCGCGAGAAACCGTTCCTCGAGCGTCTGACGCACCGGCTCGACGGCATACACGCGCGCACCCATGCCGACGAGCTCGGCGATCAAGTCCGGCACCGCGTCAGCGCCGACACCCGTAACGATGAACCACCCGTCGTGCTCGCTGACAGTGCCGCGGCGTTTGAGCGCTGCTTGCGCGAGGTCGGTCATCCCCGTGAGCCGCAAACGCACGCCTCCCGTGCCCAACAGCTCGTCGAGACCGCCGGTCGCGAGCACACGTCCGTTGGACACAACCGCGACACGGTCGCAGACCTGCTCGACCTCGCCGAGGAGGTGTGAGTTGAGAAAGACCGCGCACCCGCGATCGCGAAGCCGGCGGATGATGTCGCGCGTGTCCGCGCGCCCCACCGGGTCGAGTGCGGACGTCGGCTCGTCGAGCACCACCAACGCGGGATCGCCGAGCAAGGCGACACCGAGCCCGAGGCGCTGTTGCATGCCTTTCGAGAACGTCTCGACCTTCGCGTCGGCGTGCCCGGTGAGACCGACCGTCGCCAGCGCACCCGAGATCTGCTCCGGCCAGGTGGAACGAGCGATCCCCGCGAGCCGGCAATGGAGCGCAAGCACCTCCCGTGCACTGAGCCAGCCCTGATAGCGGAACAGCTCCGGCAGGTATCCGATCCGGCTGCGCGTCTGCCGGTTGCCGGCACGCGCCCCGAGCACCCACGCCTCGCCGCCGGTCGGGCGCGTGAGACCGAGCAGCAATTTGACCGCGGTCGTCTTGCCGCTGCCGTTCGGTCCGAGAAAGCCGAAGACCTCGCCGCGGGGCACGACCATCGTGAGGCCGGACAGCGCGACCGCCGGACCGTAGTGCTTGGTCAGCTCGAGCGTCCTGACGGCCGGCTCGTCCTGGGAGACACCTGTTGTCGCGGCGTCGGGCATCAGTGGAGCGAGCGCGCGATGCCGAGCGCCGCGTCAGCGCTGACCGTTCCGGCGACAACGTACACGACGCCGCTGTGTTGCCAGAGCACGACACTCCCGAGGTTGGTCGAGTTGCCGATGAGCAGCCCTGGAGACCCGTTGACGCTGACGGTCGACGCGCTCGCAAGGTCGATCGGGATCGGTATCGGCACGGTCTGCTCAGGATTGCGAATCGCACGGATCTCGGATGCCACGCCGGCGGGGATCCCCGGCACCGCGAGGAGATAGTTCTCGAGCGTCTCGACGGTCACGCCTGTCGAGGAGACGGTCGGCGTGCGCGAGGCGACAACAACGACCGCCGATCCGCTCGACGGCAGCGAGCCGCCACCGCTGTAGAGGGCGCCGACGTCGAGGCCGTACGAGACCACCACTGCCGGATTGATCGAGACGCTGAGCGTGCTCCCGTCGAGCCCCGAGGGCATGGCCGGCAGCTGACCGCCAGACCGAGCGGCAGCTTCCGCTGCGAGCCGCGAGTTGAACGTGAACGACACGACCGTGCCGTTCACCACCGCGTATGCCGGACCTCCCGCGACTCCCGCGGGAAGCGAGATCGCCGGCGCAGCGATCCCCGCCAGGGCGGCGGCGGCAGCGGCGTTCGGCTCAGCGGTGATGCGGAGCGGTGTCGATCCACCGGTGACCGTGCCGTAGCCGGTGAGCCCGGCGAGCGAGCGGACCTCGGTGGCAGTGACCGGCACCGCGGCGAAGTTCGACGGCTGGAACAGGCTGATGAAGTCCTGTGCCCCCCCGGTGACCACGAGCAGGACACTCGCCGCCGCAGCGCATGCCACGCCGGCCATCAGGCGCCCGCCCCATGCGCCGAGCGGCCGCCGTGGTGCGGGTGCATGGCGGACGTTGCCTCCTGGTGCGGGTGCTGCAGCCTCCGAACCGGCGAGACGCAACCGTGCCGCCTCGACGTCGACATCGCGGTTATGTGCCGCGAACATCGCTCCCACCTTGGCTGCGTCGTCGCTGACCCCTGCGAGCCTGCGGCGGCAGCGGTCGCACGATTCAAGATGGCGCCGCGATCGCGGATCGACGGCAACCGGCTCGTCCAGACTGCGACGGAGTGTCCCGTCAGAAAGATGCATCGCCAACCTCCTTGCGCAGACGCGCTTCAGCGCGCCGCAACCTCGTTCCCACCCCGCTCACGCCAATCCCGAGCGCCGCCGCCGTTTCCGCGTAGCTGAGCCCGCTGTAGCGCAGCGCCAGCACCGACGCGTCGCGCGCCGGAACACGAGCCAGCGCTGCTCTGATCACCTTGCGCGTCTCCGCTGCTTCGACCGCCGCCTGGGGATCTTCCGACAGCGACGCATCCGAAGCGAACCGCTCCTCCCGCGCGCCGCGCCGGCGCTGGCTGCGGATCGCGTTGAGCGCCGTGTGTACCGCGGCGGCATGCAGCCACGCCGGCGCCTGGGCGCCGGGATCGTTGCCGAAGCGCCTGTGCAGATCGAGGAAGACCTCCTGGGCGACGTCTTCGGCGGCCGCCTGATCTCCAAGGACGCGCCCGGCGATGGCGGTGACCCGCGCGTACTCGGCCACAAACAATCGCTCGAAGCCCGTCGCGGTCACCGCCGCCGGCGAGAGAGACGGCCTGATGCTCACGAACGGGACGGAGCGAACGGGGGCGGCGCGGGATTCGACCACATCAGAGAAGCACCGCCGCGCCCGCCTTTGTGACAACGGCGCGCCCTGATCCCTGAATGAGGTGGCACTGAGTACCCTTCGCGGCGATGTCCGTCCCGATCAGCAGCCGCATCCGACGCGTCACCCCGGGCTGGCTCATCGTCATTGCCGCCTTCGTCGTGATCCTCTGCGTCATCGTCCGACGAGGCGGTGACCCGGACATCTTCTGGCACATCGTGACCGGCCAGTGGATGGTCGATCACCGCCAGGTGGTGTCGCATGACCTCTTCACCTTCACGGTGGCGGGGAAACAGTGGATCGACCCCGAGTACACGACGGAGATCATCGCCTACCTGCTCTTCAAGGTCGGCGGCCTGACACTCGTCTCGCTTGGGTTCGCAGCCGTGACGTTTTGGGGATTCCTGCTCATCTGGCGTCGCGTCGGCCTCGAGATGAGCAACAACGTCATCGCAGCGATCGCCATTGGGATCGCAGGGCTCGGGGGGGTCGAAGTCTGGGGACCGCGCCCGCAGATGATCACCTTTGCTTTCACGTGCCTCGAGTTGCTCTGGCTCGATCGCTACCTGCGTGGCAAGTCGCGAGCGATCTACTGGCTGCCGCTGGTGATGGTTGCCTGGGCCAACCTGCACGGTGGCTTCCTCTTCGGGCTCGTGCCGGTGGGTGTCGCGGCGTTCGTCGAGGTCGTGCACTGGGTTCGTGGCGTCGACGGCGATGAGCACAAGCGACGCGTTCGCAACCTCATCATCATCTTCGTCGCCTGCGTCGTCGCGGCCGTGCTCAACCCGCGCGGCATCAGCCTCTACGGGTACGTCATCCAGCCGCAGTTCTCCGGGGTGCAGCAGAGCTTCATCGCCGAGTGGCAGTCGCCCAACTTCCACGTGCTCGAGGAGCGCGGCTTCGAGTTGATGCTGCTGCTCATTCCGATCGCATTCGCGCTGCGACGCCCGTCGCTCTGGGACGTCTGCCTGACAGTCGCCGTCACATACCTCGCACTCTCTGCGGTGCGACATTCAGCGTTGTTCGTTGCCGCTGAAACACCAATGCTCATCTGGTCGTTCTCCGCCGGCTGGGATCGCCTGGCGCTTGCGCGCCGCATCACCGGCTGGATGGCCCTGCACGCGAAGGCGATGCTCGTCGGTGCCGCCGCTATCCTTGTCGTCGCTGTCGTCGGGACGGGTCTCTTCGTCCGCTCGACGCTGGATAGGCAGACGACGGCAACGGCCGCGAACTTTCCTGTCGGTGCGTCCAACTGGCTTGCCGCGCACCCGACCGTCGGCACGCACATGTTCAATCAGTACGGCTGGGGTGGGTATCTGATCAGCCGTTTCTACCCGCACCCCAATCGCAAGGTGTTCTCCTTCGGTGAAGCGACGCTCCTCGGCAGCAAGGTCATGCAGCAGGTTGCCGACGTCGAGCTCGGGAATCCCGACTGGCAGCAGATCTTTGCCGAGTACGGCATCGACTACGTGGTCGACGTCCCCGGGGCACCAGAGGTGCTCGCGCTCGAGGTCGACCCGCAGTGGACGCAGGTCTACGACGACGGACTTGCCGTCATCATGGTCAAAAACTCAGCCCTCGGCTGAAATGCGACCGACCTCCTGCACCATCCAGCCGTTGCCGTCCGGGTCGCTGAAGGTGAAGAACGAGTTGTAGTCGCTTCGTCCCGGATCGAGTTCCGTGACCTGATTCCCGTCCTCAAAGTGAAAGACGTCACTGACCTCAATGCCACGTTCGCGCAGCTCTGACGACGCTGCCTCGATGTCGGTGACGACAAGATGCAATCCCTGCACAGTCCCGGCACTTCCGGCGTTCTTCGTGAGCGCGATCGAGCACGCCGAACCATGCGGGGTCAGCTGCACGACACGAAAGTCCTCACCGGCCTGATAGTCGACGTCAAGACCGAACCCGGCGCGCTCCATGTAGAACGTCTTGGCACGATCGATGTCGGACACCGGCACGATGATCTGCTCGAGTTTCCAGTCCACGGTGCATCCTCCGTTCCCTCTGGGTCGGATGCGATTGTCGACGAGACGCACCACCCCGCGCACGGCCGGCGAGGCCCGACGCTGCGCTCGACCGCGCATGGCTCTGGGAAGATGCCGGGCGTGACCGCGTCCCCGCAGCACCCCGCTCTGCGCGATGCGATGCCCAGGGTGTTCTGGCTCGACGATCCGGTGGCACCAGAGCCCGCTGCGCCACTGCAGGGCGACACAGAATGCGACCTCGCGATCGTCGGCGCCGGTTTCACCGGGCTCTGGTCGGCGCTGCTCGCCAAGCAGCGCACTCCCTCGCTCGACGTCGTGATCCTCGAGGCCCGACGCACCGCCGCAGCAGCCTCCGGACGCAACGGCGGCTTCTGCGATGCCAGCCTCACGCACGGGTTCTCCAACGGTCTCAGCCGTTTCGCGGATGAGCTCGACACGCTCGACCGCATGGGGCTCGAGAACCTCGACGCCATCGAGACGACGATCGGCATGCACAACATCGACTGCGCCTTCGAGCGCACCGGCATGCTCGACGTCGCGACCGCGCCCTGGCAGTACGACGAGCTCGTCGAGGTCGCCGGCGCGATGCGCGACCACGGTCAGACCGTCGATGTGCTCGACGCGGCAGCGGTGCGCGAGGAGGTGGCATCCCCCTCGTACCACGGCGGCATGTGGGTGCACGGCAGCACGGCGATCGTCAACCCCGCGCGGCTCGCCTGGGGCCTGCGCCGCGCATGCATCGAGGCCGGCGTGCGGATGCACGACGCCACTCCTGTGCGCGCGCTCCATGGGGCGGCTGACCGTGTGCGACTCGCAACGCCAAGCGGGACGGTCACGGCGAAACAGGTAGCCCTTGCGACCAACGCGGATCGTCCGCTGCTTGCCCGAGCTCCGGCCGTTCATCCTTCCGGTGTACGACTACGTGCTCGTCACGGAACCGCTCACTTCATCGCAACTCAACTCGATCGGTTGGAAGCACCGCCAGGGCATCGGCGACAGCGGCAACCAGTTCCACTACTACCGGCTCACCGAGGACTCACGCATTCTCTGGGGCGGCTACGACGCCATCTATCACTACGGCAATCGCGTCGCAAAGCAGCTCGAGCAGCGGGCGGCGACATTCGACAAGCTCGCCGAGCATTTCTTCGCGACATTCCCGCAACTCGCCGGCGTCCGATTCACGCATCGATGGGGTGGCGCCATCGACACGTGCAGCCGCTTCTGCGCCTTTTGGGGAACGGCTCACGGCGGCCGTGTCGCATATGCGCTCGGCTACACCGGCCTCGGGGTGGGCGCCTCGCGTTTCGGGGCGCAGGTGATGCTCGACCTCCTCGACGGGGAGCCCACGGAACGGACACGGCTGCGCATGGTCCGCACCCGCCCCCTCCCCTTCCCGCCGGAACCGCTCCGCTACGGCGTGGTGCAACTCACCCGCTGGTCGCTCGATCAGGCGGATCGCCACGAGGGTCGACGGAACCTGTGGCTGCGGGGCCTCGACTGGGCCGGGCTCGGCTTCGACTCCTGAGTCGCGGGACTGGGGCCGCTCGACGGATCGTCATACGCAAGAGTCGGTAAAAAGCTTCATGGCGTGTACTATCCGGGGCATGAAGCAACACGGCACGCGCTGGCCCCGGTGACCAGCCGGGTATTCGCCGGGATCGGGAGCTTCTCGGTCCGCTTCCGCTGGCCGATCGTCATCGCATGGCTCGTGATCACGATCTTCTCGGTCAAAGCGTTCCCCGGCCTCTCGGACGTGGCCAAGGATTCGCAGAGCAGTTTCCTGCCCGCCAACTCGCCATCGGTCCAGGCCGAGGACCTCGCGCAGCCGTTCCAGGACTCGAAGCACGGCATCGCAACCCTCGTGGTCGCACGCGAGAGCGCGACGCTGTCGGCGGCGGACATCCAGGCGATCACCACCGAGGAAGCGACGATTCGCGCGATCTCCGGTGTGCTCCGCGTGCAGGACTTCGGGCTGTCCCCCGACAAGCACGCCGAGCAGGCGCAGATCGTGACCTCGCTCCCGCCGTTCAGCGCCGGCGCTGACGCGATCTCGCTCGTGGCGGCGATCCGGCACACGTTCCCCAATGAGTCGGGTGGCCTCGACTTCCATCTCACCGGGACGATTCCGGGATTCGTCGACCAGCAGAGTCAGTCGAAGAGCTCGCAGGGCAACATCCAGGAGTTCTCGCTCCTGTTCATCATCGTGCTGCTGCTCATCGCGTTTCGGGCACTGCTCGCGCCGCTCGTGACACTCGTGCCCGCAGCGCTCGTGCTCGCGCTCGCGAGCCCGGTCATCGCAGGAGCGACGCATCTCGGCGTGCAGGTCTCCGCAATTACGCAGTTCATCCTCATCGTGCTCGTCCTCGGTGCGGGCACCGACTACGGGTTGTTCCTCGTGTTCCGAATGCGCGAGGAACTCCGCCGCGGGCTCGAACCCAAGGACGCGGTGCGCCGTGCGGTGGCAACCGTCGGTGAGTTCGATCACCTTCAGCGCGCTCATCGTCATCGCCGCGTTGATGTCGCTGATCATCGCCCAGTTCGACTTCTACCAGAGCCTCGGACCGGCGCTCGCGATCGGCATCGCGTTGATGCTCATGGCGGGGCTGACGCTCCTGCCCGCGCTGCTCGCGATCTTCGGGCGTGCCGTCTTCTGGCCGTCGAAGGCGCGGCTCGTCGAGAACCCACGCGCGAACATCTACGGACGCATCGCCGCGCGTGTCGTGCGCCGGCCGATGCCGGTGGCGGTTGTCGGCGCGATCATCTTCGGCGCCATCGCGCTCGGCCAGATCGGCACGACCACCGCGGGATTCGCTGATCAGTCAGCGCCGACGGGAACCGACTCCTCAGCAGGCGACACGCTCATCTCCGAGCACTACAGCAGCGCGAACCTCAACGCGACCGAGTTCCTCTTCAAGTTCTCGACGCCGATCTGGTCGCACGCCGACGACCTGCAGACCATCCAATCGTCGCTCGCGACGAAGGGCGGCTTCGCGACGGTCGAGGGGCCGCTCGCCTTCTCCGGCCAGCCGTTGACACCGGAGCAACTGGTAGCGTTGCATGCCGCAGGGAGCCCGCAGGCGCTCCAGGCGCTCGCGCGTTTCGTCAGCAGCGACGGACGCACCGTGCAGTACATCGCGGTCGAGCGCGGGGGGAGCGCGCTGCCGATCAGCGATGTCCCCAAGATCCGTGCGCTCACGACGAGCATCGGCGCGAGCGTCAGCGCGCAGGCATCGGGCGTCTTCGGCATCCAGCCGTTCGCGTATGACGTCAATCAGCTCTCGTCGTCCGACCTCTGGCACATCATCCCGGTGGTGGCGATCCTCATCGCCATCCTGCTCGCGATCGTCATGCGCAGCCTCGTCGCACCGCTGTACCTCGTGACGAGCGTGCTGCTCTCGTACCTCGCGGCGCTCGGCCTGACGGCGATCATCTTCGTGCACCTCGGCGGTCAGGACGGCATCAACTTCGTCTTACCGTTCCTCATGTTCGTGTTCCTCATGGCACTCGGGTCCGACTACAACGTGCTCGTCATGACACGCATACGCGAGGAGTCCCATACCTTGTCGACACGCGAGGCGGTGCGCCACGCCATCGGCGCCACCGGCACGACCGTCACCACTGCCGGTCTCATCCTGGGTGGGACGTTCGCCGTCCTCGCGTTCGCGGGCGGCGGCGCGTCGGGCGGCTCGCAGATTCAGCAGATCGGCTACGGTGTAGCCTTCGGCGTCGTCATGGACACCTTCGTCGTGCGCACGATCCTCGTCCCCGCAATCGTGGTGCTCCTCGGACGTCGCAACTGGTGGCCGTCGGGTCTGTGGCGCCAGGGCGAACCAACCACTGCTGTGGCGTCGGCACCGACGCCGACGCCGCAAGAACCGGTAGGAATCGGGAGCGACTGACATGAGCACGCTGCAGCAGATACGAACCGCACTTGCGGCGCGGCAACGCGCGCTGGTCGACGCGACGGCGTCGATGACGCACGATCAGCTCGTTGCGCAGTCGTACTGTCGCGACTGGAACAACGCGCAGGTACTCTCGCACCTCGGGAGCGCGTCGCAGATCTTCGCGCTCAACCTCGACGCAGGGCTTGCGAAGACGGAGGCGCCGGGTCGGGAAACCACGGAACCGATCTGGGAGCAATGGAACGCGATGGCGCCCGAGAAGCAGCTCCGCGAAGGCCTGGCATCCTGCGCCGCATTCATTGCGCATGTCGACTCCGTCCCACCGGCCCAGCTCGCATCCATGAAGATGAATCTCTTCGGCATGCAGGTGGACGCGGCGCGCCTGCTCGGGATGCGCCTTGCCGAGAACGCCGTCCACACGTGGGACATCGTGGTCATGAACGACCCGTCGGCCAGGATCGCCGCTGACGCCGTCGACGACATGATCGACCACCTCGACCTGTTTGCCCGGTATACCGGCAAGACGGACGGCGGCCCGATGGACGTGGAGGTCGCCACCACCGAGCCGATCCGGTTCTTCCGGCTGTCGGTGTCGGATTCCGTGAGCATCACGCCGTCCAACTCCGATCACGCGACTGCGAGGGTGCAGATGCCGTCCGAGGCGTTCGTCCGTCTCGTCTACGGGAGGCTCGATCCCGAGCACACGCCGGACTCGATCGAAGCCGAGGGTGTGGACCTCGACACGTTGCGGGCGATCTTCCCCGGAGTTCTGAGCCGCCGGCCGGCTTTGGCGAAAAGGCCCCTTTTCGCCCGCTCGACCCGTATTAAGGACGTGTCGAGCATGACCGTAGAACACCCACGAGGCGCAGGCAGCACCTTCGACGGCGCCCGCGAGGGCGCAGACGCGGATCGCTTCGACGCGGAATTGCGGCCGCTCATCCCCACCGCGCTCCGTCTTGCCGCGGCAATGCGACTCGACGCGCACGACGCCGAGGACGCAGTGCAGAGCGCCGCATTGCGCGCCTGGCGCAGCCGGGACAATCGGCGGCCGGATACCGAACTGCGCCCCTGGTTCCTCGCCATCGTCGCCAACCAGTGTCGTGAGACGCGGCGCTCGCGCTGGGCATCGGTGCTGCGGTTCGCGGATCCGCCTGCGCGCGCGGCGCCGGCGGTCGACACCGCCGGAGCGCTCGACCTCACAAGCGCGCTGCGCCGCGTGCCGCCGCGCATTCGCCTCGCACTGGTCCTTCGCTTCTACCTCGACCTTCCGTTCGAAGAGGTCGCGTCCATCAGTGGCTGCTCGGTCGACGCCGCCAAGGCGCGCGTGCGTCGCGGCATCGAGAGCCTGAAGACCACGCTGGCCGTGCAGGAGCACTGACATGAGCAACGAGATGAGTGACGACGACATCGAGCGCACGCTCCGCGATCAACTGCACAGCACGATCGATCCCCTGGTTCCAGGGCACAATGCGACGACACGCGTCATGGACGCAGTCGCCGTCTCCGCGGCACGACCACGGGGTTGGAGCAGTAGGTTCCACGTTGGGCAGGGTCTCGCGACCCTGCTTGTCGCATCGCTCGTCGTCCTGGTCGTCGGTGGCGCGCTCGGCGTGAGCCTCGCTCTGCGCGAGCAGACAACGCCAAACGGCACGAGCACGCATCACGTCGCGCCGCTCGTCACGCCGACTACAACTCCGAATCCAACTCCTCCATCGACACCGGTGCCGACACCGGCGGTCGTCGCCGCATGCGACGGCACCGACCTCGCGTCATCGTTCCTCGATTTCGACGGTGCTGCCGGGTCTGAGGGCGGCGACATCATGCTCAAGAACACGAGCGCAGCTGCGTGCACGATGGATGGCTACACGACGCTGCAAGGCGTCGTCAACGGCCACCTCACGCACCTCGGCGTCGTCCACGTCCAGGCGACGCTCATCAACAACAGCAACGGCACCATGCCGACGGTGCAGCGCATCACCCTGCAGTCCGGCGAGGCTGCGTATGTGGCCGTCGAGTGGACCGACGTCCAGAGCTCGCCGGCCACGTGTCCGGTCTTCAAGACCCTGCTCATCACCCCGCCGCAGGGCAGTCACGGCGTGACGATGACGCTCACCTCGAAGGCGACACCGCCGTTCATGCTCTGCGCGCTGCACGGCACGCCCGCGTGGATCGACGAGGCGCCGGTCAGTCTGGCGCGGTATTTCGCCGGGCAGTAGCTGATCCAGCCGGCTGCGTCGCCGCGAGGTAGGCGACGACGCCGGCGATGAGGATCGCCGCACCGATGCTCACTCCCCCGGTCCCCCAGTTGAGCCCGCCGCGCGCGTGCGATACGCCGAGCCAGTCCGCAAACGAGGCTCCAAGAGGACGCGTGACGATGTACGCGAACCAGAAGGCGACGATCGCATTCAGGCCGAACCAGCGGTGGGCCACCGCCGGTATGGCGATGAGGACGGTGAACACGATGCCGGACACGAAATAGCCGAGATGGAACGTGGTCGCGGTCATGTCGCCGGCCGCGGTGCCCAGTGCGAACGTCGAGATGACCGTGAGCCAGTAGAAGGCTTCGCGTCTTGGGCTGTCGATGCTGTGGATCGAGAGCGTGTGCTCGGCGCGGTACCAGATGACGAAGACGGCAGCGAGGACCACCGCGAAGAACACTGTCGACACCACGTACGGTATTCCCAGCTCGACGTGGAGGAAGTCGGCCGCCATGGTGCCGAAGACGGCGACCATGGCGACCGCGAGCCAGTAGATCCACGGGTTGTAGCGCTGTGCGCGGAACTGCAGGACGAGTGCCACGGCCAATCCGAACGCGCCAATTGCCACCGCGACGATCGGCGCGAGCTGGTGGACGAGGAAGTCAGAGGTCGCCTCGCCCATGCCGGTCGTCAGAACCTTGGCGACCCAGAATGCGGCCGTGACCTCGGGAACCTTGCGGAACGAGGTCAGCACTGGTGCGGGTACCGATCGATGAGAATCCACGACCATGCTGCAACTCGAAAGCGTCACAAAGCGCTACGGTGACCTTGAGGCGCTCCACGAGTTGAGCCTCTCCATACGAGATGGCGAGATCTTCGGATTCGTGGGCGCCAACGGAGCCGGCAAGACGACCACCATGCGCGTGGTGCTCGGTGTCCTCGAGGCCGATGCCGGCAGCGTCCTCTGGAATGGCGACGAGATCACCTTCGCGCTCCGGCGCCGCATCGGTTACATCCCCGAGGACCGCGGCCTGTATCCGAAGATGACCGTGATCTCGCAGCTCGACTACTTCGGCCGGCTGCACGGGATGAAGCGTCGCGACGCCCACGCGGCGTCACTCGCGCTCCTCGAGCGCCTCGGTCTCGGGGACCGCACGACCAGCCAGCTCCAGGCCCTGAGCCACGGCAACCAGCAACGCGTGCAGCTGGCCGCGGCACTCGTCTTCTCGCCCGAGCTGCTCATCCTTGACGAACCGTTCGCCGGTCTCGACCCGGTGGCAGTCGACTCCATGTCGGAGGTGCTGCGCGCGCAGGCGGACGAAGGACGGCCCGTCGTGGTCTCGAGCCACCAGCTCGATATCGTTGAGCGGCTCTGCGATCGCGTCGGCATCATCAATCACGGGCAGATGGTCGCCACCGGAACGGTCACCGAGCTCACCGAGCGCGGACCGCTGCGCTTCTGGGTGGACATCCCCGGCGCGATGACCGGCTGGTACGACGGCATTCCGGGGGTGTCCCTCGTTGAGCAGGACGGCACGCGATGGCTGCTCCAGCTCGACGACCCGGCCGCCGAGCAGGCAATCCTGCAACGAGCGCTGACGATCGGCCCGGTGCACGAATTCCGGCGCGATCGACCTCGATTGACCCAACTGTTCCGCGACGTCATGAGTGGGAAGGCGGTCGATGGATAGCCAGCGGCTGATCCGGGTCATCGCGGAGCGTGAGTTCATGACTCGCATTCGATCGCGGGTCTTTGCGATCACGACAGTCCTGACGGTCATCGGGATCGCCGGCTACATCCTGTTGCAGGCGTATGTGCTCAACAAGTCGGCCGCATCACTGGACGTCGGGTTCGCCGGCACCGCGCAATCGATCGCGGCGCCTGCGCGCGCCGAGGCGGCGAGTTTCGGCGAGACGATCAACGTCCATCGTTACACGTCGGCCGCAGCCGGGAAGGCGGACGTGCAGAGACGGTTCGCTCGACGCCCTCGTCAGCGGGCCGCTCACGGCAACCACCGTCACCGTCAACGACTGGCTCGACTCGACGCTCCAGACCGCCCTCAACGACTCCGTCCACGAGGCGGTGCTCAATGAGATTGTGGCGCAGCACGGCATCGACCCCGACGAGCGTTGACAACGCGATCGCCTCGTCCTCGATCCGCGTGGTCGAGCTCTCCCCCGTCAACGCTGCGCGAGTGCAGCAGATCGTCATCGGTCTGCTCGTCGCCGGCATCCTCTACACCACACTCATCATCTACGGACAGCTCGTCGCCGCCGGTGTCATCGAAGAGAAGTCGAACCGCATCGTCGAGATCCTGCTCGCGACGGTGCGACCGTGGCAGCTCATGCTGGGCAAGATCACCGGCATCGGCCTGGTCGCGCTCGTGCAGGTCGTCATCGTTGCCGGAGTCGCCCTGGTGCTCGGCAGCGCCACCAAGCTGGTGTCGATTCCGACGCTCGGCGTTGACGTCGTCATCAGCGGCATCGTGTGGTTCGTGCTCGGCTACCTGATGTACGCACTGCTCTTTGCGGCTGCGGGCTCGATGGTCTCGCGCCAGGAGGACGTGTCCAGCGTTGCGCTGCCGGTGATCTTCGTCCTCGTCGCTGCGTGGATCCTCGCGCTGACTGTGGCCGCTCCCGATCCGGGAGGCGCGACGACAACGGTCCTGTCGTTCATCCCGTTCTTTTCGCCGGTGATCATGCCGATCCGCATCGCGGCAGCGGTGGTGCCGTTCTGGCAGGTCGCCATCAGCGTGGTCCTGGTGATCGGGACCATCTCCCTGCTCGCGATGCTCGCCGGACGCATCTATCGAAACTCGGTGCTCCGCGTCGGGGGCCGCGTGAACTTCAGCGATGCGCTCGGCCTGCCGCATGTCGAGCGGCGAGATACGACCAACCTCACCATCTGACGGGTCGTGCCCGCCGGGTTGCTCAGTGGAGGGGCGCGATGGCGATGCGGTCGCGGCCGTCGCGCTTGGCCTGGTACATGGCGAGGTCGGCGGCCGCCACAACGTCGTCGAGTTGCTGTCCGTGGTCGGGAAAGACCGCGACGCCAATCGACGCCGTGACCCGCTTCATCTCCGATGTCGGCGCACGCAGCTCGGTCATCGCTGACTGCAGCGCCTGGGCAACACGCATCGCGCCGTCGACGTTCGAGTTGGTGAGCACGATGAGGAATTCCTCGCCGCCGTAGCGGACTGCGTAGTCGCTGTCTCGGACAACGCGTCGGAGTGCCCGGGCGACCGCGCGAAGCACGGAGTCGCCGGCGGCATGTCCTGCACTGTCATTGATCTGCTTGAAGTGGTCGAGGTCCATGAGCAGGATGCCGACGCCGGCGCCGGTACGCAGGCTCTGCGCCATGACGCGAGGGCCCATGTCCCGCCACCAGCGGATGTTGAACAGCCCGGTGAGCGCGTCGGTCAGTGCCCGCCGCTCGAGCTCGCCATACATCTGCGCGTTGCTCCATGCGGCGGCGGTGATGAAGCCGAGCAGCGCCGTTCGTTCCAGGTCCTCCTCGCTGAAGGCGTCGAGGCCGTTGCGCCAGACGTCGAGCATCCCGAGACGCTGATCGCCGGCGATGAGCGGGATCGCGAGCATCGACTTCCGGTTCGCGCTGCGTTCCCGGGATGGTCGACGCCGCGGGATGCGAGTCCGTGTCGGCGCACCGGTACGGCTGGCCGCGCGCGAATGACCATCCTGTGATGCCCTCGCTCAGCGAGACGTCATTCTCCATGAGGCCTTCGGTGCCTTCGCCGGCAAGCACGCGAGCACGAAAGCGATGCCGCTCCCAGTCCGCCTCGAAGAGCGCGAGCCTGTCGATGGGGAGCACCTGGGCCAGCCGGTCGGCGGCGGCCCGCAGGATGCGTTCGGGGTCGTGCTCGGCCTGCAGCGCCCGTGCGGCTTCGACGAGGAAGCGCGCGAAGCTCCGGTCGTCGAGGCTGACGCCGCTTGCGGCAGGCATGGTGATCATCTCGATCGGCGCCTGGAGCGTGTCACCGCGTTCATGGAAGACGCGGACCTCGCGGCGCTGAAACCACGCGACGGGCACGATGTCGTCAGTCGCCTCCGCGAATGCGGCGTCGACGACCAGCGGCTTTGCGAGATGCGGGCCCACGCCGTACTGGACGCCCGACCTCGGCGACTACTGACGCGACGTCCTTGCTGTCGATGCCCCGGGCGACGATGCGGCCGCCGAGGCGGGCGACGAACACCACCGCGGCCGCAAGATCCGCTTTGGCGACCTCGTTCGTCCACAAGCCGCGCGGGGAGTGTGGGATCGAGGAAGACGAAGTCGGCGCGGAGATCGGCGATGAGATGCGTATCGCGGGTTGGGGAGACGACCCCGTCGACCGCGAGCAGGAACCCATGCGAGACGAAGCTCGCGGAGGCGTTCGAGCGCGATCTCGCCCAGCGCGGTCTCTGTCTCGGAGCGGACGATCCAGGCGATCTCGGCCGGGTTCAGGCCGAGCCGTCGCGCCGTGGCGGCGACGGTGAACTCGGGCGCGGAGAGGACCTCGTGCGAGCAGCGGCACGAGCAGCACGGCGGGTCCGGTGTGCTGGGCAAGCGCGAGCGAGGCGGAAACCACCTCGTCGCCCGCGGCGCCGGACGGGCGTGGCAACGCCTCATACCCCAGGTCGACACCGTCGACGAGGTCGATCACCGGCTGCAGGGCGACGCCCGGACGCTTTGCCTCGGTGGCGCGGCCGGACGTCGCACTGCCCATCATTGCTGCTTTCAAGCTGCCCCTAGATTCCGTCTCCGATCGGAACACTTCCCCCGAGGTCCCGGTCACACCTTCGCACCGAGCGTCCAACAAAACGGTGTCATCGGGGAACGTCTCGCGGCGCCGTTCGAGTGCTGAGGCGCGGTCTGTCCGAGCCGTCTGGAGGAGTGGGACGCCGCCCTTTCGATGCCGGCGGCGTCCACGCCTCGCTCCTTACCACCCCGGGGTTCGCGCGGTTCAAGCGGCGACGCCCCGATTCAACCAAATCCCTTTCTAGTGCACCCGCACCGGTGTCGACGTCATCCCAAAGCCTCGACTGCCCGCGATGATCGCGCCCCCCAGCCCAATTCGGCCGTGCAGTCTGCTCATGGTTTCCTCCTCGGGGCGGTGCCCCATGTGACGTGCAGCCATTGTCTTAAGACCCCTGCGACACACCGCCACCCCAAGTGATGACGAGCTAGTAACGCGAACCGCAGATGGTGGCGGCCGCGATCGCACGTGGGGGCCAGGCCGTATTCGTTCGACGACGCGCGCGGGTCGACGACCGGCAACATCAGGGACGCATGGCTTCGCTCTCCCCATATGCCGCGATGACGGCGGCCGTCGCGTTCGGCGTCGGCGACTTCACCGGAGGCCGCGCCGGCCGCCGCACCGAGCGCTCCGAGTGTCGCGGTCGGGATCGAGCTCGTCGGTCTCGTCGCGGCGCCCATCGCATTCCTGCTCTTGCCGCGGGGTTTCGACGGCATCGCGGCGCTTCAGGCCTTCGCAGGCGGAGCCGCCGGCGGGCTCGGCTTGATCGCCTTCTACCGCGCGATGTCGCTCCACCTCACCGGCGTCGTGGCCCCGATCACCGGATTTGTCGCGGCCTCCTTGCCAGTCGCGGTGGGACTGATCGGCGGGGACCATCTCGGGGTCTGGCAGTTCGTCGGGATCGCGCTCGGCCTCATCGGACTCTTCCTCGTCACCGGCGCCGACATCAAGTCAGCAACCGATGCGCGTTTCGGGGTCCTCCTTGCCCTGCTCGCGGGGGTCACGTTCGGGCTGTTCTTCATCCTCTTCCATGACGCGAGCCATGCCGGGTTCACCGCATTTCTGAGCGGACGTCTCGGTTCGTCGGCGGCCGCGTTCGGTGCCGCGGTGGTCAGCGGCACGTCGTACGTGATCCGCCGTCCCGCGTGGAGCCTCATCGCCTTCGGCGGCGTCATCGACGGGTGTGGCGTCGTGCTCTACCTGTATGCAACCCACGGAGGACTGCTCTCCGTCACAGCCGTGCTGGCGTCCTTCTATCCGGCGTTCACCGTGCTGTGCGCTCGGTTTTTCACGCACGAGCGGCTCACGCGCTGGCAGGCATTCGGCGCCGTGATGGCGCTGATCGCCATCGCACTCATTGCCGTGACCTGACGGGACCGCAGCGCCCGGCCCGAGTGGACCAAGCGCCGCGGCGTTGGTCAGACGGAGGCGATGGCCGCGAAGTTGTCGATGCCTCCCCACACGTCGGTGACATCGAGGAGGACGGACTCCGGTTCCGGCGGCATCTCGGCAAAGCCGGCATCGCGAAACACCCTGGCGATGATCGGATGCAGACGTTCATCGACGAAGCGCTGGTGCGCCGCCTGCGATTCCCACACGTCGATGTAGCGAAGCCCGTTTTCGCGCTGGATGACGAGGTGGACGATCAACCCCTCGGGCGGGGTCGTACCGAGGCGCTCCATGATCGTGCGGTAGATATCCATGTTGATCGGCACGTCCTGCTGGAATGCGAATGGCATCTGGGCTCCTCGTGTGCTCCCGGATCGTTTCGATCCGAGTCCCTATTTATTCGTCCTAGTATGACTAGGATCATTAGCGCGATGCTAGGCTCATCGAGTGGGCGATGTCAAGTCACGACGCAGCTACACCTCACGGCTCCGCGAGGAACAGGCGCGGCAGACGCGCGTCCGGGTGCTCGAAGCGGCGCAGCGACGTTTTGCCTCCGCCGGCTACGCCGCCACCACAGTTGAGAGCATCGCGCGCGAGGCCGGGGTTGCCGTCGACACCGTCTACTCGATCTTCGGCGCCAAGCGTGATCTGCTCGCGCAACTCGCGTACTTTCGGGCCGCCGGCACCGACGAACCGGTCGCCGTCATTGACCAGGAGGGCCCGCAGGCAACCCGCCGCGAGACCGACCAGCGCCGCCAGCTGGTCATGTTCGCGAATGGCGTCACGAGCATCATCGAGCGCATCCGGCCGGTCGACGACATCCTGCGCAGCGCCGGGGCGGTCGATGCCAGCGTCGCAGAGTTGCGCGCACGCATTCAGGAGGAGCGATTCACGAGCATCCGAACATTCGCCGGATGGATCGCGAAGAACGGTCCGCTCCGTGCTGGAGTCTCGACCGGCGATGCCGCGACCATCATCTGGACTTCACGAGTCCGGAGGTCCATGCGCTGCTCTGCGACGCCAGGGGATGGTCGCGGTCACGATACGTCCGCTGGCTCGCCGAGTCGCTGACAGCCACGCTCCTCCCCGATAGCTGAGGAATATCAGGCGGCAGCCGTCGTCGCCTCGAATTCGAAGCGCGTCCCTACGCTGCTCTGGACGAACGCATCCGGAAAGCGAAGCGCCAATGCGCGGACCGCGCGCAGCCCGGTGCAGTGCGCGGGAACGATGACATCGGGAGCAACGCCGGCGAGTGCGTCGACGGTTGCGTCGACGATGGGGTCGAACAGCGCACCGCTCAAGTGAAAGCCGCCGATCACCGCATGGACCTTGCTGATATTGGTGAGCCGCTGCGCGTAGCGAACGATGTTGATGATGCCCGCGTGGCCGCAGCCCGTGAGCACGACGAGGCCTTTGTCGCGCACGTGCACGATGAGCGCCTGGTCATCGAGGATGAGCGGATCCGGCACCCACGCGTCGTCCCGATACGCCTGGTGCACCGCGAACCCTTTCTCGAACTGCGTCGTGCGGTCGACCTCGCCGGTGATGAGCACAGAGCCACCAAAAAGAAACGACGGGCGGCGGTTCTCGATGATCTCGAAGCCTGCGTCGACGACTGCTGCGCGGCTCGTCGACGGCATGTCGAACGGCTCACGACCCGGAATCGCGAGCCGCCGCCGCGACCAGAACTCGGGATGGATGATCACCGGAAGGTTCGGCCGTCCGACTGCACGGACGAAGCCATCAAGGCCGGTGGTGTGATCGAAGTGCCCATGGCTGAGAACGACTGCCTCGGCGTCTTTCGGATCGATGTTGAGCCGGCGCATGTTGCCGACCATGCCGTCGGGACTCAGCCCGGTGTCGAAGATCACGTGACGCCGCTGCTCGCCGCTGACGACGCTGACGTACGCCGAGAAGCCGTGCTCGGCGCGCAGCGGATCGATCACGGCACCGCCGTCAATGAAGGCAGCCGGAACCGTCGGCGCATGCGCGATGGGCGCGGCAAGTCCGACACGGCGAGCCGGCCCGTGGTTGACGAGCAACCCGTCGCTGACGTTGTCGACGAGGGTGGTGATGTGGACGGCGTCGACCGGTTCGAGCGTGATGACGTTGGCGACGGGACCTGCTGTGGCGAGCGACGGGACGGCATCGGCATCGGTCACCGGTCCCGAGTTACCCGCGCACATCTGTGTCCCCCTGCGTCTGCGTACCGGCGATCCCGAGCGCACGCCGGATGAACTCGAGCTCGAGCATGAGGATGTTCTCGGCGACCACCGGATCATTCGTCATGTGCGTCGCGCCCGTCAGCGGCAGCACCGTGTGCTCGCGACCCGCCGCGAGCAGCGCCGACGAGAAACGCAGCGTGTGCGCGACGACAACGTTGTCATCGCTGAGGCCGTGGATGAGCATCAACGGACGCTCGAGCTGTGCGGCCTGGCGCAGCAGCGACATCTGCTCGTAGTTCGCGGGATCGCGGTCCGGATTGCCGAGGTATCGCTCGGTGTAGTGGGTGTCGTAGAGAGCCCAATCCGTGACCGGGGCGCCGCTCACAGCCACGTGAAAGACATCCGGACGCCGCAGCACGGCGAGCGCCGCGAGGTATCCGCCGTACGACCATCCGCGGATCGCGACGCGGGACAGATCGAAATCCGGCCACTGCGCTGCCGCTGCCCGCAACGCATCGACCTGATCCTCGAGCACCGGTGTGGCCACATCGCCATGGACCGACCGTTCCCACGCCGGGCCGCCGCCCGGCGTCCCGCGGCCGTCGGTGACGAGCACCGCGAACCCCTGATCGGCAAACCATTGCGACTCGAGGTAGACACTGGCTGCGGCAAGCACCTGCTGGTGTCCGGGGCCGCCATACGGGTCAAGGAGGACGGGGAGCGATGCGCTGCCGGGCGTGTATCCGTGCGGGAACAGGACGGCGGCCCGGAGCCCTCGCTCTCCAAGCGTCACCATGCGCACGTTCAGCGAGATCGCCGGCTGCTCGGCGAACGACTCGATGTGGGCGACCTCCTGCTCACCGCGGTGCACGGACACGCGAACGCCGGGCGCGTCAAGCCCCCGCCGCACCAGCACCGTGGTGCCGCCGGCGCGGCGCGCCCTGGTCACGCCGTCTCCCGTGAGGTCGGGAAGCAACGCGTGCACACCATCGGCCCGTGACCACGTGTAGACGCCGATGACCGTCCGCTCGACGGATCCGCTGAAGAGCACGACATCGCCATCGACGTCGAGGACGCTGCGCACCTGTAACGTCGCATCGGTGACCGGTTCCTCGCCGATGACGAGGCGTTTCGCGCCGTCACGATCGACGGTCCAGACGAGCGTTCCGTCGCCGAGGTGGGCGGGAACGCCGCCGACGATGTCGACCCACGAGCCGTCGACGTCCTCGCGCAGCACCGACGTCTCGCCGGTGTTGGGGTCCACGTCGAGGACTCGCATCGTTCGCTGGTCGCGGCTCTGCACGACCACGAGCAGTCCGTGCGTCGGACCAGTCCGCGGTGGTCACGTACTCGAAGGCCGCGGAGTCCCAACGAACCGGCACCGACGTCCCGTCGAGCGTGATGACATGCAACGAGACCCCGGCGTTGCCTGTGCCCGCTTTCGGGTACGCGACCTCGACTGGATTGTTCTGCGGGTTGGACGGATCCGCGATGTGCCAGCGCTGCACCGTCGACACATCGACGCGCGCCACCAGCAACCGCGAGCCGTCGGGCGACCACCAATACCCCTTTTGACGCCCCATCTCCTCTGCCGCGACGAACTCGGCGAGCCCGTATGTCACGTTGTCGTCTTCCGGTGCCGCAAGCACCCGCGGTGCACCGCCGTCGATGCCGACAGTCCGCAGAGCCCCGCGCTCCACGAACGCGACCGAGGTGCCGGTGGGGTCGAGTTGTGGGTCAATGGCGACGCCGCCGGTGGGGATCTCCGTCAGCGCCTCGGTGCCGAGATCGACCACATACAGCCGTCCAGCGAGGTCGAACACCGCGCGGCGCAGAGCGAGGTCAGCCGAGTAACGCACGATGCCGCCTGAGGATTCGCGTGCGCGCTCGCGGCGTGCTCGCTCCTCGGCTGGGATCTCGCCGACGCCGCGCCGCAGCGACGGTCGTTGGATCGACGACGAGTTGCTCGTCGCCACTGGCCACGTCGAGCACCCACAGGCACGTTGCCTGATCAGCACCACTGCGTGTCCGCAGGAATGCGACCCGGCTTCCATCGGCTGCGGTGGCGAAGTTCCGCGGGACACCAAGCGAGAAGTGACGGGTCCGCGCCTGCTGCCGCGGGAAGCTCTCGGGCATACCGAGATGGTGGCGCACTCGGGCGTGCGCCCGCGTGCGACTGCCTACGCGGTCGCCACTGCGTAGACGACAAAGAGGGCGTATATGGCGAGCAGGATCACGGCCCCGAATCGCGTCAGACCGCGAACCACCAACGCGACGGCGAGAATGCTCATGCCCAACAGCCAGACCACGTAACCCGGTGGCACCGCTGCGCCAAGGCTCGGCACGATGAGGATGGGCACGGCGATGCCGGCGATGAGGTTGAGGGTGTTGCTGTTGAAGGTCGCGCTGACAACAGCTGCGCCATGCCCGTCCAGTGCGAGGCGGATCGCGGCGTATGCATTGGGCAGGCTCGTCGCAGCTGCCAGGGCGGTCACGCCGATGAGGACTGTCGGGATGTCCCATCGGTGCCCGAGCACCAGCGAACTCTGGACCACGAGAGTTGCGCCGAGCACGATGATTGCCAGGCTCGGCGCCATGAGCAGCACCGGACGCCACGAGCGTGCGGGAGCGATGACGCCGCCGAACGCTTCCAGTTCCGCCTCGATCTCGTCGCCTTCCATCCCCGCGTCGCTTGACGCCGCCGCAAGCAGTGCGTGGAGCGCCCGCGGCAGCGGGAGACTCGCAATGGTGCGGGGCCGCAGGATGAGAAACAGCACATACGGGACGAAGGCGACGAGCATCAGGAGCCATCCCACGAACAGCGGGATTGCGCCGACGACGGCGCCGCCCACCGCCAGTGTCACGATGATCGCAACGCCGGCATCGAGCGCGATCACGGCGCGGTGGATATGCAGCTTCCCTCGCGCGATGGCGGCGCCCCCGAGCAGGATGGCGATATTGAAGATGTTCGACCCGAACACCACGCCCGCGGCGGTCGCCGCGGATCCGTTGGAGACAGCGGCGATTGATGACGAGATCTCTGGCGAGTCGGCACAGAGCGCGACGATGAGCCCGACGAGGCCGCCGAGAAGCCCGAGGTTGCGGGCGAGACGGCCGACGCCTCGGACGAGGATCTCACTCGCTCCCAGCGTTGCGATCAGGGCGACGATTGCCACGGCGACGACAACGGCGGTAGGGAGCGTGCCCACGCCGCGTTACGTCGTCGGAGGCTGCGAGACCTCGATCCACGCAAGGCCCTGGAAGCCAATGCGCACGGCGGCACGTGTGTGGACGATGACCATGAGCACGCTCTCACATGCGCCACACCGAAGCACCGCACCGGGAGATGTCGGATACATGAACGCGTGCTGCTTGCCCATATCCGCGATGGTGCCGCACGACGCGCACGCACCGCGAGCTGCGGTGACGTCATCAACGAACAACTCCTGCAGGAGTCCGGCCATCGCGTTGCCGTCGAGCTTCAGATGCGCTCCGTCCATGCTTATCCTCCAGTTGGGCCAAACCGCTCGGTCTTGATCCGCGCCGGTTCGTGGCCGAGTTGCACGAGTGACTGCGCAACCGACTCGACGAGTGGCGTCGGACCGCACACATAGATCAGGGGACGTTGCTGCGGCGGCCACGCGACCTCGGCAAGCATCGCAGTGTCGATGCGGCGACCGTAGCCGGACCATCCCGGCGGTTGTGCCCGCGTCAACGTGTCGGCGATCTCGAGGCCCGAACCATCCGCCGCCAATCGATCGAGTTCGTTGCGGTAGATCACATCCTCTATCGACCGTGACGAGTACAGGAGGCGCGCCGGCACCGCGCTGCCTCGGGCAGCGCGATGACGAAGCATCGCCATGAGCGGGCAGACCCCGGAACCACCTGCGATCAACAGGATCGGCCCGCCGAGATTGACGTCCCAGACGAAGTACCCGCCGATGGGTCCTCGCAGCTCGATCTTGTCGCCGACGCGAAGCTCACCCGCAAGGAACGGTGACACCTCGCCGTCGTCGATGCGTTCGACGGTGATGGTGATGCGTTCTCCGGCTTCCGGCGGCGATGCGATCGAGTAGCTCCGCTGCGCCTCGTAGCCGTCCTCCGCGGTCAGGCGCACGTCGAGATGCTGGCCTGCGCGATGGCCGGGCCACCCGGGGACGGTCATGACGACACTGCGCACGCGAGCGGTCTCGTCGACGAGCTCCGCGACCTCAGCCGTGCGCCAGATCAGTCGCCGCTGTAGCGCTGCTCCAACCATGGATCCCCATACATGTGGTAGCCGTACGTCTCCCAGAAACCTGGGGCATCTTCGTTCATCAGTTGCAGCCCGCGGACCCACTTCGCACTCTTCCAGAAGTACAAGTGGGGCACGAGCAGCCGCGCCGGACCGCCATGTTCGGGGTCGAGCGGCTGACCGTCAAACGCGAATGCGACCCATGCCTTGCCGCCGGTCAGATCCTCGATCGGCACGTTGGTCGTGTATCCGCCATCACAGAACGCCATCGCGTAGTCGGCCGCCGACTCGACCTGCTCAAGGAGTGTGTCGAGCGACACGCCCTGCCATGCCGTATCCAGCTTCGACCACTTGGTGACGCAGTGGATGTCGCGAGTGATCGACTTGCTCGGGAGGTCGCGGAATTCCTTCCACGTCCAGCGCTTGGTCTCGTCCACCTCACCGGTGATGGAGAACGTCCAGTCGGCGAGCGGGGTGTGCGGTGTCGGCCCGGTCGAGAGCACCGGAAACCCTTGTTCCAGGTATTGACCCGGTGGCAGGCGATCGCTGACTGCGCGGTCGCGCGGCCTGCCCTTGAAGCCTCGCGTGATGAATGACATGCCCGTGTACCTCCAATGTCGAGCGCCGTCAGCGTACGCGAGAGATAGCGACGCGGGGACGCGAAGATGCCGGAGCAGCGATTGCTCCGGCATGGGCGAGAATCGGGAACGGTCAGCTCACGCCGACCGCAATGATCAGGCGGCCTGCTTGGCGCCTGTCTTCGCGGGGGTGACGCCGGTCGCCTTGATGAGGCGAAGGGTCATGTCCCTCTGGGCGTCGAGCACCTGGGTGACGAAGTCAAAGGACTGCTCGAGAACCTCGGTGGGCGAAGGCTGCTTGATATCGGCAGGGGCCGGGACCGCGCGAACAGCCTCGATGAGCTTGGCCTGCAACTCGCCGACGGTCTGCATCGCGGTGAGAAACTGCTTCTGCAGCTGGGTGACGTAGGTCTGGTAGTCGGTCATGTGATCTCCTTTCAGGGAAATGGCGGTTTGTTCCTGGCGCTTAGTATACCAAGCACTCGCTGCTTATGTCAACCATTGTGCCGGTTGGTGCGCCAAGCGCTAGGATTGGGTCCATGCCAACTCCTCCCCCTCCGTTCCGTTCCGTGGGCGACTTCATCCGGTCCCAGCGCGAGCTGATGTCGCTGTCGATGCGCCAGCTTGCCGAGATGGCCCAGGTCTCCAACCCGTACCTCAGCCAGATCGAGCGGGGCGTGTACAAGCCGTCCGCGCAGGTCCTCAAGGGCATTGCGGACGCGCTCGACATGTCCGCAGAGACTCTGTACCGCGAGGCGGGTCTGCTCGACGATTCACTCGAGCGACCGGCGGTGTCGGTGGAGGACGCGATCCGCGTTGACCCGCGATTGACCCAGGAGGGGAAGCAGGCGTTGATTCAGGTCTATCAGGGCCTCATCGCAGCGCAGCCGATGCCGGAAGCGCGTCGCCCGGCCCCGTCGCGGACTACCCCGGCCAAAGCCGCGTCGCGCAAGACCCCGGCCCGAAAGCCCAAGTCGCCGAAGCGCTAGGCGCGAACTCTTCTTCGGACGCCCTTTCGCCCGCGCCTGGCCCTTCGCCGCCTTGGCGCGGAACAGCCGTCCTCCCTCACCCTTCACGTAGTTGCCAGGCCCAGGCTCACCCGGTGGCATCGGAGGCGGCGACACAAGCGGACCCGATCGCGCCGCCGCCCATGCCACCCAGTCGTCCCACCAGCTGCCCTGAATACGCTGAGCGCCGTCCCGCCAGGTGTCGGCGTCCATCGCCGGGTCGACCTTCGGACTCGTCCAGTAGGCCGCCTTCGCGTTGCCCGGCGGATTGACGATGCCGGCGACGTGACCGCTCGTGCTCAATGTGTAGCGGACCGACCCGCCGACGCGCCGGCTGATGAGAAACGACCCCTTCCACGGCGCGATGTGGTCGTTCTCGGCGCCGAGCACGTACAGCGGTTGCTTGATCTTGCGCAGATCGATCGGCGTATCGCCGATCCGAAACGCACCTGGCTGCACGAGCAGGTTGTCGACGTAGCACGCTCGCAAGTACTGCGTGTGCATCGCGGCGGGCATGTTCGTGCTGTCGCCGTTCCACGCCAGCAGGTCGAAAGCGGGCGGGGTCTTGCCCATGAACCAGTTGTTGACGACGTACGACCAGACGAGGTCATTGCCGCGCAGCCAGTCGAAGGTCTGCGCCATGGCCGACGCTTCGAGATAGCCTCGCTTCGCGAGCGTCTTCTCGAGCCGCGCCACACTCGCGCGGTCGGCGAACACGCCGAGGTTGCCGGGCACGCTGAAGTCGACGAGGGTGTTCGTCAGCGTCATCCATCCCACCCGTTTGCTCTCGCCCTTGGCGGCCAGATGCGCGAGGCCGATCGTCGACATCGTCCCACCGAGGCAGAGGCCGACGATGTTGACCACGGGTGCACCGGTGAGCTCCCCGACCGCGTCAAGCGCTGCCATGAGCCCCAGCCGGAGATAGTCATCCCAGGACACGCTGCGCATCGACGCGTCAGGGTTGCGATAGCTGATGCAAAACACGGTGAACCCGTGCTGCACCGCGTACTCGATGAAGGAACGCCCCGGCGCGAGATCCATGATGTAGTACTTGTTGATCCACGGCGGGCTGCAGATGATCGGTTGTGCGTGCACGCGCTCCGTCTGCGGCTCGTACATGAGCAACTCGATCAACTCGTTGCGCAGCACCACCCGGCACGGCGTGGCGGCCAGGTTCTCGCCGACGACGAAGGGGGTGGTGTCGACCTGCCGGGGGCGCCCGCCGTTGTGCATCAGGTCATCGACGAAGTTCGCGGCGCCGGCGACGAGGCTCTGGCCGCCGGTGTCCAGCGCCTCCTTCCACACGGCCGGATTCACCCACGGGAGGTTCGATGGCGCTGCGGCGTCGAGCATCATTCCGAGCGCGAATCGCGCCTTGCGGCGGTTCGCCGGAGACGCGTGCGACAACTCCATCATCGTCTCGGCCCAGCGCACCGTCGCCAGGTAACTCTCGGCGGTGGCGCGGAAGTACGGATTCAGTTGCCACGCTCGGTCGGCGAAGCGCTGATCGCCGGGCGCGAGCGAGCTCTCATCGCGTTGACCCATGACGCGGCGCAGAGCTCGCATCCCCACGCCGGCCTGGTCGATCGACAGTTCCGCCACGGATTTGGCGAAGTGCAACGGCCGCCGCATCGCATCGGAGCGCAGCACGTCGCGCAGGGCGCCGCTGAAGTCGCTCGGATCCACACTCGAGAGCAGCGCCGTGTAGGCAGCGTCCTCGGTCGCGTCCTCGATCAAGAGCAACTCACGTGAACATGCCGCCGTTGACCGTGTACAGCGCGCCCGTGATGTACGACAACTCATCCTCGAGCAGAAATCGAACGACGCGCGCGACTTCATCAGGCCGGCCGAGCCGTCGCAGCGGCACTCTGTCGATGATGCCGTCGAGGATCTCGCGCGGGATTGCGGCCACCATCTCCGTCTCGATGAATCCCGGCGCCACGCAATTGACGGTGATGCCCTTGCGCGCCGTCTCGAGCGCGAGACTCTGCGTGAGACCGAGCAGGGCTGCCTTGGATGCTGCGTAGTTGGCCTGACCGATGTTGCCGGTCTGCCCGATCACCGAACTGACGTTGACGACGCGACCGCTGCCCTGCTCGAGCATGTGATCGAGGACGGCTTTGATCATGAAGAACGCGCCCGAGACGTTGATGCGCAGCACCGACTGCCAGTCCTCGACACTCATCTTGCGCACGGTCTTGTCGATGGTGATCCCGGCATTGTTGACGAGGAAGTCGACACGGCCGTGAGCTTCCAATACCTCGTTGGCGACGCGAGCTGCAGTCCTCCTGCTCGCCGACGTTGCCCTGATGCACCGAAATCGACGCGCCCTGTGCGGTCAGTTCGTCGAGCAGTTGCTGTGCAGAACTGGTGTCGCGGTTATAGCCTGCCGCGACATGCGCGCCGAGCCGGGCGAGCTCAACGGTGATCGCGGCGCCGATTCCTCTGGTCCCACCCGTGACGATCGCCACCTTCCCGGAGAACGGACGTGCGGCGGTGCCCACCACAGCCATAGCCGGGCCATCGTAGTGCCTCTCCACCGGGCTCCGCTAGGCTTAGCGCGATGGTCACCGATCCGCGGACCCGGCCCCAATCGCAGCAACCGACGCCGCGCGGTGGACAGCCGCCGCCTCGCGGTCCCGGCTACAACCCCATCCGCTGGGGGCGCTTCTGGCTCATCTTCGGGGTCCTGCTCCTGCTCAACATCATCATCAGCACGATCATCCAGAGCGCGAGCCAGCCGACGACGGTCACGATCCCCTACGACGTCTTCATCGCCCAGGTGAATGCGAACAACGTCGTCAACATCACGGCGACCGGGGATTCCATCACCGGTGTCGCGAAGACGGCAGTCAGCGCCGGCGCGGGCCAGCCGAAGGCGAAGAACTTCGCCACGGTGCGACCTTCATTCGCGAACGACAACCTCGAGGCGGAGCTGATCAAGGCGAACGTCAGCATCCTCGCGGAGCCGACGAACCCTCCGGCGCCGTTGTGGGAGACGCTGCTCTTCAGCTTCGGACCCACGCTGCTACTCGTGTTCGGCTTCATCTACCTCATGCGTCGCAGCGCGGCCGCGCTCGGGGGCGGTGGTGGTGCCGGTGGCATCCTCGGGCGCTTCGGCCAGAGTGGTGCTCGCCTCTTTGACGCCGAGAAACCCGGCGCGACGTTCGCCGATGTGGCCGGCATCGATGAGGTCAAGGCTGAATTGGTCGAGATTGTCGATTTCTTGAAGCAGCCCGAGAAATACCAGAAGCTCGGTGGCACCGTCCCCAAGGGCGTGCTCCTGATCGGCGCGCCGGGGACCGGCAAGACGCTCCTCGCGCGCGCGGTCGCAGGCGAGGCAGGCGTGCCGTTCTTCTCGATCTCCGCGTCGGAGTTCATCGAGGCGATCGTCGGTGTCGGCGCGTCTCGCGTCCGCGACCTGTTCACCAAGGCGCGCGCCGCCGCACCGGCGATCGTCTTCATCGATGAGCTCGACGCCATCGGGCGGTCTCGTTCATCGGGCCTGCGGTTCGGCGGCAACGAGGAGCAGGAGCAGACGCTCAATCAGATCCTGACGGAGATGGACGGCTTCGACCCGCACGAGGGCGTCATCGTGCTCGCCGCCACGAACCGGGCGGATGTGCTTGACGCTGCATTGCTCCGTCCCGGTCGCTTCGATCGCCGGGTCACCGTGCCCTTTCCGGACCGGCGTGGACGCGCCGCGATCCTGCGCATCCATACCGCGCACATTCCGCTGGCAACCGATGTGGACCTCGATGTCATCGCGTCGCAGACCGCAGGCATGGTCGGTGCCGATCTGCGCAATCTCGCCAACGAGGCGGCCCTCGCCGCCGCTCGCCGCGATGCGTCGACGGTGACACAGGCCGATTTCACCGACGCACTGGAGAAGGTGGAACTGGGATCGGAACGCAAGCTGTCGCTCAGCCAGCAGGACCGCGAGCGCATCGCGTACCACGAGTTCGGCCACGCCCTGCTCGGATTGCTCCTCCCAGGCGCCGACCCGGTGCGCCGCGTGTCGATCATCCCGCGCGGCCAGGCGCTCGGCGTCACGGTGCAGACACCTGTCGATGATCGCTTCAACTATGGCGAGGAGTATCTGCGTGGCCGCATCACCGGCGCGCTTGGTGGTCGTGCTGCTGAGCAGCTCGTCTACGGAGTCGTCACCACCGGCGCGGAGAGCGATCTCCGTACGGTGACCGCGATCGCGCGCCAGATGGTGACGCGCTGGGGCATGAGCCTGAAGGTTGGCGCGCTCAACTTCTCCGACGACGGTGACGGTTCGGGTCAGTCCCTGACGATGACGAAGCCGTACAGCGAAGAGACCGCCGCGCTCATCGACGAGGAGGTGAAGCGCATCTCGGACGAATGTCTCGCGCAGGCGGTCGAGATGCTCACACAGCATCGCGACAAGCTCGATGCGCTGGTGAAAGCGCTGCTCGAGCACGACACACTCGGCGAGGACGACATCCTGCGCGTCGCGGGAATTACGCCAGTGACAGGATCGGTGCTCGAAGCGTCTCGCGACGGAGTGCCGGTGGCTCGTCCAGCGGACTGAGGCATCGCGCTGCGGTCGTGATCGGGTGACGATGGCCGCCAGTGATGGAGCAATGACCGCGCGCCCGCGTTATGTGGCGTTGCTCGTCTACGCTGTCGCAGCGGCTATCTTCATCGCCATCCGCTTTGCGACCAATGGCACGCTCGGCTTCCATATCGATGAGCTCTACTACATGGAGAGCGGCCGGCATCTCTCATTCGGCTATGTCGACTACCCACCGATCGTGCCGCTCCTGTCCCGGCTCGAGACCGCGGTCCTCGGCGTGTCTCCGTGGGCGCTTCGCGCGCTGCCCGCGTTGGTTGGCGCCACCAACGTCCTGATCGGTGCTGCCTATGTGCGCAAGCTCGGCGGTTCGTTGCGACTCCAGGCACTCGCGCTGCTCGTCGGATTGACCGCGCCGCTGTTGCTCGGCACGTGGCTCTTCCAGACCGTCGTGTTCGATCAGCTGGCGTGGATGCTCTCGCTGTACCTCTTTCTCTCGATCGTCGTCGATCGCAAACCGCACACGTGGATCCTGCTTGGCCTCACGCTCGGTATCGGCCTCGAGGTGAAATATCTGATCCTTCCCCTGATCCTCGGCATGGGCATCGCCACACTCGTGACTCCTCGCTCCGCGCCGACCTCCGAACGCGATATCCGTGGATCGGGGTGGCGCTGATGCTCATCATCTGGCTGCCGAACGTCATCTGGCAGATCGCGAACGATTTCCCGACGGTGGCCTACATCCACAACCACCAGGGGGACATCCAGTCCGGCGGTGGCGTTGCTGACTTTGTTGTCCTTTTCCTCGTGCTGCTCTTCCTGCTGACTCCACTCTGGGTCGCCGGCTTCATCTCGCTCTTCCGCACTCGCGCGCTCCGCGCGGTCGGGATCGCCTGCGCAGTCCCCCTTGTCGTATACCTTTTCGTTGGCAAGGAGTACTATCCGGCCCCGACCATCCCGATCGTCATGGCCGCCGGCTTGATCGCGCTCTCGCGAGTCAAGCGCCCGCGGTTGCGGTCGGTGCTGATGGGCGCTGTCGTCGTGGCGAGTTTGATCGACGCCGTGGTGCTTGCGAAGATCACCATCCCGACGACACCGGCAGACCGGATGCACGCAACCGGCCTCGACATACTGAGCACCGACGACGCATCAACGGTCGGGTGGGTTTCGATCACGCAGCAGATGACCTCGATCTACGATGCGCTTCCTGTGTCGGAGCGCAACACCACGGTGATTGTGTCCTCCGACTACGGGGTGACCGGTGCGCTGCAGATTTATGGCAACGCGAAGTCACTGCCGGACAGCTATAGCCCGCAATTGAGCGACTTCTACTGGCTGCCGGCGCACCTGGACGCGACTGACGTTCTCATGGTCGGATACACGCCGTCGGACATCAGATTCATGTGCACGTCTGCAACGATCCTTGCGCATCTCACGATCCCATACCACGTGGTGAGCTACGAGTCAGGCGCGCCAGTGACGTTCTGCACGCTCAATGCTCCGTTGCCCAGCGTGTGGGGGCGGCTGAAGGCATTCTCCTAGCGCGGCAAGCGAAAGCGTCACACATAAGCCTCTTACAGACGCACCTGCTCAGTCCGGGTCGCCACCCATGATCAGCACGACGTTGCCGGTCTTGCGCTTCGACTCGACGTACTTCGTTGCCTCGACGATCTGATCAAACGGGTAACGGCGATCGATCACCGCGTGATATTTCCCAGCCTCGATGATCGACTTGAGAAACACCATGTCCTGCTTCGTGAACTTCGGCGGGATCGGGAACCGCACCCGCTTGTTGCCGACGCGGGCGGTCCAGGGACTCAGTACGAGATTGCGCAACCCGTCGGTCGCGAGATAGACGCCACCCGGCTTCAGCGAGTCGCGGCACTGCTTGAACGTGAGGTTGCCAACAGCGTCGAGGATGGCGTCGTAGGTCCGTCCGCTCTTCGTGAAATCGTCCGTCGTGGAGTTGATGACGTCGTCGAACTCCGAGCGCACGCACCATCTCGACATTCGGCGCGAGGCACACACCGGTCACCTGCGCTCCGAAGAACTTCGACAGCTGGACACCGGCAGACCCGACAGAACCCGACGCACCGTAGATGAGAATCGTCTGTCCCTTGTGGAGCCGCGCGGGTCGTACTGCGTTGAGCGCGAGGATCGCCCCATCGGGAATTGCCGCTGCCTCGTCGAACGGGAGATCGGGCGGCATCGACACTAACGGCCCACTCGCGCGCACGCACATGAATTCGGCGTGCGCGCCGAACTTCCAGGGGTTGATGCCGAACACACGGTCGCCGACCTTGAACTCCGTGACCGCGGCGCCGACCGACCCGACCACGCCGGCGACATCGCTGCCGAGGATCGCTCGCTTCGGGCCGCGGACGCCGGTGATGAAGCGCGAGAAGAATGGCTCACCAGCTCGGAGTGCTGCGTCGGTCCGGCTCACGGTTGTCGCGTGGACCTTGACGAGGACTTCGTCGTCCTTCGGGACGGGCCGGTCGACGTCTTCGAGATGCAGGACGTCGGGAGGTCCATAGCGTTCGTGGACGGCGGCCTTCATGTCGGTCCCAACGATGGCACGGTTCGAAGTCAGTCGTCGGCGCGAAGGCGCTCGAGGCCGTCGAGGATGAGACCGAACCCGAACTCGAACTCGTGGGCGTAATCGTACCCGGGCTTCAGCGCGTGCTCGACGATCATCTCGCCGAGGTATGGGTACTCGGCGGGAAGCTCCCGGAGGATGTTTTCGGCGAGTGCAGCGGTCTCCTCCTCCGTGTGCGACGGCAGATTCACCTGCTGGAGTGCGAAGCCGTAGATGTAGCTGTCCATGGCCGAAAACGCATGAGCCGCCATCTCGATCGTGAATCCCGCCTGGCGCAGAGCGCCGATGACGGCGTTGTGGTGCCGGAGCGTGGCGGGTCCAGGTTGGGTCCGGGACTGCATCAGGCTGGGCGACCATGGGTGGCGCAGCAGGGCGTCCCGGGCGGAGACGGCTCGCTCGCGCATCGCCGATTTCCAATCAGCTCGGCCGGACGGCACTTCGATCTCGCTGAAGACGAGGTCGACGATGCCGTCGAGAATTGCCTCCTTGTCGGCGACGTGGTTGTACAGCGACATTGCCTCGACCTGAAGGTCCTGTCCGAGACGGCGCATGGTGAGCGCCTCGATGCCGCCGCTGTCAGCGAGAGCGAGGGCGGCGTTCAGCACTCGCTCCTTGCTCAACGGGGCTCGGCGGGTGGCGACGTGCTTGGCGCTGCGATGGGTTTGCGTGGCCACCTGCATCCTCCGTCGGTCTGACGTACCGAGGTAAGTCTATCTGAAAAGCGCTTGACAAACTTACGCTGTATGTATAGGCTTACGTCATAAGTTTACATCGTAAGTTTTGAAGGAGGACAGCATGACCCCCATCAAGCGCCTCGCGAGGTTCGCCGGCTTCCTGTATCTGCTCGTCGGCATCTTCGGCGGCTTCGCCGAGGGATTCGTTGAACCGAAGATGTATGCGGCCGGGAATGCCACCGCCACGACCGGAAACGTCATCACCAATGCCGGACTGCTGCGTCTCGGTGTCGTCGCTGATCTTCTCGACGGAACCGTCTTCGTCTTCACGGCCCTCGCGCTATATGTCCTCTTCAAGTCGGTCCACAAGAGCGCCGCCAGGGCGATGCTCGTCTTCGTTGCACTCGCAGCTGCGATCACTTGCATCAGCGCTGTGTTCGAGTTCGAGGGGCTGCGGGTCGCCACAGCCGCGGTCGGCACTTCGGCGCTCGGTATCGGTGGCACTCATGCGGTCGTGCTGCTGCTCCTTGACGCTCAGCACTACGGTCTCCTGACTGCTCAGATCTTCTTCGGACTGTGGTTGGCTCCGCTCGGCTATCTCGCGTACAAGTCGGGATGGTTCCCCAAGGCGTTGGGCGTTCTCCTCTGCGTGGCCAGCGGCTGCTACCTGATGGACACGCTCGCGGCGTTCCTGAGCCCGGGCTTCGACCAGAAGATCCACGCGCTCATCGTCATTCCGTGCGCGATCGCCGAGGTCTGGATGGTTGTCTATCTGCTCGTCGTCGGCGTCAGGACTGCCAAGCCTGAACGACGCGCGCTCGCGGCGCAGCTGGCGAGCTAGGTCGATAGCCGGGAAGCGAGCGTCTTGGAGAGAGCACTCACGTTCGGCACTGTGGATGTGCCCGGTCGGTACATACCGGCCGGGTTTTCCATGTCAGACACCTGCTTCCGCACTACTCTCCGTCGGTCCAAGGAGCCGGCCGAGCAACGTGTCGAAGGTCTGGAGCTCATCGGGCGTGAGGCTCGCAAAGGAACGAGCGACCACTCCGTCGACGATCTTGCCTCCCGCGACCCGCAACGCACGACCTTTCTCGGTGAGCCGGTGATGCACTGCCCGCCCCGGTCCTGGCACCCGCTCGATCAGGCCGCGCTCGATGAGGCGGCCGGCGAGCGCACCGAACGACTGGTCCGTCTGGAAGGTGAGCTGTGCGAGATCGTGCAGCGAGGCGTCAGGGTTCTGATCGAGATGGCGCAGCGCGTCCCACTGGACGAGCGTGATGTCGAGCTTCGCGAGTTCCGAGTTGAGCGCGCGGTGATGCCGCATCTGGAGCCGCTTGACCGAAAGGCCGACTTCTTGCAGTGGTCGCGTCACGGCGTCGAGCATAACAGACGATGATCAGCCTGCTTGTATAATGTTGCTTTTCTCAACATGCTTGTATAAACTGACTGATATCCAAGCGACAACATCCATGGAGGCTGATCCAATGACGACCACCACCACGCGACACCTCAGCGTTGAAGGCGTCGGCCTCGTCGACGTTACCGTTGCCGATCGAGGGACAGGACGCACCTTTCTTCTCCTCCACGGCGGAGCCGGACCACAGTCCGTCGATGGGTTCGCCGACCTGTTCGCTGCCAATAAGCCCGCGCGCGTCCTTACCCCGGTTCATCCAGGTTTCGGAGGCACCCACCGCCCCGAGGAGCTTTCGACGATCAAGGACCTAGCCGCCCTCTACGTCAGCCTCCTCGACGAACTCGACGTCCATGACGTGACGGTCATCGGCAACTCGATCGGCGGCTGGATCGCGTCCGAGATGGCCCTGCTCGGGTCGCCGCGGATTACGGCACTGATCCTCGTCGACGGCGTCGGCATCGAAGTGGAAGGCCATCCCGTCGCGGACTTCTTCTCCCTCACGCTCGACGACGTGGCGCGGCTCAGCTATCACGACCCGATCGCGTTTCGGATCGACCCGTCGACGATGCCGCCGGCGCAACAGCAGGCGATGGCCGGCAACCGCGCATCCCTCGCGGTGTATGCCGGGACGGGGTCGATGTCCGATCCCACGCTCCGCGACCGGCTTGGCGCGGTGACCGTGCCAGCCCTGGTGCTGTGGGGCGACAGCGATCAGATCGTCGATCCGGAGTACGGACGCGCCCTTGCCGCTGCGATTCCGTCGGCGCGGTATGAGCTGCTCACCGATACCGGTCACGTTCCCCAGATCGAGACCCCGCAACAACTCCTGGATGCGATCTGGGCGTTTGCGGATGGTGCGCACGCGAGCGCGTAAGGCTCGATCCTCGGTTCAGGCGGATTGCGCACCGGGGTTGATCGGATGCCACTCCGCGGGCCACCAATCACCCTTTGGGTCGGTGGTCTGCCCGACTTCGATGATGTAACCGTCGGGATCTCGGATGTAGCAACGGATCTCGTACGCGTGCTGCGTCGGTGGCGTCAGGAATTGCGCACCCCGGGCGCTCCATTCGTCGTAGACAGCTTGGATATCCGTGACCCGGATGTTGAGGAAGCTGCTGACCCGGTCGGGGTCGCTTGGCGTCGCGAGGGTGACCGTGGGCTTGTCGTCCGTGGGGCCTCCGCCGCCATTGATGATGATGTACGTGTTGGCGAGCTCGATATTCGTCGGCACTGGCCCGAAGACCACTCTGCCACCGAGTACTTCGGTATAAAAGCGCGCGGAGCGCTCGACATCATCGGAGACGATGAAGTGGCACACGATCATTCGCGCCGCGGGCTGCGTGGTCTCGGCCACAGGCACCTCCACTCGCTGGGGCGCTCATGCCCCGATGTCGACGGGTCTGACGCCCGCAGTTAACCACACTCGCCGGGACCGACCTGCCACGCTTGACGCGCGATGAGCCCCGCTCGTCCCGCCCTTCGCGTCTGCCGGCGTGAATCGTTCGATGCCGCGCACCAACTGTGCGATCCGCAGCTCTCGGCGGAAGAGAACCGTGCCCTGTACGGCAAGTGCGTCAATCTTCACGGCCATCGCTACCAGCTCGAGGTGATCGTCGCGGGCGACATGGACGAGCGCATCGGCTACGTCGTCGATCTCAAGCAACTCGCCGACGTCATCAAGGCCGAAATCATCCAGCACGTCGATCACCACAACCTCAACACCGACGTGGCGTGGCTCCAGGGCCGGATTCCAACCGCCGAGAACCTCGCAGCGGCGTTCTTCGAGCGACTCGAGCCCGCATATCACCCGCGGCACGCCTGCACACAGTCCGGCTGTGGGAGACGGAGAAGAACTGGGCTGAATGCACCCGCGGCGACTGACGCCCCGATGGAAACAGCACGCCGGACCATCGAGTTGACGCAGCGCTATGGCGTCGATGATCTCCGCGTTTTCTCGCCGGCGGAGCGAGCGCGATTCCTCCCGTGCGGGACCCCGGATCCGCCGACTCGACCGGTCGCTCGCATTCGAGTTGCTCTATCGGCTCGAACCCGAACTGTATGCGCGACTGGTCGCAGCCGAGCGTATCCATCCCGCGGTGCTCGAGTTGGCTCCCGACTCGTCGAGCGCGCGGTGGAGATCGGCGCCGGCACAGGGCGGCTCACCACGCCACCTGCTGACGCGCTGCTGGACACCTCGTCGCCGTGGAACCCGCGCAGGCCGATGCGCGAACGTCTCGCGTGCCACATGTGCACTCGGAGGCGTCGGACAGGCTCGACATCGTCGATGGCTTCTTCGACGCACTGCCGGTCCCGAACGCCTCCGCCGACCTCGTCGTGACCTGCTCCGCGCTCGACCGAGAGCGGCGCACGGCGGAGACGCCGGCCTCGCCGAGATGGAGCGGGTGTGCGCGCCGGGCGGCGTGATGGTTGTGGTGGTTGGCCGAACCACCTCGGACTGGCTGAGCGCTCACGGCTACACGCATCTGACGCTTTCCGGGCCTGATGTGGATGGAGTTCCGGGACGCCGACGGAGGCGATCGAGATGACCGAGATCTTCTATCCGCATGCCGCGCAAGCGTGCGCCGGCGAGGCGAGGCGCGGGTCGCATACGACGTGATCGGCGTGAACCCCCCGAATGACCTCGCGTTCAAGGTGAATCGAACGTTGAGGCTCGCGCTCATCGCGTCGCTCGTGTCGCCGATTCGCGAGCCCAGTGCGGCGGAGCGCAGGCATTTCTTGCAGATCTCGCAACGGGACTGGCGACGGCGCGGGCACGACGGTCGACGTGTTCGCCGCATCCGGATTCGGAGGTCGAGGGGCGCGCGTTGTCGACGTCGGCGTCGACGCATCCACGTTGCATGGGTTCCTCTATCGCGCCGGCTCTTCCGCGCACCGGTTGACCCGGCACCGTTCGTGGCCGCTTACGCGCGCGTCTTCGACGCACTCGGCGAGCGTTCGTATGACGTCGTGCACAACCACGCATTCGACGCGCCTGCGATTCGAGGCGCAATCGGGATCGCGGCACCCGTGATCCACACGCTCCACCTTCCTCCCGAGGGCTCCGTCGTCGACGCGCTTCGCGATGCGCACGATCAAGCGCAGCATCCACCGATCATTGCCACGGTCTCAGCGGCGCAGGCTGACGCGTGGCGACGAGTTCGTTGACGATTGACATGGTCCTGCGGGCCGGAGTCGCCACCGAGCCGGATCCCGTGGTCTGCGACACCAGGATCGCGGGTCATCTTCGCCGGCCGCTTCAGCCCGGAGAAAGGCGCCCTCGATGCCATCGCCATCGCTCGACGCGCGGGTATCGCAATCGACCTGTACGGCGATGGATACGACGACGGCTACGCCCAGCGCGTATTGGATGTCGCGAAGGGACATCCCGACGTGACCGTCCATCCTGCCGTGCCGAGGGCGACGCTCTGGCGGGTCGTTGCGCGAACGCCGCTGCCGTGCTCTGCCCCGTCGACTGGGACGAGCCGTTCGGCCTCGTTGCTGCGGAGGCGCAGGCGTGCGGCACCCCGGTGGTCGCGTATCGCCGCGGCGGGCTCCAGGACATCATCGTCGACGGCGTCACCGGATTCCTGGTGGAGCCCGGCGATATTGATGCGGCGGCCGCGGCACTCGGTCGCGTGGGTGAGATCGACCGCACCGGCTGCCGCGCGACACGCGGAAGCGAACCTCGATCTCGACGCGGTGCTCGATGCCCACGAGCGTGCCTACCAACGCATGCTCACGTCGCACGTTCGCGACAGTCTCATGGCTGACCGCACACACTGGCTCGCCGGCCGCGTGGCTGTAGTCACCGGCGCGAGCCGCGGCATCGGTCGAGCCACCGCGCTGGCGATCGCTCGCGAAGGTGCGCATGCCATCGTCGCGGCGACAAGCGCCGTGGCTCTCGACGCAACAGTCGCGGCGATTCGCGACGCCGGTGGCGAGGCAACGGCCGTGCCCGACCGACGTTGGCGAACGCGGCGACGTCGACTCAGCTGTTCAGCGTCGCGTCAGAAATCGGGCCGCCCGTTGCGCTCGTGTGCGCGGCCGCAACGTTGCAGAACGAGCCGTTCGACGAGATCAGTCTTGCGTCATGGGAACGCACGATCAGCGTCAACCTCACCGGCGTCTTCAACTGTTGCCGCGCAGCGTTCCCGCTGATGCGCGCCGCCGGCGAAGGCCGGATCGTCAACATCGCATCGCTGTCAGGCGTCTACGCGGCCGAGAAGTTCCCTGGACTTGCCGCGTACAACGCGTCGAAAGGCGGCGTGATCGGACTGACCGAGGGAATCGCCGTCGAAGGCAAGCCGTTCGGCATCACTGCCATCTCGGTGAGCCCGGGCGCGGTGGACACCGAGATGCTCCGCCGAGGCGAATCCGGCGCTCCGCGCAACGCTTGGGCCCGACGACGTTGCGAGGATGATCGTCGCCTTGCTCGACAGCCCGCTCAGTGTCGCCAGCGGCGCCAACATTCCCCTCTTCTCGAACGCATGAGGGCTGGCCCTGCGCGGGCCGCATCGCATCGACGCTCTCGCTCTACCGTCATGGTCGGCCGGCGACCATCGGTTCTGTCTGACCCATTTTCGCTGATCTACATCACCTTTTTGCTGACCACTTGCAAAGAGCACCCCCTAGGGCTATCATCCCGGGCCAGCCTGTAAGCGCTTACCGGTAAGCGCTTACAGCATCGGTCGGAATCCAGGGATTGGAGGCGCCAACGGTCCGGCATGACAGAGGCGAAGCGGTCCAAGGGGACACTCACGATCTATGACGTCGCCCGGCTGGCAGGCGTTTCGATCGCTTCGGTCTCGCGAGTCCTGAACGGCCAGGGAACGCCTCGCCCCGATACCCGTGAGCGCGTGATGCGAGCGGTCAGCGAGCTCAGCTTCGTGCCAGACGGCGCCGCCCGTGCCCTCTCGAACGGCCTCAAGGAGGTTGTGGGGGTTGTCTTCCGGCGCGGAGCGGAGACGACCTTCGAAGATGAGGACGAGAGCCTGCTCTTCATCGACGGCATCAATCGCGGCATCGAGCTCGCCGCCCAGCATCGCGGCTTCGACGTCCTGATCAGCTCAGTGGGCGTCCATGATCCCCACCGGACAGGACGGATCACGGGGGTTGCGGGCAAAGCCGACGGCATCATCCTGCACGACCGTTCGCTGTCGGCCTCGGCCATCGCGCGGCTGGCGGCGGCCGTGCCGATCGTGACGCTCGCCGGGACGCCGTCCCGGGCATCCGTGAACGTCGGCTGCGACAACGACGCGGGGATGCGCGCGCTCGTCAACCACCTCACCGTGGATCACGGGTATCGCAGTCTCGCCTACCTCGCCGGATACGCGGACAGCCCGGATAACCGGGCACGAGCACGCGTTTTCGAAGCCGCCACCACCCGAGCCGGCGCCGAGACGTATACCGGACCGGCGTGGCAAGGCAACTACAGCGCCTCCGGGGGCGCCCAGGTCATCTCCGCGCTGCTCGACCGCGGCGACGAGCTGCCACGCGCGATCGTCTGCGCGAACGACCAGACGGCGCTCGGCGTGATCCACGCGCTGGCGCGGAGGGGCGTGAGCGTCCCGGGCGACGTCGCCGTCACCGGCTTCGACGACGTCCCGGTCGCACGCCACCTTCACCCGTCGCTGACAACCGTGCGCCAGCCGATCGAGCGAATGGGCGCCACCGCATTCGACGTCCTCTACACGATGATCGGTGGGACCGTCCACGAGCCGAACGTCATCCTGCCGGTGCAACTCGTGCTGCGCGAGAGTTGCGGCTGCGCTCCCTCTCTCGCGCCGCCGAATGCCACCCTTTCGGTCGAGGCATAGCGATGCGCGCACTTGCTCGCCGGCTCGGTGTCTACCTCCTCGCTGCGTGGGTTGCGGTTACGGTCAGCTTCCTGCTGCCGCGCGTGGTTCCCGGTAACCCCGTCGCCGGCGCGATCGCGCGGGCGACGTCGTCAGGCATCTGCAACCAGTACTGCATCAAGGCGATCGAGCAGCAGCTGGGATTCAACGTACATACCAGTCTGTTGGCGCAGTACGGGCAATACCTCGGCAACCTCGTGCACGGAAACCTCGGCTTCTCCTGGTCCGAGAACGCGCAGGTGACGAGCCTCATCGTTTCGTACCTGCCGTGGACGCTGGGGCTCCTCGGCGTTGCCACCATCCTCAGCTTTCTTGGCGGCACGCTGATCGGGGTCATCATGGCCTGGCGCCGCGGTGCGTTGACGGACTGGCTGCTGCCCGCTGCGACGTTTTTTCAGGCGATCCCGTACTTCTTTCTCGCGCTGGTGCTGGTGCTCATCTTCGGGCAGACGGGAAGCATCCTGCATTGGTTCCCAAGCCTGGACGGGTACGACATCTATGGCGTCAATCCGGGCATGAACCTGCCGTACATCGTCAGCATCATCGAGCACGCCATTCTCCCGGCAGCGACCGTGATCCTGGCATCGATGGGTGGATTCATCCTGTCGATGCGCAATCAGATGATCACGACGATGGACGAAGACTTCGTCCTTGTCGCTCGGGCCAAGGGTCTGCGCAACAGCAAGGTCGTCTGGTACGCGGCGCGGAATGCGCTCCTGCCGTGTGTGTCGAACTTCTCCGTCGCCATCAGCCTCGTGGTCGCCGGACAAATTTTAGTCGAAATTGTCTTCAACTACCCCGGGATCGGCTACCACCTCTATGGCGCGCTCGGTGCACTGGACTACACGCTCGTGCAGGGGATCTTCGTGGTGATCACCCTCGTCGTCCTCGCCGCGAATCTGCTCGCCGACATCGTCTACGTGCTGATCGACCCGCGGGCGCGGCAGGAGGCCTGACCGATGACCATCAACACACCCGTCGTCGCCGAGATCATCCCGGCCGCCGGACCGGCAGCGCGAACGTCCCGTGCGCTGCGCCTCCCGCGCTCTCCCAAGGTGATTGCGGGACTCGTGATCCTCGTGGTGTTCGGGGTGGTCGCGATCATCGGAGGCTGGATCGCGCCCTACTCCCCGAATTTCACGAACGAAACCTGGGTGCAGCACATCCTGGTCGCGGGCACCGGTCCGGGGACGCATATCCCCGCGGACTACTACCCGTTGCCGCTGCCTCCCTCCCCCGCGCACTGGCTGGGCACCACCGTCTTTGCCCAGGACGTCTGGTCGCAGCTGCTCGTCTCGACGCAGGCCACGGTTGCGGTCGGATTGCTCGCGGCTGCGCTCTCCACGGTGCTTTCGATCATCGTCGGTGTCACCGCCGGGTACCTTGGGGGCGGCGCCGACGAGGGTCTCTCGTTGCTCGGCAACGTCTTTCTCGCGATTCCCGGCCTCCCCCTGCTGATCGTGCTGGCTGACTACGTGCCGGCGGCGGGCACGAGCATCTTCCTGGTCAGCGTCATCATCGCGATCACAGCGTGGGCGTACAGCTCTCGCGTGCTGCGAGCCCAGACGCTCTCGCTGCGCAATCGGGATTTCGTTGAGGCCGCGCGGGTTTCGGGGGAGGGCCGGTTTCGCATCATCGTCGTCGAGATCCTCCCGAACCTCATCCCGATCGTCGCGGCATCGTTCCTCTTCACGACGCTGTACGCGATCGGCGCCTATATCGCCATCGCGTTCCTCGGTCTGGCCGGGTCACCAACGTCGTCGCCACCCGGCCTCTGGAACTGGGGCGACATGCTCCGGGAAACGTTCGCGAGCGATGCGGTACGCGGCGGCTGGTGGTGGTGGTGGTTGCCGCCAGGCCTGTGCATCGCCTTGCTCGGCACCGGCCTCGCGCTCCTCAACTTCGGTATCGACGAATTCATCAATCCCCGGCTGCGCGTAGAGGGACTGTCCCGAAAGACCGCGCGCATGTTGGGGATCAGCCGCCGGCCGAAGCTCGGCCTCACGCCGGTCGTGCGCCGGACCGCGATCAAGGTCGATGTCGCGAGTAGCGAACCGGGGACGCCATGAGCATCCCAGGCATGAACGCCATAACGAGCACAGCGCCCGTCCCCGACGACGATGTGGATCCCGTGCTCGAGATCCGCGGGCTCTGCGTCGACTACGGCTTCGGCGACGACGCGGTGCATGCGGTGGCGGATTGCAGCCTCACGCTTGGACGCGGCCGCGTCATGGGCCTCGCGGGAGAAAGCGGCAGCGGGAAGTCGACGCTCGCGATGGCGGCGATCCGCCTGCTCCGCTCGCCGGGCGTGATCACCGGTGGGCAGGTGCTGTTCCATTCCAAGCCCACGTCCGGCAGCCGGACGGCTCAGACGATCGATCTGCTCGCGGCAAACGAGGAAGAGCTCCGCGCCATCCGCTGGTCGGAGATCGCGATCGTCCTACAGAGCGCGCTGAACGCCCTCAACCCGGTCAGCACCATCGGTGCTCAATTCGACGAACTCCTTGCCACCCACCGTCGCGGTCTCGACCGCGGTGCGAGACGGGATCGCGCGGCGGAATTGCTCGAGTTGGTGGGAATGAGCCCGGACCGGCTCCGCAGCTATCCCCACGAGATGTCGGGCGGCATGCGTCAGCGAACGATGATCGCGATGGCGCTTGCGCTCGATCCCCAGTTGATGATCCTCGACGAGCCGACGACCGCGCTGGACGTCGTGACTCAGCGCGAGATCCTCGAGGAGTTGATGGCATTGCGGGACCGGCTCGGTTTCGCGGCGCTGTTCATCACCCACGACCTCTCCCTCCTCGTCGAGTTTGCCGACGACATCGCGGTGATGTACGCGGGACGGCTGATGGAGCGCGCGCCGGCTGGTTCGCTGTTCCGCGCGCCGCGTCTTCCCTACACGTATGGCCTGCTCCACTGCTTCCCGCCGATGCACGGCGGCCGCTACCGGATGGATGGCATTCCAGGCTCACCGCCGGACCTGCGCGATCTCCCGCCCGGATGCGCGTTCCACCCGCGTTGCCAGTGGGCGATGCCGAGATGCCGCCAGGATGTGCCGCAACTCGAGCCGCTGCGGGGCTCGAATCGGGAAGTCGCGTGCTGGCTCCATCGAGACGACGCCACGGCTCCGGCGGAGCTGACGCTTCAGGATTCCGGGATGGCGCGACCACGCGTCGCGCCGGTCGTCGATACGAGCGAGGGGCGCGCCGTATGACAACCCTCACCGTGGTTCCGGATGGCGGAGTCGAGACGCCGGTGCTCGAAGGCCGTGCCTTGACGAAGTCGTTCTTGGTGAAGCGCAGCAGCGGCCTGCTCGCGCGACGAGCGCGCCTGCACGCCGTGGACGACGTCTCGGTGCAGCTCAGGGCTGGCGCGGTGACTGCCGTCGTTGGTGAGAGCGGCTCCGGCAAAACGACGGTTGCTCGCCTGCTTGCCAGAATCGTGAAACCGGACGCGGGTGAGGTCCTGCTCGATGGCCATGCTGTCACCGCGGGGCGCACGCGGACGTTCGCGGCGCAGGTGCAGATGGTGTTCCAGGATCCCTTCGCGTCGCTGAACCCCGTGCACAAGGTTCGGCATCATCTGGTGCGGCCACTGCAGATTCATCACAGCTTTGACGGCGATCTCGATGAGGCGGTGAAGCAACTGCTGCATCGAGTCGCGCTCGACCCGCCTGCGAAATTCGCGGACAAGTTTCCGTATGAACTTTCGGGCGGTCAACGGCAACGAGTCGCGATCGCACGAGCGCTCGCCGTGCGCCCCCGCGTGCTTCTGGCTGACGAGCCCGTGTCGATGCTCGATGTGTCGATCCGTCTCGGCGTGCTCAACCTGCTCGCCGGGCTGCGTGACACGGAGCGACTCGCGATCCTCTACGTCACCCACGACATCGCCTCTGCGCGGTACCTCGCCGACACGATCGTGGTCATGTATGCAGGCCAGCTGGTCGAGGCTGCGCCGAGCGTCAGCCTCACCGACTCCCCGGCCCATCCGTATACGCAGCTCCTGCTGTCTGCAGCCCCCGATCCGGAGCGGCTCGAACGGCCGGCACTCGCCGCACGGGGCGCACCGCCGAGCCTGCTGACGCCGCCGCCTGGATGCCGCTTTCATCCTCGGTGTCCGCACGCGATGGCCATCTGCAAAGTCACGGCACCACCGACCGTCATGGTGTCGCCGGGTCATGCCGCCGCGTGCTGGCTGCACGTGGATTCCGGGGAGCGGAAGGAACCGCCCGCGGCTGTTGCCACGAGCGTCGGCGGGGCACTTATGCAGGGGGAGGCGGATGTTCGCAGACCCCCCTAGGCAAATCCAGCGCACACAAACACCAATCGGCAGTGCACTGCACAACGCAGTGCTCAACGGAGATCACGGCACAAGGAGGAGACACAACATGAGTCGGAGACCTGTCATCGCCGTCCTCGGCATGACAACCCTGTTCGTCGCGGCCTGCTCGGGCTCCACTACAACAGGGCCCACAACGACCCAGGGCAAGCCGCTCATCTACGAGCCGACCACGGGAGTCACCTTCTCGGATGACTTCAACCCATATGACCCCAACTCGGTCGCGTCGAGCGTCGGGATGAAAAGCATCATCTACGAGCCGCTCGTCGAATTCGATCAGCTCGATCCGACATCTGCGGGAACGCATTTCTGGTTGGCGACGGCGTATGCCTTCCAGAATGGCGGCAAGGACCTGCAGATCACCGTGCGCAACGGCGTGAAGTTCAGCAACGGTGCGGCGTTCGGTCCCAACGACGTTGCAGCGACATTTGTTGCGATGAACAACCCGAAGGCCGACGTTCCCGGTGTGGCACCGCAGGCGTCCCCGCCGACGGTGTCCGGAAACAACGTGACCCTGCATTTCAGCACGTCGCAGTACACCGGCCTCTGGGCGATCCTGGGAACAACGTACATCATGCAGGCGTCCGTGGCGAACCAGATTGCCGCGAACCCCACGGTGCAGATCACACATCCGATCGGGACCGGACCATTTCAGCTCGACAGCTACTCCAGCTCGCTGATCAAGTTCAAGCCCAATCCAAACTATTGGGGTGGCAAGCCACCGGAGTTTGCGGTCGAGGTGCCATCCATCGCCACGAACGCGGCAGCGAGTGATGCGCTGGTCAGCGATCAGCTGGACTGGGCCGGCAACGACATCCCCAACATCTACGCCAGCTTCGTGAATCTCAACCCGCAGACCAACCACGCGTGGTTCGCATCGGGCAGTACTGTGGCACTGCGGTTCAACCTCAGCCCCGGCAACGGTGGCGCGACTGGGATCAGCGATCCCGCCGTGCGCAAAGCGGTCAGCTATGGCATCGATCGCAATGCCCTTGCCCTGCTGGGAGAGTCGGGATACGAGCAGCCGGCAACCTCATCGGGTGGACTGATCCTGCCTGCGCAGAAGGCATTCCTCCCATCGGACGGCAGTCTCACCAACGATCTCTCGACGACCGGCAACGTCCCCGATGGTGCGACAAACAAGACGGACAAGCTGCCGGCTGGTGACGACGTCTACGACATCCTCACATCCGCGGGATGGAAAGCGCCCACAACGTCCAGCTACAACAGCGGGAGCAGCACCTACAAGTCGGGTGGCAATTGCGACGGCAGCAATGTTGCAAACTGCTGGACCAAGGGCGGCCAGATCATCAAGTTCTCGGTCTACGACCCGGTCCCGTTCTCTGACTACTGGGAGGACGCGCAACTCATCTCGCAGGAGTTGCAGGCCCTCGGTATGGACGTGACGACCAAGCCCGCACAGGGGTACTCGGACTGGAACGCCAACCTCACCGGAAGCACGACGGCATGGCAGACCGCGATCCACTGGGGTCAGGGTGGCCAGATCCCGTATACCCAGTACGAGGACTGGCTTGACAACTCGGACGCGACCAGCGCGGCACACTTCGAAGGCTATTCGAACCCCGCCGCCGAAGCGGCGCTGACGACGTACGCAGGGACGGATCCGAGCGACACCGCGACGCTGTACCCGGCCGTCCAGCAGCTCGAGAAGATCATGTCCACTGACGTTCCCGAGGCGCCGCTCCTCTACGGAGCCGACTGGAACGTGTACAGCAGCGCCAAATATGTTGGCTGGCCTGATCAGTCGCAGCCGTACATGGATCCTTCGCCGACCGATCCGCAAATGCCGTATATCCTCATGCAACTCAAGCCGGTGGCCTGAGCTCGTACCACCACAACGAATCGTCACCATCACGGAGATGGTCGGGGTCCGTCCGGCCGGCATCGCGCCGGCCGGACCCCGGACCGCGCGTCTGAACCGAATTAATTGAAAGGAAAGGCAACGATGAACGGCACGGCTATCGGCACCAGCAGTGACGAGTTTGGCCTGCTCCCGCGGCTCAGCCTCGAGCAGAAGGTTCTTCTGCTGACAGGTGCGGACGCCTGGTCGCTCAACGCCATCAACACCGTCGGCCTCCGCACCTTGATCATGTCGGACGGGCCGTCCGGTGTCCGCGGGCGCGCCTTCGACCCCCATCACCCGTCGTCCTCGTTGCCCTGTCCTGTAGCACTGGGCGCCACCTGGGATGAGCGGCTCGTTGCCGAGGTAGCGCTTGCGCTGGGCGAGGAAGCGCGCTCCAAGGGCGTGGATGTGCTGCTCGCTCCCACGGTCAACATCATCCGCACGCCGCTCAGCGGGCGAGGTTTCGAATGCTTCTCCGAGGACCCGCTGCTGACTGCGCGTCTCGCCGTCGCCTACGTGCGTGGCGTGCAGCAGTCCGGCGTGGGCGCGACCGCCAAGCACTACGTCGCCAACGATTCCGAGACGGATCGCCGCACCTACGATGCGCGGATCACCGAGCAGGTGTTGCGAGAGCTCTATCTCACGCCGTTCGAAGCGTGCGTATTCGACGCTGACGTAGCCCTGGTCATGGCGGCGTACAACTCCGTCAACGGAAGCTCGATGACGGCAAATTCACCACTGCTTCAGGATCTGCTCAAGGATGAGTGGGGATTCCAGGGCGTCGTCGTCTCCGACTGGCACGCGGCGAGGACGACGGAGCCGGCGGCTATCGCCGGGCTCGACCTGGTGATGCCTGGCCCTCATGGGCCGTGGGGCAATCTGCTCGTCGATGCCGTTCGCGCCGGGGCCGTCCCCGAGGCGGCCATCGACGACAAGGTCGCGCGGCTGCTGAGCCTCGCTCGCCGCGTCGGCGCGCTCAATGGCATGCCGCACGCGGAGTCGCCGGACGGTGTCGCTGACGGGCAGCATGCGGCGGCCCCGGCGATGCAGTCCCTCGTCGATCCGGCGCTCCTGCGCGAGGTGACGTCGCGGTCGTTCGTGCTGCTGCGCAATGAGGGCGAGCTGCTGCCGCTGGACAGCGCCACCGTGCGACGGATCGCACTCATCGGCCCGAATATCGCGGATCCACAGACGCAGGGCGGCGGCAGTGTGCGCGTGCTGCCGGTCCGACGTCCCGGCATCGTCGATTCGATGCGCTCACTCGGTGAATTCGATGAAGTGGATGTGCAGCAAGGCTGCCTGACGTGGGCGACCATACCGCCGCCAGGCGACGGCAGCATGAGAGATCCGATCACCGAGGACGTCGGTGTGCGCGTCGAAGTCCGCGACGCCACCGGCACGGTGCGATACGACGCGTTCCATCCGAGCAGCGTGCTGACGTGGTGGGACGGCCTGCCTGACGTGGTGCATCGTCCCGGCTCGGAGTTGCTCATGCGCGCACGCTATCGCGCAGCTAGCAACGGAACGCACATGATCGGCGTCGCCGGGGTCGGCGTGATGAGCCTCGCGATCGACGGCGCGGTTGTCGCCGAGGCGACTACCCTGCCCCCCAACGAGGTGGTCGAGGCCCTCTCCCGTCCGCCCGAACTGCGTGTGCCGGTGCACCTCACGAGCGGCAACGACGTGGAGATCTGCGCAACGTTCAGGCCCACGCTGCGAGGGTCGGAGCCTGGCTTCGTCACGATGCGGCTCGGTGTCACGCCGCAGCGCAATGAGGATGACTTGCTCGCCGAAGCCGTTGCCGCAGCAGCAAAAGCCGACGTCGCGATCGTTGTCGTCGGGTCGGCCGAGGGGACGGAAAGCGAAGGCTATGATCGCGAGACGCTGTCGCTGCCGGGACGGCAGGACGAGCTGGTGCGACGCGTCGCCGCGGCGCAGCCGAAGACCGTCGTCGTCGTCAATACGGGCATGCCTGTGCTCATGCCGTGGGTCGACGACGTTGCGGCCGTCATGCAGGTCTGGTTCCCGGGACAGGCGTTCGGCGAGGCGCTGACGGACTGCGTGCTGGGGGTCGTCGAACCCGGCGGCAGGTTGCCGATTTCGATTCCTCGTGAGGAGGATGACTCACCGGTGCTCCATGCAACGCCAAAGGCGGGCGAGCTCGACTATGCGGAAGGCCTCCTCGTCGGCTACCGCGGCTTCGACCGCAGCGGGCGCGAGCCACTCTTCTGTTTCGGTCATGGACTCGGCTACACCGGGTGGAGTTACGACTCGTTGCTGATCGACTCGGCGACTGTGCAGGCGAAGGCGGCGCTGCCACTCACGGTCCGGGTCCACAACACGGGCAGCCGCGCCGGCCGCGAGGTGGTGCAGGTCTACCTCGAGGCTCCGGATGACGATGCCAGCCGGCCGCTCCGCACGCTTGCGGCGTTCGCGATTGTCGACGCCGACGCGGGCGAATCCGTCGATGCGCAGTTGGTGATTCCGGCTCGCGCGTTCGCGCGTTTCGATCCCGACGCGCACGACTGGGTCTGGCGTCCCGGGACATACACGGTGCGTGCGGGGCGCTCCTCGAGAGATCTCCGACTCAGCGAGGCGGTGCAGCTGGAGGCGACGCCGCCGCCCGCCTGACCGACTGGCCGGTCGGAGGGGGACTCCGACCGGCTCATCGCTACGTACGTTGTCTTATGTTTTCGTGCACGCCCGCCCGACGGAGTACGCGCGCTGCGATCCGCCGGTGTCGACGGTGAATGGCACGAGTGCCGGGTTGTTCACCGCGCGTGTCAGGCCGTACGGGTAGGTCAGGACTGAGCCCGTCGGCGGGTTGCCGACATCCGCGAGGGGGACGTCCATCGTCAGCGTTCCACCGGCAAAGCTTCCGGTGATATTGCTGCTCGTCGGTGGCAGCAGCGCATTTTCATTCGTGTTGCCGTCGTTGTAGAAGACCTGCGTTCCCGTCGGATCGACATATGCCATCGCGTAGTACGTGGTCCCGGCGTAAGTCCAGAGCAGCAGGTATTCCGTGCCGTTGGCACCCGCTGCATCGGTTCCGGGCGCGAGCGACGGACCGTGAAGCTGCGCGACGAGTGTCGTGCCAACCAGGCTGAGGCTCCCGGACGTGATGTCGAGGTTGGCGTCATTCATGTTCGTCGCGGGGTCTGTCGCGTTCCCCGTAAACGTCGTGAAGAGTGGCTGGCATGCGCCGGCAAGTGGTTCCGCTGGAACCGTTCCCTGCGCTTTCGGCGCAGTCGGGGTTGCCGTCGGGTTGTTGTCGCCCAGCGGATCGCGATGAAGTTGGCGACATCGAAGACGCCCCAGCCCGAGGTCTCGTCATAGCCGGTCGCAGCGACGTGCTGCACGTTCGAGCCGACGGTGATATCGGTGAACGAGGGCTTCGTCGTTGAGCCGGTTCCATGTGCGCCGGTCGCGACGCGGTAGATCGTCTCGTCCGCGAAACCCAATCCGACCGCCTTGTGCTTGACGAGTGGTGCCGCCGCCTGGATGCGCGCCCACATGCCCACCGAAAGCGGTGAGGACAGGCTCGTCCCACCGCTGGCCGAGGAGAACATGTCGAAGTTGGTGTCGTAGCCATTCGTCAGGACGTCCCCTGACTGCGCGGCGATATCGGGGACCGTCCGGCACACCGTGCCGGTCGGGTATGTCGCGAGGCTGTAGCTCAGCGTGCATGGTTGGGGGAGAAAGCCGGCCGGTTTGGCAGTGCTGCCGAGGTACTGCTGCTGAAAGTCCGGCTGACCGATGAAGAGTGAGCTGCCGCCACCGGTATGGGTCCACGTGTATTCGGTGTTGCGGCTGGTCACGTCGTTGTTGCTGTCGACGTTGGTGTAGAGCACCGTGCCGCCGACGCAGACCGCGAAGTCGCTGCCGCAGGGATAGTTGATCGCGGGATAGCCCTCGTTGGCGATGCCATTGCCTGCACCGATGATCGGCGCGGCAACTGCGGGGCACGAGCCGCCAGTGTCGCCGGCCGACGCGAAGAGCGTGCGGCCCTCGAGCGCAGCCTGCTCCAGGGTTCCTTCAGCGACCGGTTCGAGGTTGTCGCCGAGCCCCTGGCCGAACGGCAGCTGCGGGTCGAGCGCGCCGCCGGTGATGGGGTTCCCGGGGTTCGTCTCGCATTCGCCGAAGCTGGCGTTCATCTGCAGCGGCCCGTTGGCATCGTCGGCCCATTTGCTGAACTCGGTCTCGACGTCGGCGTCGTACAGCGAGTTCGCGTCGTAGTAGTAGAGGCGATTCACGAGCGGCGCCATGCCCGTCGACGCATCAGAAGTCGAGGTCCCATTCCAGGCCGCCCGAGTTGTCAGTGGGTCCGGAGGTGTCGCTGGGATTGGGAGCCGGCACCACGGTGACGGGGACCTGGGGGAGGTTCATCCGCTGCTCGAACACCCGGAGGTTGGCGACAACTGAGGCAGTAACACCCTCCATGAAGATGCCCAGGGTCTGCCCCTGGCCCTCGTCAGTCGACGGCATGTCGTACACCTTCCAGAGATCCTGCGGCTGATAGTCGCCGACGCAGATGCCGGATTCCACCAGATTGCAAGGGCTCGATCCGGTACCGGTGGTGACAGTCGCCTGGGGACGCTCGCCGGCCTGACCGGTGGTGGTGTAGAACTGCTCGAGGGTGTTGAGGCCGATGACGCTCTCGACCGGCAGCGCCGCGGGGATCGCCGGCTGCAGCGGATTGGCGAGGAAGCGAATGCTCCCTGCCGTGTAAGCGTTGATCGGCGTCTGGAACAGCGCCTCGATCTGCGCGACGGTGCCGGACACTGCGAAGAGGTCACGACTCGGTGCTTCGTAGAAGACGTCGAGACCGCCGCCTGTGAGCCAGCTGCTAACGGAGCTCGCGGTCGTCTGGCTGACCCCAAAGCGGGAGTCGTATTGCGCGGGCGTGAGGAATTGGTGATAGCTCGGGCTCGCCGGGTTGTACATCGCGGCATATGCGGCCTGTTCACCGGCAGTGTCCGGATGGTTGAGAGCGATGTCGAGCCGCATGGTCTGGCTGGCGGGCGCGGGCCCGACCAGCGTGGCAAGCGACAGGCCGGGGAGGACGTTTGGGATGTATGTCGTTGAACTTGCCGCGCGTACGCCGGCGGGACCCGCTACCGCGGCAGCGGCAACAACAGTGCAGGCGAGCGAGACCGCCCACCACCCGATCCGAGGGTGTCCTGGCTTCATTGGCATCTCCATATCCCAGCGCGGGGCGCGCGCCCGAGCCTGTGCTCAGGCTATGTAGCTGCACACTATCTTCTGCTGATACCAGGAGTGTCAAGTAATAGTGCGGCGCCGGTGTTGCGTTGGCGGCGCCTGCGGTCGATCCAGATGCCTAGAGACGCTTGATGGTCGCGAGCCAGGCCGGCGCCCCGTACTCGTCGTTGAATGTCGTCAGCACGCGGTCCGTTTCGACGTCGACAACATTCCATCCGCTGCCGGCGCTGAATGCCGCTCGCAGCTCTTCCGGGCTCACCGGGTGCGGGCCGGTGTCCGGTCCGACGTTGCTGAAACACAGCACGTAGGCGGTGCCGTCGCGGGCGGTCACCGACGCGAGGCTCGCCGCGTATTGGGCTCGTTCGTCGCCCTCGAAGCTGTGGAAGAGCCCGCTGTCGATGATCGTCGCAAACGTGCGCCCGAGACGCTCCAGCTCCAGTGCGTCAGCGTAGGCAAATTCAGCGTCGAGGCCCCGCGCCGCTGCCTTCTCGCGAGCCATGTGCAGCGCGGTCTCGGCCACGTCAATGCCGAGTACCTGCAATCCCCGCGACGCGATGAGCAGGGTGTTCTCGCCGGTGCCACAGCCGGCATCGAGGACGGGTCCGATGAGCCCCTCGCCCAGCACCACACGCTCGATCGCCGGTTGCGGCACGCCGACATCCCACGGCGCCGCTCCGTCCCGATAGGACGCATCCCAGGGGCGGCCCGACATCCGTTCGTGGCTGGTCGGGAGCCGGCCGCCGAACGGATCATGACCGGGGGTTTCTGGTCGCTCCGGCAAGTTCAACTCCTCCAGAAAACGGATCCCGCCAATTCAGGTCGGGCGTTTTGTAACGGGATCGTCCGGCGATGGTGCGATCGCGCGGCGCCATATGCGACGACGATCGAATCCTTCCGAGAAACCCATATCCCTTCCTGATGGCGACGCCCACGTGTCGAGACCCCCATGTTGGGCGTCGCCGTCCCCCCTTTCCAGCGTCGTCGCGTGCCCATCAGCGGGTCAGCCTCACGAGTGTCATCGTCAGCCGCCGGCGGTCACGCCTGACGCTTCGAGCCGGTCGAACACCAGTCGCACCGCCATCGAGCCTTCGCCGATCGCCGTCGCGACCCGCTTGATCGACCTGCTCCTCGCGTCGCCGACGCAGAACACGCCCGGGCGGCTCGTCTCGAGGAGCAACGGCTCGTAGCCGGGATGATCGAGCCCGGTCGACGGAACGTCTTTGCCGGTGAGCAGGAAACCGTCTTCGTCGGTGGCGAGCTGGCCGTCGAGCCACTGGGTGCACGGCGTCGCGCCGATGAAGACGAACAGGCCGCACGTTGGGTGCATGACGATCTCGCCTGTACGGTTGTCGCGAAGCGTGACTGCCTCGAGATGCCCATCACCGACGAATTCGTGACCTCGGTATGCGTCGAGAGGCTGATGCAGGCCTCGCGTGCGATCTCATCGAGCAGGTACCTGGACATCGTGCGCGCCAGTGAGTCGCCTCGGATGGCGATCAACACCTGCGTACATGCTCGTGCCAGAAAGAGCGCTGCCTGACCAGCGGAATTGCCGCCTCCAACAATCACCGCGGGTCCACCCGAGCAGGCTTGCGCCTCCATCTGGGTTGCGGCGTAGTAGACGCCGACGCTTTCGAAGTCCGACAGGCGGTCGAGATTCAGCCGGTTGTAGCGCGCACCGGTGGCGATGATCACCGAACGCGCTGCCACCACCTCGCCGCCGTCGAGCGTCACTCGGTGCGCATCGCCGCTTGAATCGATAGAAACCGCCCCGGCGCCGAGCTTGATGCGCACCCCGAACTTCTCGGCCTGCAACGCGGCGCGCTCCGCCAACTCCTCCCCGGAGAGACCGGCGGGAAACCCCAGGTAGTTCTCGATGCGCGATGACGTGCCGGCCTGGCCGCCGATCGCCGTGTTTTCGACAAGGACTGTCTGCAACCCCTCGGAAGCGCCATACACACCTGCGGCGAGTCCGGCAGGCCCACCGCCCACAACGAGCAAATCGTGGACGCCGGCCTCGTCATCGACGGGCGGCGCGGTGAGACCGAGCGCAACAAGGAGTTCGTGATCGGTCGGATTGGAAAGGAGCGACCCACCGGGAGCGACGATCAGCGGCAGGTCGGTAGCCGGGACATCCAGCTGGCGAAGTGTCTCCTCCGCCTCCGGCATCCCTTCAAGCTCGAGCCATCGAAATGCCAGGCGGTTGCGGGCGAGCACGTCGAGCAGACGTCGCGTCTTGCGGTCGAAACGCGATCCGACCAGCGTGAGCCCAACTCCCATCTGGGTCAGCCGGATGTGCCGAAGCAGGAAGGCCCGCAGGAGGTAATCACTGAGGTCGGCTTCCTCGGCCATGATCGTCCGCACCTGCTCGACGGGGACCCGAAGGACGCGACCCGGCTCGGTTGCCACGGCGGTCAGGAACACGCGCTGACCGGTGAGCAACCCTTTCTCACCGAGGAATTCCCGCGCCCCGTACGAGATGAGCACCTGCTCTTCCGGCTTGCCGTAGTGGTCAACGAATGTCGATGTTGCCCTCGAGCAGCACGATCAGGTCGTAGCCCTGGTCCCCTTCCGCGAACAGCAGGTCGCCACGCGCGATCTCCGACTCGTCGCCGTAGCGGCGTAGGGTCGCGAGCTGCGACTCACCGAGGAGCGGCCGAGCGTCGGGCGCGTCGGCTGGCGTGACGATCGGAGCGCGCTGAGTGGCATCGCGAAGCCGCGGCTCTGGTGCGTCGGGTTGGACGTCGTCCGACATTCAGGAATCCCGTGTTGTGCGTTCGGCCGCTGATCTGCCCGCGATTCTATGTCCGTGACCTGCGCGGTCGTGACTCACACGAATCAACGTGGTGCTTGCGGCGAACCGGCGCGAATCGACTGCATTACCCTTTGTCGGCTGCAGCCGCGCTGCGTCGTCATCATCCGAGCGCCTGACCGGAGACGATGTTGGGACTGATTCATTGGGAGCTTCCGTGAGCGAGGGCCTCGAGGTCGACAAGCAGTCGTCACGGCGCCTCTATGAAGAGGTATTCGGTCGTGGCAACTACGACGCTGCCGACGAGATCCTCGCCGCCGACGTCATCAGTCACGGACCCGGCGTCAGTCCCGTAGTGGGTACCGACCCGATCAAGCGTCAGGCAATGCTCCTCCGAGGCGCATTCCCCGATCTCCAGATTGTGCTCAGCGATCAGCTCGCCGAGGGCGACCGGGTCGCCAGTCGATGGTCCGCCTCGGGGACGCACACCGGCCCACTCAACCTCCCCACGGGCGCGGTCGAGCCGTCCGGCATCACGATCGCGTTCGAAGAGATGCGTATTGACCGCTTTGCCGGCGGCCGAATTGTGGAGTCGTGGTTTCTGCCCGATCGTATGACGCTGTGGCGACAGCTCGGCCTGTTTCCAGCGCCGCCGGCACCGTCCCCACGAAGTGGAGACATCCATCACTTCGGCCTGACGGTCCGGGACGTTGACGTCAGTACGAAGTGGTATGTCGAGACCCTTGGTTTCCAGAAGGTCGGCGAGTTCGCGTCGCCCGACGGCGCACGCCGGAAGGTGTTTCTCCGCCATGACGGCCTGCGCGCCCGGTTGGGGCTGACTGAGCATCGATCTGGAAATCAGGAAGCGTTCGACGAGACCCGCGTCGGCTTGGATCACATGGCGTTCGCGGTCGAGGACCGCGCGGAACTGGCGGCCTGGGAGTCGCGATTCGCAGAGGCCGGTGTGGTGCATTCCCCCATCGCGCCAGCCAACTCGATTCCCCATGCCGCCGTTCTCGTTTTTCGGGATCCGGACAACATCCAGCTCGAGTTCTTTTTCGATCCGCAGTCCCCGCCAGCTGGATAGCCGACCTTGACACAGCGCCGAGTTGTCATCGCAGCGCTCGAGCGCATTGCATACATTCTCGAACGCGAGCAGGAACCAACGTATCGAGTGCGTGCCTTCCGCAACGCGGCGGCCGTGGTTCGTGCGCTGACTGACGCGGAGCTGGAAGAGCGATACAGGCGCCGGACATTGCAAACCCTATCGGGGATCGGGCCGGCGACGGCGCGCGTCATCGAGGAAGCGCTGGCCGGCGCGACACCCGCGTACTTGGAGCGCCTCGAAACTGAGGTACCGCCGATACCAGCTGACGCGCTAGCGCTGCGGGAAGCATTGCGCGGCGACTGCCACGTGCACTCCGACTGGTCCGACGGCGGCAGCCCTATCGAGGAGATGGCTCGGACCGCGATTGACCTTGGTCACGAGTACATCGTCCTCACTGACCACTCGCCGCGACTGACGGTGGCGCATGGGCTCAGCGTGGAGCGCCTACAGAAGCAACTCGATGTGGTGCGCGGCCTCAACGAGGTGCTCGCACCGTTTCGCATCCTTACCGGCATCGAGGTCGATATCAACGAAGACGGCTCGCTCGACCAGGAGCCGGACCTGCTGGAGCAACTCGACGTCGTGGTGGCGAGCGTCCATTCAAAGCTCCGCGCACCGCGGTCGGAGATGACTCCGCGGATGCTCGCAGCGATCCGCAACCCGAACATGGACGTCCTCGGGCATTGCACCGGGCGGATCGTCGTCGGCCGAGGGCGGCCCGAATCGGAGTTCGACGCGCACGCCGTATTCGCGGCGTGCCGCGACCATCACGTCGCGGTCGAGGTCAACTCACGGCCGGAACGGCTCGATCCTCCAACGCGCCTGCTGAAGCTCGCGGTCGAGACGGGCTGCCGGATCGCCATCGACACCGACGCGCACGCGCCGGGTCAGCTCGAGTGGCAGCTCCGCGGGTGCGAGCGTGCGGCAGCGTGCGGGGTTTCTGTCGACATGGTCATCAACACCATGACGGCGGACGACCTCGTGGCATGGGCGAAGTTGGCATAGCTCAGGGTGGAGCATCGCTCCTGCGACCGTTCCCATTCGGCCTTGTTCGCACTCACAGGTGGTCGCGATGGCGCTAACGGCAGCGTATGACGCAGTCGTGTGAGTGAGCGGCGATTGTTCCTGTGAGTTGTCGACGCTAGAGCTCCATGCCGTCAGACGGGTCGCGTCGGCGCGCGGGCTGGCGATGGTCAGTGGATTCGATGGGCTTCCGCCACGCCACCTCTCGAACGATGTACCCCACGTTTGCATGGCTGACCCCGAAAGCAGTTGCGATGGCTCGCTGTGTAAATCCCTCCTGCGCCAAGAGCCTGATGGTCCACACGTCATCGAATGTCAGCTTCGAATTGGCATGGCGCTCCCCGGCGTTTGAGCGGCGATTGAGCATTTGCTGCTCGAAAGTGGTCCAACGACAGTTGCCCGGTTCGTAATTACCGTCGTTGTCGATCCGATCCAGCGACAGGTTGTCAGGACAGGGACCCATGTCTGCGACGAAGTCCGCGAAGCTACGCCAGCGCTCGCACACGGTGATCCCACGTCCGCCATAGCGTGACCAGTCGGCGCTCGACGAGTTTGTGCAGCGCCGCACCATGCTGTGCCAGGCGCGGTACGTGCGAGCGCGGCGCGCTGCTTGTTCGGGACTGTTCGACACAGTCGAATCAAAGCGATGTGTCGCGCCCTCACTGCGGACAATCCCGGGCCGACGGTAGGCGTCCGGACTACTGGTGGGACGCGTCCCAAGTGGCGCGTTTCGGGGCACGGAGCCGGTGGGAGCGGGGGACGGGGCTCGAACCCGCAACTTCAACCTTGGGAAGGTTGCACTCTACCATTGAGTTACCCCCGCGGATCTCGAATTGGAGTGTGTCCTTTGGAAAAGTGAAGTAGTGGAGATGCCATTTTGCCAGGAGGGGAAACGCTCCGCGAGGCGGCAATGGTAGACCACTGGCGCTACGATCGCTCGGCGCGGAGCACCTGCATGAGCTGGTCGTGGGCGTTGCTGTTGCCCAGGTCGCCGTAGTGCTCGCGGATCATCACTGCGGATCCGTTACCAAGGATTTTCTCCACGGTGAGCCAACTCTGACCGCTCATCAGCAGCCAGCGGCACGCACTGTGACGGAAGACGTATGGGCTTACCGAGGCGGTTATTCCTGCGTTGACCGCCAGCGCACCGACCATCTGGCGCACGCCGGCGACTGTCAGGGGTTCGCGCTGACCAGTGCGGCGGTCACGACGCAACCCCACGAAAATCGGTGCATCGTCGTCATCGCTAGCGAGCGCACTCAGTCGCGCGTGGATCCGCCGCGTGATCGGCACGTAGCGTTCGGCGGTCCTGCGGCCGACGCGGACGTAGTGCCGGCCGCCCCCGCGGCGGAGGTCGCGCTTCGTGATCTGTATCAGCTCGCCCGCGCGCATCCCCGAAGTCAGCGAGTAACCGGACGATCACGCGATCACGCACGGTGTCAGCGCTGCGCTCGAGGAGTGCGATCTGATCGCGCTCCAGGGTCGCCACCTTGCGCCCCGGTGGCTGTCGCAGCGTCACCTTTGCGACGGTGGTGTCGTGGAGCTCGGCGTACCACTTCACGAGCTGGTTGGCGGCCTTCTGATATGTCCACACGGTGTTCTCTGCCAGTGGCGAACCGTCCCGGGTCTTTCGGTCTCGGACTGCCGAGGCGAAGCGGTTCAACGTGTCTTTGGTGAGCTCAGCCACCGTGGTGATTCCTTCGCTCCGGCACCAGGGGAGAAGCACCGCGCTCAACGAGTACCCATAGCTGTGCCTGATCGTGGACAGCTTCACGCCTCGCGACAGGCAGTACAGGAGGTAGGCGTCGATCTCGGCCGAGAGGTCGCCTGGTGGAGCCGTCATACCGGCGATTGTCCACCGGTCGAGTCACGGGGGCGAGAATGACCGGAGACCGCCGTCGGGGTCGTGACCGGGTCGTCACGAGGCGACCGGTATGGCGGGGCATCATCTGGGAGTGAGCAGGCTCCCATCGGGCACACCAGGCGTTCGCATCGCCATCGGGATGGCGTCCGCGCTGATCGTCCTCGCCGCCTGCAGCGGCCCAGCTACTCAGGCGGTCCCAACGCCGGCCGGCGGCGGTCTCATCGGGGTCCTTCCACATCTCCCGGGGTCGCCGACACCGACTGCGTCGACTACAGCCACCAACCCGAAGACGACGATTCCGGTGAAGGGCCTCACGATCGCATCACCGACGCGCACGCCCGGCCACAGCGGTGCGCCGGCGCCACCGCATGCCGCCACGTCGCTCACGAAAATCGGCGGCTGTCAGGTCTTCCCGCCGAACAACCCTTGGAACGAGAACATCTCGAAGCTTCCGGTCAATCCCAACTCGGCCGAGTACATCGCGAGCATCAACTCGACGAAGCAGTTCCTGCACCCGGATTTCGGCTCGAATCCGACCTACGGGATCCCGTACACGGTCGTGCCAAAGTCACAGCCGTTCGTCCCGATCACCTTCGACGCGTACGGTGACGAGAGCAATCCCGGGCCGTACCCAGTACCGCTGAATGCACCCGTGGAATCGGGCAGCGATCGCCACGTGCTTGTCGTCGACAGCGGCAACTGCAATCTCTACGAGATGTATGCCGCGCAGCAGGTCGGTGCCGGATGGGAGTGCGCGTCCGGTGCGGTGTTCAACCTCAACAGCAACGCGCTGCGACCCGAGGGTTGGACATCAGCCGATGCTGCCGGCCTCCCGATCCTGCCGGGCCTTGCGCTCTACAGCGAAGTGGCAGCCGGCGCCATCGACCACGCGCTGCGGTTCACGGTGCAGGACTCGCAGAACGGATGGATCAGCCCCGCAACGCACGAGGCCGGTTCAGCCAACACAGCGTTGCCACCCATGGGACTCCGCCTCCGCCTCAAGGCGTCCTTCAGCCTCGCGGGGTTCCACGGCGAGGCGCTCATCATCCTCACTGCGCTGAAGACGTACGGCATGATCGTCGCCGACAACGGCAGCAGCTGGTACATCAGTGGCGACACCGACTCGCGTTGGAACGACAACGACCTCAACCAGCTCAAGACCGTTCCCGGCAGCGCGTTCGAAGCGGTGGCGACGGGACCGATCCAGCACTGACCGCGCGTCATCGCGATGCGGCAGTCAGTTCCTCCACGGGGTACTTCCCGGCAGCGTATTCCGCGCGGATGACCTTCTTGTCGAGCTTGCCCACGCTCGTTTTCGGCAGCTCGTCGACGAACACCCAGCGCTCCGGCAACCACCAGCGCGCAACCTTCGGCGCCAGGAACTCGCGCAACTCCTCTGGGGTCGCCGACTTGCCCTCCTTCAGGACGACAGCCGCGAGCGGACGCTCTGCCCAGCGCTCATCGGGCACGCCGACCACCGCCGCGTCTGCCACTGCAGGATGACCGACGAGCAATGTCTCCAGCTCCACTGACGAGATCCACTCACCGCCGGACTTGATCACGTCCTTGGACCGGTCCGTGATCTGCACGAATCCGCGCGCATCGATGTTGCCGACGTCGCCGGTGCGCAACCATCCGTCGTGGAATTTCTCTGGCGCATCGGCGTTGTAGTACGAGCCGGTGATCCACGGCCCGCGCACCTCGATCTCGCCGACAGCTTCGCCGTCATGCGGCAACGATGCACCGGCGTCATCGACGATGCGCAGCTCAACACCAGGAACCACCTTCCCGGTCTTGGCCCGGTAGTGCATCTCGTCCTCAGGCGCCGTTCCCTTGGGAGGACGGGCGATCGAGGCGATGGGGCTTGTCTCGGTCATCCCCCACGCCTGCCACAACTCGATGCCGAGCACGTCCTTGTACGCGGCGATCAGTGTTGCCGGCACCGCGGAGCCGCCGCACACCGCGGTCTTGATGCTGGACACATCGCCGCCCGTTGCCTGCACGTGGTTGAGCAGCGCAGTGAGAATGGTCGGGACGCCACCGGTGAACGTCGGCCGTTCCTGCGTGATGAAGTCGCAGAGTCCCTGCGGCTGCAGGAATCGTCCGGGCAACAAGAGGTCGCTGCCAACGAGCCATCCCGCATATGGCGTGCCCCATGCGTTGACATGGAACATCGGCACGATGATGAGCAGGCGCCCGCTGTCATCGAGACGGAACGTCGCCCACACCGCAAACGAATGCAGATACACCGATCGATGGCTGTACGCGACACCTTTCGGATCGCCCGTGGTCCCCGTCGTGTAGCACATGGACGCGGCACTGCGTTCGTCGATTGCCGGCCAATCGAAGGTCGGCGACTTAGCGGCAAGCAGCGTCTCGTACGCAAGGGTGTCGCCGAGTCCCGACACCTCGCCGGAGCCGACAACGATCACCTTCTCCACACTGGGACATTGCTCGATCACCGATGCCAGCAGCGGTGCAAGCGAGTTGTCGACGATGACCACCTTGTCCTGCGCGTGGTTGATGATCTGCGCGAGTTGCGCCGGTGGAAGGCGGAGGTTCAGCGTATGCAGCACCGCTCCCATGCTCGGGATCGCGAGGTACGCCTCCATGTGTTCCTGGTGGTTCCAGCACAGCGTTCCGACGCGGTCACCGGCGCCGACTCCGAGCGTGCGCAGCGCCCCGGCCAGGCGGTTCACCCGCTCGGCGACCTCGGCGTACGTGGTGTGCTTCGCCCGCTCGCCTTCGAAGGTGATGATCTCGCTGTCCGGATACTGCTCGGCTCCGTGGCGGAAGATCTCCGTGATGCTGAGCTGCGAGTCCTGCATCGTCGAGTTCATGGGCTCCACTCTCCTCTGCGCGTACTTGCCGCTGACACGTCGCCAAACCCTCGGTTCACGAGCCGTCGAGATCGTACCGGGCATCCGGTGCCTTGTGCAGCATCCGCGTCACGAGCCCGCTTCGCTACCCTCGACGGTATGACCGTGACCCGAACCGGATCGATGACAGGCGCCGAGCTCATGCTCGCCACCGCACGTCGTGAGCCCGCCGACCGCACTCCGATCTGGTTCATGCGACAGGCCGGACGGTGCCTCGCCGGCTACCGCAAGCTCCGTGAGAGCTACGACATCCTCACGATCACGCGCACCCCCGAGCTCTGCGCACAGGTCACGCTGATGCCCGTCGCCGAGTTCGGTGTCGACGCCGCCGTCATGTACGCCGACATCATGTTGCCCTTGACGGGCATGGGCGTTCCCTTCTCCATCGACCCCGGCATCGGCCCGATCATCCATGCGCCGGTCCGTTCCGCCGACGACGTCAATGCGCTCCGCATCGTCGATCCGCACGAGTCGACTCCCGAGCTCTACGAGGCGATTCGGTTGGTGCGCAAGGAACTTGACGGCACCACCGCCGTGGTCGGATTCGCCGGCGGGCCGTTCACCGTCGCCTCGTACATGATCGAGGGCAAGCCCACGAAGGAGTTCTCGCGGACCAAGGCGATGCTCCACGGCGAGCCCGAGCTGTGGCACCGGCTGATGTCGACACTCACCGAGGTCACCATCGCCTACCTCCAGGCACAGGTCGAGGCCGGCGCCCAGATGATCCAGCTCTTCGACTCGTGGGCCGGCGCGCTCTCTGTCGCCGCGTACGAGTCGTCGGTTCTCCCCTACAGCCGCCGCATCCTCGACGCAGTCGCGGAGACCGGGGTGCCGACCATCCACTTCGGGACCACGACGTCACACCTCCTCGAGTCGATGGCGAGCGCCGGTTCCGACGTCATCAGCGTCGATTGGCGGCTGCCGCTCGATGAGGCCTGGCGCCGGATCGGCGATCGCGCCATCCAGGGCAACCTCGATCCGGGCGTCATGCTCGCCCCCTTCGACGTGATCGCCCGGGAGGCTCGCCTGATCCTGGCCCAGGCGAACGGCCGCCCCGGCCACATCTTCAACCTCGGCCACGGCGTCCTCCCCGAGACGTCGAGCGACGATCTGCGGCGCCTCGCCGAGCTCGTCCACCAGGAGACCGCCCGGGCCTGACCCCGCGCCGGTCGCCTGAGGCCGCGCTATACCCTTGGCGCATGGCCCAGCTCGGCGTCGTCCTCGCGACCTTCGGCTCCGCCGTCACCTCAGACGACGTCCCCGCCTACATGGCCTCCGTGCGCGGCGGTCGCGAGGCGTCCCCCGACCTGATCGACGAATTCCGGCGCCGCTACGACCTCATCGGCCGGTCCCCGCTCATCGACATCACGCACGAGCAGACACAAGCCCTGCAGACGCTGCTCGACATCGACATGGGTGCCGGCGAAGTAGTCGTCGCGCCGGGAATGCTGCACTCCGAGCCGTCACTCGCGAGTGCGCTCGATGCCGTGCACGCCGACGGTGCTCGACGCATCGTCGTCGTCGTGCTCGCACCGCAATATTCGCCGATCATCCTCGCGGGCTATGAGCGAGCGGTCGCAGCCTGGTCTGCGGCGCACCCCGACACCGACGTGCACATCGCCGGCGCCTGGCACCTCATCCCGGAATGGATTGGTGCACTCGCGGAGCGTGTCACCGAGGCCCTCGACCAGCTCGATCCGTCCGTCCGCGACACCATCCCGATCATCTTTACAGCACACAGCCTGCCGCGCCCCGTCGTGGACCGCGACCCCGGCTACATCACGCAGTTGCACGACACGGCGACGTCCGTCGCCTGCGCGCTCGACCTCGATGCATCGCGGTGGAGCTTCGCGTATCAGAGCGCCGGTCACACACCGGAAGAGTGGCTCACGCCGGACGTGAAGGATCTCTTCCCCAACTTCCGCGACGCCGGCGTCACCGAGATACTCATCGTCCCCCTGCAGTTCCTCGCGGATCACCTCGAGATTCTCTACGACATCGACATCGCAGCCCGGGAGGAAGCAGTCGAAGCGGGCATCACCATGCACCGCATCGCGCTGCCGAACACGCAACCTGCATTCATCAGTGCGCTCGCTGCCGTCGTGGAGCGCGAACGCATGGGAGTCGCGTCCTCAGCGGCTTCCTGACGGCGTCGATGGACATCGATGCGCGCATGAGTGCGCAGGGTTCGGTGGCGCCGGGATTCGAACCGGTACGCGATGTGTTCACGGCTGTTCTCGGCGAACAACGCGGCACCGGTGCTGCGATTGCGGCGTGGCACGACGGTCGGTGGATCGTCGACCTCTGGGGCGGCACTGCGACCGCTGACGGTTCGCGCCTCTGGGTCCAGGACAGCATCGTGCAGCCCTACTCGGTGTCGAAGCCTTTCGCTGCGATGTGCGCGCTGCTGCTCATCGACCGCGGCCTCGTCGACCTCGACGCGCCAATCCAGCGCTACTGGCCGGAATTCACGGCGCCCGCAACGATCCGGCATATCCTCTCGCATCAAGCAGGTGTCGTCGCCATCGACACACCGGCCGACACGGCCGCCTTCTACGACTGGGACCGCATGTGCGCGCTCCTCGCCGCGCAGCAACCCGCGTGGCCGCCGGGAACCGCACACGGAGAGTCGGCGCTCTTCTATGGGCATCTCGTCGGCGAGATCGTGCGTCGCGTCGACGGACGCAGCCTCGGCCGCTTTCTACGCAACGAACTCTGCGAACCGACTGGCCTCGACTTCATGGTTGGCCTTGCCCCCAGCGAGCACACGCGTGCCGTCGAATTGACCCGTCTCGAAGACATCGAGACGCCGAGTACCGCGAGCGATCTGTACGCTCGCGCCACGAGCAATCCGCCGGGCAGTCGCGATCCCGCAGTGGTGAACGGTTCCGCATGGCGTGCAGCGGAAATCCCCGCCATCAACGGCCATGGCACGGCTCGCGGAATTGCCGGTCTCTACGCCGCGCTCCTGCGCGGCGAGCTGCTGTCGCAGGCACTCCTCCGCGAGGCCACGACAGCCCAGTGCTCGGGGATCGATGCCGTCTTCGGTCACGAGAACGCGTGGGGCCTCGGTTTCGGCATCGACGACGAAGGCTTCGGCATGGGCGGTCTCGGCGGCAGCTTCGGCGGCGCGTGCACGCGCGACGGTGCGAACTACGCTTTCGCCTTCGTCACCGGGACCATGGGCTCGCACGAGCGCGGCGAGCGGGTCGAGAACGCGCTTCGCGGCTGTCTCGGCCTCCCGCAGCTCTAACCGGTCAGACCGGCCGGCTCACCCCGATCGGATTCGGGTACCGGATGCCTTCCGGATGCTCGAGGCGGGTCGCGAGGCCATGCAGCAACTCGAAAAGTCGATCGCGGCGCGATTCGTCAAGGGCCTCCCACACTCCCCCGGCAAGTCGATCGGTCATCTCCTCAACGCCGGCTTTCACGGCAATACCCTCATCGGTGAGCGCGTGATCCGCACCGACGAGACCTCGATCGCGGAGCCGCTCCCAACCCGCATCGATCTCGTCCTCCGTCCAGCCCCGCACCTTCTGCATCGTCTCCGCATCCATGCCGGTGCCCGCAGCAGATGCCAGCACGAGCGCATCGATCCCGTCGAGACCATGCACGGTGAGCGCGGCGATGTGACCGTCGAAGCGATGCTCGCGCAGGAGCGTGCACGCGTGCCAGAGCGCGAGATGTGCCAGCTCGGGCACCTCGAGGCCGGCGTGGCCCGCGTACAAAGGGCGGCCATCGCCATGCAGCCCGGCGGCGACTTCGAGTGTCATCGCGGCGGCCTCCGTCACCTCGTCGGCATACACGTCGAGTCCCCAAAGTCGCCGCAACGCCGCGTCGGCAACCTCGAGACGGGCCTCGAGCACACGCTCGGGGCTCGCGAACGTCCATGCGTCGGGGATGGCCCGCAGCACCATCGACGGGCGGAAGTTGTGGAACACCGCGGTCACCACCTCGCCGCTCACAGCGCCCATCGGTGCCGAGCGCGAGGCGAAATATCCCATCCAGCCACCGCGCAGCCCCGCCGCGCTATAGGAGTCCCTGGCTTCGGGCGCGAAGTACACGATCGCGTGGATCGGCTCGAAAAGCGTCCAGGCGCGACGCGCGAGGGACTGCGGCACGGGCACATCGTAGCCGCTGGTGGTGAACGAGCTCACCGCGCATCCGCCCGCCGTTCTCGTGCGACTGGAGCCCCTTCCCGCCCAGATGACGGCGCTGTTCACGCGCCCGCACTACCAGAGCACGTCCATGCGGAACGACAGCGGCACCGTCTGGAGCGCACCTTCGCGGTCCTAACGTCAGCTCGTACTGATTCTCGACGGTCGCAGGGTGCCATGGAAGATGCCCGAGTGCGTGAACGTCGGTGACGTCCCCGGGCTGAACGGATTGCTCGTCAACTCCGACGACGGCATGAACTGGAGAAACCGCAAGTCGGCTCGCGACGGATCGACGATCAACTTCTCGAGGACGCACGAGTTGTACTGCCGGGCCGTATCCTCGAGGGTGTTCGCGTTGAGCACGACCTCCTGCCCCCATGTGCGCGCGTAACGGCTCATCCCGGCGATGCGACTGTGCTCGGGCGTCAGACATTCAGCCGCGATGACGTTCTCGCTGCTCGCCCAGATGCCGGTCTCGGTATTGATGACGAGCGTCTGATTCCCGGCGGTGTGTCCCGGCGTCGACAGGAGCGCAACGCCCGGCCCCAGCAGCACATCACCGTCGATCACGGTGATCGCCTCCTGTCGGAGCGCCTTGTACGTGTGCGGCTGATACCACGGCACTTGCAGCGGATGCAGTGCATTGAGGGAGTCGAGCTCGTCCCGTTGCACGATGAGCTTTGCATTCGGCAGCAGCGGTTGTATCGCTCCCCCGGATGCGACATCACGCGCCGGCTCGGTCGTGCCGATCCAGCGCCGGATGTCCTGCGTGTGCAGATGATCGAATGTGATGAAGTCGACGTCTTTCGCCTCGATGCCGACGCTGCGCAGATGCGTGATCACATCGCCGAACGGCCGCACAAATGCGCGCTCGACCACATTCGGAATCAACTCGCGGAGGCGCGCGAAATACGGCGTCCGGCGCGCGAGTTCCACATCGGTCGGCTCGAAGAGCAGCGTCCGCTGACGGCCGTCCGAATCGTGCCAGCGCACGACGACGAGGCGATGCGTGAGCGACAAGTACGGTGCCGGAGTCATCGCCGCCCGGAAGAGGCCGAAACGGGTCGGATACGGCAGTGACACCAGGTCGAAGGTGCCGATCCAGTCCGGCATGCCGGTGCTGCTGAACCAGTCGCGAAATGCTGGCGCGGCCTGGCGGATCAACTCGAGCTGACGACCCGGCTGGCGTTCGCTGCTCACGGCCACGAAGTGCGAGATCGCCTTGATCTCCGCGTGCGGCGGTAGGGCCTGTGCTGTCATTGGGGAATGTCCGGCAGTCTACGCGGTGTCCAAAGCCTCGGTCGATATACTCGGCAGACGTGATCCTACGAGTGTCACCGTGAGTCGATGGGGGCGGTTCGTCTACCGCCGCCGCAAAGCGGTGCTGGTGGCGTCTCTCTTGTGTTTTGTGCTGTCAATCGTGGCACTGCTCACTGGTGGACAACCCATCAACGCGAGCGATTACAACGTTAAGTCCGTGCAGGCTGCGAATCTCGAAGTCAGCGCAGTTGCCGTCGACGACTGGGTCGTCGTTCACCCTTATCCTCACGAGCTCGCAACTGACGTACGGGCAGCCGCAGTTCGAGTCGGCGGTCAATGCTGCGCTGGCAGCGTTGCACAACAACTCCCGCGTCAGTGCGCTCGCCACACCGTTCATCGCGTCGTCCCCGACTGCAGCGGCGCTGCTGGTGTCGGCCGACAAGCACAGCGTGCTCGCGCAGGTTGGTCTGCACATCGATTTCGCTGAGGCGCGGGCGCAGTACGGGGAGGTGCGCGGCGAGGTGCACTCCAATGCGCTGAGCATCACCGCGACGGGTGACGTGCCGCTGGCCTACGACTTCGACACCTACCTGGCGAGTGATCTGCGTCGCTCCGAGGTGGTGTCGCTGCCGCTGGCCCTCATCCTGCTGGTGATCGTCTTCACCACCGGCGTCGCTGCGCTGTTGTGTCTCGGTGTCGGCGTGTTCGCTGTGCTCGGCGGCGTGGGTGCGGCACTCGCGCTCGCGCACGTCTTCGACGTCTCGACGTACGCGGTGAACGTCGTGACCCTTGTCGGTCTGGGCATCGCCATCGACTATTCACTCTTCATCGTCACGCGTTTCCGAGAGGAGCTCGGCAACGGGAAGACCGTTGAAGACGCGCTCGCGACGACGATGGCCACCGCCGGCCGCGCCATCCTCTTCAGCGGGCTTACCGTCGCCATCGGCCTCGCGGGATTGCTCTTCTACACGGGGACGGCGCTCGTGTCGATGGGTGTCGCGGGCGCCATTGTCGTCGCGATCTCGGTGCTCTACGGGGTGACGCTCCTCCCCGCGATGCTCGCGATCCTGGGACGCCGCATCAACAGCATGCGCATTCCGATCCTGCAACCAAAGCCATTCGGCCAGGGAGCCTGGCACCGCCTCGCCACGTGGGTCATGCGCCGGCCGTGGCTCGTCCTCATCCCGACGATTGCCATTCTGCTCGTGGCCGGATCGCCGTTTCTCGACCTGCAACTCGCGAACAGCGACGTCAACCAGCTGCCGACAACCGCTGAGGCGCGCCAGGGCGCCGACCTCATCCAGCGCCAGTTCCCGCAAGTGGGCACCAATACGATCGCGGTCGTCGTCGACTTCGACCACGGCGCTCCGACGAGTCCTGCCAATGTCGCGACGGCGTATGCGCTGAGCCAGCGCCTTTCGGCCCTGCAGGGAGTGACCTCCATTCGCAGCTACGTGACTGTCGATCCGACGCTCACGCTCGCCGGATATCAGTCGCTGTACGCGCAGCCCAAGTCGGCATTGCCGGCAGCGGTGCAGTCGCTGTTGACCAGCCTGACCGGATCGAGCATTGCGGTGCTCGACGTCGCCAATCCATATTTCGTGACGAGCGATCAAGCGCACGCGCTCGTCCGGCAGATCCGCGCGGACAACTCCGTGGCCGGCGCAAGCGTGAAGGTGACGGGCGATACAGCCTTCGATATCGACCTCGTCAACTACATGATCGACCACACACCGCTGGCAATCGGCTTTGTGCTCATCACGACACTCATCGTGCTCGCGGTCCTGCTCCGCTCGGTCATCCTGCCGTTCAAAGCAGTCCTGATGAACGCGCTGTCGTTGAGCGCGGCGTTCGGCGCGCTCGTATGGATCTTCGACCAGGGGCACCTCTCGAACATCCTCGGCTTCACCGCCGGCCCGCTCGACCCGACGATCCCGGTGCTGCTCTTCTGTGTCGTCTTCGGCCTGTCGATGGACTACGAGGTGTTCCTGCTGACGCGCATGCAGGAGGCGTGGTATCGAACGGGCGACAACCGCACGGCAGTCGCAGACGGCCTCGAGCGCAGTGGACGCCTCGTCACCGGAGCCGCGGCGATCATGGCATGCGTCTTCCTCGCGTTCGCTCTCGCGAGCGTGGTGACCATCAAGGCCATCGGCGTGGGCATGGCCGTCGCGGTGATCGTCGATGCGACGCTCGTCCGCGCGCTCGTCGTCCCGGCGCTCATGCGACTGCTCGGGAGGGCGAACTGGTGGGCACCCGCCTGGTTACGCCGGCGCAATCCTGAGCTCCAGGAGATCGCGCCCGCAGCCTGATGACAACCACTACGACAGCAACCGCACCGGCTCCCACACCCACGTCCGATGTTGCGTGGCTGGAGCCACCTCGTGTCCGTTCCCGTGGCGCTCGCCGGTGCGATCACGCTGGTCGTCATCAGCGGGGGCGACATCGCACGGCACATCTCCCTTGCGGTGTATGGCCTTTGTCTCGTGCTCCTCTTTGCCGTGAGCGCCTCGTATCACCGCGGCCCGTGGTCGATGAAGACACGCCGAGTATGGGGACGCCTCGACCACGCGACGATCTTTCTCGCCATCGCCGGCACCTACACGCCCGTGGTGGTCAACGTCTTGCGCGGCTGGCAGTCGATCGTGTTGCTGACGGTCATCTGGGTGCTCGCCGGCGCCGGTGTCATCGTTGCCACAACCGGCATTCCGCTACCACGATGGGCCGTGGTGGCGCTCTACATCGCGGTGGGATGGACGGTCGTGTTCTTTCTGCCCGCGCTCGGGGAGCGGATCCACGGAAGCGGGCTCATCGTGCTGGGTGTCGGTGGCGCGCTGTATTCAGCGGGCGCCATCGTCTACGCGTTGCGATGGCCGAAGTTGTGGCCGCGGGTGTTCGGCTTTCACGAGGTGTTCCACATCCTCGTCATCGCGGCGAGTGCCGTGTACTTCGTATTCATCGCCACAACGATTGCCGTCCCGCACTGAGCCCGGTCGTTTGTCCAACCGGGAAAGAACGTCGACCGTCAACAGTCGACACTCCGCCGATTGCGACGAATTGTCAGATCTCCGGCCCCGAGCATTTCGGCCCTGTAACCGCTGACGAGGATCCTTGCGTCGCGTGCCGCGCATTGGTACGTTGGTGCGGACGGTCAGCGATCCGCAGCGTTGGATCGATCGAGCCGTAGGGAGGGTCTGGATGCGAGCGGTCATCGCCGCATCTTTCTGGGAGGGAAACAGTGATCATCTTCGGTTGGGGACGACGCACATTCCACCGCGCAGGGGCCGTCCTGTTTCAGCGCTGCCCGCATTGCAGCAATACGGGCTGGTTTTATTTGGTTACCGTTCGCCGTTGGCTGACACTGTTCTTCATCCCGGTGATCCCCTACGAACGCCAGCACATGCTGCTGTGCCCGACGTGCAACCGCGGCGTTCGTCTCGCCGGCGCCGAGCTCAAACAAGCAAAGTCGCTGATCCAGCTCACGGAGCTGTACACGACGAACGCAATCAACGGAGCTGAGTACACGCGCCGCCTCCAGGAGAGCGGTGTTCCCGGTGCTCAAGCCACACCGCCCTTGCTCGCAGCAGATCCGCCTGCGACGTCGGATGGTTTCGGCGGCATCCAGGTCGCGACGCAATCAGCTGCGCCGCCGCCACCGCCGGCGATTCCCGCATTCCGTGGCACGCGCATGAGCAGGACGGCACAGGCGGTCCGAGTCCTCGTCCCGGTCGCGGTGATCGGATTGGCAGCGGGCCTCTGGGTCTACACGAGCCAGATCAACAACGGCGGGACCGCGCAGACCACGACGTCCAGCTTCCAGACGGGCGACTGCATCACGACGCCAAGCGGCGACACCGAGATCATTAGCGCCAGCTGCAGCGGCGCTCACGACGGACGGATCGACGAAGTCCTCAGCGGGACAGCGACGTACTGCCCGCCGAGCGATACAGAGCTCGCTGTCGTTCCGCCCAACCCCGATCTGTGCGTGGACTTCAACGACCACACGCCGTAAGCCAGTCCAACCCCGCCGAGGGGCACGCTAGGACGCACCGACCCCGGATCGATTCTGGAGTGTCGATTGTCGACAGTGCCCGTGACATGTGCCCCGGCACGCAAGAAGATAGCGCGATCGTCGGCTGGGGAACCTTCCCCCTGTTCCAGCGTATGCGTGAGCGACGATGCTCCATGATCGAGATCCGACGTTACTGCGAAGAAGGGACCGGCAGTGATGGGTTCCATGGACGTGAAGGTGCTCGCTCTCTGCACTGTCGGGGTCGCCCTCAGCAGCTGCGC
>CAVWRW010000016.1:0-92307 GCA_963757475.1 Candidatus Dormiibacterota bacterium
CGAGGCGCGGAGCACCAGTCCGTCGAGAAAATGGAACGCCGCACGGTCCCACGTGGCGACCTCCGCCTCCGGCGGCGCAGGCATCGGATCGCCGACCAGGATCTGGCGTATCGCGCTCACGGGAAAGAGTGCGCGCTCGCTGTTCTGATTGATCGAGCGCAGCTCGGCGTCAAGGATCGCAAGGTCGAAGGTGATCTCCGGCGCCTCGGCAAGAACGAGCTCGCCGTCGGCGAAATTGATCACGACGATTGGCACCTGAAAAGTGTCACATTTCGGTCACAAGTCTCACCGACACCGGCCGTACGATCGTCGCCGGAGGTGACTTGAGTAACGGGGTATTGGGGTCGTTCGTCGTCCTGAGCCGAACGCGCCGTTGCGGCGTTCGCCTCGTCGTGACGTTACTCGCTGCCGCGTCGATGCTCTGGACGCTGCTCGGACCGGCGGTCCTGTCGGTCGATGCCGCCGGCCCCGATAACGGTGCACAAACCGAGCGCTGCGGCCATGACTCCGAGCAGTCGGACCACCACGATCGTCACTGCTGCCGGTGCTGCGCGCGTCCAATCGCAACGCCACCGCCCGCCCCGGCGCCGAAAAAGACGCGACCGCCGACGGCGGTTCGCACGACGCCGCCGGCGCGGAGCGTGACCGCCGGAAAGCCACACCCGACGGCAGCACCCTCGCCGGCCGCCGCGACCACGCTGCCGGCCCCCGCCGGGTCGCGCCTGCCGGTGCTCGCTCCGCCCGTAATCGCGGCGCCGGCTCCGGTCGCGCCGAGCGTGATCGCCACGAGCCCAACCTCCGTCTACGTCGCCACCCTGGCGGCGCTGCTCGTTGCCGGCGCGATCGCCGCTGCAACGATCGTCTTCGTCCGGCGCTCCAACTGAGGCGCTGGAATGAGAGGGATCCGTTGGCTGACCGGCGTCTGGCGCGGGGCATCGTTCTCGCTCAAGTTCGCCGCGGTGATCCTTGTCGCGGGGGCAACGGTCGCCGTCGTTCCCTTCTTCCTCGCGCAGGCAAACAGCCGCACGCAGGCTGAGAACAGCGCGGCGGACAAGATCGGGGTCGCGTCGAATCTCATCGCCGGCCAGCGCACGTCGCTCGACGTCTTCATCGCAGGTGTCGCTCGCCAGATCGCGGCGGATCACGACGTCATCACCCCTGCCGGGATGCAGGGAACGCTCCTGGCAGATGCTGAAGTGCTCGACACGTCGGACGTCCTCGGGGTTGTGGCACCCGACGGTGCGGTGGTCGCCGTGCAGGGCTCGGCACTGCTGTCGAGCGGGAGTCCGCTCACTGCAACGCTCGTCGGTGCGGTTGCATCGGGCGCAGACACCGCATCGACGGCGAGCGGCGACGCATGGCTCGTGGAGGCGTCGCATCTTCGCGAGACGGGGGCGTCGGCGTTCGTCGCCCGCTCAGTGAACGCGTCGTTCATCATCGCGATCGACCACAACATCGCAACCGCCGCGGATCCGGTGGATCTCGTGCTCATCCGCAATGACGGCCGTTACGCACTCGGTGGCAGCGTTGGTGGTGCGCCCGTCGTTGCCGGCGAATCGTCCAACAGCACGCTGCGCAATGCGATCGCAGCCCGGATGCCCGCGGTCGCGTCGCTCAACTCGCACCTCGTTGCGATCGCGTCGGCGCCGATCGGCGCCGGTTTCACGCTCGCACTCACCACGCCCGTGAACGGAGCACCCGTGACGTGGCAGTCGATCCTGCTCCTCCTCGCGGTGATCCTCGTTGCGATGCTCTTCATCGTCGTCGTCGTCGAGATCGATCTCCGGCGTCCGCTGCGGCGACTCGATGCAGCGGTGGCGGCGCTCGGCTCGGGTGATTTCGATGCCCCGGTGAGCACGAGCTCGGTCGACGAGATCGGTCGTCTCGGGGCGAGCTTCGAGGTGATGCGACTCGAGGTGCGCTCGACGATGCGCGCCACAGCAGCTCGAGCGTCGGTCGCGACGGAGCTCAGCCTCGCGCAACCACTCGAGACGGCGCTCGCGAACGTCTGTGACCACCTCCGAGCCTCGATCGAGGTCGAGATGGCGATGATCGTCGTCAACGGCTCGGAGATGAGCGATGGATTCGCCGTCGCGAGCGACGGACAGCGCATCGACGTTGCGGGTGTGCTCGACGGCAATGGACCGCTCGGCGAGGGGTACCGGCACCTGGGACGCAGCGCCATCGTGCTCGGGGCCACGGCGGCGAGTCGCGAGGCGCATCTCGGCGTGCGTGCGTTCTGCGTGGCCCCACTCCGCCTCGGCACGTACGTGCATGGCGTCATCGCGGTCGCATCCGAAAGCAGAGCGTTCGCGAACAGCGACATGGACCTCGTCGCATCGACGGCGGAGCAGATCTCGCTCGCGCTCGAGCGCTACCGCTTCCTCGCGGTCGTGCAGCGTCAGGCGACGGTCGACGACCTCACCGGTCTCTACAACCATCGCTTTCTCGTCAACTCACTCGGGCAGCAGCTGGCGCTCGCAGAACGGCTCGGTGCACCGCTGGCGATCCTCATGCTCGACCTCGACCACTTCAAGCTGATCAACGACACGCACGGACACCACGCCGGCGATCTGGCGCTCTCCGCCTTCGCCCGGACGCTGGTCAACAACGTGCGCCGCGCCGACCTGGCTGCGCGCTATGGCGGCGAGGAGTTCGTCGTCGTGATGCCGAACACCTCTGCTGACGAGGCGTTCGGCGTCGCCGAGAAGATCCGTCTTGCTGTCGAGGAGACAGACGTGCAGCTGCCCGGAGCGCAGACGGTGCGCCTGGCGGTGAGCATCGGCGTGGCGGCATATCCGGAACACACGAGTGCCGCGGGTGAGCTGTTCAGGCTCGCCGACGAGGCGCTCTATCGAGCCAAGCGATCGGGGCGGCGGCGCACCCGCGTCGCGACGGCCGTGCACGTGACCTCACCGCACGGCGGAGAGCCCGTGAGTCAGGATGCGCAAGTAATCCAGGGAGAGGTCAACATCAGTGGCGGACGTAGTCGATCTCCGAAGTGACACGCTGACCGTCCCCGACGAGGGGATGCGCGTCGCGATGGCGCGCGCGGAGGTCGGCGACGACGTGTGGGGCGAGGATCCGACCGTGCGCCGTCTCGAGGAAGAGGTTGCGCGCCGCCTCGGCAAGCACGCTGCTGTCTACGTCCCGAGCGGCACGATGGGCAACCTCACATGTGTCGCCGCGCAGACGCGGCCCGGCAATGAGGTCATCGCCGATTCGGAAGCGCATGTGGTGATGTACGAGGCGGGTGGCGCCGCGGTCGTGGCAGGCGTCCAGTTCCGGCTGCTCGACAGCGTTGACGGGATCCCGGACGCGGCACGCGTCACGGGCGCCGTTCGTGATACCGACATCCATCAACCCGTGTCGAGCCTCCTGTGCATCGAGAACACGCACAACCGCCGTGGTGGCGCCGCCGTGGACGTCGATCGTGTGCATCTGGCGGCGCGAGCGGCGCACAGCCTCGGGCTTCGCGTGCACTGCGACGGAGCGCGACTCTTCAATGCGGCGGTGGCGCTGCAGGTCAGTCCGGCAGCTCTCGTCGACGAATGCGACACCGTCACCGTCTGCATGAGCAAGGGGCTCGGCGCGCCCGTCGGATCGGTGGTCGCGGGCGATGCGCCGGCCATGGAGGAGGTCCGCCTCTGGCGTAAACGCCTCGGGGGAGCCATGCGCCAGTCCGGCATCATCGCCGCCGCCGGTCTCTACGCGCTGGAGCACAACGTCGAACGTCTTGCCGAGGATCACACCAACGCGAGCCTCATCGCCGAGACGCTGTTGGACTGCCCTGGCGCCACCCTGCGCACCCCGTCAGTACCGACCAACATCGTCATCATCGAGACGCAGGTGGCCGCCGACGACCTCGCCGCCAAGCTGGCTCGTGCGGGAGTGCTTGTGAGCACGATGGGTGGGTGCACGATTCGTTGCGTGACCCATCTCGGCGTCGACTCCTCGGGAGCGCGCCGCGCCGCCGAGGTGATCGCCGCGCTGCTCGCGGCGTAGGCAGCCACCAGAAGAGAAGACACAACGAAGGCCCCCGGCACCAGCCGGAGGCCTTCGAAAAAACGATTGGTCAGTCGCTGACCGAAGCGAACCTACGCCGTGGTCGTGGTCGTCGGTGCTGCGGCGGGCGGAGCTGCAGCGGCGGACTTACGAGGGCGGCGGGTCACCGGCTTGCGCGCTGTGGGCTTGCGTGCCGTGGTCTTGCGCGCGGTGGTCTTGCGGGCTGCGGCCGGCTTACGCGCGGTGGTCTTGCGGGCCGTGGTCTTACGGGCTGCCGCCGGCTTGCGCGCGGTGGTCTTACGAGCCGTGGTCTTACGGGCCGTGGTCTTGCGCGCGGTGGTCTTGCGGGCCGTGGTCTTGCGCGTCGCCGCCTTGCGTGCGGTGGTCTTGCGCGCCGTGGTCTTACGAGCCGCCGGCTTGCGCGCGGTGGTCTTACGGGCCGTTGTCTTGCGCGCCGTTGTCTTGCGCGCTCCGGTCTTACGCGCTCCGGTCTTACGGGCTCCGGTCTTACGGGCCGTCGTCTTCTTTGCGCCGGCACGCTTCGCGGTCGCCCGCTTTGCGGTGGCACGTTTGGCTGTCGCGCGTTTAGCAGTCGTGCGCTTGCTACCGCGGACGGCGGTGGTTGCACGACGAGCTGCACCACGCAGGCTCACTTCGAGCCGCGCGACAGTCTTCTCGAGGCCCGCAAGGCGCTTCTCAAGCTCGCCGACGGGCAATGCTTTCACGAGATTCTGTACCGCCTTGACGAGATCGCCACCAGCGGCGGGTGCGCGACGGCGAGCTGTCGTCCCTACGCGCCTCACGGTGCGTTTGACGGCCTTCTCGACGCCGCCTCTCCTACGTCTGGTCCTGGCCATATCCTATGGGCCTCCTTGTTGTTTGTGACAGGTGATGTCCAAAACCTCCTGTCGATCGTGCATAGCATGCTGGTTGTGATCGTGATTGTCAATGATTGTGCGTTACGTTGCTGCCAGGGCAGGCAACTACACGCCGTGTTGACGTCCCCAATCCGAGGTCTGCGGACCGCCACAAACGTCTGCCTTGTTGCGTATAGTGCGGCCTGTTCATGTCCGGGTCCAATGAGCGGTCTGCCCTGAGCATCGCCCAGCGGCAGTTCGACGCCACCGCCGACGCCATCGGGTTGGACGATTCCGCACGCGCAGTGCTGCGCGAGGTCAAACGTGAACTCGTCGTGCACTTCCCCGTCGAGATGGACGACGGGTCGTTCGAGGTCTTCACCGGCTTTCGCGTGCAGCACAACATCGCTCGTGGACCGGCAAAAGGGGGATTGCGCTATCACCCCACGATGACCCTCGACGATGCCCGGGCCCTGGCCATGTACATGACATGGAAGACGGCTGTCGCCGACGTCCCGTTCGGCGGTGCGAAGGGTGGCGTCATCTGTGATCCGCACGCGCTCAGCCTCACCGAGCTGGAACGTCTGACGCGGCGCTTCACCACCGAGATATCGCTCATCGTCGGGCCTGATCGTGATATCCCGGCACCCGACCTCGGCACCGGTCCGCAAGTGATGGCGTGGATCATGGACACGCTGTCGATGCACGCGGGATACTCGGTGCCGGCATCCGTCACCGGCAAGCCGCAGGCGATCGGTGGATCGGAGGGACGGTTCACCGGTCCCGGTCGCGGGTTGACGATGGTCACCGTGCTCGCGATGCGCGACGCGGGCATGGATCCAACCGGCAAGACGGTTGCGATCCAGGGATTCGGCAAGGTCGGCGGAGTCAGCGCGGAACTTCTGACTGCGGAGGGGATGCGAGTCGTCGCTGTGTCTGACAGCACGTGCGGCCTCTATCGCGCGGAAGGAACTCGACCTCATTGCACTCCGTCACCTGAAGGAGGAGGGCGGGCACTTCGTCGACTACGGTGGTGCGGAGCAGATCGACGGCAACGACGTGCTCACGCTCGATGTTGACCTGCTCGTCCCCGCTGCGCTCGAGGCGCAGGTGAGTCAACGCAACGCTGAGCGGGTGCGAGCGAAAGTGGTCGCCGAGGGTGCGAACGCACCGCTGACCACTGAGGCGGACGCCGAGCTCACCGCGCGCGGCGTGCTCATCCTCCCGGACATCCTCGCCAACGCGGGTGGCGTCGTCGTCTCGTACTTCGAGTGGGTGCAGGACATCCAGTCGTACTTCTGGGGGTCGGGCGAGGTGAACAGCCGGCTTCGGGAGGTCATGACCCGGAGCTATCAGGCGGTCCGGGGCGTCTCACAGGAGCACAACGTCAGCCTGCGCGACGCCGCATTCCGGATTGCGGTCACCAAGGTGGCCGACGCGACCCGGGTCCGCGGCATCTATCCCTGAATCTTTGCCCGGGCGCGATCCACCAGATGTGGTGGTGGTAGACGTCGGCTGCCACTAGATGGTGCGATGCCAAGGCGGGACTCCCCGGTCTCTCCTGTAGAATCTCCAGATGGAATTCGAGTTGGGCAGGGGCAAGCGAGCCCGCAGGGCGTACGGCTTCGATGAGGTCGCGCTGGTCCCCGGCAGGGTCACCGTCAATCCGGCGGAGATCGACGTCTCATTTGCGGTCAACGGCACGTCGCTCGAGATCCCCTTCCTGGCAGCGGCCATGGATGGTGTGGTCGATACGGCGTTCGCGGCCGAGATGGGCAGGCTCGGCGGCCTGGCCGTCCTCAACCTCGACGGCGTGCAGACGCGCTATGAGAACCCCGCCGAGGTGCTGCAGAGCATCGCGGAGTCCCCGGTCGACCAGATCAACACGCTCCTCCAGAAGATCTACACCGCCCCGGTGCAGGACGGCCTCATCGGTCAGCGGATCGAGGAGATCACCAGTGCGGGCGTGACCTGCGCGGTGTCGACCGTTCCAGCCCATGCGGAGCGGCGCGCGCCGATCGTGCAGGAGGCCGGCGCGCACATGCTCGTGGTGCAGGGCACCGTGCTCACCGCGCGCCACGTCAGCAAGTCGTACAAGCACCTCTCCTTCTCGGAGTTGACGCACTCCGTCGACATCCCGGTGGTCGCAGGCAACTGCGTCGACTACGCCACTGCGCTCGAGCTCATGGACACGGGCATCAAGGGACTCCTCGTCGGCGTCGGTCCGGGAGCCGCCTGCACGACGCGTGCGGTGCTCGGAGTTGGCGTTCCGCAGGTCACCGCCACCAGCGATTGCGCGGCCGCACGCGACGACCATTTCCGTCGCAGCGGTGAGCGCGTCGTGATCATCACCGACGGCGGCATGCGCCTCGGTGGCGATGTCGCGAAGGCATTTGCCAGCGGCGCTGACGCCGTCATGATCGGTTCGATCTTTGCGTCTGCATCCGAGGCTGCCGGTCACGGGAACCACTGGGGCATGGCGACGCCGGATCCGAATCTGCCGCGCGGCACACGCATCCGCACGGGCATCAAGGGGTCGCTCCGCGAGATCCTCTACGGCCCCGCGCATGTCGACGACGGGAGCATGAACCTGGTCGGCGCGCTGAAGACCGCGATGGGCGTCTGCGGCGCACGGACGATCGCCGAGTTCCAGGAGACCGAGATGGTCATCGCACCCTCGATCAAGACCGAGGGCAAGGTGCAGCAGCGTGAGCAGCATGTCGGGATGGGGGCATAACCACGAGGTGCAGACGCAGCGATGACGGTTGCGACTGACGCAGGCGCGGTAGCGCGCACGCCTGCGCAGATCGCGCAGGACACCATCCTCGTCCTCGACTTCGGGAGCCAGTACAGCCAGTTGATCGCGCGCCGCGTGCGCGAGGCCAAGGTGTACTGCGAGCTCGTGCCGGGCACGATCTCAGCGGCCGAGATCCAGCGCCGCAATCCTCGCGGCCTCATCTTCAGCGGCGGTCCAGCCTCGGTGTTCGAGCCTGGCGCACCGCATCCCGACCCGGCGGTGTACGACCTCGACATCCCGATCCTCGGCATCTGCTACGGCATGGACCTGCTCGCCGTGGATCTCGGTGGCACTGTCGCCCCGGCCGAGCGCCGCGAGTACGGGCACGCATCGGTCACCGTGGACGAGACAGCCGGGCTGTTTGCGAAGTTGCCCGCCGAGCTCGCCGTCTGGATGTCGCACGGCGACGTGGTCACGGCGGTGCCTCCTGGGTTCCGGCCGATCGCGCATTCGCTCAACTCGGTGTGCGCCGCGTTCGCCGGTCCGGGCAAGCGGTACGGCATCCAGTTCCATCCGGAAGTGGCGCATACCCCGCTCGGCAGCGAGATCCTGCGGAACTTCCTCATCGATGTCTGCGGCTGCGCCGGGACCTGGGCACCGGCGTCATTCATCGAGATGACGGTGGCCGCGCTTCGCCATCAGATCGGCGACGGCAAGGTGATCTGCGCGCTGAGCGGTGGCGTCGATTCTGCCGTCGCTGCGACGCTCGTGCACCGCGCCGTCGGCGATCAACTCACCTGCGTCTTCGTCGACAACGGCCTGCTCCGGCGCGCGGAGGGCGAGCGAGTCATCGACGTCATGCGCTCCCAGCGTCACATCAACCTCATCCACGTCGACGCGGCGGATCAGTTCCTCGATGCGCTCGCCGGGGTCGTCGATCCGGAGGAGAAGCGGCGCCGCATCGGCGCGACGTTCATCCGCGTCTTCGAAGAGCAGGCGACGCGGCTCGGATCGATCGACTTCCTCGCGCAGGGAACGCTGTATCCCGACGTCATCGAGTCGACGTCGCACGACACGCACAACGCCACCAAGATCAAGACCCATCACAACGTCGGCGGCCTGCCCGAGGACTTGCGGTTCGAGCTCGTCGAGCCGTTGCGGTACCTCTTCAAGGACGAGGTGCGTCACGTCGGACTCGCGCTCGGGCTCCCCGAGGACATGGTGTTCCGGCAGCCGTTTCCCGGGCCAGGGCTGGCGATCCGCATCATCGGCGAGGTGACGCGCGAGCGCCTCGAAACCCTGCGCGCAGCCGACTGGGTCGTCATCGATGAGATCAAGCGCAGCGGGCTGTATCACAAGGTGTGGCAGTCGTTCGCGATCCTCACGCCGATCTCGTCCGTGGGCGTCATGGGCGATTTCCGGACCTACGGGAATGTCGTCGCCGTGCGCATCGTGGAAAGCGACGACGGTATGACGGCCGACTGGGCTCGCGTGCCGTACGACGTGCTCGCGGTCATCAGCCGCCGCATCGTCAACGAGGTCGTCGGCGTCAACCGTGTCGTCTACGACATCTCCAGCAAGCCACCGTCGACGATCGAATGGGAATAGTGCTCGATGGCACTATTCATTGAGTGGCAGTAGACCGAGTCCTCATCGTCGGGAGTGGGGGCCGCGAGCACGCGCTGGCCTGGGTGTGCAAGCGCGACCAGCCTGACGTCGAGATCATCGTCGCGCCGGGCAACGGCGGGACGGCGGCGATCGCAGAGAACGTTGCGGTTGACGTCGAGGACGCGAAGGCTGTCGCGCAACTCGCCACGGACCGCGACGTCGATCTCGTTGTCATCGGTCCCGACGCCGCTGCTGCGGCCGGTGTCGCAGATGCGTGCACCGCACGCGGTGTGCTGGTCTTCGGTCCCACTGCGGCCGCCGCGCGCATCGAGTTGTCCAAGGTATTCGCCAAAGAGGTCATGCGCGAGGCCGGCATCCCGACGGCCCGCTGGGTTGCGGGCGGCGCCGAAGACCGGGCGCGACTGAGCGCATTTGTCAGCGAGCATCGCGGCGGGTGCGTCGTCAAGGCCGACGGCCTGGCGCTCGGCAAGGGCGTGCTCGTCTGCGACAGCGTGGCAGCAGCGGAGCGCGCGCTCGACGAGTGTCTCGACGAGCAACGTTTCGGCGCTGCGGGAACACACGTCATCGTCGAGGAGTTGCTCAGCGGACCTGAGGTGAGCGTCTTCGGACTCTGCGACGGACGTCATGTCCGCACGCTCGCGCCGGCGCGCGATCACAAACGCATCTTTGACGGTGACCACGGTCCCAACACCGGGGGCATGGGATCGATCGCGCCACCACCGGATGTCGATGCAGCGGCGTTCAACGAGGAGGTCACCCGGACCGTGCTGCAACCGTGCATCGACGTGCTCCGCGAGCGTGGGACGCCGTTTGTCGGATGTCTCTACGCGGGATTGATGCTCACCGCCGACGGTCCGCGCGTGCTCGAGTTCAACGCTCGATTCGGCGACCCGGAAGCGCAGGTGATCCTGCCGTTGCTCGGGGAGTCCGCACTCGATCTGTTCACGGCGTGCGCTCGCGGTGAGGTCGCCCCGGGCATCGCAGCGGTCGTCGGTGGCGCCGCTGTCGGCGTTGTCGCAGCAGCTGCCGGATACCCCGGCGACGTGCGCCGAGGCGACCCCATCACCGGCATCGAGACACTCGACCCCGACGTGCTCTGTTTCCACGCCGGGACGCGACGCGACAGCGACGGGACGCTGCGCACGTCCGGAGGGCGCGTGCTCTGTGTGACGGCTCTGGGTCCGGACCTCGCAACCGCGCGGGCGCACGCATATGGCAACCTAGCGCACGTGCACTTCGACGGAATGCAATCCCGTAGCGACATCGGCGGTCCGGTGACTGTCGGAAGCCGCGCATGAGCGGCATCGTGCGTGTCGGCATCATCGTCGGCAGCGAGTCCGACCTGCCGGTCATGAACACCTGCGGCGAGGTACTCGACGAGTACGGCATCGGCTGGGAGATCGGAGTCATGTCCGCGCATCGGGCCGGGCGATGTGGTTCGGGCATACGGCCAGGCCGCGTACGACCGCGGGCTCCGCGTCCTCGTGGCCGGCGCCGGTGCGGCAGCCCATCTCCCCGGCGTGCTCGCGTCACTGACGACCCTGCCGGTCATCGGCGTGCCGCTCGCGGCGACGCCGCTCGCTGGTTTCGACTCCCTGCTCTCGATCGTCCAGATGCCTCCGGGCATTCCGGTCGCGACGGTCGCGGTCGGGCCGATGGGCGCGCGCAACGCCGGCCACCTCGCCGCGGAGATCATCGGTCTCTTCGATGACGAGGTCGCGGCAAGGATCAAGGAGCAGCGCGCGAAGATGCGCACCAAGGTCCAGCTTCCCGAGGGCTTCACCCTCCAATAGGAGTTCGGGCGGGGCGGAGCACTAGAATGGCCCGCGATGCCCCGTCTGGAATTGGTGGAGACGTCGCTCCGCCACGGGCAGCAGTCGCTCCTGGTCAGCAGACTGCGCCTCCGCCACGCCCTGCCCGTCGCCGAAACCCTCGATCACTGCGGATTCGCCGCACTCGACGTCTTCGGCGGCTCGACCTTCGAAGCGTCCCTGCGATTTCTCGCTGAGGATCCGTTCGAGCGCCTGCGCGCGATTCGAGCGGCAGCGCCGATCACGCCGTTGCTGGCGATGATCGGCGGCCAGTCACTCGTCGGGCACCGTCAGGTCCCCGACGATCTCGTCGACGCGTTCATCGAGACGGCTGCCGCCGCCGGCGTCGATATCTTCCGCTGCTACGACCCGCTCAACGACGTCCGCAACCTCGAGCGCTGCGCGACCGCAATCGCCGGCACCGGCAAACAGGCGGAAGGGGTGATCGTCTACAACGAGATACCGGGGCACGGCCTGGACGATCTCGGTGAGCTCGCGCGCCGGCTCGTCGACGCGGGTTATCCCACCATCTGCCTCCACGATCCTCTCGGCGTGCTCGGCGCCGCGAGCGCCGGCCAGGCCGTGAGCGCGATTCGCGAGGCGGTCGGCGTGCCGGTGGCCGTGTCGATCTCCGCGCAGACGGGCATGGCGGCGCTCGCGTGCCATGCAGCAGCCGTCGCGGGTGCGTATCGCGCCGACTGCGCGCTGTCACCGCTCGCAGGCGGTGCATCGATGCCTGCTGCTGAGGCATTGATCGCGGGATTCGCCGGCACCGCCGTCGATTGCGGTCTCGACCTCGAACGCGTCGCCAGTGCCGCACTGGTGCTCGAGCAGGAGCTCGTGCACTACGCGGACGTCATCGATCCTCTTGCAGCACGGCTCGACACGTCGGCGTTGCGCGGTTTGCTGCCGCCGTCCGCGATGGGACACGCCATCGCCGAGTTGCGTGAGCGCGACGCCATCGGACAGCTGGCGGACGTCGAGACCGAGGTGGTGCAGGTGCGCCGCGAGCTCGGCTATCCGCCACTCGTCACACCGCTGACCGAGATCATGGCAACGCAGGCCGTGTACAACGTCGTTGAGGGCGATCGATACGCGACCATCAGCCAGGAGATCAAGGACTACTGCCTCGGCCTGTACGGCGACCCGCCCGAACCGGTGGATCGCGACGTGCGCCGTCTGGTGAACGGGCGCGAGGAGCCCATCACGTGCCGTCCTGCCGACCTGCTCGAGCCGGCGATGGAGACGACTCGCCGCGAACTCGTTCGTGAGGGATATCCGACGCCGACGGCCGAGGCGATGGTCACGTACGCGTTGTTTCCCAATGCGTTTCTCGCTGTCGAACGTGGCGAGGCAGTCGCCGAGCGACTCGGTGACGAGCCCGACGTCGAGCCCGCCGGCGGCGCTGTCGATGTACCAACGGACGCCGATGATGCCGCTGCTGAACTCTCCGGAGACGAGGCCCCGGTGGTGGCGGTGCGCGAGCTCACCGTCGAGGTTGATGGACAAAGCTACGCGGTGCGCATCATCGGTGGAGACACCGGCGGCGTCAGCGCGGCGGCTGCGCCCGCGCAGACTGCTGCGCCGGTCGCGCGTGAGGGGACTGTCGTGTCGCCGATGCAGGGACTGCTGCTCAAGGTGAACGTCAAGGTCGGCGACCACGTCGCGCTCGGCGACGTCGTCTGCGTGCTCGAGGCGATGAAGATGCAGAACGACATCACCGCGACGCGCGCCGGGACGATCACCGAGGTGTACGTCAAGGAGGGCTCCGTCGTCGGCCCGCGCGCTCCGCTCGTGCAGATCGGCGCCTGATGTTCGAGAAAGTCCTCATCGCCAACCGCGGGGAGATCGCGCTCCGGGTCATTCGTGGCTGCCGGGACATGGGCGTTCGTACCGTTGCGGTGCACAGCGACGTCGACAGCAACGCTGCGTTTGTCTTGCTCGCCGACGAGTCGGTGGAGATCGGTCCGGCACCGTCGGCGCAGTCCTACCTCGTCATCGATCGGATCATCGATGCGGCTCGCGCAACGGGAGCGCAGGCCATCCATCCGGGCTACGGATTCCTCAGTGAGAACCAGCAGTTCGCGCGCGCGTGCGCCGACAACGGCATCGTCTTCATCGGGCCGCCGCCGGACGCGATGGCCGCCATGGGCGAGAAGGTGCCCGCCCGCGATCGCATGCGCGAGTCGGGTGTCCCGGTGGTGCCGGGCACGGGCGCGCTCGTCGATATCGAGGAGACCGTCATCGCGGCGGCGGACATCGGCTATCCGGTGCTCATCAAGGCAAGCGCGGGTGGTGGCGGCATCGGTATGCGCGTTGCGCACGACGAAACAGAGTTGCGCGCGTCGTACGACACAGCAAAGAGCACCGCGCAGCGCGCGTTCGGCAACGACACGATCTTCCTCGAGCGCTACCTCGAGGAGCCGCGGCACATTGAGATCCAGGTCGTCGCCGACACGCACGGCAACGTCATCCATCTCGGTGAGCGCGAGTGCTCGATCCAGCGCCGCCACCAGAAGATCATCGAGGAGGCGCCGTCGCCGGTCATCGATGCCGCGACGCGCGCGCGCATGGGCGAGGCCGCGGTGACGGCGGCGAAAGCCGTCGGCTACGTCAACGCCGGCACGGTCGAGTTCATCTACCGCAAGGGCGAGTTCTACTTCCTCGAGATGAACACACGGCTGCAGGTCGAGCATCCTGTGACCGAGCTTGTGTACGGGATCGACCTCGTCGCCGAGCAGCTGCGCATCGCCTCAGGAGAGCGCCTCACGTTGACGCAGGAGCAGGTTATCCCGCGCGGGCACGCCGTCGAATGCCGTGTCAACGCGGAGAACTACGCACGTGGATTCCTGCCGTCACCCGGGCAGGTCACCGGGTATCACGAGCCGTCGGGGCCTGGCGTGCGCGTCGACAGCTCACTGGTCACCGCGGGCCTCATATCGCCCAACTACGATCCGATGATCGCCAAGCTGATCGTGCACGCGCCGACGCGCGATGCAGCGCTCGACCGCATGCGTCGCGCGCTGCTCGAGTACGTGATCACCGGCATCCACACCAACATCGCGTATCACCTCGCGGTGATCGACGACCCGGGGTTCCGCGCCGGCGAGTACAGCACTGCATTCATCGAGCAGCATCCCGAGCTCGTGGCCAGCGCCGACGACTGGGCGTCTCGTCAGGAGCCGTTCCGGCGCCTGGTGCGTGATCCGGCCCGTGCCGCGGCCATCGCCGCCGCGGTGGTCGTCTCCGGCTAACGCACCGTGGAGCCGCGATACGGGCGGCTCTACTCGGCCGCGGTGCTGCGCCCGTTCGCCGAGCAACTCGTCGACGAGCTCGGTGTTCGCGCAGGGGATGTCGCGTGCGACCTCGTCTGCGACGCCGGCACCCTCGCGGTTGCGCTCGGCACGGCAGCCGGACCGGACGGACGCGTCGTGCTGGTCGACAGCGATGAGGGACTGCTCGCTGCAGCCTCGCGGGATGTCGTCGCGACCGGCTGCGTGGTTGCGAATGACACAGGTCCGCTCGATTCCCGATGGCTCATGCGATCGCGTCGGCTCACTCTGCACGCTCGGCTTCTGGGACGGCCCAGACCCTCTCGATGAAACCGAGCGAATCCTCAATGCATCGGGCGTCGCTGCATTCGTGGTCTGGAATGGCGCGGATCCGCCGGCGCATGAGCGTGCACTCCTGGATGCAATCCGAGACGCGGCGGGAATGCATTCCCGATTTCTCGAGCGGTGCCTGCCGGTCGACGTCGCCGCCGGACGCGAGCACTGGGAGACCGAGCCCCTGCGCGATGTCGTGCGCTTTGACGGCATGGCCCAGTACTGGGCAGCGATGGTGCTCGAACGCCCCGTCGCGCGAGAGCTAGCCGATGCATCAGCGCCGCTGCTGGGCGCAGTCCGCGACGCGTGCGAGCGGGCGCTCCAGCCCTGGATCGCGGCGGATGGAACGATGCGCATCCCGGTGACGGCGACGATGATCCGCCGTCGCGCGCAGACCGACCCGGCCTAGGAGTTCGTCCCGACCTCGGTCTGGAAGGCGTGCGCCAGGGTCTGGCCGTACACGTCGTCGAGCGACGTCGCGATATCGAGGGTGAGCGCTCCGGATGGTGCGTTCGGGATCGTCACCGTCGCCGTTCGCAGAGTCGGGGTCGTAGACCGTCGACGACGTGAGCGTCGTGCCGTTCGAATCGACCACGGTGACGGCGCCGTCGACCGATGCGGGGTTGAGGTCACTGTCGAAGCTCACGACGAGCGTCGTCTGGCCTGACTGCGTCGTCGCATTGACCTGCACGACGTGCGGTCCGGACGCCTCGTTGCGGAGCTGCGTCGAGACGATGCTGTTCACGACGTAGGTGGCACCTGAAGACTCCGGCGCGAGCATCAGCGTCTCACTCGCCACCTGCGCGCTGGCATGTCCAGCCGTCGGATCGACAACCAGCTCCACGCTCGCCGACACCACGCCGTGCGGCTCCATGAACGTGCTGATGACGTACGCGCGGCTGAGGTTCTGCGGCGTGCTCGCAGCCGGATTCGCGTTCGGGCCACTCAACGCCGCGAGCGTCGCGAGATCGCCGCTGACCTGGGCCTCGACGAATGCATGCAACGTCGAGTTGGCGGCGGGCGGAATCCCCGGCGCGACGTGCGCAGCAGTCGCTCCCGGCACGGTTGCGTCCTGCACCGAGAGATTGCCGCTGCTGTCGGTGCCAAGCAGCGCGACGAGATCACCGCCGGGTGAAACCGCAAGCTCCGACGGCAAGGATGTCACCGGTTCGACCGCGAGTGGCGTACCGCTCGCAACCTCGACGACGACAACCTGCGTCCCCTTGCCCTGCTGCGTCATGAGATACGCGGCTTCGTCGCCGTCCTCGTCGAGCGAGATGCCGCTATAGGTCGCGTTTGCGTTGAGGAGCGATAGCGATCCCGGCGCCTGCTGGGTCACGGATTCAGTCCAGAAGCGCGTCTGGCTCGTCGACTCGTCGGCCCACACGACCGTGCTGCCGTTGCCGCTGAATCCGACGTCGGTCTTGGAGCCCCGGAGGACCATCTCGGCACCGGTCCCGACGTTGAGCAGGCTGCCGCCGGCGCCATTCGCCGGAGCGACATACGCATAGGCGCCACCCGGATCGAGTGCCGCGACCGTGCCGCCCGAATCAGGAACGGTGAAGAGCGTCGTGGTCTTGCCCGAGAGATCGACCTCATCGATGGATGTTCCGTCGGTATAGACGATCCGGTCGTTGGAGGCCCACGTCATCGCGGTAACGGGGGTCGACGAATCGATGAGCTTCGTCGGCGCCTGCTGGCTGCCGTCGCCAAGGGTCACGACGATCTTCGATCCACCGTTGCCGTCGTCCACGGCCGCCGCGACGTACGTGCCATTCGGCGAGAACGCTGCGGCCGATGCCGCGGCAGCGAGCGCGAACGGCTTCCCGTTCCGCGGGTAGTCGACGAGTTTCCCTGCCACGGCGGGGCCGTTGTCGGCTGACCCTTCCGGCGTCGCGGTGGGCGAAGGTGTCGGGGTCGCAGTGGTGGCGGGCGGATTTCCGAGCGCTGTCGGGAGCAAACCCGCGGTACTCACCAGTGACCCGTCAGGGGCGAAGAGCAGCGTGCCGCCGTTCCCGTCGACACCGTCACCTTGAGGGCCGACCGTGGAGAGCGTGAGGCTCGGTGGTGTCGACTGAGCGACCGGTGGCGTCGGCCGTGTGGCGAAGGTGATGTTGATCGGGGTGGTCGCGACGGCTCCCGTGGCAGCGCGGATGGCGCTCTGCGCGATCGTGACCGTGTATCCCGTGTTGCCGGTCAGATGGTGCAGGGGGGTGATCACGAGGTTGTTGCCGGTCCAGGAGTACGACACCTCGGTGGCCGGCTGGATGCGGACGCCGCTCTCAACCGCCGTCTTGTTCATCGGCTGGTTGAAGCTGACCTGGATCACGTTGTTCGGGTCCACCGCGTGATCGGCCGTGATTGCCGAGATCGCGGTGATGGTCTTGTCCTGAGGATGGTTCGCGAGGAAGGTCAATGCCGTCGCCCCGATGAGCGCGGCTCCGAGGATCCCGCCGCCCCACGCAACATGGATCGAGCCGAGGCGCCACCAGCGCCGCGAGCCCTGGGTCCTCGAGGCCTCAGCGATGAGCTGGGCGCGCAGTCGGTTCTGGAAGCGCGGGTCGGGCTCGACGTGCGGACGGGCAGCGCGAACCCGCTGGGCGGTTTCCAGGAGTTCGGGCTCGTCACGGAACAGCTGCTCGAGCTCGGGATCGAACCATCCTCCCAACCAGGACATCAGCTCTTGCCCTCGACGGGTGCGACGACACCCAAGCGGAGACGGACGCCGATCATCCCGCGATGGATGAGCAGCTTCACCGCGCCCTCGCTCTTGCCGAGGATCTCCCCGATCTGGGCGAGCTTGAGATCTTCACCGAGCTTAAGCGTCATTGCGGCCCGCTGCTGTGGCGGGAGGTCGTCGATGGCCTCCCAGAACTCGTGCCGCTTCCGCGCTGTCGACGACACGCTCGTCAACAGGGCGAGCCGGGTCAGCGACAGCGATGGCGCTGTCGAGGCTCGAGGTCGGTTTTCGGCTTCTGTAATGGTCATTGATTGCATTGACACTGATCTGGTAGAGCCAGGCGCTGAATGGGTGGCCTGCGGGTTTGTATCGTCCGATCGCGCGGAGAGCCTTGAAGAAGACCTCCGAGGTGACGTCCTCGGCGGCCTCCTGATCCCTGAGACGGCTGAAGACGAACCGATAGATCTGCCCGAAGTAGTGGTCGTACAACTCCCCAAAGGCGCCGGCGTCTTGCTTGGCACGCTCGACTAATTGATCCTCATACGCCCGAGGTAGTGTCATCTCGGGATCACCGGGCGCACTCGATCAGTCAACGCCGGGCGCGAGAGTCCGGTTACGTGGCCTGGCATGGAATCTTCCTGTACGCCGTACGTGGCGATGTCCCGCCTGGTCTCGACGGCGAGGCCGGGTAGGTCGGTGATTATCCCCGCCACGCGCCCGTCCGCAAGGTAAGCCCGCATTCGTTGCGGCCCGTCCACCGTCCAAACCATGAGCGGGAACTTGCGGGCCTGCGCCTCCGCGAGCAATCCGGTGCCCGCGGCCTTCCTGCCACGGCCCCGCGTCCGGAGTGGCGCCAGCCACTGATGGACTGCCAGGAGATCGGCTCCGCACCGCTCCGCGAGATCGAACGGGAGGGCCTCGAAGCGCTGGGCGCGGCTGCGGAGACGGCCGGGTCCGAGGAGCAGGCCGCAGCGCGCGTTCGGGTCGAGCCGTTTGATCGTCGCGATCACCGACTCCTCGAAGGACGTGTACAGAAGCTGCTCCCGGGGGAAGCGCGACGAGGCGGCCTCGATCACCTCGGCCTCATATCCGGGTTCCTTGATCTCGACGTCGAGCCCCGTCCGGCCCCGGCAGAGGTCGAGGATCACCTCGAGCCGCGCCGGCTCGTTCCGGCTCCGGCGAATCAGGGCGGCGTATGTCTGCATCGCCACCGGCACACCCCGACGCGACGCGTTGTGATGGACGACGAGGACGCCGTCGGAGGTCCGCCGGACGTCGAGCTCCACTGCGTCGGCACCCTGGGCGATGGCCGCTTCGAACGCTGCGGGGGAGTTCCCCGGGGCGTCGCGGGACGCGCCACGGTGCGCGATGACGAGGGGCAGGGAGGCGCCGTCGGTCACCCCGATAGAATGACCTGAGGTGATCCCCCGGTACGCCCCGCAGCAGATCGCGAAGATTTTCAGTGATGCATCACGACTGCAGCGCTGGCTGGACGTCGAGTTGCTTGCCTGTGAAGGATGGGCCGAGCTCGGCCGGATTCCGGTCGAGTCGCTCGGTGCGTTGCAGGCGGCCAGCGTCGATGCCGAGCGCATCGCCGAGCTCGAAGCCGAACAGGGACATGACGTGGCCGCATTCGTCGCTGCCGTCCAGGAGACGGTGGGTGAGGCCGGCCGGTACTTTCACCTCGGGCTGACATCGTCGGACATCGTCGACACCGCGCTCGCCACGCAACTCCGCGACGCCGCGGCGGTCATCGATGCGGACACCGAGGCGCTCGTCGCGGCGCTGGTCGAGCAGGCCGAGAAGCACCGGCTCACCGTGATGATGGGCCGCACCCACGGGGTCCACGCGGAGCCGCTCACCTTCGGCATCAAGCTCGCCAACTTCGTCGATGAGGTGCGGCGCGCCCGTACACGCCTCGCCGCCGCGACGGCCGAGATCGCTGTCGGACAGATCACCGGGGCCGTGGGGACGCACGCGGGTGTCCCGCCCGAGATCGAGGAGCATGTCTGCGCCGGGCTCAAGCTGACCGTCGCGCCGGTCGCGACGCAGGTGCTCGCGCGCGACCGTCACGCTTCGTTCGTCACCGCGCTCGCGCTGCTCGGCGCGGTCCTCGAGCGCCTCGCGACCACCATCCGCCTGCTCCAGATCACCGAGGTTGACGAGGTCGAGGAGCCGTTCGGGACGCGGCAGAAGGGCTCATCGGCGATGCCCCACAAACGCAATCCCATCCTCTGTGAGCGCGTCGTCGGGCTCGCTCGCGTGTTGCGCGGCTACGCGCTGACGGCAATGGAGGACGTCGCCCTCTGGCACGAGCGTGACATCTCCCATTCGTCGGCGGAACGCGTGATTTTCCCCGACGCATGCGCGCTCGCCGACTACATGGTGCGGCTCTGCACGCGAATCGTCGCGGGGCTGCGTGTGAAGCCGGAGCGCATGGAGGAGAACATCCAGCTGCACGGCGGCATCGTGTTCTCGCAGCAGGTGCTCACCGCGCTCATCGTTGAAGCGGAGTGGCCGCGCGAGCGTGCGTACCGCGCGGTGCAGCGACTCGCCGCTCGCGCTCGCGAAGATGAGGGACCGTTCCGCGACCTCGTCGCGAATGATCCGGACATCGCTGGGGCGCTGTCGGAGGCGACCATCGCCCATTGCTTTGACGTCGATACCTATCTCGCCCACATCGACGAGACCTATCACCGTCTTGGACTCTCCACGTCAACCACAGAAGCGGGGCCGCCGGCAAAGCCGTCGGAGTTCGCTGTCGAGGCCGGCATCGCCGGCGGGAGGATGCACTGATGCAGGTGTTGAGCAGCGCTGACATCGGGGGATTGAACCTGTACCGCCGGGGAAAGGTGCGCGACACCTTCCAGCTCAACGACGGGACGCTGTTGATGATCGCAACCGATCGCCTCAGCGCGTTCGATGTCGTCCTGCCGACACCGATCCCCGGCAAGGGCACGGTGCTTACGCAGATGTCGCGGTGGTGGTTCGATCAGACCAAGGCGATCATGCCGAACCACCTCCTCGCCGACGTGGAAGAGGAGATCCCGGAGGCGGTTCGCGCCGACTGGTTGCCTCGGTCGATGCACGTTGCGCGTGCGCAACGGATCGATGTCGAGTGCGTCGTGCGCGGCTTCATCAGCGGATCGGGGTGGAAGGAATATCGCGAGAAGGGAACGCTCGCGGGCGAGCAGCTCCAGCCCGGCTTGCAGGACTCGTCGCGCCTCCCGTCGCCGAGATTTACCCCGGCGATCAAGAAGGACGACGGTCACGACGTCAACATCTCCCGCCAGGAGCTGAGGCCGCTCGTGGGCGCGGAACTCGCCGATCAGCTCGAAGTCGGCGTCGCTGCGTCTCTTCGATTTCGCAACTGCGCGGTGCGAGAGCGTCGGCATCTACCTCGCGGACACGAAATTCGAGTTCGGCTTCATCAACGGGCAGCTGACGCTCATCGACGAGATCTTCACGCCGAACTCCTCGCGATTCTGGGAGATGTCCGAATGGAAGGAAGGACAGCCCGCGGTGTCGTTTGACAAGCAGTTCGTGCGCGACTACGTCGAGAAGTTGGGCTGGGACAAGACCGATCCCGGGCCTGCGCTTCCTGAAGATGTCGTCAAGGGGACCACGCAGCGTTACGTCGAGGCGGCGCGGCGCATCTGCGGGATCGATCTCACAGGAATGATTCCCGGGTGATCTTCTCGGTCGAAGTCGTCGTCGCGCTCAAACCCGTGGTGAACGATCCACAAGGGCTCGTCGTGCGTGATTCGGTCTGCATCGACTGGGATTCGCGGTGTGCGCTCAGTGCGCGTCGGCAAGAGCATCGAGCTCGAGGTCGAGGCGGATTCTGAGGACGCAGCGCGACACGACGTTGAGCTCATGTGCGAGCAGTTGTTGCGTAACACCGTGATCGAGGACTCGCGCATCCGGGAAATACGGGTTCTTACCGAGGCTGGACTTTGACGGTGCCGCGAATGGGGAGGACTTGGACTGCGCAGTGGGACGCGGTCGGAACGCCTTTGCCGTTCCGCCGCTCACGCTCGCCCGGGGGTCGTCCCGGGCTGCGCGATGCCCTCGCTCCGTCCAAGTCCTCCCCATTCGGAGACTGCGCATAGTCATGCGATTCGGGATTGCCGTCTTTCCGGGGACTTGGTCTGATCGGGATTGCGTGCATGCTGTCGAACTTGCTGGTCAAGAGGCAGTCTTGCTGTGGCACAAGGATCGCGATCTCCAAGGTGCGGACTGCGTCATCCTGCCTGGCGGTTTCGCTTATGGCGATTACCTTCGTGCTGGTGCGGTGGCTCGGTTTGCGCCCTTGATGGAATCGGTGATCGAGTTTGCCAACAACGGCGGGCTTGTCTGGGGGATCTGCAACGGGTTTCAGATCCTTTGTGAGGCGCATCTTCTGCCCGGTGCTTTGACGCGCAATGGATCGCTCGAGTATCGGTGCGAGGCAACGTGGTTGCGCGTCGAGACCGTTGATAGTGTCTATACCGCTGGGTGTTCACTCGGCTCTGCCTTGCAGATTCCCGTTTCGCACGGCGAAGGACGCTACGTGGCGGATGAGGCGACGCTCGACCTTCTCGAACGCGAGGATCGGGTGGCGTTTCGGTACGTGGCGCGCGATGGTACTGCTGTTGGTGCTGCATCACCGAACGGATCGATGCGCGATATTGCGGGCATCATCAACGAGCGGCGGAATGTGCTCGGGATGATGCCGCACCCGGAGCGCGCGTGTGAGGAATTGCTGGGCTCTGCCGACGGGTTGCAGCTGTTCGGGAGCGTGGCCAGACTCCTTGCCGCCAATGGTTCTGTGCCTGTAGCTGCGGGGTGACCGGAGTGCAGCTCGTCGCGCCGACCGACGCCGAGCTGGCTGAGGTCGCGTTGACGCGGAGTGAGTATCAACATCTCGCGAGCGAGCTCGGGCGCGAGCCCAATCGCCTCGAGCTCGGGATTGTCGGCGCGCTCTGGAGTGAGCACTGCAGCTACAAGACAAGCAAGGCGTTGCTGCGCACGCTGCCGACGACCGGGCCGCTCGTGCTCCAGGGACCGGGCGAGAATGCCGGTGCGGTTGACATCGGCGACGGGCTGGCGTGCGTCTTCAAGATCGAGTCGCACAACCATCCCAGCGCGATCGAGCCATATCAAGGCGCGGCAACGGGAGTCGGCGGCATTCTGCGCGACATCTTCACGATGGGAGCGCGGCCGATAGCGCTGCTCGAACTCATTGCGCTTCGGGCCGCTCGATGAGCCGCATCAACGCCATCTCTTCGACGGCGTCGTCGCCGGCATCGGTGGCTACGGCAACTGCATCGGCGTGCCGACGGTCGGCGGTGAGCTGTACTTCGACGAGTCGTACCGGACCAACTGTCTCGTCAACGCGATGTGCGTCGGCATCGTCGAACAGGGCCGGATGATGCGCGCCATCGCGAGCGGGCCGGGCAATCTCGTGCTCCTCGTCGGCGCCGACACAGGCCGGGACGGTATCCACGGTGCGAGCTTCGCGTCAGTGGTGCTCGACGCCAGCAGCGCGGCGCGCCGGCCCGCGGTGCAGGTCGGCAATCCGTTCCTCGAGAAGTGCCTCATGGAGGCGTGTCTCGAGCTCGCGGGTGATCCACGCGTGATTGCCATGCAGGACCTCGGCGCCGCAGGACTGTGCGGCAGCACGTCGGAACTCGCACATCGTGGCGGCTGCGGCATCGAGGTGGACGTCGCACGCGCTTCGCGACGCGAGACCGGCATGACACCGTACGAGGTGATGCTCAGCAAGTCACAGGAGCGGATGCTCATCGTGGCGAAGCCGAGCGATGTCCGGTCGCTGCAGGAAGTCTTCGACCGCTGGGACCTGCACTCCGATGTGATCGGCGTCATCCGCGAGGAAGCCGCACTTCGTCGTTCGCGACGGTGTCGACACCGTCTGCGACCTGCCGCTCGATCTGCTCGTTGACGGCGCGCCTCCTCGCGGATGCCCCGGTCCCCGTCCCGTCGCAACGCAACCGACGATCCCGAACATCGATGACTCACCGGCACCCGCCGGACCGACGTGGACGCCCGATGAAGCACTGCTCGCGCTCATCGGCAGCTCCAACCTCGGCAGCCGAGCGCCGGTCATCCGCCGCTACGACCACCAGCTCGGGGATTCGACCGTGATCCTCCCCGGTGGTGACGCATCGCTCATGCGCATCGAGCATTCAACGGTCGGCCTGGCGCTGGCAACCGACGGGAACTCGCGATACGCCGCGCTTGACGCCAGGCTGGGCGCGATGATCGCCGTCTGCGAGGCCGCGCGCAACGTCGTCGCCACGGGCGCGAAACCAGTCGCCATCACCAACTGCCTCAACTTCGCCAACCCTGAGCAGGCGCCCGTCTGGTGGGACCTGCATGACGCCATCGAGGGCATCGGCGAAGCGTGTCGCGCACTCGAGATTCCCGTGGTGAGCGGCAATGTCAGCTTGTACAACGACACCGGCGGGACCGGCATCAATCCCACCGTCGTGATCGGGATGGTCGGCGTCATCGGCGATGTCGCCGGCCGGTGCACCGCGGGATTCTCGGCTGAAGGTGACCTCATCGGACTCGTCGGACCGCTCGGCGCCGAGCTCGGTGGCAGCGAATATCAGCGCATCGCCCACGGCGTGAATCAGGGCGATCCGCCGCATCTCGACATCGATCTCGAGCGCCGCGTGCAGGCATTCGTCCTCGATGCGATCTCGGCCGGTCTCCTCCATTCGGCACACGATTGCGCTGAGGGCGGCATTGCGATAGCGCTCGCCGAGTCGTGTCTGCTGGGCGACATAGGCGCCTGGGTCGGGATCGATGAGCTCGCGGAGCTTCGGGAGCTCGGCCAGCTTGGAGGGTTGATCGAGAAGGAGGCCGGTATACTGTTCGGTGAGAGTCAATCTCGGTTCCTCATCAGCTTCGCCAGGGAGGCACTGGTGCGATTGCATGAGCTGGCTGGACGGCATTCAGTCCCACTTCGTGGGCTGGGCTCCGTCGGAGGCGAGCGTGTGTGCGTGACGGGATGCATCGACGTGCCTATCCGCGAGGTGCGACGAGCGCATGAAGGGGCCTTGATCGAACGTGAGTGAGCAGGCCGGAATGGACGCTCTCGGCGACGACCACTTCCACGAGGAATGCGGCGTTTTCGGGGTGTTCCATCCCGGAGAGGACGTCGCCAACCTCACGTATTTCGGTCTCTACTCGCTGCAGCATCGTGGACAGGAGTCCGCGGGCATCGCCGTCAGCGACGGACAGACGATTCGTGTCAGCAAGGAGATGGGGCTCGTCTCGCAGGTCTTCGACCAGGAGACCATCGATGACCTCAAGGGTTACATCGCGATCGGTCACACGCGTTACAGCACGACTGGTAGCGCGAAGCTGAGCAATGCGCAGCCGATGCGCATGGAACACCCGACGATCGGACCGGTGATGATCGGACACAACGGCAACCTCGTCAACGCGACGAGGCTCCGCGACGAGCTGACTGCGAAGGGCGTCGCATTCGAGACGACGAGCGACACCGAGGTCATCGGAGCGCTGCTCGCGCAGACGCGAGGCCAACTCGCTCGAGCATGCGCTTGCCGAATCGCTGCCCCGTCTCGAAGGCGCGTACTGCCTCGTGTTCCTCACCAAGGATTCACTTGTTGCCGCGCGCGATCCACTCGGTATCCGGCCGCTGTGCCTCGGCCGTTTCGGCGACGTCGACGCTCCCGGCGGCACCGGCTACGTCATCGCGAGCGAGACGTGCGCGCTTGACGTCATCGGCGCGACGTTCCTTTGCGAGATCGAGCCCGGTGAAATCGTGACCGTCGATTCGACGGGCATGCGCAGCACCAAGATCCAGCGCGCAACCGCGCACCGCGCGATGTGCTCGTTCGAGTTCATCTACTTCGCACGACCGGACAGCGTGATGATGGGCAAGTCGCTGTACGAGGCCCGCCGCCAGATGGGTCGCGAGCTCGCGAAGGAGGCGCCTGCCGACGCTGACATCGTCATCACGCTTCCCGACAGCGGGACGCCGGCGGCGATCGGCTACGCCGAGGAGTCGGGACTGCCGTTCGCCGAGGGCATGATCAAATCCCGCTACATCACGCGCACGTTCATCCAGCCGACGCAGCGTCTGCGCGAGGCGGGCATCCGTCTCAAGTTCAACCCGATGCGTCACGTGCTCGAAGGACGGCGCGTCGTGCTCGTCGACAACTCGATCGTGCGCGGCACGACGTCACGCAGGATCATCGATGAGTTGCGCCGCGCCGGTGCGACGGAGGTGCACATGCGCATCGCGTCGCCGCCCATCGCGTGGCCGTGCTTCATGGGCATCGACATCGCGTCACGCCGCGAGCTGATCGCGGCAGGACACACCGAGCGTGAGATCGGCCAGATGCTCGGCGCGGACTCGTTGCGCTACCTGAGCCTTGCCGGTCTGCGCCGCGCGATGGGGAAGCCCGACGGCAACGGCTTCTGCTTTGCCTGTTTCACCGGCTCCTATCCGGTCGATGTTCCGGCGCAGCTCGAGATGGACAAGCTCGCGCTCGAGATTCCGGTCGCCGCGGTCTCCTAGCTCGACCTGACTCTGTGTCGCCGCTCGCAGAGACCCAGAAGGTCGAGCATCTCGAGCAGATCCGCGATGCCGCGAATCGGATCAGGGGTCATGTTCGTCGAACACCGTTGCTGCGCACGGATATCTCGCCGGGATTGATGGTGAAACCCAAGTCGCTGCAGCTCACGGGCTCGTTCAAGGCGCGGGGCGCGTTCAACGCCGTGCTCAGCCTCCTCGAGCGCGATCCGGGCGTTGCCGGCGTCGTCACACACAGCTCCGGTAATCACGGCCAGGCAATAGCGTGCGCGGCAAAAGCCGTCGGCCTGCCGGCAACTATCGTCGTCCCCGAGGGCGTGACGCCCGCGAAGGTCGCGGGCATCCGCTCGTTCGGTGCGACCGTCGTCTCTGACGGCGTCAACTTCGACAACCGGGAGACGATCGCCGAGGAGATCGCGAGAACGCAGCGACTCTGGCTCGTCCATCCGTTCGACGACTGGGACGTCGTGCACGGCGCGGGGACGGTTGGCCTCGAGATTCTCGAAGACGTCCCGGCACCCGGTGCGGTCGTTGTACCGGTTGGTGGCGGGGGTCAGATCTCCGGGATTGCCCTTGCGCTGTCATCGCTTTCCCCGGCCACCGCGGTCATCGGCGTCGAGCCGGAGAGCGCCGCAGACGCGTCTGCCAGTCTGCATTCCGGGACGCTGCAGTCGCTTGAGTCAGATCCGGTGACGATTGCCGAAGGCGTGAAGTCGAAGTCGATCGGCGACCGCAACTTCGACGTGATCGTGGCCGCCGGCCTCGTGCGAGACATCGTCACGGTGTCCGAAAGCGAGCTCAAGGATGCGGTGCGCGTGGCCTGGACGCGTCTCAAACTGGCGATCGAGCCCACAGCAGCTTTGGCGCTCGCTGCGTATCTCACGGGCAAAGTTCCCGGCAGGCAGTGCCGAACACCCGACCGTCCTGGTGCTCAGCGGCGGGAATTTCGATGCGGCAACCGTGGCGGCGATCCTGACCGGCTAGCTCGAGCGCTGATCAGCGCCGGGCATTTCCGAACTCGGGTCCGACCGACCGCAAAACGCTCATATTCGACGGCAGTTCGAGCCGGTCCATCACCGCATCTGGCAGTGACACGCCATGCCGGATCGCCGAGCTGAGGAGATGGCCGTCGCGCTGGCGGCGCCGGTATCCCGGTTCAAGCCGCATGCCGGTGATGTGCTCCCGCGGATCGTCCGCGTCACCTGCGGCACGGCGGCGCCGCAGATCTTCGCCCAGCTCCTTGATCAGCGCCATGTACTCGGCTTTGTTGTCGAACGCCGCCACGACCTGGTGGCGGCGTTCATGACGGCTCGCGTCGTACGCGTACCGCCGCACAACGAATCGCTCAATGCTGTCGTCGTCCGGATCCACGCTTGCCATGTCTCAAAGTGTGCATCGTCCAGCAGCGCTTAGCCGCGCCGGTACTTCGCCACCGCCAGCGGCGCGAAGACCGCGACGATTCCCACCGACCAGATCAGTGAGCGGATCACGAAGTACGACGTGGGGTGACCAAGCAGCGCTTCGGCCGGGTGGCCCTCGGTGAGGCAGCGAACTGAGTTCACCATCACCGTGAGCGGCTGATTGTCGGCGAAGCCCCGCATCCACGACGGCATCGTCGCCACCGGGACGTAGGCCGATGACACGAACGTGAACGGGAACACGATGAGCGCGAATCCCTGCGCTGCCTGGGCGGAACCGGCCACCAATCCGATGAGCACGAACACCCACTCGAAGACGAAGCCGAACAGGATGACCAGTGCGGCGGCTGCCAGCGCGCCACCCACGCTGCCGTGGATGCGGAAGCCGACGAGGAAGCCGATCGCGACGGTGACAATGAGCCCCCAGAACTGGAGCACCGTGTCGGCGACCGCGCGTCCAACGAGCACCGCACTGCGTGGTATCGGAAGTGAGCGCAGGCGCGCGATGAGTCCGGCGCTCATGTCCTCCGCCATTCCTGCCGAGGCATACATAGCGTTGAAGAGCACACCTGTTGTGATGAAGCCCGGCACCACAAAGTCGACGTAGTTGATGCCGGGGGCCAGCGCGATCGCACCGCCGAACACGTACCGGAAGATGAGCAGGAACATGGCGCCTTGCAGGGTGCCGACGACCACGAGTTGCGGCGACCGGATGAACTTGAGCAGGACGCGACGCACGATCTGCCCGGTCGAGACGAAGATTCCGGCGGCGTTGCCGCGCGGTGGCGCGATGGCGATGCTCATGCCACTTCCTCCTTGGGTGCGCCCGTGAGGGCGAGAAATGCTTCATCAAGCGTTGGTTGGCGGACGGAAACCTCGTCGATGGCGATGCCGGTGTCGTCGAGGGGGCGCAGTGCGGCGAAGATGCGTTCCGTATCGGCGCTCAGCGCAACCGACACGCTGCGCGTGGGCACGTCGATGGTCGCCGGCCCGTCGCCGATCGACATGAGGATCGCGGCAACGCGATCCAGCTCGGAGCTGTCGCGCACGTGGACCTCGACAACGTTGCGCCCGGCGAGACGCTTCAACTCGCGCGGTGTGCCCGACGCGATGACGTGACCGTGATCGATGATGGCGATCTGTGACGCCAGATGATCGGCCTCGTCGAGGTACTGCGTGGTGAGCAGGACGTCCGTGCCGTTGGCGACCAGTGAACGAATGACATCCCACAGCTCGAGGCGGCTGCGCGGATCCAGACCTGTGGTCGGCTCGTCGAGCAGCAGGAGCCGCGGTCGCGCGACGAGGCTGGCACCGAGGTCGAGCCGGCGCCTCATGCCTCCGGAATACGTGCGGACGGTCCGGTCGGCGGCGTCGCTGAGGCCCATCTGCTCGATAACGGCGGCCGCGTCGCGGCGAGCGTCCGATGCCGAAGCGCCGGAGAGACGCGCGACCATGACGACGTTCTCGCGCCCAGTCATCGTGGGCTCCACAGCCGCCGACTGCCCGGCCAGCGCCATCAATCGGCGAACGGCGCCGGGATTGCGCGCGACATCGATCCCGTGGACGCGGAGCGTGCCGCCGTCCGGACGGATCAGTGTCGCCACGAGGTTGACGAAGGTCGTCTTGCCGGCGCCGTTCGGGCCGAGCAATGCCATGACCTGGCCCGGCTCCATCGTGAGGTTCAGGCCGTCCAGGGCGTGGGTCTTGCCGAAGGACTTGTTGAGGTCGGCGGCCTCGAGCGTCGGGTTCATCTCTAACACCATCCCAGTGAATTTGTGTCTAACGGTGACTTGTGCGATACTAGTCTAACAGTGTTAGTCACGTCAACCCATTCGTGCCATCGCGGTCGTCGCGACATCAGAAAACGGAGGCGCCATCTGTGAGCCGTCAGGAGACGGAGACCGGGCTGAACCGCGAGGCGGTCATTCAGGCCGCTCTGGCGATGCTCGACGCGGCCGGCGTCGATGGCCTCTCCATGCGTGCCCTCGCCGATCGACTCGGCGTGAAGGCCGCGTCCCTGTACTGGCACATCCGCGACAAGGAGCAGCTGCTGGAATTGGTCGCCGAAGCTGTGCTCGAGCGGGTGACGGTGCCGGCGTCGCCGGGGTGGCGCCCGCAGGTGACCGCCGCATGCAATGACCTGGCGCAGTTCCTCAAGGTGCACCAGGGGGCGGCGACCGTCGTGCTCGGCTCGCTCCCGGTGATCCAGCGCAGCCGCCTGACGCGCGACCTTGCCCAGGTGCTCGCGACGGCAGGCCTGGCAGAAGCCGAAGGTGCCGCCACCACACTCATCGTCGAGGCCGCCGTGTCCGCGTTCACCGAACCGCCGGCGGCTGCGCGCGGTCGTGGCGGTCAGCACATGACGCTGGCGATCGATTCGGGTTCCTGGCGCGTCCTCGTTCGCGCGGCCCCGTCCGGCACGGTCGACGTCGCCACCTCGACGGGTGGCGGCGGCGCAGCGTCAGTCGAGATGCGCCCCGGCAGCCTGGTTCTCGTCAAGAACCGTCGCGGCGGCGATCACGGGGCCGTCGAGCTGAGCCCCAACTACACCTGGTATTTCAAGATCCACGGCGGCACCTGGAACACGGTGCTCGACCTTTCGGGTCTGCGTATCAGCGGGATCGAACTCGACAGCGGCGTCGGCAACGTGACGTGCACGCTGCCTGCGCCGGTCGGTGTCGTCCCCATCCGCGTCAACAGCGGCATCGTCGGGGTCACGCTCCATCGACCTCGCAATACCGCCGTGCACGCCGCCATCTCGCAGGGATCGGTCCGCGTTCGCCTCGACGACAAGGCCATCCGCCTCCCACAGGACGTGCAGTGGGATACACCGGGTGCGATGCAGGCGACTGACCGTTACGACCTCACCGTCTACAGCGGTTGCGTGCGGGTGACGTTGGATGCAGACGCGCCGGCTGTCACGGGTGCGCCGCCGTCAAAGGCGCCGACGGGCGGCCACCAATCCACCTGGCGCGCGGATCAGGGCATCAGCCTCGTCCTCGACGGCATCGAGAAGCGCCTCGGCGACCGTGGCGCCGGCTGACCACCTCATCTGTGCCCCTGTCGATTTCCGCCAATGTGCTCCGTATAGGGGGTGAAGGGCCGGATGACCGGCCGACAGAAGCAGACGGCAAGATCTCTCCGAGAGGCTTTGCCAAGGAGGAATCACGATGACTCAGTACATGCTCAGCGTCTATCACGCCGATGCCGGCGCTGCCCTGGCACCGGAGGAGATGGCTGCCAGCATCCGTGACGTCGATGCGCTCAACAAAGAGATGATCGCTGCGGGCGTCTGGGTCTTCGCCGGCGGCCTGCACAACGACAGCACCGCTTCGGTGCTCCGCGTGCAGGACGGCGCTGTGGTCACCACCGATGGCCCATACACAGAGGCCAAGGAGCGTATCGGCGGCTTCTGGATCATCCAGGCGGACGACCTTGACGCCGCGCTTGCGTGGGCGCGCAAAGCGACTGTCGCGTGTCTCGCCCCGATCGAGGTCCGGCCGTTCATGGATGAGCCTCCGGACGCCTGACTCCAGACATGCCGCGGGTGAGTGATTCGGATATCGAGCGTGTGTTCCGCGAGGAGTTCGGCCGCGCAGTGGCCGTGCTCGTCCGATCATTCGGGGACATCGACGTCGCCGAGGAGGCAGTCCAGGAAGCGTTCATCGTTGCGGCGCAACGGTGGCCGGACACCGGACTGCCTCCCAGCCCGGCCGGCTGGATCATCACGACCGCCCGACGCCGAGCAATCGACCGGCTGCGGAGCGACAGCGCTCGCAACGATCGCCATGCAAAGGCCGCGCTGATGCACGCGGAAAGCACGCCGATCGACGAGGGCCCGGTCCAGGACGATCGACTCCGCCTGATCTTCACGTGCTGTCATCCGGCGCTCGCCCACAACGTTCAGGTCGCATTGACGCTTCGCTTGCTCGGAGGGCTGTCGACGCCGGAGATCGCGCGAGCCTTCATCGTTCCTGAAGCCACGATGGCGCAGCGATTGGTCCGCGCCAAGAACAAGATTCGCGACGCGCGAATCCCGTATCGGATTCCGAGTCCGGCAGCACTCCCCGACCGGATCAACGCTGTGTTGGCTGTGGTCTACCTGATCTTCAACGAGGGATACGTCGCCAGTTCCGGCGAGTCCCTCGGACGCGCGGATCTCTGCGCAGAGGCAATCCGTCTGGGGCGCGTTCTCGCCGGGCTCATGCCCGACGAGAATGAGGTGCTGGGACTCCTGGCGCTGATGTTGCTCATCCAGTCGCGGCAGCGCGCTCGCACCACGCTGGACGGCGATCTCGTGCTGCTCGCCGACCAGGACCGTTCGCTCTGGGATCGCGGCCTCATCGACGAAGGCCAGTCGATCGTGCGCGAGTGCCTGCGGCGCAACCGTCCGGGTCCGTATCAGATCCAGGCGGCCATCAGCGCGGTGCACAGCGACGCCAGCGACTGGCGGCGGACACCGATTGGGCGCAGATCCTCCAGCTTTACGACCAGCTGATGGCGGTGACTCCGACACCCGTCGTCGCGCTGAACCGCGCCGTCGCGCTCGCGGAGGTCCGTGGCGCCGACGGTGGCGCTGTCCACGATCGAGGGCCTGGATCTCGACGACTACTACCTGTTCCACGCTGTCAGAGCCGATCTGCTGAGCAGGATCGGCGCAACGAAGACGCGCGCAACGCGTATACGAAGGCAGTCGAACGCACGGCAACAGTGCGGACGAGCGTTTTCGAACGCGCTCGCTCCGCGCTGCGCGTGAATGCCTACTTGACGACGTGAGCTTCGCCTTCTTGTTCGACGTCAGTCGAAGAATGAGCCCTTCAGCGTCTTGTTGATGCAGACGCCGCTCTGACCGGACCCAGGTGACCAGCACCTGGCTGTTTTCGGTGACCGTCTGGAGCGAGGTGTTCGCGAGCGTGAAGCGACGAGTGTCGCGTGCTCAGCGGAAGCCGATACCCGCGAGCGCTGCCGATCCGGGCGAAAGCTTCGAGTACGGCACTTGTGTGAGGGGCTGCTCGGTCGTATTACCCAGCTCGTGCAGATCGGACGATTGCTCGTCGATGTACAGCAGCCCGGTGACGATCTCGCCGCGCCCTTTCGAGGCCATCATGTGCTCGAGCACACCGGCGCGGTTTGTGGGGTCGTAGCCGTCCGGGACATTGCGGAACCGCAGCGTCGCCCCGTCATGCATCGGGATGCTGATCACGCCGTCGGTCGGAATCGTCGCCGAGATCTCGTCAGCCGGCGGCACGAAGTCGGTCACCGTCATCTGCACGTCGTGCTGCCGCGTGAAGAGGTAGCTCTTCGTCGAGCCCTCGTGGTCGTTGAAGGTCACACACGGCGAGATCACGTCGATGATCGCGAGACCGTGATGCGCCATGGCGGCGCGGAAGATCGGTACCAACTGGCGCTTGTCACCCGAGAATCCGCGTGCGAGAAATGTCGCGCCCATCGAGAGGCCAAGCAGCATCGGATCGATCGGCTGCAGATGGTTCGCCTCACCGCGCTTCGTGGTGGAGCCGACATCGGCGGATGCGGAGAACTGCCCCTTCGTCAGCCCGTACACGCCGTTGTTCTCGATGACGTAGACCATGCGCACGTTGCGCCGCACGAGGTGCGCGAGGTGGCCGAGACCGATCGACAGCGAGTTGCCGTCGCCGGAGATGCCGATGCACAGGAGGTCGCGATTCGCCGCACTGGCACCGGTGGCGAGTGGTGGCATCCGGCCGTGGCATCCGTTGAAGCCGTGCGCACCGCGAGCGAAGTAGGCGGCCGTCTTCGCGGAACAGCCGATCCCGCTGAGCTTGGCGATCATGTGCGGCGGAGTTGCGGTCTCCCAGAGCGCCTGGGTGATCGCCGCAGTCACGGAGTCGTGCCCGCATCCGGCGCAGAGCGTCGACATGCCGCCCTCGTAGTCACGGACGGTGAGGCCGAGCGCGTTGCGTTCGAGGCCGGGGTTGGTGACGGCGGGTTTGACGATCGACGGCATCGCTCAGGCCCCCACGATTCGCGTGACGCCGTCGACGACGTCCTCAGCGCTGAGCGGGAAGCCGCCATACACGAGGACGGATTCGAGCTTCTCCTTCGGCACCGCCGTCTCGAGCGTGAGCAGCGAGCGCAACTGTCCGTCGCGGTTCTGCTCAACGACGACGATGGTCTCGTGCGCATCGAGGAACGCACGGACCGCGGCGCCGAACGGGAAACCGCGCACCCGCATGTAGTCAGCAACCACGCCGCGCTCTGCGAGGATGCCGATCGCCTCGAGCACCGCGAGCTCGCAGCTGCCGAGCGTCAGGACGCCGAGCGGCGCGTGCGCACTGTCCTCGATCATCGGCTCCGGGATGTACTCCGCAATGGACGCGTGCTTGCGCGCGAGGCGGTCGACAACCGCTTGGTACACCTCGGGAGTCTCGGTGTATGCACCGTCGCTGCCGTGCCCGGAGCCGCGCGTGAAATAGGCGCCGAGCTCGCTGACTCCGGGAAGCGTCCGCGCGGTGACGGAGTCGGCGTCCGCGGGCTCGTAGCGATGGAACACCTCGAGCTCACGCAACGCGCCTGCATCGAGCACGCGGCCGCGATCGGGAATGTAGTCGTCGTCCCACTCGAACGCGGGGCTCACCCAGTCGTTCATGCCGATGTCGAGATCGGAGAGCACGAAGACCGGAGTCTGGAAGCGCTCGGCGAGGTCGAACGCTGTCGGCGCCATCGAGAAGCACTCCCCGGGGTTCGACGGGAAGAGGAGCACGTGCTTGGTGTCGCCGTGCGATGCGTACGCGCAGTTGAGGATGTCGGACTGCTGAACGCGGGTCGGCATGCCCGTCGACGGCCCCGTGCGCTGCACGTCGAAGATGACGGCCGGCACCTCGGCGTAGTAGCCCATGCCGAGCAGCTCCTGCATCAGCGAGATGCCGGGTCCCGACGTCGACGTGAAGGCGCGGGCGCCCGCCCATGACGCGCCGAGCACCATGCCGATCGCGGCCAGCTCATCTTCGGCCTGCAGCACGAGGTAGTTGTTCTTGCCGGTGTCGGGATCGCGCCGGAACTTCGCGCAGTATTTGGCGAACGCGTCCATGAGCGACGTCGACGGCGTGATCGGGTACCACGCGGCAACCGTCGCGCCGGCGTACACGCAACCGAGCGCGGCGGCGGTGTTGCCGTCGATGAGGATGGACCCTTCGGTTGCGTCCATCGCCTCGATGCGGCACGGCAGCGGATACTCGAAATGCTCGGTCGCGTAGTCGTGGCCGAGGCGCAGCGCGGTCTGGTTCGAACTCGCGGAGCCGCTCCTTGCCCGCGAACTGTTCGGTGAGCAGTTGCGCGATGACTTCCATGTCGAGCCCGAGCATCGCGACGAGCGCGCCGGCGCAGGCGATGTTCTTCATGAGGATGCGTTCGCGCGGGCCGCGGAACGCGTCGTTGCACATCTCGGCCAGCGGCACGCCGAGGTACGTCACGTCCTCGCGGATCAGGTCGCGGTCGAGCGGCCACGACGAGTCGTACATCGTGTACCCGCCGCTCACCACCTCCGCGATGTCGCTCGCGTAGGTCTGGCCGTTCATCGCGACCATGACGTCGTAGCGGCGCGCGCGGGCCACGTGACCGTCCTTGTTGACGCGAATCTCGTACCACGTCGGCAGTCCCTGGATGTTCGACGGGAAGAGGTTCTTGCCGGAGACCGGCACACCCATCCGGAAGATGGCGCGCATCAACAGATTGCTTGCGCTCGACGACCCGGTTCCGTTGACGTTGGCGAGCTTGATCGCGAAATCGTTGACCTTTGCGCGCGAGTCGGCGGACGCGAACTCGGGGGTCACGACAGCACCGGAACGGGGGTGGACGCGGACATCGCGAGCGGGATGAGCAACTCGAACTTGAGCATGTCCCATGCCGCCGTCGGGCAGCGCTCAGCGCAGAGGCCGCAGTGCACGCAGAGGTCCTCGTCCTTGACCATCACCCGACCCGTCTGCGGCAGCGCAGCCGACACGTAGAGAGCCTGGTCGAGGTTCCTCGCAGGCGCCGAAAGGCGTGTGCGCAGATCGTCTTCCTCACCGTTCTCGGTGATGGTCAGGCACTGCACCGGGCAGATGTCGATGCACGCGTCGCACTCGATGCACAGTGGCGCCTGGAACACGGTCTCGACGTCACAGTTGAGGCAACGCTGCACCTCCCGCGCGGTCTGCTCGGCGGAGAACCCCACCTCGACCTCGGTGCCGATGCTTCGGAAGCGCTCGGTCAATTCGACATGCTGCATGCGCTGCCGTGCCGAAGGGTTGTAGTCGTTGTGGTAGCTCCACTCGGTGAGTCCCATCTTCTGGCTGACGAGATTCATCCGCAGCGGCGGACGTTGCGAGACCGCCACACCCTCGCAGTGGTTGTGGATCGATATCGCTGCCTGATGGCCGTGTTCGACGGCCCAGATGATGTTCTTGGGACCCATCGCCGAGTCACCGCCGAAGAAGACACCCGGGAGCGAGGACTGGAACGTCACCGGATCGACGACCGGCATGTCCCACTCACCGACCTCGAGCCCGAGGTCGCGCTCGATCCAGGGAAAGGCGTTCTCCTGACCGATCGCGAGGATGACGTCGTCGCAGGGGATGACGACGGTGTCGATGACCGTCGAGCGACGCGCCTGCTCGTCCCATTCGAGGCGCTGGAACTCCATGCCGGTGAGCTTCCCGTCCTCGATGACGAAACGAGTTGGCGCGTGGTCGACGAGGATCTCGACGCCTTCCTCCTCGGCATCCTCGAGCTCCCAGGAGGAAGCCTTGAAGAACGCGCGCGGCCGCCGTGCCATCACCTTGATGTTCTTGCCGCCGAGACGGAGCGACGAGCGGCAGCAATCCATCGCAGTGTTGCCGACACCGATGATCAGGACGCGCTCGCCGATCGAGTCGGTGTGGCCGAACGCGATCAACTCGAGCCAGTCGATGCCGATGTGGATGCGATCGCTGTCGTGCCGCCCGGGACATCGAGGTCTTTGCCACGAGGCGCCCCCGTGCCGATGAAGACCGCGTCGTAGTCCTGCGCGAGCAGGTCGCGGAGGCTGGTCACGGTGGTGTTCAGGCAGAGGTCGACGCCCATGTCGACGATGGTCCCGATCTCCTCGTCGAGGATCTCCGCAGGCAGCCGGAAGGACGGAATGTTGGTGCGCATGAGGCCACCGGGCACGTCGTGCTGCTCGAGGATCGTCACGTCGTAGCCGAGCGGCAGGAGGTCGTTGGCGACAGTCAATGAGGCCGGTCCGGCGCCGATGCAGACGACGCGGCGGCCGTTCTTCGCGGTCGGGATCACCGGGAGCCGGTCGGCGATATCACCGCGGAGATCCGACGCCACGCGCTTGAGCCGGCAGATTGCCACGGGTGCGCCGTCGATCCGCACTCGCCGGCAAGCGGGCTCGCAGGGGCGATCGCAGGTCCGCCCGAGGATCCCCGGGAAGACGTTCGACTCCCGGTTCGACATGTAGGCGTCGGTATATCGCCCCTGAGCGATCAGCCGGATGTACTCGGGCACGTTGGTATGAGCCGGACATGCCCACTGGCAGTCGACCACCCGATGAAAATAGTTCGGGTCGTCAGTATCGGTTGGGTTCACGAAGTGGATCAGATTCCCTGGACGGCCGTGTATCGCTTCTATGGTGACACCCCGTTGCCGGAACGCGGCGATTGGAGCGCACCTCCGCGCCGCCCAACCGGCCGCCGATACACTCTGCCGCGATGGGTGACCTTCGCTACGCAGACGCCGGTGTCGACATCGATGAGGGCAATCGCGCCGTCAGCCTGATCCGGCGCACGATCGCTTCGACCCATTCGGCACAGGTCCTCGGAGGGATCGGCGCCTTCAGCGGCCTCTTCGCGCTCGAGCCGGATTCGCCGAACGGCACGGTACTCGCCTCGAGCACCAACTCCGTCGGTACCAAGGTGAAGGTCGCGATCGCCACCGGACGGCATCGCGGGATCGGCATCGACCTCGTCAACCACTGCGTCAACGACATCCTCTGCTGCGGTGCCGAGCCGCTCTTCTTCCTCGACTACTACGCCACGGGCAAGCTCATCCCGGAGCAACTCGCCGAGCTCATCGAGGGCATCGCTGAGGCGTGCCGATCGGCGGGCTGCGCGCTCGTCGGCGGTGAGACGGCCGAGATGCCGGGTGTGTACGCGCTCGGCGACTACGACATCGCCGGCTTCATCGTCGGCTCCGTCCAGCGCGACGCGATCATCGACGGCTCGCGAGTGGTGGCCGGCGATCAGCTCTATGCGCTGCCGAGCAGCGGCTTGCACACCAACGGCTACTCGCTCGTGCGCCACATCGTCGCGGAGCACGAACTGCAGTGGGGCGACGTGCTCCCCGGCACCGACAAGCCGCTCGTCGACCTGCTGCTCGAGCCGCACCGGGCATATCTCCACGCGATTCGCGAGCTGCGCACGAAGACCGACATTCACGCCATGGCGCACATCACCGGTGGCGGAGTCATCGACAACGTGCCCCGAGTGCTCCCCGAGGGTCTCGCCGCCACCCTCGACCGTTCCACGTGGAACATTCCGCCCATCTTCGACGCGCTCCAGAAGGCGGGCGGCATCCATCTCGAGGAGATGTGGCGCACGTTCAACATGGGCGTCGGGATGGTGGTCATCGTGCCTGCCGACGCTCCGCCGATCGACGCTGCCGCGGGGATTCCCGTCTGGCGCATCGGCGAGGTGGTCCCCCAGACCGGCCCACGGCGGGTCGTGCTCCGGTGAGTGCGCGTACCCCAATCGGGGTGCTCGTGTCGGGGGCGGGAACCAATCTCGAGGCACTGCTCGAAGCCGGCGCGGCGCCGACCTTTCCGGCAGAGGTCGTGCTGGTCATCTCCAACCGGGCCAAAGCGCCGGCGCTCGACATCGCGCGAAGCCATGGGGTCGCCGCCGTGGCCTTGCCCCAGTCGGACTTCGGCGGTGACGCGACGCTCCGCGACCGCGAGATGCGCGATCGCTTCCGCGCCGCAGGCGTCCGGCTCATCGTCTGCGCCGGGTACGACCGCATCCTCAGCGACGAGATGCTCGATGCGTTTCCGGACGCCATCCTCAACGTCCACCCGTCGCTGTTGCCGGCATTCGGCGGCGGCATGGACGCCGTCGAGCAGGCCCTGGCGCGCGGCGTCAAGGTCAGCGGCTGCACCGTCCAACTGCTCGATCGGGGTGAGCCTGACGGCGGACCGATCGTCCTTCAGGCAGCCGTGCCCGTCGAAGCTGAAGACGACGTCGAGACGCTGCGGCACCGCATCCACGGCCGCGAGTGGGAGCTGTTGCCGCAGGCGGTCGCGCTCTGGTGCACCGGCCGGATCGCCCGTGAGGGCAATCGAGTGCGCGTGCTTCCCGCGCCCGCGGCGGCGCCGGTCTGAGCATGCGAGCGCTTCTCTCCGTCAGTGACAAGACTGGACTGATCGACTTCGCGCGCGGGCTTCGCGAGTGCGGTGTCGAGCTCATCGCCACGAGCAGCACCGGCAAGGCGCTGTCCGAAGCCGGGATCGAGGCACTCTCGGTGGCCGACATCACCGGATTCCCGGAGATGCTCGACGGACGCGTCCGGACGCTGCATCCGGCCATCCACGCAGGCATCCTCGCCCGCCGCGACATTCCCGAGCACATGCGCCAGCTCGCCGAGAACAAGTTCGACCCGATCGACCTGGTGGTGTCGTCGCTCTACCCGTTCGCGGACACGCTGGCCAGCGGTGCCGACGACGAGACGATCATCGAGAACATCGACATCGGCGGCCCGACGCTCATCCGCGCAGCCGCCAAGAACCGTGACTCGGTCGCGGTGGTGGTCTCGCCGCGCCAGTACGACCCGCTGCTCACCGAGCTACGCGAGCACGGATCGATCTCTGTTGCGACCCGGCATCGCCTCGCCGTCGATGCGTTCGCGCACGTCGCCGCGTATGACACGCAGGTCGCCGCGTGGTTGCGCACCGGCGCGGCCTCCGATGCGATGCCGGCGGAGTTCACCGTTGGAGGTCCTCGACTCCACGAGCTTCGCTACGGCGAGAACCCGCACCAGCGCGGCGCGCTGTATGCCTCACCCGGAAAGCCGGGCGGAGCGGCGCGCGCCAGGTCGCTGCAGGGCTCGGCGCTCTCATTCACGAACTGGCTCGATGTGGACGCCGCTCGCGCGCTGGTCAGCGAGTTCGACGAACCTGCAGCGTGCGTCATCAAGCACACCAATCCCTGCGGCTTTGCCGTCGGCGAAGACGCGGTGGATGCGTATCGACGGGCGTACGAGTGCGATCCGCGGGCCGCATACGGCGGCATCGTCGGCATCAACCGGCCGATCGACCTTGCAACCGCGAACGAGCTGGCCCGCACGTTCCTCGAGGCGGTGGTGTGCCCCGGCATCGACGACGACGCGGCTGCCCATCTCGCCACCAAGCCGCGTTTGCGGGTCCTCGTCGTCGACCGGCCCTCCAGCGGCTGGGGAGTTCGACGTCCGCAGCATCGACGGTGGGCTGCTCGTACAGACGCGCGATCGCGTGATCACCGACCGGTCGACGATGACGGTTGCGAGCCAGCGCCAGCCCGAAGAACGCGAGTGGCGCGACCTGCTCATCGCCTGGCGGGTGTGCCGCCATGTCAAGTCGAACGCAGTTGTCGTCGTGCGCGACGGCATGGCCGTCGGCGTCGGCGCAGGTCAGATGTCGCGCGTCGAATCGTCCGAGCTGGCAGTGGCAAGAGCCGGCGATCGCGCCGCGGGTGCGGTCGCTGCCTCAGACGCCTTCTTCCCGATGCCCGACGGTCTCGAGGTGCTCGGCAACGCGGGCGTCCGCGCGGTCATTCATCCCGGGGCAGCAAGAACGACCCTGTTGTCACCGAGGCCGCCGACCGGGTCGACATGGTTGTGGTCTTTGCCGGGGAGCGCCATTTCCGGCACTGAGCCGGCTAGCGTCCGTTGCGCCGCCCGCGGTCCTGCTTGGACTGATCCTCGATACAGAGGCGCGCCGTGGGAATCGCTTCCAACCGGGCTTCGCTGATGGGCTTGCCGCAGGCCTCGCAGTTGCCGTACGACCCTGAGTCGACACGCTTCACCGCCGCTTCGAGCTCGGCGAGCTCGAGCTCGGCATGCTTCTGGACGCTCTGGTCGAGCTCGAGGCCGATCGTCTCGCTCGCCAGCTCGGACGGGTGCTGCTCAGCCGACGACAGCTCGCGCTCCGTCGCCTCCTGAGCGTCTGCGGTCAGCCGCCCGGCGGCCATGCGGAGTGCCTCGATACGGGCGCGCTCAGTCAGCAGCCGGGTGCGGGCCTCTTCGGTATTCATGGTCGTGGGTCACCCCTGTGTCTGCCAAAGCGGTCTTACCAAGCGCGGTGCGCGCGATGTATCACCCGAATGAGCCATCGCAGCGGTGCACCCTCGGCCCGCAGGTCTGCGCTCATTCTCACCACTCCGTACCGGTTAAGCAATGGGTGAGGGAGCCAGCCAGACCACACCGAGCGGGGGCAGCGTCAGCCGCGCCGAGTTCGAGAACGAGTGCGCGGGCTCCGGCTCGGCCACGACCGCACCGAGATTGCCCACGCCGCTGCCCCCGTAGTGCTCGGAGTCGGTGTTGAGCACCTCCGACCACTGGCCGGGCAGCGGGAGCCCTACGCGGAAGTCATACCGGACAACCGGTGAGAAGTTGGCGATGCAGGCGATCCCTGGGTGTCCGTGGGCGTCGCGGCGGATGAAGCTGAGGACGTTCTGATCGGCGTTGCCGGCGTCGATCCACTGGAAGCCGCTCGGGCTCTCGTCGAGCTCCCACAGCGAAGGAACACTCGCGTAGAGCGCTCCGATATCGGCGACGAGATGCTCGACGCCGGCATGTGCGGGGTCGTCGAGCAGCGACCAGTCGAGGCCCGACTCGTGCGCCCATTCGTGCTCGTCACCGAGCTCGCCGCCCATGAACAGCAGCTTCTTGCCGGGGTGCGCCCACATCCAGCCGAACATGGCGCGGAGGTTGGCGAAACGCTGCCAGGGGTCGCCGGACATCTTGGCGAGCAGCGAGCCCTTGAGGTGCACGACCTCGTCGTGTGAGAGCGGGAGGATGAAACGCTCCGACCACGCGTACATGAGGCCGAAGGTCATCTGATGGTGCGCATAGCGGCGATACACGGGATCCTTGTGCAGGTAGTCGAGGGTGTCGTGCATCCACCCCATGTTCCACTTGAAGTCGAAGCCGAGCCCGCCGCTCGCTGTCGACCGCGTCACACCCGGCCATGTGGTCGACTCCTCGGCGACGGTGATCACGCCGGCCTTGCGCGCGTGCAGCGAGTCGTTGACCTCGCGCAGCAACGCGATCGCCTCGAGATTCTCCTTGCCCCCGTTGATGTTCGGCACCCATGCGCCCGGCTGGCGTGAGTAGTCGAGATAGAGCATCGACGCCACCGCATCGACGCGCAATCCATCGATGTGGAATTCCTCGGCCCAGTAGTGGGCGTTGGCGACGAGGAAGTTGCGCACCTCGTTGCGTCCGTAGTTGAAGACGTATGTCCCCCAGTCGGGATGTTCGCCACGGCGCGGATCGCCGTGCTCGTAGAGCGGCGTCCCGTCGAAGCGCGCGAGAGCCCAGCCGTCGCGTGGGAAATGTGCGGGCACCCAGTCGAGCAACACGCCGACGTCGTTGCGGTGCATGACATCGACGAACTTGCGGAAGTCGTCGGGCGTGCCGTGGCGTGCGGTCGGTGCGTAGTACCCGGTGACCTGGTATCCCCATGACCCGCCGAAGGGATGCTCCATGATCGGCAGCAGCTCGACGTGCGTGAAGCCCAGTGCGCGGCAGTGCGCTGCGAGCGGCTCGGCGATCTCCTGATAGCTCAGCACGCGTCCGTCGGCGCCGCGCCGCCACGAGCCGAGGTGGACCTCGTATGCGGCGAACGGTGCGGCATTGAGCGATGTGCGTGCGCGCCGCCGCATCCACGCGGCGTCACGCCACTTGTGCTCGCTCTGCTCGACGATGCTCGCGGTCCCCGGCGGGTGGTCCGCAGCGCGCGCGAGGGGATCGGCTTTGAACGTGCGCATGCCGTCGCCTCGGGTCACCAGGAACTTGTAGCGGACGCCTCTGCCGACGCCCGGGCAGAAGAGCTCCCACACGCCGGAGCCGCCGAGCATCCGCATCGGCCAGGTCCGCGCGTCCCAGAAGTTCGCGTCGCTGACGACGCTGACGCCGAGCGCGTTCGGCGCCCAGACGCTGAACGCCGTTCCGATGACCCCTTGGTGCTCGATGACCCGTGCTCCAAGCGCACGCCAGAGTTGGAGGTGCGTGCCCTCGCCGATGAGGTGCAGGTCGAGATCGCCGAGAGTTCGGGCTGAAGGCGTATGGGTCTTCCTGCTCCCACTCCCGCTCGTCGTTGCGGAAACGGATCCGGTAGCCGGGCAGATCGATCACCGGCAGGTTGACCTCGAACAGACCCTGACCGTTGCGGCGCCGCATCGGGGTGATGCCGTCCACCCGCGCTATGGACGCCGCCGTGGCCTCGGGGTGAAAGGCGCGGACCAGCGTTGTCGCGCCGTCTGGATGCGGCCCCAGCAGTGCGTGCGGGTCCCGCAGCCGGCCCGCGAGGAGTTGCTCGAGCGCGCCGTCGAGGTCGATGACGGCTCCTGCTTCGGGGGTCACGCCGGCCCCGCGCCGCGCAGCAGGAATCGAAGCGGGATCTCGACCCAGGTGGGTCGATGTCCAAGTTCGTAGCCGATCTCGTAGACGGCCTTCTGCACCTCGAAGGCCCGGCGGATGACAAGCGCGGGACCAGGTTCCGGGAGTATCGGATCGGAGCCGATCGCCTCCAGGTACGCACTCCAGAAGGCATCGCGATTGGCGTCCGCCCACGCGTCGCCGAAACCGAAGAGCCCTTGCGCCTCCTCGCTGTCCGGTGCGGCGCGCTCGGCGATCGCCGCCGCCGCGGCGTAGTCGAACGAACGGAGCATCGCGGCGACATCCCGCAGTGGCGTGCTCAATTCGCGGCGCTGCGCAGGCGTGCGATCCGGCTCGCCCTCGAAGTCGAGGATGACCCAGCCCGTGTCAACGCGGAGCAGCTGGCCGAGGTGCAGGTCGCCGTGCACGCGGATGAGCAGCCCGCCGGGCGGGAGCGCTCGCATCTCGTCGAAATGCGCGGCCACACCGTCGCGGACGGCGCGGAGCCGGTCCAGCGCCGCATCGCGCGCGGTCGCAGAGCGCGTCGAGCTCCTCCGTCATGGCCGTCGCCCAGCGCGCGAGAGTCGCCTGTGTCAGCGGCGCGGTTTCCATCGTCGATTCCGCGCCGCCCAGTGCCAGATGCATCTCGGCGATCACCCGACCGAGGCGCGCGGACTCCGCAACGAATGCCGCGTCCTGATCGTCGACCGTGGCGCGGCGTTGCACGGCATCCACGCTGCCCATCCCCTCCGCAGTCGCGTACAGATCGCGCAGTGATGTCAGGGCGAGCGCCCACCCCTCGCTGCTGTTGTGGAGGAATCGCTGGATCAGCACGAGCGGTGACGGCGCGTCCGTCCCCGACGCCCATACCGCTCGCCCGAGCAGCGGCGCCACATGGGTGAAGCCCGATGCCGCGAGCGCATCGGACATCTCGAGCTCCGCGGACGGCCCAGCTTCCACCCGGCGCAGATGCTTCAGGAAGAGCGCATCACCAACTTCGACCGACGTGTTGCTCTGCTCGACGCGCAGCGGGCGAATCGATGACAGGCTGCCGGTGTCGAGCGCGAGTGGATCGGGGCAGCTGCAGCGCAGCGTTCCGCTCGAGGTGGCGAGGACGCGCTTCTCGCGGATCGCGTCGAGCAGCCACTCGATGTACGTCGCGTCGCCGACTGCGTCGTAGAGCAGCATCGGCTTCGGTGAGTCCGACCATGGGATCACGAATTCCGGCGCCCGCTCCGCGAGCGCATCGTCGGGCTCACGGACGCCGAGCGGCAACGCGTAGCGCATCGTGGCTCCGTCGGTATACGTGACCGCGGTCAGCGTGTGCAGCAGGATCGGTGCGGCTTCGCTGATCACCGCCGCATCGACGACGGCAGTCGTCTCGACGGTGCGACCGTGCGCGCCGGCCCAGCGCTGGTGCGCGATGTATGCGCCGAGCGCGCTCTCGCACCCCTCGAGCCCGTGATCTCGCAGCACCGCTGCCGCACTGTCGCTGTTCGCGCTCACGAGAGCGCCGGGTCCAGCGTGAACCAGTAGAAGCCGTGCGGCCCGAGCGTCAGCAGGTAGGGCAACTCGCCGATGCGCGGGAAATGGACGCGGCCCAGCAGTTCGACCGGTGTCGTGTCCATGTACTTGCGCAAGTCGAGCTCGACCGGTTGCGCGAAGCGCGAGAGATTGTTCACGCAGAGCACGACGTGGTCGTCAAGGGTGCGGATGAATGCGAACACGGACGGGTTGGCCGCGTCGAGGGCGTCGAATGTTCCCTCGCCGAACACCGGCCACCGCTTGCGTACCGCGATGAAACGGCGCAACCACTGCAGCATCGACAACTCGTTGCGACGCTGCGCGCTGACGTTGCACGCCTGGAACCCGTAGACGGGGTCCATCAGCGGCGGCAGGTAGAGCTGCGCGAAGTCGGCCTGGCTGAAGCCGCCATTGCGGTCCGCGTTCCACTGCATCGGTGTGCGCACGCCGTCGCGATCACCGAGATACACGTTGTCGCCCATCCCGATCTCGTCGCCGTAGTAGAGGATTGGACTGCCCGGCAACGAGAGGATGAGTCCGTGGAAGAGCTCCATCTGACGCCGCCCGTTGTTGAGCAGTGGTGCGAGCCGGCGGCGGATGCCGAGGTTGAGCTTGGCGCGCGGGTCTTTTGCGTACTCGGTCCACATGTAGTCGCGCTCTTCGTCGGTGACCATCTCGAGCGTCAACTCATCGTGGTTGCGCAGGAAGATGCCCCACTGCGTCTTCGGCGGCAGCGCCGGCGTGCGATCGAGGATCTCGGTGATCGGAAAACGCTGCTCACGGCGGAGTCCCATGAACATCCGCGGCATGAGCGGAAAGTTGAAGCACATGTGGCACTCGGGATGCTCCGGCGTTCCGAAGTAGTCGACGACGTCCTCCGGCCACTGATTCGCCTCGGCGAGGAGCACTTTGCCCGGGTACTCGGCATCGATCGCGGCGCGCAGCTCGGCGAGGAATGCGTGCGTTTCCGGCAGGTTCTCGCAGTTGGTGCCCTCTCGCTTGTAGAGGTACGGCACCGCGTCGAGGCGAAAGCCGTCCATCCCCAGGTCGAGCCAGAACCGGCACACGTCGATGATCTCGGCGCGCACCTTCGGGTTGTCGTAGTTGAGGTCGGGCTGGTGGCTGAAGAAGCGGTGGAAGTAGTACGCGCCCGACTGCTCGTCCCACGTCCAGTTCGACGTCTCGGTGTCGAGAAAGATGATGCGTGCTTCGGTGAACCGGTTCTTCGTCGGCGACCACACGTACCAGTCGCGGTACTCGCTGTCCGGGGAGCTGCGCGCGTTCTTGAACCATTGATGCTGATCGCTCGTGTGATTGATGACCAGGTCCATGATCACGCGGATGCCGCGGCGATGCGCCTCCTCGACGAGGCGCGCAACGTCATCGACATCGCCGTAATCCGCGAGCACCGTGCGGTAATCGGCGATGTCGTACCCACCGTCACGGAGTGGGCTCTGCTGGAACGGCAGCAGCCAGATGCAGTCGACGCCGAGCCACTCGAGATACTCGAGCTTGGTGATGAGGCCCGGGAAATCCCCGATGCCGTCGTTGTTGGCGTCGTGAAATGCGCGCACGTACAGTTCGTAGAAGACCGCGCGTTTGAACCAGAGCGGATCGTCGGCGAGCTGCACGGGTTCGGTCATGACGGCGTCCGCACGTGGAACACGTGCGCCGTCTGTTGCGACGGGTCGAGCCGGACGTAATTCACCGGCCCCTGCCACGTGTACGTTCCGCCCCCGAGCTCGTCGTGGACCTCGAAGGGACGGTCCGCGGCGATGCCGAGCGCGCCCAGGTCGAGCCAGGTGGTGGCTTCGCGGGGGTGATGTGGATCGAGGTTGACGACGAGCAGCAGCACATCCTCCTTGTCCGGGGTCATGCGCGACACGCAGAGCATCGCCTCGTCGGACATGTGGTGGATGCGCAGCGTACTCAGCTGGGCGATCGCATCGCGATGAGCGGCGCGGATCTGGTTCAGGCGAGTGACATACGGCGCCAGCGACCAGGGACTCGACCAGTCGCGCGGCCTGAGCTGGTACTTCTCCGAGTCGAGATACTCCTCGCTGCCGTCGCGCAGCGGCGTCCCCTCGAAGAGCTCGTAACCGCTGTACATGCCCCACGAGGGGCAGGTGATCGCCGCGAGCACCGCTCGCATGCGAAAGGCCGGCGGGCCACCATGCTGCAGCGTCGCGTGCAGGATGTCCGGCGTGTTCACCCAGAAGTTCGGCCGGAACCAGTCGACCAGCTCGGTTTGTGACAGCTCGGTCAGATACTCGCGGAGCTCCCAGGCGCTGTTGCGCCACGTGAAGTACGTATACGACTGTGAGAAGCCGATCTTTGCGAGCCGTTGCATCACCGCCGGCCGTGTGAACGCCTCGGCGAGGAAGAGGACGCTCGGGTGTTCGCGATGGATCTCGGCGATCAGCCACTCCCAGAATGCGAAGGGCTTGGTGTGCGGGTTGTCGACACGGAAGATCCGTACCCCGTGATCGATCCAGAAGCGCATCACGTCCGCGAGCGCCTGCCACAGTCGCACCGAGTCGTCCGTGTCGAAATCGAGCGGGTAGATGTCCTGGTACTGCTTCGGCGGGTTCTCGGCGTAGCGGATCGACCCGTCGGAGCGGTGCTTGAACCACTGCGGGTGCTCCGTGACCCAGGGGTGGTCCGGGCTGCAGTTCAGCGCGTAGTCGAGCGCGACCTCGAGGTTCGCGACCTCGGCGGCGGCGACGAAGGCGTCGAAGTCGGCGAGCGTGCCGAGGCCGGGGTGCACGCTCGTGTGACCGCCTTCGGCTGAGCCGATCGCCCATGGGCTGCCGGGATCGCCGGGGCGGCACTCGGTGATGTTGTTCGGACCTTTGCGGTGGGTCACGCCGATCGGATGGATCGGGGGCAGGTAGACGACGCCGAAGCCCATCTCCGCGATGGCCGGGAGGCGTTCCTGGGCCTGGCGGAACGTCCCGCTCTTCGGCGGGACGGCCCCTTCCGAGCGCGGGAACATCTCGTACCAGGCCGAGAAGCCGGCCTCCTCTCGATCGACCCAGAGCTTGTACGGGCCGTCGATGCTGGCATGGCTGAGGTCCGCCGTTCGCCGCATGAGCGCCATCGCGGCGTCGCGTGTGGCGAGCTCAATACGCGTCTCGACCGGGCGTCGGCGCCGCCAGTTTCATCGCGAGCGTTGCGGTGGCGCGCCGGTCGGCCTTGGAGATACCCGGCAGCATCGAGCGCGCGTCGGCCATGGCCGCGCCGTCGGCGAGGTCGAGCGAGACGTCGATGCCGGCTTGAAAGCGGATCACCAGGTCGCGCGCCCAGCCACCCCAGGCGTCGGGAAGACCAACGACCGCGAAGCTCCACGCACCAACTCGCGTGGGCGTGATCCAGGCGCTGAACCAGTCCTGCGGCTCGGCGGTCATCGCGACCTCGACCAGTCCTCGCGGCGGCGCGTCGGGGACGAGCAGGCTCTTGCCGGGCCAGTGCCAGACCCACGTCAGGAGCGGGTCGTGGCCTTCGAGAAAGGCGCGGGCGCTCACTCGCAAGGGGAGCCCGCGGGTCGCTTTTGCGGGGAATTGGCCGCCATCGACGCGCGGTCGGACATGCTCAATGACCACGCGCCTTCGGTCGCCGAGCATCTATGCCAGGCTACCAGACGGGACCGGCACGTAACGTTCCGTCAACGTGGCGAGACTACAGTCACACCGAACCTGATGACCCGATACCGTCTCGCGCTGGCCGCCGTCGCCTTCCTGATCGTGGCCGCTGTCCTGATCACGGTCGTCCGTATGCCGGCGCCCCCGGTGACAGCGTCGACCACCGGCGGCGAGGTTCTGCCGGCGAGCCAGCGCATCGAGGCTCCGGATTTCACGGGCGTCGACGCGTGGCTGAACAGCCCGCCGCTGACGCTTGCCGACCTCAAGGGCAAGGTCGTCCTCATCGATTTCTGGACATTCTCGTGCGTCAACTGCGTCCGCACCATCCCGCATCTCCAGGTTCTCTACAACGCCTACAAAAGCAAGGGGTTCGTCATCGTCGGCGTCCACTCGCCGGAGTTCGACTTCGAGAAGGTGCAGGCCAACGTCGCCGCTGCGGTGACGCGACTGGGGGTCACATGGCCGGTGGCCATCGACAGCGAGATGGACACCTGGAACGCGTATCGGAACGAGTACTGGCCGGCGGAGTACCTGCTCGATCAGCAGGGCCGCGTGGCATACACGAGCTTCGGCGAAGGCGACTACACGCAGACCGACGCGGCCGTGGCGCAGCTGCTCGGGGTCAAGACCGCGACATTGCCGTCTTCGACGCCGGTGCCGTCGAACACCACGCCCGAGCTCTATGTCGGCAGCGACAGCGGTCGCGGTCAGCTCGCCGACAACGAGGAGTACGGAGCGCTGGGGAGCGCCGAAGTCAACTACTCCGAACAGCGGCCCGCCGCAGACCCATGACCTGCCCCAGGTCACGGGCACGTGGACGGACGAGGGCCAGTATCTGCAGGCCGACGCGACCGACCATCTGCGCCTCAACTTCCAGGCGGACACCGTCTACGTCGTCGCCGGGACGAGCGGCGCGGGCCTGCACGTTTCGGTCACGCTCGACGGGAAGTCCGTGGGCGCGGTCGAACAGCGGATCGGCCCTGACGAGCTCCGGCTTCACCGTCTTCCGCCAGGACCTCTTCCAGCTGCTCACCGGCGTCTCATCCGGGTATCACCTCATCGATCTGACCGTCCCGGCCGGCTTCCGCATCTATACCTTTACCTTCGGCTGATGATCTCGATTGCCACGGTGCTCGCGACCTTCGTCGCGGGGCTCGGCTCTTTTCTCGCACCGTGCACCGTGCCGCTGCTCCCGGCCTATCTCGCGTGCGTGTCCGGTGTGAGCGCGGCGGAGCTGACCAACCCCGACCGGCACAGCTTCCGGCTCCGCCTTCTGGCCGGCTCGCTGCTCTACGTCGCCGGGTTCACCGTCGTGTTCGTGCTCCTCGGCCTGACCGCCGGCGGGATCGCCCGCGTCGCAAACGGAGCGGTCAGCGGCCGTGTCGTCCAGATCGTCGGCGGCGTCGCGGTCATCCTCTTCGGGCTCGCGATCATCGGCGTCGTCCGCATCGGCCTCCTCGAACGGACCGCGGGGTTTCAGCTCCCGGAACGGCTCCGGAGGCGCGGCGTGCTCGGAGCGTTCCTCGTCGGCGTCGTCTTCGGGATCGGTTGGACCCCGTGCGTCGGGCCGTATCTCGCGGCCGCCCTGACGCTCGCTGCGCTCAGCGACCATGCGATCGCCGGCGCGTTCCTGCTCGTCATCTACTCGATCGGGCTCGGCCTGCCCTTCATCGCGACCGCGCTCGTCTGGGCGTCGCTGCCCGACCTGCCGCGCAGGCTGAACCGCTTCGTTCGGCCGCTCACGCTGATCGGCGGCGTCATCACGGTCGTGCTCGGCGTGCTGCTCGCCACCGGCGCGTACTCACACCTGACGTCCTACCTCGCGCAGCTGTCGACGCCTTCCTGATCGGCGGGCCGGCGCGCGCGCCTCCGCTACGAGTACTTGCGGCAGACCACCACGTCGAGCGTGACGTTGCGCTGGATGTGCCGGGCGAGCCGGAGGTAGACCCGGAAGTCCTTGTAGTGCTGATCACCGACCATCTCCTTGAGCTGGTCGGCGTGCTTGTGCATGTTCGCGAGCCAGTGGTCGATCGTGACCTCGTAGTGGCGGCGCTCGATATGGTGCATGCGCTCGATGTCGAACCCTGCGGCGTTGGCGAGCCCGAGTCTCCTCGGAGAGCGTCCGGTAGTTGCCGGTGTCGCCGTAGATCTGGCTGACGAACTCGCCGCCGCGCTCGAGCTTGGCGTGGCGGGGATGCTTGAGATGCAGCTCCTTGTTGATCATCACGCCACCCGGCTTCAGCCAGTCGTGGCACTTCTGGAAGAAGCCGCCGAGGTTGAAGAAGTGGACGATCACCTCGTCGGTGTAGATCGCGTCGACGTGCTCCTCGGGCGTGTAGTCCTCCCAGTGGCTGAGGACGATCTTCGCGTCGGTGCCGCGGCTGGCGATGCGCTCGCTCCGCGTAGCCCTTCTGCGTGGGCGAGAGCGTCAGCCCGGTACCGGTGAGGCCGTACGTGTCGCAGAGGTACGTGAGCGGTCCGGCCCAGCCGCAGCCCGACATCGATGAGGCGCATGCCCTGCTCGAGCCCGGCGAGCCGGGCGATCAGGTCGAGCTTCGCCGTCTGTGACTGCGGTGTCGTTCTCGGTGCCGGGGTCCCAGAGGTTGGCCGAGTAGACGTTCCAGTCCCCACCCGTGATGAGCGTGAAGAACTCGGGCGGCTGCTCGTAATGGACGTTGGTCCGAGCCTGATCGACGTCCGTCGAGTACTCGTGATAGAGCTGATGCTCTGGACGGACGTCATTTCGTTGCGTGGTTGCCACCGCTCAAATCCCTCTAAGCCGCCGTTGTCAGGACGAGAAGAATAGCCGCGCTTGTCATGGTGCGGTGGCCAGGTCGACGGTTTCGAGTGCGAAGATGGGTCGGTCATGGCTGGCACTGATCGTTACGGGACGAGGGCGGAGCTGGTTCCGGGCGTTTCCTACCACCGTCTCGCCGCGCTCACCGAGCGAGGCATCGGGGACGTCTCGCGACTGCCGGTGACGCTGAAGATCCTGCTCGAGAACAGCGTGCGGAATGCCGATGCTCCCTCGGTCCGTGAGGGCGACGTCGAGGCGATCGCGCGCTGGAACGGCACGGTCGCCGCCACCGATCGCGAGCGCGCCTTCATGCCGGCGCGCGTCCTGCTCCAGGACTTCACCGGCGTCCCGGCGGTCGTCGATCTGGCCGCGATGCGGTCTGCCGTCGCCCGCGCCGGCGGCGATCCCATGCGGATCGACCCGCTCGTGCCCGTCGACCTCGTCGTCGACCACTCCGTGCAGGTGGACGCGTTCGGCAATCGCGAGGCGTACGAACGCAACATCGTTCGCGAGTACGAACGCAACCGCGAGCGCTACTCGCTGCTCCGCTGGGCGCAGCAGGCGTTCCGCGACTTCCGGGTCGTCCCCCCGGGAATGGGCATCGTCCATCAGATCAACCTCGAGTACCTCGCGCAGGTCGTGCAGGTGCGCGAGGTCGACGGCGTGCGGATGGCGCTTCCCGACACGCTCGTCGGGACCGACTCGCACACCCCGATGGTCAACGGCATCGGCGTGCTCGGCTGGGGCGTCGGCGGCATCGAGGCCGAGGCCTGCATGCTCGGACAGCCCCTGTTCCTGCTCGCCCCTGTCGTCGTCGGTGTGCGGTTCCACAACGCGCTGCCCGCCGGAACGACCGCCACCGACCTCGTGTTGACGCTCACCGAGATGCTGCGCAAGCACGGCGTCGTCAACAAGTTCGTCGAGTTCTGCGGCGACTGGGCTCAGCTCGATGTCGGTGCCCGATCGCGCGACGCTCTCGAACATGTCGCCGGAGTTCGGCGCCACGGCGTCGCTCTTCCCCATCGACGCGCGGACGCTCGAGTACCTGCATGGGTCGGGTCGCGACGCCGAGCACATCGACCTGATGGAGCGATACGCGAAGGAGCAGGGCATCTTCCGCACCGACGACTCGGAGATCCCGACGTTCAGCGAGATGGTGGAGCTCGACCTCGCTAGCGTCGTGCCGAGCGTCGCCGGCCCGAAGCGCCCGCAGGACCGGGTCGCGCTGCCCAACGTCTGGGAATCGTTCACGAGCGTCTGGGCAGCAGCAGGCTCCGCGCGCGAGCAGCGAGGTGACGGCCGAGGGCGAGGTGCCGAGGCTCATCGAGGAAGGCGGCATCGATCCCAACGGCAGTCGCGATCACCGCAACGCCGAACGGCCCGACCGACTCCGACCTCGTCCGCGACGGTTCGGTGGTCATCGCCGCGATCACCTCGTGCACCAACACGTCAAATCCCGCGGTGATGGTCGCTGCAGGTCTGCTCGCGCGCAACGCCGTCGCGCGCGGCCTGATGCCGCCGGATTACGTCAAGACATCGCTGGCGCCCGGGATCGCGCGTCGTCACCGATTACCTCGAGCGCGCGGGCCTGCTCGGCTCGCTCGAGCAGCTGCGTTTCAACCTGGTGGGCTATGGCTGCACGACCTGCATCGGCAACAGCGGACCGCTTCCCGAGAATGTCGCGGAGCGCATCGACGAAGAGGATCTGGCCGTCGCGGCCGTGCTCAGCGGCAACCGGAACTTCGAGGGCCGCATCCATCCCCAGGTCAAGGCCGCATACCTCGCGTCGCCGCCGCTCGTCGTCGCATATGCGCTCGCGGGACACCTCGACATCGACCTCACCACCGACCCGCTCGGCAACGACCGCGACGGGAAACCCGTGTTCCTGCAGGACATCTGGCCGAGCACCGACGAGGTGACGATCGACCGTGCTCGCCGCCATCGGGAGCGATCTCTACACGCACGAGTACTCGCGCATCTTCGACGGCGACGAGCACTGGCAGCAGCTGCCGTCGCCGACCGGCGCGCTCTTCGACTGGGACCCGGATTCGACCTACGTCCGCGAACCACCGTATTTCGTCGGGATGTCGCCCGAGCCCACGCCGCCCGTGGACATCGTCGACGCGCGCGTGCTCGCACTGCTCGGCGACTCGATCACCACCGACCACATCTCGCCCGCGGGCAGCATCGCCGGCACGAGCCCCGCGGCACTGCTATCTCCGCGAGCACGGCGTCGAGCCGCGCGACTTCAACACGTACGGCGCGCGGCGAGGCAACCACGACGTCATGGTGCGCGGCACCTTCGCCAACATCCGCCTCCACAACCAGCTTGCCGACGGCAAGGAGGGCGGCTGGACGGCGCATCTTCCCGACGGCGCGGTGATGAGCATCTTCGACGCCTCGGCGCAGTACCAGGACGAGGGCATCCCGCTGATCATCATCGCCGGGCGCGAGTACGGCTCAGGCTCGTCACGCGACTGGGCGGCGAAAGGCCCGCTGCTGCAAGGCGTTCGCGCGGTGATCGCCGAGTCCTACGAGCGGATCCACCGCAGCAACCTCGTCGGCATGGGCATCCTGCCGCTGCAGTTCCGCGACGGTCAGAGCGCCGAGACGCTCGAGCCTCGACGGCACCGAGGTCTACACGATTCGAGACGTCGCGAAGGCGACGACGGGCTCGACGGTTCGTGTCATCGCGCGTCGTGCGGATCAGGCCGACATCGAGTTCGACACGGTCTCACGGCTCGACAGCCAGACCGACGTGGAGTACCTCCGCAATGGCGGCATTCTGCCGCTCGTGCTCCGTCAATTGATGAGCGACTGACTCCGAGCGCGTGCAGCAACCACGGCGCGACTGAATGCTCCTGTTCTTCGGCATCCTGGTCGTCATCCTTGTGGCGGGAGTGGTGTCGTACTTGGTCGCCCAGCAGCGCGTGCGCGACATCCGTGCGTTCGCCGCGGCGCACGCGCTGATCGCCAAAGGCAATCAATGGGACCTCGGTGACTGCGGCTTCTCCCTGTTCGACAAGGGAAATCGGCGGTACTGGCGCAACGTGATGCAGGGCACCTGGAACGGGCTCCCGGCCACGTACTGCGACTTCAGCTACGTCGTGCAGTCGGGCAAGAGCTCGGAGACGTACTCCTTCTCCAACGTCGTGTCATCGCTTGGCATGGAGATGCCGTGGGTGACGGTGTCGCCGCGCGGCATGATCGGCGCATTCGCGGAGCGGTCCGTCGGAGCACCCGGTGTGCGCTTCGAGTCCATCGATTTCAACGACCGGTTCGACGTTCAGTCCAGTGACGACGCATTCGCCGTCGAGCTCATCGACGCGCAGATGATCGAGACGCTCCTTGCACTTGATCACGGCATGCATGTCGTGTTCGGTCCCGACGCGCTCATGGTCTACGACCACCGCAAACCGGTCGTCGAGATACCGCCGATCTTCGATGCCGCGGTCGCCGTGACGCAGCGCATCCCGGCCCTCGTGCGCGACCGTTACGGGCAGCCACCCGCCCCAATCGCCTGACAGCGCACCCAACGGGCGTTTGGAGCGCACTTGTGGCGCGGTACCCTTAGGCCCGCAATCGATTCCCCCGTGCGAAGGAGACGTTCGTGATAGCCCTGATCATCGTCCTTGTCATCATCGTGGTCATCGCCCTGGCGGTGGTGGCCTCGTACAACCGATTCGTCTCCCAGCGCAATGCCGTCCAGAACGCCTGGTCAGACATCGACACGGAACTGAAGCGCCGGTACGACCTCATTCCCAACCTCGTCTCGACGGTGCAGGGCTATGCCGCCCACGAGCGCGGTGTCTTCGAGGAGGTCGCGCAGGCCCGCTCGGCCGGCATGAACGCGCAGGGCCCGGCCGCGGCGTCGGCTGCCGAGGGTCCGTTCCAGATGGCACTCGGTCACCTCTTCGCAGTCGCTGAGGCCTATCCCGAGCTGAAGGCCAACCAGAACTTCCTGCAGCTCCAGGCGACGCTGTCCGACACCGAGGACCGGATCCAGGCCGCACGCCAGATCTACAACTCGAACGTCCAGCAGTTCAACCGCCGCGTGCAGGCGTTCCCGTCGAACGTCATCGCCAACATGTTCCATTTCCAGAACGCCGAGTTCTTCCAGATCGACGCAGCACAGCGCGCCGTCGTCGCCGAGGCGCCGAAGGTCGACTTCAGCGCGATCACCAACGCGACGTACGGTCAGGCACCCGGGGCCGCTCCGGCATCAAGCGTCCCGGGGCCGGGAACGCCAGGCGCACCTCCCACCTCCGGAGCCTGAGGCAGAGCCGGTGCAGCCGGCGCCGCGTCGCTGGCGGGTGAGCGACGTCGCGCCGCTCCCCGGCATGCATCCCGTCGTCGCCCAGGTGCTCGCAGCACGTGGGTATGACGCCACCGAGGCCGCCGCCTTCCTCGCGACCGATGGCGGCTATCACGATCCGTTCGCGCTTCCAGCGATGGATGCGGCGGTGGCAACGATTCGGGCAGCGATGCGCGACGGGACGTCGATCGCCATCTACGGGGACTACGACGCGGACGGAGTCACCGCTTGCGCGATGCTCACGCGCTGCCTCCGCGCCGCGGGTGCGACCGTGGTCCCGTACATCCCGAACCGCATGACCGAAGGCTACGGCCTCCACGCCGCCGCCCTGACCGATCTCGCGGCGCAGGGTGTCGGCTGCGTCATCACCGTCGATTGCGGCACGAGCAGCGTCGACGTCGCGCTCCACCGCCCCGAGGGGATGCGCCTCGTCGTCACCGATCACCACCTCGCGCTCGCTCCCGGCGGCTCGCCGCCACAGCTCGCGCCGGCGGACGCGCTCGTCAACCCGAAGCTCCCCGGCTCGACGTATCCGTTCGACGGATTGGCGGGCGCCGGGGTCGCCTTCAAGCTCGTCCAGGCACTCGAGGCGACCGGCGCGGTCCCCGCCGGCAGCGCCGACGCGTCGCTCGGCCTGGCGGCTCTCGGGACGATCGCCGACATGATGCCGCTCCGCGGCGAGAACCGCGTCATCGTCCGCGACGGCCTCCCGCGGATGGGCGACCTTCCCGGGCTGCGCGCGCTCTGCGAGGCGGCCGGCACGGCGATCCCGCCGCGGGGCACGGACATTGCATTCGCCGTCGGGCCGCGCATCAACGCAGCCGGGAGGATGGAGGACGCGCGGCTCGCGCTCGAGCTCTGCCTCTGCGACGACCCCGAGGAGTCGGCGCGGCTGGCCGCCGAGCTCGACACCCAGAATCGTCTCCGTCAGCGGGCCGTCGCGGTTGCCCTCGCGCAGGCCGAGCTCCGCGTTGCCGAGATCGATGAGGATGCTCCGGCGATCGTCCTTGGCGACCCCGACTGGCCGATGGGGATCGTCGGGCTCGTGGCCGGACGGCTCGCGGAGCGATACGCGCGCCCGACGTTCATCGCCTGCCTCGATCCGGCGGAGGCCAAGGGTTCAGCGCGTTCGGCGGGCGGGGTTCACATCGTTCAAGCGCTCGACGGCGCCGCACCGGCGCTCATTCGCTACGGCGGTCACGCCGCCGCGGCCGGCTTCAGCCTCGAGGCCTCGCGCTTCGACGAGTTCCGCGATCTCGTCACCGCTTCCGTCGGCGAGCAGAACGCCGGCATCGAACGTCGCAGGGACTTCGCCGTGGACTGCGAGATCTCAGGCATCGACGTCACCCCGGAGCTCTGCGAGGCGCTCGAGCAGCTCCAGCCGTGCGGCCAGGGCAACCCCGAACCACTGCTCTCCGTGCGCGGCGCTCGAGTCCTCGGCGCCTCGACCTTCGGCTCGGAGCACCAGCACATCAGGGTCGCGCTGGCGACCGGGGACGGCATCGTCGAGGCGATCGCCTTCAACAAGCCGGAGCTCGCCGAGCGCATCGGCGACTACCTGCCCCGCGGACGCATCGTCGACGCCTGCTTCGGGCTCGACCTGGACGCCTTCCAGGGGTTCGTGCGGGTCCGAGCACGTCTGCGCGATCTGCGTCCGGCCCGAGAGCCCGAGCAGGAGGCGTTGGTCATCGGCCACCCGGTCACGGAGACCGAAGGGGTCCTGCCGGGTCTCTCGGCGGTTTAGATCCGCCCGCTCAGGGTCGCGACGCCATCTCCGGTGAGGTCGGCGAGCCCGGCCTTTCGCCCGGTGAGGGCGATGATGATCGAGGCCAGCGGGCCTTTCACCTCAGGCCCGACGCCTTCGCTCCAGTCGACGTCGGTGGCCGTCAGCTTGAGCCCGGTCGCGCGCCGCTTGCCACCGAGCAGCAGGTTGCCCTTGGTGACGAAATTGCCGACGAGTGTGAGCAACTCCGGCTGGTAGGTATGGGCAATGCCGAGCGGCCGGCGGATGTCCTCGCCATGGATCACGACCTCGGCAACCATCGCATCGAGCGGACCCGGAGGCGACGTGGTGCGGTCGACCTGCGCCTTGAAGCGCGCGAGTGCATCCGCGGGCGTTGCTCCCTGCTCCTCCTGGACGCCCTTCTCGTTGAACGCGTTGAAGCGAAAGCCGCTGCCGGCGAGCCTGCCGATGAACTTCGGCGGCGTCATCTTCGCCGTCGTCGTCATATGGGCGAGCACGTCGCGCACCGTCCACGCGGCGCAGAGCGATTGCGTCGACCACTGCGCTTCGGTGACGCGGTCGAGGTCGGTGATGAGGTCCACGCGCTCCGCGTGAATGAGCGGCCACTGATTGCCTGCCAACGGCGTACCTCCGGATGCGCGCGTGCGCTGAACTCGGCACGACTGTAGCAGCGGCGCGAAACTCGCAGGCCGCACACCGTTACCACTTCCGCACTTGTATCGGCCGCAACGCGGTGCTAGCGTCGGGGTGCGAGCTCGGCGGTCGATGAGCTCGGTGAGTGTGACGAGGACGTATCCGGAGGCACCTCATGCTCGAGGAAATCGGCATCCCTCGACTCGTGGTCGGCGGCCTGGGATCGGGTTCCGGGAAGACATCGATCAGCCTCGGCCTCACGGCGGCGCTGCGCGCCCGCGGGCGAACGGTGCAGACATTCAAGGTCGGCGCTGACTTCATCGACACGGCGTATCTCGCGCATGCCAGCCGCCGTCCATGTCGCAACCTTGATTCGTGGTTGCTCGGCGGCGACGGCGTCCGTCGCTCGCTTGCCCACGGTTCGCTCGGCGCCGACCGGGTGATCGTCGAAGGCGCCATGGGACTGCTCGACGGTCATGGCATGACTGCCGACACGCCCGCGGGGAGCGTCCCGGAGTTCGCGGGGAGCACGCTCGAAGTCGCCCGCGTCATCGCCGCGCCGGTCGTGCTCGTGATCGACGCCTGGGCAATGGGCGAGACGTCTGCCGCCGCCGTCCTCGGCATCAAGCAGCTCGATCGCTCGGGGAGCGTCGTCGGAGTCATCCTCAACAACGTCCCCAACGACTACCGGCGCCGGGTGATCGAGGATTCCATCTGGTCACTCGCGCGCATGCCGGTGCTCGGCGCGCTGCCGCGGATCCCGTCGGTGCGGATTCCGGAGATGCGCACGGGGCTGCTGCCCTTGCTCCAGAACCCGAACGTCGACGAGGCAATCGCCGAGCTTGGGGAGGCGGTCGCTCGCGACTGTGACCTCGACCTCATCGAGCGTTTGATGGGTCGCGCCCGGATGGTGCGACCGCCCGTCGCGCGCCGCGCGACAGCCCCGCGTGATGTCGAGCCGGTCCGCATCGGAGTCGCGTTCGACGATGCCTTCTGCTTCTACTACCCCGAGAATCTCGAGTTGCTCGAGGACGCCGGCGCGGAGATCGTCACCTTCTCCCCGCTCGACGACCACGCGCTGCCACGCGACCTCGGTCTCATCTACATGGGCGGCGGCATCTCCGAGGCGTTCGTGCCGCGGCTCGCCGCCAACCACGCGTTTCTCGAGTTCGTTCCGGCGCGCACGCGCAATCGGCGTCCCGATCTATGCCGAGGGTTGCGGGCTGCAGTACTCGGCGCGCTCACTCCGCACGAGCGATGGCGAGGTCCATCGAGATGGCCGGCCTGATCCCCATCGACGTCGCGCTCGAGGCCGGCGCGCTGCACAGCGGCTACCGCGACCTCAGCATCGCGACTGACTCGATGCTCGGACCGGCCGGCACTCGCCTGCGCGGGCACGAGTTCCACTTCAGCCACCTGCTCTCGGGCGGCGACTGCCTCAGCCCCGCCTACTCGATGCACGACTGCGACGGCGAGCCGCTCGGCTGCGAGGGCTGGTCCGATCCGCTGCTGCTCGCGTCGTTCATCCACCTGCATTTCGGACAGGAGCAGGAGCTCGCCGGCCGGCTCGTCGCTGCCGCTCGGGCGTCCATCGGCGCGCGGCGCGAGGATGCTGCACTGACGGGCCGCGGGACCCGATTCACCGCCCCGGTGTAGGCTTGGGACGCGATGTCCCAGGTCCCATCCACAATCGGTGAGTTGCGTCGCGCGGAGTACCGCGTCCTGCCGGTCAGAACCGAGCTTCGCCGCAACCTCATCCACAAGCTCAGCAACCACGAAGAGTTGTTCGGCGGCATCCGCGGGTACGACGACTCGGTCCTCCCGCAGATCGAGAACGCGATCCTCGCCGGTCAGGACATCGTCCTCCTCGGCGAGCGCGGCCAGGCGAAGTCCCGGCTGATCCGGGCGCTCACCTCGCTCCTCGACGACGCGGTGCCGGCGATCGCAGGGTGCGAGATCAACGACGACCCCTACGCGCCGATCTGCCGTCGCTGCCGCGACCTCGTCGAGGCGAACGGCGACGCGACGGAGCTGATGTGGCTGGCGCCGCGATCAGCGCTACTCGGAAAAGCTGGCGACGCCGGACACGTCGATCGCCGACCTGATCGGCGAGGTCGATCCCATCCGCGTCGCCGAAGGGCGCTACCTCAGCGACGAGCTGACCATCCACTACGGCCTGATCCCGCGCACCAACCGCGGCATCTTCGCGATCAACGAGTTGCCCGACCTCGCGGAGCGGATCCAGGTGGGGCTGCTCAACATCATGGAAGAGCGCGACGTGCAGATCCGTGGCTACCGGCTGCGCATGCCGCTCGACGTGTTCGTCGTCGCGAGCGCGAACCCCGAGGACTACACGAACCGCGGCCGCATCATCACGCCGCTCAAGGACCGCTTCGGTGCCCAGGTGCGTACGCACTATCCGCGCAACCTCGAGGACGAGATCGCCATCGCGGAGCAGGAGCGCATGACGTTCGACGACATGCCGGTCCCGGTGATCGTGCCCGGGTTCATGCAGGAGATCGTTGCCGAGCTCTCGCACGTCGCCCGCCGGCATCCGCAGGTGAACCAGCGCAGCGGTGTGTCGGTCCGGCTCACAACCGCCAACTACGAGAGCCTCGCGGCCGGCGCGTTGCGGCGCGCGCTGCGCACCGGCGAGCGCGAAGCGGTTGCGCGCATCAGCGACCTCTCGGCGCTCTCATCGTCGACCGCCGGCAAGATCGAGCTCGAGACCTGGGAGGACGGCGACGACGGCGCGGTCCTCGAGAAGCTCATGCGGACCGCGTGCAACAACGTCTTCCGCCGCCATTTCACCGTGCAGGAATTCGGCGACCTGGTGCAGCGATTCGATCGCGGCGGCTTCACCGTCGAGGTCGGTGACCAGCACAAGATCACCGACTACTCGCAGGCGCTCACGGAGCTCGGTGGCGTCGAGAAGGCCCGCCAGCGGCTCGGAGAACCGGACAGCGATGCGATGCGTGTCGCGGTGCTCGAGTTCGTCCTCGAGGGACTGCACCTCGGCAAGCGCCTCAACAAGACCGCTCTCGACGGAAGCGCGGTCTATGGAGGATGACCCGCTCGTCGAACGGCCACTGCTCGAGCTGAGGCGAAGCGCGCGTCAGCATCGGTTCAGCGGCTGGGACGGCACTCAGGATCCACTTGGCGATGAAGCCGACGCGCTCTTCGATCGCCTGAGCGAGGACGTCTTTCACGGCTGGGACTTCGAGACGGCGCTCCGGCGTCTGCTGAGTCAGGGATGGCGTGACAAAGACGGCAAGAAGTTCGCAGGTCTCGAGGAGCTCATGGAGCGGCTGCGCAAGCAGCGGCAGAAGCAGCTCGAGCGGTACAGCCTCGACAACGTCTTCAAGGACATCGAGGAGAAGCTCGACAACGTGCTCCGGCTCGAACGCGAGGGCATTGACGAGCGCCTGCAGAACGCGAGCGACGGATCCGCGAAGCGAATCCTCGAGCGTGTCGCGAGCAAGCGCCGCGAGCTGCTCGACAACCTTCCCCAGGAGCCCGGCGGCGTGATCAAGGAGTTGCAGGGCTACGAGTTCATGGATCAGCGCGCCGAGCAGGCGTTCCAGAAGCTCCTCGAGGAGATCAAGCAGAACGTCGTCGACACGTACTTCAAGCAGATGTCGCAGCAGATGAGCCAGATGTCGAAGCAGGACATCAACGCGCTGCGCGAGATGGCGCGCGACCTCAACTCGCTCGTGCGCCAGAAGCTCGAGGGCGTGCCGGACGCGCAGCTGCAGCACAACTACGAGGACTTCCTGAAGCAGTGGGGTTCGATGTTCCCCGACGCTCCGGCGACGTTCGACGAATTCCTTGCGCAGCTTGCCGCGCAGATGGCGCGCATGGACTCGCTGATGCAGTCACTGTCGCCGGAGATGCGCCATCAGCTCGAGGAGATGGTCGCCGCCACGTTCGGCGATGAGGACCTGCAGGCGCAGCTCGCCGAGCTGATGAGCGGCCTCGAGCTCCTCTCGGATCGCCGTCATCTCGGTCAGCGGTATGGGTTCTTCGGCAACGAGCAGCTGCCGTTCGACGAGGCGATGGGTGTCATGGATCGCCTGCAATCCATCGAGGAGCTCGAGCGCGGGCTCCGCGGGATGTATCGCGGTGAGCCGCTCGATGCGGCAACCGAGGAGGCGCTCCGCGACGTGCTCGGTGAGAACGCGGCGCGCGATCTTTCGCGCCTGCAGCGCATGACCGATCAACTCGAGCAACGCGGACTCGTCGAGCGCGACGGTGAGGGCATGAAACTGACCGCGCGCGGATTGCGACGCATCGGACAGAAGGCGCTCGGAGATCTCTTCGCGCGATTGCGCCGCGATCGCTTCGGGGATCATCCGATCTCCCGGCACGGCCAAGGAGGAGAGCGCGAAGAGGACACGAAGCCATACGAGTTTGGAGACGTGTTCGACCTCGATGTGCGCGAAACCCTCATGAATGCCGTGCGGCGGGACGCCGACGACTCGTCTGTGCTCGATGCGGACGGGGGGACATCCGCTCCAGCGACTCCCCGGGCTATGTCGCCTCCGCGTATGTCCCCCCGTCCTGGCGCGCACGGCGGTCGGCGTCCCGTGCCGCGGCTGGCTCCTGAGGATTTCGTGGTGCATCGGTCGGACACGCTCACTCGGTCGGCGACGGTCCTCATGCTTGACATGAGTCGATCGATGCCGCTTCGCGGCTATTTTTATGCTGCGAAGAAGGTGGCGCTCGCGCTTGACTCTTTGATTCGGAGTGCTTATCCGCGCGATACGTTGCACATCATTGGGTTCAGTGATCTGGCACGGGAGATCAGTCCCGCCGCGTTGCCGCATCTTTCCGTGAATGAGTACGTGTATGGCACGAACATGCAACACGGACTGATGCTTGCTCGGCGGTTGCTGGCGCGGGATCCGGGTGAGAACAAACAGATCATCATCGTCAGCGACGGCGAGCCGACTGCGCACATCGAGAACGGCCGGCCGGTGTTCTTCTATCCGCCATTGCCGGAGACGTTTCACAAGACGTTGCTCGAGGTGAAGCGCTGCACGCGCGAGAACATCGTCATCAACACGTTCATGCTCGAGTTCGAACCATCACCTCGTGCAGTTCGTCAATCAGATGACCCGGCTCAATCGCGGGCGCGCGTTCTTCATCAGCCCGGATCGGCTCGGCGACTACGTCCTTGTCGATTACGTGAGCTCGAAGCGAGGCGCTGCGTAACGTCGTGGACTTCCCGCGCTACCTCGACCACATCCGCAATGACGGCGATCTGGTCGCGGCGATTGCCCCGCGCGGCCTCGACCTGCCGATCCCGGTGTGCCCCGGATGGGATGTGCGCGAGGTGGTTGCGCACCTGGCGAGCGTGTACGACCACAAGGTGATGGCCATCCGTCTCGGGCGCCGGCCCGCAGACGGGGAGTGGGTCACCGACGAGCCGTTCCCCAAAAGCACCGTCGAGTGGTTCGAAGACGAGCATGCGAAATTGCTTGCCGAACTTGCGGCGCATGCGCCGACGGATCCTGCGTGGACGTGGTGGGAGCCGGACCAGACCGTGGGATTCTGGTACCGGCGCATGGCGCTCGAAACGGTGGTCCATCGGGTCGATGTCGAGACGCAATTCGGGCCGCGCAGCGCCATCGACGATGCCCTCGCAGTCGACGGCATCGACGAGGTGCTGACGGTCATGGTCGGCGGCGATGACGAGGCGGCGACCGACGTTCCGGGAACGGGAACCGTCAACGTGCTGGCAGGCGACGCTGCATGGTCGGTTCGATTCGAGGATGCGAGCACGATCGTTGAATCCGGTGCGCACGCGTCGCCGGACGCGGAACTCTCGGGTGATCCCGGTGAGCTTTTTCTCTATCTCTGGGGGCGGGCGCCCCTCGACACGCTCACCCGCATTGGCGACGAGTCTCGCATCGCGTTGATGCGGGCGCGACTCGCGGCCGCCACCCAGTAACGATGGACCGGGGGGCGTTCGCGGAACGGCTGCGCGTGCAGCTCGCCGCGCGCTACCACGCGCAGGTCGAGGTCGACAGCGCGCGGTTCGCGTTGCACGTCACGGGTTCCGGCCTCGACCTGACACTCCCACTCGCGCCGCTGTTCCACGCCTGTGAGCGCAACGAAGCGCAGACGCCGGTCCTCATCGCGGAATACGTGGCGTCCGTGGAGCACCAGCTCACCCCGCAGCCCGCGATGATGCTGTCGACGTCGAGGCTGCTCTGGTGCGTGCGCAACGACAAGTCCATCGCCAAGCTCGGGCGCGCGGGAGACCTGCTCCGTGTCGCGGTCGGCGCCGATCTGACGGCGTTCGCCGCCGAGGAGTTGCCCGGCTCGATCATGCGCGGCGTGCCGCGCGACGAGTGGACGGCCGCCGGTCTCAGCGACGGCGACGTGCAGGCCGCGGCGACGGCCAACACTGCTGCTCGCTTCACACCGCTCGTCGAGCGGATCGCGAAGACCGATCGCATCCCCAACGATGGCTGGCGCGTCGCATCGGAGCCGCTCTTCCAGGGCAGCCTGCTGATGGCGCCGGCGGTGCTCGAGGCGTTTGCCGCCCGCGCCGGCGGTGATGTCCTGATCGGGGTGCCGGATCGCGGGGTCGTGCTCGCGCTGCCCGCAGCGCTCCCCACCGCCGAGCGATTCGAGCGCCGGGTCACCCGTGAGTGGCGCGACGCGATGAACCCATGCTCGCGCGAGTTGCTCGTCACCGACGGCAAATCCCTGCGCGCCCTCTCGCGCAGGAAACGCCTGTCAGGCCCTGTCGTTCTTCCCTGGCTGGCCGACTAGGACCGTCGTCCGCCCACCTTCGAGGCGGCTCGCCTCCTGACGGGCGACGATCGCGCCGGCAGCGCCGATCGCCACCGCGGCGCCGAATCCGACGAGCGTTCGCAGCGCAACGCGTGTTGCCTGATTCCTGCCGCGCGTCGTGATGCCGGGCAGGTCGGGCCCGTCGCCGAACCAGAGCGTCAAAGCGGTCTGATCGGCGACCACGTCGCCATCGGAGCGCACATGGCTGCGCTCGATGCGCACAGCGGCCGGCCGCGGGCCGCGCCAGCGCTTCGTGTCGAGCAGCCCGGGCGCGGCGCGGAGTGCCCCGCTGTTAGCGAGCGCTCGAACAATTGCCACAGCACGTTCCGACGTCGCCATCGCTCGAAAGGATAGCGTTCTGCTGATGACGCTGATGGACGAGCTCCCCGGCCGGATCGAAGCGAGTTTCATCGGCGCACTGGCCGGCGAGCACGCTGCGGGAACGGCCGCAGGCACTGCCGATTTCGTGGGCGTCGCCGAGTTCGGCGGCCGCGTGTGGGTGCTTCGACGATCCCGATCTGCGCCAGCGCGGTCTCGAGCGGCCGTCGCGCGCGGGCGCCGCCGGCCTCCTGCTCCGTGCTCTGCCGTTCGGGTTGCTCAGCCCGCTCAACCGGCCGAGGCTTCGCCGCGACGCGTATCGCTGCGTCGCGATGGCCGGTGCGGATGAGGGCACTGCCGTCACGGCCGTTGCAGCGGCACTCCTGATCGCCGACCTCCTCCGCTTCGATCTCGAGACGTCGCTCGTGCGCGTGCGCCAATCGCTGCTCGAGGACGCGCCCATGGCGTTGCTGGACCGGCTGCGCGTGGTCCAGGAAGGTCCGGCGCTCGACGTGTCGGATCCGGATCCCGGGCTCACCCTCCAGCGGGCGATCTGCGCGCTCGCCACGGAGAACCCGTTTGACGACGTGCTCGCGGCTGCTGCAGGCGGCACTGCGGTCGCTGCCAGCCTCGCCGGAGCGCTCGTCGGGGCACGCTACGGCGGGCCGGCGGTCGCCGGCGTCGACCGCGACCACCTGCCCCACGCCGATCGCGCGCTCGGTGTAGCGCACCGCCTCGCCGACGTCGCCGTGGCGTTGCTCCCGGCGGAACCCGACGCGGTGCCCCAGAGCAGCTAGCCTCGTTGCGTTTGCCGGGGTCCGGCGGCGCAAGCACTAACATCAAGAGCGCATGGAAGCCACCGCCGCGCCGGCAACCGGCCGCAAGATCCGGATCCTCACCGCGAAAGTCGGTCTCGACGGGCACGACCGGGGCGTCAAAGTCATCTCCCGGGCGCTTCGCGACGCCGGTGTCGAGGTGATCTACACGGGCCTCCATCAGACCCCGGCGATGGTCGTCGAGGCCGCCATCCAGGAGGACGTCGACGGGATCGGCATCAGCCTGCTCAGCGGCGCCCATATGACGCTCTTCCCCGAGATCATCCGGCTCCTCAAGGAGCGCGACGCGTCGGACATCGTCGTTTTCGGCGGCGGGATCATCCCCGACTTCGACGTCACGGCCCTGGAGAACCTCGGGGTCGACAAGGTCTTCACACCCGGGACCTCGCTCGACGAAGCGGTCTCGTACGTCAAGGAGCGTTTCGGTTCGGGGGCGGCGGCCTGACCCCCGGATTGCTCTGCCTGGCAACGGCCACCGCACGAGCATCTCGCTCACTCGCCGATCCCGCGGACAGCAGCGCAGGCATCGCGCCGCCGCATCCGGCCTTCGCCGCCTTCCGCAAGATGTCGTACATCTGGGTCGACGGCCGCAACTTCGAGCCCATCGGCGACAACCTCGACCTCTGGTTGGTCTTCCTTCGCGATCGAGGGGCTCGTCAGGCATGGCTCGACGTGAGCGACGGCAGCGAAGTCTGCCGCGTCACACGGCGCGACGGCGACGAGACCTGGACGATCGTCTGGAACGGCGGGATCTACATGCTCCACGGCGCTGAGGACACCGGTCCGCCGCGGCGCCACGAGATCGATCTTGCCGGGACCGCGGCGCAACTCCAGGAGCTGGTGGCTTCGGAGCTCCAGGGCGGTGCGACCGATGTCCGCAGAACCGCGCTCGAGCGGGCCGCGGCAATCCTTGCGTCCTCGGGCGACGGTGAGGAGGTCTCGGACGTCGCGTGGCCGTATTTCGTACTGCCGGACGGCGCGTCCACTGCCGCCCGGCGGCTCATCGCCGCGGCGTGCGCGACCTGGCCGGAGACCGGCGGCGCACCAGATCCCGCCGCCGTGCCGGCCCGGGGCGAAGGCGCGGTCGAGGCCGCATTGCTGGCGATCGCAGCCTCGGTGAACTCGGCACGAGCCACCGAGCCGGTAGAGTAGCCAGGTAATGGCCACTCCCCTCGAACTCAGCGCGTCCACCCGGTCCGAGACCGGGCGCCACGTGCACGCGGTGCGGCACCGGGGCGAGGTGCCCGCCATCCTCTACGGCCACAACGTCGAGCCCATGAAGCTCTCGATCGAGGCGCGCAGCCTCCGCAAGGTCTGGCACGGCGCCGGGCACAGCAATCTCGTCGACCTCGCGCTCGACGGCGGGAGGGCACGCAAGGTGCTCATCCGCGAGTTGCAGGTCAACCCGCGGACGATGGAGCTGATGCACGTCGACCTCTTCGCGGTGAACCTTCGCGAGAAGCTCACCGTCGAGGTGCCGCTCATCCCAATCGGCGAATCGCCGGCGGTCACCGAGTTCAAGCTCGGCGTGCTGCAGCAGGTCGTCACCTCGGTGAAGGTCGAATGCATGCCGGGTGACATCCCAGCGCTGCTCAACGTCGACATCTCGGGCTTGACCGAGGTCGACCAGGCCATCCGGCTCAGTGAAGTTCCGCTCCCCGATCGCGTCACGCTCGCCACCGGGGTCGATCCCGATGAGCTCGTCCTCAAGGTCGCGCAGGTCCGCGTTGCGGCCGAGGCCGAGGAAGCCGAGGTTGCCGCAGAGGACGAGGTGGCCGAGGCCGAGGCTGGCGACGACGACTCCGGGTCGTCCTCCTAGCGGCGCGATTCGGGTTCCGACGCCGGTGTCGCTCGACACTGATGGGGGGCGAGGATGATCGCCGCCGGGACCTCTTGCGATAGCGCCAACTTGTTCGACTTCGTCTGCAGGGCGATTCAGCCCAACGGCGGTACCGGGCCGGTGGGACCGTTCGTGGAGCGTCTGATCACCGCGGTCGTGCTGTTCGTCGTCATCTACGTGGTGGGGCGCCTGATCCGCGGCGTGGTGCTCTGGGCGATGCGACGGGGCAAGGCTGATCGCCAGGTCCGCACCCTCGTCCGCAACCTCATCATCGTCACCACCTACGTCGTCGCGGTCGTCAGCGCGCTCGTCGCATACGGCGTCAATGTCCCGCTCATCATCGCGGCGGCCGGTGTTGGCACCGTCGCCATCGGACTCGCGTTTCAGGACCTGCTGCGCAACGTCCTGGCAGGCATCTGGCTGTTGCTCGAGCAACCGTTTCGGCTCGGTGACACCATCACGATTCTCGATCAGGTCGGCGCCGTGCAGAACATCACTTTGCGCACCACCACATTGCGTACCGGCGAAGGAGCGCTCGCGATCATCCCCAACCTCACTGTTTTCACCGGTATTGTCATCAACGCGAGTCACTACGACACGCGCCGGCTCGGCGTGACGGTACGCGTGCCGGCTGACGCCGACCTCGCCGAGCTGATGCGCCGGGCGCGCGAGGTGATCGAAAGCGTGCCGGGCATCGACGCCAAGCCCGGCATCGCCTTTGAGCCGATCCTCGACGGCGAGGCACCGCTCCTGCGGTGCTTGTTCTGGGTGGATCAGCGCGAGCAGGACATCGACGCGGTGAGCGCGGCGGTCGGCGAGCAACTCTGGGACGTCGTCGGCGCCAAGCCGGTGCCCTCGAAGCGGCAGGCGGCACCGAAGACATGAGTGCGATGGCGACGGAGCAGGCGCCTGAGCCGGCGCAACGCGTTGTGGTCGTCCGCCATGGTGAGACCGAGTGGAGTCGCATCAAACGGCACACCGGGCGGAGCGACATCCCCTTGACCGCGGAAGGCCAGGCGCAGGCCCGCACGCTGGGGCCGGCGCTTGCGGAGTTGACGTTCGCTGCCGTGTTCGTGAGCCCGCTGCAGCGCGCGCGAGAGACGTCGGCGCTGGCCGGATATGGGGATGTCGCCGTCGTCGATCCCGATCTTGTCGAGTGGGACTACGGCGAGTACGAAGGCAAGACGAGTGAAGAGATCCAGGAACAGCGGCCCGGCTGGACGCTCTTCCGCGACGGAGTCATCGGTGGCGAGACCATCGAAGAGGTGGCGACCCGGGCCAGGCGGGTCATCGCGCTTGCTCGCTCGGTGCCGGGCGACGTTCTGCTCTTCGGTCACGGGCACCAGTTGCGCATCCTCACGTCGCTCTGGCTCGACTTCGCTCCCCAGGCGGGGCAGCACCTGCAACTTGCGACCGCGGCACCGTCGATGCTTGGATACGAGCATGACTGGACGGCGCTGTTGAGTTGGAATGGGTTGCGCGCGCAGTGACGTTTGATCCGCCGTTCCCCACGGCCAACCCGGACGAGCGCGAAATGCTGCTCAGCTGGCTGGACTTCCTTCGCGGTGCCGTCCTGCGCAAGATCGGCGGCCTCACGGAGATGGAGGCGCGCTGGACTCCCGACGGCGTGTTGATCTCGTTGCTGGGCATCGTCAATCACCTCACGAACCTCGAGTGGCGATGGATTGACGGCGCGATGCGTGGTGAGCCGACAGGCCGCGAGGAGGCCGAGTTCTATCCCGGCCCCGAGCTGACTGTGGAAGCGGCTGTCGTCGCGTATCGCGAACGCGCTGCGGCAACCGACGCGTACGTCAGGGCCACCGAGCTCGCGCAACTCTGCACGAACGGTGAGGGCACCGACTTGCGCTGGGTCATGCTCCACCTCATCAACGAGACGGCGCGCCACGCCGGGCACGCGGATGCGACCCGGGAGATGCTGGACGGCACAGTCGGCGAGTAACCGCCGCGTGCGGCAAGCCGCCGTGACGCCGCTCGTCAGATGTGGACGAAGGACTGGGGCTCGATGTCGGCCGTGGTCAGTTTCGCGGCCATGCCATCCGCACCAACCACGTATGTCCCGGGCGTATTCGAAGGACCGAACTGGTCGTTGTCGCCGGTGGCGACCAGCGTATCGGTCCCCGCCAGCCACCCGGTGGCCCCGAGGCCGGTGACCGAAACCTTCACGCTGTTGAGCGTCTCGATGTCGATGATCCAGACGTCGATGGTCTCATTGCCGTTGTGTGGCGCTGCGCACCACCGGTCAAGCGTGACGAGTTCGGGACCGGTACTCAGCAACACACCGCCGAACTGCACCGGCTTCGATGTGTCGCATCCCTGCAGGAACGGCGCCGCGGTGATGTTGTGGTCAGTGCCGTCTGGAAATACGATGCGCAGTACCGTCGCCGAGGCCGACGGCGACTTATCCTCGATGACCAGCGAGCTGGGCAGACACGCCATGGTGCCGTCGTCTGCAATGTCCTGGAGGACGCAATCACCCGGGCCCAACTTCGCTGCCAGCGGCGTGACGGTTCCAGTCGCGGGATTGAGGAGATCCGTGGGGTTCGGATTGATCGGCGGCCCTTGTGAGCAACCGGGGGGACCGCCTTCGGAGAGAACGATCCCGGCGGCAGTCCAGCGCAGGAACGTCCACCCCAATCCCTGCGGTTTGAGCGGCGGCAGTTGCGCAAGCAGCTTGCTCTGGCCGGGCGTTGAGCCGATGTAGACATCGGTGTCGACCGGTGGTGGGGGGTTCCCCGCGCAACTGTCGACCGGTCCCTTGAGCATCCACGCCCACTGGGTTCCATCCTCAGATCCGATCGCATCGATAAAGTTTGCAGGGTCGGCGATGGTCTCAAGTCGCGATACCCCGCCAGTCGCCGTGATCGCATCGAGCTGGTCGATGCCGTAGTTGCCGTTGCTGTCAGGGCTCGTCGTGTGTTCGGCAAGCAAACGATCACCGAGCGGCGACACGACTTGGTACGGAGCCTTCGCCGGCAGGGTCGCGGACGGCACACCCGAAGCCGTATAGAGGATCTGGGTGAAGTCCCCTGTCGAGCTGTAGCCGAGGAGCGGTGCGATGGGCGGCGGTGGCGGCAGCGGGGGAAGCGTTGGCGTCGCAGCGATTGGCGCGGTTGTCGGACTCGCTGTTACGCGGAGGCTGACTTTGGGCGTCGACGCGGACCCGCAGGCAGACGCGACGACTGCGACCAATCCCAGCGATCCCAGCCACCGAACCAATCCTGAAGAGGGGCGACGGCCCATGGGCCGCCATCCTAGACGGTCTCGGGACGTGCCACAACTGCGCGCCGATCGCGTCTAGTAGATGAACGCCTCGACGTCGTTCAGCGAACCGATGTGGCGCTGATCCACCACACCGAGGCCAAGGAAGTTGCCCTCATCGACCGTGAAGCTGTGCGAGCCCTGCACCGAAACGACATACGCGACATGCCCGAAACCGCTGTACCCGTTCCCCGCACCGAACACGACAATCGATCCAACACGCGGCTTCATGCCCTCGGGGCGACCGGCCGCGCGCGCGGTCGCCGCCCACTCGTTGGCGTTGCCGTTCCAGGTGACGTTGCGCAACGACGCGACGTACCAGGTGCACTGTCCCCAGGGGAAGTAATCGGTTGTCGGTCCGAAGGCGAAGGGCGGGAGTGCGTTGCCGATGACGCGAGCGGCCCCTGCGCCGGCCGCAGCTGCTGCAGCCGCCGCCGCCGCTGCCTGCGCGCGGCGCACCTGCGCGATCTTCGACTGCACACCCTGGAGTTGCACCACCAACGTCGCCGCTTTTCCCTTGAAGGCGGAGGCCTGACTCTTGTACGTCACTTCCTCGGTTTGCTCCTGGCTGCCGAGCGTCTGCAGGCTGTCGACGAGTTGATTCGCCTGCTGCTGGTCATGCGTCTGCCGCGCCTGCAGCAGCGTGAGCTGATCCTTCTGCGTATGAATGTCGGTGACCAGCGTGTCCACCCGGCTGCTCACCTGGTCGACGCTCGTCAGCGTGTCCATCGCGTCCTGCAGGCTCTTGCTGTTGACGAGGATCTCGGTGACAGTGCCGTCGTCCGTCAGTTCGTAGACATGCACGAGGAGCTGCGCAAGGTCGGCCTGATCGGTGGCGAATTGCGCGTGCACCGTCGCGAGCTGCTTCGTGGTGTTGGCGAGGTTCTGGTTCGCCTGGTCGAGCTGCAGCTGTGCCTCAGCCAGCTTGGTCTGCGTGGTGGTGATCGCCTGCTCAGACGCGAGCGCATTGCCCAGCGCGGTCGAACTTGCGCTCCCGAGCGCCGCGATCTCGTGCGACAGCGCGGCTGCCTGCGCGGACAGTGACTTGATCTGCTGCGTGAACTGATCGGCATCGACCCGGACCTCGGTCAGCGGGGAGCCGGCCGCCACCAGGGCGATGACCGCTGATACGGCAGCGAGACGCACGCGACCAGCGAGCAAGCAGCTGCCTCCATGAGTGAGAAGTGGGGTGAAAGGATGCCGGTGCACCGTACCAGCGGACCCCGGAACGGTCAACCCACCCGCGCGTCACGCGTGAGGCCTCAGCCCTATTCGGTCTCGCCCTCGTCGGTGTCTTCCGTCTCGGGCCGGCGAGGCCGACGTCCCGCGAGCATCCCCAGGGTCGCGCCGAAGACGAGGTGCCCCGCGAGCATGACCGCCTGGCGCCCACGCTGATCGTGATCCGCGCGTGGCATGAGGCCCATCGAGGGAAGCCATCCCATGTAGCTGACGCCCCAGATCGCGGCGCCGTACGCCATGCCGAGCGGCACCGACGGCACCGGAACGCGGCGGGCAACCACGCCGAACGCACCACCGGCGGCGGCGCCGAATGCGAAGTGGAGCCCTGTGGCAATCGCGTCCTGCTGCCCGGCGTCGGGGCGGACCCCGTATCGCCGGAGCATCTTCGACGTGATCTTCTCGGGCGGCAGCGTGCCGGTGATGCCGAGACGCCGCGCAGCGAGCATGAGCCCGCTCATGAGCGCGGTGGCAATGGTGCCGGCAGTTGCGCCGCGAATGAGGGATTTCATAGGTGACTGCGACTATAGATGATAGTGGCGCTATAACGTCAAGAGCCCGGATCAGCTTCCGGCTGCAGCGGCGACGATCGAAGGCAGGCCGGCTATGGCGGCAACCATTCCGCTGACGTTGAAGTCCGCGGCAAGGCGCGCTGGATCGATGTACACAAGCTCGGTCAGCGTCTCGCCTTGCTCGCGCACCAGCACACGCAGCGGCAGCTCCAGCGCGATGTCCGGAGCGGCGAGCATCAACGGCGTGCCGGCTTTCGCGTTGCCGAAGATGAGCACGCGAGTCTTCGGCATCGTGAGCCCGGCATCGCGCGCGTTCTGCGCGTGGTCGATGTCCGCAAACAGGGTCAGGTCATGCTCGCGCAGGAGTTCGCGCAGTCGCTCGACCACGTCGTCGAATGGTGCCGCGCTCTGCGTTGTACGGAGGTCATCGAGTCGGGACATCGTGCGTGCTCCTCGTGCGTTGCACAGAGTGTGAAAGTGGTCATGCCGCGTACGCACCATACATGCAGCAAGTGGTGCTAATGGTTGCTGAACGTGATGTGAGGGACAAGACCACTCACGTCTGCCAGAACAGCGATGTGAGGAACATCGCTCACCCATCGGGATGAAATCACGTCATCGGCTTCCCCCGATAGGGTGAATTGCGTTGCAGGCAAGCGATTTCGCCGCCGGTGGGAGGCTAGAGTTTTTCCTGTCGAGGTGTGCGTGCGTGCGCGACAACGTGTCGTCGCACTCGCCATCACCACCCGCATCAGTGGCATCGGAGGAACCATGTTGGTAACCAACAAAGTGGGCATCAGCGCTGTGGGACTGGGAGTCCTCGGCCTGCTCGCCGTCGCTGCGTGCGGGAGCACGAGCAACAACACGACGACGGGCTCGCTGGCGTCGTCGCAGGTCCTGCACTTCCCTGTTTTCCAGGACCCGGGGACGTGGGATCCCGGCGAGATGGACGCGGAGGTCGATACCGAGCTCATGCAGAACGTGTTCGACAACCTCTGGCGGTTCGACAACAACCTCAACATCGTCCCGGATATCGCCTTGACCGTACCGACGCAGGCCAACGGCGGGATCTCCGCGGACGGCACCACCTACACGATTCACCTGAATCCCGCGGCCAAGTTCTCGAACGGTGACCCGGTCACCTCGAAGGACGTGCTGTACTCGTGGAACCGCGGCGCCGATCTGCAGGGTGCGTATGCGTCCATTCTCAGCGCGATCCAGGGCTTCAAAGCAGCCCAGACTGCGGCCGGATCACCGCCGTCGTCCGGCTCGCCGACGAGCTTCCAGGCCAATATCGAGAAGCAGCTCGCCGCAGGCAACTCTGCGTTCATGATGAGTGGCCTCACCGCGATCAACCCGGAGACCGTGCAGGTCAAGCTTGCCAGCGGCTGTGGCTGGTGCCTCACCGCATGGACCCTCGAGGGTGCTGTCGGGGCCATCGTTGACGAGAAGGTCATCGATGCACCGGGTGTGGATCCCGTCAACTGGTGGCAGACACCGACCAACCTCGTCGGTACCGGCGCGTACAAGCTCACGGCATACACCCCGAAGCAGTCCTTGACGTTCAGCCAGGTGCCGAACTGGTGGGGTTCTCCGAAGCCGACGTTGAAGACGATCAACATCGACATCAAGGACCCGTCGACGGCACCGACGACCGTGGACGCCTTCTTCCAGAAGGGCTACGACCTCATCGGGTACGGTGGCAACAGCTCGAATATCCCGCTCGCCAACGTGCTCGCAATCCAGGCGAACTCCCGAGAGAAGAGTGATCTCCTCGTGCAGCCGAAGGGACGCAGCACGTGGCTGAGCTTCAACATCGGCTACCCGTCCACCGGTGGACCGTTCCTTGGTGAGTCGGCCGTTGCGAAGGGCCTCCGTCTCGCCTTCGACCTCGCGGTCGACAAGCAGGGTTTGGCCACGACGGTGTGCCACAACGTCATCTGCTCGGCGGCAACCGGCGGTCTCATCACCAGCGGCCTCATCGGCAACGGCGGACCGAACAGCGATCCGCTCGCCAAGTTCGACGCGACCCAGGCCAAGTCGCTGCTCCACCAGTACGACCCAACCGGCGCGCTAACCAAGAGCCTCACCTACTCGTACAACGCCGGCAGCCTCAACGAGAGCGTCGCCGAGTACCTGCAGAGTCAGTGGAAGACCAATCTCGGCATCAACGTCAGCCTGAACTCGGTGTCGGATGCGTCGATCTTCATCAGCAACCGGCTCTCTGGCAAGTACGAGATGTCGCGTGACGGCTGGCAGTTCGACTACAACCACCCGCAGGACTGGTACGACAACCTCTGGGGCGCGATTCCGACTGCGGAAGGCGCCAACACCAGCGGGTTCGATGACCCGACGTATGACAGCATCCTCAAGCAGGCCGACGCAGAACCGCTGACGACAGCCCTCCCGCTGTACAACCAGCTGGCGCAGATCCTGCAGCAGGACGTGGTCTACATCCCGCTGTACTACTCCGTCGGTAACTTCCTCATCCAGCCCTACGTGAGCGGAGCCGGTTCCAACACCGCCTTCGACCACTACTGGGACGGGATCAAGATCCTCTCCCACTGACCCGTCAACTCCCTCCCGGAAAGGCGCCTGGCACTCCCAGGCGCCTTTCTCTTTCCCTGCGGGTTGATCCGCGCGAACTCGACCGACATCCCAGAATAGGTCGGGCGATGGGATTTGTTGATGTGAAAGGGCTCCGGCACGTCCTCCCGGATGGGAGGGTGCTCTTCGACGACGTGTCCTTTCGCGTCGGGGAAGGCAGCAAGACAGCGCTGCTCGGCGCGAACGGCGCGGGCAAGACAACGGTGTTGCGGATGATCGCCGGCGACCGCAAACCGCAGGTGGGGACCATCTCGAGTGCCGGCGGCATCGGCGTCATGCGTCAGTTCATGGGCAGTGCGGACGGCGTGCAGACCGTGCGCGACCTGCTCATCTCCGTGTCCCCGACCTCGCTCCGTCGCGCGGCGCGAGCGCTCGACGCCAGCGAGGCATTGCTCAACGAGGTCGGCGGTGACAGCGCCGGAGCGGCGTATGCGCAGGCTGTCGCCGATTACGCGGATGCAGGAGGGTACGACGCGGAGTCGGTGTGGACCCTCTGCACCAATGCCGCGCTTGGAGAGGACTACACGGTCGCAGCGACGCGTTCAGTCGACGAGCTCAGTGGCGGTGAGCAGAAACGCCTCATGCTCGACGCACTGTTGCGCGGGACGAGCAGCGTCCTGCTGCTCGACGAGCCGGACAACTACCTCGACGTCCCGAGCAAGGAGTGGCTCGAAGCAGCGTTGGTCGCGAGCACGAAGACCATTCTCTTCATCACCCACGACCGTGAGTTGCTCTCACGTACCGCGCAACGCATCGTCACGCTCGAGGGTCACGGCGCGTGGATCCATGGCGGTGGGTACGGCACGTACGTCGAGGCACGGCGCAATCGAACCGAGCGACTCGAGGAGCTGCACCGTCGCTGGACGGAGGAACACGAACGCATCATCGACTACGTGCGGACGCTGCAGCAGCAGGCGGCACGCAGTCCGGCGATGGCCGCTCGCTACAAGGCAGCGCAAACGCGGCTCCGGCATTTCGAGGAGAAGGGACGGCCCGCCGAGCGACCGAGCGAACAGCAGGTGCGCATGCGACTCAAGGGCGGCCGGACCGGTGTGCAGGCGATCATCTGCAAGCAGCTCGAGCTCACCGGACTGCTGCAACCGTTCGACCTCGATGTCGTGTTCGGTGAGCGCATCGCGGTCGTCGGGCCGAACGGATCAGGGAAATCGCACTTCCTCAGCCTGCTCGCCGGCGAAGATGTTGCGCACACAGGAGATTTTCGTCTCGGCGCGCGCGTCGTCCCTGGTGTCTTCTCGCAACTCCACCGACGCCCGGACCTCGCGGGACGCACGCCGGTGGAGATCCTTGCCAACGCGCAACTCGAACGCGGCAGGGCGATCGGCATGTTGCGCCGGTACGGACTCGATCAACAGTCGGACCAGGTGTTCGAGACGCTCAGCGGCGGTCAGCAGGCGCGGCTGCAGATCCTGCTGCTCGAGGTGGACGGCGCAACGCTCCTGCTCCTCGACGAACCGACGGACAACCTCGACGTCGACAGCGCGCAGGCGCTCGAGGACGGGCTCGAGGCATACGAAGGGACTGTGCTCGTGGTCACACACGATCGCTGGTTCGCACGCAGCTTCGATCGATTCCTCGTCTTCGGTGAGGACGCGCGCGTGTGGGAATCGACCGACCCTGTCTGGACTCAGCCGCTGTCCCGGGCTGCGTCCTAGCGAGCGCCGCGCGGCGCGTCGTGTTTGACACCTCCGGTACAGCGTTGCATCCTCTTGATCAGACAACGATTGCAGGAGGGTCAGCGATGCCGGTGAAGGCGTGGTCGCCCAAACGAGAGCGGCAATACGAGCACATCAAAGAGGGTCTTGAAGAACGCGGCCGGTCCGAGGATCTTGCCGAGGAGATCGCGGCGCGCACAGTGAATAAGGAGCGGGCGCGTGCCGGCGAGTCCAAGGAAGCAAGCCGCACGTCGATCGACGACATCTCGTCCGGACGGCGGGGCGGCTTGCGGTCGCACTCGGGTCCTGGTGGACGCACCTACGATCAGCTGCGCAACGAGGCCGCCGATCGCGGGATCAAAGGGCGCTCTTCGATGAATAAGGCAGAACTGGAGCGCGCGCTCGACAAGTAGGCTCGCGGCGCTCCAACTCGACAGCCGCTGATACCGTCGACCCATGTCGGGTCCAGCGATCGCGCCTGTGCCGTCGCGGCGCGGTCCGCGCGTGTGGTTGACGCGTCAAGGTGGCGGGTTGCCGCGGACGTTCTGGGTCGTCTGGATCGGCACCGTCATCAACCGCCTCGGCTATGTCGTCGAACCATTCCTCGCTTTGTACCTCGTGCACGGCCGGGGCATCTCGGTCGGAACCGCGGGTCTCCTGATCGCGTGCTTCGGCGCAGGCTCCTTTGTGTCGCAGCCGATCGGCGGCATGCTCGCCGATCGAATCGGCCGGCGCTTCACGATCATTCTCGGCATGACCGGTTCGGCAGGCGGATTCATCGTGCTTGGGCTGGCGCCGAACATCGCGCTCATCGGCATCGCCGCAGCACTCTCCGGCGTCGCCATCGATCTGTACCGGCCCGCAGTAGCGGCACTCGTCGCCGACGTGGTGCCAACGGCTGAGCGTCCGCGGGCGTATGGGTTGCTGTACTGGGGTCTCAACATCGGCGTGGGTGTTGCCGCCGCGGCGGGCGGATTTCTCGCCCAGCACTCGTACTGGTTTCTGTTCGCGCTCGACGCGATCACATGCGTTGGGTTCGCGATCGTCGTGGCGGTTGGCGTACCGGAGACTCGGCCGGAGCACCACGGCCAGGAGCGCGGCAGTTACGCCGAGGTGCTCTCCGATCGTCTCCTACTCGCGCTGGCCGCGTCGGCGTTCGTGAGCGGGATCGTGTATCTGCAGTCCTTCGTGACCCTCCCGCTCGTGATGAGCATCCATGGCCTTGGCCCGGCCGCATACGGCCTCGCGTACGTCGTCAACCCGGTGGCGGTCATCGTCCTGCAGCCGCTAACGATTCGATGGCTTGCGAGGCAGCGGCTCATCCGTGTGTTCGTCGGCGGTTCGGTGATGCTCGGCGTCGGTTTCTTTGTGACGCTCTTTGCACGGTCCACCCTCGCGTACGCGGCCACCGTGCTGATATGGACGCTCGGCGAGATTGCGTTCAACGCGGTCGGACCGGCACTGGTGGCGGACCTGGCACCTGCGCATCTTCGCGGCCGGTACAACGGCGTCTTCGGCACCTCATTCGGCGCGGCGGCGTTCGTGGCCCCGATCGTCGGAACGATCACCCTCCAACGCCTCGGCGAAGGCTGGCTGTGGGCAGGCTGCCTGCTGGCGTCGGTCATCGCCGGGAGCGCGATCCTCCTCCTCGGCCGCCGGATCGACGAACGCCGAGCCGCCATGCTCGAGACGACGGCGCCGCGGCCGCTCGTATAGCCAGTTAGAGGCGACCTGCATACCAATCTCGAACCTGCCGCGTATCGCCAAATTCGTTCGTACAACGGACATTCAGCGGGCCATCGTGGCCAGTTGCAGCCCGTGGTACAGCCTGCTAACTTAGGCCCGCTCGAGAGCGTGGGAGTGGGCGTTCCCGGAGGGGGCTGGCATCCGGTTCCTTCAGCCAACCGCTCCATTGGAGGACGCGATGCGGCATCCGCGATGGCGTGTCTTTGCGCCGCTCACCGTAGCGGCGTTGGCGATCCCTGCGGCTCTCGCCGGTGGGGGGATCTCTTCGTCGGCATCGTCGGCGCGGCCGGCACCGACCCACATCGACTGCAGCAACAGCAACCGGTTCCTGTGTACGGAGGTCAACCAGTCCGACGAGGTCTTCGGCCACTACGTCGGCCATGACGAGCCCAGCGTCCTGTTCTACTCCAACAAGTCGGGTTCCGGGAATCAGATGCAGTACAGCGGCATCCTCCCGGTCGAGCCCAGCGCAACCAATGTCCCGGGCAAGCACGCTTACACCTTCGAGTATGCCGCGGCTTTCTGGTTCGGGATGGCGATGTGCAACTCGCAGTCGTACCCCGAGCTCGTGAACTCGTGCGTACCTGACAGCAACGTCAACATCGTCAACCCCGCCAAGAGCCCGTACCACCCTGGAACGGCCTACATGGAACTCCAGTTCTACCCGCCGGGATACGTCCAGCAGTGGAACGGTTTCAGCTGCTCGGCCACCCAGTGGTGCGTCGCGCTCACCATCGACAGCCTGGCACTGAACTCGCTCACCGGTGAGCAGTTGAACTCCACCTGCGAGAGCGTCGTCGGCGAGGAGTACGTCAACTTCGCGTACCTGACGAAGAGCGGCAAGCCGCAGGGTCCCCCGAACCCGGTGCAGTTCACGCCGGCGGCGTCAGGCAACCCGAACCCCGCCAAGGTCGCGTTTCTGAACCAGGGCGACGCGTTCACCGTCAATCTGCACGACACACCGCACGGGTTGCAGGCCGTCGTCAAGGACACGACAACCGGAACGTCCGGATCGATGACAGCCAGCGCTGCCAACGGCTTCGGTCAGGTCAAGTTCGCCCCGAGCCCGTCGACACAGTGCAAGAACATCCCCTACGACTTCCATCCGATGTACGCGACCTCCTCGCCGCAGACCACCGTGCCGTGGGCGGCCGCGACCTACAACGTCGCGATGGACACCGAGGTCGGTCATTTCGACTACTGCAACAACGTCGATGCCACGACCGGAAGCTGCCTCGGCAAGGAGGGTGTCGGGAAGAACTCCGAGCCAGCCGATGGCGATGACGTGGGCTGCTGGGCGCCTTCCGCATCGAGCCTCATCAAGATCGGCGGCTGCGAGGGATCGAACCTCGGCTACGACGGGACCTCATATGTCCCGGACTGGCCGAATGGCAGCTCGAACCGGGCGACCGACTTCGTCTTCACGAGTCCCCTTACTGGATCCCATTACGACACGAACTATTCGTCGGTCGGATTCAACACGGATCTCCCGGCGATCGAGGATGGCCTGGGGACGTGCGACACGAGCACCGGTGCAGGCTGCACCATCATTCCGCCGACCGATGACGGAACTCCCGCAGCGTTCTATCCCTTCTACACCACGGGCCATGCGCTTGGCGGATGTGCCTGGACGGTCGGGCAGAACTACCCAGGTTTCAGCACCAATGACTACGGTGCGCATCAGCAGTACGGTCACCTGCTCAAGGTCGCCTACTCAGGCGCGAACGGCAGTGTGTCCTATCAGTTCAACGACTACCAGAACAATCTGCCGAACAACCCCTGTCCGGCCGCTTGACGACACGCTGATTGACACATTGAGGGGCCGCGCGTGAGCGGCCCCTCACGTGTGCGTGCGGCACTCCCGGTACGGCGGCCCCTCTCAGACGAGGGTGAGGACTTGCGGCGCGGCGGTGGCGGGCTTCGTACCGGCAAAGCGCGCGACGAGCTCATCCGGCGCGATGGGTCGGCTGATGAGGTATCCCTGCAGTTCAGTGCAACGCCTGCTCGCCAGGTAGCGTCGTTGCACTTCCGTCTCGACGCCTTCGGCCACGACCTTCAACCCAAGGCTCAGGCCCATCGCGATCATCGCATCGACGATCGGCGCCGGCTGATGCTCGGCGACGATCGCACGGGTGAACGTGAGATCGATCTTCAGCGTATCGACCGGGAACTTCAGGAGCCGGCTCAACACGGAATAGCCAGTGCCGAAGTCGTCGATCGCGACGCGCACACCGAGGTCGCGGATCGTCTGCAGGAGGCCGAGCGCCTCGCCCTGCTGCGGCACGGCCGCGCTCTCGGTGATCTCGAGCTCAAGCAGGTGAGGGTCGAGTCCGGTCTGCCGCAGCGCGTCAACAACACGCTCGAGCAGCTTGCAGCTCACAAGACTGCGACCTGAGACGTTCACCGCCACGGGCACCGGATCGATGCACGCATCCGACCACGCCTTGGCCTGCCGGCACGCCGCTGTCAGCACCCACGTGTCCAGGTCGTTGATGAGACCGCTCTGCTCAGCGATCGGGATGAACGCGTCCGGAGGGATGAGACCCCGTGACGGATGGTTCCAGCGCACCAGCGCTTCAACGCCCGAGAGTCGCCCGGTCTGTGCATCGACCTTTGGCTGGTACAGCAGCACCAGCTCACCACGTCCGATGCCCGCGCGGAGATCCTGCTCGAGCGTCATCCGCTCCAGCGTGGACGCATACATCGCGTCGGTGAACAGGGCACAACGGTCCTTGCCGTCCGCCTTGCCGACGTAGAGCGCAACGTCGGCGTTGCGCGAGACGTCGTCAGCGGCATCGGCGTCGATCGAGCTGGCGACACCGATGGTGACGGTGACCGTCAACGATCGTCCCGCGATGAGGAACGGCGCACGCAGCGCCGTGCGCAGCAGCTCTGCAGCGCCGGGCGCGTCACCCGGCTCCGCGAGATCCTCGAGGAGGATGGCGAACTCATCACCGCCCAGGCGAGCGGCCGTGTCTCCGGCGCCGACGCTCGCCGTGAGGCGTTCGGACACACGGATGAGCAGATCGTCGCCTGCCGCGTGCCCGAGACTGTCGTTGACGGTCTTGAAGTTGTCGAGGTCGAGCATGAGCACCGCGTAGGAACCGCCGCTGCGCTCGAGACGCTGGTGCGCGTGCTGCAGCCTGTCCCGAAACAGTGAACGATTCGCCAGACCGGTGAGCGCGTCATGCAGCGCCTGATGCTCCAGGTCGCGGCGAAGCCGCTTGCGATCGGTGACATCGCTCGGACACACGATCATCGCGTTCTCACCGTTGAAGACCATCTCGCGGGTGTCGACCTCGATGTCGAGCGTGCGCCCGCTCTTGGTGCAGTGGCGGATACCATCGAAGTGCGTTCGTCCCCCTCGCACCGCGTTGAGATTTCTCGTCAGCTGGTCGCGATCCTCGGGCGGGCGGATCTCGCCCAGATGCAGCTCGAGGAACTCGGCGCGCGTGTAGCCGTACATCTCCTCGGCGGCCTTGTTCACGGCAAGGAATTGCAGGTCGTCACGCTCCGACATTGCCACCGGGAGTCTCGTGACGAGCATCGGCTGCGGGTTATCGTCGAACAGCGCGGTGAACGTCTCTGCACGCGTGGCCGCAATGCGCAACTCCTGTTCGTGCTGATCAGCCTTCGCCTCATAGGCGAGAATCCTGCTCCGACGCCGCCGCGCGAACAGTGCGAACAACATCGCGACGAGTCCCGCGCCAAGAACCAACGCGATCGACGCGACGAAGGCGATGGTCACGCCGCTGGCGGCGCTTGCGGACTCCTCACGCAACTCCGTGGCGAGTGCGGTACTGAGCGGCGTGAACCGAGTCTCACCAACCTGTGCGTTGATGTCAGTGGCTGATTGCGGAGCGCCTGCGCGAATGCCCGCGAGCTCGATGGAGACAGCGGCCTGATAGTCATCGGCCATGCGGGTGATCGCCGGCAACAACGTGTCGGATACACCGGCGGACTCGACAACGAGGAGTGCCGCATTCGCGTCGGCCTGCAACGCCAGTCTCATGTTGACGCTGTCGCGCACGCCCTCCTGTTCCACGGCGATGGCGGTGCGGAGCGTGCTCATCAACTCAGCCCCTGCTTCCTGGTCGACCGACCACGCGTGGAGGATCGCAAGCGCAACGAGGACCGCGCACGTCAGCAACACACAGGCGCCTGCGGTCACCCAGAACGGGATATCCCGCGCCCGCGTGTCCCGTGCTGACCTGGTGATGTTCACTACCTTCCTCATGATCGCGTGCAGCGAATTGACTGGGCTGCTCCTGACCTCACGCTACAGGCCTTGGCGCGCTTTGCTCGCCATATCGGCGCGTCCGAACAACGCCGAGACATCCGTACTGGTCAGCGCTCGGTTGCATTAGGTAGCCTAATTTGGTAACCTAACGATATGCAGCGGAGCCCGAGAGCAGTCGTCGAACGGCCGATCGCTGAAGAGTTCGACTCGGACTTTTCCACGGCGGTCACGCGCCTCTACCGGCGTCTCCGCGCCGAGAAGGCCGACGATCAGATCGGCGATTCGCATCGCACGGTGCTCGCACTCCTGGTCAAAGAAGGTCCACGGACGCTCCGCGAGCTCAGCGACCGTGAACACGTCACGCCGCCGTCCATGAACCAGACCGTGAATGCGCTCGCGGAATGGGGGTATGTCGAGCGCCGCGGTGATCCCGACGACGGTCGTAAGGTGATCCTCGTCGCCACCCCGGCTGGTGCCGCACTCATCGCCGAGACGCGGCGCCGGCGTTATGCATGGCTCAACGCTCAACTCGCAGCGCTGTCTGTCAGCGAACGCAGGCTGCTGTCGGCTGCAACCGGCATCATCAACAAGATCGCCGAACTCGTGCGAGCACGGCCACCACGGCCGAGCCTGCTCCGCCGGCGATCTCGCCGAACTACAAGTGGCTCGTGCTGTCGAACACCACGATCGGCGTGATGCTCGCCACGATCGACTCGTCGATCATGCTCATCGCGATGCCCGACATCTTTCGTGGCATCAAGCTGAATCCACTCGCACCGGGCAACAGCTTCTACCTGCTCTGGATGATCCTTGGGTATCTCATCGTCAGCAGCGTGCTCGTGGTGAGCCTCGGACGTCTCGGCGACATGTTCGGCCGAGTTCGCATGTACAGCCTCGGATTCGTCATCTACACGGCGGCCTCGCTCGTCCTGACAGTCGACCCGCTGACCTCACAGGCCGGCGCACTGTGGTTGATCGTCGGCCGTCTGCTCCAGGGTGTTGGCGCTGCGTTTCTGATCGCGAACTCCGCCGCGATCATCACCGATGCGTTCCCGTCGAATCAGCGCGGTCTTGCGCTGGGGATCAACAACATCGCAGCCATCTCAGGACAATTCATCGGGCTGATTCTCGGCGGCGTGCTCGGCGCCATCGACTGGCGACTCGTGTTCCTGGTCTCGGTGCCGTTCGGGCTGTTCGGTACGGTGTGGTCGTACCGCAACCTCAAGGAGCTCGGGCAGCGTCACCGCGCGAAGATCGACTGGACCGGCAACATCACGTTCGCCGTCGGGTTGATCCTCGTGATGATCGGCATCACGTACGGCATCGAGCCGGCTGACGGGAAAAGCATGGGCTGGACGAGCGCGCCGGTGCTTGCGCTGCTGACAGTCGGCATCGCGTCGCTGGCGCTGTTCGGGGTCATCGAGTTGCACGTAGCCGAGCCGATGTTCCGGCTCGCGCTGTTCAGGATCAAGGCGTTCACCTTCGGCACCATGGCCACGCTGCTGTCCGCGATCGGCCGTGGTGGCCTCATGTTCATGCTCATCATCTGGTTGCAGGGGATCTGGCTCCCGCTGCACGGCTACAGCTTTGAGCAGACACCGCTCTATGCGGGCATCCTCATGCTCCCATTGACCGCGGGATTCCTGCTCGCCGGTCCGGTATCCGGCTATCTCTCGGATCGATTGGGTGCGCGCTACCTGGCGACGGGCGGCATGGCGGGCGCGGCGGTGAGCTTCATGTTGTTGCTGTTCCTTCCGATTGACTTCAACTACTGGGGATTTGCAGCGATCCTGCTGCTCTGCGGGCTGTCGATGGGTGCGTTCGCCGCACCGAATCGCGCCGCCATCATGAACAGCCTTCCAGCGCGCAATCGCGGCGCCGGAAGCGGCATGAACGCCACGTTTCAGAGCTCTGCGCAGGTGCTTTCCATCGGTATCTTCTTCACGTTGATGATCATCGGACTGTCGGCGACGTTGCCGACGACACTGACGCAGGGACTGATGGCGCATGGGGTGCCGGCATCGGTTGCTGCTCACGTTGGCAACCTTCCGCCAGTATCGATTCTGTTCGCGGCGTTTCTCGGCTACAACCCGATCCAGAGCCTGCTCGGATCGCACGTCCTCGCGCAGCTCTCGCCGGCAAACCGTGCGGCGCTGACGGGGCATTCGTTTTTCCCGGACCTCATCTCGGGGCCGTTCCACTCCGGCCTCGCCACCGCGTTCATCTTCGCTGCAGTGGCATCGCTCATCGCTGCCGCAGCATCGTGGTCACGCGGGTCGCGGTACGTGCATGTCGACAGCTAGCAGCCAGCCTCTGCCGGACTCTGAGCAAGCTCTGAGCACTCACAGACGAAGTCTCCGACGCGCCGTTGTCAACCTCGGGAGTGTCGATATCAACCCCACCCCGACGGAGGCACGACATGACAACGGCAACCATCGTCCTGAACGCTGGGCTCGCTGCTGGAACCACCGGACTCGTCACCACCGCGATGGCAATCGTCCCGAATCTCGACCGCATCCGCCTGGCGCGCCGGTACCACGCCGTACTCCAGCGGCGGAGGACCCGAGAGCGCCTCGAGGCCGGCCTGCAAGCCGGCGCCTGACGCCCGCCGCAAGCGCCGGCCACGACGCGAGCCGCCTCCGCTGCGCACGGAGGCGGCCGCTGCGCGCCGCAGCGGGCAACCGCCGCGCATGGCAGGATCGATGACCGCTCGTTGAGCGATATATACTGCTGACGTGAGCAAGCGGACGATGCAGGAGGCGACCTTCCTCATCCTCACGGCGCTTGCTGCGGGCGCTCAGCACGGCTACGGGATCATCTCCGATGTCGCGCAGATCTCTGATGGGCGTGTGCAACTGCGCGCCGGCACCCTGTACTCGGCGCTCGACCGCCTGCGTCTCGACGGGTTGATCAACGTCGATCGCGAGGAAATCGTCGACAATCGGCTGCGCCGCTACTACCGGCTCACCCCGGAAGGCTCGGCCCAACTCGCCGCCGAGGCGGCACGAGCCCAGTCCAACGCGGCGACAGCGCTCGCGCGACTGGGGCCCGCCCGCCGCGTGGCCGGATGACGCGCGATCCGGCTATTCTCGAACGCGGATATCGCCGCTGGCTGCGCTGCTACCCGCGCAGCTTCCGGCGCGAGCACGAAGCCGAGATGCTCACCGTGCTCATGAGCGGCGCGAGCGGCGACCAGAGTCATCCGCGCGTCGCCGAGTGCCTCGACCTGTTCATCGGCGCGGTCAGCACGCGGTTCCGCCCACGTATTCCTCGCACGAACCGCTCGTTGCTGACCGCAGTCAAACTCATGTATGTCGGTGCATTGCTGGAACTGGCCACAGCGATCACCCTGCTCGCGAGTCTCGGGCAGGTCAAGTCCAGCGTTATGGACAGCGATCCCGGGCTCACCACCGCCGCGTGGAACGCAGTTGTTTCGGGACAGATCGATCAACTGGCCGTTTCGGCCGGTATCGCGGTCTTGTTCTGGCTCTATGCCGCATGGGCGTACGGTCGCGGCAAACGCTGGGCCGGCCTTGCATTTGCCATCTTCTTCGCCGCAAACACGTGGAGTCTCCTCGGTGGTTTGAGCCGTGGTTCCGCTACCTTCGCGCAGGCGGACCTGGTGATCGCGACGGTGCTGTGGCTCGTCGAGCTTGCGGTCTTCGTGCTCGTCGTCCACGCCGCATTGCAGAGGTTCGCGGTCGCGCGATCGCGTCCCGCACGCGCCGGCACCGGGTGAGCACCGCGCCGCCGTCAGGTGACAGCGGCGTTCCGGCGCTCACGGTCGAGCATCTGTCCAAGCGATTCGGTGATCGCGTCGCATTCGACGACGTTTCGTTTGCGGTGGGGCGGGGCGAGGTGTTCGGATTTCTTGGGCCCAACGGGGCAGGCAAAACGACGACGGTTCGCACGCTCGGGACGCTCGTCGCACCAACGTCGGGGACCGCAGCAGTCGCCGGTATTCCGCTGACGCCGGAGAACGGCGTCGAGATCCGCCGGAAGATCGCGATCATGCCGGAGTCGCCGGGCCTGTATCTACGGCTCAGCGTGCGCGAGAACCTCGAGTGTTTCGCCGACCTCTACGAAGCGTCCAACCCGACGGAGCGTATCGATCGCGCGCTCCACGCGGTCAATCTGGCCGACCGTGCCAATGACGCGTGCGGCACGCTGTCCAAGGGATTGCGTCAGCAAGTCGCGCTCGCGCGGGCACTGATCGGCGAACCGGAAGTGCTGTTTCTCGACGAGCCGACAGCGGGACTCGACCCGGTGGCCGCGCGAGACGTGCATGAACTGATCGACGATCTGCGCAAGCGCGGCGTGACGATCTTCTTGACGACGCATCGCCTCGAAGAAGCGGAGCGTCTCTGCGACCGCGTTGCAATTCTCAACACGACGCTGCGCACGATCGGTCGTCCGGACGAGCTTCGCGAGCAGCTGTTCGCCAAGACGCTCACGGTTAGAACGCTCGTGCCCCTCACCGACCCCGGCAGCGTGTTTGCCGGGCTTCCAGGCGCAGGCGCTTGGCGGCAAGACGTTGCTGCGACGTACGTGCTTGAGGTCACCGATGCCAACGTCGCCGCACCGGCGATCACGCGGGCGCTCGTCGCCGCCGGCGCCGACGTGTTGTCGATCAGCGAGTCCCACCACTCGCTCGAAGATGTGTATCTCGAGCTGGTCGACGACGAAAAGCAGGCGGGTCCGGCATGAAGTTGAGCGCCCAACGCATCCGGGGGATCACCCGCAAGGAGCTCCGCGAGTTCCGGCACAACCCCTCCATCTTCGCGACCATGGCCGTGCTTCCGCTGATCTTCATCATCCCCCCGCTGATCGCAATCCTCGGCGTGTCGACATCGCAAGCAGGCGGGTTGCTCAACGGGGATCCGCTGGCATACATGCTCGGGATCCCTGCGTTGGTGCCGGCGACGATCGCCGCATACGCGGTGGTTGGAGAGCGCCAGCAGGGCACGCTCGAACCAGTGCTCACGACCCCAATCCGCCGGGAGGAATTCCTGTTGGGGAAGGCGCTTGCAGCGTTCCTTCCGGCTCTGGTCATCTCCTACGTGGTGTTTGGCCTCTTTCTCGCGTGCATCGCGCTCTTTTCACAGCCAAGAGTTGCAGCTGCGGTCTTTCAGGGACCGGACCTGATCGCGCAGGTCCTGTTCACCCCGCTCATCGCGGGATGGGCCATCTGGCTCGGCATGGCGATCTCCACCCGGACCAGCGAGATTCGTGTCGCGCAGCAACTCGGCGTTATCGCGAGTGTGCCCTCCGCCGTGACCACGGCCTTCATCGCATACGACGTGATCCAGGTCACGCCCCTCCTCGTGGCCTTCTTCGCGGTGTTGCTGCTCGTGCTGGACGTCGCCGGGTATCGGTTCGTGTCAGCGCTGTTCGACCGTGAGCGACTCATCACAGGAACGCGTGCCTGACCAGCACCCGCTGAGAGGGATTGACGCCGCGCCTTCGTAAGTGGTAGCTTACTGTGCGTGGCCACTAACCAACTTGCCGGATGGGCCGCGCTGGGCGATCGCACCAGGCGCACGATCTTCGAGCGCCTGACCAAACGCCCATCCGCCGTCGGCGATCTCGCCAAGGGGCTCCCGGTCAGCCGGCCGGCCGTCTCGCAGCACCTGAAGGTGCTCAAGGATGCCGGGCTCGTCGTCGATCAGCCGGTCGGGAACCGCCGCATCTACGCGATCAATCCGGAAGGTCTCGATGAGCTCCGCGCAGAGCTCGACCGCTTCTGGGTCAGCGCCATGTCTGCGTACAAGCTCGCAGCCGAACAACCAGAGAAGGAGATCCCATGACACAAGCGACAGCAACATCGATCCACCATGAGGTCGTCGTCGATGCGCCGATCGAGCGTGCGTTCTCAGTCTTTACAACGGACTTCGGCCGTTTCAAGCCGCCGGAACACAACCTGCTTGCGGTCGATATCGCCGAGACGGTCTTCGAGCCCCGCGTCGGAGGCCATGTGTATGACAAGGGTGTCGACGGCAGCGAGAGCCGATGGGCACGTGTGCTCGCGTACGAGCCGCCGAACCGCGTGGTGTTCAGCTGGGACATCAGCCCGCAGTGGGCGATTGAGACCGATCCTGCAAAGACCAGCGAGGTGGAGGTGCGGTTCATCGCCGAGGGGCCCGACCGCACACGAGTGGAGCTCGAGCACCGCAATCTCGACCGTCACGGCGACGGCTGGGAATCGGTCCGCGAAGGTGTCGACGACGATCAGGGATGGCCGCTGTATCTGCGCCGCTATGCAGACGTCGTGGCGGCTGATAACAGCTAGGGCAGGCCGCCGGCCGTGAGTGTCACCGCCCGTCCTTTGCGATGAAGAAGGTCGGGCGCTGTCGCGTCGGCCGATAGTCGGCGGCGCACGACGATGCCCTCGGCGCGCAGCAGTCGCGTCTGTGCGCGATCGTTGACACCGGGGAGCTCGCCCGTCGCACGAACGACGCGCCACCACGGCACGTCTTCCGGACACGACGCGAGCGCCCAGCCGACGGTTCGTGCTGCGCGGCGGCTTCCGATGGCGAGCTCCGCCACGTCGGCGTACGAAGCGGTACATCCAGGAGGGATCGCGCGCACCGCGTCGAGGACATCCCGAAAGGTGGTGCGCGCTATCCCACGCATCATGCGCTCGGACAATCGGGGCGGACCCAGTGATGCCATCGATTTCGCAACGTCGAGCTCGCGGTACGAAGTCGATCCTCGCCGACCTGCATTGCGACGCGATTCCCGAGGTCGTCAAACGGCGGAAAGATCATGCGGCTCAATGGTAGGTGAGCCGTGCAGAGCTACCGTGCTCGTCAGTTACTCCGCGGGTTCGGATGGCTTCGCCGGTCGTCGCTGCCAGCGCTGCCGCGGCTCGAGTGTGCTGGGTCCCACGTGCTCATCGAGCCAGGTCGTGAGCGCAGCAGCAGCCTGCCAGGTGCTGGAGACATGGTTGAGGGCATCGTCGCGCGCGATACCGGTCTCACCGATCATCAAGCGTCCGACGAGCAGCGACCGGAACTTCAGCAACTCATGTCGCGAGTGATCACGCGGATACCCACGAGGCACGGATGTGAGACTGTCACTGATGAGTTCGAGGCCGGCCGCTTGCGTTGCCAGGAGCGTTGCAGCCAGGCCGGCACCGAGCTGCTCATCGATGGCGGCGGCGCGGTACCGGCGCAACTGATCCGATGCCAGGCGGTGGTATCCGGTACCCGCATAAAGGCCGCGCGCGGAGATGTCCGCATACAGGCGAGCTCTGGCCGGTGCGTCGAACTCAAGAACACCATACGTCCTCGTCTTGTACGGGACCGTCGGCGCGAAGCGCATGTCGTTCTGTTGCCGGAACACGGCGACGGTGCCACCGAACGTGCCACTCAACTCCTGCAACATGCGTGTAAATGGACTCCGCACCTCGGCCTCATACCGTTCGCGGGTAGCCTGGAAATACTCGCGTGAGTTGTCCAGCTCGAGGCCGGCGAACCATGCGAACGCCTCAGCGCTGTAACCGTGGAAACCAACGTCCGGCACGCCGGCGTCCTGCTGCGATCGTCGCTGTTTCGTTTGCATACCGGCAAGGATGCCGTGTCCTCAGGGTCAGCGCGCGGACGACACGGATTCCTTGCCGGGGCAGCTCCGACTATCGAGTCAGGGTTGGGGCCGAGGGCTTGTCCTTACGCCCCAACGAAGAGCAACCCCTTCGGCTGAAGGTCGGCACCCTGCAGCTTCAGATGAGCAATCTGCCCGGTCCACATGTTGAGCTGACCCAGGAAGTTGACCGGCGACGGTGGCGTGTTGTTGCAGCTCGGCGGGGCCGAGTTGGCGTCGCACGGTGTCGCTGCGACAAATGCGCTGCCGAGTGGGAAGTTGCCGTGCACCGCGTCGACCGTGTCGCCGACGGAGTTGGTTGCGTAGAGCGTGCCGTCAGCATCGGTTGCCCAAGCGGTGTCATCGATGGACTGGGTCAATTCGAGGACCGAGAGACTGGGATGATCGGCGCCGGGATCGCGGACGTAGATCTGCTCACTATCGCCCTGGCTGTCGAGCATGAAGCTCCCCGCGAATCGCGGGCTGGTCGACGGGACGATCTCGTTGGAATCCGGATCGATCAGTGCCAGCCGGACCTGCTGGCCGTGCTGCGCGCTGTTGGTGTTGGCCACAGTCGCGGTGGCCTCGTCGCGGAAAACCGACCGGACAACCGCCACGTGATCGTGCGTGTCCAGGGTCACCGCGTAGACGGCGGGATACGCCGCATTGGGAGCGGGCGGCGAACCGTCGGAGGTGCCTGGTGCAGATGCGCTGATGAGGATCATCCCGTCATGGATCGAGATGGCGTCGGTGCCACCGAAGTGGGGCAGCGGGCTGAGGTTGTAGAAGTAGTGAGTAAGGGTGCCGTGGGCGCCGGAAGTCGGATCGATCGTGAAGAGGCTGGAGTTGGCATCCTCATTCACTGTTGCGATCACCCTCGCGATTGCCGGATCGGCAGTGAGCCCATCGCAGTGCCCACGGATGTCCCACTGTGCGACTGCGTGGCCGCTGGGGCTGACCTCGACGATGGTGCTGTCCAGGTTGCCACTCGGGCTCGGCGTGCCCTGCGGACCCACGTCGTTCTGGAAGGTAACGAAGACATTGCCGTCCAGCCAGGTGATGTCGTCGGGTTTGGTGAGCGGCTCGGATGTGGGCTTGCCTGACCCGAGAGCGATGAAGGTGTGATGGAGGCTGGCGCCGGCAATCAGGACATGCACGCGATAGGGCGACGCGGCGCCTGGTCCACTGTGGCCCGCTGCGGCAACGGAGCTCGCGCTGAGCACCAGAGCCGCTGCACCAAGGCCCGTCACCGAAAGCTGGCCGATCGTGCGCTTCAACAGCATGGCTCGCCCTCTCACTGAACTCATTTCAAAACGGCCGTGGCCTGTATGCATCCCGTTTGAGGCGGCGGCCGCTTCCTCTCAAGGCAGCTTGGCGAAACTGGACGGACCGAGTTCGAGGAAGAACCGATTGGGAAGTCGTTATGAACTGGTGATGGGCGTTGTGCAGCCGCCAAAGCAGCGCAGACTGGGCGCCGCCTGGCAACCCCAAAAAGAGGGCCGCCTCCAAAGCGTATTCGAAGGCGGCCCGGGCGAGAGGGGAGGAGGTTCTAGAAGGTCAGCTGTTAGCGGTCATCATTGCTGCAAGTAACGGGCATTAATGTTGCAAGTAAAGTGTCCCACGGGGATTAATGCTGCAAGTAACGGCCTGGAAGAGCGTCGGCGACCAGGCTGACGCATCGTGCCTCTTCGGATAAGTTGAGGTATGGACAGGCGAGCACTCAGAAATGCCGAACGTTGGTCGCGGACCCTCAGTTGGCCCCTCGGGGGTTTGATGGTGGCGCCGCAAGCATCAGCCGCCTGCGCAACAGTTCCCGTCGCGGTTTCCAGATCAGCGCGAAGAGCTTGTGCTGATTCGAGTACAACTCGGCTCAGTTGACTTCGCACGAGGTTCGTCGCAACCGCCGGCCAGGCGCTTCAGCTACGAGCGTCGCGACGTCCAATCTTGAGCAGCACGCAAGCCTGACGATCATCGGACGCGATGCGATCGCAAGTCTCGAGAGCGTGCTCACTGGTGCATGCGTGTCCAAGTCAGTGG
>CAVWRW010000017.1:0-83153 GCA_963757475.1 Candidatus Dormiibacterota bacterium
ACGGACCCGGCCGCGTCCGATGGACCGACGGCCCTTCGGTTGTTCACGCGCCCGATGAGGCTGATCACCGACGGAACGATGCCGCGCGGCATGAGGATGATCACGACCAGGAAGACAGCGGCGTAGAGGACGAGATAGAGACCGCTCGCACCGAAGTTGTAGGCGAGCCACAGCTGCGCGGGCTCGAGGATCAACGCGCCGAGCACCGGCCCCCACAGTGTGCCAAGGCCGCCGAGAAACACCATCAGGACGATCGAGATCCCGACGAGTGGATCGATGGCGAACTGCGGGTAGATGTACGTCACGTAGTACCCGTACAGCGCGCCGATCATCCCGACGAGCGCAGCGCTGACGATGAACGCGATAGCTTGTACGCGTGCGCAGGCACGCCGACGGCGAGCGCTTTGTCCTCGTCGTCGCGGATGGCAAGCAGGCCGAGGCCGAACTTCGACCGCCGGATCCACCAGGAGACGGCAAGCGCGATGAGCGCCATCAGCAGCATCGCGTAGTAGAACGGCGTGTTGTAGAAGTCGCCGGTCCACGGCGGCACGGGAAAGCTCAGCCCGCGCCGCCGCCGGTGAGTCCGCACGAGATTCTCCGCGAGCAGCTGGACCATGAACATCATGGCGATGGTCACGATCACGAAGGTCGCCGCCCGGGTCCGCAGCGCAATCCAGCCGATGCCGAGCGCGAGGATCACAGTGAGCGCGCCGGCGACCGGGACGAAGAGGAAGGGCTCGTAGCCGCCGGCAACACCAAGATGGGCGAGCACGAGGCCGAATGCGTACGCGCCGAAGCCGAAGAACGCGGCGTGGCCGAGCGAGATGTACCCGGTGTAGCCGCCCATGATGTTCCACGCCGTCGCGAGGCCGACGTACATCGCGGTGAAGACGGCGATGTTGGTCGTGGCCGGGTCCGGCGCGAACACCGGCACGCAGGAGCGCCAGCAGGACGGCGACCGCAAGCGCCCCGAACTTGGCGCGGTGCGCTCGTCACGACGCGGGTCATATGCGCTCGCGTACGCGAATGCCGTACAGGCCCTGCGGGCGCACGACGAGGACGATCACCAGGATCACGAAGAATGCGAAGCTCGCCCACACCGGGGAGATGACCACGGCCGCGACGTCCTCGACGATGAGCATCACGACGGCGCCGATGATCGCGCCGCGCAGGCTCCCGAGGCCGCCGAGGACGACGATCGTCAGCAATCGCGAGATGAGGTCGTAGTGGCTGCCGGGATCGAACGAGTTGGTCATGCCGAACACCACGCCACCTGCCGCGGCGGTCGCCACGCCGATGCCGAACGCGAGCGCCGAGACGCGGTCGACATTGACGCCGACGAGCTGTGCCGCCGTGCGATTGAGCATCGTCGCGCGGGTCGCGGCGCCGAACGCGGTGCGATAGAGCAGCACGAATATCGCGACGAGGATCGCCACGCAGAGGCCGAAGCCGAAGACGTAGACGTAGGCGATGCGGAAGCCGAAGACCGCGAACGATGCCGTCTCGTACCACGCGTTCAGCTGCACGAAGTTGTTGGTGAAGATGAACCCGAGGAGGCCTTCGATGCCGAGCGCTATCGCATACGTGACCAGCACCGACAGCGCTTCGCGATCCTGTTTCAGCGGGCGGATGAACAGCGAGCTGCAGCACAACGCCGAGCACGAACATCGCCGGCATCGTGATGACGAGGCTCACGAAAGGGATCGATGTGCGCGCCGGAGTTGAGCAGCGCGAAGCTGAGGTACGCGCCGAGGATGACCAGCGCGCCGTGCCCGACGTTGATGATCCGCATCACGCCGAAGATCAGCGTCAGCCCCGATGCCATCAGCGCGTACACGCCCCCGGTCAGGACCCCGAAGACCACCGCTTCGAGGATCAGGGTCATCGCGGCCCCCGCCCCCGCGTCACCCGGAGAAGTCGGGCTTCGGGTACTCGGGCTGAGCGACCGCTGCGGACGGCGGATAGACGGGCACGGTCGTGCCGTTCTGCCACTGCACGAGGAAGCTTGCGCCGTTCGGCTGGCCGAGCGAGTCGAAGGCCATGGGGCCCTGAATGGTCTGGAACGTGCCGCTGTGCAACGCCGTGATGAGCGCGGAGTTGGCGATGCTGTGCGCCTTCTGGGCTGCCTGGTCCACGACCTCGCCGACGCTGTACGCCTCGGCGGCATCCGATGGGATGTCCGCCGGGGTACCGCCGTACTTGGCGGTGAACTCGCTGACGAACGTGGCGTTGTCCGTGGTCTTTGCGCTCGACCACCAGCCTGCCGGGACCATCACGCCCTCGGTGTTCCCGACGCCGACCTGTTTGGAGAAGTCGCTCCCCTGGTCGGGCCCGGCGGTCTCGATGAGCGCCTTGGGATTGTAGTGCTGCTGCTGGAACGCCTTGATGAAGGCGATGCCGTCGGGTTCCTGGGTGCCCAGGATGACGAGGTCGGCGTTCGCGGAGATCACCTGCTGCGCGAGCGGCGTGAAGTCGGTCGTCTCCGCCGGGTAGACCTTGTACTAGAGGTCCTGATCCCGCCGGCCTCGAGCAGCGCGCGCGCCTTGTCGACCTGGGGCTGCGTGAACGGGTCGTCCTCGGTGGAGTAGGCGGCTGTCGCCGGACGCTCCGCGGCTGGCAGCGAAAGCACCCACTGCGTGAAGCTGACGAGGTTGTCCTCGACCGGTGCCGGCTGCACGAAGAAGAGCGAGTGGATCGCCGGAGTGCGATTGAAGACGCTCGGGCCACCACCCGCCGGTTCGGGAAATGCGTAGCCGAAGCGGTTCGTGACGGTCGACGCCGGGATCGTTAGCAGGCTGCTGAACGGTCCGAAGACCAGCGCGACCTTGTCCTGCGTGATGAGGTTCTGGTAGTTGGTGACGACCTGAGTGGTGCTGCTGGCGTCATCGACATACTTCATGGTCACGTGATGTCCGAGCAGGCCGCCCTTGGCGTTCTCGTCCTGCGCCCAGAGGTCGTACCCCTGGACGAGCGCCTTGCCGTCGCCGGAGAAGTCTCCTGTCAGTGAGACCGACACGCCGATGGTGATCGGCGAACTTGCCGCGGGCGAACCGCTGGTGGTCGTGCTCGTGCTGCCGCACGCCGCCAGACCCACCCAGCCAACTGAGACGATGCCGGTCACGGCCACTGACAGAGGCTTCCGCATGACTCGTCTCCCGCTCGCTACGCGCGAGCTCAGTACCGGTGAACAAACGATTGCGCTAGCCTAGGACCCAGCGGAAACGAATGTCAAGGGCAAACAGATGCAGGTGACGCTCAAGGAGTTGGCCATGCGGGCCAACGTCCATCCGTCGACGATCTCGCGCGTGGCAAACAACGATCCGAGTCTACGGATCGCTGCCGCGACGCGTCTGCGCATCGAGGCATTGCTTCGCGAGACCGGCTACCAGCCCAACGGCATCGCTCGCGGGCTGAAGATGCGCCAGACGAAGGTGCTCGCCGTCGTCATCCCCGACATCACCAACCCGTTCTTTGCCGCGCTCTTCCGGGAAGTCGAGGACTCCGCCGTCCCCGCGCGGCTTCAATGTTCTTCTCTGCAACACCGACGGCCTGCCGGACCGTCAGCGCTCGCATCTGCAGAGCCTGCAGGCCCGCCGGGTCGACGGCGTGATCGTGGCGAGTAGCTTCCTGAAGGATCCGAGCGTCCGCGAACTGCGAGGCCGCAAGGCGCCGTATGTCCTCGTGAACCGTTTCAGCGATGAAGGCGAGGATCCATTCGTGGGATCGGACGATCTCCTCGGCGGGCAGCTCGCCACCGAGCATCTGATCGAGCTCGGCCACACACGAATCGGGCACCTCGCAGGCAAACCGACGGTCAGCACCGGCGTCCTGCGGCGGCGAGGCTTCCTGGCGGCGCATGACGCTCGCCGGCCTCGTCCCGGATCCGCGCCTGATCATCGAGGCCGGCTACACGGAGGAGAGCGGTACGTTGGCGGCGCGGCGTCTCCTGTCGCTGCCCGACCCGCCGACCGCGGTGTTCGCGGTCACCGACATGGTCGCGCTGGGCCTTGCCGGGGTCGCGAGCCAGCTCGGGCTTCGCATCCCTGAAGACCTCGCCATCGTCGGCTACAACGACATCCCGCTGGCGAGCCGCGTCAGCCCCGGCCTGACAACGATGCACGTTCCGATCCATGAGTTCGGATCGGTGGCGGTGCGCCTGCTCCTCGAGCAACTCGAGAGCGAGTCGGTCGGCCGCCGTGTGCGCTTCACACCGGACCTGATCGTCCGGGAGATCGACGGTCACCGGCGCGAATACCCGCCGCGTTGCCCGGCAAGTCTCAGCACCGAATAAGCGCCGAGACGTGGCCGCCGGATTGACATCGAGAAAATTTGCCCGCTATGCTAGGCAATCGTTTGCGCAACCTGAGAATGCGGTCGTAGCAGCCGTGGGAGAGTAGGCTATGAGCGGAGCGGCGCCGAACGGCGAGACGCTCGGATGGATCGGCGTCGGCCGGATGGGCGAGGTACTCGCCGGACGGCTGCTTGATCAGGGATGCGACCTCACCGTCTACAACCGGACCAGCGCGAAGGCGAAGCCGCTCGTCGATCGCGGTGCCCGTCTTGTGGAACATGCGGTGGAGCCTTTCGGACCGCGACATCGTCATCACGATGGTGGCGGGGTCGAGCGACTTCGAGGCGGTCATGACCGGCCCCCGAGGGATTGCTCGCCGACCGCGAGCCGTGCCCCCGGGCTCGTCGTCGATGCCTCGACGGTCTCCATGGAGATCTCCGAGCGCGATTCGACGGCGTCGCGGCGGAGCGCGGCGTGGCGTTCCTGGCCGCTCCGGTCAGTGGGAATCCGAAAGCGGCGCGGGCCGGGATGCTGAGCGTGGCTGTGTCGGGGCCCCGGGATGCCTACGAGCGCGCGCTGCCATATCTCCGGATGCTCGGGCGGAGCGTTTCGTACGTCGGCGAGGGTGAGGCCGCTCGGCTCGTGAAGATCTGCCACAACCTCGTTCTCGGCGTGGTCGCGCAGATCCTCGCGGAGACGACCGTCCTCGCCGAGAGCGGCGGGGTGGCCCGTGCCGACTACCTCGACTTCATCAACGACAGCGTGCTCGGGTCGACGTTCACCCGATACAAGACGCCGGCGTACGTGAACCTCGACTTCACGCCGACGTTCACCAACATCTGCTCCGCAAGGATCTCGAGCTCGGACTCGCAGCGGCGCGGGAGCACAACGTTCCGCTCCGGTTATCGGCGGTCACCCATGAGATCGTGCTGAGCCTCATCGGCCAGGGGTTCGGCGAGCAGGATTTCGCGTCGCTGATCGAGGTCGCGGCGCGAGGCGCGAATCTCGCGCTCGAGCCCGACATGCGCTTCGTCCCCGACGGGCTGGGCAGCAACGAGGCGCCCGGCTCACCGGACTGAGCGATCCCAGGGGTGGTCTGCGCTACGGTGAGCGCCTCATGCGTCGCCCTGACGACGACCGGCAGATGCCGACATCCTGACGCTGACCGAAGTCCCCGAACCCGTGCCGATGGCGACGGAGGCGCTCGTCCGGGTTTCCACGACGAGCCTCAACCGCGGCGAGGTCTCGCGTACCGCCGCCGCTCCAGCCGGTGTGCAGCCGGGCTGGGATGTCGTCGGCGTTGTCGAACGCGCGGCCGAACGTGGTGGTGGACCGCCGGCCGGCGCCACGGTGGTCGGGATGGTGAACAGCGGCGCGTGGGCCGAACTGGTCGCGGTGCCGACGGATTTTCTGGCGGTCGTCCCCGATGGGGTGACGCTCGAACAGGCTGCGTGCCTTCCCGTCGCAGGCATGACCGCGTTTCGGGCGCTGGCTCTCGGCGGCTTCCCTGTGGGGAAGCGAGTGCTCGTCACGGGAGCCTCGGGCGGCGTGGGTCACCTCGCGGTGCAGCTCGCTCGCAGCCTGCAGATGACGGTGACCGGGCTGATTCGCAACCCGGCGGCGGATGCCGGCGCGGCAGCCGCATGTCACCACGCCGTCCGCGACATCGCGGACGCCGAAGGCCCGTACGACCACATCCTGGATGGGGTGGGTGGCGCCGTGCTCACTCGCTGTCTCGAGGTGGTGGCGCCGCGCGGTCTCGTCGTTTCCTACGCCTCAACGCTGATGGAGCCGGCTGCACTCGGACCCCGGTGGTTCGGCGCCCACGTCGGCGCCACGCTGCGCTCGATGCTCATCTTCGACGAGCTGGCGCACACGCAGAGTGCGGCGTCCGATCTCTCCGCGCTCTGCGCGCTGGTCGCGGCGGGGGTGCTGACGATCCACATCGACGTCGAGGCGGACTGGAGCAGCGCCGGTGCCCTGGCGCGCGACCTCCTCGAGCGGCGCGTCACTGGCAAGGTCGTGCTTCGGATCGGCCGGTCCTGACGCGCAAGCCAACAGAAAGGACGCGCGGTGCACGATGGTGAGGCATGAGCGATAACAGCCCGCCCGGCAACAGCTTTGACAACTGGGCGTACCCGCCGCAACCGCCCACCTGGCCGTCCATGCCGCCGGCGACGCCGCCAAGGCGCACGTCGCGGGCGCTGGGCCTCGGCGCAGCGATCGTCGCCACCATCCTCATCGGCGCCATCGGGGGTGTCGCGGTCGCGTTCCTGACGCGGGCGCATACGCAGACGCCGACGTCGAACGGCGGGCCGACCGCGCTGCCAACGAATGCGCCGCCGTCGCCGGCGCTTTCCCTGTATCAGAAAGCGCTTGCGGCGATGCGAGCCGCGCCAGGCTTCCACTACATGAGCGTGTCGAACGGGCCCGAGCCTGAGACCTTCGTCGGGGATGCGGGCGTGTCGGGTGGCCGTCAGGACATCACCTTCACGACCTCGTACGGCGCCGAGAAGTTCACCCTCCTGCTCGTCGGTGGCACCGTGTATTTCGAAGGGAATACGGCTGCCATCGAGGACCAGCTCGGTGTCGTCACCGCAAAGGCGGCGGCGCTGCAGAACAAATGGGTGTCGGTGGTCAGCGGCAACGGTCCGTACACCGTGCTGCAGCCCGGGATCACCGTCGCTGATCAGGTCAACGAGCTGCAGTTTGTTCCGCAGTCGACACAGGCAACGAACATCGGCGGGACTGCCGCCACAAAGATCGTCGGCTCCATCCCCGCCTCGAACGGCAACCCAGCGTCGACGGTGCAGCTCGACGTCTTGCCGACGTCCAATATTCCCGTCGACTACACGACGAGCTTCACGGTCAGCGGCTCCTCGATCACGAATACGACGACGTTCAGCCAGTGGGGCACGGCGCCGACCGTCACCGCTCCTTCGGGAGCAGTCGCCTGGTCAACGCTGACCACGGCGACACCACCTGGCGGCTACGGCAGCGGCGGCACCAGTGCGGCTCCCACGCCCACGCCGACGCCTTCCGGAGCGATCTAACCTCAGGCCGGCGAACCGGCGAGACGCTCGAACAACCCGCGAATCTCCGCGGGCGAGAGTTTGAGCGTCGCGTCGCCGACATGGAGCTCGAATCGCTGCAACCGCGGTCCTTCCGATGCCCACGGTCGCGAAAACGTCCACACCCGCTCGGACTTCGCAATCGCGATGATGCGTGCCTGCAGGTCTTCGAGACTCACCGCGAAGCGGATGTGCATCACCGGGCTTTGCACCGGATCCGGGAGCACCTCGACACCGGGAATATCGCGCACCGCCCGCGCGATCGCCTGTGCGTGCCGGTAGTAGCGCGGCATCTTCGGCAGCCGGGAGCGCAGCACTGTAAGCGCGGATGCCGCGTACGGCCAGAGCATGATCATCCGGCCGCCGTGGCGCGTGCGCCATACCGATAGCTCCTCGATGACGTCGGCATCACCGGCGACACAGCATCCCGCGATGCCACCGAGTCCCTTGTAGAACGAGACGTAGACGGTGTCGAACAGTGCGGCGATGTCGCGCATCGACTTGTTGTGTGCCTTCGCGTAAAACGGCGTCGCGTCCCAGAGACGCGCGCCGTCGAGGTGCACCGCCGCACCACGATCGCGAGCCCACCGCACCTGGGCAACGAGCTCGGACCACGACGGCAGGGTTCCGCCGAGGCCCCGCTGCGGCAATTCGAGCAGCAACGCCGCGATCGGCTCGTGCACTTCGGCGAGACTTCGCGGTCGAGAGCGGCTCGTCGCGCGGTCCGATCGGAATGCCGAAGAGCCCATGCAGGCGCTCGTAGCCGCGTTCCTCGTTGGTTTCCATGTGGCACATCGGGTGAAAGACGACGCTGCGGCTGCGTCTGCGGTCGGCGTGAACGCGGAGTGTCGCCTGCTGCGCCATGGTTCCCGTCGGAAGAAACAGCGCGGCCTGCTTCCCGAGCAGGGAGGAGACCTCGGACTCCAGCTCGGCGACTGCTCCGCCGATCCCGTAGTAGTCGACGGCGGTATCGACCGGGATCGTCGCGAGCAGGTCGCGCGCGGTCCGAGGCCCGTGACCGTGCAGAAACCGCGTGCACGACCTGATCAGTGCTTCGACTTTCGGATCGCGAGAGAACGCGGGCGGTGTCTTTGTCTTGCCTGCCACCCGGACACCATACGGGGCTTGCAGGGCAGCAGGCCCACGCACCCTATCCGCAGGTGCGTGGGCCGCTGCAGCGGCGCTAGCCGACGGCGACTTCGAAGACGCGCGTCCCCCAGTTGCTCTGCCGGTCAGGGGTCTGACTTGCCAGCGGTGGCACGTACTCGGTGGCCATCCAGACGCCGTTGCCAGACGGGTCGCTGACCGACCACGAGTAGTCACCCCAACGCGATGATGCCTGTGCGTAGGGTCCGGTGCCGGCCGCGGCGATATGGATCGCCCCGAAGCTCGACTGGTTTGCGCCGAGGACCGCATACGCGGCGCTCGGGAAGTGATCGGCACCGGTCACGGTGAAGACCATCGCGGCGTTACCCGAGGGCAGTTGCTGGAGCGCTGGGTAGATCACGTTGTTACCGGCCAGCACCACGTAGCCCTGGCGTTGAATCGACGACGCACCGATGTGGTTGTCGCTGATGGTCGGATGCACGCTGAACCAGGCCGCTCCCGCGCGCACGGTCGGGTCTTTGAGCGATCGATACCGAGCTGGTGGCCTCACCCCAGAGCGACCCGTTGATGTATTGCGTCTGCTGCATCCGATCGTCACCCGGAGTTGATGGTGCTCGTCGCGCCCTTCTGCGCGGCAGCGGGCGGTTGACCGTACGTCTCAGACGTGATCAGCGTGCTCGAGAGGACCGGCGAGTGGCCGTTCTGCAGCGCGGTGCGGTTGGTCATCGCCCAGACGCCGAGCGGGGAGCCGCCACCGTTCGTGCCGTTCTTGACGCCGGCCTGCGTGTCCTGCGTGCTGAGGAAGAACTCGGCGTTCGGGCTTCCGGTGCTGATCGCCGGCTGGACGGATGCCGCAAGCGTTCCGCCGATGTTCAGGTTGCTGAAGTGGGCGAAGTGCAGTCGGCACACCAGCGACGAGGTCCTTCTTGGAGAAGGCATAGACCTGCGCGCCGTTGAACTGCGGGCCGAGGATCGAGAACTCGTTGGTCGTAACGTAGAGATTGTCCTGATCGATGCCGAGCGTCGGCTGATCACCGAAGCAGGGGCAGCCGTTCCCGCCCGCGTTGGTGGTGTCGACCTCGTACTGCGTCCAGATGTTCTCAGGATTGCCCGAGCTGTTCACCGCGATATCGAGCTGGGACGACTTGCCGTCCACAGCCTCACCGCCGCTCAGGAAGAGGATGGTGGCGAACCACGTGTTGGTCGTGGGGTCGTAGTAGCAGCGAGGGTCGCTCGTGAACTGTGTCGATCCCTGATCGAAGAGATCGTTGACATTGGTCGGCCCTTCGAGCGTCTTGCCGTTGGTCTTGAAGATCCGGTATGCCGAGTTCACCGGCTCGAGCACGTAGCCGTTGCCGACGCACAAGTCCCTGGTCCGGCGGCTCGAACTCCTGATTGAAGTTGGTCTTGCGGCTGTCGTTGCTGCTCGTCCCGTTGAAATTGCTGAGGAGCGACGAGGCGACCGAGGCTGCAGCGGGTGAGACGCCCGAGGCCGCGATCGCTGCCGCGGAGTTGCTCGCGACGCTGCTCGTAGCGCGCGCCCCCCGCTGTGTGTGCTGCGCTGTCTGGCCCGCAGCAGCTGCCGCTGTGGGACCGGTGGTCGGCGCCACGACACCAACGGTGGCCGGCGCATAGACCCTGACGGTCGACGCCGCCTTCGCAGCGACGTGCGAGAACGGCGCCGCCAGCGCCATGCCGGTCATGCCGATGACCGCGCCATAGAAAACCCTACGCATCGTCTGTACCCCCATTGATGTCACCTCTTCTGCGCGACCCCCGCCAGGTGTCACGTCGTCACGACGGACCCGGCCGATGATACGCATCAGGGTTACGGGTCGATTGAGCGAAAACACGTTGGTGCCCCCATTTGTGCAGTGAGGCCCGGCGGTGTTGGGCGCCGCCGGGCCTCACGAAGTAGTGGTCTACGGAAGCTTGATGGTCCAGAGACCGCGGCCATGCGTAGCCGCGAGGAGTGTCGTGCCATCTGGGTCGAGGCGCAGATCGACGGTTGGGGAATTCGGGAGATTGCCGCCGAGTTGCGACCAGCTCGTTCCGAATCCGCCACCGGCGTTTGCGATGAATGCGCCGATGTCGGTGGCCAGTGCAAGCTTCCCGTGCGACACCACGAGCGCATCGCTCGGAATGTCAGGCAGGTTGCCCGAGATATTGGTCCACGACGCGCCACCGTTGTGGGATTCGAAGACGTGTCCGGTCCCCGCTCCGACGATGAAGTGTCGCGAGAATCCGTTGTACACGACGTAGATATGGCCCGGATTGCTCGGGTCGATGGTCAAGCCGGCGATGTATCGATTGGGCAGATTCGACGCGCTGATCGTGTGCCACGTACCGCCGTAGTTGGTGTCGATCCCGGATGCAAACGGTGTCGATCCACCAGGGTTGCACGGACCGCACCATGCCGCGTAGATGACCGACCCGTTCACCGCCAGCGCTGTGATCGAGCGGCCTGCGCCGGTATCGTGGACATTCGTCCAATCGCATGATGTGGTGTCACACGTTGTGCTCCACGCGGCGGTGTCGGTCCACACGTCCTCGCCGCCCGTCACCCAGTCGCGGGGGTTGTTGACGTCCGTGACGAGCGGTGCGATGAATCGCGGATTGGGGTCGCAATTCGTGATGGGCGGTCCGACCGCGTCTTTGCATGACGGGGTGATCGTCGTGAAGGTCCGGCCCCCGTCAGTGGTCAAGTAAGGGTTCATGTCGACATATTCGCCAACTGCGTCGTTGGCATTGTTCGGGTTGACGATCACGTACCCGCCGTCACCACCCGCGGGCGTCAGCGTCTGTCCGCCGTGCGCGCGCTGCAAGGTGGTCCCGTTGTCCTGCAGGCCGCCCCATTCCGTCAGTCCGGCGCCGAGGAAGCCTGCTTCCGCATCGTAGTACTGGAGTGTGTGCAAGGTCTTGTTGAGATCCGTCCACCCGCCGCGCGGCGCGTGACTCTCGAAGTTGCGTGAGTACACGCCTCCGTCATTACCGATGTAGAGCGTGTTGCCGTCGAGTGCGACGGCGTGCTGATCGGGATGGGTCGTCAGCGGGCACGTACCTGTCGAGTCACACGCGAAGTTGTAGTTCCAGTAAGGGCTGATCGTCGTCCATGTCGCTCCCGCATCGAACGACTGGTACTCCTCCTCCAGACCCACGACCAGATGATTGGGATTGGTGGGGTCGACGAGAACCGACTGGTTGTACCAGGCCTGAACGCCGGGTTGATAGGTCGATGGGCAGGTGAGCCCGGAACCGGATGCGCACAACTTGTCCGAGTCTGCGATCAGGGTCCAAGGTCCCGCGGGGTTGCCGTTAGCGGAGGCGAAGATCCCCTGGAGGACGGTTGAGACTCCGGCCAGCAGCATGGATGGGGATTCGATCACCGCATACAGCTTCGAACCGTCTGCAGCGTAGCCAAACGTGGTGCGTCCGATATCGCTGTCATCGATCGCTCCGCTCGGCGTGATCTCGTGGAAGGTGCCGGCCGTTCCGTGGCTATCCGAGACGTAAAAGCCGTTGAAGGCCGTGTCCGCAGGTGGGTCACCGGCGCCGCGCCAGCCATCCGCGGCGAGCACGACGGCGCCCCCGGTCCCGGGGCGCACGACCACGCTCGTGATGTACGAGGTGAGATATGGGTTGTTCGTCGGGTTCGGATCTGGCTTGAGTACCAGTTTCCAAGGGGACGTCAGGTTGCTCGCGCTTCTCCGCCACAGCCCACTGTCAGTGGCAGCGTAAACGTTCCCTTCACCGTCAAAGACGATGCTGTAGATCGTTTTCCCGCTGAGCTCATCACCACCGACACGGGTGAGGGTGCTGCTTCCGCGGGTAAACCGGAAGATTCCTTGGCCCGCGTAGGAGTCGGCGTTTGTATTTGCCTCGCCCGTCCCGACCCACACCGAGCGGTCGGCGGAGTTGACCGCGAGCGCGCCGATCGACAGCGTGCCCAAATGATCATCCACAGGCGACCACGTTGTCCCCGCGTTTGTGGAACGCCAGACGCCACCGCCGGCGGCGCCGGCATAAAGGTTGGATCCATCGGTCGCAAGTGCCGTCACCCGCCCTGACACGTTGGCGAAACCCGCCCCGGCATTCGACCACACGGGATCATCGAACCCTCGCGGTTGCGCGTTGTCTGGCGTGGTCGTGATCTGATTCCAGCTTCCGCCGACCACCGGCAGCGCCGCTGCCTGGGCCTCTGCGGCGGTGAGTGCGGCGCCCGGGACCGTCAGCGCTGGCGCAGTGCGCTCAAATGCGAAGGAGTTGAGCTCATCAGTCCCTTCGACATCTGCGTCATGGCTGTTGGTCGCTGTCAGCGCCTGGGCGAAGGAGCGTGATCCACTCCCAGTTGCGGGCCGGCCTGCGGCCGCGGGTGATCCGGATCCCGCCGCGATTGCGATCGCCGTCAGCCCGACAAGACTTGCGATGCCGACGCGATTCCGCGTTCCCGATAGGGTTCTCATGACAATCCTCCTCTCTGAAGTCCCCTTCAGCTTTCCCAGACGGCACTTGCCGGGGGTGATCATGACTCACGCGTACCTGTCTTGTGGGGGTGACAACTCAGTTGCGCGCATCAGCAAAATGGCCATGTCCTGAGTTCAGGAAGTGGTCAGACCGCAGGGTTTCCTGGGTCAGTTCTCAGCGGCGAATCGTCACCTGAATGCGCTTTGGAGGGCCGGCGTTGACGCGACAATCGCGACATGAGGATCAGTCAGTGTGAGGTGGCGAGAATCAGGAGGCCGCCGAGAACGCCGATCAAGACGGCGATCGGCTGCGCGCGGGGCCAGCGCCACAACATTGCAAACACGATGACCGCAATAGCAATCTCGAGCGGGCTCACAAATGAGGCGCGAGCGAGTGTGACGCACGCGAACGCGATCAACCCGACGGCCGCCGTCACGACGCCGTCGAGCGCTGCGCGAAGGGCGGGATGGGCCTCGGTCAGGCGCATGACCACGCTCACCAGCGGCGCGAAGACCAACGACGGCGCAAAGATCGCGCAGGCCGCGATGATGCCACCGGGGATGCCCGCGAGCTGCACACCGAGAAACGCCGCGACGGCGAAGACCGGGCCGGGCGTCACCTGCGAAACAGCGAACGCATCCGCCACCTGACGCTCCGTCAGCTGGAAGCTCCCACCGACGAAATCCGCGTGCAGCAGCGGGAGCAGGACATAGCCGCTGCCAAAGGCGATCGCCCCGATCTTCAGGAATGCGAATGCGAGCGGCAGCAGCCCCACCTTCGCAGCTGAAATGGGCAGCGCTGCGACCCACGGCACCGACGACGCAAGGTGCCCCGTGTCGCGCTCATCGCCGTGTCGCGCAGCCTGCACTGCCCACGCTCCATAGGCGACGGCGCCCCCGGCGGCGAGGATCGCGATCGGGGTCACGCCCAGCAGCGCAGCCGCCAGTGCCGCGAGCGCGATGGCGGTTCCGATCATGCCGCGGCGCCCGAGACCCGCAAGCGCGAGCGCGGCGTGCGCCACGATCCCGACAACGGCAGCATCCATGCCGAGGAGCACGAGTTGAATCTGGTGGTTGGTGCCGACGTGTCGGTACAGCTCGCCGAGGCCGAGCATGATGAGCACGGCGGGTCCGATGAACAGGAGGGCCGCCCACAGCATGCCCGCGACGCCCGCGCGTCGGAGTCCAAGAATCAGCGCGAGTTGCGTCGAACCGGGACCGGGCATGAGGTTGCAGGCAGCAAAGATGCGGCCGAACTCACTCCGGTCGAGCCAGTGGCGCTTCCGCACCACCTCGCGCTCCATCAGTGCGACGTGCGCGGCCGGACCGCCGATCGCTCGCCACCCGAGCGGTGCGAAAACGCTGACCACCGATCGCAGGTCGCGCGTCGCCGGGGCCTCTGCCACCGGGCCATTGTCCGCGCTCGACGGCGCGGCCATGCTCCGGTCAGCGCTCACCCCATGTGACGAACGAAGCCTCGAGGCCACTGACCAGCCGGTCGAAGCTGCGATCGATGCTCACCGGCAACCCGAAGCCGCCGCCAGATTCCAGCGCGACGAAGCCGTGCAGCGCGGCGCGAAGCGAGCGGATGGCGTCAACGGCGGCGTCGTCGCGTAGCTCGAATCCTGCCATCACGTCGAAAGCGACCTGGACGACGTTGGCGCTCGCCGTCTCGTCCTCGATATCCCCCGGCATCGGTGCGCGCTGTGCGGACGCGTAGCGACCGGGATGCTGTATCGCCCAGTCGCGGTACGCATGCGCCATGGCGACGAGCGCGGCGCCACGCGCGCGGCCGACGGCGGCTCGCCCCAGCACTCCGGTCAACTCGTTCTTTGCGCGGATCGTGATGCTGCGTTGCAGGGCGTCCATTCCCGCGATGTGCTTGTAGAGCGAGGGTTGGCGCACGCCGAGCCGCTGCGCCAGTGCAGCCAGCGTGAGATTCGCAAGACCCACGTCGTCGGCAAGGCGTTCTGCCTCCTCGATGACTGCCGTCTCCGTGAGCCCTGCTCTAGGCACGCGAGCTCAACGAGGCAAGAAAGCGACGCACCGCGTTGGTCGTGACATTCGGCTGCTGCGACTGCGGGTAGTGTCCGGCGTCCGGGACCATGACAACCTCGGCCCGGAGCGCATCGCCGATCCATGCGGCCTCGCCATTCGGATCTGGAAAGTCCGGGTCCTGCGCGCCCATCACGACCATGGTCGGCGCGCTGACCTGAGCGATCTGCGCCGCAGCAGGGTCGTGGTTCGTGTGTGTGGTCCGGGAGAACGCCTTCGCATACCCCGGCCGGCGCAGGTTCGCGACCACCTGATTGCGGTACTCCTCGAAGTCGTCGGGCTTCCGACCGGCGTATAGCCTGGGGAGATACGACTTCCAGACGGAGGCGGCCCACAGCGGCATCATCGCGACGCGCAGGAGCAGGCCCTGCAGCGCGCTCGCCTTCGGGTTGCGAACGAATGGCCCGACGAGGACGAGGCCGCGAACGAGCTCGGGCCGCGAGGCTGCGGCGATGACGGCCGAGCCGGCCGCCATGGAGTTGCCGACGATGACGGCCGGCTCACCGAGTTCCTCGAGCAGGGCGACGATATCGCCGGACGTTTCCACGTCGCCGTACGACGAGAAGGTGACGTCGCTCTCACCGTGGCCGCGAAGATCCATGGATGCGACGCGATAGCCTGCTTCGCGAAGCGCTGGGGCCAGAAATCGGTACGTGGCGCGCAGGTCGCCCATGCCCGGCACGAGCACGACGAGACTGCCGCTCCCATCGATGTCATAGGCGACCCGGCCGTCGGGGCGAGCGAGATATGTGGTGGTCCTGAGGGTGGCGGTGGTGTTCGTGCTCATGTAGCTATTCTACATAGCCTAATGGCTATTGTCAATAGCTAGTCTAGGGGTGCAGGCGGACGTTTTTCAACGCTTTGTCGACTGCACCACGCGGGCCGTAGACGCCGATGCCGACGAGGTTCAGCTGATCGCGGGGAACGGCCTTGACTGCTGCCCGATTGTCGTCGTCGTTCGTCGTGAGAAACATCTGCTCGGTGTAGATCGCGATGCGCAGCTCGCGATCGAGTGCGCGTTGCAGCGCGGATGACAGCACCGCCCTGTCGGCTTCGAGAATCATGATCGGCTGCCGGCACAGCGGCAGATATGCGGTGCCTTCAGCGTCCTCATACGGCTGCCCGATGACCTCACCAATTGAGCCACCGATACCGCTTGCGAGAAACGCGGCCACGTTCAGCTTTTGCCAAAGCGCGAGGTCAGGTCGGATGACGATCGCGACCCTCGTGTCGAATCGGACGACCGTTTGCGCGGGCTGCTCGACCTGCATGGACACGACCCCGGATGACACGCTCGACGTCACGACATGTCGCATGGTAGGTGGCGATCCGGATCCGTCCGCGCGTGCGTGGGGCGGACAATAGGTCACGACAACGATGCGAGCCACTCTGATGTACGCGGCCGGCGACGTCCGAATCGAGAACGTTCCCGATCCCACGTTGCACGAACCGAGCGAAGCAATCGTCCAAGTCCTCAGCGCCTGCATCTGCGGCAGCGATCTCTGGCCGTATGCATCCATGCAGGCGGCGGAAGGACCGCGGCCGATGGGACATGAGTTCCTCGGAGTCGTCGAGGATGCCGGTGAGGCGGTGTCCGGAACTCGCGACGGGCGATCTGGTGGTCGCACCGTTCGTCTGGGCGGACAACACCTGCGACTTCTGCCGCGAAGGCCTGCAGACGTCCTGCCGGCACGGCGGCAATTGGGGACAGGACGGTGTGGACGGCGGCCAGGGTGAGGCCGTGCGGGTTCCCCAGGCGCAGGGGACGCTCGTCAAGGTGCCCGCTACCGCCGACAGTGCGCTGCTGGCCTCCTTGCTCACGCTTTCCGATGTCTTCCCGACCGGCCATCACTGCGCGATGAAGGCGCAAGTCAATCCTCGGACAACGGTGACGGTGGTTGGCGATGGCGCCGTTGGTCTATGCGCGGTGCTTGCAGCCAGGCGCCTCGGCGCTGAGCGCATCATCCTCATGGGGCGCCACAAGGCCCGCACGGATCTGGGCCGCGATTTCGGTGCGACTGATGTGGTCGCGGAGCGTGGCGAGGACGGCGTCGAGCGAGTGCGCGAGCTCACCCACGGTGACGGTACGCATGCGGTGCTCGAATGCGTCGGCCTTGCGGACGCCGTCGCGACGGCATTCGCCGTCGTGCGCGATGGGGGAGTCATCAGCCGTGTCGGCGCTCCGCAGTACAGCGCAATTCCGATGGACTTCTCGGTGTTTCGACGCAACATCACGCTGACCGGGGGCGTGGCCCCGGCGCGCGCGTACATCGAAGAGCTGCTGCCGGACATTCTCGACGGCACGCTCCAGCCCGGCCGTGTGTTCGACCGCACCGTCAGCCTCGACGATGTCCCCGACGGATATCGCGCTATGGCGGATCGAGAGGCGCTCAAGGTCCTCGTCCGCCCTTAGGAGGTTCAGCAGATGGAGATCAAGCCCAAGCAATCAACGGACAAAGGACCGTCGGCGATGTTCACCGGTGATGTCTGGATGGACGCAATCGCCAACGGAGACGAACCATCGCGCGTCCGCGTCAACGCCATCCGGTTCAGCCCTGGTGCGCATACCGCATGGCACTCCCATGCACTCGGTCAAAACCTGTATGTCACCGAAGGAGCAGGACTTGCGCAGACGCGCGGCGGTGACGCCGTGCGCATACGGGCCGGCGACGTCGTGTACACGCCGCCCGGCGAGTGGCACTGGCACGGAGCAACACCGACCGATTACATGACGCATCTGTCCATCACCGAGGGGACGGGCGATAGCAACGAGCCTGAATCCGACTGGGGCGAACACGTGTCAGACGCCGAGTACCAGGCCCACGGTCGGACCAGCAACGCATGAAGCACACCAAGCTCGGGTCGCTGAACGTCTCCCGCATCGGGCTCGGTGCGATGGGGATGTCCTCTTCGTACACCGGGGCCGGCACCGACGACGCCGAGTCCATTCGCACCATTCATCGGGCGCTCGATCTCGGTGTCACGCTCATCGACACGGCTGAGGTCTATGGACCGTTCACCAATGAGGAGCTCGTCGGCCGGGCGATCAAGGAACGCCGCGACGAAGTGGTGCTCGCGACCAAGTTCGGCATGATCTCCCACTCCGGGTCGGGGAGCGACGTCTCGACAGCAGTCCGGGGAACATCCGCACAGCCGTCGAGGGATCGCTGCGGCGGCTCGGCACCGATCACATCGATCTGTACTACCAGCACCGAGTCGATCCGACGACCCCGATCGAAGACACGGTTGGCGCCCTGGCGGAACTGGTGCGCGAAGGCAAGGTCAGCCACATCGGCCTCTCGGAGGCGGGTCCCAGCACCATCCGGCGCGCCCACGCTGTGCATCCGATCACGGCGGTGCAGTCGGAGTACTCGCTCTGGACGCGCGACCCGGAAGCAAAGGTGTTGCCGCTGCTCGCAGAGCTGGGCATCGGGTTCGTTGCCTACTCGCCGCTCGGCCGCGGGTTCCTCACGGGCAAGATACCGTCGCCTGGACGAGCTGTCGGACACCGACTTCCGAAAGACCAATCCACGCTTCAGCGGCGACAACTTCGAGCACAATCTGCGCGCTCGCCGACGAAGTCGAGGCAATTGCGGCCGACGTGGGCGCGACGCCGGCGCAGGTCGCGCTCGCGTGGCTGCTCGCCCAGGGCGACGGCATCGTCCCGATACCCGGGACCAAGCGAGTCGCTCGCGTCGAGGAGAACATCGCGGCGGATGACGTGCAGTTGAGCCAGGAGCAGATCGACAAGCTCACCCATCTGACCCTACCGGCCGGCGAACACCACAACGAATCCCAGATGGTGAGCATCGAGCGCGAGTAACGGTTCGCAGCTTGCCCAGACCGCCTTCGGTGGCAACCCGGCCCGACGAGTGCGCGCCGGTCCCGGCACGTAAAATATCACCTGATCTGACAGCGCCGTCACCACCTCTGGAGGCAATCGCATGAGCGTACGCAGCCGGTTCCGTTCGTGGCCCGTTCTTCGTCAGCTCACCAGTGTCGACCCGCTCGGGCGCGGTACCGCCGTGCGCTCGGCGGCTACTGCGGCGATCACGCCGCGGACGAAGACTGCGGATCGTGTGGTCAAGAGCATCTGCCCGTACTGTGCTGTCGGCTGCGGTCAACGCGTCTACGTGAAAGGCGAGCGCGTCGTGCAGATCGAAGGGGATCCGGATTCGCCGGTCTCGCGCGGACGGCTCTGCCCAAGGGATCAGCAAGCGAGCAGCTCGTGAACAACCCGAGCCGCGTGCGAACCGTCAAGATACCGGCGCCCTTTCGGGACCGACTGGGAGGACCTGCCGCTCGAGCGAGCCATGGAGATGATCGCCGACCGCGTCCTCGAGACTCGCGCAGCGAACGTGGCAGGACATGGACGAGCGACGGCAATGAGCTCAATCGCACGCTCGGGATAGCCAGTCTCGGCGGAGCGACGCTCGACAATGAAGAGAACTATCTGATCAAGAAGCTCTTCACGTCGATCGGAGTCATACAGGTCGAGAATCAAGCCCGTATTTGACACAGCTCCACTGTCCCCAGTTTGGGGGCCTCGTTCGGACGCGGCGGAGCTACGACCTTCCAGCAGGACTTGCAGAACTCCGACTGCATCGTCATCCAGGGATCGAACATGGCCGAGTGTCATCCTGTCGGTTTCCAGTGGGTGATGGAGGCGAAGGCGCGCGGGGCAACGATCATCCACATCGATCCACGGTTCACCCGCACGTCGGCGATGGCCGATTTCCATGTGCCGCTTCGCGCCGGGAGTGACATCGCATTCCTCGGCGGCATCATCAAATACATTCTCGACAACGAGAAGTATTTCCCGCGAATACGTCGTCAACTACACGAACGCAGCGACGATCGTCAATGAGGACTTCAGTCGACACCGAGCAGCTCGATGGTCTGTTCTCCGGCTACAACCCCAAGACCGGCGCATACGACACCACGAGCTGGGCTACGAGGGAATGGAGAGGCGCCTGCAGCCGGACGCCGGATGTTCCGTGCGGGCAGAGAGAAGTCGGAGCCGGGTGGTCACGAGCTCGGCGGTCGCGGCGCGTCGCTGGCGCACAGCGTCGTCCGGCGCGACGAGACGCTGCAGGATCCGTTCTGCGTCTTTCAAATCCTCAAGCGCCATTACGCCCGCTACACGCCGGAGATGGTCGAGCAGATCTGCGGTGTTTCCCCCGCGCAGTTCGCGAAAGTCTGCGAGGCGGTCACCACCAACAGCGGTCGCGAGCGCACTACGGCGTGGGTCTACTCGGTGGGTTGGACGCAGCACTCCGTCGGTGTTCAGTACATCCGCGGCGCGGCGATCATCCAGTTGCTGCTGGGCAACATGGGCCGGCCCGGCGGCGGCATCCTCGCTCTGCGCGGTCACGCGAGCATCCAGGGCTCGACGGACATCCCAACACTGTTCGATCTGCTCCCCGGATATCTGCCGATGCCGCGTGCCGGCGTGCACGGCAACCTCGGCGAATACCTCGCTTCGATCAAGAGCGACGAGCAGAAGGGATTCTGGACAGCGGCCGACGCGTACACGGTGAGCCTGTTGAAGGCATGGTTCGGCGACGCGGCCACGAAGGACAATGATTTCGGCTTCAACTGGTTGCCGCGCATCAGCGGCGATCACGGGACGTATCAGTCGACGCTCGACATGCTCGACGACAAGGTTGAAGGTTATTTCCTCCTCGGCCAGAACCCGGCAGTCGGGTCTGCGAACGGCAAGTTGCAGCGTCAGGCGATGTCGCATCTCAAATGGCTCGTCGTTCGTGATTTCAGCCTCATCGAATCGGCGACGTTCTGGAAGGACGGCCCGGAGATCGCCACCGGAGAGATGCGCAGCGAAGATATCGGTACCGAGGTGTTCTTTCTGCCAGCGGCCGCGCACACCGAGAAGTCCGGAACCTTTACCCAGACCCAGCGCATGCTGCAGTGGCATCACAAAGCTGTTGAGCCCCCTGGGCGATTGCCGGAGCGACCTGCAGTTCTTCCACGAACTTGGCAAGCGTCTTCGCCGAAGCTGGCAGCGTCGACGCTCGAACGCGATGCGCCGCTCCGGCATCTCACCTGGGACTACCCGGAGATCGAGGGCGGCGAACCGGATCCGGAGGCGGTGCTCCGCGAGATGAACGGCCGGCACCTCACCGGGGAAAAGCAGGGCCAGATGCTCAGCACCTTCGTCGACATGAAGGCGGATGGATCAACGTCCGGTGGATGCTGGATCTACACCGGCGTGTACACCGACGGCGTCAATCAGTCGGCGCGACGGAAGCCAGGGTCCGAGCAGTCCTGGGTTGCCCCGGAATGGGGCTGGGCGTGGCCGATGAACCGCCGCATTCTCTACAACCGCGCGTCGGCGGATCCGGACGGCAAGCCGTGGAGCGAGCGCAAGGCGTATGTGTGGTGGGACGAACAGGCCAGGAAATGGACCGGCCACGACGTCCCCGACTTCCAGGTGACGAAAGCGCCGTCGTTCCGGCCGGAGGTGGGCGTCGGCGGGCCGGACGGGCTCGCCGGGGATGACCCGTTCATCATGCAGTCCGACGGCAAGGGATGGCTGTACGCACCGAGCGGGCTGCTCGACGGCCCGCTGCCTGCGCACTACGAGCCGCATCGAGTCGCCAGTGCGCAATGCGATGTATACGCAGCAGGCGAACCCGACACGCGAGGTATTCCCGCGCGACGAGAACCTCACCAACCCGTCGTTCCCGGATCCAGGGTCGGAGGTCTTCCCGTTCGTCGTGACCACGTACCGACTCACGGAACATCACACTGCCGGCGGGATGAGCCGCTGGCTGCCGTATCTCGCCGAGCTGCAGCCGGAGTTCTTCTGCGAAGTGTCACCGCAACTCGCCGCCGAACGCGGGCTGGAACATCTCGGTTGGGCAACGATCGTCACGGCACGAACCGCGATCGAGGCGCGTGTGATGGTGACCGATCGTGTCGTCCCGCTCACGGTCGGAGGGCGCCTCATCCATCAGATCGGCTTGCCTTATCACTGGGGCGTCGGTGGCGGGGGTGCGACCGTGAGCGGCGACTCCGCCAACGACCTCCTCGGTGTCGCGCTGGATGCCAACGTCCTCATCCAGGAGTTCAAGGCGGCCTCGTGTGACATCCAGCCCGGGCGGCGACCGACAGGCCCTGCGCTCGTGCGATACGTTGAGGAGTACCGCCGGCGCGCCGGGATCACTCGCGCCACTGGCACAACGCGGTTCAGCCGCCGGGGACGGCGGGACATGAGGCGCGCGTTCGCTGCCGCCGATCCGGCACTCGACACCGGGTGGGTCGAGCCGCCGGCGCGTAAAGGATTCTTCACCGACAGCTCCATCTGCATCGGCTGCAAGGCCTGCGAGGTGGCATGCAAGGAGTGGAACGGCATTCCCGAGGACGGCCTGAGCATGCTCGGCATGTCCTACGACAACACCGGCGCGCTTGGGGCAAGCACGTGGCGTCATGTGGCGTTCATCGAGCGACGCGGCCCGGCTCGTTCTGGCGGGTTCACGCCGCTCCCAATGGTTGCGGACATCGCCGGCAACAACCATGCGGCGCCGGCCGACACCGCGATGCACTGGCTGATGTCGTCTGATGTGTGCAAGCACTGCACCAACGCAGCGTGTCTCGACGTGTGTCCGACCGGCTCGCTGATGCGCACCGAGTTCGGAACGGTGGTGGTCCAGGCTGACATCTGCAACGGTTGCGGCTACTGCGTTCCCGCGTGCCCCTTCGGCGTGATCGAACGCCGCGAGGGTCCGGCGGACGCGCGCAATGTCAACATCGCCCAGAAGTGCACCCTCTGCTACGACCGGCTCTCCGAGGGCATGACGCCCGCATGCGCGCAGGCCTGTCCCACCCAGTCGATCCAGTTCGGTGATCTCGATCAGTTGCGGGATCGCGCAGAACGGCGCCTGGGCGAACTCCATGCTCTCGGGGTTAGCGACGCGCGCCTGTACGGGGCCGACCCGAATGATGGGATCGGCGGGGCCGGAGCCTTCTTTCTGCTGCTCGACGAGCCCGAGGTGTATGGCCTGCCGCCGGACCCTGTGGTGACGACGCGAGATCTGCCCGAGATGTGGAGGGCCGCCGCACTTGCGGGCGCTGCCTTGCTCGCGGGTGCGGCCGCTGCGTTTCTGCGAGTGCGGTCATGACGGCGGAGCCGGTGAGCCCAACTGCTGCGTCGCGGCGGCGGAGACGCGGCGGGGGAGGACGAGGCGGCGAGCAGGCGATGGTGCCCGATGCGACATTCACGTCGTATTACGGACGTCCCGTGGTCAAGGCCTCCCCGTGGGAGAACGACATTCCCGCCTACCTCTTCCTCGGCGGACTTGCGGCCGGATCCTCACTGCTGGCGGCGGGCGCAGATCTGACCGGCAGGAACGAGCTTCGGCGTGTCATGCGCATCGGAGCGCTCGTCGGTGTCAGCGCGGGCACGTTCGCGTTGATTCATGACCTGGGCAAACCAAGCCGGTTCCTCAACATGCTGCGCGTGGCAAAGCCAACATCACCGATGTCCGTCGGCACGTGGATTCTCACGACCTTCGGGCCGATGGTGGGCATTGCGGCGTCAGCGGAGCTGGTTGCGATGCTGCCGCGCCCTCTGCAGACGATTGCACGCCCGGTGACCGTTGCGGCGCGACCCGCTGGATTCGTCGCGGCACTCCTCGCACCCGGTCTCGCGTCGTACACCGGTGTGCTGCTCGCCGACACGGCCACCCCAACGTGGCATGCGGCGCATCGCGAGTTGCCGTTCGTCTTCGCCGGTTCGGCGGCGATGGCGGCCGGAGGGTTGGGGATGATGGCCGCGTCCGTCGCGCAAGCCGGGCCGGCTCGGCGGCTTGCGGTCGGTGGTGTGTTGCTGGATCTCGTCGCCGAACGCCGGATGGAGAGCGTATGGGGATCGCTGTTGAATTCGCGCCGGTCGCGCGCGGCTCCTGATGCGCGCCAGCCGCGCGCTCGCCGCCGGAGGCATCATCGGCGTCATCGCGCTTGGGCGTCGCTCACGCATGGTGTCGCTGTTCTCGGGTGGTGCGCTCCTCGCCGCATCGGCATGCACGCGGTTCGCCATCTTCGAGGCGGGTCAGGAGTCGGCGCGCGACCCGCGGTACACCATTGCGCCGCAACGCGAGCGTCTCGAACAGCGCGCACCGGTAGCAACGGCCGAGCTAGCCGCGAAGTCTGCGCAGTCCATCGTCGACTCGCTCGGTGAGCCCGATGCGATCCAGGTGTTCGAGGAGGGGAACGGCCACACGCCGAGTCGTCGACAGCGCTTGACGCGCAGCAGAGAGCGTGAAGGGTTGGGGAATTGCCCGCAGCACGATGGCCGCCTGCTGCGGAGCGTTCGGGAGCAATACGATGTCGCCCGGGAGCCGCAGAATCGCGCCGGCGTTGGCGGCGGCTCCGAGCTCCTGACGGCCGAGCCGGAGCGCTGCCAGCTGTGCGATTGCTCGGGCGCGTTGAACGGTTGCTGCTCGAGCATCGTGGTGAGCTGCGCAACGGAAGCTTCGACATCGGCGCGCAGTGAGGGACGAACGCCGCGCAGGCGCAGCCTCCCCGTATCTCCTCGATGTCGGGAGATGCCTCGACGAGCCCATCGACCAGCCGCGCGTCGGGCAAACGCAGGATGCGCACCACATCCAAGCGAGCAAGGCCGCTGTCCAGCAACGCGTTGTCAGGATGCGTGTCCACCGCGGATCGGAGTGCTGCACGCCACCGCTGCCACTGCGCTCCGTCGATCAGCCAGTCAGCGACGCTGACGATCCCTGCGGGCAATGGATCCGGGATTGGTACGCCGACCGCGTGGAGGAGCGAGCGGGTTGCAGCGCCGCGACGGACGAGCTCGGATGCGAGGTCCGCGCTGCCGGTGTCGGCGTCGAGTGCGACAGCGCGTGCCCGCGCGGCGCCGCGGCGATGCAGCGGTGGAGGCAACGGATCGAGCACGGTTGCTCCACCGAGAACGTGACGCAGGCCGGGGTCGCGCAGGAGCACGCGGTCACCGACGGCCAGCGGCAGGGGAGTCTCCAGGGTGAGCCGCACGAGCGCGCCGACGCCTGACGGGTCATCCGAGCCGATGCGACGGACCCTCCCCGGGACTGCTGCGGAGCCGACGTGGAGGACGACGTGACTCGGCACTGCGTCGCCGTGAAAGCGCATGTCCACGAGCGATGTCGACCGCCACGCACCGGGGGTCAGCAGTGCATCGCCCCGGTGCACCTGGTCGTGCGGTACGCCGCGCAGATTGACGGCGACGCGCGCCGGGCCGTGTACCTCATCAGCCGGCTCCCCGAGGCGTTGCAACGCGCGCACGCTGACACGCCCGCCCGACAGTTCGAGCGTGTCGCCGCTTCGGATGGTGCCGCCACCGAGCGTTCCGGTCACCACGGTACCGCTGCCCTTGATGGTGAATGAGCGGTCGACCCAGAGCCGGACGCGTGTGTTGATATCGGGACGCGGCAGCAGCCGGACGAGGTCGTCGAGCGCCGCACGCAGTTGGTCGATGCCGATGCCGGTGGTAGCGGACACGCTCACGGCGGGGATCCCGGCGAGACTGGTGGCCACGAGCCGTGCAAGGGTCTGCTCGGTTACCGGGCCGGGGTCGGCGAGGTCGCTGCGCGTCACGGCGAGCAACCCGTGTTCGACGTGCAACGCATCGAGCGCACGAACATGCTCATCGGTCTGCGTCGCCCAACCCTCATCAGCGGCAACGACGAGCAGAACCGCCGGGACCGGGCCGACCCCCGCGAGCATGTTGGTCGTGAAGCGCTCGTGACCGGGCACGTCGACGAAGGCCACCTGCTCCCCTGAGGGCAGCGTCGTCCACGCATAGCCGAGATCGATCGTCATGCCCCGCCTGCGTTCCTCGGCCCAGCGGTCCGGTTCCATCCCGGTCAGTGCCCGCACCAGAGTCGACTTGCCGTGGTCGACATGTCCCGCGGTCGCTATCACCTGCACGCGAGTACCGCGCAGATGAGGTCCGCGTCTGCGTCGGGCGGCACGCAACGCAAATCGATGAGGCATCGCCCGTGTTCCACGCGACCGACGACGGCAGGGTCGCCGAGCCGCAGCGGTTCCGCGTACGACACGGGAAGGCTGATCGCCCAACCCGGGAGCTCAACACCGGGACCACTCCCACCGCCGACGCTGCCCACCGCGGCGGTCAGCTCGGCAGGGTCGCCCAATGCAGCAACCACGGCCGCCGTCCGCACGCGCAACTCCTCGGGGTCGGCATGGAGAGCAAGAGCCGTCGGAGTCGGCGGGCCGGTCAAGGTGGCCTCGAGTGCTGCCAGCGTGAGCTTGTCGACGCGGATCGCCCGTGCGAGCGGATGCCGGCGCAGCCGGGCCACGAGACCGGCCTTGCCGGCGATGAGCCCGGCCTGAGGACCGCCAAGCAGCTTGTCGCCGCTGGCGGTGACGAGATGAGCGCCGGACCGCAGCGCTGTCGTGATATCCGGTTCGTCGGGAAGCGTCCGGTCGGGTGCGAGCAGGCCGGATCCTACGTCGACGATGAGCGGTGGCTCGAGCGTTGCGAGCTCATCGACACCGACGGAGCCGGTGAACCCGGTCAGGCGAAAGTTCGACGGATGTACCTTGAGAATGCAGCCCGTGTTGTCGCCGATCGCATCGACGTAGTCGGCAAGCGTGGTCCGGTTCGTGGTGCCAACTTCGCGAATGAGTGCGCCGGTGCTCGCGACGAGCTCCGGCAACCGGAACCCGTCGCCAATCTCCACGAGTTCGCCCCGGCTCCAGATCACTTCGCGCGCCGTGCTCAGTGCGGTCACTGCGAGGACGAGTGCAGCCGCGCCATTGTTGACGACCATCACGTCGCCCGCATCCGGCAGCGCGTTGCGCAGTGCCGCAAGGGCACCGCGTCCGCGGCTCGCGCGGGTGCCGTCGCGGAGCTCGTACTCGACATCCACATAGGCCGATGCGGCGAGCAGCGCCTCACGCGCAGCGCCGGACAGCGAAGCGCGACCAAGGTTGGTGTGGAGGATGGTGCCTGTCGCGTTGAGCACCGGTCGCAGCGCGGTAGCGCGAGCGGGGAGGTGGCTCACGATGTCATCGACGATCTGCTCGGGCGCGACGGACGCGGCTCGCACTCGTTCCTGCGACGCATGGACTGTCGCGCGAACGATGGCGCGTCCCAGCCGCTGTTCTGCCTCGACGAGTCGGGGATCCTGCAGGAGGAGATCAGTCGACGGGACGTTGCGGCGCGGATCGCTGTGCATCGGCCCCCTTCGATCGATGAGTGGCGGAGGCGGACGGGAATCGAACCCGCCTGACCGGGATACTCGGTCACACTGATTTTGAAGATCAGGAGGGCCACCAGGCGCCCAGACGCCTCCTCGATGAGGGTAGGGGAATGACCCCGGCTTCGTCGCGGTAGCGAGGCCCGAATTGGGAAGATCAGCTTGTGCGCCTCACCGAATACGCCCACGGCGGCGGGTGCGCCTGCAAGATCCCGCCAGGCGAGCTCGAGGAGATGATCGCCGGGCTTGTCGGCGAACCCACGGGATTGCTACTGGTCGGACTCGATCCCGGTGACGACGCAGCCGCGATTCGCCTCGACGGCAACGGGATGGCCGTGCTCAGCACGGTCGACTTCTTCACGCCGGTTGTCGATGACCCCTACGACTGGGGTCGCATCGCGGCCGCGAACGCGCTGTCCGACATCTACGCGATGGGTGGCCATCCGATCCTCGCCGTCAACCTGTTGTGCTGGCCGCGTGAGGTCTTGCCGGCCAGTCTCGCGCGTGAGGTGCTGCGCGGCGGTCTCGACGTTGCAGCCTCAGCGGGATGTCCGGTTGCGGGAGGGCATAGCGTTGACGACCCCGAGCCAAAGTACGGCATGGCAGTGACGGGTCTTGCGGCGGCGGACCGGTTGCTGCGCAGCGACGCAGGGGAGGCAGGGCTGCCATTGACGTTGACGAAACCGCTCGGCATCGGCGTCCTCAACAGCCGGCACAAGCAGACTGGCGAAGTGTTTCCCCAGGCGGTTGCAACGATGGTCGCGCTGAACGCTGCCGCGTCAGAGGCGGCACTCGCCGGTGGTGCGAGATGCGCGACGGACATCACGGGCTTCGGTTTGCTCGGTCATCTGTACAAGGTGGTGCGCGCGAGCAATCTCACTGCCGTTATTGATAGCGCCGCAGTGCCGTACCTGGACGGCGCTCGCGATGCTCTTGCGGCGGGCTATGTCAGTGGAGGCACACGCCGAAATCTGGACTGGGTTGATCCGCATGTCCGATGGGGCGGTCGTGCGGGAACGGATGTCGATGAGCGTCTGCTGCTGGCCGATGCGCAGACCAGCGGCGGCTTGCTTGTCGCCGGCGAGGTTCCGGGCTACCCGGTGATTGGTGAGCTGCGACCGCGCGGCGAGTGGGCAATCGAGGTCCGATAGCTCGACGCTTGTCGCGGCATTTGTCGCGCTCAGCAGGCCGGTCTCCGACCTGTCCCAGCACGCGCTCGGTAGGATGGGACAGCGATGCACTGGGATCAGCTGTCCCGTGAGCAACCCAAGTTCGCCACGCTGGGCGTGCAGCGACTCGGTGAGCCGGGCGTTGTCCTCGTTGGAACGATTCGCGCTGACGGCACGCCGCGAATCAGCCCCGTAGAACCGTTGTTCTGGAATGGCGATCTCTGGCTCTCGATGCTGTGGGGTTCACGAAAGGCGGCAGATCTCCTCCGAGATCCCCGTGTGCTCGTGCACAGCATCGTTACTAGCAGAGACGGCGGAGCGGGCGAGTACAAAGTGCGCGGGAACGCCGTTGCTGAGCAGGGTGCGGAGGTGCAGGAACAGTACGCATCGACGGTGCGAGCGCAACTTGGGTGGTCACCGACCCCGGGCAGATTCCACCTCTTCTGGATCGACATCGCCGACGTAACCTTCATCAGATATGAGGACGCTACAGGCGATCAGTTCGTCACTCGCTGGCCGCAAGGCACCGAGTATGTTCGGAGGGGCAACTCGGCAACATCATTGGGATCACCTGAGGCTTATTCGGATCTCCTCGTCACGTAGTCGATGACCGTCCAGGTGCTGCCGGCAACTCCGGATCGATGGACGGACGTCGTGTCGGTGTTCGGTCGCAGGGGAGACAACTCATCCTGGTGCTGGTGCCGCCGATTTCTGCATCCCGTCGATAGCGAAGATGCCGCGCTGGAATCGGCGCCGGATAATCGCGAGGCGCTGCGCGACGAGGTCGCACAGGCTGTTGTACCCCCAGGAACTCATTGCGTACGTCGAGGGTCAGCCGGTTGGGTGGACCAGGGTCGGGCCCCGATCGCACTTTCCTGGCGTGACCGGCAACAGAGCACTGGCGCGAGTGCTGACACAGGATCCGGATGCTTGGTGGGTGACGTGTTTCGTCGTCGACAACGACAGCCGCCGGCATGGTGTCGGAACCGCGTTGCTGGGCGCGGCTGTCGGGTTCGCCCGTGAGCACGGGGCTTCGGCCGTGGAGGGTCATCCGGTCGATGTCGCCGCGCTGAGCGCTGCACGTGTCGGTGGGTCGGCAATCTTCACCGGAACGTTGGCGATGTTCTCCGCCGCAGGTTTTGCCGAGGTTGGGCGTACATATCGCAGCCGGCCGGTGATGCGATTGACGTTGGCGGCGCCGGACTGAGCGAGCAGGCGCGGCGGCCGGACTCGCGACTGGATAGGATGACCACGGACGGCAGTCAGCGATCACGCGGACCGATGCGCCGCCAACAACGCACGAGTGCCCGAGGAGAGTGGATGTGGCTGGGAATCACCAGAGCGAAATCGACGACGAGCTGTTGCGGGACTTCCTGCGTGGTCAGCGCGAATCCGTATTGGCGATCGTCGAGGGGCTGGACGAGGAGGCGTGGCACCGCTCGGTCGTCCCCACAGGCTGGAACCCCGCCGGTCTGCTCGAGCATCTGGGCGGCGCGGAGTGGCACTGGTTTCAGGGTGTCGTCGCGGGCAAGCAGCCGGAGCTGCCTGGCGATCTCGACGAGGAACTGCCGCCGTACGACCCGCTGACAGCGGTATTCACGAGTGACGAGCCCTCGGCAGCGGTACTCAGCTTCTACCGCGAGCAGTGCGCGCAATCCGAGGCGGTGCTGGCGACGACGCCGCTTTCGGCCCTGCCTCTAGGCACGCATGGTGACTTCGCGCCGCCGAACGTTCGCTGGGTCGTGTTGCACATGATTGAGGAGACGTCGCGGCACGCCGGCCATCTGGACATCGCGCGGGAACTGCTCGACGGAAGGGTCCGGTTGGGCGGCCGCTGACCACCGGTGTGTTTCTCAGCAGAAGCAGATCTGGTGACCGGGATCGTTGTCGGCGCCGTCGGTATTGACGCGCTGCGCCACGTCCGGAACCGCCATCAGATCCCACTCGCGGCGACACCGCTGCTCCTTGCCGTCCATCAGGTCGACGAGTCGCTCGTGTGGCTGGGCCTCCGTGGGCAGGTGTCGTTCTCCATTGAGCACGCCGCGATTTACGTCTTTCTCGCGGTCGCGTTCGTGCTGCCGTTCTGGGTGCCGTTCGCGATGCTCGGCGTCGAGACCAAAGTGCATCGGCGCGAGCTGATGAAGGCGTTTCTTGCCATCGGCCTGGTCACGTCCGCGGCGCTGCTCATTGCAATTGTCGCCGGGCCGGTCGGGGCGTCAATTGACGGATCACACATCGCGTACGACGCAGACATCAACTACGCGGGCATCCTTGTGGCGCTGTACATCGTCGCCACGTGCGGATCATGTCTCGTCGCGAGCAACAGGTGGCTCGTCTTGCTGGGACTTCGCCAATCTGCTTGCAGTGATCGCACTCGGATGGATCACCTTTACAGGATTTGCATCACTCTGGTGTGCGTGGGCGGCGCTGACGTCCGTCGCGATCGCGATCTATCTGCGTCGCTCCGGTCGAATCAGCGCAGGGGGCGGCGTGGCCTACGCCTGATCAAGCTGTGCTAACCGAGTTGCGGCCCCGCGGCAAGTCTGCAATCGTGATTCGGTAGCGATCGGAATTGCAGATTGGTGCTGTGTTGGAACGATGTCGGACCCTGACCCTCTCCCGAAGCGCTCAGGGACCTGGGACTGGAGTGTCGGTGTTCGCCCAGACGTTGCCGGTGATCGTGTACTGCCCGCTCACGTCCCAGATCTTCTGCAGTGACTGCTTGCTAAATTCGTTGTTGATCACCTTGCGATTCGTCCCCGGACCGCTCATTTCGACGAGCGTGTAACCGCCCTGAATCAGGCTGTCTTCGACCGTGACGTTGCTCACGGTTCCGTAGCCACCCAAACTCAGCGGGCCGCTTTGGTCGACCGTATCGGTGGTCGACTGCGTGATGACTGTGTCATGCGTGATAGTGACGCCGCTCACGACAGTCGAAGCCGACACGGTTGTTGGCGATACTTTGATACCAACACACGGCGCAATGACCGTAATGCCCTGACCGTTCGGCGGCAAGTCCTCGATGTTGATGTAGCTGTCGGCAACGGTGGTGCCGCTGGTTGTCACGTAGATTCCGTTCTGGCAGTACCCGTGGAGGTTGACGCGCTCGAGCGTGGCAGGTCCATCCAGGGCGATGCAGTGGTTGCCCTCATCGACGGAGAAGTACACCGTCACGTCCTTGACGACAAGCCCGTAGTAGCCCGACTGGAGCCAGAGTCCCATCTGCCAGTAGTTGGGCGTCAACATGACATCCTCGACAGTCACATCGTTGGCATCGATGATCAGTTGCGTGCCACTACAGTCTTTGATGACGGCGCCGTTCTGCGTCACGGTGGCGGGACACGGCGTGAACTTCGTGCCGGCAGGAACGCCTGTATTCGACGCGGTCGGAAACGATGGCGGGGGCTGTTTTCTAACGGGTCGTGGGGTCGCACGGGCCGGAACCCTTGTCGGCGCCGGAGTGCGAACCGCGACGGGCGAGGACGAGAGCGTGGGAGTGGGGAGCGCGCTTGGCGTAGGGAGCGCGCTTGAAGGAGTCGGATAGGCCGTAGGCCTCAGTGCTGCAACAACTGGCGTTCCGGTCTGCCCTGAGGGCCCGAGCAATCGGGGCGCAATCAGCGGGAGGGCTACAACTGCAGCAGTGACGATTCCAATCAGTGCGTGGCTGGCCGGCGAGTCGAACCAGCGACGACGCAACTCATGCTCCGGGATCGCCTGCCCGCCGTCTGGAGGCGCGCCTCCGTCACTCATCGTCATACAGCCCTTCCATACTCATCCCTACCCCATCCCGCGTCCAAATCACTATATGTGGCAATCGCACATGTGTCCAGCAACGGTTTGGAGCTTAGGCATATCTGCGCCGGCTCGCTTCACGACTGCCCGATGGGACGCTAACCGACTCGCCGGTAGCTCCACACCGCCAGCGGGACGAACACGATGAGCACGCCTGCAAGCCACAGGAGGCTCTCCCACAGTGCAGGGTTCAGCGGAAACGACGGACCGCCCAGTGCCATGGCGCGCATCGCGTTGATCACGAGCGTCACCGGTTGGTTGTTCGCGAAGTCCTGCAGCCAGGTCGGCATCGTCGCGATCGGCACGAACGCGGAGCTGATGAACGTCAGCGGAAAGAGCCAGATGAGACCGAAGGCCTGCACCGATTCCTCGTCCTTGATCGCAAGCCCGATGAACGCCGACACGGCGCACACGGTGACGCCGAAGGCTTCCGCGAGCAGCACCATCCCTACCGCGCCGGCGACTCCGTTCTGGAAGCGGAAACCCACCGCGTACCCGACGCCGACGATCACCAGGATCACGATCATCATGCGAATCGAGTCCGCAATGAGCCGGCCGGCCAGCACCGCCGAGCGCGCCATCGGCATCGCGCGGAACCGATCGATGACTCCCTTCTTTGCCTCCTGCGCGAGCGCGATTGCCGTCGCAAAGGTTGCAAAGGCAGCGGTCTGCCCGATGATCCCTGGCATCAGGTAACTCACGTACCCGCCCGCTCCTGGCGCCTGGATTGCTCCGCCGAAGACGTAGCGGAAGAGCAGCACGAAAATCACCGGTTGCACGACGGTGAAGACGAGATACGCGGGAACGCGCATCCACACGAGGAGGTTGCGCCGGGTGATGACGAGCGCATCACTGACGGCCCAGCGCGCGTTCTGCGCGGCGCTCGGCCGCAACCTGGTGTCCGCCGGTTCTGCGATCGCGGTCACGACGCCACTCCGGCGGCTGGGCTCTTCTGGGCACGCGGCCCCACTGTCCGGCTCAACCTCGGCTGCATGGCCGGTGACTGCCAGGAACACGTCATCGAGCGACGGTCGGTGGAGCGCCAGATTCTCGGTCACGATACCGGCGGCGTCCAGCCGGCGCACCGCATCGATGAGTGCGGTCGAGCCGCCGCTCCCAACCGGCACCTTGATGCGCTTGGCATCGGCTTCCACGGTTGGGGTTGACGCGGACAGTCCAGCGACGGCGCGCACCGCGTCGTCGAGCCGGGCGCGGTCGGGCACGGTGAACTCGAGGAGGTCGCCGCCGACCTGGTCCTTGAGTTCGTTCGGCGTGCCTGAGGCAATCACCTCGCCGTGGTCCACGACGACGATCGTGTTGGCGAGCTCGTCTGCTTCATCGAGGTACTGCGTTGTCAACAGGAGCGTTGTGCCGCGGCCGACGAGCTCGCGGATGATCGCCCACATGCCGAGGCGCCCATACGGGTCGAGGCCGGTGGTCGGCTCATCGAGGAAGAGCACGGACGGCTCGGCGACCAGGCTTGCGGCGAGGTCGAGACGTCGCTGCATGCCGCCTGAGTACGTCTTTGCAGGCCGATCGGCCGCGTCGGCAATTTCGAAGCGTTCGAGCAATTCGGCGGCGCGACCTTTGACGCTCGAACGCGGCATGTGGTTGAGGCGCCCCATGATCTCGAGGTTCTCGCGCCCGGTCAGCTCGAGCTGGATCGCCGTCGCCTGACCGGCGAGACCGATCCGGCGCCGGACTGCGGCGGCGTCCCGGGTGACGTCATATCCCTCGATGACGACGCGCCCCGAATCCGGGTGCAACAGCGTGGTCAGGACGCGAACCGCCGTGGTTTTGCCGGCGCCGTTGGGTCCGAGCATGCCGAGCACGCTCCCACGTGGCACTGTGAAGTCGATCCCGCGCAGTGCATGCACCTTGCCGAATGACTTGTGCAGCCCGGAGACTTCGATGGCGAAATCGGAGTTGGGGAGAGGCATGGCCGCACGAGGATAAAGCAAGGAGGCAGAAGCGCTGCCTGATCGAGATCGGGCACGCGATGCCAACTCCTGCCACGCGCCAGATGTGCGCGCCACGTGAGAGACGTATCGCTCTGTCTACGCCTCGTTCGCGATCAGGACCTCGCGCAGCTTGCGGGCGAATTCCTCCGGCTTCCCTGCGTATCCCGAGTCACCGCCGACGAAGCCGCCGTGGTGGCTCGGGAAGACCGTAGCCTCGTGACCAAGCCGATCGGCCGTCGCGACGGACGTTCTTCCGGTGAAGGTTCCGGCTGAACTCTTCGCCGAGAGCGAGCACGATGCGTGTCGACGCGGCCGCGAGCGCGTCGAAATCGGGCTGGTAGCCGGATACCGCCGACGAGCGATCCGAGAGGAGCACATCGTCGCGGGATCCGTCGTCATCTGCGGGCATGCCGAACTGTGCGGGATCTGGGAGCGGTTGCGCGAAATATTCGTCCGTGAACTCGCCGTGCCACGACGTCATGCCAATGAAGGCGGCCATCCCGGCGCCCCAACCCTTCGCCATATAAGCAGCCCTGAATTGATCCATGGCCCTCGCGGCTGCCTCCGCGTCGGGCAGCACCGTCAGCAGGGGAGGCTCGTGCGCCACCAGCACGGTGACGTCGTCAGGGTGGGCCGCAACGAGCGCGAGTGCTGTTACCGCACCGCCGCTGCTGGCGAACATCGCCACAGGGCCGGCGCCGAGCGCTGTGATGACCGCGTGCACATCGTCTGCCTGAACGGACGGGACGCTGTCGAGGCGGTTGTCATGTCGGAGGCTGCGACCAAGACCGCGCGGGTCGTACGTGATCACCGTACGGTCGGGAAAGTACGACGCCAGCGTGCGGAATCCGCCGGCGTCCATGGGCTGCCCGATCATGAAGAGCGGCGCGCGTCCGTCGGCGGTGGGCAACGGTCCCTCAACGTCATAGACGATCTCTGCGTCGGCGATTTCGAGCTTCTGCGTCTGCATACGAGTTTCCCCTGGATGTCCCGATGCCGTAATGCCGTTGCGGCCCTATGCCGTGGCACCCAAGCGAACGGCGGTGCGGTACGTGGCGAGAATCACGCCCTTTGCTGTGTGCGTGCTGTCCATCAACTCCAGCTGGTGTCGCGCGCCGTCGTCCGGAAAGAGATGCACGCCACCACCGAGGAGCAGCGGATGGATCACCAATCGGAACTCGTCGATCAGGTTGTGCGGGACGAGTGACTGAATGAGCGCACCACTTCCCATGATGAGGAGTTGACCCTCACGCTCTCGCTTGAGCTCCGCGACCGCTCTCGGAACGTCACCGCTGAGCAGCGTTGAGTTCGGCCACTCGAGTTTGGTCGATGCATTTTGCGAGGCGACGTATTTCGTCGCGGCGTTCAACGCATCCTTGAAAGGACCGCCCGCCTGATTCCAGTGGCCCAGCATGTCCTCGTAGCTCAGCCGGCCCATCAGCATGGCGCCGGATCCGCCGGCACTCGGCGGACCGATCCATTTCCCAACTTCCTCGTCGGCGGCAGCGGCCGCCCAGCCGCCGTGAAGGAAGCCGCCACGCGTGTCCTCATCACTCCGCCCCGGACTCTGGATGATGCCGTCGAGGCTCATGTGATTCAGCACGACGATCTTCATGAAACTGCAGCCACCCCTTACCAAACGAGGTGAGTAGGCCCAACGGCCGTTGTTTGAAGACGGCCGTTGGGCGAAGGCAACCTTAGCTCAGGGGCGACATGCAGGTGTCACCCCGAGCACGGTTTGCCGTAGCAGCTATCGGTACGAGCCGCCCGTGGGCGTCACAGGCGCGGCTGGCGGTGGTGTCGGCGGGGCCGCAGCTGTGGCAGCGGCGTCGGCTGTCTGTCCCGAGACGCCGAGCAGATCTTCAAAAAGCGCTCGGTATTGGGTCATCGCTCGCCGGAGGGCTTCGGTATCCGCCTGGCCCTGGCCGCTGGCAAGGGCGATGGCGTGGGCGCTGCGGTAGTTCTCGACGACCCTCGGGTGATCGACAGAGACGTCATCGGCGCGCTGCTCGAATTCAGCGACGGGATAGCCCCGATCGGTCATCACCTGCGACACAAGCGCATCGGCCTGACGAACGCTCTCGGCGGGGGCATCGACGAACGCAGCCTGGACGCGCTGCCACTGCGCGAGGTACTGCTGGCGAGCCTGCTCCGGCAGCTCGACGATATTGAATTGCTTGCGCCGCTCCACGCGGCCGGCCAGCTCGCGCTCGGCCTGGCGGCGATCGCCGGTCTGCTGGATCGTTCGCTCGTATTCGGTGCCGAACGTATTCTGCAGGCGGCTGGACTTCCGCTGGTTCGCGATGACGCGATGGCGATCAGAGCAATCACGACGACGACAGCGATGACGATGTACGCAGTTGTCGACATTCGCATCTCCTTCTGACGATCGGAGGATCCACGACGCGGAATCCTGAAACTGATAGTCAGGCTATCACATATGCACCCAGCCCGATGGGTGCATATGTGGTCTGGGTTCTCAGCCTTCAGCCGTAACGTCACCGCCGACAGGCGTTACGTCGCTACCCGGCCCCCGTCGACTGCGAGCGTGACGCCGTGGACGAAGCTCGCATCATCAGTTGCGAGGAAGACGATCGCCGAAGCAAGTTCCTCGGGCTGAGCTACGCGACCTGCTGGTGCCAGTGCTGCGAGCTGATTCACCATCTCGGCAGGGACTGCTTCCATCGTGCGGGTCCGTGTCGGGCCGGGGGCAACGGCGTTGACCCGAACACCACGCGGGCCGTATTCGGCAGCCCAGGCCTTCGTCAATAGTTCGAGAGCCGCTCGGCTGGCGCCATACAGCGCCATGCCTGCCTGTCCGAAGTTGGCGACCATCGTGGAGACGTTGACGATCGAACCCCAGCCGCGCTCGGCCATAAGGGGCGCCAGTGACGCGACGAGGAAGAAGGGAACCTTGACGTTGACCGCAAAGCTCTCGTCGAAGTCTGCTTCGGTGGCTGTGTTGCTTGGTCCGAGCAAGGCGACGCCGGCGTTGTTGATGAGGACGTCGACATGACCTTCGCCTGCCGCAATGGCCCATTCGACCAGGTCCTGGGCTGATTTCAGATCGCTCAACGTGGTGAGCCGGAACGTTGCACTGCCTCCGCTGCGTTCGATCTCAGCCACCACATCTTTGGCTCGTTGTTCGTTGCGCCCGACTACCAGTACGTGAGCGCCGCGGGCGGCCAATGCGATGGCCGTCGCCTTGCCGATCCCGCTGGTCGAGCCCGTAACCAGAGCGGTCTTGCCCTTCAGGTCATTCATGCGATGTGCTCCTGTCGCTACAAAATGGGTTGTGCGACCCACTCTGACAGGTCCGGACTGGGTTGTCAAACTCAAAATCCTGCTAATATCGGTGCATGGTCAACGAGACGATTGACCGGCCGAGGCTCACCCCCAAGGGAGCACGTACCCGGTCACGAATAGTGGAGGAGGCCGCCGCCCTGATCCATGAGCGCGGGGTGGCGGGCACCACCTTGGAAGACGTCAAGGTGGCGGCGGACGTCAGCGGCTCTCAGATGTACCACTACTTTCCCGACAAGAACGCGCTCGTGCAGGCGGTCATCGATTACCAAGCCGACGCCATCGTCAATAACCAGGGGCAGCTGCTCCGCAGTGCGAATGGAGTCGAAGCCTGGCGGAAGATGGTGATCGCCGAAGCGAAGCGCACCAAAGCAAAGGGCGGCTGCCCACTTGGCTCGCTCGGTGGTCAACTGGCCGAGTGTGACCCCGAGGCCCGAGTGCTCATTGCCGCAGGGTTCGATCAGTGGGCAGCCGCCATCAGCGATGGACTCAGAACCCTTCACGCCGACGGGAAGCTCCCGTCGGGGATCGACCCAGACGACCTCGCGACTACTCTGCTCGCCACGCTCCAAGGAGGACTTCTCCTCGCCCAGGTGCAACGGAGTACCCGCCCGTTCGAGACGGCGGTCAATACCGTTCTCGCCCTTGCCATCGGCCGATGAGCCGTCCAGTCGAAGAACCTCAAACACCTTTGTGTTTGAACGTTTTCTCCAAGGTCCTCAAATCCCTTCGAAGATAAGGACTTTCGGCTCATTGGAGCGGGAGACCGGACTCGAACCGGCGACATCCAGCTTGGAAGGCTAGCGCTCTACCAACTGAGCTACTCCCGCGTACGTCCATGGTAGCGATGTAGCCTGCAGACGATGGCAGCCACGACCTGGCCTCGCCGCGGCGTCCTCGCCGAGCGCGGTTGGGGCCTGATCCTGAGCCTGCTGCTGATCCCGGCGATCCTCGGCACCAACCTCATCTACGACGGGCTCAACCACGGACCGGACCGCATCTTCCTTCGGACTCCGCTCGACGAGGCGCTGCCGGTGGTGCCGATCTTCGCCATCCCATACGTATCGCTGATTCCGTACATCGTCGTCAGCCTGCTTGCGTTCCTGTTTTTCCGTATCCGCATCTACCGCTCAGCGGCGATCACGATGATCATCGTCTGGTTCATCAGCTACGCCTTCTATTTCTTCCTGCAGTCGTACGTCGCGCGCCTTCCGGTCACCGGCACCGATCCGTTCTCCGGTCTGGTCCGCACCATCTACCGGAGCGATCAGCCGTTCAACGACTTTCCCAGCCTGCACACGTCGTTGTCGACGATCATCGCCATCCATTGGTGGCGCCTCGACCGTCGCATCGGCATCCCTGCCGCCATCTGGACGGCGCTCATCGTCATGTCGACCGTGCTCATCAGGCAGCACTACCTCGCCGACGTGGCCGGCGGAACTCGTGCTCGCGGGCGTCACGTCGTGGATCGTGATCCGAACCACCCGCGCCTAAGAATGCCGCGCCTGCGCTAGGATTCGGTCGACCGAACAGCACGACACATGGAGGGCACGGACATGGCACCAGCGATTGCGCCGATCACGCGCCTGTCCGACGTCGTGCCCGGCGGCTCCGCCGCCTGATCGTTCGCCGGCTTCGCACCACATGCTGGTGCGCGGTCGTCACCGGGGCTCCGGGCTCTCAGTCCACTATGGAGTTCTCAGTTGTCTCACGATCTGCGCCGTCTCACCGCGCTCGGCTGGAACGGCATTCTCGAAACGGCGTTCGCTGACGCCGCCACCCGCGACGGCCTTCGAGGTCTGGTTTCGCGCGTCGACGGGCGCGTCGTCACGGTGGTGACCGAGGCTGGAACCGTCCGTGTTCCGCTGGCGCCAACGCTCGACGGTGCTCCCGACGATGGGGGAGTTGTCACGGGCGATTGGCTTGTCATCGACGACGGTATCGCGGTGGCACTCCTCCCGCGGCGCAGCGTCCTGATGCGCCGCGCCGCCGGCATTGCCACGGCGGGCCAGGCAGTTGCCGCCAACATCGACCTTGTCTTCGCCACGGTCGCGCTCGGTGGCGCCATCAAGCTGCGTCGTATCGAACGCGCGCTCGCGATGGCGTGGTCGAGCGGTGCGACACCCGTCGTGCTGCTCACGAAGTCCGACCTCAGCACTGACCTTCAGAGCGATCTTCGAGCGGCGAGATCGGTCGCCTCGGGTGCCGAGGTCATCGCGGTCAACGCGTCCGGCCAAGGAGTCGAGCGCGTCCGCGCGCTCCTGCCACCGGGCGCCGTTGCGGTACTTGTCGGACCGAGCGGTACGGGAAAATCGACGCTCGTGAATCGCCTCGCCGGCGCCGACGTTCTTGCAACGGGGGAAGTGCGTGCCGACGGCAAAGGCCGGCACACGACAACGCGACGTGAGCTCATCGAATTGGCCGACGGTGGTCTCATCATCGACACACCAGGCACACGTGAGTTGGGCCTCTGGGATGCCGGCGCAGGCATCGAAGAGGTGTTCGGGGATCTCACGGACGTCGCTGCGAGCTGTCGCTTCCGCAATTGCAAGCACGAGAGCGAGCCGGGCTGTGCAGTCCGCGCAGCCGCTGCGGATGATCCGAGTGTGCTGGCACGGCTTGAGTCGAAACGCAAGCTCGAACGTGAGCAGGAACGGCTCGACGCTGCGCGCGACCTACGCGCGCTTGCCGAACGGCACCGAGCCACGCGCAAGCGCGCGCGGGCGATCAGACAACAGAACTCGTCGTAGGAGCGCAAGACTCGTAGCGCTGAGCGAACACTGAGGAGCCACCCACATGGATGACCGGGTATCTGCGACTGCCGAAGTCCTGCACGATGCAGGAGAGACCCACCACATCGTCTTCAAGATCGTCGACGGTGAAGATGCCGATTGGGCGTCCTGGTATGGCGACTGGCTGATCAACCACTCGCACCTCCCGGAGCTGCTGGGGGCCGTGCCAGTGCGCAGCGAGCTGGTGTATCTGCTCGTGCTGTGCGACAAACAGTTCACGACTGGATCGATGCCCGGGCGGTGGGAGGACTACTACGCGCGGACCCTCATCGCCGAGCTGGGAGCGCCGAGTTAGAGGGAGCTACCCGCCGCCGGGCTCGGCTTCGGTGACGCGTCGCCGCTTGGGTGATTCGGGAAGCTGTGCGGCGTGAATGGCGTACTTCCCAGCACCTCGACAGCGTCGGCAGTGATGTGGGTCAGGTCTGTCTCGGTTCCCTGCACGACCACGTAGATGCCCGCCCTCACCGATGCGCTCGTCGCCGCTGCGTCGCCGATCCCCTGATAGACGGTGGCGCTCGATGTCGTTGCGTACTCGAGCTGGCCGTCGCTCGTGACGAGCGTGATCGCGTTCCCGCTCACCGACTGCACGCGCCCGGCGATCGTCGGAACCTCGATGGTGATGGCGGTGGCGGCGATCGGCGATGTGGCGGTCTTCGATGTCGCGCCACGAGCCGCACGCACCTGCACAACCTCACCAAGCTTGATCGCTGAGAAGCTCACCTTCTTGCCCTCACGGCTGTAGGTGGTCGCCGACGTCGTCGTGACGTTGTCCGTTCCCACAAGCGTGCGCAGCGTCAGCGTCGAACCGCTGATGTTCGTAACCGTTCCGGTGGCACCGCCGCAGAATGCGCCGGCGGAATCGAAGGTCGTGCTCGAGAATCCGCTCGCGCACGGGAAACCGAAGCCACCACGTCCGAACGACGGTGGGTGCTGCGATGGCCATCCAGTCGGCGTTGGTTTCGCCGCGGTGGTGCTCGCGGGCGTGATCGAGCTCGCCCGGGTCACGACGAATCCAGCAGCGGCGCCGACAACGGCAATCGCCACAGCGATGCCAAGCAACCGCAGCCGGCCGTGGGAGCGGCTGGGCGGCGGATCAGACGGAGGGGGCGGCGGCTCCCAGCTCGGTGGTTCGAGATTCATCGGTCAGGAATCACCTTACCCCGCCGACCTGTCAAAAGTGTTACTAACGCGCCAGATGGGGCAAACGTCAGGGGCGGCCGCCGAAGCGTGACTCCATCTCCGCGACCCACGCGGCCAGGGTGCTGCGATCACCGATGCGCGGGAAGAGCGGATCGCCGACGTGAAGTGCCCGCCCGGGTGCGAGGCGTTCCAGCTCGGCATTCGCCAGGCCCGGCCACGTGACCTCCGAGGCATCAAGGCCGAGGGTCGCGACCAGGCGCTCGCATGCGAACGGCACGAACGGTGACGACACGATCGCTTCGATGCGCGCGACGTTGATCGCGGTGCGGAGGATGCACGCGACCCGAGCCTTGTCGGTCTCGTGCCACGGCGCGCAGCGATCGAGGTACTGGTTGCCGAGAGTCCAGAGGCTCCGCAGCGCGAACGCCGCAGGCCGGAAACGCATCGCGTCCATCTCCTCGGCGTACGTGGCCAGCGCGGCATCGAGCGACGCGGCAAGCTCGGCCTCCTCCGGGCCGGGCGCGCCGCCGGCCGGCACGACCATGCCGAAGAGCTTCTCTGTGAGCTTGAGAGTGCGCTGCACGAAGTTGCCGAAGATGCCGGCGAGATCCTTGTTCACCGTCAGGGCGAAGCCCTCCCAGGTGAACTCGGCATCGTCGGACTCGGGTGCTGCGGCGAGCAGCGCGTATCGCCAGTAATCCGCCGGCACGATCTCGAGCGCGGTGTCCATGAAGATGCCGCGCTGCTGGCTCGTCGAGAACTTGCCGCCGTAGTACGTCAGGTAGTTGAAGCCCTTGACGTAGTCGACGAGCTTCCAGGGTTCGCCGCTCCCCATGAGCGTGATCGGGAAGTTGATGGTGTGAAACGGGATGTTGTCCTTGCCGAGGAACTCCGTGTAGCGCACGTCGGGGGCGTCGAACCACCAGGACCGCCAGTCACGCGCTGCCGGGTCGATGTCCGCCCACTCCTTGGTCGCGCCGATGTACTCGATCGGCGCGTCGAACCAGACATAGAAGACCTTGTTCTCGAACCCCGGCCAGCCGACCGGGATACCCCACTTGAGGTCGCGCGTGATGCTCCGGTCCTCGAGACCGACGTTGAGCCAGTTGCGCGCGATAGACGAGACGAGGATCGGCCAGTCGTCGTGCGAGTCGATCCACTCGCGAACGCGGTCCGCCATGAGGGACTGGCGTATGAAGAGATGCCGTGTAGCACGGACCTCGAGCCGAGTACTCCCGGAGATCGCCGATCGCGGGTTGATGAGATCCGAGGGCTCGAGCAGCCGCGCGCAGTTCTCGCACTGGTCGCCGTTGGCGCGCTCGTAGCCGCAATACGGGCACGTCCCGATGATGTAGCGGTCCGGGAGGAAGCGCTCGTCATCGAGCGAATACACCTGGTCGCGTGACCCGCTCCTCGACCATGCCGTGCTCGCGGAGCTTCTCGGCCATGTGCCGGGTCAGCTCGGCGTTCTGCGTCGACGAGCTTCGTCCGAAATGGTCGAACGAGAGGCCGTAGCGCCGCGCCAGGTCGGCCTGGATCTCGTGCTGCTCGGCGCAGTAGTCGGCCACGCTGAGCCCCGCCGCGGCAGCGGCGAGCTCCGCCGGGGTGCCGTGCTCATCGGTCGCGCAGATGAAGAGGACGTCGTGACCGCGCAGTCGCTGATGGCGCGCGTAGACGTCGGCGGGCAGCATCGAGCCGACCAGGTTGCCGAGGTGTTTGACGCCGTTGATATACGGCAAGGCGCTCGTGATCAGATGCCGGCCCATCGGCGCATCGTACAAGGGGACTGACGACGCCCCCCCTCTCGGGGCGTCGCCGTGACGACAAGAATATTAGCGATAGGGGCGTTTGCTGCAATCGTCGGATGAGGCGTTGCAACACCATCAACATCACCGACCGTCTGTGACGATGTCGCCGGGATCGCGTCGCGAGGTGAAAGGGCGACCGGCTGGTACGCTGCCCCGATGCCAGCGACCGTCCCCCGGTGAAGGGGCTCATCCTCAGCGGCGGTAAGGGGACACGGCTCCGGCCCATCACCCACACCGGCGCGAAGCAACTCATCCCCGTCGCGAATCGACCCATCCTCTTCTACGCAATCGACGCGCTCACGAACGCGGGGATTCACGACATCGGCATCATCGTCGGCGACACTGCCGACGAGGTGCGCGCCGCGGTCGGCGACGGCTCGAAGTTCGATGCCCGGGTCACCTTCATCCAGCAGGAAGCACCCCTCGGACTTGCCCACGCAGTGGGCATCGCGCGCGACTTTCTCGCCGGCGACAGCTTCGTCATGTACCTCGGCGACAACCTCATCGCCCAGGGCATCGGCACACTCGTCGAGGAGTTCGAACGCTTCGAAGGCCGACACGATGATCCTGCTGGCCCGGGTTCCGGAGCCGCGAGCGCTTCGGCGTTGCGGAGCTCGAGGATGGGCGCGTCGATCTCGCTCGTGGAGAAGCCGGCGGTGCCCGCGGTCGGACCTGGCCCTGGTTGGCGTCTACCTGTTCTCGCCGGTCATCTTCGAGGCCATCGACGCCATCGAGCCGAGCCCTCGTGGTGAGCTCGAGATCACCGACGCGATCCAGCGCCTCATCGACACCGGCAAACGCGTGATGCCGCACATCATCGAAGGCTGGTGGAAGGACACGGGCCGCCTCGACGACATCCTCGAGGCCAACCGGATGATCCTCGACACGCTCGAGGCCCGCACCGACGGAACCGTCGGCGAGGACGTGCGCCTGCACGGCAAGGTGGTCGTCGAGGCGGGCGCGACACTGCGCAACTGCGTCGTCCGCGGTCCGGCGATCATCGGCAGCGGGACTGTCGTCGACAACGCGTACATCGGCCCGTTCACCTCCATCTATTACGACTGTGTCGTGCGCAATGCCGAGATCGAGAACAGCATCGTGCTCGAGGGCACGAGGATCCATGACATCGCGGGCAAGATCGACGGATCCCTGATCGGCAAGGAGTGCGAGGTGTGCAAATCGCCGGCGCGACCCACGGCGGTTCGGCTCATGCTCGGCGACCACTCGCGCGTCGAACTCTGACGGTGACGCGCTGAAGTACCTCGTTCTCGGCGGGTCGGGCCAGCTCGGTGGCGACCTGACCGATGCGGCGCGGCGACGCGGCGACCTTGTGAGCGGCCGTCGGGTCACACGGCCGGTGCGACATCACCGACCGGCGTCCGTGGTACGCAGGCGATCAAGGCGAGCGGCCCGACGTGGTGATCAACTGCGCGGCCTGGACACGGGTCGACGCCGCCGAGGACCACGAGGACGAAGCCGAGGCGGTCAACGCCACCGGCGCCGGGATCGTCGCCGCCGAATGCGCGGCCGCCGGCGTGCGCCTCTGCCACATGAGCACCGACTACGTCTTCGACGGCACGGCGACTGCGCCGATCGACGAGGACGCGACGCCGAACCCGCGGTCAGCGTACGGGCGCACCAAACTCCACGGCGAGGTGGCGGTACGAGCGGCGTGCGCAGACCACCTCATCGTGCGCACCAGCTGGCTCTACGGACGCCAGGGTCCGAACTTCGTGCTGACGATGCTCCGCCTTGCTCGGAGAACGGAGCAGGTCCGGGTGGTCGACGATCAGCATGGCGGGCCGACGTGGAGCGGCCACCTCGCCCCGGCCATGCTCCGCCTCATCGAGATCGCTCCGCCGGGGACGTACCACCTGAGCAACAGCGGCGTGACCACGTGGCACGACTTCGCAGTCGCCGCGATCAGTGCGCGCGGGCTGACGACGAATGTCGTGCCGATCACGACCGCTGAGTACCCGACGCCGGCGACGCGTCCCGCGTACTCGGTGCTCGACAACCGCCGCTGGCGGGCACTCGGCGAACCGCCACTGCCGGCGTGGCGGGAGGGGTTGAGGGGTTACCTAGCGAGCTGGACGCCGCGGATGGATCAGTCGGAGTCTGGCGTCCCGTTCTGCGACCGCTTGTCCGCGCTGACGTAGAGCAGCCCGCCGAACGAGCCGGCGTTCTTCAGGAAGTGGACGAGCTGCGGGCGCCTGTCCTCGGGCTTCTGAGCCTTCCAGAAAGGGTGGCCGATGTAGTTGTTGGTGATCAGCGTGAGCGCGAGGATGCGTGCCGAGAGCTTCGGCAAGATGCCGAGCGCGAGCGTCGAACCTGCTGCCATCATCGTCATGCCGTGCGCATTGGCGAGCATCGGTTCCTCAGGAAGCATCGGCACGGCCGCAGCCGCCGCTTGGCATATCGCTCGGCATTGTTGACCATGCCATAGCCGGAGTAGATGAAGATCGCGGAGAGCATCGCGCGAGCGGCGGTTCGGGTGAGAAATCCCATGACCGTAAGTCTAGGACAGGCGGACGGAATGACCGGTCGTGCCCCATAGTTCCGGCCATGGCGGCCAGTCGCCCGACCAGTGCAGCGTCCTCGGCCTTCACCAGTCGCGGCCACCGGCTCGCCTACACCGAGTTCGGTGAGGGCAAGCGCTGGGTGCTGCTGATGCCCGGGCTGCTCATCCCGGCGTTGATGCAGGAGCACCTCGCGATGGCGCTCGCCGCGGATGGCGCGCACGTGCTCACGCTCGACCCGCTCGGGCACGGTCGATCCGACCGCCCCAACGCGATGGCGGAGTACTCGATCGAGTCGTTCGCCGCGATGCGATCGCGCTGCTCGACCACCTCGACATCGACGAGGCCGTGGTCGGCGGGACGTCGCTCGGCGCCAACGTCACGCTCGAGATCGCCCAGGCGGCCCCGAACCGGGTGCGCGGCATGATCATCGAGATGCCGGTGCTGGAGAACGCGCTGGTGGCTTCGGTGATCGCGTTCGGGCCGCTGCTGGTCGCGCTGCACTTCGGTGAGCAGCTCATGCGCCCGGTCGCCGCAGTGACTGCGGCGGATTCCGCGGCGTCTCGTGCCGTTCTGGGGCAACGTCGCGCTCGACGTCGTCCGGCAGGAACCCGGGCCGAGCGCGGCGCTGCTGCAGGGGCTGTTCTTCAGCCACATCGCCCCGCACAGCGCGCAGCGGCGCGAGCTCACCATGCCCGCGCTGGTGATCGGCCATCACATCGACCCGGTGCATCCGTTCTCCGACGCGGGGGTGCTCACCGGCGAGCTCCCACGCGCGCCTGGTCGAGGCGTCCAACATCCTCGAGCTGCGCCTGCGACCGAAACGGCTCACCGCCGAGATCGCCGCGTTCGTCGCGGAATGCTGGTCGCCGCGGGCGGTGGCGAAGCCTCGCCGCCAGCGCCGCCACACCGCCTGACGATTAGGCTGTGCTGCCGGCATGTCCAGACGGTTGCGCCGCGCCCCCGCGTCCTGAGCGGTATTCAGCCGGACTTCGGGCTGCACCTCGGCAACTATCTCGGTGCGCTGCGCAACTGGGCCCGCGACCAGGATCGAGTTCGAGAACTACTTCTGCATCGTCGATCTGCATGCGCTCACGCAGCACCCGGAGCCCGAGCGGCTGCGCTCGCTGACTCTCGAGCTGGCCGCGCTGTACATCGCCTGCGGCCTCGACCCGACGCGCTGCGAGATCTTCGTGCAATCGCACGTTCCCGCCCATACGCAGCTGTGCTGGATCCTCGAGACGCTGACGCCGATGGGCTGGCTCGACCGGATGACCCAATTCAAGGCGCGGAGCCAGGCGCAGGGACGCGAGCGCATCAACACCGGCGTGTTCACGTACCCGGTGCTGCAGGCCGCCGACATCCTCCTGTATGACGCCGACTTCGTCCCTGTCGGCGAGGATCAGCGTCAGCACATCGAGCTCGCGCGCGACCTCGCCCAGCGCCTCAACTCGCAGCGTGGCGACGTGTTCAAGGTGCCCGGCGCCGCTCATCAGCGAGGTCGGTGCGCGGGTCATGGGCCTCGACTCGCCCGACGAGAAGATGAGCAAGAGCATCGCCGTGGAGCGTCCGGGTCACGCGGTGCTCCTGCTCGATCCACCCGACGCTCGTGCGCCGCAAGATCGCGCGCGCCACCACGGACACGGAGCCCGCGGTGCACGAGCCGGTCGGCCCGGGAGTCGCGAACCTGCTCGAGATCTACGCGGCGCTGCACGAGATGACCGCCGCAGCGGCGCTGGCGAGTTCCAGGGCAAGACCTACAGCGTGCTCAAGGGTGCGGTTGCCGACGCGATAGTCGATGCGCTCGCTCCCATCCAGGCCAGGTATGCGGAGTTGCGCGCCGACGAGGCGGGCCTCCGCCGCATCCTCGCCGAGTCGGCAGCGCGCGTGTGCGTCGTCGCCGACGCCACGCTGCAACGCGTCCAGGAGGCCGTCGGCCTGCGCTGAGCGGCTAGGCGGACGTGGCGGCCTCGACCTCCTCGAGCATGGCGTGCATCTCAGGCTTGGCGAAATGCGCGCGTGCAGGTTCGAGCAGGTCGATGAGCCGCGCGGCGAGCGCCGGCCTTGGCGTCCATCGGATGCAGCGACCCGCAACGTAGGCGCGCGGTCACCTCCGCGTGGGAGTCGAAGGTGACCCGGCCCGCCGTTTGCCTCCGACCGCTCCACGATGAAAGGGCCTCCCGCGATGCCGAACACGAGCTTGTCGATCCAGTCCAGGATGGGGTTGAAGCTGACCTCGCCCGGCGGGCAGAACGCCCGTCTGATCTTGTCCATGATCTGGTCAGGAGTGTCGTGAACGAACACCGCTGAACCCGGGTCACTCTTGCTCATCTTCATCGCCGAGAAGACGTCGCGCGCCGAGTCCGGCGGGTACCGGCCATACCGGAGGACGGCGCAGACCGAGCAGGAGCGGGTGATGCAACGCGACCGGCTTCATCGGCGCATCGTTGACGCCGCGGATGGCGTGCACCCGCATGTGCAACGCCACGTCGCGTGCGATGACGTGCGCCTTGCGCTGGTCGATGCCCGAGTGCGCGATGTGCACGCCGAGGGTGAAGATGTCGGCGGCCTGCATCGCAGGGTAGATGAGCTTGGCGAAGTCGACGCTCTCGCCCTCCTGCCGGCCGAGGATGCTGATGCTCCGCTGCATGCGCGCGAGCGTGGTGTTCTTGCTCACCTCGATGACGCGTCGCCCAGTACGTGTCGTCGTTCCGGTAGAGGTCGGACGCAAGCACGAACTCGACCGAGTCCGGGTCGGCGTCGACACAGAGCAGCGAGGCGCGCAACGCCTCGGTGAAGTATCCGGTCGCGATGCGCCGGATCAGGTCGCGATCACCGCCGAGCTTGTCGTTGATCCACGTGTGCCAGTCGGCAAGGAGGACGGAGCAATGCACGCCCGCGGCCGTGAGGTCGCGCACTTTCGCCATGCTCATCAGGCCGGTGCCGAGGTGCGCCATGCCCGGAGATCTCGAAACCGATGTAGTGGCGCAGCTGGACGCCGGCATCCATCAAGAGGCGGCAACTCATCGGCGCCGAGAACTTCGGCGGTGTTGCGCTCGATGAGCGCCATGCGTTCAGCGGTGGTCACGCCCGCGAGTGTGCCAGACCCGCGTCAGCGGGTGAGGGTCAGTCGTCGTGCGTGTCGTCGTACGCGACGCGGTGCGGTGCGACCGTGTCGAGCAGGTCCGCTTCCCAGTCGAGCAGCGCGTCATGCAGCCGGGCGGTGTTGCGGGCCTGCCAGAGCGCGGCGGGAGCAGGAACGGGGAGCACACCTTCGAGCTCGTGGAGCTGCCGCCACATTGCTCGGCGGCACCTGACGATCACGCTGCAGGTTGTGGTGCTCGACGCTGTCGAGCACGCGCTCGAGCCGCTGAATGTGCTGGATGCGCAGCCTGCCGGCGGGCCTTCGCGTCTTCGGCGCGGGCTTTCGCCGCGTCCATGTCGGTGATTGCGCCTTGGAAGCTCATGTCGTCTGTCGTCTCTCGTAAAACCTTCGCTGTTGAGGTTATCCAGCCTGTCATACAAGTAAACGGAACAGGGTTACGTTCGGATTACGGCTCTGAGCAGGCTAAGGTTCCGGATTCGACAATCCCTTCGATCTTTTCGCCTTCGATGTGGCGAACGCGCTACCGCCCTTGCAGGATCGTGACCGCACCCGGACCGAAGACCTCCCAGCGCCGTCACGCAGGACGGCGGCTGTGCGCTCGTCGATGCCGACGACCTTGGCGTCCTTGCCCAGCCCTTCCTGCGCCCACGGGATCCACGCGTCGCCGAGGACGTCGAAGTGGGGGAGGATCGCGCAGCCCGGGAATCGAGCCCGAGCGCGTCGACAGAGCGCTCGTGGACCTCACCGGGCCAGCTCGTCTGGACCAGGCACCACTCGCAGAGCGCCATCGCGCCGGCGGATGAACCGGCCAGCGCCGCACCGGCGCGCCAGGCCGCGGCGATGGCCTTCCAGACCGCGCTGGCCCGGAGCACCTCGACCACCCAGCCGGGGTCGCCGCCGGCGATGTACACAAGGCCGGCGTCGGCGGCCTCGGCGACCACCTCTGGCGAGCGCGCGTCCGCCTTGGACGCGGACCCGCAACTCGCGGACTCGAGGCCGAGCCCGTGCGAACCAGCGACGCGCGGTGTCGACCGCTCCGGTCGCGAAGTCCTGCGCAGCGGTCGCGACGACATAGGCCGGCCGACCGGCGCACGCGTCGCGAAGAATTTCGTCCTGGTGCTCGTTGCCGGGGTGGAACTCGTCGCCGCCGACGAGGGCGAGGGGGCCGTACATATGGATACAGTCTCTGCCGTTCTGCCGAAAAGAGGCGCTTCTCGAGTGCTTCCCCCTACACTCTGACGGCGCTCATGATCGATCCGGACAAGTACGCCTCCGCGACCGTCGTCTCCCGTCGTGACCCGGCTCCCGATCTCTGGATCATCCGGATTCGCGCCAGATACGGAGCTGCCGTACCGCCCCGGTCAGTACGTGACCGTCGGGCCTGCAGTCGAACGGCAAGGTGATCGAACGGCCGTATTCAATCTGCTCGTCACCACTCGAGGAGGAGATCGAGCTGTTCATCGAGCGCGTGCCCAACGGCGAGCTCTCGGATCCGCTCTTCGCCCTGGGTGTGGGTGGCGAGCTGATCGTTCGCAAGCGAACCAAGGGACTGTTCCTCCGCGACGCGCCGCTCCTCGATCAGCCGCACCTCTTCGTCGCCACGGTCACCGGCATCGCGCCGTTCGTCAGCCTGCTGCGCACCGTCGTGTCGCGGGCGCGAACGGGTGAATGGACGCCCGTGCCGGTGGTGCGTGCTGCAGGGCGCCGCGCGCTCCGCCGAGCTCGGCTACGCCGACGAGCTCAGACGCTCTGCGACCGGAGTTCGACTGGTTCACCTACGTGCCGACGGTGAGCCGGCCGTGGGAGGACCCCGAATGGCAGCGGCGAGCGGGGGAGGGTCGAGGACGTCATGCGCAAGCACGCTGACGCTGCGGGCATGCGTCCCGGGCAACGGCGGCGTCTTCCTCTGCGGCCATCCCGGGATGATCAGCGGAGCGCGCGCGATCATGCGCCGGGCCGGCTTCGACGACAAGGCGATCCGCGAAGAGCAGTACTGGCCGGATTGATGTTCGCGTCGATCGACTGGGTGACCATCCATCAGAAGTTCGGCTTCGTCATCGTCGTCGCGGCCGTCGATCGGCGCGCATGGTGGCGCTGATCTCGCTGGTCACCCCGCTGGTCGGCTTCGTCCTCAAGATCTACCTGCGCCTCCTGCTGCTCGCCGTGGCGCTGCAGGTCATCCTCGGCGGCGGTGCTCTACCTCATGGGCAATCGCCCGGTGCACGAGCTCCACTATCTGTATGGTGCCGGCGTGGCGGTGACGCTCGGGCTGACATTCGCGGTCAGCCGGCGTACCCCGTGGCCGCTGTCGAAGCTCCCGCTCGTCATCGGGGCGATCGTTGCCCTCGTCTTTGCAGTTCTGGCGCTCATCTCGGGCAAAAGCTGAACTAACTCGAGCTTGCGGCCAGCCCGGGCACGCGGATCTCGGGCGTGTCCGGCATCGACCACCACGACGTTGAACCGCGCGCGCATGCGAATCAGCCCGGCGAGCACCGGCGCGCCGAGCACGATCGACTGCGATCGCGTTGCCGGCGGCGCGGAAGCTGTCATACACGAGCGAGGTCGCCACGTAGAAGCGACCGAAGCGGGCGAGCGCGGCGCCGAGCGAGAGCCCGGGTTGCCAGCCGAAGTCAGGTGTCCCGCGGTAGAAGGTGGTCCAGTCCCAGACGTCGAGCAGCGCGCCGTAGGCGAAGCCGCTGACCGCGCCGACGAGCGCAAGCACGGCGATGTCCCGCCAGGTCACTGGCCCTGAGCGCCGGAACCCGGCGAGCCCCGCGACCAGCCCGACGAACCCGCAGCCCACCATCTCGTAGGGCAGCCACGGGCCGATCCCGCCGGTCGCCACCGCTGAGGCGAGGAGCGCCACCGACCCGGCGAGGAAACCGAACGACGGGCCGTAGACGTATCCCGCCGGCAGGATGAGGAAGAAGATCGGGCTGAACCCACCGAGCCCGGTCACCAGGACGAGGCGAAGTCCCGCATCGATGGCGGCGATGGCCGCGAGCAGCGCGAAGCGACGCGCGTCGAGCCTCCGCGTCGACGCCTCCACGAACAGCAGCATCGCGACGACGCCGAGGCTCAGCGCCACCGCGGATGCGGCGGGCGGAGAACCGGCCGCCACAAACGGCCAGAGGAACAGCGCAAGCCCGGCGACGGAGATCGCGGCGACTCTCATGCCACCGCCACCGGTGCGAGCTCGCGAGCGGCGCCGGCCACCCACCGCGATGCTGCGATCGGCCACTGCAGCGCGCAGGTTTTGTCGTGTGTGGCGATAACGATGGAGCATCCCGCGGCGCGCATGCGCATGGATGACGCGGCAGAGCGCATCGCGGGCGGCATCATCCATGCCGCGCGTTGGCTCGTCGAGCAGCGCGATGCGCGGCGAGCCGGCGAGCACCGCGGCGATCGCGGCTCGCTGACGCTCACCCGTGCTCAGGTCGCGAGGATCTCGTTGCCGCGAGATGCGGAGAGGCCCAGCTCGGCGATCAGCGTCGGCGGCACCAGCGTCGGCGGATCACGGCGCACGGTCCACGCAACCTCGGCAGCGACGCTCGCCCGGTGGAGGAGCGCCATGGGGTTCTGCGGCAGGAACGCGACCCGCCCGGCGCGCGATCGCACGCGCCCGGAGATCGGTGCGAGCAGCCCGGCGATGCGTGCGCAGCAGCGTGGTCTTGCCACCGCCGTTCGGGCCGATCAGCGCAACGACCTCGCCGCTTCGCCCTCGAGGGTCACGCCCTCCAGGACCGGTGTCCGCGCCGGGCCGGCCGCCACCGTTGACAGCTGCCAGGCGACGGCCGCAGTGGGCACGGCCGTAGCGGTCACTGTCGGCCGGTCGCGAGCGTCCGCCGCGGCGACCCGGCTCTCACGATGCGACGAGCGCTGGCGATACGGCCTCCGCTCGACCAGCGCTGCGCGCCGTCGAGCGTCGCCGAGCTGGTCGAGCCGATGCTCCGCGAGGACCACTGCCGTGCCCTCACCGGCGAGCTCGGCGAGGGTCGTAACCAGCGAGCGCGCGCCGTCGTCGTCGAGCTGCGAGAGCGGCTCGTCGAGCACGAGCAGGCGAGGCCGCATGGCGAGCACGCCGGCGAGCGCAAGTCGCTGTCGCTCGCCGCCGGAGAGCGTCGCGACGGCGCGGCCTCGGAGATGCGTCGATGCCGGCGCGCTCGAGCGCTTCGCCGACACGCCGGCGCATCAGCGAGGCGGGCATGCCGATGTTCTCGAGCCCGAATGCGACGTCGCGTTCCACGCTCGGGTAGACCGACTGCAGCTCGGGGTCCTGGAACACGAAGCCGACGCTGGTCGCGAGCACCCGTGTCGCGCGTGGTGATGACATCGTGTCCGCATACCGAAGGCGCTCCCGGCGATGGTGCCGCCGTGGAAGTGGGGGACCAGACCGTTGAAGACGCGCAGGAGCGACGACTTGCCGCTCCCGGACGCGCCGGCGACGAGCGTGATGCCGTCGCAGATGTCCAGGTCATCGATGTCGAGCGCGCTGGCTGGTGGCGCTCGGATATCGGTACGTGAAGCCGGCAGCGACAGCGTGGCGATGGACTCATCGCCGCCACACCAGCACGGGAGCGGCGAGCGCCAGACAGCACGCGACGCCGGCGATGCTCACCGACGGCAGCGTCACGTCCGGGAAACGGATACCAGTCGCCGATGACGCCGGTGATGCGCAGCGCGACGAAGAGCCGCGGCCGCCGCCGGCGCGAGCACCGCAACGACCGGATATCGCGCGCGGCGCCACACATGGTCGCTGTAGTGGGTGCGTGCGCTCCAGACCCGTACCCGCGCGCTTCCATCGCCTCAGCGAGCGTGATCGAGCCTTCGAGCGCCGTCAGCACCACCGGAACCGCGAGGTCCGGCCACTCGCGAACGCGCCGCGGGCGCCATCCACGCATGCGCTGCGCATCGCGAATCTCGGTCGCGCTGCGCGCGATGCCGGGGATGAGGTTCAGCGCCGTGCCGATCGCGGCGCCAGTGCGCGCAAGGGCGCGCCGGCAGGGCATCGACCAGTGCGTGCGGCTCGAGGACGAGCGAGAGTGGAGCCGCCGCGAGGACGGCGGCGGCGATGCCGATGCCCGTCGAGAGCCCCGAAGAGCGCGGCTTCGACCGTCAGCGGACCGCCGAGCACGGGGATGCCCGATCGGCAGCACCAGGAACGCGTGGATCGCCGGTGTGGCTGGCCAGCGTGGTCGTCGCGATGGCGATGGCGGCCGCGACGATCAGTGCGATGAGCAGACCCCGAAGCGAGACCTCCGGCCGGCGCAGCGCCATCAGGACGTTGAGCGCGCAGAGCAGCACGAGCACCCGGTACACCGGGTTGCCGGTTGCGAGCGCGATGGTCACGCCCGACAGTGCCCATGCCCCAAGCGGTCGCGGATTCATTGACGTCGCCGACGCAGCCCCTGGACGCAGAGCAGCCCGATCAGTGCGGCAACAGCGACGACCGCGATGACGAGCGCTGGATTGACGCCCGCGACGACGGCTTTGGTGGCCACGCCCAGTGCCGGCACCGGCGACGCTGCTGGGGACGTCAGCCCGAGCACGCCCGCGGCCGGTGCCGGGGTCATCGGCCCCATGGGTGTCGCTCCCTGGGTCGCCGCCGGGGCGACTCGGCCCCGGTCGGCGTCGGGTAACCGGGATGCGTTGTGGCGACCGGCGGACCAGTCACCACGGGCGATGGTGTTGCGCGGGCCGTCGGGTTCGGGGTCGGCGTTGGTGGCGGAGGGCACGTCCCGGCCGGAGAGACAGGCGGCGGATCGGCTCCGGTCAGCGGGTCGTAACGGAAGCCGACGTCGTCCCCATCGCTCAGCGCCGTACTCGAGATGCCTGTCGGCGAGTTGGTCCACGCACCTCCGCGCACGAGCGATGAAGAACACCCAGTAGGAGCCCGGAGGCCGGCAGGCATTGCATGTACTGCGGCAGGCTCGTTGGCGATCTGACACACCGCGTCACCGAGCGAACCGTAGGACTCGGTCGCGTACTCGATGTGGCTGTCCTGCAGGACGGTGAGCGCGGTGATGGTCGACGTCGTGAATCCGACGCAGACGCGAACGTACGTCCCGTCACCGTGTTCCACGACGAGCCCAACTCGATTCGTGCCTGCCGCTTGCACACAAAGCGGCGCCGCGGGACCCGACCGCTCGGCCGCAGACGCTGCTCCGAGCCCGATCGCGAGCAGCGGCACAGCGACTGCGATGCGCAGGAGCGTGCGGACCACTAGTGGAGCTTCACGGCAGCGTTGCTCCGGTCTTGAAGCACGGCGCCGGGCCGCACGTCAGCGGAAATGCCGCGCGCTCCAAAGCAGGTGGGACCTGAGCGGTGGTGAAGGCATCGGGACCGCTGCTGCCCGGGAAGGTGTAGCCGCCGTTGCTGTCCTGGGTTGCGAGCAGGTTGCCCAGCGCGGTGTTGCCGCCGATGGCCCAGTTCGAGGCGTTCGGGTTCTGCGCAGCGGCGATCAAGGCCTGCAACACCAGGGCGGTGGAGTCGGGATCCGTCCCGGCGCCGGCCTGGTACGGGAAGCCGCCATCACCGTCCTGCTGCGTGTGCAGCCAGGCCAGCGCCGTGGCGTTGCGGCTGCGAGTGCCGGCGGCATTGAGCGCCATCACCACCATCGCGGTGGAGTTGGTGTCGCTGGTGTCGAAGTTGGTGGCGCCGTTGGGATCGTCCTTGATAAGCAGGTAGTCCCAGCCGCCATCGCTGTCCTGCGCGGTGGCGAGGTGATGGATGGCGGCGGTGGGCACGGTCCTGGCCGGCGGCGACCAGACCCTGGACGGCGAGCGCCTCGGTGAACGCCTCGCCGTCACCGTAGACGCCGGTTTTGCTGTTGTACATGGCGTTGAGCGCCGTGACAGGTTGACGCCGCCGAAGGAGCTGGGATTCATGCGGGCGGCGACCACCGCCTGGATGAGCAGGCCGCAACCGCCAGCGGTGGCGCAGGCGGCGAGGCGGCATGGGCCGCGAGATACGTCATCACCGAGGGTCCCGAGCCGTTGCGGAGCACCTTGGGGTCGTAGCCGGCGGCGGCCGCGCCGATCGCGTACTGCTCGCTGACGGCATCGGTGCTCGACCCCTCCGGGATCGACCCGTCTGTCGCCGACTGCTGCGTCTGCAGGTACGCGACGGTGGCCGTCCCCGCGGCTGCCTCAGACGCGAGGGTCACGTTGCTGCCAAGCGACGCTCGCGACCGGGTACGCGACAAGATCCAGCGCCGCTGGGACCTGAGCGGTGGTGAAGGGATCGGGACCGCTGCTGCCGGGGAATGTGTAGCCGCCGTCGCGTCCTGGGTGGCGAGCAGGTTGCTGAGCGCGGTGTGGCCACCCATCGCCCAGTTCGAGGCAGAAGGGTTCTGCGCACTGGCGATCAGCGCCTGGAGCACCAGGGCGGTGGAATCGGGATCGGTCCCGGCGCCGGCCTGGTACGGGGAAACCGCCATCGCTGTCCTGCTGCGTGTGCAGCCAGGCGAGCGCCGCGGCGTTGTGCCCGCGCGATGCCGGTGGCATTGAGCGCCATGAGCACCATCGCGGTGGAGTTGGTATCGCTGGTGTCGAAGTTGGTGGCGCCGTTCGGGATCGTCCTTGATCAGGAGGTAGTCCCAGCCGCCATCACTGTCCTGCGCCGCTGCAAGGTGGTGGATGGCAGCGGTGGGGACGGTCTGACCGTCGGCAACCAATCCCTGGACGGCGAGGGCCTCGCTGAACGCCTCGCCGTCACCGTAGACGCCGGTCTTGCTGTGGTACATCGCGTTGAGGGTCGAAACGAGATTGACGCCGCCGAAGGAGCTGGGATTCATGCGGGCGGCGACCACCGCCTGGATGAGCAAGCCGCAACCACCGGCGGTGGCGCACCCGGCGGCAGCATGAGCGGCGAGATATGTCATCACCGACGGCCCCGAGCCGTTGCGGAGCAACTTGGGGTCATAGCCGGCGGCGGCAGCCCCGATCGCGTACTCCTCGCTGACGCTGTCGGTACTCGACCCCTCCGGAATCGACCCGTCGGTCGCTGACTGCTGCGTCTGCAGATACGCGATCGCGTGCGATGCAGGATCCACCTGCGCGACCGCCGTCCTGCTGCCAATCGAAGCGGCGAGCATCGCCGCGCCCATCCCTGCGGCAGTCGCCAATGCGACCACCCTGCTGGTGCTGCCCATGTCGGTTCCTCACGCGGCGAGGGACTCCACCCTGCTGGAGTCGTCCTCGCCGCATGAGGCTTCCTCCCGTCTTGCGCGGGGATGGAGGTCGACACTTCGGGTCGGTCTCCTGACTTGCGGATCAACGCCGATACGGCCGCCTTCCCGGGAACGCTCCCGGTGGCACGATGGCCGCTGGCTCCCCGCTCACAGTTGCGCGACAGCGCCGGATTCTCACCGGCTTCCCGTCACCCGGAGCGTTATTCAGTTGTCGGCGTCGAGTATGCGCGCCGTCCTTCGGGGTTCGTCAAGGGGGCACTGGGTACACTGAACGTCATGCGCCAAGCCGGCTCACGCGCGGTCGCCGTCATCTCTGTGCACGCGTCGCCGCTGTCGGATCTGGGCAGCGGCGAGAACGGTGGGATGAACCTTGCCATCCGCCGCCTCTGCGAAGGACTGTCGCTTCGCGGCGTCCCCACTGACGTCTTCGTGCGTCGCGATGGCCCTGGTCCCGATGAGGAGCTGATCGCTCCGCTGAGCAGGCTCGTCCGGCTGCCGGTCGGCCCCGCGGTGCCGCTCCGCAAGGAAGAGGTGCCGGGAGCTGCTCGACGACTTCACCACCGCCACCATTCGCCACGCGGAGTCCGAGCGCCGTTCGTATCGAGCCATCCACGGCCACTACTGGCACGGTGGGCTCGTGGGGCGTCAGCTGCGGGATGTGTGGGACGTCGCGTGGGTGCAGTCATTCCACACGCTCGCGCTCACCAAAGCGCGGGCCGGGCTTCCACTCGATGCGCTCCGCGCGCAGGCCGAGGGCCAGCTCGCCGCTCAGGCCGATCGTCTGGTCGCCGGAAGCGTCGCTGAAGCCAAAGACCTCATCCGGCTGTATCACGCATCGCGGGATCGGATCTGCGTGGCCCAACCAGGCGTCGACCCCCGGCTCTTCGCGGCGCATGACGGGCCCGGGCTCCGGCGCGCGCTCGGCATCAGCGAGACGGCGCGTGTTGCTCTGTTCGCAGGCCGGCTCGAGCCGCTCAAAGGTGCGCAGATCCTCCTCGACGCCGCGGCCCGGCTTCGCTCGCGCGACGAGTTCGACGACCTCGCGGTGGTGATCGCCGGCGACGACAGCGGCGACGGGGCTCCGAACGACCGGGGCAGCGAGCGCCGTCGCCTCGAGCGCCACGCCGCACGGATCGGCCTGGGCGACCATGTTCGATTCGTCGGCGCCGTGCCGCACGAGCAACTCGGCGACTACTACACGATGGCGGACGTGTGCGTGGTGCCATCGCTGACGGAGAGCTTCGGCCTCGTCGCGCTCGAGGCGCAGGCGCTCGGCACCCCGGTCGTTGCCGCGGCAGTCGGTGGCCTGCGCGAGATCGTCGAGGACGGAGTCACGGGGTTCCTCGTCGACGGTCACGACGCCGCCGACTACGCTCGCGCGATGGCTGCGGTCCTATCCGACCCGCAGCGAGAGGCGGAGATGGGCGATGAAGCACGCCGCCGCGCCGCACGTTTCACGTGGCACCGTGCGGTCGATCGGCTTGCGGCGATCTACGACCGCCTCAGCGCGGAGGGACAGCCCTCCGGAAGTCCCTGCGGCTACGACGACGAGGACGCCGTCGCGCTGATGAGCGTCGCGGCGAGCTAGCCGCCCGCCACCGAATCGGTTATCCCGCCGGATCGCAGCAGCGCTGCGAAATCCCCGACCGGCCCGAGATGCGCCAGCTTGTCGGGATTGACGATCGACCTGACGCTCGTGATTGCACTTCCGTCGATCTCAAGCGCAAGCACGCCGATCAGCTGTTCCTCTGCATCGCGAATGACGGCTCCGGGCCTGCCGTTGATCTCCGTCTCGCGCAAGGAACCGCCTGGGAGGCGGGCCTTGAGACGGAACCAGGCTAGGAGCGTGCGCGCGACATGCTCACGCCCGTGGATCGACTGCGCGAGTGCCGGCACTTTGCCGCCACCGTCGCCGGTAAGCGCGACATCGCGAGCGAGGAGCGCCTCGAGACCGGCGAGGTCGCCCTCCTCAGCAGCCGCAAAGAACTGACGCGCGAGCGCGTCCCGCTGCTCGCGCGTCGCCCGGTACCGAGGCCGGCGTTGCTCAACGTGGTGTCTGGCACGGGTCGCGAGCTGGCGTACGTTGTCCTCGCTCTTGCCGACGATCTCCGCGACCTCCGGATATCCATAGTCGAAGACGTCGTGCAGGAGGAACACCGCCCGCTGCTCCGGCGAGAGCGTTTCGAGCACCACGAGCATCGCCAGCGAGAGCGAGTCAGCCATCTCGGCGTGCTCGGCCGGATCGTCGTGGGCGTCGGTGATGATCGGCTCCGGCAGCCATTCGCCGAAGTACCGTTCGCGGCGAACGCGGGCGGAGCGCAACTCGTTGATCGCCAGGCGGGTGGTCACTGTGGCAACGAACGCGCGAGGTGACGCAATCCTCTGACCGGTATCCAACGCCTGATACACGCGCAGCAATGCCTCCTGCACCACGTCCTCGGCCTCGGACACGCTGCTGAGCATCCTGTAGGCGATCGCGAACGCGACCGGCCGGAGCTCGTCGAGGACGCGCTCACGATCGGTCACGCGGCTGCGAACCCCTGTCGCCAACTCGGGTGCGCCGGTCTCCACGCCAGCTCGCGCTTGGCTTTCGCGTTCGAAGCTCCGCGAACCTCGGTCATCATTCGGGCTCCCGCCTCCCCGGCGAATATGCGCCCGACAAACCGCGGCACGTGCATCGGCCGCTTGGCGCCAAGCTCGTGAGCGAGCGCGGGCAACCAGGCAGCAACTGACGCCGGGTCGTCGTCAACAACGTTGTACGCCCCGCGCGTGCCGCGCTCGACGGCTGCGGCAGTTGCTTCCGCGGCGTCCGCGACATGGATGAACGACCACACCCCGCCACCGTCGCCGACGAGCGGGAGCCGGCGCTTGCGGACAAGCTCGAATTGGCCCTCGCCGGGCGCAAGCGATGTTCCTGGACCGTAGAAGGCGCCGTAGCGAAGAACGATCCCTTCGGTCCACTCCGCTCCGAGCACCGCATCCTCGAGGTAGTGGATCGCGGCCAGCGTCTCGCGCATCTCGCGCGGCGGCGTCTTTCGAGCGGGTCGTCCTCACTCTTCACCAGGCCCCCGACGCGCGCGTATGCGCCAAAGGCTGCGATGCTCTGCGCCACGAACCGCCGCACTCCCACCGCGTATCCGGCTGAGAGGAGGTGGTCGGTTCCCGCCCTTCGGAGACGGTTGGTCGCCGCGAAGTCGCGGTCGAAATGGCGTGTGTCGAGCGCACCGATCGCCGTCAGCTCATGAACGATGACGTCGGGCTTCGCATGCGCCACAGCTACTGAAACCTGATCGGCGTCAAGCGCGTCGGCGACAACTGGCACAGCCCCAAGCTGCTGGAGCATCGCCTGCTTTTCGGGGGTGCGGGTCATGCCATACACCTCGTGCCCCGCAGCAACCAGCCGCGGCACCAACTGCACACCGATAACCCCGCTCGCACCTGCCAAGAACACTCGCATCATCGCCTCCTTTATTGAGGATCGCTCGTACCTCATAAGACAAGGCGGCAGGCCCGTCTGTGACACCTCCGGGCGTCCACCCAGGCCGGCAGGCTGGTTAGGGGACTACGAAGCTCCCGCCGCCGCGTCGAGATCGCGTGCGCGCTGCGCACGCAACGTGCCGTCACGGCCTTCGCGGAGGATCCGCACCGCCGGACCGGGGAGTTCGCCGCCCTCGAGGGCGAGGTCGACCGCCATCACCACCGAGTCGTCCACGAGATGCGTCGGGTACAGGCACTCGGTGAACATCTCCGCCTCGTCGATGGTCCGTTCCGCCCATACCTCGGGGAGTGCATCCAGGTAGCGCTTGACGTACGGGCGCAGCAGTTCCGGGTCCGGGCCGTGGGCCATCATCCCGCCGACGCCGACGGAGCCGATGTAGAACCCACGAAGGATCGCGGCCATGGACGCCACCGACAGCTCGCCGTCGGTCGCCCCCGCCCAGGCTTTCGGCATGGGCTTCGCAGGGTCGGCGATGCGCTGCCATGCCTCTTCCTTGGCGGCAGCCGTGGGGCGCGCCGCGAGACATGCGGTTCCGCGCCGTCGTCCGATATCCGACGGGTCGGACTCCATCGTGGCGTGGATCAGCGCGACGTCCGCATGACCCTCCTCTGCGAGCTGGCCGACAATCAACCAGCGAAGGTCGGTGTCGAGCGGCATGCCCGGGATGGTGTCGCCGCCGGTGAGCATCGCCGCGACCTCGCTGCAGGAGATTCCTCTGACGCCGCCGTGGCGATGAGGATCCTCGCCCAGATGAGCCGCAGGTCCGCCGGCAGAGATGGGGCTGTCGACCTGCTCGACCGCGACGAGATGGAGGCGTTCGCGCGCGGCCGCCCGGTTCGCCGGGTCGCCATACAGATCGATCGCGGCTCGTGCCTGGCTGGTCACCCGCTCGACGAGCAGCGAATCTTTTTCCGCAGGTGCATGGCGCGCGACGAGCTCGACGAACTCGCGCGCGGGCATCTCGGCATCGCGGGTGAGGTCCCACAACGCTGCCCAGCAAAGCGCCCGCGACAGCGGGTCCACGATGCGGGACATATCGGACTTCAGCGTTTCGAGCGAGCGCTCGTCGAAGCGAAGCTTCGCAAACGTGAGGTCGCCGTCGTTGAGCAGCACGAAGTCGCAGACGCGCTCGCCGACGAGCTCGTTGATCGGTGTCACCGCGCCGGTCAGGTCCGTCTCGACGCGGCGGCGCAGGCGGATGGCGCCCTTGGCATCTCGGTCGTAAAGCCCCACGCCGGCGCGGTGGGCGCGCAGTGTCGGATGTGCGGGAATCGCCGACTGCTCGATGGCGAACGACGTGTACCGACCGTTCGCCTCGGTGAGCTTGACGCGGAACGTGTTGATCCCCGTTGTCTGCAGCCAGTCCTGACCCCATCGGGTGAGGTCACGGCCCGACGCGCGGCGCAGGCAGTCAAGGAATTCCTGCAGGTCGGCGTTGCCCCATCGGTAGCGCTTGAAGTAGTCCTGCACACCGCGCTTGAATGCGTCGTCGCCAACCCACGCGACCAGCTGGCGCATCACGGACGCGCCCTTGTGGTACGTGATGCCGTCGAAGTTCTGGCGCACCGACACGGTGTCGGGCACGTGATCTGCAATGCGGTGCGTCGTCACGAGCTGGTCCTGGCGCGCCGCAATTGACTTCACGCTGTTCGCGAAGTCAACCCACGCATTGGTGAACCGCGTCGATTTCTCCATGCGCCAGGTTTGCCATGTACGTTGCGAACGTCTCGTTGAGCCAGAGGTCGCCCCACCAGCGCATGGTCGTCACGTCGCCGAAGCCGTGCACGTGTGCCATCTCGTGCAGGATCGTCTCGGCGCGACGCTGGAGCTGCGCCTCGCTTGCCTGCCCGCGATGGATGTAGGCCTCGTTGAACGTCACGCAGCCGGGATTCTCCATCGCGCCCATGTTGAATTCGGGCACGAACAGCTGGTTGTACTCGTCGAACGGATATTTCAACCCGAAGTACATCTCGAAGAAATCGAGGCCGGCGGTCGTGATCTGGAAGATCTCGTCGGCCTGCAGGTCGAGCCACGAGGCCAGGGATTCGCGACACCACAGGGCCATCGGGATGTCGTGGTGCTTGCGCTCGACGGTGTGGTACTTGCCCGCGACCACTGCGATGAGATACGGCGGCAACGGCGGTGTCGTCTTGAAGTGCCACGCCTTCGCATCGCCCCGCGACTCGGTGCGAGTGACCGAGCCGTTGCCGCAGACACGCCACGCCTTTGGCGCGGTGACCGTCATGGTGACCCCTGCCTTCAAATCGGGCTGGTCAAAGCACGCGAGCACCTTGTGTGCATCGAACGGCTCGAAATGGGTGTAGACGTAGACCTCGCCGTCGACCGGGTCGCGCAAGCGGTGGATGCCGACGCCGGTGTGCTGGTACTCGCACTGCGCGGTGACCGAGAGGCGGTTGGAGCCGGCGCGCAAGCCACGAAGCCAGAGCAGGGTGCCGTCGAACCCGTGCTGGGCGGCGGTGAGGCGCTTGCCGTTGAGCGTGCAGTCGTCGATCGAGCGCGCCGCGATGTTGATGAACGTCTCCGAGCCCTCGTGCGCGGCATCGAAGACGACGGTGGTTGCGCTCTGGAACGTCTCGGCCTCGGGGTCGTCGCTGAGCACCAGCGAGACTTCGTAGGAGAGGTTGGAGAGCAGTGCGGCTCGGGCTCGAGCGTCGGTCTCGGTGAGATTGTCCTGAAGCGGTGCCTTGTCGAGGGTGGTCACGGTCACCAGTCGAAGCGTACTAGAACTTGACACCGCGCCCACGTGGTTTCGCAGCTTTGCGAATGCCCCGGCCGGCCGGTCATCGCCGCTGCCCCAGTACGGTCCCGGTCACACGTCGCATGAGGAATCGGGGCGTGACCCTCGCCCCCTGGGCCATCGTCGCGTTGAGGATGCCGGGGACGCAGACGGTGGAGCCGCGGTCCAACGCGCGCAGGGCCACGGCCACGCAGCGATCGGCATCCATCGTCATCGGGGCCGCGAGCCGCATGTAATCCTGGGTTCCCGCGATCGAGTCGAACTCCGTACGGACAGGGCCGGGGCAGAGCGCCATCACCCTGACCCCGGTTCCGCGCACCTCCTCGGCAACTGCCTCAGTGAAATGGAGGACGAACGCCTTCGTCGCGGCGTAGGTGGCCATGTAGGGGATCGGCTGGAAGGCCGAGGTGCTGGCCAGGTTGATGATGCCACCGGTGCCTGCCGCGATCAGTCCGGGCAGAACAGCGGCGGTGAGCTGCTGGACGGTGAGGACGTTGACCTCGACCTCTGAGCGCTCGCGGGCGATGTCGAGGTTGGCCAGGGCACCTCGGGTTGCGAAGCCGGCGTTGTTGACGAGCAGCCATGGCGAACGCCGGCGGAGGAGCGAGATCACCGCCCGCCGGCCGGCTTGCGTCCCGAGGTCCGCCCCGAGGACGTTCACAGTCACCGCATGCTTGGCGAGGATCTCCGTCCGCAGCGCCTCGAGGCGATCCACCCGCCGGGCCACGATGGTGATGTCGTGACCACGCGCGGCCAGGCGTCGCGCGAATTCGGCGCCGAGACCGGACGAAGCGCCGGTGACCAGGGCCGGGATCGATGGTGACAGGGCTCTTGCGATGGGGCTCCACTCCTGAGGCAGCGGCCGCGGCGCGTTCAGCGTATGCGACCGGGACTACCTCGTCCGTCGCGGATCGTTTGTTACGATCGCCCGCGATGCTGTCGGACTACGCGCCGATTCTCTTCTTCCTCGGTATCTGCGCGGCGTTTGCTGTCTTTGCACAGTTGCTCAACGCGGTGCTCGGTCCGAAGCGACCGTCGCCGACCAAAGACCTCCCCTACGAATCAGGGATGGTGCCGCGAGAGAGCGCTCGGCGCCGGTTCTCGGTCAGCTTCTACGTGACCGCGATGCTGTTCATCATCTTCGATGTTGAATCGATCTTTCTCTTTCCGTGGGCGACGATCGTCCGCGAGTTGAAGGTCTTCGGCATCGTCGAGATGGGGGTCTTCATCGCCACACTTCTGGTCGGGACTCCTCTATGTATGGCGTAAGGGAGCATTGCGGTGGGACTGAGCAATGAGTTGAGCGTGCCGAGCCGCACGTCCGGCGGGATCGTGTTTGCGGACGCGGACGCGGGCACCATCGCGCTGCCGCGCACCGGTGCAGCGGAGCGCACTGCGGTGCAGAGCGGCATCGTGACCACGACGTTCGGCAAGCTCATCCAGTGGGGGAGGTACAGCTCGCTCTGGCCCGCACTCTTCGGGCTCGCGTGCTGCGCCATCGAGATGATGAGTTCCACCGCTTCGCGCTATGACATGTCCCGCTTCGGCGCCGAGGTGTTCCGCGCATCGCCGCGTCAGGCCGATCTCATGATCGTCGCGGGACGGGTCTCGCAGAAGATGGCTCCCGTCCTTCGCCACATCTACGATCAGATGCCCGAGCCCAAGTGGGTGATCAGCATGGGTGCGTGCGCATCGAGCGGTGGCATGTTCAACAACTATGCGATCGTGCAAGGCGTCGACAAGGTCGTGCCCGTCGACATCTACATCCCGGGTTGCCCGCCGCGGCCGGAAGGCCTGATCGACGCGGTCATGAAGCTGCAGAAGAAGATCGCCGGGGAACTCCCCGGCTCGCTGCTCGGGTAGCGCGATGACCGCCGTGGGATCGCCCATGAGCGGCGCGCGCGCAGCGGATCTCCTCGAGCGGGAGCTTCCGGCTGCGGTGCGCCGGCGCGAGGCCGAGTTCGGCGAGGAAACCGTCTGGGTCGGTCGCGAGGACCTCGTGGCGGCGTGCACCCTGCTCCGCGACCATCCGGATGCCGCGTACACGACGCCCGTCTTCGTGACGGCGGTGGACTGGCCCGATCGTGAGCCCGCACAGCCGCGGTTCGACGTCGTCTACATGCTGCGCTCGCTGCAGTACAACGACACCTGCAGGCTCATCGTGCAGGTCACCGAGGACGATCCCAACGTGCCGAGCCTCGAGCTCGTCTTCGCGGGGATGGACTGGCACGAGCGCGAGTGTTACGACCTCCTCGGCATCACATTCACCGGCCACCACGCGCTGATGCGGATTCTGCTGCCGACCGACTGGGACGGTCACCCGCTGCGCAAGGACTACGCCTCGTTCGGCGAGCCCATCGCGTTCACACACAACCTCGAGTGGGCACTCCCTGCGCAGGAACGGCCACGGGACATGCCGGGGTCCTCGCGATGACGGCGTTGCCGCCGTTCGGCGCCCCAACCGCGGACCTCGACCCGCTCTCCGAGCAGTACGAGGCCAGCCGCGAGCGGCTCGGCATCGAGCGCGGCCTCGACTCGATCGACCTCGTCGAGATCGGCGACAGCACGATGGAGCTGAACATGGGGCCGATGCACCCGTCGACGCACGGTGTGCTCCGTCTCGTGCTCAATCTCGATGGCGAGGTCGTGCGCGAATGCCGTCCCGATATCGGTTATCTGCACACGGGTTTCGAGAAGGACTTCGAGCGCCACACGTACCAGCAGTGCATCCCGTACACGGACCGGATGGACTACCTCGCGCCGCTTTTCAACAACCTCGGGTTCTCACTTGCGGCTGAGCGCCTGCTCGGTATCGAGGTGCCGCCGCGCGCGCAGTACCTGCGCGTGATCATGTGCGAGCTCACGAGGCTCGCGAGCCATCTCCTCTGGTACGGCACCGGCGGACTCGACCTGGGCGCGACGTCGGCATTCATGTACGCCTGGCGCGACCGCGAGAAGCTCCTCGACATCAACGAGCTCGTCAGCGGCGTGCGCATGCACACGTCGTTCATTCGCGTCGGCGGCCTCATGGCCGATGTGCCCGACGAGTTCTACGGCCTCGTCGGCGAGGTCATCAAGACGTTCCCGAAGCTCATCGACGAGCACGAGCTGCTGATCACGCGCAACCCGATCTTCCGGCAGCGCACGATCGGGCTCGGCACGCTCACCCCCGCGGACGCGATGGCTTACGGTGCCACCGGTCCAGTGCTTCGCGGGAGCGGCGTGCCGTACGACCTGCGCAAGGCGGCGCCGTACAGCTCATACGACCACTTCGACTTCGATGTCCCGATCGGACGGACCGGGGATGTCTACGACCGCTACCTCGTGCGCATGCAGGAGATGCGCGAGTCGCTGAAGATCATCGAGCAGGCATTCACGAATCTTCCGGGCGGCCCCGTGAACACGAGCGACCGGCGCGTCGCGCTGCCACCGCGCAACGAGTTGAACACCAGCATGGAGTCGCTGATCCACCACTTCAAGCTGGTCACCGAGGGCATGCGCGTCCCGGCCGGGCAGGTCTACCAGGCGGTCGAGTCGCCGCGCGGTGAGCTCGGTTTCTATCTGGTCAGTGACGGCAGCACCCGGCCGTACCGCTGCAAGGTGCGTGCCCCTTCCTTCAGCAATCTCAGCGCGCTGCCGCACATGGTGCGCGGCGAGCTGATCGCCGACGTGGTCGCCGTCATCGGCTCGATCGACATCACGCTCGGAGATGTCGACAGATGACAGTTGCAAGCACAGACGCGGACTGTCATCGAACAGGCGCGCGATCGCTACCCGCGTCCACGCAGCGCGATCCTCCCGTCCCTCTGGGCGGTGCAGCACGAATTGGGTGAGATCACGCCCGAGGCGATGGGCGAGGTCGCCGGCATCTTGAACGTCGCACCGAGTGAGGTCGAAGCAGTCTCGACCTTCTACTCCATGTACTTCCAGCACCCGCACGGGCGCCACGAGGTCATCGTCTGCATCAACGTCTCATGCGCCCTGCGTGGCGCCGAGGAGATCGTCGAGCACCTCGAGCGCTCCCTCGGATGCGCGTCCGGTGAGACGACGGCCGATGGCGAATTCACCTGGTCGAGCACCGTCGAGTGCCTGGGCGGCTGCGGGGGCGCCCCGACCATGCAACTCGACCATCACTTCCAGGAGAACCTGACCCCAGAGCGGGTCGATGAGGTGCTCTCGGCCGTTCGGCGGGGATCGACAGACGGTGCTGGCCACAACGCGGGTCCTGTCGTCGCGGGGACCCCTCCCCGTCGCGCCCCTGGAGGCGCGCCGGCGCGTCCCCCCGCGACGCCACCCGCTGCGCAAGCAGAGCCGACTGTCGGTCCCTCTTCGGCGCCGCCGATCACCATCTCTCCTGCAACCAAAAGCCCATCGCGACGGCCAGCGAAGCGAGCCTCGGACGTCCCGGCTGGGGGCGCGCCCGATGCGAGTACCGACGAGGCTTTGCCGCTGACGACCCCGAAGGAACCGGATCCGGCGGCAACCACGGCGCCGCAACCCAAGGCTCGCGGGCGACGGCCCAGCAAGGGCGCTCAGTAGGATGCAGCCCGCAATGGCATGCGAATGCGCGGAGAGCGAACGCTGATGGGGGAGTACAAGCTCCTCACCAAGGACTTCGGCGCCGACGCGCTCCAGACCCTGCAGGGATACGAGAAGACCGGCGGATACCAGGGCCTTCGCGACGCATTCAAGAAGTTCACCCCCGAGGCGCTCATCGCCGAGGTGAAGACCAGCAACATCCGCGGGCGCGGAGGGGCGGGGTTCCCGACCGGCATGAAGTGGTCGTTCCTGCCCAAGGACGTCTTTCCGCGCTACCTGTGCTGCAACGCCGACGAGTCCGAGCCGGGGTGTTTCAAGGATCGCTACCTCATCGATGAGAGCCCGCACCAGCTCATCGAAGGCCTGCTCATCGCGTCGTATGCGCTCCAGGTCAACACGTCGTTCATCTACATCCGCGGTGAGTACCACGATCAGCGCCTGCTTCTCGAGCGCGCGGTCGAAGAGGCGAGGGCTGCGGGCTACATCGGCAAGAACATCCTCGGCAGCGGCTTCGACTGCGACGTCATCGTGCACGGCGGTGCCGGCGCGTACATCTGCGGCGAGGAGACGGCGCTCATCGAGTCGCTCGAAGGGCTTCGCGGGCAGCCGCGGCTCAAACCGCCGTTTCCCGCGGTCAAGGGTCTCTACGGTCAGCCGACCGTCGTCAACAACGTTGAGACGCTCTGCAACATGCCGCACATCGTTGCGCGCGGCGGCGAATGGTTCAAGGCGCTCGGGACCGAGAAGAGTGCCGGCACCCGCGTGTTCTGTGCCAGCGGTCACATCAACCGCCCCGGCAACTACGAGATGCTCCTCGGCACGCCGATCCGCGAGTTGCTCGAGGAGGAATGCGGTGGCATGTGGAAGGGACGCTCGCTGAAAGCGTTCCAACCGGGCGGTGGATCGATGCAGGTGCTGATGCCGCAACACCTCGACCTGCCGCTCGACATGAACGAGGTGCAGGCGGCCGGTTCGTCACTCGGCGCCGGCGCGATGATCTTCATGGACGAGACCACCTGTCTTGTCGACGTCTCGATGCGACTCGTCGACTTCTACCGCCACGAATCGTGTGGCAAGTGCGTCCCCTGCCGCGAGGGCACGTACTTCGAGTCGGAGTTGATGCATCGACTCGAGGCAGGGCTTGCCACGCCGGCCGAGCTTGCGAGCCTTTCGGACATCTGCGCGAACATGGACGGCCGGTGCTTCTGTCCGCTCGGCGACACCGCCACGTGGTTCGTCATGTCCGCATACAAGTACTTTCGCGAAGAGTTCGAAGCGCACTGCGGTGCCGGTCGGTGCCCGGTGAGGGCGCAGGCAGCGGCACTGGTGGCGTGACCACGGTGGCTGACACGGCAAGCACAGCGCCCGAGCAGCCGGACGACGGCCGCGTGGGTATCAGCATCGACGGGCGAGAAACCCGTGTGCCCAAAGGGACTTTGGTGCTCGATGCCGCCACCGAGCTTGGCATCCACATTCCGATCTACTGCGCGCATCCGAAGATGGATCCTGTGGCCGTCTGCCGCATGTGCCTCGTCAACATCGAGAAGTTCCCCAAGCCGCAACCGGCCTGCGCGACCGTGGCCAACGAGGGCATGGTGGTGCGCACCAACATCCCCGAGGTCACCAAGCTGCGCGAGGGGATGCTCGAGTTCCTGCTGCTCAACCATCCACTCGACTGCCCGGTGTGCGATCGCGGCGGTGAGTGCGACCTCCAGGACTTCACCTTCCGCTACGGCCCCGGGATCTCCCGGTTTCCGATCACCGAGAAGGTGCATTTCAGAAAGGCAGTGCCGCTCTCGCAGCACATCGAGCTCGATCAGGAGCGCTGCATCCTCTGCTGGCGTTGCGTCCGTTACTACGACGAGATCACCGGCGAGAAGGAGATCGTGCTCCAGCAGCGCGGTGTCGACACGCTGGTCTCGACATTCAACGATCAACCGCTGCAATCGAAATTCCAGGGCAACCTCCCCGAGGTCTGCCCGGTCGGTGCGCTGACTCACCGCGAGTACCGATTCGTCTCGCGCCCGTGGGATCTGCAGCGCACGGCGAGCGTCTGCCCTGAGTGTTCGTACGGCTGCAACATCAACGTCGACAGCCGCGATTTCGAGGTGCGCCGTTTCGCATCGCGGGACAACCCGCAGGTCGATGACATGTGGCTGTGCGACCGCGGCCGCTACAGCTTCCCGAAGTGGAACACGTCGGAGCGGATCCGGCGGCCGATCCTCACAACCGACAACGAGTTCGCGAGACGTCTCGGTGCTTGACGCGATCAACCAGTCAGCGCGCCGTCTGCGCGAGATATCGGACGAATACGGAGCAGAGTTCGATCGGCGTGCTCGGTTCCGCCTCGAGCACCAACGAGGAGCTCTTCCTGCTCGAGCGTCTTGCGCGTCAGGTGATCGGCACACCGCATATCGACCATCAGCTCGAAGCCTTCAACGACCTCTCAGCGAGGGAGCACGAGCTCGGTATCGCTGAGATCGAGGAGTGCGACATCGTCGTCGTCCTCGGCGCCGAGCCCGAGGAGCAGGCGCCGGTGCTCACGCTGCGGCTGTACAAGGCCGAACACAAGCGTGGCGCCAGAATCCTGCGACTCGCGAAGGACGTCGCCGTCGCCGACGCGGTCGCTGCGGCCAACGGCGGCACCCGCGTCGGGCTCATCGCCGACGAGACAAATCGCGCGCACGCCGCTGAAGTTGCTACCGGGCTTGGCGCTGTGCGACGACTGACGATCACGCGGGGCGTCAACGGACGCGGCGCGAAGGATCTCGGGTTGCTGCCGAACATGGGCCCGGGCTACACGCCGGCGGCGAAGGCGGGCAAGAACGGTCGGCAGATCCTCGAAGGACTCGCGTCCGGCGAGCTGCGCGGTCTGCTCATGCTCGGCCCGAATCCCGCACTCGAAGCCGAGGCAGACCTGCTCGAACGCGCACTGCGCAAGGCCGCCTGCGTCATCGCCATCGATACGCGTCCCGGGATCGTGTCGCGCGCGGCTACGGTGGTCATCCCGGGTCATGCGATCTTCGAGAAGGCCGGGAGCATGACCAACGTCGAGGGTCGGGTGCAGCGTGTCCGCACCGCGCTCCCACCCGCAAGTTCGACGCCGCCCGAGACCCGCATCCTGACCAGCATCGCGGCAGAGATGGGCGCCGAGGGGTGGGGCCGGGGCGATGTGCTCGAGGTGAACCGCGTCATGCGCGAGGAGCTCGCCGCGTACGCGGCTGCGGGAAACGGCGGACGCGCGCTGTTTAGCGCGGAGGCCGTGTCGTGATCGGTCCTGATGATCTCTGGTGGGTACTGCTCATCAAGTGCGGTGTCCTGGTCGTCTTCCTGCTCACCGCATTCGCATATCTGACGCTCGCTGAACGCAAGATCTCGGCTCGTATCCAGCTACGGTACGGCCCGAACCGGGTCGGCCCCTTCGGCATGCTGCAGCCTGCCGCCGACGGTCTGAAACTCTTCTTCAAGGAAAACACCGCCCCCGCGGAGCGCGACAAGCTCCTGTATCTCGTTGGCCCGAGCCTCGCCGGTGGTGCCGCGCTCCTTGCCTACGCGGTCATCCCCTGGGGGACGAACAGCTGGTTCGGCCATGAGTTCCATTGGGACATCGCCCACATCAACGTCGGGCTCCTGTTCATCCTCGGGATCACGTCGCTCGGCGTGTACTCGCTGTTCCTCGGCGGTTTCGCGTCGAACAGCAAGTATTCGTTGCTCGGCGGATTGCGCTCGTCGGCGCAGCTCATCTCCTATGAGATGGCGGTCTCATTCGCGCTCATCGGCGTGGTGATCCTTTCGGGTTCGCTCGACCTCGAGCACATCGTCGGATCGCAGCACGGGCTCTGGTTCGTCGTGCTGCAGCCGCTGGCGTTCATCCTCTATTTCACCGCCGCCTTTGCGGAGACGAACCGGCTGCCGTTCGACCTTCCGGAAGCGGAGACCGAGCTCATCGCGGGTTACCACACCGAGTACTCAGCGATGCGATTCGGCCTCTACTTCCTCGGCGAGTACATCAACATGGTCACGGTCTGTTCGATCGCGACGGCACTCTTCCTCGGTGGCTGGCTCCCGCTGCTCCCCTGGCATCCGTTCGACTGGATCCCCGGACCGATCTGGTTCCTGGGCAAGGTGTTTGTGCTGCTCTTCGTGATGATCTGGGTGCGCTGGACGCTGCCGCGCTTGCGCTACGACAGGCTTATGAACTTCGGCTGGAAGGTGCTGCTCCCGCTCGGGCTCATCAACATCGTCATCACCGGCGCGGTCGTCGCGCTGCGGGCCTAGGAGTGGAGGCGATGCGCTCGTGATCAAAGAACTGGCGCGGGGCTTGATGTTCACCTTGAAGAAGATGGGCACGAAGCCGATCACCATCCAGTACCCCGAGGAGCAGAAACCCGTTGCGCCACGCCATCGTGGGCGGCACATCCTGCATCGCTATGACAACGGGCTCGAGCGCTGCATCGGCTGCGAGCTCTGCGCGGCTGCGTGTCCGGTCGGGTGCATCTACGTCCTCGCAGCGGAGAACGACCCCGCAAACCCGGTCTCTCCTGGCGAGCGCTACGCGGAGCGGTACGAGATCAACCTCATGCGGTGCATCTACTGCGGCTATTGCGCTGAGGCGTGTCCGACCGAGGCCATCACGCTCGGTCCGCGCTTCGAGCTTGCCGAATATCGCCGCGAGCGCACGGTTGTGACCAAGGCCGAACTGCTCGAGTCGTGGCCCGGTCTCGCGCAGGCGCGCCGTCCGGCGAGCCGTGTCGGAGCCGGGGCCGACCAGACCGGGCGCGAGGAGATGCAACCGGGCGTCAAGCCGCGCGTGGCTTGGGACGCCGAGGAACGCAAGATCGACCACGAAACCGCCCCGCTGCCGGGTGAGCTTGGCGTTCCGGTCGATGTGCCAACCGTCATCGAGCCCAGTGCGGGGACGAAGCCGCGATGACCGTCATCTTTGCGGTCGTCATCGCGCTCGCCGCGGTTAGCGCGCTCGGTGTCGTGTTCTCACGCCGAACGATCTATTCCGCCCTGAGCCTCGTCGTCACGGTGATGATGCTGTCGGTCATCTTCCTGCTGCTCAATGCGCAGTTCCTGTTCGCGGCGCAACTCATCATCTACGCGGGCGCGGTGATGGTGCTCTTCGTGTTCATCGTCGCGCTGCTGAGCCCGGACGCCGAGGACCGCCCGGTCTTGGACATTCGAGCCGTGATCGGTGGGCTGGGTGTCGTGATCGTCACCGTGCTCGTGTTCGTCGCGGCTCGCAACGGCATCACCTACAGCACGCAGGGATTCCACGCGACGGCCGTCGGTGCGGCGAACAACCCGTACCACACGTTCTCATTTCCTGCAGACGCGGTGAACAACGCGGGCAACGTGCAGACGGTGGCGGGACAGCTCTTCACCAACTACCTGTTGCCCTTCGAGATCACGTCGATGCTGTTGCTCGTGGCGGCGATCGGCGCCGTCTATCTGACCAGGCGCTCGAGCCAATGATCGGAGAAGCGTCGTGCTGAATCCGAATCTCTTCCCGTTCCTGATCGGGCTCGCGGCATTCCTCTTCACCGTCGGCGCTGCCGGCGTGCTCGATCCGGCGGAACCCGATCGTCGTGTTCATGTGCATCGAGCTCATGCTCAACGCCGCGAATGTGGCGCTTGTCGCCTACGGGCGCTTCCTCAACAGCGAGGAGGGCCAGATCTTCGCGTTCATGGTCATCGTGGTCGCCGCGGCCGAGGTCGTGGTCGGCCTCGCCCTCATCACCCAGATCTTCCGCCTCGGTCGCGAGCTCGACGTCGACGATCTGAGTGAGATGAAAGAGTGAACGTCGGCACCGCGTCGACGCTCGTCGTCCTCGTCCTGCTCTTCCCGCTCATCGGATCCGCGCTCAACGGATTCCTTGGACCGGTGCTAGGACGGCGGTTCGTCAACATCGTCGGCACCGTCTCGATCTTTGCCGCGTTCGTCGTCGCGTGTTTCGTGCTTGCCAACGTCATCGGCGCGCCCGCTGGACACGCCTCGATCACGGTACGGCTCTGGCAGTGGATCAATCTCGGGAGCGGCACGAACCTGTCGGTCGGCATGGACTTCACGCTCGACGCGCTGAGCGCGCTGATGCTCATGGTCATCACGGGCGTCGGCTTCCTCATCCATGTCTACAGCGTCGGCTACATGGAGCACGACCCCGGCATCGCGCGCTTCTTCAGCTACATGAACTTCTTCATCTTCTCGATGTTGACGTTGGTGCTGGCTGCGGACCTCGTGATCCTCATCATCGGATGGGCACTGGTTGCGCTGAGCAGCTATCTGCTCATCGGGTTCTGGCACGACCGTCCGAGCGCAGTGCTGGCCGCCCGAAAGGCGTTCATCACCCAGGTGATCGGTGACGTCGCGCTCTATATCGCGGCGTTTCTCATCGTCATCAACACGCACACGTTGAGCCTGCCCAACATCTTCGCTCGCACGCAGGCGTTCCCAGCTGGCGGTCTGCTCATCACCGGGATCTGCGTCGCTGCTCGCCATCGGTGCCTTCGCCAAGAGCGCGCAATTCCCGCTGCACACGTGGCTGCCGGACGCGATGGAAGGCCCGAACTCCGGTGTCAGCGCTCATCCACGCGGCGACGATGGTCACCGCGGGTGTGTACCTGATCGCGCGCTTCCACGTGCTCTTCAACCTCGCACCGGTCGCCGAGGGAATGGTTGCCTGTGTCGGCATGGGCACGGCGGTGATGGCGGGCATCATCGCGCTCTCCCAGATCGACATCAAACGTGTCATCGCCTATTCGACGATGTCGCAGATCGGGCTGATGATCTATGCCGTCGGCATCGGGGCATACAGCGCCGGCATGTTCCATTTCATGACCCACGCGGTGTTCAAGGCGCTGCTCTTCATGGCGGCGGGCAACGTCATCCACGCACTGCATGACGAGCAGGACATCCGCCTCATGGGAGGCCTGCACGCGCGCATGAAGTGGACCCACCTCGCCTTCGGCGCAGGGTCACTCGCGCTCGGTGGCTTCTTCCTGTTCTCGGGATGGTTCAGCAAGGAGGATCTCCTGGGCTTCGGCACGGTCTCGGGCCCGGGCATGTTCCCGTGGGTGCTCTACGTCGTCGGCGCCGGTGTCAACATCCTCACCGGGCTGTATGCCTTCCGTCTCTACTTCACGGTGTTTCAGGGCGAACCGCAGACGGCCCGCGTCTTTGCTGTCAAGGAAGCGGGCAAGGCGATGCTCATCCCGGTCGTCATCCTCGGCGTCCTGGCCGTCGTCGTCGCCTGGCCGCTCGGCTTCCCACTGCCGAACACCATCCACGTGTTCAGCGACTTCCTCGCTCCCGTGTTTGCGGGTCCGCAATCGCAGCTGTTCCACACACCCGACCTCGGTGTCGCGGCCATCGCGCTGACCATCGGCACGGTCACGAGCCTCATCGGCATCGGTCTTGCTGCGCGCCTCTGGTACGAGCACAAGCCCGATGCGCAGGTCGTGCTCGCGCAGTTCCCGCGCTGGATCCCGTTGCTCTCGTACAACAAGTTCTACTTCGACGAGATCTACGATCGCGCGCTGGTGCGACCGATGAAAGCCGTTGCGCGGACGACGCGCCGGGTGGTCGAGCCTGACGTCATGGACGGATGGGTCGGCGGCATCGGCGACCTGCTCAAAGGCTTCAGCGTCGACCTGCGCTCCGTCCAGACCGGGCTGATTCGCGACTACGCCTCGCTCTTCACCGTCTTCGCCGTCATCCTCGTCGTGGTCTGGGTGTTCATCGCGAAATGACGACGCACATCCCCTGGCTGACGCTGCTGATCGTCATCCCCGCGGGGGCGGCGATCCTGCTGCAGCTGGTGCCGCGACGTCTCACCGTTGTCGTCAAGGGCATGACGCTGCTCGCCACCGCTGTGGGCGCGGTGATCGTCGGCCTGCTCCTTGCGTGGATGCCGGGCAACAAGGCGAGTACGGGACCGATTCCTCTGCATTTCGAGGAAACGCACGCGTGGCTGCCCGCGATCAATGCGACGTACCACCTGGGCATCGACGGTGTGTCGGGATGGTTGCTCGCGCTCAACGCCGGTGTATTCCTGCTGGGGGCGCTCGCCATCTCGCGCAAGTCGACCGACCGCCTCCGCTTCTACTGCACGCTCATGCTGCTCACCGAAGCGGCGACGAGCGGCGTGCTGCTCTCGATCGACCTGCTGCTCTTCTACATGTTCTGGGAGGGCATGCTCGTTCCGCTCTACGTGCTGCTCAGCAACTGGGGCGGCGCGAAGCGGGGCCCCGCAACGCTGAAATTCATCATCTACACGGTGGCGGGCAGCCTGCTGATGCTCGTCGCGATCATCTATCTCTACATCCAGTCGCCGGCGGGCTCGTTCGACCTCGAGAAGATCCTCGCGCAACCGATCAGCGCGGGTGCGCCACTCGTCATCCCGCTCATCCACCTGTCGACGTTCACGCCGAAACAGCTGGCGTTCATCTGCTTCGCGCTTGCGTTCGCGATCAAGATCCCGATCGTTCCGTTCCACACCTGGCTGCCCGATCTTTACGAGGCCTGCCCGCCCGCCGTGCTGGTGTTCTTTGCGGGCGTCGTCAGCAAGCTCGGAGCGTATGGGTTCATTCGCTTCTGTCTGACGCTGTTCCCCGGCGAGATGGACCGGTACCGATACATCCTTGCCGCGCTCGCGATCCTCAGCATCGTCTACGGAGCGCTCATGGCGCTCTCGGAGCGTGACATCAAACGCATCGTCGCGTACGCGAGCATCAGCCACCTCGGCTTCATCGCGCTCGGCATCTTCTCGCTGACGACGAACGGGCTCAACGGGGCCGTCATCCAGATCGTCAATCACGGCATCATCATCAGCGCGCTATTCCTCATCGTCGGCTTCATCGAGTCGCGCACCGGGACGCGAGACATCGGCGAGCTGTCCGGGCTGGAACGACGAATGCCGTGGCTGTATTTCTTCTTCCTTGTCGCGACGCTCGCGAGCCTCGGCATGCCGGGTATGAACAGCTTTGTCGGCGAGTTCGCGATCATGCTCGGAGCGTTCCAGCTCAACTGGATCTTCGCCGTGCTCGCTGGTGGGGGAGTGATCCTGGCGACCTGGTACATGCTCCGGCTCCATCAGGGGCTGATGCACGATCCCCCCAAGCCGCGCACCGAGGGCGTCCACGATCTGCACATCGGTGAGGCGCTGCTGCTCGTGCCGCTCGTCGCGTTGATGATCTTCATCGGGCTCTACCCGAAGCCGATCACCGACGTCTCGAAAGGCTCAGTCAACAACTACGTGGCAATGGTGCAGACGACGGCGCCGGACACGACCCCGGGCGGTCAGTGATGTTCATCGCGGCGAGTCCTGTCCCACTGACGTTCCCGGGCGGCAATGACCTGATCGGCATCCTCCCCGAGCTTGCGCTCGGCGGTGCCTTCCTGCTGCTCATGCTCCTCGACCTGGTCGTCCCGGCGTCGCGGCGGACCTGGCTCGCCGGCTTCGCGCTGTTCGGCATCGTGGCTTCGTTCGTGGTGACGATCTTCTGCTGGTACAACGCGAACTCCAGGCCGGCTCGTCTACTCGGGATCGTTCGCGTACGACCGCTTCGCGCTCTTCATCGACGCGATCCTGCTCGTGAGCGCGGGGCTCGTCATCATGATCAGCCCGCACTATCTGAACCGCCGCGGCATCCACTACGGCGAGTACTACGCGCTCATCCTCGCCGCGACTGTCGGCATGATGCTGCTTGCCGGCGCGACGAGCCTGATGGTCATCTTCCTCGCCATCGAGCTGCTGTCGCTCGCGCTCTATGTGCTCAGTGGCTTCTCGCGGCACGAGGAGCGCTCGCAGGAGGCGGCGCTGAAGTACCTGCTGCTCGGTGGCTTCGCGTCCGGGTTCCTGCTCTTCGGGATGGCGCTCATCTACGGCGAGACCGGACACACGCAGCTCGCGCAGATCGCTGCCGCGATCCAGTCAGAGAAGGCGATCGATCCGCTCCTGCTTGCCGGCGTGATCCTGCTCTTCATCGGCTTCGCCTTCAAGGTGAGCGCGGCGCCGTTCCATTCGTGGACGCCGGACGTCTATCAGGGCGCGCCGACATCGGTGACAACGTTCATGAGCGTCACGACCAAGGTCGCCGCCTTCGCCGCGATCGTGCGCGTTTTCACGTACACCTTCGACGGCGGCGCGACGAACTTCTACACCAACTGGGAGCCCGTCGTCGCGCTGGTGGCGATCATCTCGATGGTGGTCGGCAACGTCGCGGCGCTGACGCAGACGAGCGTCAAACGAATGCTCGCGTACTCGGGCATCGCGCAGGCCGGCTACATCCTCATCGGCGTCGCCGTCGGGGCTGTCGTGCTGCCGTCGGGACAGTCGAGCTCGCTCGGCACGATCTCCGTCCTCTACTACCTTGCGGCGTACGCGGTGAGCAACATTGGCGCGTTCGCTGTCATCACGGTCATGGCCGGACGTGGGGAGGACCTCGACAGTTACGACGGGTTGCGCGGGCTCGCACATCGCCGGCCATTTGTCGCCGCGAGCATGGCGCTGTTCCTCTTCTCGCTCGGGGGTTTTCCACCAACCGCCGGGTTCTTCGCGAAGTTTCTCGTGTTCACCGCGGCGATCAACGCCAACCAGACGCCGCTCGCGCTCTGGGGTATCGCGACGAGCGCCGTCTCAGCGTTCTACTACCTCAGAGTCGGGCTGATCATGTACCAGCGTCCGGCCGCCGGCACCGAGGAGTACCGTTGGTCGCGCACCGGGTTCGCGGGAACATCGGTGCTGGTGGCGACCACCGCCGGAACGCTCATCCTCGGAGTGTTGATCGTGCTCGTCTACACCGCTGCGACAGCCTCCCTCAAGGGGCTTATCGTGTGAACGACGACCTGCTCAAGCGCTTTGCCGAGATCGTCGGTGCCGACGCGGTCAGCGGCGACGTGGTGAGCCCGCCCGACCTCGGATCGCTCGCGGTCGTCGCCCACCTCTGCAGCGAGAACGAGATCCCGATCAGCGTCACGAGCGGCGCGCCGTCGACACACCAGAACGCTAGCAAAGGCGGCGTGGTGATCAGCGTCTACCGGCTCAACGAGGTCGTGGTCGCAGGACCCGGTCTCACCGTGCGAGCCGGCCCCGGAGCGACCGTCACGCAGCTGCGCGACGCGGTGACGAAGGAACGCCTCGCGGTCGTCGGGCTCGGCGCCGACACAGGATCCGGCCACGTCGGCACGCTCGTCGCTCGTGGAGATGTCCCGCGTCGCTCGCTCGCCGGCGTTGAGGCGGTCCTGAGCACGGGCGAGACCGTGAAGGCCGGCGGCGCGATGCTCAAGGATGTCGTCGGCTACGACCTCATGGCAGCGATGCTCGGCAGCGCGGGCCGGCTCGCGATCATCGCGTCGGTCACCTTCCGGCTCGAGCCGGCCGCCGCGCGGACGCCGACCTCGAAACCACCGGGGCCACGCACCTGGGAGCCGGCGCTGGCCGACGCATTCGACCCGAAGCGCCTGCTGCGCTCCGGCGCCGCACGGTGAAGGCGAAGCTCGCACCGCGCATCGGGAGGTACTGGCACGAATACACGCGGATGCGCACCGCGATCTTCCTGTTGCTCGGCATCCTCGTCATCGTCCTCATCGGCTCATTCATCCCGCAGCAGAACACGTCGGATCCCTCGAAGGTCGAGGCATTCCTGACCTCGTGGCCGAACCTCAACACGTTGTTCGCGGACCTGCAGCTGCCGCTCACGCAGGTGTTCGTTTCGCCCGTGTTCTACGTGCTGCTCGGCTTGCTGTACATCTCCCTCGGCTGGTGCGTCATCCGGCGCGCGAGGGCGCTCATCATGCGCACGCTTCGCGGGTACAAGCGCACGCCACAGTACTGGGGCGAGTGGGGATCGTGGCTCTTCCATACGTCGTTCTTCCTGCTCCTCATCGCCGTGGTGTGGGGCAAAGCGACGGGGTATCAAGGACTCGTCACGCTCACTGAAGGGCAGAGCTTCACGAACACGCCGGCGGCGTACGACACGCTGCAGCAGGGGCTGCTCTTCAACGGCAGCTACGCGCCGTTCACGTTACGGCTCAACAACTTTGCGGCCACCTACGCGGCCAACGGCGAGGCGAGCGACTATGTCAGCAACGTCAGCGTCCTCGATCACGGCAAGCTGGTGAAGACCCAGAACATCAGGGTCAACGACTTCCTGAGCGTCGACAACATCAACGTGTACCAGCAGGACTACGGCTGGGCGCCGACGATGGTCGTGACCAACCCGCAAGGACAGACGGTGTTCGACGGTCCGATCCAGTTCTTCGAGGTCAGGTGTTCGAGGTCGTGGCTAATGGCGAGTCCGCTCGCACAGGTACCGTATGGTAGCGAACCCGCGGCTCGCCTTTGATAACCATGCAACGCCAGGAACATCAGAGCGGTGGGTCCCGGAATCGGTTCTGTCATTCGGCCGAGAATCATGCGATTGCCATCGTTGTCGCCGCCCTGGTCGAATCCCGGTCCAACAGCAATCGTTCACCTTCTTTCACCCGGGGATGTCCCCCTGCCCCAACCGGTGTAATGCCAAACACGCCCAACTCGTCGGCTCGACCCATGAGAACGTCCCCTCACCCCACGGCCAGCCCGCCAGTGACACGTCGATGTCGCACATATCGGCGACTTCGGGATCGTCCTTAACGACTCGGCCCTGATGCCGAGCAGGACCGCGGCGGTCGCCGGTTCATCGGTGCCCGATGCAGTCACCTTCGGTACGCCGCCTCGGTGAACAGCGCCAGCGCGGTGCCCCGAACGCGGCATCCCGGCCACGACAAGGCGGTACGAGCCGTCCGGCCGGCGGCACGATCGGGAAAATGACCGCCCGCGGCGACCGCCGCTGAGAACCGGTCCGCCTCGGGCCGTAAAGCGAGCAGTGCCAGACAGGTCGGTTCCAAATGGGACGGCTGGTCGGGACGAATCCCAACCGCCATCGGGATGGGCCATCGCGGCGAGGGGATGAAGCCAATGAGGCATGATCGACCTTCCAGTGTAACACACGCCGCGGGTGGGTGACCGCCGGTGCGATTGGTAGAATCCCTCCATCCGGGAGGGGACCGATCGTGCGCGTGGCTCACTTCGATTGCTTCAGCGGCGCCAGCGGGGACATGATCCTCGGTGCGCTGATCGATGCCGGCGTGGATGCGGACGCGATCCGCGCCGGGCTGGATTCGCTCGGACTGCCGATCAAGCTCACGTCGAGCGAGTCAAACGCGGCGGCATCGCGACAACCCATGCCCGCATCGAGCGCCCGCGAGCACGTCCACCGGCACTTGCATCACGTCGAAGCGATCATCGACAAGGCCCGGCTGACCGAGCGGCAAAAAGCTTTCGCCAAGGGCTTCTTTCGCCGTCTCGCGGAAGCGGAGGCTCAGGTCCACGGCATTGCGATCGAAAAGGTACATTTCCACGAAGTCGGGGCCCTCGACTCGATCGCTGACTTCGTCGGCGCCGCAATCGGGCTGGACCTGCTCGGGGCCGAGCGGATCACGAGCCGGTCGGTGCCGCCGGGGAGCGGCACGATCCAATGCGACCATGGACTGATGCCGGTGCCAGCCCCCGCGACCGCCCTGCTCCTCCGCGGCGTACCGCTGGCGGCGTCCAACATCACGACGGAATTGACTACGCCCACGGGGGCGGCCATTCTCACGTCTGTGGTCACCGAGTGGACTGAAAGCCCGAGCTTGACCGTCGAACGCATTGGTTACGGGGCGGGAACAAAGGATTTTCCGACCCAACCGAACGTCTTGCGGTTGCTGGTCGGCACGGGCGGAGTGGCGAACCCCGCAGAAGCCGATTCGGTCTGGGTATTGGAGACGAACCTCGATGACGTGACCGGTGAGGTCATCGGCTACACGACTCGAACGGCTGATGGCCGCTCGGCGCTCGACGTATGGACCACCGCCATCCAGATGAAAAAGCAAAGGCCGGGGGTCGTCCTGAGCGCCTCGGTCACGATGCCAAGGGCGCCGAATTGGAAAAGTGGTGTTTCGCGAGACGGGAACACTCGGTATCCGTCGTTGTCTCTATTCGCGGACGAATAAACCTCGAGCGAAACAACGGTTCAAACAGCGTGGGGCCCAGTGCGGATCAAGGCGGGCAAGCCGGAGTACGAAAATCCGCCCGCCTCGCCCGGGAACAGGTACCGCTCCGCAAGTTTCCAGGCGGTTCAGAAACCAGGAAAGCCACGATTCGGTGAATTGTTCTTGCCTTTCAGCTGTTGAAGCGTCGCAAAACTGGTTGAATCGATATGCCGAGTGCGAACGAAATTCGCCAGCAGTTCCTCGACTTCTTCGTCGAACGGCCACACGATCGTGCCGTCGGCGCCGGTCGTGCCGCACGACGACCCGACGCTGCTGTTCACCAACGCCGGCATGAACCAATTCAAGGACGTGTTCCTCGGCACCGGCACCGCGGCCGTACAAGCGGGCGGCCGACACGCAAAAGTGCATCCAGCGGGCGGCAAGCACAACGATCTCGACGACGTCGGCAAGGACACGTATCACCACACGTTTTTCGAGATGCTCGGCAATTGGAGCTTCGGCGATTACTTCAAGAAGGAAGCGATCGCGTGGGCGTGGGAACTCCTGACCGAGGTGTGGAAGTTGGACAAAAGCCGGTTGCACGTCACGGTCTTCGAGGGCGACTGGACAGACCACGTCCGCGCGATGACGAAGCGGCCCAGCACTGGAAGGCGGCCGGCGTCGATCCGGCGACATCCATTTGGGAAACAAGAAGGACAATTTCTGGGAAATGGGCGAAACCGGCCCCTGCGGTCCATGTACCGAAATTCATTACGACCGCACGCCGGACAAGAGCGGCGGCCGCTCGTCAACAAGGGCGAAAAGTCATTGAGATCTGGAATCTGGTGTTCATCCAATTCAACCGCAACGCGGACAGGGCCTGACGCCGTTGCCCGCGAAGCACGTCGATACCGGCATGGGATTCGATGCGTCACGGAAGTGTTGCAGGGAAGGAGAGCAATTACGACACAGACGTGTTCACGCCGATCTTCGACGCGATTCAGCAAGGTGACCGGTGCAGCGAAATACGGCGGTAAGATGGACGATCTGAAGGATACCGCGTACCGCGTGATCGCGGACCAATCGGGCACGCTGACGTTTGCGATAACTGATGGGCCGCAGCCGAGTAACAAGAAACGTGGTACGTGTTGCGGAGCATACTGCGACGAGCGGAGTGCTATGGATGGCAACACTTGGGTACGACTAAACCGTTTGTAAGCGAGCTTGTTCCCAACGGTCCTTGAGGTCATGGGCGGGGCATTCCCCGAGCTTAAGCGATCGCCACAGCGGGTCATTGACATCGTCCGCGACGAGGAGGAGAGCTTTCTGCGGACTC